>NZ_BOPG01000043.1 GCF_016863635.1 Virgisporangium aurantiacum | reverse complement strand
CCTCGTGTCGAGGCGGCCGACGCCCAACCTCCGTAAGGTCGTGGATCTCCTCCTCGCCGGCGGTGTCGAAGCGACCCAACCCGACCGCACCGCCTACATCGAGCAGCAGATGGCCGTCGCCCGGTCCATGGGCGGCCTCCTCGAAGTCATCAGCGAACTTCCGCTGGGCAATCTCTGCTTCTCCGAAGCCCGCACCGAGGTGAAGGTCGCCCGCAATCGGCTCACCATCATCACCCTCGCCGGCCTGTCCCTGCCGACCGCCCAGATCTCGGTCGACCGCTACACCTACGCCCAGCGCCTGTCCGTCACCCTCCTGTACCTCGTGACCACCTACACCCGGCAGCTCGTCACCGACCCGATGTACACGGGGCCGAAGGCACTCGTCATCGACGAAGCATGGGCCATCACACAGACCCAGCAGGGTGAACAACTCGTCGCCGAGGTCGCCCGGCTCGGCCGGTCGCGCAACACCGCGCTGGTGCTCGTCTCCCAGAACGCCAAGGACCTCCTCGCCGAAGACGTCCGCAACTGCCTCACCACCATGTTCATCTTCCGCTCCGAAGACCCCACCGAGATCGGCGCGGACCTCGAACTCCTCCGCATCACCGACACCCCCGAACACCGGCAGGCCATCGCGACCCTGCCCACCGGTCACGATTCCGAATGCATCATGCGCGACATCCGCGGCCACGTCGGCACCATGCGGGTCGACATGGCCTACCTGCCCGACGTCGTCGCCGCCTTCGACTCCACACCCGACGATGGGTCGGGCCGCATCCAGGCCGCCGCCCGCCGCATCGTCACCGACACCGCCGGCCGCGTCATCACCCAACCGGGCTCCGGCACCCCGACCGAGCCACAGCCTGTCACGTGAGGTGAATCGATGAAGGGTCACCGGATGCCGGCGCTGACGCGACGGCTCGAAGCCGTCGACGTCGCATTTCTGAACGGGGTCGCCCGGGACGAGCGCAGGCGCACCCGCGCCGGCGTCACCGGGCTGCTCCTGCGCGGTGGGGCACGTGCCGGCATGACCTCCCGCCGATGGCTGCGGCGGGTCGCCACCCTCACCCTCGTGCTGGTGGCCGCCGGCGGACTGGTGGCGGGCGGCTCGCCGGCGCACGCCGAGTCGGAATGGAACTTCTGCGGCTGGCGGAAGTTGTTCAGCCCCGACCGGGCCAGCGACGGCATCGTGGGCGAACTGCTCCAGGAGGAGTACGTCAACCGGCGCGTGGCCGGTAGGACACCCAAGACCAACTGGGCCCAGTACGGTACGGCCGGTACCGACTGGAGCACGTTCTGGCTGGACTGTTTCGACACCCGACTGGTCGTGAACTTCGCGGCGAACGCGTTGTTCGGGATCGCCCGGGATCTGTCGGCACTCGCGATCGCCATCTTCATGTGGACGTTCAAGGGACTACTGCTCGACGTCTTCCTCGCCCCGGACACCAGGGTCGCCGGCGGCACGGCCACCCTCGACCAGATCATCCGGCAGGCCCACGTCAACGTCTACCTGCATCTGGCCGCCGTCGCCACCCTGATCGGCGCGTTGGTGATCGCCTGGAGGTGGCTGATCGGCCGCGCCGCCGCGTCGGAGGTACTCGGCAAGTTCGCCTGGATGGTCGTCGTCGCCGGCCTCGCGCTCGTCTACGGCGGGGTACCCGGCCCGCAGGGGAAGCCACAGGCCGCAACCGTTCTGAAGACCTTCAACGACTGGACCAACGAGATAACGATCGTGGTTCTCGCGGCATTCTCGGGCACCGACTGCGAAACGAACAAGGGGGTGAAGACCGGAAGTGCTGCTCCGGCCGGGGAGGAGGAGTCACGAGCGAGCCGCGACATGGCGCTGGAGTGCGCCGCCGAGAACTTCTACAACGTGACGATCTTCGTGCCGTGGGCGATCGGCATGATCGGCAGTTACGAACGCCCATTACCCAATCTGGACGGCGGCGGACCGGGCCCGCCGACCCAGGACATGGCTCTCGCCCAGCGGATCCTGATGCACAAGGCATACTCGTTCGACGACATCGAGGCGAACAAGGACCGTAACCGCAACGACAATCCGCGACGCTACACCGATGCGCGCACTTATCGCGGTAACGACTTCTCCGCCGACATCTGCAAGAACATCCCGGTGGTCGAACGGCCGCCGAGTTCGTTCTCCGGCAAGGCCTGTGACCGCGCCACGATGCGCCAGGAGGTCTTCGGCGCCGACGACGACCAGTTTCCCAAGTGGGGTGAGTGGAAGGACGTCGATGCCAAGAAGAACAAGAAGTACTGGGAGCACTGGAGCGGCGGCAGGGCCGACGAACGGTTCCAGATCGCCATTCTCGCCCTGATCGGTTCGTCGTCGATAGCGATCGTCCTCATCCTCGTGTCGCTCGCGTACCTGACACTTCAGGTCGGCACGATCATGCTCGCGCTGATGGCACCGGTCGCGTTCCTGATCGGGCTGATACCCGGATTCGGCGTCCAGGTGTTCCTCCGCTGGCTGGAACTGCTTCTGGGTACGTTCATCAAACGGATAGTGCTCGGGTTGTTCGTGGGCCTGTTGGTGTCCATCTACGGCGTCGTCCTGACCATTCCGATGCCATATCTCATGAAGCTGCTGCTGATCTGCACGATCGCCCTCTTCGGGCTGATCTACCGGAGGCGGTTCGCCGACGCGTTCACGTTGAACTTCTCCGGCAGCACCGCGTTCCATCAGGACGGCGACCTGGCGCGAAGGGCCGCCCAGCTGGGCGGGACCGCGACGCGGGTGACCGCGCGAAAGACCGCACGGATCGGCTTCGGCACGATCGGCGGGGCACTCGGCGCCGCCTACGCACGTCGAAATCCCCTCTACGGCGCCGTCCGGGGTGCGGTTCGCGAGGCCTCGCCCGATTCCCTCCGCAGTGTCTATGACTTCACGTCCGGAAGGCCGCCCCGTCCATGACGTCCCGATGGTCGAGCACCGACCCGGTGCGGCGGACGGCGTTCCTGTGCGTCGGCGGGGTGGTGGTGTTGCTGCTCGGCTACCTGGCCGTCCAGGCGGTACGCGGGGAGCGGGCGGGCGACCCGTCGCCGCCACCACCACCGACGGTGGTGGCCGAACCACCGGCCGACGTCGAGGTGAATCCTCCACCCGGACACGAGCAGGACGACCGGGCGCCGGTCGGCCCGGGCGGCTCGGTGTCGGTGCCACCGCGTCCGGGCGGCACGCCCGCGTTGCCGCTGTCGGCAGACCAGATGGCCGCGGCCTACGAGCACGCGATGTCCTTCGTGGAGGTCTTCGCCAACGCCCGGTGGGACGAGCCCGTCGACGCCCGGATCGCGAAGATCAGGCCGTTCGTCGCGCCGGCGGCTCTCGATCTGGTGTTCAGCCGGTACCAGCAGATCCGGCCGAGCGAGGAGAACCAGGAGACGTGCACCTACCGGATGGCCGCCGCGCGCTGGCTCATCATGGCCGACAAGCAGGGGACCCTTCTCGTCGAGGGCACCCGATCGGTGGAGGCTGCCGGCACGTCCCGGAACGAGTCGCTGGTGTTCGCGATCACGCTGACCCGCGAGACCGGCGCATGGCTCGTCACCACCGTCCGGGACCCGCGAGAAGGTGACTCCGGTGGCCGCTAGGTTGCTCCTCGGCGCGGCGGCGGCGCGCCGCCGCCCCGACACCGGCGGATCGGGGTCGTCGCCACTGCTGGTGCTGATGGTCGGCGCGACGACCGCCGCGATGCTTGTCGTGCTGTTCGTGTGTATGGCGCCCGTTGCCGGGGTCAAGCCCCCGGTCGGCCAGGGGGGAGCGGGAGGAAACGCCGACGGCTGCACCGCGGCGTTCAACCGGGCGAACTTCTTCCTCGCGAGGTGGGACCCCGATCCGGCCAAGCGGGACCAGACCAGGGACGAGTCGGCCGTGCCGGGTCCCGTGCCGGAGACCTACAACAACCGCGGACAGATGGTGCCCTATCTGCGGTACATGCAGACGGCGCAGGAGCAGTACGGCGTCCCCTGGTATCTGCTCGCGGCGATCTCGTGGCAGGAGACCCGGCACGGCGCCGACCCCGACACGTGGAACCGCAACCAGTCCTCCGACCACTCCTACGGGCCGATGCAGTTCATTCCGGCCACGTGGAAGGAGTACGGCGTCGACGGCGACGGCGACGGCAGGATCAGCGACGAGAGCGTCGGCGACCAGATCCACACCACGGCGTCGATGCTCAAGCGAACCAGGGTGCTCGAAGGGCTGCTCGGATTCAACTCCGCCATCGGGCGCTACAACCCACGCGACACCTATCGCAACGACATCCTGTTCTGGGCGTCGAAATACGACACCAACAAGGCCCTCGAAGACAGTGGAATAGTCTGCGACGGCTCGGACTCCGTCCTCCTCCAGAAGGTGACGGGGTTCGCGCTGAAACAGGTGGGCCGCCCGTACGTCTGGGGCGCGGAGGGACCGGACGCATTCGACTGCTCCGGCCTCATGTACGCCGCGTTCCAGACCGTGGGGATCACCGTCGCGCGGGTCGCGGCCGACCAGGCCGACGACGAGCAGATACAGATCGTGAAACGTAGACCCGTCACCGGGCCCGATGGCCTCATGCCCGGCGACATGCTGTTCATCGACAACGGCGACCACGATCCGATCAGGTACTCCACCCGCCTTCAGGCCCACATCGGGCACGTCGCGATGTACATCGGCGGTGGCGAGGTGGTCGAGGCGCACAGCACCGGCCGCGGGGTGATCCGGTCGACGTACAGCCCGTCGCGGTGGGCGACGGTGATGGGGGTCGGACGCGTCAAGGGCATCCTCGCCGCCGGTGGGCCGGACGGAACGTGGGCCCGCCCGGTGGACAACGCGGTCGTCACCTCGAACTTCGGTCTGCGGATCCACCCGGTGACCAAGGAGCGCAAGATGCACAACGGAATAGACCTCGGCGCCGGGTGCGGCACGCCCATCAATGCCGTCGCCGACGGCGTCGTCATCTTCGCCAGCGACAACGTCGGCGGGTACGGCCAGTACATCGTGATCGACCACGGCCAGAGCTTCCATACCGGGTACGGCCACCAGCAGGCCATGTACGTGTCGGCGGGGCAACCGGTGCAGCGCGGGCAGCACATCGCCGACGTCGGTGACAAGGGCGACGCGACCGGTCACTGCCACCTGCACTTCAACACCCTCACCGGTGCGGTCGCCGACCCCTGGGCGGGCAACTACGTCGACCCGAAGCCGCTGCTGGTGAAGCACGGCGTCAGCTACTGGAGCTGACCGTGCGGGCTGCGGCTGTGGTGCGGCGGGTGCGGCGAGTGCGGCGCCGGGTGGATGAGATCCGGCCGGCGCGAGCGCGTCCGCCGGTCGACCGGCACCGGACGTACGGGTACGCCGTGGTCGGTGTGGCGATGCTGAGCGCGCTGGCCTGGTGCACCGATCAGTCGCGGCTGGCGCTCGGATTCGTGGTGGCGGCGGCGTTGGGCGTGTTGTGGGTCGCCTGGACGGCGCACCGCGCGTTCATGACGACCGCCCTCGTGCTGGGGTGGTGGTTCCTCACGGCTCCCGCCGTGGCGCTGATCTCCGCCACCGGGATCGACGGTGCGCGGGCGTTGCTCACGGTCTCACCGGCCACCACGACGGTCGGTGTTCTCGGCGCGGTCGCCGGGCTGCTCGCGGTGCTGAGCCGGGAGCCCCGCCCGGCCCTGACGGTGGGGATCGCCTGGGCCACCAACACCTGCACCGTCGTGGCCGCCTCGTATGTGGTACCGACGGCCGGATGGATGGTCGGGTACGTGGCGACGATCGCGGTACTCGTCCGGCGCACCGGATTCCGGGCGCGCGGCCGCCGACGCGGGTGTCCACCCGGCGTGCCGCCGGAGCTCTACGACCTGCTGACCGCGGTGCCGGGCGGGTACGTCGGCGCGATCGCCGGACGGCCCGACCGGCCGGTGTGCGTGTTGACGGCGCCGTCGGGCACGTACAGCATCACCGCGCTGGTCGGCCGGGGCACCGTAGCGGTCACCCCACGCGGAACCCGCCTGCTGATCGACGGCCGGCGGCTGCCGAAGGTGCGGGTCGCGATCCACGCCGCCCGGCTGGCGCAGAAGCGGTTGCGGACACCGGTCCAGCCGGTGTTGGCGGTTCTCAACGCCGGCTTCACCAACGGTCTGACCCGGGTCACCACGGATGGCGAGACCGACGTGCTGGTGATCAGGGGTGACCTGCTGGCCGCCCGGCTCTCCTACGGATCACCGGTGCTGGCCGGTGGCCAACTTCGCCGGCTGGCGCGCCGGATCCGTGCCCACGCACCCCACAAGACAGCAGAACGGAGCGCTTCGTGAGACCGAACGTCAGCGTGAGCAGAGACCTGGATGACGTGGTGGTCACCGGGTTCGTCGCCGCGGTCGTGGTGGCCCCGATCGCATACTGTGTCGGCCTGGCGATCTGGCTGGCCGGTCAGCTGTCGGCCGTGCTCACCGGCCATCCCTGGCCCGATGTCCCTCCGGGTGCGGGCTTCCGGATCCTCGTCGCTCTGATCGGGGACCCCGGCGACGTGTCGGGTGCGTGGCCGGAGGCCGTTCGGGCCGGTCTCGGGCCGGACCGGCTGATCGTCGTGTTGAGCGTCCTTTTCAACGTACCGGTGATCGCGCTGATCGTGCTGGTCGGCCGGCTCGTCATCGACCTGAGGCGGCGCCGGGTCTGGCGCCGGTTCCGTCTAGGTTTCGCATCCCGTAGCGAGGTCGTCGAGCTGCTCGGCACCAGGGCACTGGTGGCGAAGGCACGCCACCTCCGTCCGTCCCTCCGCGGTTCCGGTCGCGTCAGGCCGGCCGACGTGGGCTTCTATCTGGGCCGTGACAGCAGGTCCGGTCGGAAGTTGTGGGCGTCGGTGGAGGACGGCATGGTCGTGGTCGGTGCTCCGCGTCAGGGGAAGGACGCCCATTTCTGCACGGCGAACATCATCGACGCGCCGGGACCGGTGATCGTCACCGCATCACGCAGCGACATCTTCACGACCACGTACGAGGCGCGCAGCAGGGTCGGCAAGATCTATGTGTTCGACCCGAAGAACTGGACCCTGTGGCCCGAGGTGCTGCGGTTCTCGCCCGTGCGGTCCTGCGACAACGTCGACGACGCGAAGAAGTTCGCCGATTACATGATGGGCACCACCGGGCTGACGGCCGAAGGGCACGACGGGCACGCTGTCCTGGAGGCCAAGTCGACGCTGCGCCACCTGCTGTTCGCGGCCGCGGTGGCCGACCGGACCATCCGCGACGTGTCCCGGTGGGCCGGCGACCCCGACAACCGCGAGCCGGTCGACATCCTGCGGCGCTACGAAGCTGTCGGTGTCGCGGCGCCCGGTTCCGCGGCCGCGGTGGAGCGGACGGCCGCAGTCGACTCCGACCACCGCACCAAGGTGTACTACTTCATCAGCCGGGCCCTGGGCATGTTCGCCGCGCCGGCGATCATGGACGCCTGCTCCGCCCAGGCCGCGGACGCGTTCGACATGACGGAGTTCATGGCCGGCCGGAACACGTTGTACCTGCTCGCCCGCGAGGGCCCGGGGAGCCACCTGGGAGCGCTCGTCGGACTGATCCTGGGTGATCTCGTCGGGCGGGCCCGCACCGCGGCGATCCGCAGCCCCGACGGCCGCCTCGATCCCCCGCTCACGCTGGAGCTCAACGATGTGGTGAGTGTGGCGTCGCTGACCGGCACGCCGTCGATGATGGTCGACCTCAGCGCGTTGTCGATCGCGGTGCACGTGTACCTCCAGGACCTCGCCTCCGCCCGCGACGCCTGGGGCGCCGCCGGCGCGAGCGCGTTGTGGAGCAACGCGACCGTGCGGGTGGTGCTCGGCGGCGGCGGACACTCCGACGACCTCAACGAACTGTCCAGGCTCATGGGCAGGACCGACGACCGCCGGGGCACCGTGGTTCGCGATGTGATGTCGCCCGAGGAGATCCGCACGATGAAGTTCGGCCGCGCGGTGGTCCTGGCCCGCTCGGCCCGCGCCGTGGAGGTCGAACTGACACCGTGGTGGAAGCGTCACGACGGTCGGGAGATCCGGCGTGCGAAGCGGCGCACCGAGGAACAGATCAGGCGCAACATCAGCTCGGCCGCGGCGAAGACCCGGGCCAGGCTGAACCTCGCCGCGTCGGCGGACAAGACCGAATCCGGGTGAGTGCAAGGGCTCAGGTGCGGGTTCGCGGCCTGGAGTCGGGCATCTGTCACTACGCCGCCTCGACGGCAACTTCGCAAAGCGCCCGTGCCGTTGGGCGACTGCCAGCGGCACGGGCGGCTCAGGATTGTCAGCAGGCCAGGTTGGTGCGCGACCAACCGGTGTAGTTGTTGTAGGTGCGGCAGCTGGTGTGCCACCGCTGGTATACGCGGCCACCACGGCACTCGCACTGGGCGTATGTGATGCCCCTGCCCCAACAGGGATAGCCACCGGCCTGATAGGTCGGGCCGCACTGGTAGGCGGCGTTCGCCTCGATGCGGGGCAGGAACAGGCCGAGAAGCCGGTCCCCCGCCCCGTGGGTCAGCCGTCCCATGGAGTTCACCAAACGCACGTGTTGTTCCTCTCGATCGATGGACAGAATCGCCGACAGCGAAGCACGCCGGTGCTTTCTTACTCCTCTCACCGTGTGGGTGACGCGAGTCAGGTGTGGGTCAGGTCAGGTATGGCACGGTCTAGCGTCATGACTGTCCAGGCCGTTGCGGTCCTTGTCGTGGGCGCGACCGCGGTGCTCAATCTGTTGCTGACCTTCGCGGTGCTGCGACGCCTCCGTCTGCACGCCGCGTTGCTCGAATCCATTTCGAGCGGTCCCGAAGATCTGGTCGGCCGGACCGTGCCCGAGTTCACTGTCCGGACGAGCGAAGGGGAGACGGTCAGCCGGTCCGACCTGGCCGGGCGCGAGTACGTGATCGGTTTCTTCTCCGCGACATGCGCGCCGTGCAAGGAACAGGCACCCGAGTTCGCCCGCCTCGCGGAGGCTCGTTCCAACGCCGCGTTGTCGGTCGTGATGGGTGACGGGCCGGGTGTCGACGAGTTGAGGGCCGCGTTGGTAGGCGTGCCGACGGTCGTGGTGGAGCGCGACCATCCGATCGCCGGCGAGTTCGGCGTCGACGGCTTTCCCAGCATCATGCTGGTCGACGCGGAGAACACCGTGGTCGCGGCGGGCGCGTCCGTGCGGTCGCTCGGCTGACCCGCCACAGTCGACGATGCGGTCGCGCGGGATCGGAATGCGTGTGCTGGTCGGCCACGCGGTCAGTGTCGGGGGCCTGAGCTGGCGCAGCGGACGACTCCTCGGCGTGCTCAACCTCGGTGCCATGGTGGTCAACGGGCTGCTGCCCGCTGCCGCTGCCTGGCTGACGAAGCTCGTCGTGGACGGTGTGGCAGGTGGCCGCCCTGGCGGCGCTCTCGTCGGTGTGGCGGCAGGCCTTGCCGGGATCGGCCTGCTTGCCGCCACGCTGCCGTACGTGTCCGGGTACCTTCAGGCCGAACAGGGCCGGCGCCTCGACGTGTGCCTTCAGGACCGGCTGTACACCGCGATCAACGGGTTCGATGGGTTGTCGCGCTTCGAGAGCCCGGCGTTCCGTGACCGGTTGAACCTGGCCACGCAGGCCACCGGCAATGCGATGTCCGCCGCCACCATGGGCATGCTCGGCCTGGTCCGCAATCTGATCACCTTGGCCAGCCTGACCGCGACCCTCTGGTTGCTCAGCCCGCTGATGACCGGTGTCGTCCTGGCCGCCGGTGTGCCGGCGCTCGTCGCGCAGATCTGGCTGAGCCGGCGCGAAATGAACATTCTCGAGCAGTTGTCGCCCGCCATGCGACGGCACGTGTTCTTCGCGACGATCTTGTCGGATGTGCAAGCGGCGAAGGAGGTCCGCCTGTTCGGCCTCGGTCGGCTGCTGAAGGGTCGGCTGCTGAACGGACTCCAGCAGGTACAGGCCGGCGAGCGTCGCTCCGAGCGGATCGCGATGGGTGTGCAGTCCTCGCTGGCGCTGCTCGCCGCGGTGGTGAGCGGCACCGGGCTCGTCTGGGCGGTGTACGCGGCGGGCAACGGGCAGCTCAGCGTCGGCTCGGTGTCCGCGTTCGTCGCCGCCGTAGCGGGCGCGCAGTCGGCGGTGGTGGGGCTCGTCGGTGACGTCGCCGGCGCGTATCAGGCGCTGCTGGTGTTCGACCACTACGCGGCCGTGACCCGCCTCCCCAACGACCTGACCGGTGAGCCACGCTATCCGCGGGCCCCACGGCTGCGTCGCGGTATCGAGCTGCGCAACGTCTGGTTTCGCTACGACGAGGAGCACCAGTGGGTGCTACGCGGCGCCAGCTTCGTCATCCCGGCCGGGCGGACGGTCGGCGTGGTCGGCCTCAACGGTGCCGGGAAAAGCACACTGGTCAAATTGCTGTGCCGGTTCTACGACCCGCAGCACGGCGAAATTCTATGGGACGGGGTGGACATCCGCGAACTTCCGGTTGTCGAACTGCGCGGGCGGATGAGCGTGCTGTTCCAGGACTTCATGGAGTACGACCTCAGCGCCGGCGAGAACATCGGCGTCGGCGACCCGGTATTTCTGCACGACGGCGGCCAGATCCGCCACGCGGCGCAGGAGGCCGGTGTGGACGAGACCATCCTCGGACTGCCGCACGGATACGACACCATGCTCAGCCGCGTCTTCGGACCGGAGCACGAGGGCGCGACGGGCGCGCAGCTCTCCGGAGGGCAATGGCAGCGGCTGGCCCTGGCCCGTTCCCTCCTCCGGAGCGGCCGGGACCTGCTCATTCTGGATGAACCGAGTGCCGGACTCGACGCGCAGGCCGAGTACGAGATCCACTGGCGGCTGCGCCGGTACCGGGCCGGTCATACCAGCATCCTGATTTCGCACCGGCTCGGCGTGATGCGCGACGCGGACCTGATCGTCGTGCTCGGTCAGGGACGTGTGGTCGAGCACGGCCGGCACGACCAACTCGTGGCGCTCGGCGGCGCGTACGCAAGGCTGTTCAACGTTCAGGCGAGTGCATACCGGATCGCCGGATGACCGGAGCGGCGGTTGCCGGCGCGTCTGCCGGTGTGCTGGCCGGTGTGCTGGTCGTGGCGGCCGTGCTGTGGTGCCGCCGGCAGTTCCGGATCGTCACCGTTGTCGGCACCAGCATGGCACCGACGTACGCCTCGGGTGACCACGTCCTGGCCCGCCGCCGGCCCGCCGGCGCGGTCCGCCGCGGCAGCGTGGTGGTGATCCACCCGCCGCCGATTTCGGGAGTGCTGCTGCCGCCGAGCATCAAGCGGGTCGCGGCGACACCGGGCGAACCGGTGCCGCCTGCCGTGCGGTCTGCCACAGGCGACGTCGTCCTGGTTCCGCCCGGTCAGTTTGTCGTCCTGGGCGACAACGTCACCAGCACCGACTCACGAACGCTCGGCTTCTATCCGGCCGAGGGGCTGGTAGCCGTTGTCATGTCGCGATTCGAACCACTCAGCGTTTTTGCACGACGTGCAGATCTTGCAGTTCGTGCGGATTCTGCGTACGGTGAAAGAGTGAGCACGGCTGGGGACCGCCGGGAACGGCGGCGGGCGAAGAAGCGGCAATCCATCAAGCTGGCCGCGGTTCGCCTGATCCTCGACCAGGGCCTCGACGCGTTCACCGTCGAGGCCATCAGCGAGGCTTCCGACATCTCCAACCGCACGTTCTTCAACTACTTCTCAACCAAGGAGGAGGTGCTCCTGATCATGGAGCCCTCCTGGTCGGCCAAGGAGTTGCTCGCGTTGTTCGACGCCCGACCGGCGGACGAGCCCGCGGTGAGGTCGATGCGGATGGTGGTCCAGGAGATCGCCGACTCCTTCGTGCCGGCGCCCGAAGATGCCGAACTGTGGCGGGAACTGTGGGCTCGCCACCCCGACCTGCTCTCGCGTGTCCAGCCGGACGGCGAGGAGGAGATCTTCCGGGTGCTTTTCCTCGCCGCGGCGAGGAAAACCGGAGTCGACCCGTGGCAGGACGTCTATCCAACCGTCCTGGTCACCACCGCGTTCTCGATCATCCAGTGGGCGGTGCGGTTCTCCTGGGTCCGTACGGACGGCAAGTCTGTCAACGAACTCATCGACGAGGCGTTCGACCTACTGGAAAGCGGCTTCAAGCACTGACCACCCGGCACCAGGCGACCGGACACCACCCGGTCGCCGGCCTTGCCTTGCTCAAACACCGTTCGTCCCACCCATGCACGCTGTCCGCTGCGCTGGGAGAACCATGAACCCTGTCAACGACTGCGGGTCCGTCGTACCCGCCGACATCACCGACACTACCGGACACAACACGACCGACGAAGCACGGGAGCCGCTGCGCCGGGGCTCGCTTTCCCTGGTGATGACAGCGGTTCTGCTGTCGACCTGTCTCGCCGCGCTCGACCAGACGATCATGGCAGCGGCATTGCCGACGATCGTCGGCCAACTGCACGGATTCGACGTTCTGTCGTGGGTGTTCACCGCCTACGTCATCACCGCAGGCGTATCGACACCGCTGTACGGCAAGCTCGTCGACATGTACGGGCGGCGACCGCTGTATCTGTTCGCCCTGATCACATTCCTGGCCGGCTCATTGTTTGCCGGAGTCGCCCAGTCGATGATGCAGCTCATTGTCTTCCGCGCCGTCCAAGGGTTGGGCGCCGGCGGGATCCTGGTGCTGTCGCTCGTCGTCATCGCCGATGTGGTCCCGTTCAAGCAACGCGGGAAATACATGGGCCTCTACGGCGCGGTGCTCGGGGTCGCGTCGATCGGCGGGCCGATCCTCGGCGGCTTCTTCACAGATCACCTCACATGGCGCTGGGTGTTCTTCATCAACCTTCCGCTCGGCGCGCTCGCGCTCGCCATCATGCTCATCGCATTGCGATTGCCCCGCAAACGAACCTCGCACCGCGTCGACATCCTCGGGTTCCTGCTGCTGGCCGGAACTGCCACTTGCGTCACGCTGTTCACCTCCTGGGGTGGAACCCGATATGCGTGGTCGTCGACGATGATCATCGGCCTCGCCGTCGCCTCGCTGGTTCTGTTCACTCTCTTCATCCTCGCCGAACGCACCGCGGTCGAACCGCTGATCCCGTTGCGGCTCTTCCGGAACCGGACGATCGCCCTGGCGTGCGTGGCGAACATGCTGATCTTCACGGTGGTCAACGGGGCCGCCACGTTCATGCCGATGTTCCTGCAACTGGTGTCCGGCCGCACCGCCACCGACACCGGCCTGCTGACCATCCCGATGGTGGCCGGGCTGATGTTCTCCTCGGTCGTCGGCGGTGGCCTGATCACCAAGCTGGAACGGTACAAGTGGTCGCCGGTGCTCGGCTGCCTGCTCGCGACGGTCGACACGTTCCTGTTCTCCACAATGCACCGGAACACCCCGTGGTTCCTGGTCATCACCTACTTCGTGGTGTTCGGGCTCGCCCTCGGTCTGGTCATGCAGCCGCTCACCCTCGGCGTACAGGCCACTGCGCCGGAGCAGGACCTCGGCGTGGCCACCGCAACCGCGGCGTTCTCACAGCGCATCGGTGGCGCGTTCGGGCTCGCCGCGCTCGGCGCGCTGTTCGCCAGCCGGCTGAGCGCCGAACTGGCGGTCCATGTCCCCGCAGGAGCCGCCGCACAGCTCACCGGCGCAACCTCCCAGATCTCGCCCGAACAGGTACGTGCGCTGGGGGAACCGCTGCGGGGCAACGTCCAGAACGCCTTCATGGACAGCATCAGCACCGTGTTCCTGTGGTCGGTTCCGGTGATGGCACTGGCATTCGTCCTCACGTTGTTCCTCAAGAACATCCGACTGACCGAAACGGAGGTCCGCAGCGAACTGGAGACGCTCGGCGTCTGAGCGGATCGCCCGCAGCCGTCCCTCAGCCCGATCCACCACGATCGGCACCTGTCCGAACGACTACGCGGCCCGGGTGGCGGCCCGGACGCCCACGTGCAGGTAGTCACCATCAAAGGTGACCGGCGTCGGCCGGGTGGAGTAGGACGGAAGCCCGGCGAACAGACGATCGGTGACCGGTACCAGGTCGATCTGGTACGGGCTCAGCACGCTGGCCAGCCCACCGGTTGGCGTAGCGGCCAGCAACAGCCCGCCGTCGTCGTTGGCGGTGACCGTCAGGTGCGTGCCGACACGCCGGTAGACACCGACGTAGCGCTCCACGTCGATGGGGGCGGGTTCAGCGGGCACCGTCACCGGCGCGGGCATGCTAATTCCACACAGTTCCCGCAGGAGATGCCCGAACAGTTCCTGGTAGAGCGTCCCGATCCGGTTGCTGTTGGCCAGTAGGACAATGGCAACCTGCAGGTCCGGCACGATCAGCAGGTACGCGGCCTGCCCGATGGTGTCGCCGGAGTGGCCGAACACCTGGTGCCCGTCCCAGTTCCACAGCATCCAACCCAGTCCCCAGTGGTCCACGACCGGGTTGGGCACCGCCATCTGTGGTTGGCGCATCTGCGTCAGGTACGCGTCGCTCAGCTGCAGCCGGGCGAAGGCCAGCATGTCGGACGCGCTGGCGCAGATCAGCCCGCAGGGCCCCTCGCTGCGCGGCGGTCCCCATCGCGTGGCCGGGCGGGGCGCATCGGTCGCACCGGTGGTGACGTGGCCCATCGCCGCCCGGAACCGGAGCGCATCCTCCGGCAGCGTCCAGGTGTGGGTCAATCCGAGCGGCTCGGCCACCAGCGCGGACAGGGCCTGGTCCCAGGTGGTGCCGGTGAGTACCTCGATGATGCGGCCGAGAATGGTGTAGCCGGTGTTGCAGTAGGACAGCGTGGCCCCCAGCGGATGGTCCTGGCCGAGGTCGATGCAGTCGGCGACGTACCGGGTCAGGCAATCATCGCCGCGACCGGTGTCGTGGAAGAAGTCACCGGCAATGCCCGAGGTGTGTGTGAGCAGGTGCCTCAGCGTGACATGGTCGGTGACAAAGGGATCAGCCACCTTGAAGTCCGCCAGCACCTCGACGACCGGCGAGTCCAGACGCACCACGCCCTGCTCGACCAGTCGCATCACCATCGTGGCCGTGTACGCCTTGGCGATCGAACCGATCTGGAACAGCGAATCGACCGTCGCGCCCACGCCGGTACCGGTGTGCAACACCCCCGTCGCCATGGTCTGTACCTGATCGCCGACGAGCACACCCAGGCACGCGCCAGGCACCTGGTGGCGACGAACGACCTCGTCGAACCGTCCCTGGTCGAGCACCACCGACGCGCCATCCATCGAAGAGATCCCCTGCACCGGATGAGTCTACGGGCCACCGCCACGCAAACAGTCGCCTCGTGGTCGGCAAGACGAGGATGCGCCGTCGAAAGTCAGGTGGGCGGGGCAGGATGTCGGGGTTGGTTGCCGGCCCGGAACTGGTGCCAGAAGGCCGCGTCGTCCTCGGCCTTGGCTTCCTGCCTCGCCGCTGCTGCGGCCCGGAATGGCTCGATCGCTTCCGAGACGTGCCCCTGTTGGATGAGGAGTTTCGCCAACTGGGTGGTGCTCCAGGCATCGTGCTGAGCGCGGCGCAGCACCGTGATGGCCTCGTCGGGCCGACCCGCCTCGACGAGGAGGTCAGCCAGTTCCGTGGTCAGGTAGGGGACGTCGCGCGCGGCGGCGATCGCTTCCTCGATGCGGCCGCATTGGGCAAGCACCCTCCATCGTTGGACGCGTAGTTCCGACCACATGTCACCGTGGCGCGCCGCAACGTCGTCGACGGCGGCGAGTGCCTCGTCGGGCCGGCCTTGGCTGATCAGGAGGTCGCACAGCAGGGT
Source organism: Virgisporangium aurantiacum (assembly GCF_016863635.1). GTDB lineage: Bacteria > Actinomycetota > Actinomycetes > Mycobacteriales > Micromonosporaceae > Virgisporangium > Virgisporangium aurantiacum. Next base: position 167,632 of record NZ_BOPG01000043.1, on the reverse strand, counting down.
GAGCAGGCATTCGTCGTCCGGTGTCGACCTCAGGATCCCGACTGCCTCGTCGACCCGGCCGTGTCGGGTCAGCAACTCGGCCAGAACTGCCGCTGCGTTCGACGAGCCGCCATCCGCGAGGGGCCGCAGCACCTCGACCGCCTGATCGACCCGGCCCTGTTCCTCCAGCCAGACGGCGAGAGGCCAAGCGGCGCCGTCGGCTTCGGCGGCGAGCAGGCGGAGTTCCCGTTCGCGGCCGTGCCGGGCAAGGATCTCCGCGAGGTGTTCCACATGGTTGGCCGACGCGTCGCCGCTGCGCAGGCGTGCCCGCAACACTGCCACCGCGTCATCTATCCGACCCTGCCGCTCCAGGACCGCGACCAGCAACGCCTCGGTGTTCGGCGGCAGGTTCGGCCAACGACCGGCCCGATGCCGGTCTGCCTCGATGCGCTCCCGTAGCAGCGAAGCGACCTCCTCATCGCGACCGGTGCCGGCGGTCAGGGCGACCAGCGCTTCGGCGTAGACGAAATCGGCGACGTGCGGACCAAGCAGCCCGATCACCTCATCCGTGCGTCCTTGCCGCGCCAGCAACGCCGCGAGTCGCGTCGCGCCGTACGGGCCGCCCGCCGTCAGGTGACGACGGACGAGCTCGATTGCCTCGTCCGTGCGCCCGCACTCGTCGAGGACGCCGGCAAGGCTTTCCACCGCTTCCCAGTGACCGTGGTCGGCGAACGGACGAAGGACAGCCAGCCCGGCGTCCACCTCGCCCCGCGTCACCAGCGCCTGCGCGAGCGGCCGAGCACAGTGCCAGTCACCATCCTCGGCACGCAGCCGCGCCTCCTGGAATCGGCCATGCTCCACAAGAGCCAGGGCCACCTCCGGCGGAAGCCAGCTGTCGGATGCGCACGTCCGGCACGTCGAAAAGGGTCCGGCCACAGCGACATAGTCCGGCATCAGCGTCAGCGGCGGCGGGTCGCCCGGAACGCCGCGATGAAACCGACGACGCTGAGACCGACGATCAGGGGACGGCCGGTGACCAGCGCACCGACGAACGCGATGGCCGGTCCCCCGAACATCAGCACGACGAACAGCGACCACCGCCGCCGGCCGCTGAACCACAGCCGGGCCGACCGGATCCGCACCGACCGCGCGAACGAGCGCAGCGTGGTGCGCAACGCCTTCCGGCGGGCCGGTTTCGGCACGCTGTCGGGATCGCGCGGCGGCAGGTCGACGATCGCGGCCGGCGCGACCGCGGCGTCGACGGCGGCCAGCGCGCTGGCCGGGACCGGGTACAGGCTGGGCTCGATCGCCACGACGATCGCGTCGTGGCCGATGAGCTGGCGGCCGCCGTCGGGGAACCGGAGCAGGGCCGCGCACTCCTCGAACAACACGGTGACCGGGCCGGCGGGGGTGTCGATACTGACGCCGTCGCCGCCGTGGACGAGCACGACCCCGTGGTGGTTGCGGGACCGGTGCCGCTTCCCGGTGACGGCGAACCGCGACATCGTCGGCGCCGCCTCGAACCCCGCGGGTGGACGCGGGACCGACTCGGGAACCATGAGCAGCGCGGACCGGTCGACCTTGCGCGCCACCTTGCGGACACGGTCGACGGTGAGCGTCTCGACGTCGGCGATGAGCTGTTCGGTGGTGGTGCCCGGCAGACCGGCGAGCAGGTCGACGGCGCGCCGGGGCAACCGGTTCGCCTCGACGTCGGAGGAGCGCAACTGCTCCAGGATCAACGCCCGCACGGCGTCGAGCTCCTCGACGGCAACACCCGTGTCGCGCAGCGCGTGGAGTTGGCCGAGGAACGCGTCGAGGACGGCGTCGACGTTGTCCGGCTGGGCGTCGGCGACGGCGGTGACCGTGGCGCGGGGCCGGCCGTCGGTGCTGTAGTCCGCCGAGGCGGTGTAGGACAGGCCGCGCTCGTGCCGCAGTTCGCGGAACAGCGCCCGCTCCAGGAGCTGGGCGTAGGCGATCGACGCCGCGCCTCTGGACACCGTCGCGTCCAGCAGGACGGCGTTGGCGCCGGCGGTGAAGTACGCGGGCGTCACCGGCAGCGCCGACGACTCGGCGGGCAGGGCCCGACGCCCGCCGTCGGGCAGGTCGAGACGCAGCCCCGCCGGGATGTCGTCGCCGGCCACCCACAGCACGGCGTTCCCGCGCGTGAACCGCGTGGCGGCCCAGTCCGCCACCTGCTCGGTGGTCAGGGTGTGTATGCCGAACTCGGGGTAGCCGGTGAGCCCGTAGTCGCGGGCGCCGTGCCGCCACAACGCGAGCTGGTCGGTCATCGACCTGCCGCGACCGGACGCCTCGGTCTCGATGATCTTCTTCTCGGTGGCCAGCCGCGCGGTCGGCAGATCACGGAGACTGGCGCAGACCCCGTGCAGGAACGCGACGACCGCCTCCGGCGTGCCCTGGGTGAGGAAGCTCGTCGTGGTGACGCCGGTCGTGCCGTTGTAGTGGTAGTCGGCGACGCCGTGCCGGTGCAGCGCCAGATGCTCGACGAGGTGGGTGATCCCGCCGGTCGCGAGCGTCTCGTCGGCCCGGCCGACCCGGAACACCAGACCGGCCCGCATCGGACCGGTGGTCTTGGCCACGAGGGTGGGAACGCCGTCGACGTCTTTCATCGGACGCCCACCGCGCGACGGGCCTGCCGGAAGTCCGACTTCCACAGTCCGCTCTGCGCGTCCCACGGATAGCTGTTGACCCGGTTGCCCATCGCGGCGAAATGGACGGCGGCGCTGTCGGGCGCGGCGGCGTGGAACAGGTCGAACGCGAAGACCGAGTGGGCGCCGAGCCACCCGTGCACCGGCCGGAAGTCCGGATGGAGAACGCTGCGCGCCGCCGCGGCGGCCACCTCCTCCCGCACCTGCGGAACGGTGAGGTGCCGAGCGACCCCGGCATCGTCGTCGTCGAGCGCGATCTCCGCGTGCGCGGCCGCGACGTTGGCGGCGCCCAGTTCGCCCGGCTTCGCAGATTCGGCGCACTCCCGCGCGAACGCGAGGACCGCATCGACCGATCCGCCCCACTTCGGGCACAGGGTCTGCAGCAGTTGGCGCTGCGCGCCGTACGGCGCGTCGCAGAGCTCGGCGGCCCGCTCGTACCGCCGGCGTCCCTCGTCCTGGCCGAGGCTCAGACCGCGCGCCGCCGTGACCCGCTCGCTCCACGCGGCCGCGTTGAACGGGTCGATCGCGGTGGCGTCGGCGAGGAGACCGTCGGCGCGCCGCAGGTGGTCGTGGAAGACCCGCCACTGGTCGCCTTTGACGTACTTCGCCCGCGTCGCCCCGCGGGCGTCCCACGCGGTGACGATGAACCGGGCACCCAGCAGCGTGCGGGCCAGCGACGAGTCTCGTTGGGTGTCGACAACCCGCTGCAGGAACCGCTCCGATCCGGCAGTTTCGGCCACCACCCGGACGGCCGTCGACCGGTCGGCGCGGGCGGGGAAGCCGCCGAAGTGGGCCGAGACCGCGGCCCAGTCGCTCCGCCGCACGGCCGCGCGCAGCGGCGCGAGGTCCGGATAATGCTCGATTGTCTTGGTTCGCAACGGAACGAGGGACGACAAGGGGCCGATCACGCGCGTCATCGTACGGCCACCCGCCGACGGATCGAAGCGGGTATCGAGCCCGGCCCGGACGGCGGTGAAGCCGGGATGAAACAGCGGCGTGTGATCCTGCACCGGATCTGGCGAATCGGTGCGAGGGGGCGTGAATACGACATGGCTGTTGAGGTTTCGCGATGACCGACACAACGGTCCCCGCCCGGGCATCGCTGACGCAGCGGTGGCCGACCGGACTGGCGCTCGTCTCGGCGGTGGCGGCGATCGTCCTGCTCGACCACACGGTGGAACAGTTCGGTCCGCTCGTCGTGACGATGGCCGGGATCTACCTTTTGACGTACGCCCTCGGCCCGCCGTTGACGGTGTGGCCCGCCTTCGTCGCGCTGAGCATCGTATTCGGGGTGCTCCGGGCGCTGGACGACCTTGACGCGCTGCCCGCCGATCCGGCTGTGGTGATGACCGGCGTCGTGGTGCTGCTGTGGCTGTGGACCGTGCTGCGGCGCCGGTTCACCGACGGATCGACGTTCCGGTTGCAGACCGCCGGCCTGGTGGGCTTCGGCGCCGTCACGCTGCTGTGCGCGGCGATCGCGCCGCGGTGGGGGCTGGCGTTGGCCGGGATCGGGTGGCTGGCGCACGGCGCATGGGATGCGTACCACTTCGCGACGAACAAGGTCGTGCACCGCACGTACGCCGAGTTCTGCGGCGTCATCGACGTGGTGGTCGGGCCGGCGCTGATCGTCGTGGCGCTGGTCTGATCGAGGGACCGAATGACAGGGAGTTGCTTGCTATGCCTAAAACGATCACCCGCGACGAGTTGCGGGCCGCCATGAACGCCGGAACCGTGACCGTTGTCGACGCGCTGCCGTCCGGTGCGTTCCAGCGCCGGCACCTCCCCGGAGCGGTGAATCTCGCCGCCGAGGAGATCGACCGGGCACCCGAGCGGCTTCCCGACACCGATGCGCCGATCGTCGTGTACTCCACGGACTCGGGCTGCACCCGCGGCCCGGAGCTCGCCGACCTGCTCGACGCGCGGGGCTACACCGACGTGCGCAGGTACGTCGACGGGATCGAGGACTGGGTCGGCGCCGGGCAGCCGATCGACACAGCCTGAGCTGATCGGCGCTCAGGCCGAGAACGTCTCCCGCAGGATCTTCTGCGCCGGCCAGGCGCCGTCGGCCGTATTCGAGATCACCGTGTACGTGAGCACCGTCGCCGGGTCGTGCACGCTCATGAACGACACCCCCGCGTCCTGGCCGATCAGGATGACCTGGTCGCGGGACTCGTACAGGAAGAATCCCAGCCCGCACCGGAGCCGCTCGTTCGGCACGTCGTTGCGCGGCCGCACCATCTCGGCCACCCACGTCGGGGAGACGATCCTTCCGTCGAACAGTGCCCGCCAGAACGTACTCATGTCGGCCACCGTCGTGTACGCCCCGCCGTCGCCCACGCCGCGCACCGGGAGGTGGAACACGTTGCTGCGCCCGGTCGGCAGGTAGCCGGTGGCGACCCGGGAAGGGAGATCATCGGAGCGCAGGAACTCGGTGTCGGGCATCCCGGCCGGCTTGCAGACGCGGGCCTGCACCAGGTCGTGGTACGGCACGCCGCTGGCGCGCTCGGCGATCAGCGCCAGCACCACGTAGGCGCCGTTGCAGTAGGAGAACCGTTCGTCCGGCGGGAACTTGGTGGGGAAACCGTCGAGGACCGCGAGATACTGCTCGGGTTCCGCGAGATTCTGCGTGGGGACCGGCAGCAGGTAGTCGTCGACGTCGAGGCTCTCGTCGTCCTCGTCGAGATAGTCGCCGATGCCGGAGCGGTGGGCCAGCAGTTGCTCCACGGTCACCCGGTCGTCGACGAGGGGCAGGTCGTCACGCAGCAGCGACCTGGCGGTGGTCGACAGGTCCAGCACTCCCTGCTCGATCAGGCTCACCACCACCAGGGCGGTGAACCCCTTCGCGCCACTGGCGATCGCGAACCGGGTGTCGACCGTGTTCGGGATCCGGTGCGCACGATGGGCGAAGCCGTACGCCCGGGCGAACTCGACCTCGCCGCCCCGGTCGACCGACACCACGCCGGAGAAGCCGGCGATCGCGTCGATCGCCTCGAATGCGGAGGACGTCATCGGCGCAGCGTAGTTCCGTCGGTTCCGGCACTCGACCGAATTAAACGGAATTGATCTGGGACGATGTGACGATGGTCGCGCGGGTATCCAGCCCGATCTTCATCGGCCGGGCCGACGAGCTTGCCCGGCTCGAAGTGATCCTCGACGCCGCGGCGGCGGGGCGGTTCACCACGCTCGTCGTCGGCGGTGAGGCCGGGGTCGGCAAGACGCGGCTGGTCGGTGAGCTGCTCGCCCGGTCCGACGGCCGCGGGTTCACGACGCTGCTCGGCGGGTGCATCGACCTCGCCGAGGGCGTCCTGCCGTACGCACCCTTGGCCGAGGCGATTCGTCGGCTGGCCGCCTCGATGCCCGTCGCGGAATTGGACCGGATTCTGGGACCGGCACGCGCATACCTGACACTGCTGATACCCGACCTGGCACCCGAGCCCGCACTGGATCTCGTACCGGGCGAGCCGGGCCGGATGTTCGAACTCGTCCTCGGCGTCCTGCACCGGCTGACCCAACGCCACCCCGCGCTCCTCGTCATCGAGGATCTGCACTGGGCCGACCGGTCGACCCGCGACCTGCTCCGCTTCCTCGTCCGCAACGGCCACGGCCGGATGCTCATCGCCGTCACCTATCGCAGCGACCACGTCCCCCGCACCCATCCCCTGCGCACGTTCCTGGCCGAACTCACCCGCGACGCCCGCGCCGAACGGATGCACCTGCAGCGCCTCGGCCGGCGCGACATGACCGACCTGCTCGGCGCGATCCTCGCCGAACCGCCGCCGGCCGAACTCGTCACCGACATCATGACCCGCTCCGACGGCAACCCCTTCCACGCCGAGGAACTGGTCAGCGCCCACCGCCGCGGCGGCGCCGAACCGACGGACCTGTACGACGCGCTGCTGGGACGCGTCCACACGCTGTCGGAAAAGGCGCAGGAGACGATCGCGGCCGCCGCGACCGCCGGCAACCGGGTCGACCACGACCTGCTCCGCGACGTCACCGGTACCGCACCCGACGTCCTGGAAGGCCACCTGCGCGAGGCGATCGAGTGCGGGGTTCTCGTGACCGAGGACGGCGGGAACTACCGGTTCCGCCACTCGCTGGTCCAGGAAGCGGTCTACCGCGACCTGCTGCCGGCCCGGCGGGCCGCGCTGCACGCCCGCTACGCCGACACCATCGACCGGCGCGGCACGCAAGCGCGCAGCGTCGCCGAACTCGGTTGCCTCGCCTGTCACCGGCACGCCGCCGGCGACCTCGGGCGAGCCGCCGCGGCCTACGTGGCGGCGGGCATCGCGGCAGAGGCGGCCATCGCGCCGGCCGAGGCGCTGCAGTACTTCGAGCACGCCGACGAACTATGGGACCGGGCTCCGGGCGGCCCGCTCGACCGGCCCGCTCTGCTCGAACGGGCCGCCGATGCGGCGTCCCTGATGAGCGACACCACCCGGGCGGCCGCGCTCACCGAGCGGGCCCTGGCGCTGATCGGTGACGACGACCCGGCCCGCACCGGTGCGCTGCTGGCCCGGCTGGCCGAGTATCAGTGGCAGACGGCCGACCTCGACCGGTCCGCTGCCACCATCGAGCGCGCTGTCGCGGTCACCCCGAACCTGCCGCCCACCCGGCAGCGGGCCGCGGTGCTCGCGGCCGACGCGAGCCTGTTGCTTCTGCGCGGCCGGCCCGACGAGGCCCGGCAGCGCGGCCTCGAAGCCGTCGCGACGGCCCGCGCGGCCGGCGCCCGGCGCGAAGAGGGTCTCGCGCTCAACACGGTGGGCAGCGCCAATTCCCTGACGGGACGGACGGTTGCGGCGATCGAGGCACTTGAGGAAGCGCTGCGGGTGGCCGAGGAGGTCGGCAGCGTCGAGGACCTGTGCCACGCCTACCACAACCTGTCGGTGGCATTCACCATCGACGGTCGCGCCGACGACGCCATCCGGGTCGCGCTGGCCGGTTGCGAACGGGCCCGGCAGCTGGGTCTGGTGCACGGCTACGGCGCCATCAACTTCATCGCCGCCGCGTGGGGACTGCTCAACCGCGGATCGCTCGGCGACGTCGAGGGCCTTCTCGCCGAGCTCTTCGAGTTCGACCTGCGGAGCGTCAATCCCCGCGCGCTCGAGGTGCGCGCCGAACTCCGGCTGTGGCAGGGCGATCCGGACGCGGCCTGGGCCGATCTCCGCGCGCTGCAGGACATGGACGGTGCCGCGCACCCCTACCGGGCCGCGGCCGTTCACCAGCTTCTCGCCCATTTCCACCTGGCCAAGGGCCGGCCCGCCGAGGCGGAGGCCGCGGTCGGCGCCGGGCTCGCCTCGCTCGCCAACACCATGCCGGATGTGGTCGTCGCGCTGTGCGTCATCGGGCTGGGTGCGGTGGCCGCGAGCTCTTCTCGCGAAGCGAGCGGTGCCGATCTTCTCCGCCGGGCCCGCGCGGCGGCCGGTTCCGTCGGACCGCACGCCAGCAAGCGCCTGCTGGCCAAACTGGCCATGGCCGAGGCCGAGTGGACCCGCATCGCCGGCCCGGGCGACCCGGTCCGCTGGCGCGAGGTGGCCCGCAACTGGGACCGCTTCGGCTCCCTGTACCTCGCGTCGTACGCGCGCTGCCGGCAGGCCGAGGCACTCGTGGCCGCCGGCGCCGCGACCCGCGACGTCGCCGCCGTCGTGGTCGGCGCGTGGGAACAATGCGATCGGGCGGGGTTCCGGCCGTTGGCCGACGAACTCGCGGCGATCGCCCGCCGAGCGCGCGTCCGGCTACCGGAAAAATCATCCGGGACGGTCGCAGCGCCGCTTTCCAGCCTCCTTACCCGCCTTACTCGCCGCGAGCGGGAGGTGTTGGTTCTCCTGGCTGACGGGCTCACCAACGGTCAGATCGCCGAGAAGCTGTACATCAGCCAGAACACCGCGAGCGTCCACGTGTCGCACATCCTCACCAAACTCGGCGTCGCGAACCGCGGCCAGGCCGTCGCCGCCGCCCGCCGGCTGGGTCTCGTATAACAAGATCTCACTACTCGCGTTTCCGCGGAGCTCATTCATTTCTCGTCATTTCTCGTCATGACGGTGGCGCGTCGCCGCTCCTAACCTGATCCCGTTCCGGTCGCTCGTGGCCGGAGCAGACTCCCAGGAGGGGGACATGGCAGTTGAGTTCCGTCGTCAGTCGATCAAGATCCCGGCGGGCACCGGTAGACGCTCATTCAAGGGCTCCGCCGCCTTCTCGCGGTCCGTGACCAGCGCCGGTGGCGCCATCGAGGGCTTCAAGTTCGACTTCCTCGACAACGACCACCACATCAACACCGTCGAGGTAGACGTCGATGTCACCGGGACGCCCGGCAACACGGTGGAGTTTACGGTCGAGTGCTTGTATGCGGACAAGAACTTCGACGATCGCTATGAGGGGTACGTGTCGGTTCTCGTCATCGCCGAAACGACGTAGGCGCTGTGGGTGGCGGCCTTGTATCCGGCCGCCGCCATCCCCCTAGATCGCGTTATCCGGCAACGTCAACTCTCGAGGAATCCCATGGTCGACGTGACACGAGCAACGTTCCGGGTCGTCCCCGGGCAGCTGGCTGCCCAGGCCCGCCTGCCCGACATCGAACGCCTCCTGAACGAGCTTCGCCATTTGCTGGCAACACATGCCGCCGAGGTTAACGACCCGGATGGCGCCCACGCCGCCGTTGCCGCGGCGAGTGACGAGGTACGCACGGGCCGCCCGGAGCCGGGGCGGATGCGGATTCTGCTCAACGCGGTTGCTGATGCGGCACCGGCGCTGGGGTCGGTGGCCCAGGCGGTGCGAGACCTCATCCGGTTGACCAATGGCACACGTTGAGCTGTCCGCGCCCTTGCCGGCTTCCGGACCCGAACTCCACAGTCACTGATCCAGCTACCAGGACTCAAATCCTCGGTCAACGATCCCGCTGGAGTCCACTACCGCAAGTTCGAGCCTGGCAAAGGAGGTCATAATGGTGCGGGCTCGGTGCGGTGGGCGGCGAGGATTGAGCCGGCGGGTGATGGCAACCAGTCCCACCAGCGCTGTCGGGCTGACACCTTCATGGAGGAAAGCCGACCCGAAGGCGACGCTCGCTTCGAGCTCGGGGCGCGGAGGCAGCGCGAATCTCGCAGGAATAGCCGTGGCCGCCTGGTGACCAGCATGGCTGGGGTGGCGACGCCGAGGGCTGGGCATCGGTGTGCCGGCGGTGGATCATGATCGCGTCGGCGGCGTAGCCCAGCGCTTCGGCCAGCACAAGCGCGCCGCCGACGAGCGTCTGCTAGCCGCCACGAAGGTCGACACCGGAGAGCATGATGAGGCCGGACAGTCCCGCGGCGATGTCGATGACGCCCAGGCGACCCTGGGGCCGTTCGTCAGGCGCGTATCGGATCGCCAGGAGTGCGAGGAACAGAGGCCGTGCGCCGACCATGACTCCAGCCAGTCCGGACGAGGCGTACCTCTGTCCATAGGTCAGTAGTAGGAGCAACACCGTTGACTGCACCTGGACTGCCTCAATGATCGCTCTTGGGTGCCGCCACAGCGATCGGAGCGTTGGGATGATCTTCGTCGCGACCAATTAGATCGCCGGCTGTCAGCTCCGTACCGAGATCAGCGTGAGCTGCACGCACGTTTGCGCTGTAGTAGATCGTCGACCGAGCCTCGCCTGTTACCTGCTGCGGCAATACGCGTTCGTTCACCTGGTGCCAGTCAACGCGGACAGGAATTCGACCGACCGCGGCGTTCGGTCCAACCTCAACGGAACCATGAAAATTCGTGTCGGCCGCGTTGTCGGCTACTGACGTCGCTGATAGACCGGCGAGGTGGCGGTAAAGCCGGTTGTACAACAGCATCGCTTCGTGAAGCTGGAAGAAGTCTTCGACTCTGCCTCGCGCGTTGCGGGCCAGTTGCTCGTAACCCTCAAGGTCGGCAAGCACACTCTGCAGCGCGTCGGCGATGCCTGGAATCATGTTGGCCGGGTCGACGAGGACGCCGCACGAATCCCATGTGCGGCCGGTCTCGTGGGTCAGCCGTTCCGAGATGAGCTGGGGCATTCCGCCCACGATAGTGCCGATAGTCGGAACCGCTGCGGTCATTGCCTCCAACACCACTATAGGCTGCCCTTCATTGAAGCTCGGCAACACCAAAAGTTCATAGTCACCGATGACCGCACGAACATTGACGGTGCCCCGGAAGGTGAAGAACTCCTTCATACCGAGTTCGTCGATCCGGTCCATGCACGACTTCAGGTATGCCGCAGGCACGTGGTCCGTCGGCCCGAGAATGTCTATGCCCCAGTTTGTGACACCGCGGTCTATCAGGAGACGAGCAGACGAGACGAACTCCAGCAAACCTTTGATGGGCACGACTCGCGCTATGTAGGCCAGCCGCCATACCCGGCTTGAGCCGTCAAGCAGCATCTCCTCGATTGCCCGGAGGCGCTTCGAGTACGCTCCGTCAAAGTCCTTCATGGTCATGCCGTTGGGGACGATCGACATCACATCGTCGGTCATGGGCGCACCAAGATCGCGCGCCTCGGCGATCGCCTCCCGGTAAAGATAGGTGATGTGACTGGCACTGGGGTAGCAGAACCGCCCCATCTCGATCCACCATGCCATCCAGGCCCGCTTCGTCGGATCGACATCGAATTCACGCCAGTCATTGGCCTTGACCTGCAAAGCCATGTTCCGATCGAGAAGCGTGTTTACGGTGTCCCGAACGTACAGGTTGTGTTCGGTAAGCAAGAACTTTGCCCCGTGCTGCCGGGCAGCAGCAGCCCCGATCAGCGAGGCGTAGCCGGTCGTATGGGCGTGATACACGCGGGCGCGCGGAATTACCTCATTAAGGAGCGCATATGAAAGCGAGAAGAATTCGCGCATCAGCCAGAAGGCGTCCGTCAAGGGCAGCCCGAGACTCGCCAGCTTCGTCTGCAGGACCTCCATGAACTCACGCGAGCCGAGAAGTGCCCAGACAGGGAACTCTCGGGTGAGCGGGTTCATGCCCTCGTCGTAGAGCCGCCACATCGGCGTCATGTCACCGTCGAAGATAGCTTGGACGGCACTGAAAAGGCGGGTCGCCAACCGCGCCCGGTCAGCCGAGTTCATCTTCAGGACACCAGGATTCAACGCCATGAAGTCGTGGCGGTGTTCCTGCATGCTCAAGTAGAGCGTGTGGATCCAAAGGACGTTCTCGGGCACTCCATACAGGTCCTCGGTGGGCGAGGACGAATCCCAGGAGATATGGATGATTCCGAAGGTGAGATCGTGATTTTCGCGGACGATGTCATGGACTACCGCCGAGACTCCTCCCTTCAGGTACGGGTACGTTGACTCCATGACGATCGCAACGTCCGGAACGGGCCGGTCATCAACCCTGTCGTAGTGCACGGAACTCCTCACGGCCTAGAAGCTAAAGATTCTGGAAGACGTCACCAGGCGAGCGCATGCCGCCAGAACAGGTTGTATTCCGGCGTCCGCCACGCACGGCGAAACACCACGAACACCACACCTAGTGCCGCCGAAGTTGTCGCTAGGATCACGAGGTAGGTGCCGCTTTCGGTAGGGAAGCCCGCAAACGCTATCGCGCAGAGCGCGACGTAGAACGCGCCGACAACCTGTCCGCAGAGCTTCTCCCCGATGTAGTCGAGTTTGTAGCTGAGGACCGTGATCATCAGCAGCAACCATGACGACATGGTGATCGCGGCGATCAGGAGCCCACGGTCTGGGGAAGCGCCGGCCAATGTCGCGCTGGTGATACACGCGAAGAGCGCGCCCAGGAAGGCCGTTCGCCTCACAGACTGGGCCACCGTCTCTGCAAGTGCCGTCGACGCCCGCCGCAGGGAGTCCATGGTCTCGTCCTGCATCGCCGTCCGGAGCCGAGCCACCGAGGCGTCGAAACCAGGCGCTAAGCAAATGAAGTAGTAGTTGTAGGCCAGAACTGCGGGCAGCAACGCGAAGAACACGAGACCTACCGGGAAGTCGCCGTCGGCCGAATAGAAGTAGAACAGCTTGTCAGCCCAAAGCACCGCGCCGAGCAGGAACCCCCGGCTGAAGTCGACGACTGTTTCCTTCACGGACATCCAATGCAGGTTGGCGGTGAGGTACTTGGCGAGGGGCACGATCTGCGTGAGAAGCCCGAGGAGGGGCGGGAGAAACCAAAACGTCGGGAACAACATCACCGGGAGGGCGTAGCCTGTCCAGGCCAGCGCCCAGTTCAGCCTGGATCCGCTGAGATTCGCCAGCACCAGAGTCTGCGCGAAGGTTATGTCCAGAGCCACCAGCAACAGATAAGACGCGAGCGCGTCTGCCGGCCACCGCATGATCAGCGCCAGCGGTACGCATGACGTCACCAGCAGCGGTGCCGCCTGCAAGAAGGTCGTTGGCCACGCCGCGCCGAAGCGACGCCGGGCTTCCTCGAGATCCCCAGCCGAAGCGGCGGAACCAACCACACGGTAAAGCGGCATACACACTGCTTGCCCGACCCACGGCACCGTGAGCGCCACTGCCAGGAGGAATGTGGTCAGCGGAATATTGCCCACGTCGTGGTCGGCCATTCGCAAACTGGCATTCGGATATATCAGTGTGAGCAACACAACGGGCCACAAGTGCAGACCGAGGCGCAAGACGCGGCCGCCGAAAGTACGCGCCACCCGGCCCAGCCCGAGCCTCCCGAGCAGGAGCGCCGCCCCGCCTCCGGCCGCCGCCAGGCAACCTACGCCGAAGACTCCAAATGCAAACGGTTCTCGGTCGACGAGAGTCATGCAGTGGCTGATCAGTCGTTGCAGCGCCCCCCCGAGCGAAGGCAACACGAGCGTTCCGACAAGTAGCGCCGCTGTCATGACCGGAAGAACATTCCACTGCCGCCGCCGGTGACCCTGCACCAATCCCCCTTGATCACTTGTCTCGATGTGACTCGACCAGGATGAGTCAGGTGCTCGGTTCCCCAAACACTCGAACGAGGGAAAGACACATCATCAGTCGCAGCTATGGCGGAAGGGATGATTCATCCGCGGAGATCGGCTGAAGCAAGTGTGGCGATCCGACGCTGCGTGTCGGTGGCCATAATGCGGGTATGACCGAACAGACCGCGACGAGGCGTAGGTTCGCCGCGTGGATCCGCTACGGCGGCCCTGTCTCATCTGATCAGGTGAAGTTTGCGATCGAGCACTACCAGGTCGCAATCCTGCAACCCTGGGAGCGAGATGTTCTCACGGAACTTAAGCGCGCGAGGCCGGACATGAAAGTGTTGGCATATAAATGCCTCTCGTCTTCACGCAGTTACGAACCGGGGCCTACGTACTCGTCCGGGGTCAGCCACTCGGAGGCCGAGCGCCGAGGGGAGCACTTCTTCGCACATCGCCACGCCGACAACAGCCGAATTGAGTGGAAGGGCTATCCTGGTCATTGGCAGATGGCCGTCTGGTCGGACGAGTATCGCAGCGCATGGATCGAGAACGTTCACCGCGAGATGAGCGGCTCTGCCTGGGACGGCGTCATGGCTGACAATGATGTATTCGACGACTACTACGGAATCGACTACCCGATCGAGGGCGGCCGACGCATTGAACAGATCCGCGCCGCTCTCGACACCCTTGTTCAGGACGCCGGCTCGGCGTTGAACTCCATCAACAAGCTATTGGTCCCGAACATCGCCGAGTCTCGACGGGAGACGGGGCGGTGGGCCCGCCACGCCGCATACGGCGGCGGTTTCGAAGAGGTATGGCTCGCGCACTCGCCCGATCACCATTTCGACGTTGCGACGACCGAAGCTCAAATGGTCTGCCTGGAAGGCCCTGGCCTTTCGATCGTTCGGACGGCCACCGATGGAACCGACGGCCATCCGAACTTCATGTTCGGCCTCGCGGCGTTCTGGATCTTCGGTGGCGGACGGCCAGGAACAAGCTTCTCCGCTACCGGCCACGACCAGTACAGCGGGACACCGTTCAACCCCTACCAGGATTGGGATCTGGGCGAGCCGACCGGCAAGATACGGCGCCGAGGCCCGGGCCGGATGCGGGCATTCAGCAATGGATGGGCCGCATTAAATCAGGATCATCGGATTCTCGGAAAGGAGATTACGATCCACGTGCCACCGGGCCTGATCGGCGCTCACGGCAGCGCACCACCTCGGGTCCTGACGCTCCGCCCTCGCGAAGGGCGGCTGTACCTTCGGTCCCCCGATGCGGGGTAGAAGCCCACGCTCGAGGTAAAGAACGGGGTGCTGGAGTAGAACTCCGGCGCCCTGCAAACTACGCGTGCTGTGTCTCCGGTGAGAGTCTGCACTCGGCGCTACCGCCGGACCAGTCACGACGATACGGCATTCGTCGGGCGCGTCTTAGAACTCATCGCTTGACCTACCCGGATCACGTGGAGAGCCCGGTGCGGGGACGACCCGCACGCCGGGTTCGGCGGGCGGGGACGGGGAACCCAGCCGCCGAGAGGCGGCATGGCGTCCCGTCCCTGACCCAACAGGTCCAAGCATTAGACCGTGCTCAGCCCGCGCTACCGATGATGCCGGGAATGCCCGAACGGCGTACCCACGACTACGTCCGAAACGGCATCACCAGCCTGTTCGCCGCGTTCAACATCGCCGACGGCACCGTGATCGGCGAGCTGCACCGCAAACACCGCGCCGCAGAGTTCAATAGCTCCTCGCCGCCATTGACAAAGCCGTGCCGGCCGAACTCGACTCCACCTCATCTGTGCCAACTACGGCACCACAAACCCCGGCAGCCAAGGCATGGCTGGCCCGCCACCCCCGCTTCCACAAGCAATTCACCCCCACCGGCTCGTCCTGGATCAACCAGGTCGAACGCTGGTTCGGCCTCCTCACCGACAAGAAGATCCGCCGCGGGGCACACAAGAGCGTCCAAGCCCTCGAAGCCGACATCCGAGCCTGGATCACCGGCTGGAACAACAATCCACGACCATTCTTCCGCATCGCTGCGGTCGGGTTCCTCTTGGTGCGTCGGCTGCCGCGCCGTCCCGTCACCCGCCGGGCACCGGCCCGGCCTTCGGCCAACGCAAGGTCCTTGAACGTGGCCGGCGGGTCGGGGTAGGCCGGGCGGGTGGGCCGGCCCGGCCGGTGTGGGGCGGGGTGACCGGGACCGCGTCGGCCGGATAGGCGGTGGCGTTCGGGTCGACCTGGACGACGTAGTGCGGGCCCCGTTCGGCCAGTTGTCGGGGTACCCCATGTAGTGCAGAGCCGGGTACGGCTCGATGTACACAAGATCAGCGATGCCGAGTACGTCGAAATCCGGCTGATCGTCGCTGCGGACGCGGCCGTGGCGTTCTTGCCGCGATCGCCGTCGATGCGGAATCGATGATCTGACTCGCTACGGCGGACATCTCCGAACGTCTCGGCGCCCGGGTTGGACGCGACTCGTCACCCGGTACCCGGTGGGGTGCGCGGACCAACGATCCCCGGTCCGTCGTCGCCCGGCCCGAATCAAGAGCGATCCGCGCGACTCGTTGGCGAGGGCTACTCGCTTTCGGAGGTGCTCGAGATCGGCGACCGTGGCCTGTGTGGAAGTCGTACCGGGTCGGGACGTGGGAGTAGCTCTGTACGTTCAGCCGTACCCGGTTCTGCAACAGAGCCTGTACCCCGACACCAGTCCGAGCCGGAACAGGGTGCAGTCGCCGTAGCCAAAGTCTGCCGCCACCGGCAGCGTCGGTAGCCCGCACTGTTCGATCATTTCGTCGAACATGTCCAGCGCCAGGCGCCATTTCTCCCGGTGCCGCACCTCCTCACCGATCCCGGCCCGGTCACGCCGGCGGCGGACCTGCGCGACCTTGTCCGGGCCGGCGATGGTGGTGTCGTCCCAGCACGGCGGGCAGAACAGCCGCCAGTCCGCCGCAACCCGTCCGAGCCGCCGACTCGAAATGCAGCAAGCGAGTGGAGCAACGAGTCTGGCGGGAGCGTCGCCGTTGTTGTTGCCGTTCGGCGGTATCACTCTCAACCCGCCCACATCCGAGGTGTTGATTCGTCGAATAACCATTCCGAATCGGCAGCATGCATCCGAAAGACGACGGTTCGGCCAACCGGTTCGACGACCCCTCAAGAGACCGGCTGAATGTCCAATTAAATCCATTTATGGGGAACTTCTGGGTGCGATTGGGACGAACGGTTGACCCAGGATGCATGGAGATGCCCCGGGCAGCTTGTCTCAGCGATAACCATCCAGCAAGGTTTCGGCGTCCCAGTCGCACGTCGCCTCCCGGCGCCGCCATCGTCGTGACGGGTCAACCAACGCTCGTCGGCGCAGCCCGCCACCACCATGGCCGATACCGGCCGGACGTGGCCGCCTGCGCTCCCTACGGAATGCACAACCCTATGGAAGGAAAATACGTTGCGCCTCAAGAAGAAGATCACCGTCGTGGTCGCCTCCGTCGCCGCCGCCCTGGCCGTCGGCACGGGTGCGTGGGCATACATCACCGCCGGCGGCTCCGGGAACGGCACCGCCACAGCGTCTGCGACCGCGGCCAACCTCACCTTTGACGTCAGCGCCACGATCACTGACCTGGACACCCCCGCGGCGATCACGGTCAAAGCCACCTCCGACAAGGCCAACCGCCGCATCAACACGCTGACCATCACCGTGGACGCCGTTCCCGCCGGCTGCAATGCCGCCTGGTTCACGGTCACCGGCGGCACCGGGGTGACCCCGAACGCATCGAACACCGGCTGGACGCTGACGACGGCCAATGTCCAGCAGACCCTTGCCACGGGCCTGCAGGTCACCCTGAACAACGCGAATGCGGCTCAGGACGCCTGCCTCGGCAGCCCCATCACGCTCGCCATCACCGCCGCCTGACCGACCCGCGCAAGGAGGGTGGTCGCCCGGATGCGGCCGCCCTCCTCCGACTTTGATGGAGGCACCCGCGATGGGTAGAAGCTGGCGAGCGCGGTGGGCATCGCGTCAGCGTCGCGTCGGAACCGTCGGATCGATCGCAGTCGTCGTGTTGCTGGTATCCGCGACCGCCTACGCATGGGTCAGCGCGGGACCGGGAACTGGCCACGGCGCCGTGACAACCGGCGCACCGCTGGAGAAGATCAGCGTGACTGGACCGACAGAGATCGCACTCAATCTCGATGAACCACGCGCCCTGAGCGGGTCCTTCGTCAACGACAACACGTTCACCGTCTCTGTCGCCCGCGTGAAAGTCACCGTGACCGGCATCAACGCCGGTTCCGGCACCTGCGACATTCAACCGGGCGTCAACTTCGTCACCACCGACGCGGTACCACCGGCCGGACAACGGTTCACGATCAGCGGAGCATCGACGGTCACAGGGACAGGGTCGGGTGACTGGTCCGGCGCCTCGATTGAGTTCCGCAGCAGCCCAACCTTCGACCAGACCGGCTGCCTCGGCCGGCGGATCAACCTGAAGTACACGGCCATCGCCGCCTGACTCCACTCTCAAATTTTTGGTGGTCAACATGCGCATGAAGCACGGAACTACGCTGCGCCGGTGGCGGTGGGGACTGGTGGCCCTCGGCTGCGCCGCGATCATGGGCCTGACCATCACCACCGCCGGCGCCTACGTCCGCACTCCGCTGGCCACTGGCACTGGGCATGTAGACGTCAGGACAAGCCCAACTTCTACCGGGTCTCCCCACCCGTCCAGCGAAACACCGACCGCAGGGCAGCCGGAGGGCCTAGCAGGTTCTGTCGCGGCGACGACCTCCGCCGCCACAGAACCGCCGGCATCGGTCACCTTGCAGGCTTCACCTTCGCGTTCAGCTCACCCCTCTGATACGCCTTCGGAAGGTCGTACCAGTCCATCCTCGGCGCCGCCGAACGTCCCTTCGACATCATCGCCATCCTTGCGACCCGACCCGTGAGAGCCCGCTGACCGATCGCGGAGCGGCATACGAAAGGGGGGCGCCGGAGAAACTCCGACGCCCCTTCGTCTACGCGTACTGTGTCAGGCGATCGTCTCCACCCGACGCCGACGCGCCAGGAACAGCGCCGCAACACCGACCGCGACGAGTAGCAGCCCACCCCCGAGGATGCTGAAAAGCGCAACCCCCGTAGTAGGAAGCCCACCACCCCCGGACCCACCACCCGGCGCCGGACTGGCGGAAGCCGATGCCGAAGCGGAAGCCGACCCGGAAACACTGGGCGAAGCCGACGGCTCACCAGGCACCCCAGCTACCGAACTCCGGAACTTCGTGTCGGCCGTCACCGGGCTGTTCGCCTTGAAGTAGTCGGTCAGCATGGTCAGATCGTTGTCGCCCGTGGTGGTCTTGTCGGAACCCCCGGCCAGCGCCGCGAAGTTGTCCCCACCCGCGGCCAGGAACGAGTTCACCGTCACCCGGTAGGTGCCGTTCATGTTCAACGGCTGTCCGTTGAACGAGATTGACACGATGCGACTCCCCGCCGCTCCGGCAGGGTTGTACGTGTAGGTCAGACCCTTTGACACGCCCAGGTGCAGGAGTGGCCGCGCGGATCCGGCGGGCTGCCACTGCTGTTCCAGCGCGGCCTTGATATCCGAGCCCTTGAGCGACTTGGTGACCACGTCGTTGGAGAACGGCTGCACCGTGAACGCATCAGAGTAGGTGACCACGCCGTTGTCGCTGCCCATGAGTAGGTCGGCCCGCAGGCCACCCGGGTTCATCAGCGCTATCTGGGCGCCACCGCGGCCGGCGTCCTTCGTGCGGCTCAACTGGACGTCGGCGATGAAGTTGCCCAGCACCGACTCGGCGCCGCGGTCCTCGGCACCGGCGGAGGTCGTGGCCCGCTTGACGTCGGCGGTGATCGAGCCGATCTGCACCTGGCCCAGCACGTCGGCATCGGCCTTCGCCTTTGCTACCAGCGCGGCCACGTCGGCGTCCTGCGGGTAGCCGACGATCGGCAGCACGTCGGCGGTGATGTTGGTGACGGATCCGCCGTCGACCGTCACGTTGAGCCGGTCGAGTGCCCGGCCGTACTCGCCGGTCTGCATGACCGGACGGGGGTGGTTCAGGCCGGCCACCGGGTAGGAGCAGTTGTACTCCACGTGGGTGTGGCCGGAGATGATCGCGTCGACGTCCTTCGACGTGTTGGTGACGATCTTGCCGAACACGGTGGCCGGGTTCGCGACCGCGGCGCAGTCGCCGGCGGACGGCGACCCCTCGTGCGACACGAGCACGACCACGTCGACGCCGTCGGCCTTCAGCGAAGCGGCCACCCGGTTCGCCTCGGCGACCGGATCCTTGAACGTGATGCCCTGAACACCGTCCGGCGAGACCAGCGTCCCGGTCTCCTGCGTGACGACGCCGATGACGCCGACCTTCACCCCGCCGACCGTCTTCGTGAACGACTCCGGCAGCGCCGGCGCGCCGTTCTTGTAGACGTTCGCGCCGAGGATCTCGAAGTTCGCGGCGTCGGCGACGCGCCCGGTCAGGTCGGCGTAGCCCTTGTCGAACTCGTGGTTGCCCGCGGCGGTGGCGTCGAGGCCGATCGCGTTCAGGAAGTCGATGGTCGGCTTGTCCTGCTGGACGGCCGAGATGAACGTCGAGGCGCCGATGTTGTCACCGGCGGCCAGCACCACCGTCTGCGGGTTCTCGCCCCGCAACTGCTTGATCATGCCGGCCATCTGGGCCGCGCCACCGACCGGCTTGCCGTTGGCGTCGTTGCCGGGCGATTCCAGCCGGCCGTGGAAGTCGTTGAAGCCGAGAATCTGAATGGTGGTCGGCGCCGCCGCGGCAGGGTTGCCCCCCACAAGCGCGGTCGCTCCGCCGACGGCGAGCGCACCGGCCAGACCCAGGGCACGCAGCGAAGTCTTTCGCAACGAGATCTCCTCAAGGCAATGCACGAAGGAGGCCGTGGCGATCTTCACCAGCCACGGCACCCGCCACACACTGCGGAGGACGAGGACGGAGGTCAAGTGACCAGGGGAAAGATCACAACAGCGTTCACGAGACCTTAACCAGCGGGATGCGGAACGCCTCCGCCTCCACGCCGTACCAGCGATCCGTGCGTCCGATCGACTCCATGCCCAACCGCCGGCAGACCGCCATCGACGGGTCGTTGCCCGGCCGCACCACCGCGAACACCTCCCCCACCCCCGCCGTGCGGGCCCGGTCGAGGGCGGCGCGCGCGGCCTCCGTCGCATAGCCGTGGCCCTGGGAATCGGGGTGAAGGTGCCAGCCAACCTCGATGTCGGAGGAGCCGGGCAGCGGGATCAACAGCACCGATCCGGCGATCACACCGGTCTCGCGGACCGAGACCGCCCACACCCCGAACGGCGGTTCCCAGGATGACGACCACCGGGAAGCAACCGCGACCGCCTGCTCGCGCGTCTCCAGCACCTTGGGCGTCGCGCCCAGCCAGCGGGCGACCTCCCAGCGGGAGTAGATGTCGAACAGGCGGTCGGCGTCGTCGGCCGTCCACAAGCGCATGGCCAGCCGCGGCGTCTCGAAAACGATCACGCCGAGACGGTATCCAGCTCCCGCTCCGGGGCAACAGGCGGAAAACCCTCGCGGATCCCGAATCGCCGGTACAGAACAGCAAGGGGAGAGGGCAGCCACCAGTTCGCCCGCCCCAGCAGCTTCATCGTCGCCGGCACCAGCAGCGCCCGCACGATCGTGGCGTCGACGGCCAGGGCGACGATCATGCCGAACCCGATCATCTTGATGAACAGCACGTCGCCGGTGGTGAAGCCGCCGATCACGATGATGAGCAGCAGCGCCGCCGCGGTGATGATGCCGCCGGTACGTTGCAGCCCGCCGGCGACGGCCGCGGTGTTGTCGCCGGTGCGGTCCCACTCCTCGCGCACCCGCGAGAGCAGGAACACCTCGTAGTCGGTCGACAGCCCGAACAGCACGGCCAGCATCAGGATCAGCTGGGTCGCCTCCAGGTTCCCGGTGGACGTGAAGCCGAGCAGGCCGGCGAGGTGCCCATCCTGGAAAGCCCAGACGACAGCGCCGAACGCCGCGCCGATCGAGACGACGTTCATCAGGATCGCCTTGAGCGGCAGCACGATCGACCCGAACGCGAGGAACAGCAGCACGAACGTGCTCAGCGCCACCAGCAGGGCCATCCACGGCAACCGCGACCCGAGGCTGTCGAGCAGGTCGGTCAGCTCCGCGGTGGTCCCGCCGACCAGCACCTCCGCGCCCGCGGGCGGCGTCAGGCCACGGATCTCGTCGACCACGGCCCGGGCGGTGTCGCCGGTCGGCGGTCCGTCGAAACCGACCGCGATCGCGGTCGAGTCACCGCGCGTCGCGGTCACGGTCGTCGAGGTGACGCCGTTGAGCGCCCGGATCTGCTCGACGAACGCCGCGGCAACCGCGGGGTCGGCCCCGCTCACCAGTACCTGCACCGGCGCCGTGTCGGTCTGCGGGAACTCGGCGGCCAACCGCTCCGCGGCCACCCGCGGCCCGGCCTCGGTAGGCAGCACCCGCTCGTCGGCCACGCCGAACTCGGCCCGCACGAACGGCACCGCGAGCAGCACCAGCAGGCCGACGGTCGCGACGATGACCAGGCCGGGCCGGCGCATCACACCGTGCGCGAGTCGCGCCCAGCCGGTGCCGCCGGACGGCAGGGAGAACGGCAGCCGCAACCGGTTCACCCGTGGCCCGAGGAGAGCCAGCACCGCCGGTAGCACGGTCACCGCCACCAGCATCGCGATCAGCACCGCCGCCATGCCGCCGTACGCCATCGACCGCAGGAACATCTGCGGGAACAGGAGCAGGCCCGCCAGCGCCAGCGCGACGGTCAGGCCGCTGACCACCACCGTCCGCCCGGCGGTGTCGACCGTGCGCTCGACGGCGGCGGCGGTGTCGCGACCGGCCGCCAGTTCCTCCCGGAACCGGCTGACGACGAACAGCGCGTAGTCGATCGCCATGCCCAGCCCGATCAGCGTGATCACGTTCAACGCGAACACCGAGACGTCGGTGAACAGGCTCAACAGCCGGGTGACGGTGAACGCGCCGAGGATCGCCAGGCCGCCCACGAGCAGCGGCATCCCGGCCGCGACCAGGCTGCCGAACACCACGAAGAGCAGGATCAGCAGGATCGGCATGGAGAACGACTCGGCGCGCGCGATGTCGGCGCTCACCTGGCCGCCGACCGCGTCGCCGACGGCCGCCGGCCCGCCGACCTCGGTGGTGAGCCCGGCCGCGTCGAGGTCCGGACGCAGCGCGGCGAACTGTTCGAGCGACGAATCGGTGAGCGCGACGACCGCGTAGGTCGCCCGCCGGTCGGTGGAGACGAACGCGTCGCTGCCGGTGTCGTAGTAGGAGACGGCGCTCGCGACGCCGGCGTGCTGGCGCACCGTGGCGAGCGCGTCGGTGACCGCCTGCCGGAACGCCGGGTCGTCGACGGTGGCCGACGCCGACGACCAGATCACCAGGACGTCGGACGGCCGCTGCCCGACCTCAGCGGCGATCCGGGTCCGCGCCCGGTTCGACTCGCTGCCCGGGTCGTCGAATCCGGCGCCCTTCAGCTCGCCGAACACCCCGGTTCCCCAGCCGCCGCCGATCACCGCCAGCACCAGCCCGGCGACCACGACGCCCCACCGGGCCCGGACCACCGTCCTGCCCCACCACGCGAACATCCGTCTCCCCCTAGACTTGCCGACAACACCGATCGCACGAGTGAATGGTGTTAACTTTTACAGCGTCGTTAGCTCAGGTCAAGGGGTATCACGCATGACTGTGACGTCTCGTCGGGACCGGCTGCGTGCGGCCACGCTGTCGGAGATCCTCGAGACGGCGCGCCGCCTCCTCGTCGCCGACGGGCTTCCGGCCGTGACGTTGCGCGCGATCAGCCGCGAGATGGGCATGACGGCGCCGGCGCTCTACCGCTACTACGACAGCCTCGACGCGCTGCTGGAGAGCCTGAGCATCGCGCTGTTCGAGGAGTGCATCGGGCACGTCGAGGCCGCGGTCGCCGAACAAAAGGACGTCGCGTCCAAGCTGGGAGTGGCGTGCCGCGAGTTCCGGCGCTGGTCGCTCGCGCACCGGGCCGAGTTCGCGCTGATGTTCGGGCGTCCGTCCGAGCAGCTCCCGGCGCCCGACGACCCGATGTACGCCGTGGGCATGCGCTTCTGCGCGGTCTACCTGGTCCTGTTCGACGAGCTGTGGCGGGCCCACCCGTTCGCGGCACCCGCCGACGACGACCTACCCGCCGACCTGCGCGACCAGCTCGCCACGTTCAAGGCCGCCACCGGCACGGCGCTGACGCTCGGCGCGCTACAGGTCTACCTGTCGCACTGGATCAGGCTGTACGGGTCGGTGGCGCTGGAGGTGTTCGGGCACCTCGGGTTCGCGCTCACCGACGCGCAGTCGATGTTCGAGACGGAACTGAAGACCGTGATGCTCAGTCTGATGAAGCCTTCGACGCCCGGATCGGGTGCCCCACGCTCGTGAGGCACCGGCCGCTGGCCAGGTCGAACTTCCAGCCGTGCAACTGGCACGTGAGCACCCCACCGTCGACGATGCCGAACCGGGTGAGGTCTGCTTTCAGGTGCGGGCAGCGACGCTGCACGTTCCAGTCGCCGAGCGTGATGTCCTCGGCGTCGGTGGCCCGCTGGTGCTCGTCGTACCAGCCCTCCGAGTACTGCAGCCGCTCCTCGGTGAGGCACTTGAAGAACGAGTAGACGAACTCGTTGTACTGCCCGATCCGCGCCGCGGAAAATCGGCACGACAGGAACAGCGAGTTCACCCAGTCGACCTCTTCGATGAAGAGCAGGTGCTCGACGAGAACGCGTTGCGTGCGGAAGCGGTAGCGGACCTTCTCGTCGGCGGCCCGCCGCACCTCCTTGTTCGGGAAGTCGACCAGCACCGACTCCACCGTCTCGCCGTCGTACCCGACGAGGTCGAACCGCACCGGCCCGCCGACACCCTTGGCCATGTAGATCGACTCTTCGAGCAGCGGCTCGATGCGCCGCTTCATCTCCTTGAGCACGTCGATCTCGGGGTGCTTCCAGGTCTCCTTCTGCGCCTCGATCACCGGCCGCATCCGGGCCTGGTAGTCGCGCAGGTGCTTTTCCTTGTTGGCGAAGAAGTCGTCGACGTCGGGCACGAGGTGCGTGGTCTCGCAGCTCTCCGTGGTGAGCGTGGAGACGCTGCCCGGCAGCAGCACGACCCCGTTGGTGCCACCGACCTTGGCGTATTCCTCCATGAACACGTGCTGATCCGGAAAGATGTTGCCCTCGTCGCCGTGGATGTCGTTGAACTGCCAGAGTTCGTCGTCGAGGAAGCACGGCGGCCCGGCGATCGGGAACACGTACGACGCCTTGAGGTCGTCGATGTAGCGCCAGGTGCGGTCGAACTGCCGGTCGCGCTTCTGCTTGCCGAACGCGGTCTTCGCGTTGGCCGGCAACTCGTA
Source organism: Virgisporangium aurantiacum (assembly GCF_016863635.1). Classification (GTDB taxonomy): domain Bacteria; phylum Actinomycetota; class Actinomycetes; order Mycobacteriales; family Micromonosporaceae; genus Virgisporangium; species Virgisporangium aurantiacum. Next base: position 142,705 of record NZ_BOPG01000043.1, on the reverse strand, counting down.
GACCATCGGGTACCAGATCGCGCCGGAGAACTGCAGCATGTGCGCGTGCACGTGGCCGAGCTCGGCGAAGATGTCGAGGTCGCTGGGCCGGGCGTCGTTCTGGTTCAGGATCCGGATGCCGTCGTACTCGACCCACAGCGACGAGTCACCGATCGGCCCGTCGTTCGGCGCGGTGAGCGACTGGATCATGACGTTCAACCCACCGTCGAGGGCGACGACCTCGTTCGAGACGGTCTCGATGAACTTCGTGAACCCGAGGTCCTCCAGCTCGTCGCGCAGCTGGGAGGTCGCGTAGTTCGGCAGCAGAACGGTGGCCTTCTTGCTGATGAAATTCTTGAGGTGCACGGCGTCGAAGTGGTCCCGGTGCAGGTGCGACACGTACAGGTAGTCACACCTGCCGAGCGACTCCCAGTCGAGCTGCGAGTTGTCGGGAAACGGGAACCAGGACGCGAAGAAGGCCGGGTTGACCCACGGGTCACACAGGATGCTGCCCGCCGGCGTCTGGATGTGCATGCTCGCATGCCCCGTGCCGGTGATCTGTACCGATGACATTCCCTGATCCCTTCCGAACCGCTCCCGCCGAAACTACAACAGAGGGTCCTGCGCCCTGCTCGCCGCCGCCATGACACACTTTGACTCGGCGATCTCATAGAAGGAGCAGACGTGGCGGGCGATCATGATGCACCGGTGACCTCTCCCGACCAGCACAAGCCGGCCAACATGAAGGCGCTGCGCATCGGCGCGGTCGTCTCGGCGATCATCCTGCTGCTCATGACCATGGGCAACCACGAGGGCAAGGTCGAAGACATCTTTCTGGCCCTCTCGGCCGCGGGCCTGATTCTCCTGCTCATCGTCGACTGGGTGCTGCGCCGCAACGGCCTGCGCTCCTAAGTCACCGGCGGCAGCAGGTACGACACCACCCCGTCCGACCAGAAGGTCCACGACGGGCGCACGTACTTGTAGCAGATCCAGGCCGGGCCGGTGCACACCACCGCGTCGACCTCCTCGACCGTGGTCGGCGGCAGCTTCGTCGGCTCCGACGACTGCAACGACCGCAACTCCGGCGCCTTCAGCAGCACGTACCACGGATACTCCCAGCCGTCGACGGTCGTGACCAGGCCGACCCGCCTCGGCCCCCGGGCGTTCACGTCGGCGGCGGCCTTCTCGTAGCTGGCCCGCCATTCCGGCCGCATCGCGAAGCGCGCGGCCAGGTCGTCGCGCGTGAACACCGAACCGCTGCCGACCAGCCGCCGCGGATAGCCGTAAACCGCGGAAAGGGCTCCGGCCAGCGTCGCGACAACGAGAAGCGCGGCCGCCATCCGGGGCACGGCTTTGAAAACCATGGATGACGGCGTAAGCGTGGCCCGGCGTTCGAAGACCGAGCCCAGCCAGGCTCCCGCCAGCGGCGCCGCGACCACGATGATGAACAGCAGCAGCCGGTTGCCCCACGGCTGCCACTTGAACGCCACCGCGTAGCCGGTGGCCGCCACCACGATCGTCGCCGCGTAGATCAGCAGGCGGCGGTCGCCGTCGGGACGCCACCCGCGCACGGCGGCGACCACCACGCCAGCGGCGAGCAGCAGGGCCTGCAGGGGCAGCGCCGCCTTGTCCTCGCTCGGGTACCAGGACTCGTCCGGGAACGTCTGCTCCAGGAACGTGGTCTGCGGGTCGTTGGGGTCGCGGCCGAGTGCCTCGGCGAGGTCGACGATCCGGTCGCCGACCCAGCGGTTCACCGGCGGAACCGGGATCTCCAGCGCCGTGTGCGCCTGACGCAGCCCGTTGATCAGCAGGCTGGCCGGATCGTGGCGCTGCATGGCGAGCGTGTCGCGCAGGTTCTGCGGGCCGAGCGGATGCCCGAACGTCTCGGTCATCCGCACGAACTGCGGGCCGCTGACCAGCCCGGCCACCCCGACGATCACCAGCGCGGCGCCGGCCACCCGAGCGACGGGCAACGGCCTGCCCCAGGCGCGGCGCACCTGGGCCAGCGTCCACCAGATCAGGAACGGCCCGGCCAGCAGGCCACCGGTGGCCTTCGTGAGGGTCACCAGGCCGGTCGCGGCGCCGAGCAGGAGCACCGTGGCCAGGTCGGGCTTGCGGAGCGGCACCCGGCCGACCCCGTCGAGCGCGAGCGTCGCCACGCAGGCCACCCAGGCGGCGACGGTCAGGTCGGTCTGGGTGCTCGACGCCTGCAGCACCATCATCGGGACGGACGCGGCCACGAGGGCGGCGAGCAGTTGCCCGCGGCGGGGCACGCCGAGTTGAGCCGCGAGCCGGGCGACGATCAGCAGGCACAGCACCCCGGCCGACCACTGCAGCAGGTTGTACAGCGTGTCGGCCCCGGTGAGCAGCCGCAGGTGCAGCAGCAGGAACTCGGCGCCGGGCGGATAGGTGATCTGGCGACGGATGCCGGTCGGGTACAGGTCGACGCTGCCCCGTTGCGCCCACTGTTCGATCCGGGGCAGGTGGTAGGTCTGCGAGTCGTACGTGTTCGGCGGGGAGAACAGCGCGAGCACGAGTTCCGCCGTCACCAGGGCGACGATCGCCCCGAGCACCAGCTGGTCGGCCCTGGGGAGGGCCCGGAGGGCCGCAGCGGCTGTAGACGCGGTACGCGGGGCCACGCTCGACGCGTCATCCGGCATTTTTCGAAAGCGCAACCACGCGCCGACGCCCGCGGCCGCCGCGGCCGCGACCCAGGCGGCGCTGATCCCGACGGCGGTGAGCCAGCCGGCGGCCGACAGCGCCTCGACCGCGAGCACGCCGAACGCCCCGACGATCACGGCAGCGCGGACAACCGCGAGCCGGCGCGGGGCGACGGCGGATGTGACCGGTCGCACCGCGTAGAGCGTCAACAGAAACGTGACGATCGGCAGCACGACCAGCCCGAACCGGACTGTTGTCATGTTCGTTTGTGAGGGGCCCTATCAGCGACAGTGGTCAGCGACGCCGGGACATTATGTCGCGGGCCTCCTTGAGCGCCGCGTCCACCTCTGCCTCGAAATAGCCACCGGGCACCAGCTCGAACCGGTTGGGTGCCAGCTCGGCCTCGCTGTTGGGCAGCGGACCACGCCCGGCCAGCCCCATGATCAGCCCTTCGAAGAGCTGATCGACCTGGGCCCGGTCGTAGCCGCTGCCGAACCGGCGCAGCTGGAACGTGCGGCGCAACTGGTCGAGGCGCTGGGCGTCACCGGAGAGGGCCGGGCCGCTCGGACCCGGTCCCCCGGGTCCACCGGGGCCGCCCGGTCCGCCAGGCCCCGGGCCGCCGGGGCCTGGGCCCTGGCCGCCGTAGCCGGGGGGCGGGCCGCCGTAGCCGCCGCCGGGTACGGCGCTGACGGGCGGGCCGTACGGACCACCGCTCACCGGCGGCGGACCGCCGCTGACCGGCCGGCCGTAGGGGCCACCGCTCACCGGCGAGCCGTAGCCCGCGGGTCCGCTGACGGGCGGGCCACCGCTGACCGGCGCACCGCCGTAGCCGGGCCGGCCGGGGCCACCACGCTCCGGGCCGGGACCGCCCGGCGCAAAACCACCGGGCCCACCGGGACCGGGTCCACCGGGACCGAACCCGCCGGGGCCACCACGGTCCGGTCCGCCGCGATCCGGGCCGCCGCGATCCGGTCCGCGGTCCGGTCCGCCCGCGAAACCGCCCGGGCCACCGGGTCCACCGGGACCGGGGCCGCCCGCGAAGCCGCCCTGGCCGGGACCCTGGCCGCCGGGTCCACCCGGTGCGAAGCCACCCGGACCGCCGGGGCCGGGACCCGGGCCACCGGGGCCGAAGCCGCCGGGGCCACCGCGGTCCGGTCCGCCGCGGTCAGGGCCGCGGTCCGGGCCACCACGATCCGGACCCGGGCCACCGGGACCGCTCGGCCCGCCGAAGCCGCCACCCGGGTGCGGACGCGCCGCCGGCGGTGCGCCGCCGAACGTCGCGTCGCCCATGCGGATCTCGGCCGTCATGTCCGCGCGGGCCCGCCGGCCCGGTTCGTACTGCTCGTTGGGCGGGCCGAAGCCACCGGTCGGCTCGTCGTACTGCGGGTAGCCGCCATCGCGCGGCCCACCGGCGATCGCCGCACCCGGCGGGCGGTGGGGCAGGGCCGGGGGCAGCCGGTCGGGCGGGCCCATGCGGTCGGGGGGACCCATGCGGTCGGGCGGACCCATCCGGTCAGGGGGGCCCATCCGGTCGGGCGGACCCATGCGATCCGGGGGACCCATGCGGTCGGGCGGGCCCATGCGCTCGGGCGGCGGGCCCATCGGGGCAGGTCGCTCGGGCAGACCACCGCCCATGCGGTCGGGGGGACCCATGCGCTCCGGCGGGCCCATCCGGTCGGGCGGGCCCATGCGCTCGGCGGCGCCTACGCGCTCGCGGGCCGGGCCGCTCTCGAGCATCGGCTGGCGACCGTCGGGACGCACGTAGCCGCCCCGCTCCTCGAGCTCGGCGAGCTGCCGCTCCACCCGGTCGAGGTGCAGGTCGACCTGCCATTCGTCATATCCACCGAAACGAACCCGGAACACGACATCGTGGACTTCCTGGGCGGCAACCGACGTGCCGATCGGGTCACCCGCAAGTGTCGCCTCGACCCGGTCGAGGAACGAGTCGACCTCGTCGACCTTGTACCCACGTCGCAGCGCCCGCCGCCGGAACCGCTGGCCCTGACTCGTCACTGTTCCTCCTGGTTCGCGCCACGTCGCCCGGTACCCCGCGGTGGGGTTCCCGGACGCCGGGGCTCCGCACCGTTCACTGTGCCACCTGGACCCCGGTGTGACACGGCTCTAGCCCGTTCGCAGCGTGTACCCCAGTCTGCAGTCACGACGCCACCTCCGCAGCGGCCAACTGCCCGCAGGCGCCGTCGATTTCGCGCCCCCGGGTGTCGCGCACCGTGGTGGTGACGCCGGCTGCCCGCAGCCTACGGGCGAACTCCCGCTCGACCACTTTCGGGCTGGCGTCCCACCGGCTTCCGGGCGTGGGGTTGAGCGGGATGAGATTGACGTGCGCCAGCCGCCCGGACAGCAGCCGGCCGAGGAGGTCGGCACGCCACGGGTGGTCGTTCACGTCCCTGATCATCGCGTACTCGATGGAAACGCGCCGCCCCGTCTGACGGGCGTAGGCGTCGGCCGCGTCGAGGACCTCGGCCACCTTCCAGCGCTGGTTCACCGGTACGAGTTCGTCGCGCAGGTCGTCGTCGGGAGCGTGCAGCGAGACCGCGAGCCGCACCTGGAGTTTCTCGTCGGCCAGCCGGTGGATCGCCGGCACCAGGCCCACCGTCGACACCGTGATGTGCCGCTGGGACAGGCCCAGCCCGTCGGGGGCGGGGTCGGTGAGCCGGCTGATCGCGTCGCGCACCCGGTTGTAGTTGGCCAAGGGCTCGCCCATGCCCATGAAAACGACCCGGGACAGCCGGTCGGGACACCCAGGGAGTGCGCCTCGGGCGGTTTCGCCGGCGAACCACACCACCTGGTCGACGATCTCGGCCGTCGACAGGTTCCGGGTGAGCCCGGCCTGGCCGGTGGCGCAGAACGGGCACGCCATGCCGCAGCCGGCCTGGCTGGAGATGCAGACGGTCACCCGGTCCGGGTAGCCCATGAGGACGCTCTCGACGAGCGCGCCGTCGTGGAGTCGCCACAGCGTCTTGCGGGTGGCGCCGCCGTCGCAGGCCTGCTCCTTCACCGGGGTCAGCAACGTCGGCAGCAGGTCGGCGGTGATCCGCTCGCGGCTGGCCGCGGGCAGGTCGGTCATCGCCGCGGGCTCGCGCACGAGGCGGCCGAAGTAGTGCGCCGACAGTTGCCCGGCCCGGAACTCGCGCTCGCCGAGGGCGGCGACCGCCGCCCGGCGCCCGGCCGCGTCAAGATCGGCGAGGTGACGCGGCGGCGCGGGCCGTCGGCCGGGTTTCTCCGGGGACGTTTGGACTGGTGTAAGGCGCAGCAAAGTCATAACGGCTCCAAGTGTCCCACGACTGGCCGCACACGTATTTATCGCGCTGCGTAGCTTTCTTGATCCACGCTGGTGTCACCCGGGCGGAACGAGATTGGTCAACACCGCGTACGCGACCGGCGCCGCGAGCAGGATCGAGTCGAGCCGATCCATGAGGCCACCGTGTCCTGGCAGCAGATTGCTCATGTCCTTGACCCCGAGATCGCGCTTCAGCATCGACTCGGCGAGGTCACCGACCGTGGACGCGGCGGCCACCGCGACCCCGAAGACGACGCCCCAGTACCACTGCCCGTCGAGCATGAACCGCACCAGGAGTGCGCCGCCGACGGCCGCCGTGAACAGCGATCCGGCGAAGCCCTCCCAGGTCTTGCCGGGGCTGATGCTCGGCGCCAGCTTGTGCCGGCCGAGGAATACGCCGAACGCATAGCCGCCGGTGTCCGACATCACCACCGCGGCCAGCATCGCGAGCACCCGCAGGTGCCCGTCGTCGGGGTCGAGCAGCAGCACCACGAACCCGCCGAGGAACGGCACGTACGCCGCGATGAGCAGGCCGGTGACCACGTCGCGCTGGTAACCCTCGGGACCGGTGGCCAGCCGCCATATGAGTATCGCCACAGCCGTGCCGAGCAGGCCGTACGGCAGGCCGCCGGCACCGGCGTGCCAGGTCAGGGCGATCATCGCCGCCCCGCCGACCAGCAACGGCAGCATCGGCGGCCGCATGCCGGCGGTGCCGACCGCGCGCACCATCTCCCAGGTGGCGACCACGAGGGCGATCAGGATCACGCCGTAGAACGCCGGCTTCCAGAACAGCAGCGACGCCAGCACGACCGCGCCGAGCCCCACACCGACCCCGATGGCCGCGGGCAGGTTCCGGCCCGCGCGACTCTTCCGGGGCGGTTCTTCAGTTGGGTGGTTCACGCGGGTCCCGCCGCCCACCGGGCTGGCCTCGGGCTGGGGCGGCGGGTCGTGCGTCGCGCGTAGATCAGGGGTGGCATCGGGTCCGGACATCAGACCTCGAGCAGCTCGGCTTCCTTGTGCTTGAGGAGCTCGTCGACGCTCGCGACGTACCGGTGGGTGACGTCGTCGAGTTCCTTCTCGCCGCGACGCCCCTCGTCCTCGCCCGCCTCGCCGTCCTTGACGATCTTGTCGATGTCGCTCTTGCCGTGCCGGCGGATGTTGCGGATGGCGACGCGCGCCTCCTCCGCCTTGTGCCGGGCGACCTTGACCATGTCGCGGCGCCGCTCCTCCGTCATCTGGGGCAGGTGGATGCGGAGCTGGGTACCCTCGTTGTTCGGGTTCACACCCAGGTCGGAGTCGCGGATGGCGCGCTCCATCGCGGCGAGTTGCGAGGCGTCGTACGGCTTGACGATCACCATCCGGGGCTCCGGGATGCCGATCGAGGCCATCTGCGGCAGCGGCGTCGGCGTGCCGTAGTAATCGATCAGGATCTTGCTGAACATCGCGGGGGTCGCCCGGCCGGTACGGATCGCGGCGAACTCCTCCTTGGCGTGCTCGACCGCCCGTTCCATCTTCTCCTCGGCCTCGAGAAGAGTGTCATCGATCACCGGGTTCGTCGCCTCCTTCAATCCCTTGTTACGCGCGCTGCGGGGGTGGTGTTGGCTCAGGTTACGCTCAGCCCGCGGTGATCAGTGTTCCGATCTTCTCGCCGCCCACGGCGCGCACAATCGTGTCGGCGCCCTCCGCGGCGAACACCACCATGGGCAGCTTGTTCTCCTGGCAGAGGCTGAACGCGGCGGCGTCGGCGACCCGCAGGCCCTGCCGCAGCGCATCGGCGAACGTCACCGTGTCGAGCTTGCGGGCGGTCGGGTCGATCCGCGGATCGGCGGTGTAGACGCCATCGACACCGTTCTTGCTCATCAGCACCACGTCGGCGTGGATCTCCAGCGCCCGCTGGGCGGCCACCGTGTCGGTGGTGAAGAACGGCATGCCGGCCCCAGCACCGAAGATCACCACGCGGCCCTTCTCCAGGTGCCGGATCGCCCGCCGGGGAATGTAGGGCTCGGCGACCTGGGCCATGTGGATGGCCGTCTGCACCCGGGTGTCGATGCCCTCCTTCTCCAGGAAGTCCTGGAGCGCGAGGCAGTTCATCACCGTGCCGAGGATGCCCATGTAGTCGGCGCGGGCCCGGTCCATGCCGGAGGCCTGCAGTTCGGAGCCCCGGAAGAAGTTGCCACCCCCGACGACGACGGCCACCTGCACACCGCGCCGCACCGCCGTGGCGATCTGCTTCGCGGCGTCCTGTACGACGATCGGGTCGACGCCGACCGCGCCACCCCCGAAAACCTCGCCCGAGAGTTTCAGCACCACCCGGCGGTGCTCGGTCACGGCGTCAGCGGTCATCGGATCCCCCACTCGGTCGCACAACATCAACTGGCTACGGGAAGGGGGCCGCGCGATGGCGCGACCCCCTTCTCCACAGACACTCAGGCCTGGCCGACCTCGAACCGGACGAACTTCGTCACCGTGATACCGGCCTCGTCGAGAACCTTCTGGACGGTCTTCTTCTGATCCGTCACCGACGGCTGCTCGAGCAGCACGAAGTCCTTGAAGAAGGCGCCCACGCGGCCCTCGATGATCCGCGGGATGGCCTGCTCGGGCTTGCCCTCCTCGCGGGCGGTCTGCTCGGCGATGCGCCGCTCCGACTCGACCGTCTCGGCGGGCACCTCGTCGCGGGTCAGGAACCGCGGACGCATGGCCGCGATCTGCATGCCGACGCCGCGCGCGTCGGCGTCGGCCGCCTCGTCGCTCTTGCCGGTGTACTCGACCAGCACGCCGACCTGCGGCGGCAGCTGCGGGTCCTTGCGGTGCAGGTAGACGGCGGCGGTGCCGTCGACGGTGCCGAACCGGTTGATGACGATCTTCTCGCCGATGCGCGCCGACTCGCCGTCGACGATCTCGGCGACGCTGCGCCCGTCGAGCGTCGAGGCGCTCAGCGTGGCCACGTCGGCCGGCTTGGTGGCGTCGACGTGCTCGACCAGCTTCTGCGCCAACGCGACGAAGTCGGCGTTCTTGGCCACGAAGTCGGTCTCGCAGTTCAGTTCGAGCAGCGCGCTGCCGTGGTGGGCGACGAGCCCGTTGGCGGCGGTGCGGCCGGCCCGCTTGTTGACGTCCTTGGCACCCTTGATACGCAGGATCTCGACGGCCTTGTCGAAGTCGCCCTCGGCCTCGGTGAGGGCCTTCTTGCAGTCCATCATCCCGGAGCCGGTGAGGTCGCGGAGCCGCTTGACGTCAGCGGCGGTGAAGTTGCTCATGACTCTCTCTCGATTGTCTTCGACGTCGACTAGGAGGCGGCGGGAGCGGGCTCTTCGTTCTTCTTGCCTTCGAGGAGCTCGCGCTCCCACTCGGCCAGCGGCTCGTCGGCCGCGACAGTGCCGGGCTCCGGCTTCTCGTCGGCACCACCGGAGCGCGACGCCTTGCCCGACCGGGCGATCAGGCCGTCGGCGACGGCGTCGGCGACCACCCGGGTGAGCAGGGCGGCGGCACGGATCGCGTCGTCGTTGCCCGGGATCGGGAAGTCGACCTCGTCGGGGTCGCAGTTCGTGTCGAGGACGGCGATCACCGGGATGCCCAGCTTGCGCGCCTCGTCGACCGCGATGTGCTCCTTCTTGGTGTCGACCACCCAGATGGCGGCCGGCAGCTTCTGCATGTCGCGCAGGCCGCCGAGGGTGCGGCTGAGCTTGTCACGCTCGCGGCTGAGCTGCAGGGTCTCCTTCTTGGTGAAACCCTGCGCGGTGCCGGTGAGGTCGATGCCCTCCAGCTCCTTGAGCCGCTGCAGCCGCTTGTACACCGTCTGGAAGTTCGTGAGCATGCCACCGAGCCAGCGGTGGTTCACGTACGGCTGGCCGACCCGCATGGCCTGGGTCGCGACGGCCTCCTGGGCCTGCTTCTTGGTGCCGACGAACAGGATGTGCCCGCCCTCCGCGACCGTGCCGCGGATGAAGTCGTACGACTTCTCGATGTACTCGAGCGTCTGGCGCAGGTCGATGATGTAGATGCCGTTACGCTCGGTGAAGATGAACCGCTTCATCTTCGGGTTCCACCGCCGGGTCTGGTGCCCGAAGTGGACACCGTTCTCCAGCAGTTCGCGCATGGACACTGCCATGGTCGTTGTCCTCTTTCGCCCTGGTTGTTGCGGATGACACGGTTGACACCCGCCCTGGTGCCCGGTCGTCGGCCGCGCTACCCGGAGCGTTCTTCGAACCCGGGACCAGGGCGACCGCCGCCTCCCGCTCGAATCCGAACGTCGATCTGGAGGAGGGCACGCGAGGTCGACCACCTGAGGTGGTCGCCGGTGGCAAGTGTACGCCAGGCCGCGGGCAGGTATCAGGCGGCCGGTCAGGCCGCGGGTCAGGCGGCCAGGGCCGCGAACAGGAAGAGGAGCACGCCGAGCGGCAGGTAGATCAACGGCTGCTTGAGCCAGACCGACAGGTTTCCGGTGACCGGGCCGCCGCCGAGCATCCCGTACAGCCCGTACGCGGACACCGGGATGCCGAGTACCAGGAACGTGCCGGCCACCACCCCGCTGGCCGGCACCGCGTCGGCGACCATCGCCGAGGTGAGCAGCCGCAGCGCCGGGATCTCGAACAGCACGGTCAGCGCCACGAGCGCGATCAGCACCACCGGCTTGCGGCTCTGGTAGATCGACGGACCCGGCCCCGGCTGCTGGTGATGGGGCGGTGGGATCGTGTGCACCGCCGCGGTGGGCGCGCCGAACCCGCCGGCGGCCGGGCTCGCCGGGTACAGCGGCTGTTCCGGCGGGGTGTACGCGGCGGCCGGCGGATACCCGGCCGGTGGCGGTGGGTACTCGGCCGGCGGGGCCGCCGCGGGCGGCGGGTATTCGCCGGGCGGACCGGCCGCCGGTGGCCGGCGCAGAGCGGCGACGTCGATCGCCTCGGTCGAGCGTCGCGACGTCTCGGCGGGGTCGGGGGCCGGTGGAGCCGACGCCGGTTCGCTGAAGGCGCCCGTGTACTCCTCCTCGGCGCCGCGGTACGACCCGACCGGCCCCGGCCCCGGCGCGCCGTGCCGGCCGCGCTCCCATTCCCCACCTTCGAACCAGCGGTGCTCGCCGTCGTCCGAAACGTTTCGTTGTGGCTCCACGGATTCGCACCGTAGGGCAGGAGCGGGAACCTCGCCAGAGGGCGGCCTAGGCTGATCCCCATGAGTGACCCGCTGGTGACGCGGATGCAGCCCTTCGGCACGACGATCTTTGCCGAAATGTCCGCACTTGCCGTCCGCACCGGATCGATCAACCTCGGCCAGGGCTTCCCCGACACCGACGGTCCGCCGGAGATGCTGGACGCGGCCGCGCACGCGCTCCGGAACGGCCGCAACCAGTACCCACCGGGGCCGGGCGTGCCCGAACTGCGCGCGGCGATCTCCGCGCACCAGAAGGAGTACTGGGGCCTCGACTACGACCCCGACGGCGAGATCGTCGTCACCGCCGGTGCCACCGAGGCGATCGCGGCCGCGATCCTCGCGCTCTGCGACGCCGGCGACGAGGTCGTCTGTTTCGAGCCGTACTACGACTCGTACGCGGCGTCCATCGCGCTGGCCGGTGCGGTGCGGCGTCCCGTCACCTTGACGCCCGACGAAAGCGGCGAAGGCTATGCCTTCGACGCGACCCAGCTCCGCGCCGCCTTCGGCCCCCGCACGAAGCTGGTGCTGCTCAATTCGCCGCACAACCCCACCGGCAAGGTGTTCAGCCGGGAGGAGCTCACGCTGATCGCGGAGCTGTGCCAGGAGTTCGACGCGGTCGCCGTCACCGACGAGGTGTACGAGCATCTCGTCTACGACGGCCTGGCCCACATTCCGATCGCGACGCTGCCGGACATGCGCGAGCGCACGATCCAGATCTCCTCGGCCGGCAAGACCTTCTCGTGCACGGGCTGGAAGGTCGGTTGGGCGTGCGGGCCGGCGTCGCTGGTCTCGGCCGTCCTGCGGGTCAAACAGTTCCTGACCTTTGTGAACGCGGGCCCGCTGCAACCGGCGGTCGCGGTGGCACTCGGGCTGGGCTCTTCTTATGTGGACGGCGTGCGCGCGGCCCTGGAGTCCAAGCGCGACCGGTTGTGCGCGGGCCTGTCCTCCGCGGGCTTCCGGGTTCTCCGGTCTTCCGGCACGTACTTCGTCACCGTGGATCTCGGTTCCGGTGCCGACGGGATCTCGTACTGCCGGTCACTGCCCGAGCGGTGCGGGGTCGTCGCGGTGCCCACCCAGGTCTTCTACGACAACGTCGACCAGGGCCGGCGCCTGATCCGGTTCGCCTTCTGCAAGCGCGACGACGTTCTCGACGAGGCCGTTCGCCGGCTTCGCCTCCTCGAACGTTAGGACGTAGACGCTCTCCATCTCTTCGAGCAGGTCCACCAGGCAGTTTTCGAGCACGGGGCCCTGGATGGCGACGATGAACTCGTCGGTGGCGTACGCGCCGTCGCGGCCGAGGATCCGCACCTCGCGGATGTCGATGCCGAGACGGCCGAGCAGCGTGGTGACCTTGCCCAGGGAGCCGGGCCGGTCGGGTAGGCGAACCAGGAGCCGTCGCACCAACATCCGCCCAGCCTGGACAATCCTCATTTCCCTGACGTTTCGTTCCCGCGTCATTACCTCACGTCATTCCAGACATGACACAGCGGCACCCGGGGTGCTCCGAGTGCCGCCGCTCTGCGCTTGTGTGTCATCTACTTGGTACTGACAGTAGGAACGGGCTCCACGTACATAAATCCCAAGGTCGTGCCAAGAAGTGACGAGAGTCACTGCCTGTATCTGCCATAGCAGATCAACTCGCTTACCGTTGACCCGTCCACAGGCACCCTCGCTGTCCACATCTCGTTCTCCTGTTCGTTGCCCGGTACCTGACGGACGGCGATCGTCTTCGCCATGTCACTGGCGAGCAACGCGGTCGGCGCGTACGGCGAACGTCGGGCCGCCGCCTACCTGGTCAACGAGGCGGGCATGCAGGTACTCGACCTCAACTGGCGATGCGCCGACGGCGAGCTCGACATCGTCGCCCGCGACGCGAACGAGATCGTGTTCATCGAGGTCAAGACCCGCCGCGACCGGGAGTTCGGGCTGCCGGCGGAGGCTGTCGTGCCCGCGAAACGGCACCGGCTACGCCGGCTGGCCCTGCGGTGGCTGGCCGCGCACCCGGGTCACCACGAGGCGATCCGGTTCGACGTGGTGAGCGTCCTGCGCCCGCGCAGCGGGCCGGCGCTGATCGAGCACGTGCGGGCGGCGTTCTGACATGAGCGAGCGTCAGCGAGCGAATCATCAACGCAGTGCCCGCGAATGCATCGCCGAGCGGAGCGAGGCGATCGCATGAGTTATGCACAGGTCCGGGCGGTCGCCCTGGTCGGGATGGTGGGCCAGGTGGTCGTCGTCGAGTCCGACGTGGCCAAGGGGCTGCCGTCGCTGGTCCTCACCGGCCTGCCCGACGCGGCTCTGTCGCAGGCGCGCGACAGGGTGCGCGCGGCCGTCGTCAACTCCGGCGAGGCCTGGCCGCAGCGGCGGCTCACCGTCAACCTGCTGCCGGCCCACCTGCCCAAGCACGGGTCGTCGTTCGATCTCGCCATCGCGGCGTCCCTGCTGGCGGCCGCCGGCGTCATCCCGGCCGAGCCGCTGCGCGAGGCGGTGCTCATCGGCGAGCTGGGCCTCGACGGCGCGGTGCGGCCGGTGCGGGGCGTGCTGCCGGCGGTGGTCGCGGCGATGCGCGAAGGGCTGCGCTACGCGGTGGTCCCGGTCGCGAACGCCGCCGAGGCCGCACTGGTGCCGGGCATCGTCGTGCAGGCCACCGACACGCTGCTGCGTTTCATCGACTTCCTCCGCTGCGACGGTCCCCTGCTCGATCCGCCCAGCGTCGCGCTGCCGGCGCCGCCCGACGGTCCCGACCTGGCCGATGTCCTCGGGCAGGATCGCGGCCGCCGCGCCGTCGAACTGGCCGCCGCCGGCGGACACAACCTGGCCCTGTTCGGCCCGCCCGGCGCCGGAAAATCGATGCTGGCCCAGCGCCTGCCCGGTCTCCTGCCGCCGCTGTCCGACGAAGAGGCGCTGGAGGTGACGGCGGTGCACTCACTCGTTGGCGCGCTGCCGCCTGAATGTCCATTGATCCGCCGTCCGCCGTTCCAGGCCCCACACCACACCGCATCGGTCGCGGCAATGGTCGGCGGTGGCCATGGAATAGGTCGGCCAGGCGCATTGACCCGTGCTCATAACGGAGTCCTGTTTCTGGACGAAGCACCAGAGTTCAGCGTTGCGGCTCTGGAGGCGTTGCGACAGCCGTTGGAAGAAGGCGTGGTACGGATCAGCCGCTCCCGGGCGGAGAGGGAGTATCCGGCCCGTATACAGCTCGTCCTAGCGGCTAACCCGTGTCCCTGCGCCCGTCCCGGTGGCGACCAGTACTGCGACTGTTCGCCCTGGGTGCGTCGCCGTTATTTGAGCCGGCTATCGGGTCCGCTGCTCGATCGGATCGACCTCCAAGTGAAGCTCACACCGGCCCGGCCGGCGGCGGTCCTCGGTGCGGAGGCCGGCGAGTCGTCGGCGGCGGTGGCGGCCCGGGTGGCCACGGCCCGTGCGGCCGCCGCGGAGCGGTGGAACGCCACGAACGCCGGGGTGCCGGCCCGCACGCTGCGCGACGCCCGGTTCCGGCTGGCCCGGGAGGCCACCGCGCCGCTGGCGAAAGACCTCGACCGCGGCCTCATCTCGGCCCGCGGACACAACCGGGTGCTGCGCGTCGCGTGGACCATGAGCGACCTCGACGGCCGCGCGTTCCCCGACCTCAACGACGTCTGCGAAGCACTCGACCTACGGAGGGGAACCCGATGACCCGCGAGCTCTACGTCGGCCTGAGCGCTCTTGTCGAGCCCGGCAACCGCGAACTCGGGCAGATCGTGCGCCGGGTCGGGCCGTACGTTGCAGCCGACGCGCTGTGCTCGGAACGCGTCTCCGAGCAGCTGGTCGGCGCGGCCACCACCCGGCTGGGCGAGCCGCTGCGCCTGCCGGCCGTGGAGGCCTTCGGCGCACGCCTGCTCGACGATGCCGACCGGCTGGGCGTCCGGATCGTCTGCCCCGACGACGAGGAGTGGCCGTCCCAGCTCGCCCACCTGGTCCGGATCAGCCGCGGCTACACCGGTCAGGTGGCCGACCGCGACACCGACCCGCCGCTGGCGCTGTGGGTCCGCGGCCCGCACCGGCTCGACCATGCGCTGGCCCGCTCGGTCGCGATCGTCGGTGCGCGGGCCGCCACCGGATACGGCAACTACGTCGCCGGCGACCTGGCCCACGGCCTGGCCGAGAGCGGCTGGACGGTGGTGTCCGGCGGCGCCCTGGGCATCGACGGCGCGGCGCACCGGGCCGCTCTGGCCACGGGCGGCGTCACCGTCGCGGTACTCGCCTGCGGCATCAACCGCCCGTACCCGGTCAGCCATACCGGCATGTTCGAACGGATCGGCGAGGAGGGCCTGGTGATCAGCGAATGGCCGCCCGACGCGCCGCCGTACAAGCTCCGCTTCCTCATCCGCAACCGCGTGATCGCCGCGTCGTCGGCCGGCACGGTCCTGGTGGAGGCGGCCCACCGCAGCGGCGCCCGGCAGACGCTCGGCCGCGCACGGCTGCTGGGCCGGCCGGCCCTCGTGGTGCCGGGCCCGGTGACGTCGGCGATGTCGGCCGGTTGCCACGAGGAACTCCGGATCGAGGGCGCCCGGGCGGTGGCGTCGGTGGCCCACGTCATCGAGGAGGTCGGACGCATCGGCACCGATCTCGCCCCGCTACCGTCGACGCCGGAACGCCCGCACGACCGCCTCGACCCGACGAGCCGGCAGGTCCTCGAGGGCGTACCGATCCGCAAGCCCCTGCCGGCCGAAGAGATCGCCGCCGCGGCCGGAGTGAGCGGCCGCGACGCCCGCCGGTCCCTGCCGATGCTGGTGGCCCTGGGGCACGTGGAGGCGATCGACCAGGGCTACCGCCTGGCGCGCCCCGCTTGACGCACGTCGGTCCACCGGCCACCGTCCAGGGCGTGGGAGCCACCGAAACCCGGCACGCCGCCCTACCCGCCCCGATGCGCACGGCGGTGGACGCGTTCGCCGTCCACCTGGCCGCCGAACTCAACCGTTCCCCACACACGGTCCGCGCCTACGTCGGCGACGTGGTGTCCCTGCTCGACCACGCCACCCGCATGGGCGCAACCACCCCGGCCGACCTCGACCTGCTGATCCTGCGCAGCTGGCTGGCCCGCCTACGCACCACCGGCGCGGCCCGAACGACCCTGGCCCGCCGAGCTGCCTCCGCCCGCACCTTCACCGCCTGGGCCCACAAGGCAGGCCTGGCCGAGACCGATGCCGGCCAACGCCTGGCCAGCCCCAAACCCCACCGCGATCTGCCAACCGTCCTCCGCGCCGACCAGGTGGCCGACCTCCTCCAACCCCCAACCTCCTCGCCCAGCCACCCGGACTCGCCACAGGCCAAACCCCCGGCCACCAGCCATGCCGCCGCAATCGGCACCTCCACCGCCTCCCCCGCCACACCCGACGCCGCCCCCGATGCGGCCGCCGCCTCCGCTGCGGCCGGCGCCTCCGCCACATCGGGCGCCACCGCCACCCCCGGCGCCACCGCCAGATCGGGCGCCACCGCCACCCCCGGCGCCACCGCCACCCCCGGCGCCACCGCCACCCCCGGCGCCTCCGCCACATCGGACGTCTCCGCCGCCACACCCGGCGCCTCGCCCATTCCTGGCGCCTCCGCGGCGGACCTGGCCGCCTCGCTGCGCGACCACGTCGTCCTGGAGTTGCTGTACGCGGCCGGCATTCGCGTGGCCGAACTCTGCGGCCTGGACCTTCACGACGTCGACCGATCGCGGCGGCTGCTGCGGGTCTTCGGGAAGGGCGCGCGGGAACGGGCGGTGCCGTACGGCGTCCCGGCCGAGCGGGCGCTGGAGGCGTGGCTGCGCCACGGGCGGCCGACCTTCGCGACCCCGGCGAGCGGTGGCGCCCTGTTGCTCGGTGCCAAAGGCGGCCGCCTCAATCCGACGGTGGTGCGGCGCATCGTCTCGCGCGCGGCCGACGCCGCGGGGTTGCCGCGAACCAGCCCGCACGGATTGCGGCACGCGGCCGCCACCCACCTTCTGGAAGGCGGCGCCGACCTGCGCAGCGTGCAGGAGTTGCTGGGACACGCGTCGCTGTCGAGCACGCAGATCTACACCCACGTCTCGATCGAGCGGTTACGCACCGCGTACCGGCAGGCACATCCCCGGGCCTAAGATCAGGTGTGCCGATGGTGAAACCGCCCGAGCCCGTACCGGGTGCCCGGCTGTTGTTCAGCCTCGATCCCGCCGTCAGCCACCTCAACCACGGGTCGTTCGGTGCCGTGCCGGTGCCCGTCCAGCGGGCCCAGCAGCGGCTGCGCGACGAAATGGAAGCAAACCCGGTCAAGTTCTTCGCCGGCGGCGCCCTCGACGACCGCGTCACCGCCGCCCGCCGCCACCTGGCCACGTTCGTCGGGCTCGACCCGGACGGCTGCGCCGTCGTCCCGAACGCCACCACCGGCGTCGGCATCGCCCTCGGCTCCGTCGGCCTCGGCCGCGGCGACGAGATCCTCACGACCGACCACCGCTACGGCGCCGTCGCCATGGCGATCGAGCGGACCTGCCGGGAGACCGGCGCGGTGGCCCGTGAGGTGCCCATCCGCCTCGACGCCACCGACAACGACGTGGTCGCCGCCGTTCAGACCGGGATCACCGGTCGCACCCGGCTGGTGGTGCTCGACCAGATCACGTCGCCCACCGCGCAGGCCATGCCGGTGGCCGCCGTCCACGCCGCCCTGCGCGGCACCGGCATCCCCCTGCTGGTCGACGCCGCACACGCCCCCGGCGTGATCAGCGACCCGACGCCGGGCGAGTTCTGGGTCGGCAACCTGCACAAGTGGGCCTACGCCCCACGGGGCACCGCACTCCTGTACGTGGCCCCGCCCTGGCGGGACCGGGTGCGATCGCCGATCGTGTCCTGGCGCGAGGGCGAAGGCTTTCCCGGCTGCCTGGAGTACAGCGGCGTCACCGATCCCACGGCGTGGCTGGCCGCCCCGGTCGGCGCCTACGTGCTGCGCACGCTGGGGCTCGAGCAGGTCCGCCAGCACAACGCCACCCTCGCGGCCTACGGCCAGTCGGTCGTGGGAGCCGCCCTCGGCGTGTCCCCCACGGACCTCCCCGGCTCAGACGGCGCATCGGGCAGCGCCGCTACACCCCTGCCGATGCGGGTCGTGCCGCTACCCGCCGGCACCGGCGCCACCGTCGACGGCGCGACCACGCTCCGCCGCCGCATCGCCGACGAACTCCAGACCGAGGTCGCGATCAACGCCTGGCGCGGCCGTGGCCTCCTGCGGCTCTCCGCCAACGTCTACAACCGCTCCGACGAGTACGACCGGCTCGCCGACCGCCTCCCCCCGCTCCTCAAGGCGCTGTAGCCCCCGCCAGCGGCAGCAGGCGGACGCGGCCGAACCCCAGGAGCAGCAACGGATCGAGGTAGCTGTCGCCCCGGCGGAGGCCCCAGTGGAGGCACGCCGCCACGGGGCAACCGGCGTGCCCGGGAGCCAGCGCACCGATCCGGCTTCCCCGGCCGACCGCGGCACCGGCGGCGACCGAGGCGAGGACCGGCTCGTACGTGGTACGCAGGCCGTTCGCGTGGTCGATGCTGACCACGCCGCGGCCCGCCACCGTTCCGGCGAAAGCCACCGTTCCCGGACCGGCCGCGAGTACCGGCGCGCCCGGTTCGCCGGCCAGGTCGACACCGCGATGACCGGCCAGCCAGGGCTGGGGCGGTGGGTCGAAGCGGCGGACCACCGTGGGCGTCCCACCGAGGGGCCAGCCAAAGCCGGCGGCGGGAACCGGCGCGCGAGGCACCGGCCCGGCGGCGGCCGCCGGCGGCGCGGCGAACATGGCACCGAAAACGAGGAGGGTCAGAAGAACACGCATACCCACGAGCCTCGGCCCCACCAGCCGCCACCCACAACGACGAATCGTCAACTGTGGACAGTCAGGTTGGCATGTGGACAACGCCCGTCCACGCGCCGGCGTGTGCTAGCCGGAGAACCCGCTGTCGGGCAACGAGATCTCGGGCTTCTCGAGCTCTTCCACGTTGACGTCCTTGAACGTCATCACGCGAACGTTCTTCACGAACCGGGCCGGGCGGTACATGTCCCACACCCAGGCGTCGTGCATCTCGACCTCGAAGTAGACCTCGCCGTCGGAGTTGCGCACGTGCATGTTGACCTGGTTCGCGAGATAGAACCGCCGTTCGGTCTCCACCACGTAGGCGAACTGGCGGACGATGTCGCGGTACTCCCGGTAGAGCTGCAGCTCCATCTCGGTTTCGTACTTCTCGAGATCTTCCGCACTCATGAGAAACCGCCCTCCATGCCGACATTCTCTCCCAGCACGAGCTGGGTACGCGCGGCAACGCCGGCGACAGCCACCGTACCTCCCCGCACCCGTCGCCTGACGGCCGGCGGCAGCTCGGCCGCGTCCGTGCAGGCCGCCACGTTCGCATACGAGAACCGGTGCTCGGAGCACGGCCCGTGCGACTTCAGTGCCGCCGAGTGCTCCGGCGTGGCGTAGCCCTTGTGCTCGTCGAAGCCATAGACAGGCCAGCGTGAATGCAGGTCGACCATGATCCGGTCGCGCGTGACCTTCGCCACTATGCTCGCCGCCGCGACACAGGCCGCGACCTGGTCGCCCTTCCACACCGCGAGCCCGGGCGCCGCCAGCCCGGGGACCGGGAATCCGTCGGTGAGCACGTACTGCGGCACCACCGACAACGATGCCAGCGCCCGCCGCATCCCGGCGAGATTGCAGACGTGCAGGCCGGTCCGGTCGACCTCGCCCGGCTCGATCACCACGACCGACCACGCGACGGCCCGCGCGACGACCTCCGTGTACAGCCGCTCCCGCGTGGCGGCGGTGAGCAGCTTCGAGTCGGTCAGGCCGTCGATCTCGCCGCGCTTGCCCGGCGGGAGCACCACGGCCCCGACCACCAGCGGACCGGCACACGCGCCGCGCCCCGCCTCGTCGGCGCCGGCCACCAACTCGAAGCCGCGTCGTTGCAGCGCCCGTTCCAGGGCGTACACACCGCCCTCGCGGTGCACGATCGTGCGCGGCGGCGCAAGCATCACATCACCCCCAGGCGGCCCAGCAGCATGGGCAGGTCGGGCGGATAGAAGGGCTCGGAAGAAGCCACAAAATCATGGGACGACCACCAGGCGACCTCGGTGACCGTCGCCCGCTCGATCTCGTCGAACCCCGACCGGTCGATCTCGAAGGACGGCACCCGCACCAGGAACCACGACTGCTCCTGCCGGTAGCGCCGTCCGTCGAACGGGAACTCGGTGACGTCGTTCCACACCGGCTCGCCGACCTCGCCGATCGGCAGGCGCAGGCCCGTCTCCTCGGCCAGTTCCCGCACCGCGGCCTCGGCGACCGACTCCCCCGGCTCCAGACCCCCACCGACGGTGAACCAGTACGGCCGGGCCGGGTCCGCCGGATCCGCGCCCCGCAACATGAGCACGCGCCCGGCCGTGTCGACCACGAGCACCCGCGCCGCGCGGCGCTCGATCACCGGTGATTCGGACATGACGCGAGCCAGCCTACGCGGACGGCCGCCGCTAATCCGGGTCGGGCACCTTGTCGAACGTGTTCGGAACGGTCAACCAGGTGGCTCTGCCCACCGGCCAGAAGATCACGAATGCCCGCCCCACGATGGCGCTCTCGGGGATGGTGGCGCCGGTGAGGTCGCCGTCGCGAATGTACCGTTCCCGGGAGTCGCTGGAGTGCGACCGGTGGTCGCCCATCATCCAGTACCGGCCCTTGGGCACCACGACGTCGAACGGCTGCTCGCTGGCCAGGTCGGAGACCCCGTCGTCGGACGTGT
Organism: Virgisporangium aurantiacum; assembly: GCF_016863635.1. Classification (GTDB taxonomy): domain Bacteria; phylum Actinomycetota; class Actinomycetes; order Mycobacteriales; family Micromonosporaceae; genus Virgisporangium; species Virgisporangium aurantiacum. The sequence goes on along the minus strand of NZ_BOPG01000043.1, from coordinate 121,867 downwards.
AGATGTAGCGCTCGTTGAGCGGATACCCGTTGATCATGATCCGCTGCTGGTCGTCGCAGCAGACGAGGTGGTCGCCCGGGGTGCCGATGACCCGCTTGATGAAGTCTTCGTCGGCGACGCCGCTGCGCCAGTTGGCCGGCGCCTCGAAGACGATCACCTCGCCCCGGTGCGGCGATCGGAAGTTGTAGATCAACTTGTTGACGAGCACCCGGTCGTTGATGAGCAGAGTCTTCTCCATCGACTCCGACGGGATGTAGAACGTCTGGAGGACGAATGCCCGCACCACCACGGCGACCACGATCGCGACGATGAGCAGCATCGGGAGCTCGCGCCAGAAGCTGCCACGGCGCTGGGTGGAGGAGGACTCGTCAATCACTCCAAAAGCCTACGCTGCCCGGCCCACCACGTCCGTCGGGAACGCGCCGGTATGACCAATCCCGCGAGGATCGGCACCACCAGCACCCACCCGGCACCGGTGTCGGATTTCATCGGCGCCTGCCCCGGGCCCACGGCCGGAGCGGCGGTGGCGGTTCCCTCGAAAGTGGTCAACGCCGGCAGGCCGTGCCAGCGGCTGCTCGGCCAGGCGACCGCGAACGCCCGACCGATGACGTTCTCGATCGGCACCGGGCCCTGGCAACGGGAGTCCTGCGACACCCCGCGGTAGTCGCCCATCACGAACAACTGGCCCGCCGGGACGGTGACCGGCTCGAAAATGCGCGGCCCGCAGGCGCCCGGGGTGGGCGGCGCGTCGATCGGCGAGTTCATGTCTTCGGGTAGGTAGGCGCTCTCGTCGAGCGGCTCGTCGTTGACCCTGACCCGGCCGTCTTCGTCGCAGCACTCGACCGTGTCGCCGGGCAGGCCGATGACGCGCTTGATGAAGTCCTTCTCGCCGGGCTGGCTGAGGCCCACCAGGTCGCCGGCCGTGCGGCCGACCTTGGCGAGGAAGCCGGTGGCGGTGGGCTGGCGCTCCTCGGCGGCCCACCGGTCGGTGCCGCGGAAGACGATGACCTCGCCGCGGGTGGGGTCGCGCATGTCGTACACGATCTTGTTGACCAGCACCCGGTCGCCGACCAGCAACGTGGTCTCCATCGACGACGACGGGATGTAGAAGGCCTGCAGCAGGAACGTGCGGATGAGCACCGCGAGGCAGAACGCCACGACGAGCAGCAGCGGCAGTTCCTGCCACAGCGGCATGGCCCGCCGCCGCCGACCGCGCCGGCGCCACAACGGCGGAGGCAGCGCGTCGAGCTCGGGATCGGGGTCGGCGGTCACGGCCACGCGCGCCCGCGGAGGCGCCGGCGACGTGGGCTGAGCCCGCAACGGCGCGCGCCGGGCGCGCTCTTCCGGTGAGGACCGGCCGTACACCCGGGCGCCGCCCCGGCCGGACGATCCGCGCAGCTCAGGCGACCCTTCCCAGGCACGTCCGCGAGCGGTGCCGGTGGCACCGCCGCTCGTGTACCGCTGCGCCGCCCGAGGCGTCCGCTCGCCGGGATATGGGTCCATTGATGAGAAGGGTATCCCGCCCCGACGAGAATTAAGAGCGCCAGGCCGCCCCGAACCCCCACGGGGTCGGGCGGCGGGTCAGGAGATCAGGAAGAACGGACCTTGTCGCGCTTCTCCTTGATCTTGGCGGCCTTGCCGCGAAGGTCACGGAGGTAGTAGAGCTTGGCGCGGCGGACGTCACCACGGGTCACGATCTCGACGCGGTCGACACCGGGGCTGTTGATCGGGTAGGTGCGCTCCACGCCGACGCCACCGGTGACCTTGCGGACCGTGAAGGTCTCGCGCAGCCCGGAGCCCTGCCGACGGATCACCACACCCTGGAAGATCTGCACCCGGGACCGGCTTCCCTCGACCACCCGCGCGTGCACCTTCACGGTGTCGCCGGCCCGGAAGGCCGGGATGTCGGTGCGCTGCGACGCGGCGTCCAGGGCATCGAGCGTGTTCATCGCGTGTACTTCCTCGCGGCTCGCGGGCGCGCCGAAGCGCGCGTCAGGTCATCAGGGAACCTCACTACTTTGCCACACCATCCCCGGTATCCGGAAATCCGGCCTCATCGAGGGCGGCGCGATCACGCGCGGAGAGGGCGGCACGGGCCAGGAGATCGGGCCGGCGCGCGGCCGTCCGCTCCAGAGACCGGTCGCGGCGCCACCGTGCGATCCGGCCATGGTCACCCGAACGCAGGATCTCCGGGACGTCGTGGGCACGCCACGACGCCGGCTTCGTGTACACCGGCGCCTCCAGCAGGCCGTCGGTGTGCGACTCCTCCACCAGCGACTCGGCGTTGCCGAGCACGCCCGGCAGCAGCCGCGCCACCGCCTCGACCATGGCCAGCACCGCCACCTCGCCGCCGAAGAGCACATAGTCGCCGAGCGACACCTCACGGCCGCCGAAGTGGTCGACCACCCGCTGGTCGATGCCCTCGTACCGGCCGCAGGCGAAGATCAGATGGGACGCCGCGGCGAGCGAAACGGCCGTCGACTGCGTGAACGGTTCTCCGGCCGGCGACGGCACCACCAGCACCGACGACGGCGAAACCAGGGCGTCGAGGGCCTGGCCCCACGGCTCGGGGCGCATCACCATGCCCGGCCCGCCGCCGTAGGGGGTGTCGTCGACCGTGCGGTGCACGTCGTGCGTCCACTGCCGGAGGTCGTGCACGTCGACGCGCAGCAACCCGGCGCCGCGCGCCCGGCCGATCAGCGACAGGTCGAGCGGGCCGAAGTACTCCGGGAAGATGGAGACGATGTCGATCTTCATCAGAGGTCGAGCAGGCCCTCGGGCAGGGTCATCACCAGGCGACCGCCGGCGAGGTCGACCTCGGGCACCATCGCGCCGACGAACGGCACCAGCGCGGTGCGTCCGTCGGGCCGGCGCAGGATCAGCATGTCGTGGGCCGGACCGTGGTCGATGCGGACCACCTCGCCGATCTTCTCCCCGTCGGGGTCGACGGCGGCGAGACCCACCAACTGGTGATCATGAAATTCGTCGGGGTCGTCGGGCTCGGGAATTTCCTCGGAGTCGACGCACACCAGCACCCGGCGCAGCGCCTCGGCGCCATCGCGGTCTTCGACGCCCTCGAACGCGACGATCAGCCGGCCCAGGTGCGGCCGGACGTATTCGATGGTGAGGGGCCCGGCCTCGCCCGGGTCGGTGACCAGCACCGCCCCGGGCGTGAACCGTTCGCTCGGCTCGTCGGTACGCACGGTGACCACGACCTCGCCGCGCACCCCGTGCGGACGCGCGATCTCGCCGACGACGAGCAACATACGGCTAGTACGAGTCCATGATGTCGACCCGGACGCCGCGCCCGCCGATCGAGCCGATGACCTGCCGCAGCGCCTTGGCCGTGCGGCCGCCACGGCCGATCACCGTGCCCAGGTCCTCGGGGTGCACGCGCACCTCGAGCCGCTGGCCACGGCGTGAGTCGATCATGCGCACCCGGACGTCGTCGGGGTTGTGCACGATCCCCTTGACCAGGTGCTCCAGGGCCGGACGCAGGACGTCGGCGCGCCGCGCCGACGCCGGCTCAGCCCGCCTGGTCGGCGCCGGCACCGGCCGACTCCTCGGTGGCCGGGGCGGCCGGGGTCTCTTCGGCCTTCTTCGCTTCGACCGTTTCCGCCTTGTTCGGCTCGGCCTTCTTGGCGTCGTCGGCCTTCTTGGCGTCGGCCTTCTTCGGCTCGGCCTTCTTGGCCGGCTCGGCCTTCTTCGCCGGCTTGGTGTCGACGCCCGCCGCGGCCTGCGACTCGGCCTCGTAGATCGCGGTGCGGTCGGCCCGCGGGGCCGCCACCCGCAGCGGCTCGGTGGGCGGCGGCAGCCCCTTGAACTTCTGCCAGTCGCCGGTCTTCGACAGGATCGCCTTCACCGGGTCGCTGGGCTGGGCGCCCACGCTGAGCCAGTGCAGCACCCGCTCGGAGTTGACCTCGATCCGCGAGGGCTCCTCCTTCGGGTGGTAGATCCCGATCTCCTCGATCGCCCGCCCGTCGCGCTTGGTGCGCGAGTCGGCGACGACGATGCGGTACTGCGGGTGACGGATCTTTCCCATCCGCAGAAGCCGGATGCGTACAGCCACGGTGAACTACTCCTACGTATTCGAGGCTGAGCCGGGCCGGCCGCCACGTGGGGACATGTGGCCTGCTTCGCTCATGGGTGGCGGCACGCCCGGGTTAGAGGGCACGGACGTGTGCCGGATTCCAGCCCGTAATTGTGCCACACCCCGGGAGTCAGCCTTTCAGCAGGCGCTTCCTCTCGGCCGCCACGTCGAAGTCCGGCGGCGGGTAGGCCGGATCCGCCGCCGACAGGACCTCGACCAGCAGGCTCGCCACGGCCCAGTTCCGGTACCACTTGCGGTCGGCCGGGACCACGTACCAGGGCGCCGCCTCCGTGCACCGGGTCAGCGCCTCGTCGTACGCGGCCCGGTAGTCGTCCCATCTGGCCCGCTCATCGACGTCCGCTGGATTGTATTTCCAGTATTTTGTCGGGTCTTCGAGCCGTTCGCGCAGGCGGGCGAGCTGCTCCCCGGGCGAGATGTGGAGCATGATCTTGACCAGGATCACACCGTCGTCGACCAGTTCCCGCTCGAACGCGTTGATCTCGTCGTACCTCTTCCGCCACTCCTCGGCGGGCACGAGGTCGTGCACGCGCACGATGAGCACGTCCTCGTAGTGCGAGCGGTTGAAGATCCCGACGTGCCCGGGCTCGGGTAGGCGTTGCCGGATCCGCCACAGGAAGTGGTGGGCGAGTTCCTCCGTGGTGGGCGCCTTGAAGCTGGTCACCTCCAACCCCAGCGGGTTGAACACCCCGCCGACGTGGCGGACCAGCCCGTCCTTGCCACCGGCGTCCATCGCCTGCAGCACGATCAGCAGCCGGCGCCGGTCTTCTCCGGAGCGCGTCGACGCGTAGAGCCGCTCCTGCAGCCCGGCCAGGTCCGTGCCGAGGCGGGCGAGTTCGGCCGCCGACCAGGCCTTCGGGTCCTCCGCCTTGCGGCCCGCCTTCGGCAGGCCGGGCGTCGATCTCGGGTCGATCGCCGCCAGGTCTGCGGGGGTCGGTGCTTTCAAAAGCTTCCGAAGGGACGCCATGAGCACGATCATCCCCCGCCGGGCCGAAGATCGCGCAGTAACCTGCTGCGGTGGAGCCCATCCTCAGCAACGTGCCCGGTTCGCTGGCCTGGCACGTCTGGCACGAACGGCATCCGGTCCTGTTCGCCAGGATCAAGGAGGCCCACCCGTTCCCGCCGGAGATTCATACGGCGCTCGATGGCCTGCTCGCCGAGACGCTGACCCCGCCCTGGCTCGACGCACCGTTCCTGTCGGCGGAAAGTACCTTCTACCGCCGCCTCCTCGACGCGATCGGCTATTTCTCGCCGGGTCCATGGGCCGGGTTCGACCTCTTCGCGTTCCTGAAGGACGCCGACCTCGCGTCGGCGCCACTGCACGATCTCCCGGAGCTGACGCCGGCCGAACACCTGATCGCCTCGCTCTGGGGCAACCAGGCCGACCTCGGTTTCCAGCTCGGCATCGCCGTCGGCCCGGCCGCGCACCTGGTCGCCGACGACACAGACGACGCTCTATCCGTGCTCACCGGCGCCGCGAGGGTGGGCCTGGTCGCCGACAACGCCGGCAAGGAGCTGCTGGCCGACCTCGGCCTGATCGACTTCCTGCTGGGTCCGGGTGGGGTCGGTGCGGTGACCCTGTACCTCAAGCCCCACCCGTACTACGTCTCCGACGCCACCACCACCGACCTGGTGAAGTGCCTGCGGGCCCTGGCCGGCGCCGGCGGCCGGGCGGCCGGAACCGCCGACCGGCTGCACGCCGCGGCCGCCGCCGGCCGCTTGCTGATCGACACGGATCCGTTCTTCTGCGCCCCGCTCCCGTTCCACGAGGCACCGCCCGACCTGTTCGGCCGGGCCGACGTGCTGATCTTCAAGGGCGACCTGAACTACCGCCGCCTGGTCGGCGACAACCACTGGCCCACCTCGACGCCCTTCGCCTCGACGCTTCCCGCGTTCGACGGGACGGCCGTGGTCGCGCTGCGGACGTTGAAGTCCGACGTCCTGGTGGGCGTCGACGATGCCGTGGTCGCCGCCCTCGCCGATCAGGGCGACTGGCGCACCAACGGCCGGTACGGGTCGGTGCAGGTCTTCATCCCGTGACGCGTCTTCATCCCGTGACGCGCGGGCGGTCCCAGCCGTCGGGAACCTGGCCGGGCATGGTCCAGCCGGGGTCGGGCATGAAGTCGCACCAGGTGCCGTCGAACGGGAACTCGCCGGCCTCGATCTTGGGGATCACCCGCCGGCCCTCGGCCCACACCGCGTCGGGGTCGCTGACCCAGTAGTGGTCCGGGAAGCCGAGGCGCTCGGCGAGTTCGTGCTCGTCCTTCCACTGCCAGGTGCGGTTCGGCCAGACCCAGATGTCCAGGTCGAAGTCGGTGGTGTCGATGCCGGCCAGGTCGCCGTCGTCCCACCGGGCGATCGGTCGTTCCAGGTTGACGTACCAGGCCGCGAACACCCCCGCCGGACGGAACAGCCACCACACCGAGTGCGCCGCGTCGGGCGGCACGAACTTGAGGATGTTCGGCCCCCGATGGACGTCGCCGACCATGTGCTTGGGCTCCTGGAGCCAGTCGGCGAACGGCATGCCGCGCGGGCCGCGGCCGTCGAGCGTCACCTCTCGTCGCATGGGCGTGCCGTGCGGCATCCACATCAGCAGGCCCCGCTCGTCGTCGGAGACGACCCGCACCAGCGGCACCCACACCAGGTCGCGGTGGGTGAAGTGCCGGTGCACGAGCAGTTGCCCCGGTTTGAACCGGGTCACCACGCCCGCGGCCGGTCCCAGCCGGCCGGGATCGCCGTCGGCACGGTCCAGCGCGGATCGGGACGGAAGTCGGTGCGGGTGCCGTCGAACGGGAACTCGCCGGCCTCGATCAGCTTGACCACCTCGGCCCCGCTCGTGCGCACCGCGGCCTCGTCGTCGCACCAGTAGAGCTCCGGGACGGCGAGGTGGTCGGCGAACTCGTCCTCGTCCTTCCACCGCCACGTCCGGTCGGGCGCGGCCACGATGTCGAGGTCGTAGTCGATCGTGTCGAGGCCGACCAGCCCGTCGGTGTTCTCCCAGCGGGCGCCGGGCCGTTCGAGGTTCACGTACCAGCTCGTGAACCGCCCGGCCGTGAAGAACATCCAGACCGAGTAGGCCGCGCCGGGCGGGTGCAGCATGAGCACGTCACCGCTCCACGTGCCGTCGTGGAGCGCGTGCTCGACGCGTCCCCAGTCGGTGAACGGCACGTCCCGGAAGGTGCGGCCGTCGGCCGCGCCGATGGTGCGCCACGGGCTGCCGGTCGCGAACCACAGCCACAGGCCGTGCTCGTCGTCGGCCGCGACATGCCCGACCCAGACCCGGCCGATCTCGTGGTCACGCATGTAGTGCCGCCGCAGCGCGGGGGTGCCCGCCGCGAACGCCACGGCGGTCAGTACGCCCGCGCGAGGTAGGCGACCAGGCCCGGTTCATCCTCGGAGTCGGGCACGGTGCCGTCTTCGCGGGTGAGGCAACGCACGGTGACGCCCTGCGCGTTCGCCTTGTTCTCCCCCTCGACGCCCACCGCGCTCCACGGCAGCCGCGCCCAGCCGGCCGTGCTGGCCTCGATCGCCTCGTCGACGGTCGACACCTCGGCGGTGTTCTCCTCGCGCCGGGTGCGTGCCTCGGTGAGCAGGTTCTCCTGCGTGGCCCGGAGAGCGTTCGTCACCGCGTCGACGGCCTGGTCGAGCGGCAGCGGCTGCTTCACGCCGTCGTAGCGGGTCACCAGCGTGACGTTGCCGGTGGCCAGGTCGCGCGGGCCGACCTCGACCCGCACCGGGTAACCCTTGAGTTCGGCGTCGACGGCACGCCGGCCGAACGGGGTGTCGACCCGGTCGTCGAGGATCACGCGTACGCCGGCGTCGCTCAGCGCGTCACGGAGCTTTGTGGCCGTGGCGATGACCTGATCGCCGTCCTTGACCACGGTGACCACCGCCTGCACCGCGGCCGCCTGCGGCGGCACGCGGAGGCCGTTGTCGTCGCCGTGGCACATGATCATGCCGCCGAGCATGCGGGTGGACGAGCCCCAGGAGGTGGTCCAGCAGAGCTCGCGGCCGCCTTCTTTTGACGAGTATTCGATGTCGAAAGCTTTGGCGAAGTTCGTGCCGAGCTCGTGGCTGGTGCCCATCTGCAGCGCCTTGCCGTCGCCCATCATGCCTTCGAGCGTGTAGGTGTTGGTCGCGCCGGCGAAGCGCTCCCGCGCCGTCTTCCGCCCGACGATGACGGGCATTGCGAGGACGTTCACCATGAAATCCTCGTAGACGTCGTGCAGAATCCGTCGTGCGTACGCACGGGCGTCGGCCTCGGTGGCGTGGGCCGTGTGGCCCTCCTGCCAGAGGAACTCGCTCGTACGCAGGAAGATGCGGGGCCGGAGCTCCCACCGCACCACGTTGGCCCACTGGTTCAGCAGCAACGGCAGGTCGCGGTAGCTGCTGACCCACTTGGCCATGAACTCGCCGATCACCGTCTCACTGGTGGGCCGCACCACGACGGGCTCGCTCAGCTGCTTGCCGCCGCCATGGGTAACGACCGCCAACTCGGGCGAGAACCCCTCGACGTGCTCGGCCTCGCGCCGCAGGTAACTCTCCGGGATGAAGAGCGGAAAGTAGGCGTTCTGCGAGCCGGCCGCCTTGATGCGGGCGTCCATCTCGTCGACCATGCGCTCCCAGATGGCGTACCCGGTCGGCCGGATCACCATCGTCCCCCGCACCGGGCCGTTGTCGGCCAGCTCGGCTTTAGCGATGACATCCTGGTACCAGCGGGGAAAATCGTCCGCACGGGGAGTGAGCACACGCGCCATGACCGCCAATCGTAGGCGCAGCCGCCGTGCTCCTCGGTGCCGGTGCCCTGTGGAAAGCTTCCGGGTTATCCACAGGCAGGAAAGACGCCCTTCCGTTCCGGCCGGCCAGGCCCCGATCCTGTCCCGATGCCCGTGCCCCGTGATCTCCCTTTCGTAGGCTCCGCCGCCATCGCTGAAGGGCTGCTCACCCGCCGCCAACTCCAGGGCGGCACCTGGCGCCGCCTCTTCCCCGACATCTACGCCTGTGCCCAGTTGGAACTCGACCACCACCTCCGGTGCCAGGCGGCCGGCCTCTACCTTCGCGGCCGAGGGGCCGTCAGCGGCCGCTCGGCCGCCGCGTTCTGGGGAGCTGACACGCTGACCCGCGGCGACCCGATCGAGGTCACCGTTCCGGCGGACGTACGGATCCGGCCGCCCGCGGGGCTGCGGGTGATCCGATCGTCGCTCGGTACCGCTGACCTGATCGCTGTGGGTGGAACGCCGGTCACCACGCCCGCCCGCACCGCTTTCGATGTCGCCCGCCGGTTGCCGATCGTCGAGGCCGTGGTCACCGTCGACGCCATGCTGGCCAAGCGCTTGATTGTCGACGACACGCTGCTCCGGCTCGCCGTCGACCATCCCGGCTGGCCCGGCGTTGACCGCTTGCGGCAGGTGCACGCGCTCAGCGACGCCGGTGCCGAGTCGCCGCAGGAGAGCCGCCTCCGGATGATCCTCGTCGGCGGATCCCTGCCCCGGCCGGTCACACAGCACGTCGTGCGCGACGCAGGTGGAACGTTCGTCGCCCGTCTCGATCTCGCCTACCCGGAGCACAGGCTTGGAATCGAGTACGAGGGAGATCATCACCGTGACCGTGGCACGTTCCAGCGCGATCTCCGCCGGATCAACGCGCTGCGCGCCTGCGGCTGGATCGTTCTGCGCTTCGCCGCTGCCGACATTTACCGCAATCCGGACCGGATCGTCGAGCTGGTCCGAGCCGCACTCGAAGTTGATCTCCTGACCGGGCACTGAGGCACCTGCCTCGGACGAGAAGACGTGCCTGAGTGCCCGGTCAGGAGATCAACTTCCCGCGGAGGATGAGCGCGGCGGGGTTCAGGAGGGCTCGCAGGTCCTTCCGGGGGTCGTGCTCGTACATCACGAGGTCGGCCAGGCCGCCTTCGACAAGAGAAGGGAAGCCCAGCCAGGCCCGGGCGCCCCAGGAACCCGCCGAAAGGACTTCCTCATTCGAGAGGCCCGCCTCGGCCAGCAGGAGCATTTCGCGGGCGGCCAATCCGTGTTCGACGGTTCCGCCCGCGTCGGTGCCGACGTAGATCGGCACCCCTGCCTCGTGCGCTTTGCGTACCACGCCCGGTAGTCGGTCGCGGAGGGCCAGCATGTGCGCGGCGTACCTGGGGAACTTGTCTTCCGCCTGGGCGGCGATGCGGTCGAACGTCCGCACGTTCAACAAGGTGGGAACGAGCGCCGTGCCCTGAACGGCCATGAGCGCGATGTCGTCGTCGCTGAGGCCGGTGCCGTGCTCGACGGAGTCGATGCCGGCCCGTACCAGGGCGGCCACCGACTCCTCCGCGAACACGTGGGCCGCGACGCGGGCACCGGCAGCGTGCGCGGTCGCCACGGCCGACGCCATCAGGGAGGAGTCCCAGGAGGGCGCAAGATCGCCGACGGACCGGTCGATCCAGTCGCCGACCAGTTTGACCCAGCCGGAACCGGCCGCCGCCTGCTTGCGCACCTCGGCGTCGAGGTCGGCACCGGTCACCTCGGCGCCGATGTCGCGCAGGTAGCGGCGGGGAGCTGCGATGTGCCGGCCGGCCCGGGCGAGCCGCGGGAAGTCCAGCTCTTCATCAAAGGATGACCCGTACTCCAGTGGCGAGCCCGCGTCCCGGATCGCCAGGACCCCGGCGGCGCGATCGACGAGCGCGGCCTCGCGGGCGCCGGACATCGTCGCCGGCTCGCCGCCGACCGTGATGCCGATGTGGCAGTGGGCGTCGACGAGGCCGGGCAGGATGAACCCGCGGTCGAGAACGGTGGTCGCGCCCGGGACGGGCTCGAACGTCACGCGGTCGCCGACGAGCCACAGATCCCGCGTGACGTCGTCCGGCAGCACCACGCCCCGGACGTGCAGAACCTCAGTCACGCTGCCGCTTCTGCAGCTGGGAGAAGTCCAGCTTCGGCGGGGTGAAACCGGGCGCCATCCCGGGCAGCGCGTTCGGGTCGAAATTCGCCGGCATCTGGGGCAGCGCGGCGGGACGCTGCGGACGCTGGCCGCCGCCCTTGCCCTTGCGCTTGTTCTTCGGCGACTTCGTCGCCTTCCGCCGGCCGCCGGGCAGGCCCATCATGCCGCCCATCTGCTTCATCATCTTCTGCGCGTCGGCGAACCTGTTCAGCAGCTGGTTGACGTCCATCACGGTGGTGCCGGACCCGTTGGCGATGCGCACCCGCCGCGACCCGTTGATGAGCTTCGCGTTGGAGCGCTCGGCCGGGGTCATCGAGCGGATGATCGCGGTGACCCGGTCGAAGTGCTTGTCGTCGACCTCGGCCAGCTGGTCCTTCATCTGGCCCATGCCGGGCAGCATGCCGAGCACGTTGGCGATCGGACCCATGCGACGCACGGCGATCAGCTGCTCGAGGAAGTCTTCGAGGGTGAACGACTCGCCGCCCATGAGCTTGGCGGTCATGCGCTCTTTCTGATCGTCGTCGAAGGCCCGTTCGGCCTGCTCGATCAGCGTGAGCATGTCGCCCATGTCGAGGATCCGCGACGCCATCCGCTCGGGGTGGAAGACGTCGAAGTCCTCGAGCTTCTCGCCGGTGCTGGCGAAGAGGATCGGTTGCCCGGTGACGGCCCGCACCGACAGGGCGGCACCACCGCGGGCGTCACCGTCGAGCTTCGACAGGACGACGCCCGTGATGCCGACGCCGTCGCGGAACGCCTCGGCGGTGGCCACGGCGTCCTGACCGATCATCGCGTCGATCACGAAGATCACTTCGTCGGGGTTCACCGCGTCGCGGATCGAAGCCGCCTGCTGCATCATCTCGGTGTCGATACCGAGCCGACCGGCGGTGTCGACGATAACCACGTCGCGCATCTGCCGCTGGGCGTGCCCGATCGCGTCGCGGGAGACCTGCACCGGGTCGCCGACGCCGTTGCCCGGCTCGGGCGCGTACACCTCGACCCCGGCCCGGCCCCCGAGCACCTGAAGCTGGTTGACCGCGTTCGGACGCTGCAGGTCGGCCGCCACCAGCAGCGGCTGGTGGCCCTGCTCCTTCAGCCAGCGGGCCAGCTTGCCGGCGAGCGTCGTCTTACCGGAACCCTGGAGGCCGGCCAGCATGATCACCGTGGGCGGCTGCTTGGCGAACTGCAGGCGCCGCGCCTCGCCGCCGAGGATGCCGATGAGCTCCTCGTGGACGATCTTGACGACCTGCTGCGCCGGGTTCAGCGCCTGGGAGACCTCGGCGCCCCGGGCCCGTTCCTTGATCCGGTTGATGAACAGTTTCACCACCGCGAGCGCCACGTCGGCTTCCAGCAGCGCGAGCCGGATTTCACGCGCGGTGGCGTCGATGTCGGCGTCGGACAGCTTGCCCTTGCCGCGCAGCTTGGTGAAGATCCCGGACAGGCGATCGCTCAGGGTGTCGAACACGGAGGCCAGTCTACTGGGCGCTGTTGCTGGCGCTCGCTCCGCTCGCGCGGGCCCGGGCGCCTACTCGGCGGCGTCTTCCCTCGTCGCTCCGGTCGCTCCGCTCCCTGCGCTCCTCAGTCCAGACGCCGCCGGCGCCGGGCCGGAACCGCCCACCGCGTTGAGCACCGCCACCTCGATCTCCTTCCGCCGGTCGTCGGTCCAGTCGGTGCCTTCCAGGTAGAACGCGTCGACCACCGCCGCGCCCAGGGTCGAGATCCGGGCCGCCCGCACGTCGGCGCCGGCGTTCTCCAGCGCCGACGCGATCGAGTACAGCAGGCCGGGCGAGTCGGCCGCCCGCACCTCCAGCACGGCCGCGTCGGTGGCGGGATGCCACACCAGCCGCGCGTCGATCCCGGCGGACCGCACCGCCAGCCGCCGACCCAGCGGCAGCTCACCCGCCAGCGCCCGGCGCAGGTCGACGGCGAGCCCCTCGAGATCGACGCCACCACCGAAGCGCGGCTGCACCGCACACGACACGTACGCCAACCGGTCGACCGTCGACGTGTCGGCGGTCATCACCTCCAGCCGGTGCAGCGCCAGGCAGCCGGCGACCGCGGCGAGCAGGCCGCGCCGGTCCTGCGCGGTCACCGTCACCCGTTCGGCGGTGACCCGCACCGCCGGCAGCGGGCCCTCCGGGCGCGGCGGCGCGGCCGGCGGCGGCTCGGGTGCCCGCCCGGCGAGTGCCCCGCCGGCGCGCCGCACCAACTCGTCGACCAGCCGGCCCTTCCACCCCGACCACGCCGCCGGCCCGGTCGCCGCCGCGTCGGCCCGGGCCAGCGCGTACAGAAGATCCAGGGTCGTGGTGTCGCGGACCGCCTCGGCCACCATGTCGATGGTGATCGGGTCGGCCAGGTCGCGGCGGGTCGCGGTGTCGGGCAGCAGCAGGTGCTGCCGCACCACCCGGCGCACGATCTCCACGTCGGCCGGCGGCAACCCGATCCGCTCGGCCACGCCGGCCGCGATCGGCGCGCCGACCGTGCTGTGGTCGCCGGGCAGCCCCTTGCCGATGTCGTGCAGCAGCGCGCACAGCACCAGCAGGTCGGGCCGGGCCACCTCGCGGGCGTGCACGGCGGCGTTCGCGGCGGTCTCGACGAGATGCCGGTCGATGGTGAACCGGTGCACGGGGTTGTGCTGCGGCGCGCTCCGGATCCGGGCCCACTCCGGCAGCCAGCCGGTCACGAGGCCGTACCGGTCGCACGCCTCCCACGTCTGCACCAGGCCGGGGCCGGCGCCGAGCAGCGCGAAGAACGCGTACCGGGCCCCGGGAGGCCACGGCCTGGTGGGTGGTTGCGCGTACCGGGCCAGCCACTCCAGCGTCGGTCTGGCTATGGGACGCCCGCTGCGCGCCGCTGCCGCGGCGACCCGCAGTGCGAGGGCCGGGTCGGGCCTGGCGGTGACGGCGGTGCGCGCGAGCACCGCCTCGCCGTCCTGCTCGATGACGTCACGGGCCAGCGGGGTGCGGGTCCGCTCCGCCCGTGGCTTGCCGCGCCGGGTGAGCCACCGGGTGGCCGCGCGCCACCCGTCGTCCGAGGCGTGCGCGATGGTGCGGGCGGCGTCGGTGATCCGCCGCAGCAGCGCGTCGCCGTCGGGAAGTTCGAGTTGCCGGGCCACCTCGCTGCGCTCCTGCGCGAGCAGGTGGTCGCCGCGCCGGCCGCGGGCGACGTGCAACGCGTCGCGCACGTCGAGGAGGAAGTTGTGGGCGGCGCGCACGGCCGGCCGGGTGCCGTCGGCGACGCCCGCGTAGCCGAGGCCGCGCAGCACCCCGACGTCGCGCAGCCCGCCCCGGGCCTCCTTGAGGTCGCCCTCCAGCAGGAACGCCAGTTCGCCGTAGCGCTCCCAGCGCTGGTCGATGAGCTCGCGCAGCATCGGCAGGATCCGGTGTGCCTCGCGCCGCCACTTCTGCACCACGGCCTCGTGCAGGCGCCGGGCGAGGTCGCGGTCGCCGGCGATCAGCCGCGCGTCGAGCAGCCCGAGGGCCGCCTTGACGTCGGTGTCGGCCACCTCCAGCGCCTGCGGGACCGTGCGGGCGGAGTGGTCGAGCTTGAACCCGGCGTCCCAGATCGGGTACCACACCTGGGCCGGGTCGATCACGCAGTCCTCGGTGTGCACGAGCACCAGGTCGATATCGCTGTACGGGGCCATCTCGCGACGCCCCAGGCCGCCGACGGCGACCAGCGCGGCTCCGGGCAGGTCGGGTAGCAGGCTGGCGAGCCACGGGTCGAGCGCGTCGGCGCGGCCCGCCCGTGCGGCGGCGCCCACCCCGGAGGAGATCCCCGGGGTGGGCGCCACGCTGCTCACTGCTGCCGTCGACCCGCCGTCAGAGCGCGTCGAGCCCACGCTCGCCGGTGCGGACCCGCACCACGTCGTCGACCGACGTGACCCAGACCTTGCCGTCACCGATCTTGCCGGTGCGGGCGGCGGTGACGATGGAGTCGACGACCTTCTCGACGTCGAGTTCGTCGGTGACGATCTCGACCCGGATCTTCGGCACGAACTCCACCGTGTACTCGGCACCCCGGTAGACCTCGGTGTGCCCCTTCTGGCGGCCGTATCCCTGTACCTCGCTGACGGTCAGGCCACTGACGCCCAGCGTCGACAGCGCCTCTTTCACGGCATCGAGCTGGTAAGGCTTGATGACCGCGGTCACGAGCTTCATGCCCATTCCCTCCATGTCCCGACGTTAGCTAGTAACCTGCTCGGCCACGGGCGCCTCGGCCGGTGGTGACGCGGATGCCGACGATTGACTCGGCGCGATTCCGGCGAGGGCGAACGCGCCGCCGGTGCCACCGCTGCCCGTCGACAGGTCGTAGCCCGCCTCGGCGTGCTCGGCCAGGTCGATGCCGTCGACCTCGGCGTCGGTGCTGGTGCGCAGCAGCTTGACCGCCTTGAGCACCAGGGCGATGAGGGCCGCGATGCCGAGCGAGTAGACCGTCACGACACCGCTGGCCGCGGCCTGGCGGCCGAGCTGGGTCACGCCACCACCGTAGAACAGACCGTCGCTGGCGCCGACCACGTCGCCGATCGCGGCGTTCACCTCGTTCGTGGCGAACAGGCCCAGCCACAGCGAGCCGATCCAGCCACCGACGAAGTGGACGCCGACCACGTCGAGCGAGTCGTCGTAGCCCAGCTTGTACTTCAGGCTCACCGCGAGGGCGCAGACGATGCCGGCGACCAGGCCGAGCACCACACCCGCCCACGGCTCGATGAAGCCACAGGCCGGGGTGATCGCCACCAGGCCGGCGACGGCACCGGACGAGGCACCGACCAGGGTCGGCTTCTTGTCCCGGATCCACTCCACGATGATCCAGCCGAGCAGGGCCGCCGCGGTCGCCACCAACGTGTTGATGAAGGCCAGACCGGTGACCGCGTCGACGGTCAGCTCCGAACCCGCGTTGAACCCGAACCAGCCGAACCACAGCAGGCCGGCGCCCAGCGCCACGAACGGGACGTTGTGCGGCCGGAAGCCCTGCCCGGGCCAGCCGGCGCGCTTGCCGAGGACGAGCACCAGGCCGAGCGCGGCCGCACCGGCGTTGATGTGCACCGCGGTACCACCGGCGAAGTCGAGTGCGTGCAGCTTCGTCGCGATCCAGCCGCCGCCCCAGATCCAGTGGGCGACCGGGAAGTACACGAGCGTCGCCCAGCCGGCCGCGAAGATCAGCCAGCCGGCGAACTTCATGCGGTCGGAGACGGCGCCGCTGATCAGGGCCACGGTGATGATGGCGAAGGTGGCCTGGAACGCCATGAAGACGTACACCGGAATGCCGGTGGTTCCCCAGAGGTCGGTTTCGGCGAGGTACGTGTTCCAGCCGGGGTAGTCGCCGAGGCTTCCGAGCAGGCCGCCGGCGGTGTCCGAACCGAATGCCGCCGAGAACCCGTAGAACAGCCACAGGACGGAGACGAGCCCGATCGTGGCGAAGCTCATCATCATCATGTTGAGCACGCCTTTGGACCGGTTCAAACCGCCGTAGAACAGTGCCAGGCCCGGGGTCATCAACAACACGAGAGCACTGGATACCAGCAACCAAGCGGTATTGCTGGCATTGAATTCAGGCACGCTGGCCTCCTGGTTGGCGAGTTCCTCTCTCCGGCCCGTTCGGCACCCTCGCCACTCACGCCGGAATGCACGAAAGCTTCACGGCCAGGTGTTTCGAAAGGTGCCCAGCACGGTTTCCGCGCCATCACGCAAGGTTTCCAACGTGTGAACGTTTGCTCACGCTGACCGATCAGATGAGGCCGGCCGGCCGGTTAGCGGAGGGAGTACTCGAGAATGTGGCGCTCGTAGTCGATCAGCCGGAGATCACGCACCGGGCGACGCAAATGGCCTTTGTGCACGATCCGGACGAACGCCGGATCACCGGCGGCAGCCATCCGCCGGATGCCCTCGATGTGGTCGACGATCCGTTTCCGGATGACGCGCACGAGGCGGTGCCGGTCGCGCGGGGTCAACCCGTACGCGTCGGCGAACATGCGCAGCCGGCGCGGCCGGTTGGGCCGCTTCCAGCCCAGCGTGTACGAGTCGCGGTCGGAGAACAGCGGGGTCCACGTCCAGGCCGCGTACGCCACGTCGTAGATGCGGGCGCCGGGCGAGGCCAGGTCGAAGTCGATGAGGGCCAGCGTGCCGTCGGGCCGCCAGATGACGTTGTGCGGCGCCGCGTCGTGGTGACAGATCACCTCGGTGTCGGGCGGCGGCGGGCCGAACGAGCGCCACACCGCGCCCGGTGGCGGCCGGAAGCCGTACTGCGCGTCGTGGAACATGCGCAACATCTGGGCGACGGTGGTGAGCGCCTCGTCGGTGACCCAGTGCGGCGCCAGCGGGTACTCGCCGCACTCGCCCGTGATGTACGAAAGGACCTCGCGGCCCTTCTCGTCTATTCCCAGCGCGCGTGGAGCACCGGTGTACCCCACGTACTCCAGATGCCGCAGCAGCGAGTGCACGGCGGGCGTCCAGGGGCCGGCGTTGCGGCGGACCGTGTCACCGACACGGTGGACCACCGAGGTGTTACCGCCGTGAAGCGGTACTTCCTGCTGGGTCACCGGCCCTCCATCATCTGCGTACGTCCTCGAAGGCTACGCGTCCGTCGCCAGCAACGCCTCGACGAACTGGGCGGGTTCGAACGGCGCAAGGTCATCCGGCCCCTCGCCCAGCCCGACCAGCTTCACCGGGATGCCCAGTTTGCGCTGAACCGCGATGACGATCCCGCCCTTCGCCGTGCCGTCGAGCTTGGTGAGCACCACGCCGGTCACGTTGACCACCTCGGTGAACACCCGCGCCTGCTCCAGACCGTTCTGTCCGGTGGTGGCGTCGAGTACCAGAAGGGTCTCATCTACCGGCCCGTGACGCTCCACGACGCGCTTGACCTTGCCCAACTCGTCCATCAGGCCGATCTTGTTCTGCAGCCGGCCGGCCGTGTCGATCACCACAGTGTCGACCCGGGTCTCGATGCCGCGCTTCACGGCGTCGAAGGCCACCGCGGCCGGGTCGCCGCCCTCCGGCCCGCGGACGACCTCGGCGCCGACGCGGCCGGCCCAGGTGGCCAGCTGCTCGGCGGCGGCGGCCCGGAACGTGTCGGCGGCGCCGAACATCACCGTGCGCCCGTCGGCGACCAGCACCCGGCCGATCTTGCCGCAGGTGGTGGTCTTGCCCGACCCGTTGACGCCCACGACCAGCACGACGGCCGGGCGCCCCTCGGCGGTGGCCGTCAGTGACCGGTCGAGCGACGGCTCGAGGGCGTTGGTGAGCTCCTCGGCGAGCAGTTTGCGCAGCTCGTCGGCGGAACCGGTGCCCAGCACCCGGGCCTGCGTGCGCAGCCGTTCCACCAGTTCCTGTGTCGGGCCGACACCGACGTCGGCGCGGATCAGGCTCTCCTCGACCTCGTCCCAGGTGTCGTCGTCGAGCTTGTCGCGCGACAGCAGCGCAAGCAGGCCCCGGCCGAGGGAATTCTGTGACCGCGAGAGGCGGGCCCGCAGCCGGGTCAGCCGCCCGGCCGTCGGCTCGGGCGTCTCGATGACCGGTGCCGGCGGAGTTTCGACCGCGGGCTCAGGTTCGACGACCGCGGGCGGTTCGACGAGGCCCGGCTCGACCTCCGGCTCAGCCTCCGGTTCCACCGCGGGTGTCGGCGGGCGTTCGAGCACCTCGGTGCCGGTCGTGCCCGGCACGCTGGGCGGCAGTTCGCGCCGGCGCTTCGGGACGACGTACGCGACGGCCCCCACGATCAACAGGACCAGCAGCGCAACGGCGATGACGACGTACTCCATGCCCGAATCGTCTCAGACTCACCCGACCGGACCGGGTGGCAGGGCCACCGTTCTTGGCGAATCATGGGACCCGTGCCCGCCGTGGAGGAACCATTCAGGTCCGAATCGACCATCAGCGTCCGCTCGCCACTGATCCTGGGGCCGGTGCTGCGCCGGGTCGAGGGCGGCCAGGCGACCATCTGGGTCGAGCCGGACCGCCCGGGCACCGTCGAGGTGCGGGCCGGAGGCAGCACGGGCACCGCCCGTACGTTCAGCGCGCACGGGCACCACTACGGCTTCGTGGTGGTCGACGGGCTGCCGCCCGACTCCGTCGTCCCCTACGAGGTCTTCTTCGAGGGCGAGAAGGCCTGGCCGCCGCCGGACTACAAGTACCCGCAGCCGGCGATCCGCACCCGGCCCTCGTCGCCTCCCTCGGCGACAAATCAGCCGCTGCCAGCGGGCGGCGTGCGCATCATGTTCGGCTCGTGCCGCGAGTCGTCGCCGCTGCACACCGACCGGTTCCCGCCCGACGCGCTCGACGCGTACGCCGTACAACTCTCCGAGGCGGAGAACCCCGATTGGCCCGACCTGCTCATGCTGCTCGGCGACCAGGTGTACGCCGACGAGACGTCCACGACGATGAAGCGGGTCCTGGAGGAGCGGCGCGCCCAGCGCCGCCCCGACGCGCCCGACGAGCAGGTCGTCGACTTCCACGAGTACACCCAGCTCTACGTCGACTCGTGGACCGACCCCGACATCCGCTGGCTGTTCTCCACCGTGCCCAGCGTGATGATCTTCGATGACCACGAGATCATCGACGACTGGAACATCTCCGACACCTGGCGCACCGACATCGCCCGCGAGACGTGGTGGGCCACCCGCATCAAGGCCGGCCTGTCCACCTACTGGGTGTACCAGCACCTGGGCAACATCCCGCCGTCCGAGCTGGAGAAGGACCCCGTCTACCAGGCCGTGATGGCCAACGCCGACGACGCGACGGGCGTCCTCGACGAGTTCGGCACCCGGGCCGACGCCGACCCGGCCTCGTACCGGTGGAGCTACTCGCTCGACCTCGGTCGCACCCGGGTCGTCGTGCTCGACAACCGGGCCGGCCGCCAGCTGCGGCCGGGCTCGCGGGCGATGGCCTCCGACGCCGACTGGGCCTGGTTGCAGGACGCCGTGGCCGGCGACCACGACCACGTGGTGCTCGGCTCGTCGCTGCCGTGGCTGATGCCGCCGGCCGTGCACCACCTGGAGGCGGCGAGCGAGAAGCTCACCGAGTCGCGCCGGCCGTGGGTCCGCAAGCGGGCCGAGAAGATCCGCCGGGCGGTCGACCTGGAGCACTGGGCCGCGTTCGGCCGGTCCTTCGATGCGCTCACCGAACTGCTCACCGCCGTCGCCGACCGGGAGAACGGCCCGGCCACCGTGTGCGTCCTCTCCGGCGACGTGCACCACTCCTACGTGGCCAAGGCCGACGTGCCCACCCGCAGCCCGATCTTCCAGCTCACCTGCTCACCGGTGCACAACGCGCTGCCCGGGTTCATGAAGCCGGCGATGCGGTTCAGCTGGAGCCGGGTGGCGGCGGCGATCGGGCGCGGCGTCGCGAAGGCGGCCGGCCTTCCGCCGCCCGTGGTCAAGTGGCACCGGGTGGCGGGTCCCGTCTACAAGAACGCCGTCAGCGAGCTCTGGCACGACCGCCGCGACGCGGTGGTCACGATAATGGGGACGGAGCCCGATAAGTTGCTCCACCGGATGGCGCGGGTCCGCTTGACCCGTTAGTCGCCCGGCGGCGCGGGGGTGCCGGGTCGGTCCGGACGACGGGCCCGTTTCCGCGCAGCGCCTCGACGGCGGTGTGCGCGGGCATCGGCTTGGAGAAGTGGTAACCCTGCGCGGTGGTACAGCCCAGCGCAATCAGGGCGGCGCACTGCTCGGGCGTCTCCACGCCCTCGGCCACCACCCGACGGCCGAGCTCGCGGCCGAGTTCCACGGTGGTGCGCACGATCGCGGCCGCCTCGGGCCGGTCGACCATGCGGGTGACGAACGTGCGGTCGACCTTGACCTCGTCGAGCGCGACCCGGGTGAGGAAGGTCAGCGCCGAGCAGCCGGTGCCGAAGTCGTCGACGGACAGCTGCACCCCGAGGGCGCGCAGTTCGGCCAGCACCTCGTCGACCACCCGGTCCTCGCTGAGCACCACCGTCTCGGTGATCTCCAGGATCAGCCCGTTCGCCGGGACGTCGCGCTCGTGCAGCAGGTGGGCCACGTCGGCGGGCAGCTGGCGGTCGTGCAGGCTGCGCGGCGACAGGTTGACCGACACCGGAAGCGCCGTGCCGACGGCGCGCAGCTTCGCGGCGAAGTCGAGCGCGGCGTCGAGGACGTAGCGGGTGAACTGGCCGAGGAGCTCGCTCTGCTCGACCGCCCGGACGAAGTCCTTCGGGGTGAGCGTCCCGCGCCGCGGGTGCCGCCACCGCACGAACGCCTCCACCGACACCGGCCGCCGGCTCGGCAGGCCGACGACGGGTTGCAGGTCGAGGTACAACTGGTCCCGGCCGGCCAGCGCTTCGCGCAGTTCGGCCAGCAGGGCCAGCCGGTCGGTGCTCGCGTTGTCGCGGTCGGCCTCGTACCAGGCGACGCTCGCACCGTCCCGCTTCGCCTGGTACATGGCGATGTCGGCGCGGCGCAGCAGCTCCGTCACGTCGATCTCGCCGGCGGCGGCCGCGACCACCCCGATCGACGCCTCCACCGACAGCTGCACCCCGGCCACCTCGGTCGGCCGGGCCAGGTCGGCGGCGAGCAACCGGGCCCGCTCGACCGCGGCCGGCTGCTGCGCGCCGGTGCCGGCGAACAGCACCGCGAACTCGTCCCCGCCGAGCCGCACCACGAGGTCGGCCGGCGCCGACCGGGCCGACAGGCGCTCGGCGATGATCTCCAGGAGACTGTCGCCGGCCTTGTGGCCGAGCGTCGTGTTGACCTCTTTGAAGTGGTTGATGTCCAGGAGCAGCAGCGCGACCGGCGCCGCCGTGTCGAGCGCGCCCAGCCGGGCCGACCCGCGGGCGAGCAGCGCCGACCGGTTGACCAGCCCGGTCAGCGGGTCGTGGTTGGCGTCGTGGTCGCTGCGCTCGGTCAGGGCGCGGAGCTCGCTGTTGGTCGCGGCGTCATGAAGGGACGCGGCCAGCGCGTCACCGTACGCGTTGAGCATCAGCGCGTCGCGCCGGTTGAGCACGTTGGCCGACAGGATGCGCAGCTCGCCGATGCGGGCGCCGGCCACCAGCAGCGCACGGGTGGCCAGGGCCCGGCCCCGGCCCGGCCCGGCCAGGTCGCCGAGCGGGTCGCCGTCGCGGTGGCCGGGCGGAGCCTCGACGCGGGTCACCACGCCGTCGCCGGCGATCGAGTACACCCGCGGCGGGCCGGGCGGCCCGTCGATCACGATCTCCCCGGTGCGGCCCCCGAACAGGCGGATCGCGCCGTCGAGGCCGGCGGCCGCGGCCTGCGGCTCGTCGAGGTGGTTCAGTTCCCGGGTGGCTTCGGCGAACGTCTGCCACGACCGGCGCTCGTCCTCGTTGACGGCCCGGAACGCGAACGTCTGGTGCAGCAGCCACAGCGACGGCGGCAGCACGAGCAGCCACATCCGGTTCCCGGCGAACCCGGCGATCATGGCGAGGCCGACGATCGCGTTCCCGACCGCCATCGGAACCTTGGTACGGATGAGCGTGCGGGCGACCCGCGCCGCGCGCTGGTCGAACTCGATCGTGGCCAGACCGGCGACGATCCCGGCGCTGAACACCAGGAAGACCGCCGCACCGGCGACCAGGGCGGTCACCGTGCGCCCGTCGAGTTCGGCCTCCGGTCGCAGGCCGAAAAGGGCGGCCGTCGTGGCCGCGGCCGCCGCGGAGACCGTGAGCGCGGCGGTGTTGTTGACCATCTTGCGCCGGTTGGCGACCTTGCCGGCGCGCAGGCCGCCGTACTGCTGGAGCCCGACGGAGACGAGGAACACCGCCGGCACGAGGCCCACGGACACGAAGTAGCAGGCGACCATCAGGGCCGCCTCGCCCCAGCCCAGCCGCAGGACGCCGGTTCCGGTACGGACCCGCACGACGAGGACGTGCCCGAGCACCACCAGCGCGCAGACCGCGGCGAGGACGGCCGGCGGCGGGATCTCGGCCCCGGTGACGAGTGTGTACACCAGCCCGCCGACGACCGAGAGCACCGCGACGGCGCGCATCAGGTACCACGACCACCGCCAGACGGCACCGGGCGACGCGACCGCCGACGACCGCTGCGCCGGTATACGGACCGGATCGGTACCGGTGGATGGAGGCATCAACGGCGTCATCGACGGGGGCGGATCCGGGGACGCGACCGGCACGGTCGCGCGTCTATCGACCACGCGTCACCGCCCCTCCGCGCTGCGTCATCGCTTGCGGACCCGTTGTTCCCGCGTCGGGTTGCCCAGCCCACTGGCGAGGCTAGAACATCAACCGATCGAGCGACAGAGGTCGCGAACACATTGCGAGACGCCGAAACAGGGCCGCAACAGTCAGTTTCCCGGCGACTGGGGCGAATCGGGCTCGTCCTGCGAGGGGAACCGCTCGGGCAGCCGCTTGATGCGCTTGTTCATGTTGCGGATGAGCAGCACCGTGCCGATCGCGAGCAGCACGATGATGAGCAGGCCGAGCGGCCCGGCGAGGCTACCGGAGCGGGTGTCACCGAAGATGTTCTGCGCGATCCCGTCCACGCCGCCACCGTACGCCTGTTCAGCAGGTGACGCGTTCGCGGACCCCGGTGAACAGGTCGTCTTCGGGCACCGCGCTGTCGACGAACGACCGGACCAGTTCGTAGTCCTCGGTCGGCCAGTGCTTCACCTGCAGCTCACGCGGCACCGCGAACCACTGCCCGTCCGGGTCGACCTGGGTGGCGTGGGCCCGCAACGCGTCGTCGCGCTGTTCGAAGTGGTCGGCGCACTCGACGCGGGTGGTGACCCGGGAGCTCTTGTCGCGCTTCGGGTCGAGGTTCTTCAGCCACTCCTCGTACGGCGACTCGAGGCCTTCGGCCAGCAGCGCGGCGTGCAATGTCGCGATCCGCTTCATGTTCCACATGTGGTAGTAGAGCTTCAACGGCTGCCAGACCGGCCCCTCCTCCGGGTACCGCTCCGGGTCACCGGCCGCGTCGAACGCCACCATGCTGACCTTGTGGGTCATCACGTGGTCGGGGTGCGGATAGCCGCCCTCCTCGTCGTAGGTGAGCACCACGTGCGGCTTGAACGAGCGCATCAGCCGCACCAGCGGCGCGGCCGCCCGCTCGACCGGCACCAGCGCGAACGCGTCGTCGGGCAGCGGCGGCAGCGGGTCACCCTCCGGGTAGCCGGAGTCGACGAAGCCCAGCCATTCCTGGCGGATGCCGAGGATCTCCCGGGCCCGGTCCATCTCGGCCCGGCGCAGTTCGGGCAGCTGCTCCCAGACCTCCGGCCGGTCGAGTTTCGGGTTCAGGACGCTTCCGCGCTCACCACCGGTACACGTCACCACCAGCACGTCGACGCCCTCCGCGACGTACCGGGCCATCGTTGCCGCACCCTTGCTGGACTCATCGTCCGGATGCGCGTGCACCGCCATCAGGCGCAACTGCTCCCCCACCCCGTGCCCCTCCCTACGTAGCCACTACCGTGACCCAACGCATCGGCGCCGCCTATTGTTGCCGCAGACCGCGAGGAAATTTAGGACGCCGTGACTGATCAAGACGCTACCGCCACGCCGGTATTCCCACCCGGCCGGTACGGACGTCGCCGGGCCGAACGCCGGCGCCGCCCGTGGCTCACCGTGCTGGTGGGTGCGCTGGTCATGGTGGCGTCGGCGGGAATCGGCTACCGGTTGTACAAGCAGTACGGCGACCCGGAGCACTCACCCCGGATCCTGTCCGAGTCCGAGCGCACCGCCGATCACGTCACGATCCGGTTCGAGGTGCGCAGCGACGGGCACAACCCGTCGGTCTGCATCGTCCGGGCCAGGGCGCAGGACGGCCTGGTGGTCGGATCGGCGGAGGTACCGGTGCCGGCCGGCAAACGGAGCGTCCAGACATATACGCTGGTCACCCGCGAACGGGCATTCGTGGTCGACATTCCGAAGTGCCGGGCCGCATAACGAGCGGAGTAACTGGCAGCAATCGCCGGGCTCACGTTAAGTTGGGCGCTTTTGCTACCTTGGTAGGTCTGGCTCATCTGCAAGTTGCGCCGACCCATGTACTTGCAAAGGGGATCTTCAGTGCCGTCTGACACCTGGCTGTCGCAGGAAGCGTACGACCGGTTGCAGGCCGAACTCGACGAGTTCATCGCCAACCGGCCCGTGATCGCTGCCGAGATCAACGCCCGGCGCGAAGAGGGCGACCTCAAGGAGAACGGCGGTTACCACGCCGCGCGTGAGGAGCAGGGCAAGCAGGAGGCGCGCATCCGCTACCTGCAGGAACTGCTGCGCACCGCGCAGGTCGGCGAGGCGCCGTCGGCCAACTCCGGCAAGGTGGGCGCGGGCGTCGTCGTCACCATCCAGTTCGACGACGACGAAGACGACACCGAGACGTTCCTGCTCGGCTCCCGGGAGATCTCGGCCAGCACCGACCTCACCGTGTACAGCCCCGAGTCGGCGCTCGGCCAGGCCATCGTCGGCGCGAAGAAGGGCGACACCGTCACCTACACGGCGCCCAGCGGCGCCGAGATCAAGGTGACGGTCGTCAAGTTCGAGCCGTTCGCCGGCTAGTTCGCGAACGTCACCGTGTAGCCGGCCGCCCGCAGGGCGCCGGTGAGCCGGTCGGCGTGCGCGGCGCCCCTGGTCTCCACCGACATCGAGATCTCTACCTCGCCCAGGCGCAGGCGCGGGTCCTGCCGCCGGTGGTCGACGTCGACGATGTTCGCTCCGTGCGCGGCCACCTCGCCCAGCAGCTTGGCGAGGTGGCCGGGCCGGTCCGGGCACCGCACGGTGAACGTCTGGTACCGGCCGGCCGCCGCGAGGCCGTGCTCGATCACGCGGAGCAGCAGCATCGGGTCGATGTTCCCGCCCGACAGCACGGCCACCGCCGGGGTCTCCACCTCGCCGGCCACGTCGGCGAGCAGCGCCGCCACGCCCACCACACCGGCCGGCTCGGCCAGCAGTTTCCCCCGCTCCAGCAGTACCAGCAGCGCCCGGGAGATGTCCTCCTCGGTCACCGTCACCACGTCGTCGACGAGCTTGCTGACGTGCGCGAACGTCACATCACCCGGGCAGCCGACGGCGATGCCGTCGGCGATCGTGCCGAACTGCGACAGCCGCACCGGCCGCCCGGCCGCCAACGACGCCGGATAGGCCGCCGCACCGGACGCCTGGACGCCGATGATCCGCACGTCGGGCCGCAGCGCCTTGGCCGCCACCGCGATGCCGGAGATCACCCCGCCGCCGCCGATACCGACCAGGATCGTGCGGACGTCGGGTACCTGTTCGAGGATCTCCAGGGCCACCGTCCCCTGCCCGGCGATCACGTCCCGGTGGTCGAACGGGTGGATCAGCACCGCGCCGGTCCGCTCGGCGAACTCACCGGCGGCCACCAGCGCCTCGTCGACGGTTCCGCCGGCCAACTCGACGGTGGCGCCGTAGCCCTTGGTGGCCGCGACCTTCGGCAGCGCCGCGCCGATCGGCATGAACACCGTGGCGGCGGTGTCGAGCGCCGCCGCCGCGACCGCGACGCCCTGCGCGTGGTTGCCGGCGCTGGCCGCCACCACCCCGCGGGCCCGTTCCGCCGGGCTCAGCCGGGCGATCCGCACGTACGCGCCGCGCACCTTGAACGAGCCGCCCCGCTGCAGGTTCTCGCACTTCAACCAGACCGGGCCGGCGAGCTTCGCCGACAGCGGCCGGCTCGGCTCGATCGGCGTACGGCGGATCACGCCGTCGAGCAGTTCCTGGGCGGCCCGCACCTCGGCCAGGGTGACCAGTTCAGTCATGACTGCATGGTCGCACTGCCCGGTCAGGCCGCGTCGAGGGCGGCCGCCACATCGCTGATCTTCTGGACGAGCCGAAGCGTTCCGGGAATCTCGCGGAACCCGTAGCACCGGTAAAAGGCGTGGGCGACCTCGTCGATGGCGTCGACGAGAACGAACCGCGCCGCGACGGTCTGCGTGGCGGCGACGATGCGGTGCAGGGCGTCGGCGAGCAGAACGCCGCCGTGACCCTGCCCGTGCAGGCCCTTGTCGAGCGCCAGTCTGGCCAGCATGACGGCGGGTACCTCGGTTGGATTCCCGCGGGGTCGCTCCGCCCGCGCGAGCAGATGCCCGGTGACGGTGTAGTACGCGACCACCCGCTCGTCGTGCAGCCAGACGAAGGTCCGGCCAGTGCGCCGCGCCTCGCTCGCCAGGGCGTGCCGCTGGAGCCAGGTGTCGAGTTCGGGCCGCCCGCTGTCGAAGCGGAGGTCGTGCTGCTCGCTCAGCGGTTCACTGACGAAGCCCACCGGTCAACGCCGTTCCACTGCTCTGCGGGCCCGCCGCGCGGCCGCGGCGAGGGACGCGTTGGGCGCGGCCGGCTCGTCGAGTGCCGCCAGCAGTTGATCGAAGAACTCCGACGGGGCGACCGTGCGCAACGCGTGCTCCTTGAGCACCCGCTCGGCGCGCTCCTCGGCCGCGGTACGGGCGAAGTCCGACGTGGTCTCGTGGACGAGTTCCGCGGCCTGCTCGATGCGCCTCTTGGCGTCGGGCCGGAGGCGGAACTCGAACCGGGCGGTCGCTGCGATCGTCACGACCCTCTCCCTTCCGTCCGTACCACTGTACGGACAGAAGGGAGCCTCACACCACCCGAATTACGACGCGATGCCGATCGGGCAGCTCATGCCGTTGGGGCCGTGGTTGCAGTAGCCGTTGGGGTTCTTGACGTCGCTGAGGTACTGCTGGTGGTAGTCCTCGGCGTAGTAGAACTCGCCGGCCGGGGCGATCTCCGTGGTGATGTCGCCGAAGCCGGCGTCCCGGGTGACGTTCTGGAACAGGTCCCTCGACTCCAGCGCCCGGGCGTGCTGCTCGTCGGTGGTCGAGTAGATCGTCGAGCGGTACTGGGTACCGATGTCGTTGCCCTGGCGCATGCCCTGGGTCGGGTCGTGGTTCTCCCAGAAGACCTTCAGCAACTGGTCGTAGGAGACCCGGTCGGGGTCGTACACGACCAGCACGGCCTCGGTGTGGCCGGTGCGCCCGGAGCAGACCTCTTCGTACGTCGGGTTCGGGGTGATCCCACCCGCGTAGCCGACGGCCGTGGAGTAGACGCCCGGCACCTGCCAGAACAGGCGCTCGGCGCCCCAGAAGCAGCCCATCCCGAACACCGCCGTCTGCATCCCGGCGGGCCAGGGGCCCTTCAGCGGGGTGTCGAGCACGGTGTGGCGGTCGGCAACGGGGATCTCGGTGTTACGGCCCGGCAGGGCCTCGTCGGCTGTGGGCAGTTCGAGCTTCTTATGCCTGAGAAACACGGGTCACAACCCTCCTATCGCAAGGCCTAACGTCGGGGACCCCTCAGGAATGCCCGGCCAGGGCGTCGGCCACACGCGTGGCGTACGAGGTGGCCTCCTCGTCCGATTCGTACCTGGTGCGGGGCCAGAAGAAACCGCGCAGGCCGTCGCCCTTGGTTCGCGGAACCACGTGGACGTGCAGGTGCGCCACCGACTGCGACACCTTGTTGTTCATCGCCACGAACGATCCGCCCGCGCCCAGCCCTTTTTCCACCGCCGCCGAGAGCCGCTGAACGAACTGAAACAAAGGCGACAGAAGCGAAGGATCAAGATCGGCCAGGGTGACCACGTGCTGGCGCGGCACCACCAGGATGTGCCCCTTGAACACGGGCCGGATGTCGAGGAACGCCACGCACTCGTCGGTGGAGGCGACCTCGAACGACGACACCGAACCGGCAACGATCGAGCAGAACAGGCAGTCGGCCACGGAGCCAACGGTAACGGCCATTAGCCTTCTACGGATGAGCCACGGCTTCGACACGCTCGCCGTCCACGCGGGCCAGGACCCCGATCCGCGGACCGGTTCGGTGATCCCGCCGATCTACCAGACGAGCACGTACGCGCAGGACGCGGTGGGCGCCCCGCGGCTCGGCTACGAGTACAGCCGCAGCGCCAACCCGACCCGCGACGCCCTCCAGGAGACCCTGGCCGCGATCGAGGGCGGTCGGCACGGGCTCGCCTTCGCCAGCGGCCTCGCCGCGGAAGACACGATTCTCCGCGCCCTCCTCAAGCCCGGCGACCACGTGGTGATCCCGGGCGACGCGTACGGCGGCACCTACCGGCTGTTCGCCCGCGTCCACCAGGAGTGGGGGGTACAGGTCACGCCGGCCAAGGGCCCCGACATCGCGGCGATGAGAAATGCCGCCCAGGTCAATACCAAGATGGTCTGGGTCGAGACGCCCACCAACCCGCTGCTCAACATCACCGACCTCAGCGGTGCCGCCCAGCTTGCCCGCGACCTCGGCGCGCTCCTGGTGGTCGACAACACGTTCGCCTCCCCGTACCTGCAGCAGCCGCTGGCACACGGGGCCGACATCGTCGTCCACTCGACCACCAAGTACCTCGGCGGACATTCCGACGTCATCGGCGGCGGCCTGATCGTCGACGACGACGAGCTCGCCGAGAGGCTGCGGTTCCACCAGAACGCGATGGGCGCGGTCAACGGCCCGTTCGACGCGTGGCTGACCGCCCGCGGCATCAAGACGCTCGGCGTCCGCATGGACCGGCACTGCGACAACGCCGAGCGGATCGCGGACTTCCTGGTCCACCACAAGAAGGTCAGGCAGGTCTACTACCCCGGCCTGTCCGACCACCCCGGCCACGAGACGGCAGCCAAACAGATGCGCCGGTTCGGTGGCATGGTGAGCTTCCGCACCGACGACGCGGAGCGGGTCTGCAACAGCACGGAGCTGTTCATCCTGGCCGAGAGCCTGGGCGGGGTCGAGTCGTTGATCGAGCACCCGGGGCGGATGACCCACGCCAGCGTGGCCGGTTCGCCGCTGGAGGTGTCGGGCGACCTGGTCCGCTTGTCGGTCGGCATCGAAACCGTCGACGATCTGCTGGCCGACCTCGATCGGGCACTCAGTTAAGGAGACCGGAATGCTCGACCGTCCAGACGCCTGGGTGGGCCGGACCGCCCGCGAGATCGCCCGCGCCGTGCGCCGCGGCGACACCTCGGCGACCGCGGTCGTGGCCAACCACCTCGACCAGATCCGCAACTACGACCGCATCGTCGGCGCGTTCCGCGAGGTCCGCGCGGCGGCGGCGGTCACCGAGGCGGAGATCGTCGACGAGCTGCCCGAGCTGTCGAACCTGCCGCTGGCCGGGGTGCCGATCGCGGTCAAGGAGAACGTGCCGGTCACCGGCGTGCCCACGTGGCGCGGTTCGGCGGCGGTGCGCGGGCCGGTGGCGACCGCCGACCACGAGGTGGTGCGCCGGCTGCGCGGCGCGGGCGCGATCGTCGTCGGCACCAGCCGCATGCCCGAACTGGGCATCTGGGCTCTCACCGACGACGGGCACACGATCACCCGCAACCCGTGGCGCACCGACCGCACGCCGGGCGGCTCGTCCGGCGGCTCGGCGGCGGCGGTCGCGGCCGGGCTGGTCCCGATCGCGCACGGCAACGACGGGTTCGGCTCGGTGCGCATCCCGGCCGCGTGCTGCGGCCTGGTCGGTATCAAGCCGGGCAGCGGCGTCGTGCCGGCCGACGTCGGCGCCGGTTGGTACGGCATGGTCGAGAACGGCATCCTGGCCACCACCGTGGGCGATGCCGCGATCGGGTTCGCCGTGATCGCGGGGCGGACCCCCGCCCCGCTGGAGGAGCCCGGCCGGTTGCGGTTCGCGGTCTCGTTGCGGTCCCCGGCGGCCGGCATTCGAGCGGACGCGGGTGCGCGCGGCGCCGTCACCGCATCCGTCCGGGAACTGGTCGGTCTGGGGCACAACGCGGTGACCGCGGAGGTGTCCTACCCCCTCTGGCTGCAGACCCGCGGCATGGCGACGTGGTTCGCCGGCGTCTACGAGGACGCCACCGCCCTCGGCGTCGACCTCGACACGCTGCAACCGAGGTCGCGCCGGCACATCGCGGTCGGCGAGCAGGCGATCCGCCGCGGCCTGGTCCGCTCCGGCGACCGCGAGTCCTGGCGCGAACGCGTCGTCCGCTGGCTCGACGACGGCCGCTACGACGTGCTGATCACCCCCGCGCTGGCCGGCCCACCCCCGGTGGCGGCCGACTGGGCCAACCGCTCGTGGCAGGCCAACCTGGCTGCCTGCGCGAGGTTCGCCCCGTACGCCGCACCCTGGAACCTGGCCGGCCTACCCGCGATGGTCGTGCCGGCCGGCGTTCGCCCCGACGGCCTGCCGGCCGCCGTTCAATTGGTGGGCCGCCCGGGCAGCGAACTGACCCTGCTGGCCGTCGCCGGCCAGTTGGAGCAGGCCGCCCCGTGGCGCCGGCACGCCCCCGGCTGGCCCCGGGCCGGCGCCCAGAACCCCCGCAAGCGAACCGCCCACCACTGAGGCGTATGGGAGGCCGGCCGATCAACCGACAGCGCTCCTATACAGAAACCTGTACAGTATTCCCATGACGATTCTCCATGAGCCTCGCGAGGTCAGCGTCACAGACGCGGCGAAGCGGGGGGTCGCGGGCCTGGTGTCCGACGCGGAGGAGGGGTCCGACGTCGTGGTGACCCGGCGGCAACGACCCGTTGTCGCCGTGGTGAGCATGCGCCGACTTGCCGAGATCGACGAGACCGTCTCCGATCTTCGTGATCTTGCGCTCGTGCTCGCGCGCGCGGCGACCGACAACGGCCGGCGGGTTCCCCTCGATGACGTGCTGGCCGCCTTCGGCCACACCCGTGAGTCCCTCGACGCGATGCCGGACGACGACTGAACGATGACGGAGATCCGCTTCACCGAGCCGGCGATCGACGACCTACGACGTATCGGTCCACACGCCGTCCCGAAGGTGCTGAAAAAGATCCTCCTGCTGGTCGACAACGCCGAGGCGGGACATCCACTCGGTGGCCAGCTCACGGGCTTCCGGAAGCTCGTCGTCGGCCGGAACACGTGGCGCATCGTCTACCGGATCGCCGACGACAAGGCCATCGAGATCTGTGAGGTCTGGGCCATAGGCGCCCGCGCCGACGGCGAGGTGTACGCGGAGACAACCGCCCGAATTCGATCCGCCGGTGACGCACGACCCGAACTCGTTCAACTGGCCACGGTCGTGGAACGTCTCGGCCGAATCGCGGGCGACGCCCCGGTCGAGTCGGAGCCGGCCAGGGAGCCGGTTCCCGACTGGCTCGCCGATCGCCTGATCCACACCGTCGGGGTTCCGCGCGAGGAGGTCGCCGCCCTCGATCTGAAGCAGGCGGTCGACCGCTGGACCGCCCACGTGTCGCGCGCCGCGGAAAGCAATGACTAGTTTGCCCAGTCGAGGGTGCCGTCCGGCGTGATGATCGGGCGGTAGCCGGCGTACGGGGTGCCGGTCTCCAGGCTGGCCGCCACCCCCTCCAGCAGGTCGGTGAGCGACCGCGGCTGGTTCTCGAACCGGGTGCCCGCGTCCGGGTAGTAGTCGCCGACCCGGCCGCCCATACCGGGACGGGCGTCCACCACCAGGTAGCCGCCGGTGATCGCCGCGGCGAACGGTACGTAGGACCGGTGCCACCAGTCCCCGCCGATGCTGGTGCGGCCCAGCACCCGGCACGTGGTCGACCAGCTGGCGTACAGCTCGTCCAGCCCGAGGTAGCGGAAGAACGGCGGGAACTCGAAGCCCGTCCGCGTCGCCGCGCCGTTGTGCCGCAGCAGCGATGCCGCGAGGTCGGCCGGGAACGGCGTCCCGATCAGACCCTCCACCGTGGCCAGGTCGGCGGCCAGCGCGCCGGGACGGAGCGACGCCGCGACCAGCGGGGCCCTGGCACCGAGCACGGCCTCGATCCGGCTCCAGGCCGCGTTCACCCGCGCGGTGGTCGCGGCGTCGGGCACCGTCCGGGGGACGCCGGACCGCGTCGGCGAGCATCCGGCCGGTACCGGCGCCGGGACCGCCGAATGCGCCGCCGGCGGCGGGAGAGCGTGCGCGGTCTGCACCTCCACGTACCCGCGCACCGGCTGCGACTCCACCTCGGGCGGGTCGTCGGCGGACAGGCTGATCATGTACAGCACCTGCAGCGCCGCGACGGCGACGACCAGCAGCAGCGCGATCGCGATCCGCTTTCCGGTGACGATCCGGCCGGCCGGCGGCGTCGCGACCGCGGGCTCGTTGAGCAGCGGGTCCAGCCACTCCGCCGCCCGGTCCGCGAAGTCCGGCAGGTCGGCCGCGCCGGCCGGAATCGTCCCGGCCAGCGACACCGGCAGGTCGGCCAGATCGTCGGTCGGCTCGATCGCCACCACCGCGGCCGGCACGTGCCGCCGTTCCAGGACCTCCAGCGTCAAGCGGACGTCGTTCGCCGCGCCGGGGTCGGCCGCCACCACCACCGGTGCCCGCAACGCCCACGCGACGTCGGCCAGCGTGAACCCGCCGTCCAGCGGCGCCATCAGCCCGCCCGGCGCGGTCACCAGCACCCGGTCGTGCGCCGGCAGCAGCGCCTCGGCGATCCGCACCACGTCGTCGGCCCGGGACGCGACCGGCACGGCGACGAACGTCGCCGCCAGGGAACGCAGAAGGACGGGCTCCGCCGGTCCCATGACGACCGCAGCCACCCGGTCACCGGCGCTGGCGGCGAGCGCCGCGGCCACCGTTATCCAGGCGTCCGCGCCGGCCGCGGCCACCACCCACGGCCGCGTTCCATCCCAAGACATCGAAACTCCCCGCTCGGCTGCGACACAGCGTAACGGGGAGTTCTATTGGGCGGGCGAGGGTACGCGATCGCGATCTCTGCGGGGGAACCGGTCATCGCGTGCCCTCGCCCGCCCGGAAACCCGCCCGGCCCTGGGGAGGGCGCCTGGCCGGAGGCGCCGGGCCGGCGGAGGCATTGCCGGTCCCGTGCTCGAGCGGGTTTTCGCAGGTGGCGGTTGGTGGTGTTGGCGGGCACCACCGAGGCCACCGGGCTTTCAAGTTGTTTCTGGTGGTTCTAACGCTTCTGCCCGTAGTGGGTTGCGCTTGCGATTTGAACGGTAGGCGGCGCAACAGCCCCCCACCGGACACAGTGTGCGACCGACGGGCAGGTTCAACTTCCGGGGCGTCGTGCGAATAATGAGGACCATGACCGACGACTCGCCCCTGCTCCGCCGCATCCGCGCGGCGGTGATCGGTGACGACCAGGTCATGTGGGGGCCGTACGGGCCACGAAGAGTGACGTACGCCGACTACACCGCGTCCGGGCGGGCGCTGTCGTTCCTGGAGAGCTTCATCCGGGCCGAGGTGCTGCCGCGGTACGCCAACACGCACACCGAGTCGAGCGGCACCGGCCTGCAGACGACGCGGTTGCGGGAAGACGCGAGAAAAATCATCCGGGACGCCGTGGGCGGCGACGACGAGACCGTCGTCATCTTCACCGGGGCGGGCTCGACCGGCGCGATCGACAAGATGGTGCACATCCTGGGGCTGCGCATCCCGGCGGCGCTCGACGAGCGCTACAAGCTCGACCGGCACATCCCGGAGAACGAACGTCCGGTCGTGTTCATCGGCCCGTTCGAGCATCACTCCAACGAGTTGGCCTGGCGCGAGTCGATCGCCGACGTCGTGGTGATCCCCGAGGACATCGACGGCCACATCGACCTCGGCGTCCTCGAAGTGCGGCTGCACGAGTACCGCGACCGGGAACTCAAGATCGGCTCGTTCTCGGCCGCGTCGAACGTCACCGGCATCGTCACCGACGCCCGCGCGGTCGTCGACCTCCTGCACCGCAACAACGCGCTGTCGTTCTGGGACTACGCGGCCGCGGCCCCCTACGTCACGATCGACATGTCCGACGGCCACAAGGACGCGCTGTTCATCTCGCCGCACAAGTTCGTCGGCGGCCCCAGCACCCCGGGCGTGCTGGTGGTCCGCCGGGAACTGCTGCGCAACCGGGTGCCGACGGTGCCCGGCGGCGGCACGGTCGACTACGTGAACGCCGCCGAGCACCACTACATCAGCGACCCCGCCCACCGCGAGGAGGGCGGCACGCCGGCGATCGTCGAGTCGATCCGCGCCGGCCTGGTGTTCCAGTTGAAGGGCGCCGTCGGCGTCGACGTGATCAAGGCGCACGAGCAGCGGTTCCTGCGCGCGGCCATCGACGCGTGGACGGCCCACCCGAACATCGAGATCCTCGGCAACCTCGACGCCGAGCGGCTGTCGATCCTCTCGTTCGTCATCAGACGACCGGGCGGGAAGTACCTGCACCACAACTTCGTGGTGGCGCTGCTGAACGACCTGTTCGGCATCCAGTCGCGCGGCGGGTGTTCGTGCGCGGGCCCGTACGGGCACCGGTTGCTCGGCATCGACATCGAGCGGTCACACCGGTTCGAGCGGGAGATCCTCGACGGTTGCGAGGGGATCAAGCCCGGCTGGGTGCGGGTCAGCTTCAACTACTTCATTTCCGACGCCGTGGCGCGGTACATCGTCGACGCGGTGCTGTTCGTCGCGACGCACGGCTGGGCGTTGCTGCCCGAGTACCGCTTCGAGCTGCAGAACGGCCTCTGGCGACACCGGAACGGGCTGGTCGAACCCCCGCTGCGGCTCGCCGACCTCGGGTACACCCCCGACGGCGAACTGCACTGGCCGGGCCGGGCCGCCGAGCACGAGCGCGCCGGCGAAGACGCGCTAGCCGGTTACCTGAGCGCCGCCCACGACGTCGTCACCGGCCTGAAGCCGCCCGACCCGGAGCGGGCCGGCCCGCCCAGCGCCCCCGGCGCGACCACGGCCACGGTCTCCTCGACCTTCGAGGAACTCCGCTGGTTCGACCTGCCGCCCGAGTGCCTCCGGCAGGCCCCAAGATCGACATAAATCGGAACTATTTGGCCCAGGGCGGCGTACCGAAGGGTGTGCCGTCGGCCATCGTCGCCGTGAAACCCGCCGGGATGGCGACCATCGCCTCGGCCGGAACGTCGCCGGGGTTGGAGACGTCGATGTTGTCGCCGGCCGGCACCACCAGGACGTCACCGGGCCCGAGCACCTCTCCCGCGACGCCGATCGAGCCCGACAGGACCATGAAGACCTCGTCCCGATCGAGCGTGTGCGCCGCCCCCGATTGGTGGTTGGCATCGACGACGATCTTCCAGGTGCACACCTGCTCCGTCCCCCGGCTGGGCGACGCCATCCCGATGAACGTGACACCGGGGATCTCGAATCGCGGCGCATCGGCCGCCCGCAGAATAGTTTTCATAGAGGACGATACTAAACGTAGGTTCGTATTTTGTAAACGAGGTTTCTTATGGCGCTCGTGACCGATGTCCACATCGCGCGACTACTGCTCCGCGCCGTCCGCGCGGTGCAGTCGACCTACATCGAACGCCTGCAGCAACGGGGCCATCCCGGGCTGCGTACCGGGCACATCCCGGTGTTCGCTGGCCTGAACACGGAAGGCGACGACGGCACCCGGATCACCGACCTCGCCAACCGGGCCGGGATGACCCGCCAGATGATGGGCCGGCTGGTGCGCGAGCTCGAGGCGCTCGGCTACCTCGCCACCGCCACCCACCCCGACGACCAGCGCGCCGTCGTGGTCACGATGACCGAGCACGGCCAGTCGATCCGCACCGAGGCGGCCGCGGTCATCGCCGAACTCGAAGCCGACTACGCGGTGCTGCTCAAGGACCCCGAGCTCGCCTCGCTCAAGGGCGCGCTGCAGAGCATCATCAGCACTTCGCCCACGGCGTAACCCGGCATGCGCTCCGCGCGACGAGCGTTACCCCGCTCATGGAGCCTGATGTCGACGCTCTGGACGCCTACTCCCGCGCCGTGACCACCGTCGCGGCCACCCTGCTGCCCAGCGTGGCCAGCCTCACCGTGCAGTCGCCGCGCGGCGACGGGGGCGGTTCCGCCGTCGTCTTCACCCTGTCGCCTCCCTCGGCGACAAGTCAGCCGCTGCCAGCCGGCCTGACCCTGACCTCCGCCCACGTCGTCGAGGGCGCCAACAGCGGCCTCGCCGAGTTCACCTCGGGCGAGGAGACCCGCTTCGACGTCGTCGGCAGCGACCCGCTCGCCGATCTCGCCGTGCTGCGCCTGCACGATCCGGCCGCCTGCGCCGGCCCGGCCGTCCTCGGCGACGCCGACGGCCTGCGCATCGGCCAACTCGTGATCGCGGTCGGCAACCCGCTCGGCCTCGCCGGCTCGGTCACCGCCGGCGTGGTGAGCGCGCTCGGCCGGTCGCTCCCGGTCCGCGCCGGCCGCCGCCTGCGCCTCATCGACGACGTCATCCAGACCGACGCCGCCCTCAACCCGGGCAACTCCGGTGGCGCGCTCGCCGACTCAGCCGGCCGCGTCGTCGGGATCAACACGGCCATCGCCGGCTACGGGCTGGGCCTCGCCGTGCCGATCAACGCCACCACCCGGGAGATCGTCCAGGAACTGGTCTCGACCGGCCGGGTCCGCCGGGCGTACCTCGGCATTGCGGGCACGCCGGCGCCGCTGCCGGCCGCGCTCTCCACGAAGCTCGGCCAGCGGCGCGGGTTGAAACTGGTCGAGGTGATGCCGGGAGGCCCGGCCGCGGAGGCCGGGCTCTTCATCGGTGACGTCGTGATCGCGGCCGGCGGCCGCCCGGTGCAGGGCGTTCAGGACGTGCAGCGGCTGATGCTGGGTAGCTCGATCGGCACGCGGCTGCCCATCACGGCGCTGCGGAGAGGGGCGCTGGTCGACGTGATCGCCGTGCCGACGCCCCTCGACAACTAGAGCCGCTCGATGATCATGGCCATGCCCTGGCCGCCACCGACGCACATCGTCTCCAGCCCGAACTGCTTGTCGTGCCACTGGAGCGAGTTGATCAGCGTGCCGGTGATGCGGGCGCCCGACATGCCGAACGGATGCCCGACGGCGATCGCGCCGCCGTTGACGTTCAGCTTCTCGATCGGGATGTCGAGGTCGCGGTAGGACGGGATGACCTGGGCGGCGAACGCCTCGTTGATCTCGACCAGGTCGATGTCGCCGATGGTCATGCCGGCGCGGGCCAGCGCCTGCTTCGACGCCTCCACCGGGCCGAGGCCCATGATCTCCGGCGACAGCGCGGTGACGCCCGTCGACACGATCCGGGCCAGCGGGGTCAGCCCCAGCTCGCGCGCCTTCGTGTCGCTCATGACCACGACCGCGGCCGCGCCGTCGTTCAACGGGCAGCAGTTGCCGGCGGTGATCCGGCCGTCGGGACGGAACACCGGCTTGAGCCCCGCCGTGCCCTCCAGCGTGATGCCGGGCCGGGGGCCGTCGTCGGTCGCCACCACGGCGCCCGACGGCGTGGTGACCGGCGTGATCTCCCGCTCCCAGAACCCGTTCTTGATCGCCTCCTCGGCGAGGTTCTGCGACCGGACGCCGAACTCGTCCATGTCGGCCCGGGTGACGCCCTTGATCTCCGCGAGGTTCTCGGCGGTCTGGCCCATCGCGATGTAGATGTCGGGGATCTGATCCGACTCGCGCGGGTCCTGCCACGGCTCGGCGCCACCCTCGGCGCGCTTGGCGGTGCGGGCCTTCGCGTCGTCGAACTTCGCGTTCTCCCACGAGCCGCCGACCAGCGCCTGCGCCTCGGCGGGCAGGCCGTCGGAGTTGCCGCGGGCGAACCGGGACACCACCTCGACGCCGGCGGAGATGAACACGTCACCCTCGCCGGCCTTGATGGCGTGGAACGCCATCCGGGTGGTCTGCAGCGACGAGGCGCAGTAGCGGCTCAGCGTGGCGGCCGGCAGATGGTCGTACCCGAGCAGGGTGGCGACCACCCGGCCCATGTTGAACCCCTGCTCGCCGCCGGGCAGGCCGCACCCGAGGTACAGGTCCTCGATGTCCTTGGGGTCGAGCTGGGGGACCTTGTCGAGGGCGGTCCGGACGATCGTGGCGGCAAGATCGTCGGGACGCAGTTCGCGCAGGGAACCCTTGAACGCGCGCCCGATGGGCGAACGGGCGGTGGCAACGATGACGGCTTCCGGCATGCCCGCATCTTAACGCCCGTTAAGCGGCCCCACTCAGGGGTGACGAAGACCACCCACCGCGGCAACCACCGCGGGCAGTAGTGCGTGGGCCCACACCCGGTAGCCGTCGGCCGACGGGTGGAAGCCGTCGTGGCAGAGCGTTCCGGCGTCGGCCCGGAACACCGGCCCGGTGCGCTCGGCCAGGTCGACCGGCACCCCGCCGGCCGCCCGGACCGCCTCCACCTGGGCCCGGCCGAGCCGGCGGCCGTGCCAGCCGAGCAGTTGCCGCAGCGGCTGGGCGAACGCGCGGGTACCGCCCAGGTCGGGGCAGGTGCCGACGACCACCGCGGCCCCCGCGTCGCGCAGCCGGCGCACGGCGGCGGCGAGCTGGTCGGCCGATTCGGTCGGCCGGGCCAGGCGCACCGCGTCGTTGGTGCCGATCAGGATCACGGCGACGTCGGGACGCAGGCCGACCAGCGCCCGCGCCACCTGGATGTTCAGGTCGGACGAGTGCGAGCCGGCCACCGCCACGCTCGACAGTTCGACCCGGCGGCCGCCCGGCCCCTCGGCGAGCAGCGCCGCCAACTGGCCACCGACGGTGTCGGCAACCTGGTCGACGCCGACGCCGAGGGCCGTGGAGTCGCCGAGCAGCACGAGCCGCAACGTGGGCGCCTTCGCCGGACCGACGGTGGACCGGATCGCAAGTTGCATGTCGGGGCTGGCGTACCGGCGGGTGCGGGCCGCCAACGTCTCCGCCGCCAGGAGCGCCATGCCGCCGATCGCGCCGGCCAGCGCGGTTACCGCAGCCGCCCGCGACAACTGCCGGATCGCCCTACCGTCGGCCCTGTTACCGGCCCTGCCCTCGGCCATGACTGAAGACCTCCCAGGCCCCTAGGGTACGTGCGCCGGATCAGTAGGGCGTCCTACCGATCGCCAAGCCCGCCGACGTAGGTGTGCCCACCGGCCGTTCGGTCCACGCTCCCGGCCGGCCACAGTGGCGGGCGCCACTTCCGTACCGGTCTGCTCGGCGGCCTTCGCGGCGGCCGCGTACAGGTTGCGCACGCCGGCGCCGTCGGGCTCGGCGGGCCGCGGCCCGGCCGGTTCGGCCAGCGCGGAGACCATCGACGGCAGCAGCACCGCCGCAGCGGCCGCGTAGCCGTCGGCCGACGGGTGGAACCGGTCCCAGGCGAACATCCGTTCGGGGTCGGCGGCGAAGCTCGGCCCGAGCAGGTCGCCCAGCGACACCGTGCGCCCGCCCGCCTCGACCACGGCGACCGTCTGCAGCGCGGCGAGCTGGCGGCTCCAGCGGTGGGCCAGCCACTTCAGCGGCGGCTGGATCGGCGCGATCGCTCCCATGTCGGGGCAGGTACCCACGACCACGTCGGCGTCCATCACGCGCAGCGCGCGCACCGCGTCACCGAGGGCGCGGACGGCGTCGGGCACATTGGTCCGGTGCGTCACGTCGTTGCCGCCGATGAGGATCACCGCGAGGTCGGGCGGGTCGTCGTCGATGAGCCGTTCGATCTGCGGCGCGAGGTGCCGCGACTGGGCCCCGACCACGGCGACGCAGTGCAGGTCGACCGGCCGCTTGAGCTGCTCGGCCAGCCCCGCGGCGAGCAGGGCGCCGAGCGTCTTGCGCGGAGCGTCGACGCCGTACCCGGCCGCCGACGAGTCACCGAGCACCGCCAGCCGCACCGGTGTCCCCGGGTGTTCGAAGCCGTACCGTCCGTCACAGCGCGGCGGGGGGTGCTCGGCGATCGGAAAAGCCCGGCGGGCGATCAACGCCTGCCCGATCACCACGCCCGTGGCCAGCATTCCGAGCGCCGTGACGCCGGCACTTCCGTACGCGGCGGCCGTCGCCAAGTTCCTCAGGCGACTCTGCGTAATGGTCTCGTCAGCCATAGCCACCCCCGATCAACCGATGGTCCCGAGGTTAACGAACGTTCACTACCTGCTTTGTCATCCATCTTGCTCAACCAAGTTCCCCACTGCGCCTGTTGCGTACGCCACGAGCGCGGGTAATGCACCATGGAAGGCACCCATGTGAAGGGCGGGATGCACGATGGCCACGTACAGCACCAACCGGGCGGCGACCCAGCTTCGGCGGCGCACGGCCTGGACCGCCCTTGTCCGCACGTTCCGGTCCGACACGCCCGGCCTGGCCCGCCGGCTCGGCGCGATCCCCCGGATGATCGGTGCCACGCTTCGCGGCAGGTACGACGGCAAGTCCCGGATGACGATGATGCTGGTCTCGGCGGCGTACATCGTGTCGCCGATCGACTTCGTACCGGAGGGCATCCTGTTGTTCATCGGGCTGGTCGACGACGCGGCCGTGGCGGCCTGGTTCGCCGGCGCCCTGCTCAGCGAGACCGAGCGGTTCCTCGAGTGGGAGAAGCGCCAGGAAGCGGTGCCCGGCCACGTGGTGGGGTAGCTGCCCGCATAATGGCCGGGTGCGCTACTACGACAACGTTGTCGAGCTGATCGGTCACACGCCCCTCGTGCGCCTGCGCAACGTCAGCGCCGGCATCGAGGCGACCGTCCTGGCCAAGATCGAGTATTTCAATCCCGGCGGGAGCGTCAAGGACCGCATCGCGTTGCGGATGGTCGAAGACGCCGAGAAGACCGGCCTGCTCCGGCCCGGCGGCACGATCGTCGAGCCCACCAGCGGTAACACCGGTGTCGGGCTGGCCCTGGTCGCCCAGCTCAAGGGCTACCGCTGCGTGTTCGTCTGCCCCGACAAGGTCAGCGAAGACAAGCAGAACGTGCTGCGCGCGTACGGCGCCGAGGTTGTCGAATGTCCGACAGCCGTCGACCCGAAGGACCCGCGCTCGTACTACTCGGTCTCCGACCGGCTGGCCCGGGAGATCCCGCTGGCCTGGAAGCCCGACCAGTACTCCAACATCAACAACCCGATCTCGCACTACGAGACCACCGGGCCGGAGATCTGGGAGCAGACCGCCGGGAAGGTCACCCACTTCGTGGCCGGCGTCGGCACCGGCGGCACGATCTCGGGCGTCGGCAAGTACCTCAAGGAGGTGTCGAACGGCGCGGTGAAGATCATCGGCGCCGACCCGGAGGGCTCGGTCTACTCCGGCGGCACCGGCCGCCCGTACCTGGTCGAGGGCGTCGGCGAGGACTTCTGGCCGACCACCTACGACCGCACGATCACCGACGACATCGTGGAGGTCTCCGACAAGGAGTCGTTCGCGCTCACCCGGCGGCTGGCCCGCGAGGAGGGGCTCCTGGTCGGCGGATCCTGCGGCATGGCGGTGGTGGCCGCGCTGAAGGTCGCGGCCGAGGCCGGTCCGGACGCCGTCGTGGTCGTCCTGCTGCCCGACGGTGGCCGCGGCTACCTGTCCAAGATCTTCAACGACGACTGGATGGCCCGGTACGGCTTCCTCGCCACCGGCTCCGACACCGAGGCGACCGTCGGCGACGTCCTCGCCGGCAAGGGCGCCGGCATGCCCGACCTGGTGCACGCCCACCCGAACGAGACCGTGCGCGACGCCATCGACTACATGCGCGAGTACAGCGTCTCCCAGATGCCGGTGCTCAAGGCCGAGCCACCGGTGGTCACCGGCGAGGTGGCCGGCTCGATCGCGGCGAAGGACCTGCTCGACGCGCTGTTCGGCGGGCGGGCGCACCTGCACGACAGCATCGAGAAGCACATGGGACCCCCGTTGCCGATGATCGGCGGCGGCCAGCCCGTGGCCGAGGCGGTCAAGCTGCTGGAGAGCTCCGACGCCGCGCTGGTGCTGGTCGACGGCAAGCCCGCCGGCGTGCTCACGAGGCAGGACCTGCTGGCCCACCTCGACGCCTAATGGGCTGAGAAGCCGCCGTCGACGCAGATCACCTGGCCGGTGATGGCCGCCGACCCGTCGCCGGCCAGGAACACGGCGATGCCGGCGAAGTCCTCCGGCCTGCCGTTGCGCCCGATCATCGTGCGCGCGGCGGCCGCGGCCGCCCGCTCGGGGTCGCGGAAGATCGCCGCCGTCATCGGCGTCTCGACCACGCCCGGCGCCACCGCGTTGCAGCACACCCCGTGCGGCGACCACGCCTCGGCCTGCGAGCGGGTCAGCGAGGCGAGGCCGCCCTTGCTCACCCCGTACGCACCGCTGTTCCCGTACGCCCGCAGCGCCTGCTGCGACACGACGTTGATGATCCGCCCCCAGCCACGGTCGGCCATGCCGGGGCCGAACCGCTGACCGAGCAGGAACGGCGCGGTGACGTTGACCTCCAGCACGTCGTCCCACACGGCCGCGGTGAGGTCGTTCATGTGCGGGCGCGGGTTGATGCCGGCCGCGTTCACGAGGATGTCGGGTTCGCCGGCCAGTCGCGCCGCGGCGTCCGCGGCCCGCGCCAGGTCCGCACGATCGGAAAGATCACAGGTGACCGCGTGAGCGCCCAACTCCGCGGCGGTCGCTTCGAGGCGCTCCCGGTCCCGGGCCATCAGGACGACGGCCGCTCCCGCCTCCCGCAGGGCCGCCGCCATGACCCGCCCGATGCCGGAGTTGCCGCCGGTCACGACCGCCGTGCGCCCGCTGAGCCCGAACACCTTACAAAGCCCGCTTCGTCGTCAGGACGCGCTTGGTCGCCACCGCC
The DNA here is from genome assembly GCF_016863635.1 of Virgisporangium aurantiacum. Classification (GTDB taxonomy): domain Bacteria; phylum Actinomycetota; class Actinomycetes; order Mycobacteriales; family Micromonosporaceae; genus Virgisporangium; species Virgisporangium aurantiacum. Next base: position 78,476 of record NZ_BOPG01000043.1, on the reverse strand, counting down.
AGGCGGGCCTCGTCGTCGCGGGCGGCGGCGATCAGGTCCGCCACGACGACCTTCAGCTGATCGGGGAGGGCGGTGTCGGGCGACAGCCGCGGCACCGCGCGGCGGGGCTGGTCCTCCGCGTCGGCGGCCTGATCGGCCAACTCCTGTACCAGGGCGTGGAAACGGTCGGCTCGGGTTCCGGTCCCGGACGCACTGGACGCCGCCCAGCGGGGCGGCGTCCAGGTCGATACCCGGTCGACGAGCCGGCGCGTTTCGGTCGCCAACTCGTCGGCGGTCATCTGCGCAGGTAGCTCAGCATCCGCAGGATCTGCCAGTACAGGAAGATCAGGCCGACGAGCAGCCCGAACGCCGAGTACCAGGCGAACTTCTCCGGGATGCCCTGCCGCACGCCCTCCTCGATCTCCGCGAAGTCGAGGATGAACGTGAGCGCGCCGATGACGATGCCCGCGCCGGCGAACAGGAACGCGATCGGGTTCACCTCGTCGGTGCCGGTGTCGACCAGGCCCATGTCGAAGCCGAACGCGTACGCGAGGAGGTTGATCAGGCTGAGCGCGACGAACGCGAGCAACGCGCCGAGCACGAACTTCGCGAACCTCGGTGTCGCCCGTAGCACCCGGAACTTGTACAGCGCCGCCATCACGAAGAACACCGCGAACGTCGCCGCGACCGCCTGCATGACGATGCCCGGGTACCGCTGCTCGAAGAACTCGCTGACGACGCCCAGCAGCACGCCCTGTAGCGCCGCGTAGGCGATGATCAGCGGCGGATTGGTGATGCGCTTGAACGCGATCACCAGGCCGAGCACCAGGCCGGCCAGGCACGAGCCGATCAGCGCCAGCGTGGCCACACCACCGGTCTCCGGCAGTAGGGCCCAGGCCGCCGCGCCGAAGATGCCGGTGACGACCAGCAGCATGACCGTGCGCACCACCACGTCGTCGAGCGACATGACCCGCTCGCCGCCGAACGGTGGCGCCTGGTATCCGCCGCCGTACTGTGGCGGTTGCTGGTAGCCGCCGGACTGTGGCGGTTGCTGCTGGAAGGGGTTCTGCCCGGGCGGCGCATAACCCGGTTGGGCATAACCCGTACGGCCCTGCCCGGCGGCAGAGCCGAGGCGAGTGAGCACGGGATTGGAACTACGCACGTTCCGCCTCCTATATGGAGCTCAGATAATGCGTAGAGGGTATCCCGGCTGGCTGGGAGCGCGCTGTGCCCGGGGCGGGACTCGAACCCGCATGCCTTTCGGCAGCCGCTTTTAAGGCGGCCGTGTCTGCCGTTCCACCACCCGGGCGGGCGTTGGGCGTCCAGGTCGTGGACCCATATCACCGTAACGGGTGTGCTGAACGGCAGGGCTCGGCCGACCGGACGGCAGTATGGTCCCTCAGTGTGAGGAGCGCTGCGCCGACCGGCGATGGTCGGCCGGACGACGATACCCAGGTCACGGCCGTACCACCGCGGCAACGCAGCGAAGAGGGCAGCACCGACAGCACCGCAATCCGCATCGTCGGCCTGATCGGTGCCGACCGACCGTCACGGGTCATCAACGCCCGCACACCGCGCCGCGCGGAGGCCGAACCGCCGCCGGAGCCGCCGGCACCGCGCCGGGGGTGGCTCGACCTCGCCGTCTGCGGCGGGTTCGCGCTGGTGGCGGCGCTGCTGACGATCGGCCTGTGGCCCGACCCGCACACCCGCCAGCTCGCCCTCGGCGGCAACGACCAGGTGCTCAGCGAGTGGTTCCTGGCCTACGACGCGCGCGTCTACGCCGGCGACTTCAGCCTCGTCACCGACCGCCTCAACGCACCCGACGGGGTGAACCTGCTCGCCAACGCCTCGGTGATCCTGCTCGGCCTGCTGCTCGGGCCGGTGACGCTGGCGTTCGGCGCGCCGGTGAGCTTCGCCCTGGCCATCGGCCTGAACCTGGCCGCCACCGCGGCCGCCTGGTACCTGCTGCTCGCCCGCACGGTGGGCACGCACCGGTTCGCGGCGGCCGTCGGCGGCCTGCTCGCCGGGTTCGGACCGGGGATGATGTCGCAGGCCAACGGGCATCCGCACATCACCGCGCAGTGGCTGGTGCCGGCCCTGGTGTGGTGCGTCCTCCGGTTGAGCGACCCGGACCGGAGACACCGGACCCTCACCGCCGCCCTGCTCGGTTTCCTCGTGACGCTGCAGTACCACCTCGGCCCCGAGGTGCTGATGATCACCGCGATCGCACTGCTCCTGTTCTGCGCCGCCTACGGGGCAGCCGCCTGGCCGGAGGCCAGGCGGCGGGTGGGCGCTCTGGGCCGGGGGCTCGGCATCGCCGGCGGGGTGGCGGCGGTCCTGCTCGCCTACCCGCTGTGGCTGCAGTTCGCCGGGCCGCAGCACGTCACCGGCGGCCCGTTCTCCTCGTACACGTTCAGCCTCGACGCGGCCAGCGTCACCACGATCTCCCCGCTCGCCCTCGGCGGTGACCGCGCCGCCGCCAGCCTGTCGACCGACCCGGCCGAGTACAACGGGTTCTTCGGCATCCCGCTGCTGCTCGCCGTCGCCGGGATCACGCTGTGGCTGTGGCGACGGCCGGTGGCGGTCGCCTGCGCCGCCGCGGCGGCCGCGATGGTGGTGCTGGCGCTCGGGCCGGCGCTCACGGTCGACGGCGAACAGACCGGCGTCCCGTTGCCGTTCGCGCTCGTCGACGGCCTTCCCGGCGTGTCGGCGGCGCTGCCCGGACGGTTCGCGCTCGCCGCCGGTCCGCTGTTCGCGGTGCTCATCGCGATCGCGATCGACACCGCGCTGGCGCTCTCCACCTGGGCCCGGGTGATCGTCCCCGTCGCGGTGCTCGCGGCCCTCGCGCCGGTCGCGCCGACACCGCTGCCGACCGAGGAGCGGCCGGCGGTGCCGCGTTACTTCACGAGCGGGCTGTGGCGCGGCTGCGCGGGCGACGGCGGCGTGCTGGTGCCCGTCCCCTTGCCCGAGCCCAGGCGGCCCGAAAGCATGCGCTGGGCCGCGGCGGCCGACGCGGGATTCGCCCTCCCCGAAGGGTCCTTCATCGGCCCGTACGGCGAGGGCGGCCGCGCGTCGCTCGGAGCCTTCCCCCGGCCGACGTCACTGCTGCTCGCGCAGGTGGCCGACACCGGGCAGGTGCCGGCCATCACCGACGCGCAGCGGGCCGACGCGCGCGCGGACGCCCGGCTGTGGCGCGCCCGCTGCTTCGTGCTCGCCCCGCAGCGGAACGACGCGCCGCTGCGGGAGACCGTCGAACGGCTGCTCGGTTCCCCGCCGCAGCGGGTCGCCGACGTCGACGTGTGGAAACTGGGTTAGGCGGCCTTCTGGCGGTCGTCGTCCTGCTTGGGACGCACGAACGGCGTCACCACCGTGAACGGCTCGCGCGGCCGGTGCAGCTCGCCGAGCGACACCACCTCACGCCGCAGGAACAGCGCCAGCGTCCAGTCGACGACCACGCGGATCTTGCGGTTCAGGCTGGGGATCCGGCTCATGTGGTAGGTGCGGTGCATGAACCAGGCCGGCAGGCCCTTCAGCTTGATGCCGTACACCTGCGCGACGCCCTTGTGCAGGCCGAGGCTCGCCACCGAGCCGACGTGCTTGTGCTTGTACTCCCTCGGCTCCTGCCCGCGGATGACCGCCGCGATGTTGTCGGCCAACCGCGCGGCCTGGCGCACCGCGTGCTGGGCGCTGGGCGAGCACAGCGCGCCGGGCCGGTCCGAGGCGAGGTCGGGCACGCTGGCGCAGTCGCCGGCGCTCCAGGCGCCCTCGACGATCGACCCGTCCTCGTTCACCACCTGCAGCCTGGCGTTGCAGCGGACCCGGCCGCGCTCGTCGCGGGGCAGGTCGGTGTTGGCCAGCATCGGGCTGGGCTTCACACCGGCGGTCCAGACGATCGTGTCGGCGGGGAACTCGTCGCCGTCGCTGAGCTTCACGACGCCGCCGACGCACGACTCGAGCCGGGTGTCGAGCCGGATGTCCATGTCGCGGCGCAGCAGCACCTGCACGGTGTAGGCGCCCATGTCGGGGTCGACCTCGGGCAGGACGCGCTTCGTCGCCTCGACCAGCACCCAATGCATGTCGCTGTGCTGGAGTTCCGGGTAGTACTTGAGCGCGTCGTGCGCCATGTCCTCCATCTCGGCCAGGGCCTCGATGCCCGCGTAGCCACCGCCGACGAACACGAACGTCAACGCCCGCTTGCGCGTCGCCGGGTCGTTCGTCGCCGCGGCCACGTCGAGCCGCTCCATGACGTGGTTGCGCAGGAAGATGGCCTCGCCGATGGTCTTGAACCCGACGGCGTGCTCGCGCAGGCCGGGGATCGGCAGGGTGCGGGAGACGCTGCCGGGCGCCGCGATGATGTGGTCGTAGGAGACCTCGCGGGCCGGGCCGATGATCGGCTTGACCGTGGCGACCTTGCGCTCGTGGTCGACCCGGGTGACCTCGCCGGCCAGCACGTGCGCCTTCTGCAGTTCACGGCGCAGCGGCACCACGGCGTGCCGCGGGGAGATGTTGCCCGCAGCGGCCTCCGGCAGGAACGGTTGGTACGTCATGTGCGGCTGGGGGTCGACAACCGTGACCTCAGCCTCTCGTAGCTTCAGCTTCTTGGTGAGCCGAAGCGCGGCGTACAGGCCGACGTGTCCGGCTCCGACGACGAGGATGCGTTGTGCAGTCACGCTGGTAATCGTCCTGCCCCTGGGTGCTTGACTTTCCGGCAGGGCACAATATTGTCACCGCCGTCTCACCCGGTGCGACGCCCGTCACGTTGCTAAGTTTGGCCTTATGACGACGCTCTCCAAGGGCCAGAACATGCCGCTCACCGCCACTGCCGTGCGCGCCGTCATCGGCTGGAGCGCCGCCGGCGGCGCACCGGACGTCGACGCGTCCGCCCTGTTGCTCGGCCCGGACCGCAAGGTCCGCGACGATGCCGACTTCATCTTCTTCAACCAGCCGACGCACCCGAGCGGCGCTGTCCGGCACGAGGGCAAGCAGGCCGGTGCCGACACCATCGGCATCGACGTGTCGAGGCTGCCCGCCGGCGTCGAACGCGTGATCATCGGCGCCTCCGCCGACGGCGGCACCTTCGGCAAGGCGCCCGGCCTGCACCTGCGCGTGCTCGACGCCGCGTCGGGTGCGGAACTCGCCCGGTTCGACATCACCGATGCCACCACCGAGACCGCTTACCTCTTCGGCGAGGTCTACAAGCGGGGCGACTCGTGGAAGCTCCGCGCGGTCGGCCAGGGCTACGCGTCCGGGCTGAAGGGGTTCGCGACCGACTTCGGCGTGTCGGTGGACGACCCGGCCCCGGCGCCCCCGGCTGCGTCTCGGCCCGCCGCGCCCCCGCCGGCATCTCGGCCTGCCGCGCCTCCGGCAGCATCTCGGCCTGCCGCGCCGCCGGCAGCGCCGCCGCAGGCTCCGCCGGCCGCGCCGTTCCAGGCGCCGCCGACCCCGCAGGCTCCGCCGGCCGCGCCGTATCAGGCGCCGCCGGCCCCGCCCAGCGGGCCGTACCAGGCGCCACAGGCTCCGCCGACCGGTCCTTACCAGGCGCCGCCGACCGGCCCCTATCAAGCGCCGCCGGCCGGGCCGTACCAGGCACCGCAGGCGCCGTACCAGGCACCGCCCGCCGGGCCGTACCAGGCACCGCCCGGCGGCGCTCCGGGCGTCCCGGCGCCGCAGGCACCGCAACCGGGTGCCCAGCCGGCAGCCGCGGGTGGCCCGGTGAACCTCGCGAAACAGCGCAAATTGGTCGACATGGAGAAGCGGGCGGCGCAGCAGGCGCCGCAACTGCTCAACCTCACCAAGCAGGCGGCGGTGAGCCTGCAGAAGCGCGGGCTGTCCGATCACACCGCGCGGGTGGCGCTGTGCCTCGACATCTCCGCGTCGATGGGCGGGCTGTACCGGTCCGGGAAGATCCAGGCGCTGGTGGAGCGGGTGCTCGCGCTCGGGCTGCGGTTCGACGACAACGAGGCCGTCGACGTGTTCCTCTTCGGCGCGGAGGCGCATGAAGTGGGCGAGCTGCGGATGAACAACTTCCAGGCGTTCCTGGGCGGGGTGCTGCAACAGCACCCGCTCGAGGGTGGCACCTACTACGGCAAGGCCATGCAGGCGATCCGGGCCAACTACTGGCAGCATTCCGGCCCCCGTAACCAGCCCGTTCGTGACCAGCAGCCGGTGTACGTCATGTTCGTCACCGACGGCGCGACGTTCGACGAGTCGGTGACCATCGAGCAGCTCAAGTACAGCGCGTTCGAGCCGATTTTCTGGCAGTTCATGGCGATCGGCGACTCGCCGCAGGCCATCGACGCCGACAAGACGAAGAAGAAGGGCTTCTTCAAGCGGCTGCTCCAGAGCGACTTCACGTTCCTGGAGAACCTCGACAACCTGCCGGGCCGCTTCATCGACAACGCGAACTTCTTCGCCGTCACCGACCCGGCCAACGTCCCCGACGAGCAGTTGTTCGACCTGATGATGGCGGAGTACCCGAGCTGGCTCGGCCTCGCGAGGCAGGCCGGCCTCCTCCCCTGAGGGGCGCTACGGGCGTCGTCTGGCGACGAAAGCGATCAGCCAGACGACGCCGATCACCGGGAGCAGGCCGAGGATCGTCGCGGCCAGGTAGTACTTGGCCGGCCAGGAGCTGACCACGTACAGGCCGCCCACCGACAGCCCGACCGACACGATGATCACCAGCGTCGCCCGCATCAACCAGCGCAGGATCACCACCCGGTCGACCACGGCGTCGTACGGCAGCACGGCGGCCAGCGCCGACCCCGAGTGGACCACGTACAGCGCCACCGACAGCCCGATCAACCGCGGCAGCGTCACCTGCGAGTCGTACAGCATCGTGGCGGCGATCCAGCCGGTGACGGTGATCAGCCAGAACACGGTGACCCACGTCGACCTGGGCCACAGCGCCGGCAGCACACCCAGCCCGGCGATCAGCAGCACCGGCGGACCCAGCATGGCCTGCGGCGGATAGGCGAAGCCCTGCGCGATCATCGCGGCCGCGAACACCACCAGCCGCACGCCGAACGGCCACGCGGTGGCGCGGGCGAAGATGCGCCGGGTCCGGGCGATCCGGTCCTGGAACCCCCGAACGAAGAGACCGCCCGTACCGCTCACCGCAACCCCACGCGGGGGACGGTCGCGAGGCGGGACACGTCGCGCAGCACCGCGTCGAGGCTGCCGGCGCCGGCCCAGGCGACCACCGGGACGCCGTGCTCGCGCAGTTGGCCGATCAGGTTCTCCCGCTCCAGCCGCCAGATGTGCTGGGCCACCGGCATCCACGACGAGCTGGGCAGCCGCACGTCGGTGCTGCTCAACGTGTCGACGGCGATGGCCACCCGCCCACCGCGGGCCAGCCGGGCCAGCATGCCGACGGTGCGCTGGTCGAGCAGCGGGCTGAGCACGATCACCAGCGCGTGCGACGGGATCAGGCTGGTGCCGAACGCGCCGGCGCTGGGTTCGTACGGGGAGTCCGTGGGCGAGACGTCGAGCAGCCATTGCAACGCCGTCAGGTACTGGCGGCGGCCGCTGGCCGGGCGCAGCCACCGCGAGCGGAAGCCGTACTCGAGCAGCGCCACGCGGTCGCCGCGGGTCAGGTAGTGCTCGGCGATCGCGGCCGCGGCCCGCACCGTGGTGTCGAGCACCGACGCCGCGCCGCCGTGGCCGCCCGAGCGTCCCGCCTCGTGCAGCACGTCGAGGAGCAGCAGCACCTCGGCGTCGCGGTCGCTGAGGGTCGCCGCCACGTGCAGTTGCCGGGCGCGCAGCGACACCCGCCAGTCGATGCGGCGCAGCCGGTCGCCCGGTGCGAACGGCCGCACGCCGGCCAGCTCGCCGCCTTCGCCCGGCCGGCGCGACCGGTGCCCCCCGACCAGCCCGGCCGCCCGGGGCATCGCCTCGGCCGCCATGAACGGCTCGACCTGCGGGTACACGGCCAGCATCAGCGGTTCGGTGACGGCGGCGGTGCTCATCAGCATGCCGTCGCAGGCGACGCCGTGCGCGGTCACCGGGCCCAGCCGGTGCCGCCCCCACCGCCGGACGTGCCCGGTCAGGTCGACGTCGACCACCGACCGCGGGCTGGTGCCCGCGACGTACGGCCGGTCGCCGTGCTTCAGCGTCACCCATTGCGGCGTGCGGACCCGGATGAGCATCAGGTCGTAGGCGGTGCGATCGGGGTTCACGGCGCCGAGCCGCACGTCGATCGGCGAGCCCTCGACGACCACCGAGTCGGCGACCGTGATCTGCGTCGCCGGCGGCTGCGACGGTCGCCGGATCAGCGCGACCCCCGCACCGAGCGCGACCGGCGCGACCACCACCACCAGGTCGAACCGGCCCAGGATGATGGCGACCAGGAGCAGGATCCCGGTGAGCAGCAGCGCCCGGCCCAGCGCCCGCGTCGGTTGCCAGATTCCGCCGACGAGGTCGTCGTCCGACGTCATGAGTGACGCGGCAACGCGCCGCTCGCGGGCACGGGCGTCCGCTCCAGAACATCCGCCACGACGCTGCCCGGCTCCACCCGCCGCAACCACAGCTCCGGCCGCAGCGTGATCCGGTGCGCCAGCGCCGGAACGGCGACGGCCTTGACGTCCTCGGGCACCACGTACGCGCGTCCGGACAAAGCCGCCCACGCCCGCGACAGCAGCAGCAACGCGAGCGACCCGCGCGGCGACGCCCCGACGAGCACGTGCGGATGGACGCGGGTGGCCGCGGTCAGCGACACGATGTAGCCGCCCACCGAGCTCTCCACCTGCACGTCCTCCATCGCCGCCTGCATGGCGAGCAACGTCGGCGCGTCGACGACGGCCGCCACCTCGGACTCCTCCCGGCGCCGCCCCATCCGCCGGCGCAGCACCTCCCACTCCTCCTCGGCCGTCGGGTACCCGAACGACACGCGGAGCAGGAACCGGTCGAGCTGCGCCTCCGGCAACGGGTACGTGCCCTCGTACTCGATCGGGTTCGCGGTGGCGAGCACGTGGAACGGCGGCTCCAGCCGGTACGTCGTCCCCTCGACCGAGACCTGCTTCTCCTGCATCGCCTCGAGCAGCGCGGCCTGCGTCTTCGGCGGCGTGCGGTTGATCTCGTCGGCGAGCAGCAGGTTGGTGAAGACCGGCCCGGCCCGGAAGACGAAGTCGTGGTTGCGCTGGTCGTAGAGGAACGACCCGGTGACGTCGGCGGGCAGCAGGTCGGGCGTGAACTGCAGCCGGCGGAACCCGATGCCGAGGGCCTGCGCGAACGAGCGGGCGGCGAGGGTCTTGCCGAGACCGGGCATGTCCTCCAGCAGCACGTTGCCGCCGGCGAGGATGCCGGCGAGCACCATCTCCAGCGCGCCGCGCTTGCCGACGAGCACCGTCGACACCTCGTCGAGCACCCGCTGGCCGAGCTGTCCTGCGTCGACGGGGGACAACGCCGCGGTCATATCTTCTCCATTTCGTCGACGACGGCCGCCATCTCGCGAGCGTTGGGCGTGCGCGCCACCCGCGCGTGCAGGAACGTCCACAGTTGTTCTCCTATCAGCGCGCGGGCCCGGTCCGCATCGCTCCGCATGGTGATGCCGTGCCGCTGCCGTAGCCGCTCGTCCACCAGTTCGTAGAGCCGCGGCTGCACCGCCGACTTGTACCGGGACGGATCGCGCTCCGTCCATCCGAACCGCGACTCCCACCGCTGCACCGCCCGCACCACGCCGTCGGCGGGCGGGCTCCGATCGGCGCCGTCGTCGGTCACCCCCCACAGGTCGCTGCGGGTCGCGGGGGGTGGCGGTGCCGCGGGGACGGCCTTCATCGCGCGCCGGAGCAGCAGCACCGTGAGCACGATCGCGAAGAGGACGGGCAGCGGCGTCTCGAAGCCCATGACCCGGATCACGACGTACGCGCCGGTGGCGACGACCGCGGAGATGACCAGGTCGGCGAGCCACCAGCGGCGGGTCGGCTCCGGCATCTCGGTCCGCACGTCGCTGTAGGTGAGCAGTTCGTGCAGCGTCACCTGCTCGGGGGTCTTCTTCTCCCGCGGACTCACACGGTCACGTCCAGTTCGGCCCGCAGCCGCTGGAGCGCCGACACGGCGGCCGACCGCATCGACTCGTCGACGTCGCCGAAGCTGTAGCGGGCGGCCAGGTAGACGGCGGCCAGCCGGTCGAGCACCGGCCGGCTGATCTGGTGACCGGCGAGCAGCCGCAGGACCAGGTCGGACGGTGCGTCGGACGGGTGCCGCGGGGTGCCGGCCGAGGCGGCGGCCTCCTCCAGCCGGACCCAGCAGCTGATCACCACGCTGCGCGGGTCGGATCCGCTCCGGCCGAGCTCGTCGAGGCCGGCGTCGAGCGCGGCGGCCACCTCGGCGGCATGGCTGGCCGGCTTGGGCGCGTCCTTGTCGATCTCGATCGGCCGCCCGCGGGCCTGCACCGAGTCGCGCAGCGCGAAGAAGATCAGCACGCCGGCGATCAGCAGCACGACCACGGCGCAGAGCACGCCGAGCACCGTTTCGACCCAGGCGGGGAGCACGAACCCGGACTTCTTCGCCGGCGGGGCCGACTCCTCCGGCACCACCGTCACCGTGATGCTGCCGCTCGGATCGGGGACCAGTTCCTCTTCCGAGGACGACGGCGGACGAACGTTGAACTGCGGCTCAGACAATGCCGCAGCCGCGAACGCCGCCGCGAGCAGTGCCGCGACGGCGAGCAATGGCAGCCACCGGCGCACCACCGTACGCGTTCCTCCTCACCGGCCCCACCGTCATGACCGGGCGATCGCCACTGCCCGGGCCATGACGTCGTCCAGCATTACCGGCGTGAGCTTGCCGGTAAAGGTGTTCTGTTGGCTGACGTGGTAACAACCGAGCAACGCCGGTGCATCACCGTTGTCTGCCTGCCACAACACGCCGTGCCCGAACTTCGGACGCGGTGTCACCGTTCGGCCGTACACCGAACGCAGTACGGGCCAGTATGCCGCCCACGCGAAAGCGCCCAGCGCGACGACCACCCGCAGTGATGTACGCAGCAGTTCGAATTCCCGGTGCAGCCAGGGCGCGCACGTGTCCCGCTCCTCAGGCGTGGGCGCGTTGGCCGGCGGCGCGCAGCGCACCGCGGCGAAGATCCGGGTGTCGTACAGCGTGAGCCCGTCGTCGCTGCTCACGCTGGTCGGTTGGTTCGCGAGGCCGGCCCGGTGCAGGGCGGCGAAGAGGACGTCGCCGGAGCGGTCGCCGGTGAACACCCGTCCGGTGCGGTTGCCGCCGTGTGCGGCCGGGGCCAGGCCGAGGATCCCGATGCGGGCGTCGGGCGGGCCGAAGCCGGGCACCGGACGGCCCCAGTACGTCCAGTCGCGGAACGCCGCGCGCTTGGTGGTGGCGACCTCTTCCCGCCAGGCCACCAGGCGCGGGCACGCGAAGCAGTTCGAGACGGCGGCGTCGAGCTCCGCCAGCGTTCCCGAGCTCTGCGCGAGCCCGGGAACGCTCTGTTCGGTCACTTGTTGGTCTGCAGGCAGAGGACCGTGCCGGCCTCGCCCTCCTGGCCTTCCCAGTAGATGACCTCGGCGCCCTGGAACTGGCGGCACACGTCTTCGGTGGCCTCGTTCTGCTTCTTGTCCTCCACCTTGCCGACGACCTTGTACCGGGCGTCGCCGTCGGAGCACTTGACGACCTCGAGCTCGGTCTCCTGGAACCGGTCGGAACTCCGGTCGATCGACTTGCCGCTGAGGCACTCACCGACCTTGGCGTCGGCCGCTCCGCCACCCGCGAACGACATGATGCCCCAGGCCACGCCGCCGATGCAGAGCAGCAGGAGCACCGCGCCGGCCACGGCGAGGATGATCTTCGTCTTGTTACCGCCACCACCCGGTGGGGTCATCGGTGGCAGCGGCGATCCCGGGGCGGCACCGAACTGCTGCTGGTGGGGGTCGTAGCCGGGCGGGCCGAACCCGGTGGCCGACGTGTTCGGGTCGTACCCGGGCTGGCCGGGTGGCTGTTGTCCGGGCGGGGGGAACCCGCCGGGTGCCTGCCCGGGCGGCGGAAAACCGCCCGGTGGCGGGAAGCCGCCGGGAGCGCCCGAGGTCGGTGGGGGATAGCCGCCCGGAGGTGTGAAGCCCCCGCCCGAGGTGGGCGGGTTCGCCGGCGGGTAGCCACCGGCGGGAGCACCGGAGGTGGGTGGTGGGAAGTTGCCGGGCGGCGGCGGGTATCCGCCGGCTCCCGACGTCGGTGGCGGGAAGCCTCCGGGCGGCGGCGGGTAGCCCGCGCCGGCTCCCGAGGTCGGTGGCGGCTGCTGCGGAGGCGGGGGGTACCCTCCGCCGCCAGCCGGTGGCTGTTGGTAAGGCGGCTGGTTGGAACCGTCGCCGTACGGCGGTGGGTGCTGGTCAGACACGAGTCCTCCGACAAGTATCACTGTGATCAGTACTCACCGTAGCGCCACTACCCTTCGTGTGCGGTACCGGCTCACATGATCTGTTTCTGCGCGAACCTGGTCCGACCTACCTTGTACTGGACACCGCCCGTTACGGTGTCGAGGTGTTCGACCTGCTGCAACGCCTTACGAAGGCGCCCGGCCTGTACCGCGGCCGGGGCGACGGTATGGAGAGCGGGCCGTTCATCGCCCGGATCCAGGTCACCCCGATCGTCCGCGGCCGGGCCGTGGTGCTCGACTATGAGGCGTTCAGCGACTCACACGGGCTCCAGCACGTCGAGCACACGGTTCTCACGGCCGGCGAGGGCGGCCGGCTGGAACTGCACGTCGCCTGCCTGGAACTGCCCGGCGTGGTCCGCTTTCTCGAGGCGCGGCCCGGTGTCTTCTCGGCGTACGACGGCCCGATGCCGGCCCGCATTCTCATGACGATTCCGGCCGAGGCCTCGCTGACCTACGGCTGGTGGTGGTCGCGCGACGACGCCGAACCGAGGGAACAGAGCCGCGCCGAGGTCCGCCGCACCGCCTAGGCGGCCGCTCCCCGGAACACCCGCAGCACCTCGACCGGCGGCTCGGTCTCGGCCAGCCGCATCGGCAACGACGGCTCGACCGGCACCGGCATGGCCGCCGATCCGGCACCCATCGGGCGCGGCTTGCGCGGCCGGCTCGGTGCCGTGGAACTGCCGCCCCGGCCGGGGTACACGTACAGGCCGTTGACCGGGTCGGGTGTCGCGTCGAGCGCGGCCTTGACCACCGGGAGCTCCCGGAACCGGTCCCAGTCGTCAACCTCCCGGAAGCCGAGTTCGAGCAGCACACCGCCGGGCATGAGGGTCCACTCCCACCGCTTGGCGCCGTGCGTGATCGCCGCTTCGAGCAGCGACTCGCCGTATCCGTCCTTCCAGCGCTGCGCCGGAAGAACCCCGTCCCGGACCTCGATCGACCACCACTTCATGGCACCCGACGGTACGCCCGGTCCTTACCGCACTCAAGGCCGTCACTGAATGCTGGCAGCACTGAAAGCTATGCCGTCGAGAATGTCGTGTTCGCTGGCGATCACCGCCGCGGCGTCCAACCGCTCCATGATCACTTGCAGGATCAGCGCACCGGCACCGATCACGTCGGCCCGACCGGGGTGCATCACCGGCAGGGCCAGGCGTTCCGCGCGGGTGGCGATCAGCAGTTCGGTGGTCACCCGTTCGACCGCGGGGCGGTCGATCCGGGCCTGGTGGATCCGCGCCGGGTCGTATTCCCGCAGGCCGAGGGCGAGCGCGGTCACCGTGGTCACCGATCCGGCGAGACCCACGAGCGTCCGTTCGGCGCCATCGCCGGGATGTGCGTGGACGGCCGTGAGCGCGCGATCGACCTCCGCGGTGACGTCGGCCCGGGCCGCCGCCACCTCGCACGCGCCGGGCGGGTCGTCGGGCAGGTGCCGCTCGGTCATCCGCACGCACCCGACGTCGATGCTGATCGCGTGCTCGACCTCGTGGCTGCCGGTGACGAATTCGGTGGACCCGCCGCCGATGTCGACCACCAGGTAAGGACCGGGTGCGTCCAGCCCGCGTACGGCACCGGTGAACGACAGCCGGGCCTCCTCGTCACCGGTGATCACCTCGGGCTCGACGCCCAGGGTGTCGAGCACCATGGCGCGGAACTCGTCGGCGTTGGCGGCGTCGCGGCTGGCGCTGGTGGCCACCATCCGGACCCGATCGGCGCCCGCCTCCCGCAACTCGGCGGTGTAGCCGGCCAGCGCCTTGCGGGTGCGCTCGATCGCCGCCGGTGCCAGTCGACCCGTGCGGTCGACGCCCTCGCCCAGCCGCACGATCTCCATGCGGCGGCTGACGTCGGTGAGCCGCTCCCCCGTCACGTCGGCCACCAGCAGCCGGATCGAGTTGGTGCCACAGTCGATGGCGGCGACCCTCAACGGTCCTCCAGATGCAGCAGCATGCGGGTGTTCCCGAGCGTGTTGGGCTTGACCCGTTCCAGGTCCAGGAACTCGGCGACGCCCTCGTCGTAGGAGCGCAGCAGTTCCTCGAACACCTGGTGGGTCACCGGCGTGCCGTCGATCGGCTCGAATCCGAGCGAGCCGAAGAACGCCGTCTCGAACGTCAGCACGAACACCCGCCGCACGCCCAGTTCCCGGGCGGTGTCGATCAGTTCGGTGACGATGCGGTGGCCGATCTTCCGGCCCCGGCAGTCGGGGTCGACCGCCACCGTGCGCACCTCGGCGAGGTCCTCCCACATGACGTGCAGCGCGCCGCACCCGACGACCGCACCGTCGGAGATCCGCTCGGCGACCCGGAACTCCTGCACGTCCTCGTACAGGGCGACGGTGGCCTTCGACAGCATGATCCGCGGCTGGGAGTACGTGTCGACCAGCCGCCGGATCTCACGGACGTCTCGCGTTCTGGCCCGCCGGGTGAGTACCTCCACGCCGCCTAGCGTAGATCGCGCACCATGGCGGGCGTGGAGCACATGACCTATCCCAGGATCACCACCGGCGGTGCCGCCGTGGGCGGCGACTGGGTGGCCACCGAGAAGATCCACGGCGGTCAACTCGTGCTGGGCTACGACGGGGGCGCGCTGCACGTGGGCAAGCGGAAGGCGTGGCTGCGCCCGGACGAGGCGTTCTTCGGATGGCAACTGCTCCGCGACCGGTTCCAGCTCGCCGCCGAGGCGGCATTGGGCCGGGGCGGTGCGGCCGTGCGGATCTTCGGTGAGCTGTACGGCGGCGCCTACCCGCATCCCGACGTGCCGGCCGCGCCCGGGATGGCGCCCGTGCAGACGGGTGTCTGGTACTCCCCCACCGTGCGGTACGCGCTGTTCGACGTGCTCCGTCACGCCGAGCCCGGCGACGCGGGCGTGTTCCTGCCGTACGCGGAGGTGGCCGCGGTCGCCGCCGACGCCGGCCTCGACGTCGTACCGCTGCTGGCCCGCGGCACCCGCACCGCGATCGACGCCGTACCGGTCCGGTTCCCGACGCGGGTGCCGCACGTGCTCGGCCTGCCCGAACTCGACGGCAACCTCGCCGAGGGCGTCGTCCTGCGTCCCGACGCCCCGATGGCGCCGGCCGACCGCCCGGTCCGCAAGCTGAAGATCGCGGAGTTCGACGAGCACCGCTTCAGCGCGAGCCGCAAATGGGACCCGTGGCTGCACCTCAGCCCGGCCGAGCTACGGGAGATAGCCGCGACGATGGTGAACGGCCCACGGCTGGCGAGCGCCCGGTCCAAGGTCGGCCCGGACGCCGGCGCCGACCTGCTCGACGAGGTCACGCTCGACGTGATGATCGACCTGGCCGAGGCGTTCCCGGCCGCGATGGGCGCGCTCACCGCGGCGGACGAGGCCGCTCTCCAGGGCCACATCCGGGCTCTGGCCGGCGACTCAGACGCAGGGGCCTTCTGACCACCACTCGCCGATCAGGGCCAGGGTCTCGTCGCCGATCGGGTTGATCCCGGGGCCGACGGCCAGGCGATGGCCCAGGTGGACGTGCAGGCACTTGACGCGCGTGGGCATGCCGCCGGCCGAAACACCCGCGATCTCGGGCACGTGACCGGCGGCCTCGCGGCGGGTCAGGTAGTCCTTGTGCGCGTCGGCGTACCGCGCGGCCAGCGACGGGTCCTCCGCCAGCCGGGCGTTCTGGTCCTTCATCAGCCCGCCCGACTCCAGGCGGCTGCACTCCGACACCGCACGCGGACAGGTCAGGTAGTAGAGCGTCGGGAACGGGGTGCCGTCAGGGAGGCGCGGCGTGGTCTCGACGACGGTGGGACGCCCGCACGGGCAGCGGTGCGCGACGAACCGGGTGCCGCGTGGGGTGCGGCCGAGTTGTGCCGCCACGGCGTCGAGGTCGGCCGGGGTCGCCGGATCCCGCGTGGGACCGCCGGGGTCGGCAGTCACCCGTTGGCCACTTCAACGCTCGACCAGAGCTTCTTGTACCAGGGGTCGGCCGCGGCCGGGTCGGGCTGGGCCGACGGGCTCGCGCCGGCGGCCACCGCGTCGGGCAGCGGGACGATCGAGATCTCGCCCGGCAGCACGTACTGCAGTTCCTTCTTGGCCTTCGCCTTCACGAACTCCGGGTCGTCCCACTTGGCCCGCTCGTCGGCGAGGCCGGCGATCCGCTCCCGCTGCTCGCGCTGCTGCTGTTCGAGCCCGGCGATCTCGGCCTGCTGGGCCAGGTACACCCGCACCGGGTACGCGTAGGCCAGCAGCAGCCCGACCAGCACCATCCCGAGCACGGCGGCCCGGCCGGTGAACCGGCGCGGTTGCGGTGCCCGGGTGCGCGTCGCGGCGGTACCCGTGTTGGGGCGGCGCACGCCGGCGGGACGGCTGGCCGCGGTGGGGCGTCCCCGTTGCGCCGGACGCGCCGCCGACGACGACGCGGTGCGTCCCGCGTCCATCCGGATCGGCCGCGCCGAGCGGCCCGGCTCCGCGCGGGAAGCGCGACCCGGTTCGAACCTCGCGGCCCGGCGCCCCGAAGCGGCGCCGGTGCCGCGGCCCTGCCCGCCACGACGGGGCGGCGGTGCCGCTCCACCGCGACTGGCCGGCATGAAACCCCCTGAAACGGTAGATCTGTCGCCGAGGGAGGCGACGAGGAACATGAACCTCAGGACGAACGGTACCGGGGGAAAGCGGCCCGGCCCGCGTACCGCGCCGCGTCGCCGAGCTGTTCCTCGATCCGGAGCAGCTGGTTGTACTTGGCGACGCGGTCCGAGCGGGCCGGCGCACCGGTCTTGATCTGGCCGCAGCCGGTGGCGACGGCGAGATCGGCGATCGTGACGTCTTCGGTCTCGCCCGAGCGGTGGCTCATCATGCAGCGGAAGCCGGCCCGGTGGGCCAGGTCGACCGCGTCGAGCGTCTCGGTGAGCGAACCGATCTGGTTGACCTTGACCAGCACCGCGTTCGCCGCCGACTCCTCAATGCCGCGCGCGATGCGGGTCGGGTTGGTGACGAAGAGGTCGTCGCCGACGATCTGGATGCGGTCGCCCAGCCCGGCGGTGAGCGCGGCCCAGCCGGCCCAGTCGTCCTCGGCCAGCGGGTCTTCGATCGACACGATCGGGTAGTTGTTCACCAGGTCGGTGTAGTACGCGATCATCTCGTCGGCGCTCTTGGCGGAGCCCTCGAACGTGTAGGTGCCGTCGGCGAAGAACTCGGTGGCCGCCACGTCCATCGCGAGCGCGATGTCGGTCCCCAGCGTGTAGCCGGCGGCGGAGACGGCCTCGGCGATCAGGTCGAGCGCCGCGCGGTTGGTCTCCAGGTTCGGCGCGAAGCCGCCCTCGTCGCCCAGGCCGGTCGACAGGCCCTTCTTCTTCAGCACCGACTTCAGCGCGTGGTAGACCTCGGCGCCGGAGCGCAGCGCCTCGGCGAACGTCGCGGCGCCGATCGGCGCGATCATGAACTCCTGGACGTCGACGTTCGAGTCGGCGTGCGCGCCGCCGTTGACGATGTTCATCATCGGCACGGGCAGCAGGTGCGCGTTGGGGCCGCCCACGTACCGGTACAGCGGCAGCAGCGCCGAGTCGGCGGCGGCCTTGGCCACGGCGAGCGAGACGCCGAGGATCGCGTTGGCGCCCAGGTTCGACTTGTCGGGCGTGCCGTCGAGGTCGAGCATCGTCTGGTCGATGAGCCGCTGGTCGCTCGCGTCGAAGCCCAGCAGTTCCTCGGCGATGGTCTCGGTGACGTTCTCGACCGCCTTCTGAACGCCCTTGCCCAGGTACCGCTTGGGGTCGCCGTCACGCAGTTCGATCGCCTCGAACGCGCCGGTCGACGCGCCCGACGGCACCGCGGCCCGCCCGACGGTGCCATCGTCGAGACCGATCTCGACCTCGACCGTCGGGTTGCCGCGGGAATCGAGAATTTCCCGGGCGACGACGGCTTCGATGGTGCCCATGGCTGCTCCCCCTCAGGTTTGGTGCCTGGATCCGGCCAGCAGCCTAGTCGCCGAGCGGATTTGCGACGCACAGCCCCCGCAGTCCAAGGTGTAGGCCATGCATTCTGCGCGGGGACGGTTCTTCGCGGCACTCACCGTGGCTGTGGCGCTACTCGCGCCGGTCGGGTGCGGCCGTGCCGCCGCCGACGAACCGGAACTGCTCAACGATCTCGCTACCCGGCTCGACAAGGCCGGTGACCTCACCTTCACCGCAGAGTACCGGCTCGACGGCGGCGACGAGGCGCTGATCGCGCAGGCACAGGAGCCACGCCGGGCCGCGTACGTCCACCCGGGTGGCAAGGCCGTGTTCACCGAGACGGAACTGGCCAAATGCGACGCCAACCGGTGCACGTTGCTGGCACCGCCGTCGCCGGGCACCGAGCCCGCCCTCGACCTGCTGGCCGCGACGTCCGGCGAGGGCCAGCCCACCCCGACGCCGAGCCCGTCGACCCACGCCGTGGCCGGGCTGGTCGCGCCCAGCGCCGCCGTGCGGCTGGTGAGCACCGCGATGGTCGACGGCGCCACCGTGACGCGGTACCAGAAGACCATCGCCGGCGAGTCGTCGACGTGCGTGGGCGTGCACGGGCCGACGGGGTTCACGACGTGCGTCACCGCGAGCGGCCTGCTCGGCAGCTTCACCGGCACGGTCGGCGGCCGGCTGTACTCGTTCGAGCTGACCAGCTACGCCCCCACGGCCGAGGCGGCGACGTTCGACCTGCCCGCCGGCGCCGAGATCGACGACCAGCGCACCGACTAGATCCCCAGGAGCGTCCGCAGGTGGCGCGGGGGTGGTGACGCGTGCGAGAGCATCGCGTCGTGCCAGGCGCGCAGGGCCGTGCCGGTCGGGCGGGCGCGGGCGATCGCCGCCACCTCGGTGTAGCCCACGAAGTACGTCGAGAGCTGGGTCGACGTAAGCAGCACCCGCCGCCACTTGCCGACCGCCTCGCCCTCCTCCTGGAACCCGCTGTCGCGCATCAGCGCGAGCGCCTCGTCGCGCGTCATCCCGTCGCAGTGCACGGCCTGGTCGATGATCGCGTTGATCGTCATGCGCAGCTGCATCTTCAGCTGCTGCAACCTGACCTCGCGCCCGCCGTAGCCGTGCTCGGCCATCAGCTCCTCGGCGTAGGTCGCCCACCCCTCGACGAACGACCCCGACCGCGACACCGCCCGGATCTTCTTCGACCCGCCGGCCCGGCGGGCGTGCGCCAGTTGCAGGAAGTGGCCCGGCATCGCCTCGTGGACCGTGAGGTTGCGCACCATCTGGTTGTTGTACTCGCGGTAGAACGAGTCGACCCGCTCGGCGGACCAGCTCGTCGGCGTCGGCGAGATGCAGTAGTAGGTGGGGACGTCGGCGGTCTCCAGCAGCCCCGGCGGGTCGCAGTAGGCGATCGCCACGCCGCGGGCGAACTCCGGCATCTCCCGGATCTCGCACGGGTCGTCGACCAGGGACATCAGCTCGAACTGGTCGACGAACGCGGTCGCCTCCGTGAGCGCCACGCGGGCCAGGCCGACGATCGTCTCGTTGGTCGGCCGGTCGGCGGCGGCGCGGGCGAGCGCCTCGCGGACCGTCCCGTCGCTCGGTCGGCCGCCGGTGATCGCCGCCGCGGTCTCCCGGATCTCCTCCAGCACCCTGCCCAGGTTGGTGGCGGCGGCGTCGCGGATCTGCGTGGCGGTGAGGTCGGTGTCGAGCGTGTGCCAGAGCCGGGCCTCCCAGACCCGGCGGCCGAGCCGCGGGTCGCGGGCATCGACGGCGGCGTCGAGCTTGGACCGCAACCAGCCGGTGAACTCACCGAGCGCGGCGATCGCCGCCTCCTGCGCCGGCGCCACCCTGTCGCGCAGTGCCGGCGCCTCGCCCAGCATCCGGTCGACCTCGCCGCGCACCAGGCCGGCGACGCCGGTGAACTGGTCGATCGCGGTCTCCAGGTGGACGCGCGGGCAGTCGACCAGCACCTCGCGGGCGGTCGCCAGCGCGTCGGGGATCGCGCCCAGCCGGCCGGCGAGCGGCTCCAACCGCTCGGCCACCGGGGCGAACGGCCGCTCGATCAGGTGGTGCAGCAGCGATCCGGGGTTGTGGCACAGCGGGTTCCACTCGTGCTCGCGCACCTCGGTCAGCTCGAACAGCGTCCGCTCGACGCGGGCCAGCAGCACGGTGCAGTCCACCGCCTCGGCCGGCGGCAGCACGTCGGTGTCGACCTGCGACAGCGCGTCGGCGGCATCCCGCAGGATCCGCACGTGCGCCGCGACCGCATCGGGCGACCAGTCGGGCAGGCAGTCGTCGTAGGTGTGGTCGCCCGCGGTCTGCGCGAGGGCGGGGCTCTCACCGAGCATCGCGTCGACGATGCGCTCGGCGCTGTTGAGGAACTGCTGCGGCATGCAGAGAACCTACCCGGCGTTGACCTACCCGCCATTGGTCCACATTCCTCGCGCGTTTCTGGACCTCTTGAATGGACCGCAGCGGTCGTAGCGTCGGCGCATGCTCACCCGGTCCGGAGTTCTGCAGTGCGCGTTCGGCATGGTCGTCCTGGGCGCCTCGGTGCCCGTCTCGCGCCTGGTTCTCGACTTCCCCGACCTCACCGGCCAGGCCGGTCGATACGCGCTCGCGGCGCTCGCGTTCCTCGCGATCGCCCGGATCCGCAGGCTGCCCCGGATGCGGCTGTCGATGGGTGACGGTGTGCGCCTGGTCGCCCTTGCCGCAACCGGCCTGGTGCTGTTCAACGTGCTGCTGCTCACCGCGCTGCGGCACGCCGACCCGGCGGTGGTCGGCACGGTCGTCGGCGGCACCCCGCTGGTGCTCGCCATCCTGGGTCCGCTGCTGCGGCGGCGGCGACCCGGCGGCCTCCTGCTGCTCGCCGCCGTTGTGGTGATCGTCGGCGGCGCCCTGGTGCACGGCGGCGGCTCGGCCGACCCGGTCGGGCTGGCCGCCGCGCTCGGCACGCTCGCCGGCGAGGTGCTGTTCTCGCTGTTCGCCGTGCCGTTGCTGCCCCGCCTCGGACCGTTGCGGGTGTCGATGTACTCGTGCCTGCTCGCCGTGCCGATGCTGGCCGTGGCGCTGGTGGTGGCCGGCGAGCCGGCCCGGTGGCGGGTGCCGACCGCGGCCGAGGCGGCCGGTTACGCGTACCTCGGCGGGCTGCTGACCGTCATCGCGTTCCTGGCCTGGTACGGCGGCCTGAACCGGCTCGGCCCGGAGCGGGCGGGCCTGTTCGTCGGGCTGCTGCCACCGGTCTCGTTGGTGGTGACGGCGCTCATCGACCAGCGGATGCCGGCGCTAGTTCAGATCGTCGGCGTCCTCGTCGTCGCCGCCGGTCTCGTCCTCGGCCTGCGCGGGTCCACGCTCGACAGCCCGGATCCGGTCCATGTAACCGAGGACGGCGGCGCGCAGGGCGGCCTCCGGGTCGAGCCCGGCGCGGACGGCGTCGGCGACCTGCCGCAGCAGCGCGGCGCCGAGGTCGGCATCGCCGGGTAGCGCGGGCGCCTCGAAGCCCGCCTTGGCGACGCGGCCAAGCACCTTCGCCGCCAGCGACAGCGCGGGCTGGTGCGGCGCGACGCCGTCGAGCACCGAGTCGCGGGCCTTCTCCGCCTTCTTGATCCGCTCCCAGTTGGCGACGATGTCGTCGAGCCCGTCGACCACCGCGCCGGCGAACACGTGGGGATTGCGGCGGATCAGCTTGTCGACGAGGCCACCGGCGACGTCGTCGACGGTCCAGCCTTCGCCGTTGTTCTCGGCCAGGCCGGCGTGCAGCACCACCTGCAGCAGGACGTCGCCCAGCTCCTCGCGCAGCGCGTCATGGTCGTCGGTGAGGATCGCGTCGTACGCCTCGTACGCCTCCTCCAGCAGGTACGGCGCGAGGCTGCGATGGGTCTGCGAGCGCTTCCACGGGTCGCCGTCGGGCGCGACCAGGCGGGCCATCACCTGGACCGCGTCGAGGAGGCGGGCACCGGGTGGATCCCAGGACCCGTACATCAGCTCGAGTTCGGCCCGGCCGGGTTCGCGGGCGATCCGCAGCCCCAGCGACCGCGCGAACTCCTCGTCGCCGGTCGGGCCGGCCAGCCACACGACTGTGCCGTGGGCGTCGGCGTCATCGAGCAGCACCTGCGGATCCGGCGCTTCGACCGTCACCGGTACCCCCGCGTGGCGCAGCGCCGCCACCTGCGCGCCCTCGGCGGCGGCCCGGACCGGGAACGCCCGGACCAGGTCCCACGCCTCGGCGGTGAGCAGGCCCGCCGGCAGCCGCGGCGACGTGACCAGCAGGACGACGCGCGCCACTCAGGACTCGTCGACGACGGTGCCGATCCCGTCGGTGAGCGGCACCGGCACCTCGCCGAGCGCCACCGTCAGCGGGAGGTACCGGGGGTTGACCTCCACGCCCACCTTGTCGGCGTGCACGACGAGGAGGTCGCGCACCCCGAGCACCTTCGGCAGGACCGGGTCCGACCGCAGGATGTTCGCCACCTCGTCGTACGGCTTCAGTTGCTGGTCGCCCGCGGCCTCCAGCAGCACGTCGTAGATGCCCTTGATGTCCTTGTCGGTCACCTGCACCGGGCCGGTGGTCTCGACCAGCGCGCCGGCGACCGCCGTGTACTCGGCGGTGACGCGGGTCAGCTCGGCGTTCTCGGGCATGCGCAACTGCTGCGCGGTTCTGGCGTAGTCGGCCGCGGGCACGGTGACCGACTTCTCCTCGGCGACCCGCCGGCCCAGGTCGCGGAGCACCAGCGCGTTGACCGCGCTGGCGCGGAGGTCGGCGGCGTCGACGCCCGGCACCGCCGCCACGATCTCGTCGACCATCTCGTCGAGCTGCTTCTCGGTGTAGCGGGTGTCGCCGATGTAGAAGGCGACCCCCGGCTGGGCCCGCCCGCAGCCGGCGAATCCGAGCCCGGCCAGGAGAACGAGCACAGCGACGATGACCGATCGACGGGGCGAAGGCATGGTGTCACCTTCTCACGCCCTTATCGGGCACCTTTCTCAAGGGCGCCATTTCGGGTCGCGGCCGGTCAACCCGAGGATGCGGTCGAGAAGCGGCGCGTCGTCCGGCACCGCCACGGCCGGGCCGTAGACGTGCATCGCCCGGCCCTGTTCAGCGGTCTTCGCGACCTCCTCGTGGGTGCACTCCAGCACCTCGGCCGGCCACTCCGGACGCTGGCCGGTGGCCACGGCGAGGTCCCAGCCGTGCACCACCACCTCGCCGAGCACCATGCCGCCGATCATCGCCGCGGGCAGTTCCATCGGGCCGCCGAGCCGGGTGACGCCGGTCCAGGCGGCGGGCTCGCTCCAGGCCGCGGTGAGCGCCGCGAAATGCCGTTCGAGGTCGACCGGCGCGCCTTTCGAGACCGGATCCGGCGTCAGCAGTTCCTTGCGCGCCGCCGCGACCAGCGCCGGACCCCACTGCAGCTGGTGGTCGACGAGATCCTGGACGGTCCAGTCGCCGCACGGCGTTGGCGCGTCGAGCCGGTCGGCGGGGATCGCCCGGACCACGGCGAGGGTCGGCGGAACGGCGAGCGCGATGAGTGAGCTTTCCTGCATGGCGGTCGACCGTAGCGACGCCCGCCCGCTCAGGTCTTGAACAAACGCGACGGATACCGCTCGGCGTAGGCGGTCGGTGGCTCGCCGACCAGCTTGGTGAAGTCCCGGGTCAGGTGGGCCTGGTCGGCGTAGCCCAGCTCGGCCGCGGTCGCGGCCCAGTCGACACCTGTGCCGGCGGCGAGGCGTTCGGTGATCTCGTGCAGCCGGTACCGGCGGATCACCCACTTCGGCGCGACGCCGACGTACTCGGAGAACAGCCGCTGCAGCGACCGGACCGAGAGCCCGGCGTCGGCGGCCAGCGCGTCGACCCGGGTCAGCCCGGGGGTGGTGGCGATGCGGTCGACCAGGCCGGCGGCCGTCTCCGTCACCGGGTCGGGCGCGGGCCGGCGCGCGAGCAGGAACGCGTCGACGGTCGCTGTGGTCGCTTCGCCGGGAAGCGCGGCGCCGTCGAAAATCTCGGCCGCCGGCAGCGTGCGGTCGGTGATGGTCGATACGGGACGCCGGAGCAGCGGCCGGAAGCATCCCGGGCGGAACGCCACCCCGAAGACCCGGCCCCGCCCGTCGAGCGTGCGGACGACGAACCCGCGGGCCACCCCGCGCACCAACGCGGCGTCTTCGGAGCCGGTCAGGAACGACAGGTGCACCTGCGGGTACGGCACGATCTTCTGCCGGTACGGCGGCTGGCCGCGCAGGTCCCACGAGACGGCCCAGTAGTGCGCCACGTACGGCGCGAGGTCGGCGGCCGGCTCGCCGTACCAGTGGTCCTGGAACGCCGTCCAGCCGCCGCCGACCTCGCGCGGGTCACGCATTACGCCGCTGGCACCGGCTCACCCAGCACCGACCGCAGCAGCTCCGCCGCCCAGTCGAGCAGGGCGACGTCGCGCAGCGGCTGGCCGCCCACCCGGGCGGTCATCGGCCGGGGCAGCGACACCGTGTCGGTGGCCTGCTTGTAGACGGCCTCCGGGTAGAGACGCTTGAGCCGCATCTGCTTCGAGTCGGGCAGCGCCAGCGGACCGAACCGGATGTGCCGGCCCTGCAGCGACACGTCGGTGACGCCGTACGCCTTGATCAGTTGACGCGTACGCGCCACCGCGATCAGGTTCGCCACCTCCGTCGGCGGCTCGCCGTACCGGTCGCGCATCTCCGCCGCCACCTCGTCGAGCGCCTCGTTCGACCGGGCGCCGGCCAGCTTGCGGTACATCTCCAGCCGCAGCCGCTCCGAGCCGATGTACTCCAGCGGCAGGTGCGCGTCGACCGGCAGGTCGACCTTGACCTCGGTCTCCTCCTCCGGCTCCTCGCCCTTGAACTGCTGCACCGCCTCGCCGACCATCCGCACGTACAGGTCGAAGCCGACGCCCTCGATGTGGCCGCTCTGCTCGCCGCCGAGCAGGTTGCCGGCGCCGCGGATCTCCAGGTCCTTCATCGCGACGTACATGCCGGCGCCCAGCTCGGTGTGCTGGGCGATCGTGGCCAGCCGCTCGTGGGCCTGCTCGGTGAGCGGCCGCTCCGGCGGGTAGAGGAAGTAGGCGTAGGCCCGCTCGCGGCCCCGGCCGACCCGGCCGCGGATCTGGTGCAACTGCGACAGGCCGAGCATGTCGGCCCGCTCGACGATCAACGTGTTGGCGTTGGCGATGTCGATGCCGCTCTCGACGATCGTGGTGCAGACGAGGACGTCGAACTCCTTCTCCCAGAAGCCGACCATGATGCGCTCCAGCGCGTCCTCGCCCATCTGGCCGTGCGCGACCGCGACCCGGGCCTCCGGAACCAGCTCGCGCAGCCGCCGCGCCGCCCGCTCGATCGACTCGACCCGGTTGTGCAGGTAGAAGACCTGGCCGTCGCGCAGCAGTTCGCGGTGGATCGCGGCGGCCACCTGCTTGTCGTCCTGCACGCCGACGTAGGTGAGCACCGGGTGGCGCTCCTCCGGCGGGGTGGCGATCGTCGACATCTCCCGGATGCCGGTGATCGCCATCTCCAGCGTGCGCGGGATCGGCGTGGCCGACATCGACAGGACGTCGACGGACGCCCGCAGCGTCTTCAGGTACTCCTTGTGCTCGACGCCGAACCGCTGCTCCTCGTCGACGATGATCAGCCCGACGTGCTTGAACTTCGTCGACGTCTGCAGCAGCCGGTGGGTGCCGATCACGATGTCGACCGAGCCCGCGGCGAGGCCCTCCAGGGTGATCGCGCTCTCCTTCGGCGGGATGAACCGGCTGAGCTGCTTGATGACCACCGGGAACTGGGCCATCCGCTCGGAGAACGTGTTGAAGTGCTGCTGCGCCAGCAGCGTGGTCGGCACCAGGACGGCCACCTGCTTGCCGTCCTGCACCGCCTTGAACGCCGCGCGCACCGCGATCTCCGTCTTGCCGTAGCCGACGTCGCCGCAGATCAGCCGGTCCATCGGGACCTGCTTGCGCATGTCCTCCTTGACCTCCTCGATCGCGGCGAGCTGGTCGGGGGTCTCGGTGTACGGGAACGCGTCTTCGAGCTCGCGCTGCCACGGCGTGTCGGGGCCGAACGCGTGCCCCTTCGAGCTCTGCCGCGCCGCGTACAGCTGGATGAGCTGCGCGGCGATCTCGCGGACCGCCTTGCGGGCGCGGGCCTTCGACTTCTGCCAGTCCGAGCCGCCCATCTTGTGCAGCGACGGGTTCTCGCCGCCGACGTAGCGGGAGAGCTGGTCGAGCGAGTCGGTGGGTACGAACAGCCGGTCGCCGGGCTGGTTGCGCTTGCTCGGGGCATATTCGATGACGAGGTACTCGCGCTCGGCGCCGTTCACCGTGCGCTGCACCATCTCGACGTACCGGCCGATGCCGTGCTGCTCGTGCACCACGAAGTCGCCGGCGCGCAGCTCCAGCGGGTCGATGGTGTTGCGCCGGCGGGCCGGCATCCTGCGCATGTCCTTCGTCGACGCACCGCGCCCGCCGGAGATGTCGTTGCCGGTGACGATCGCCAGCTTCGCCGACTCGTCGACGAACCCGTGGTCGAGGCCGCCGGTGGTGATCGTGACGATGCCGTTCGGCGGCTCGGCGTCGAGGCTCTCGACGACGGACACACCGAGGCCGGCGTCACGCAGCACCTCGGCGGCCCGGTCGGCGGGCCCGTGGCCGGCGAACACCACCGCGACCCGCCAGCCGTCGCCGCTCCAGCGCTTCAGGTCGTCGACCACGCGGCCGGTCTCGCCGTGGTACAGCGGCACCGGCTGGGCGCCCAGCGTCAGCACGAGGGTGTCGTCGTCGGCGATCGCCGGCAGCATGTCCTCGTCGGGGTCGCGCCAGGGCTCGTCCTCGCGCGGCTTCACGGTCTCGACCTGGCCGAACGGGCTCACCGACCACCACGGGTGACCGAGCTGGTTCGCGTGCTCACGCACGTCGGCGAGGGTCCTGAACGACGCGGCCCCGAGGTCCACCGGCGCCTTGCCCCCGACCGCGGCCGCGGCCCAGCTGGCCTGGAGAAACTCCTCGGAGGTACGGGTGAGGTCGTGCGCCCGGGTGCGGATCCGCTCCGGGTCGCAGAGCAGGATGTGCGTGTTCTCGGGGAGCGTGTCGATCAGCAGTTCCAGCGAGTCCGACCCGTCGAGCAGCGCCGGCGCGAGGCTCTCCATGCCCTCCACCGGGATGCCGGCGGCGATGCGGTCGAGCATCTCGCTGAGCTGCGGGTGCTCGGTGGTGAGCTGGTTCGCCTTGGCCCGGACCGCGTCGGTGAGCAGCAGCTCGCGGCACGGCGGCGCGTAGAGGTGCTCGACCTTCTCGATGGTGCGCTGGTCGGCGACGGCGAACGTGCGGATCTCCTCCACCTCGTCACCCCAGAACTCGACCCGCAGCGGGTGCTCCTCGGTGGGCGGGAACACGTCGAGGATGCCGCCGCGCACCGCGAACTCGCCGCGCTTGGTCACCAGGTCGACCCGGGCATAGGCGACGTCGACCAGCCGCTGCACGATGCCGTCGAGGTCGTGGGTGCCGCCGGTTTCCAGCTCGATCGGTTCGAGCTCGCCGAGGCCCTTGAGCTGGGGCTGGAGCACGGCCCGGACCGGGGCGATGATCACTTTCAGCGATTCCTTGCCGGGGTGCGCGAGGCGCCGGAGCACCGCCAGCCGACGGCCGACCGTGTCGGACCGCGGCGACAGGCGCTCGTGCGGCAGCGTCTCCCAGGCCGGGTACACCGCGACGCTGTCGGGCGGCAGCAGGCAGCCGAGGGCGTCGGCGAGATCGTCGGCCTCCCGGCCGGTCGCGGTGACGGCCAGCACCACTCGGTGGCCCGTCGCCTCTTTCTCAGCCATCGCGGCGACGATGAAGGGACGCGACGCGGGCGGCGCCGTGATGTCGGTCTGCTGCCGGTGGTTTCCGTTCGCTAGGTCCTTGGTACGGGCGAGTGCGCGGTCGGCCAGGGCCGCGGGCAGGAGGCCGGCGAGCTTCATCGTTAATCCTTTGCGCACGGCATGTTGACCCCAGACCGGCGGAGCCGGGGGGTTCGATGCCCCCAAGACTACCCGCGTCCCCTCATTACGCTGGCCGTGTGCGGGTTGCGGTGCGGGCGGTGGCGGGCCTGGCCATCGGCATGCTCACCGCGCTCGTTGCGGTGGCGTGCCTGGCGCTCGCCGGCCTCGTGATCGCGCCCACGCTCGCCTGGCCCGCCGGGCGGGCCACCGTGTTCCGGCTGGTGAGCACCGGTGTGATCCGGCTCACGCGGCTGGAGCAGTGGCGCCTCGGCCGCTTCCTCGGCGATGCCGAGGCCGCCGGCTACCGGGGGTACGGGCGCGAACGGGCCCTGGCCTACCTCGGCGTGCGCTGGCCGGTGGGCCTGCTCGGCGGCGCGATCCTGCTGCTCACCGCGTACGGCGCGGGCACGATGGTGGCGTTCACGTGGATGTGGGCCACCGGCGGCACGCCCGACGGGATGCGGTTCGAGCTGTGGATCGCCGCGTATCTGTTCGTGTTCGCGGGGGTGCTGGCGTTTCTCGCGCTGCAGGGGCTGATCGGCGTGGTGCGCCTGGAGCGCCGGCTGGCCCGCCGCTTCCTCGGCCCCACCGACGCCGACGCGCTGCGCCGGCGCATCGAGGAACTGGCGACCAGCCGCGCCGAGGTGGTCGAGGCGGTCGACGCCGAGCGCCGGCGCATCGAACGCGACCTGCACGACGGCGTGCAGCAGCGGCTGGTGGCCCTCGGCATGCTGCTCGGCCAGGCTCGTCGCCATCCGACCCGGTCGGCGGAGCTCGTCGAGCGGGCGCACGACGAGTCGCGCCAGATCCTCGACGACCTGCGCGAGGTGGCCTGGCGGGTGTACCCGACGGCGCTGGACAACCTGGGTCTGGCGGAGGCGCTGGCCCGGGTGGCGGAGCGTTCCCCGGTGCCGGTCTCGCTCCGGTACGAGTTGGTGGAGCGGCCGCCGGCGCCGGTCGAGGCGGCGGCCTACTTCGTGGTGTCGGAGGCGGTCACCAACGCGACCAAGCATGCTGTGGCCGGCCGCATTTCCATCGCGGTGGCAACCGGCGAGGATGGTGCGGTGCTGGTCACGATCACCGACGACGGCGCCGGCGGGGCCGATCCCGCCGGCAGCGGCCTCACCGGGCTGGCCCGTCGCGTCGCCGCGCTCGACGGCCGGTTCCTCGTCGACAGCCCCGTCGGCGGCCCGACGGTGGTGTCCGCGGAGTTCCCGTGCGGGTGATCCTGGCCGAGGACTCGGCGCTGCTGCGCGACGGGCTGCGTCGCATGCTCACCGACGAGGGGTACGACGTGGCCGCCGCGGTCGGCGACGGCGCGGCGCTGCTGGCGGCCGTCTCCGCCGCGGAACCCGACCTGGTGGTGGTCGACGTGCGGATGCCGCCGACCCACACCGACGAGGGCATCCGGGCGGCCCTGGAGATCCGGCGCCGCTGGCCGTCGGTCGGTGTGCTCGTGCTCTCCCAGTACGTCGAGCAGAAGTACGCCGTCGACCTGCTCACGGGCGCGAGCGCGCGGGTTGGCTACCTGCTGAAGGACCGGGTCGCCGACGTCGGCGAGTTCCTGGAGGCGCTTGCCCGGGTGGGCTCCGGCGGCACCGCGTTCGACCCGGAGGTGGTGCGGCAACTGCTGCGCCGCACCACCCACACCGACCCGCTGAGCCGGCTCACGCCCCGCGAACAGGACGTGCTCGCCGAGATGGCGCAGGGCCACAACAACCCGTCGATCGCCGCCCGGCTGCACGTGTCGCAGAGCGCGGTCGAGAAGCACGTCAAGGCGATCTTCGACAAACTCGACCTGGCCGACGCCGACGGCTACAGCCGCCGCGTGCTGGCGGTGCTGCGCTACCTGGGGTCGTAGGCGCGGGCGCGGCCGACCGCGCGCGTCGTCGCCAATGCCCTTTCGCGGCGGTTGCGCCGCACCCGCGCGACCACGAACACCACCGCGGCGACCGCGACCGCCGCAAGGACGATCTTCGAGTAGACGCCCACCGAGCTCTCGATCACGTGCCAGTTCTCGCCCAGCACGTACCCGGCGACCACGAACACGGTGTTCCAGATCGCGCTGCCCAGCGCGGTGTAGAGCAGGAAGACGCCGAACCGCATGCGCTCCACCCCGGCCGGCACCGAGATGAGACTCCGGAAGATCGGCACGAACCGCCCGAAGAACACGGCCTTGGTGCCGTGCCGGGCGAACCACGCCTCGGTGCGGTCGACGTCGGACAGCTTGAGCAGCGGCATGCGCGCGACGATGCGCCGCAACCGGTCGCGCCCGATGAGCGCACCGATCCAGTACAGGACGATCGCACCGGCCACCGAGCCGGCCGTCGTCCAGATCAACGCGGCGGTGAGACTCAGGTTGCCCTGGCTGGCGCTGAACCCGGCGAGCGGCAGGATGACCTCGCTCGGTAACGGCGGGAACAGGTTCTCCAGGGCGATGAGCAGCCCCGCACCCGGCGCGCCCAACGCCTCCATCACCGACACGGCCCAGCCCGCGATATCCATCTCTCGAACCTAGAAATGGATCATGCCGACCGTAATGTGGCGCCCCGCCGAATCGACCTGTGGTTTACCCCAGGGTCAGCGGGTCTGCATCAAGCCGATCTGGTGGCCGTCGGGGTCGACGAGGAAGACCATCCACAGGTCACCGGCGGGGTCGCGGTGCACCACGTGCGGCGCGTCGAGGAAGGCCACACCCGCCTCGCCCAGGCGTTTGTACTCGGCGTCCAGGTCGTCGACGCGGAAATAGAGGACGCACTTGCTGGCGAACTCCGGCGACTCCGGCGTCCCCAGGTACAGCCGGACGTCGCCGGCCTGGAAGAACGCCATCGGCTGGTTCGGCACCTGGAACAGGAACGTGATCCCCAGCACATCCCGGTAGAACTCGATCGACCGGTCGACGTCGCTGACGCTGATGTGCACCTGCCCGAGGGCTCCGACTGCCATGCCCCATTATGTTCAACCCGGAAACAGGAGCCCACTACGCTCGGACCACGTGAAGGAAGACGCGGAGTACGACGCCGCCCTTAGGTCCGATATCCGCCGCCTCGGCACCCTGCTCGGGCAGACGCTCGCCCGCCAGGAGGGCCAGCCCCTGCTCGACCTCGTCGAAGAGGTGCGCGCGCTCGTGCGGGTCGACGGCGGCGCGGCCGCCGAACGTCTCGCGACCATGGACGTGCCGACCGGCATCATGCTGGCCCGCGCCTTCTCCACGTACTTCCACCTGGCCAACATCACCGAGCAGGTGCACCGCGCCCGCGACCTGCGCCGGGCCCGCGGCGAGGCGGGCGGCTGGCTCGACCGGGCCGCCAAGTTGATCGCCGACCGGGGCGTCGGCGTGCGGGAGGTCAGCGCCGCGGTCAGCCGGTTGGCCATCCGTCCCGTATTCACCGCGCACCCGACCGAGGCCGCGCGCCGCTCGATCCTCACCAAGCTCCGCGCCGTGGCCACCGAACTCGAACGGGAGGCCCGTGCGGCCGCCGTCGACGGCTGGACCGACCGCGGCGGCACCGACCGCCGGCTCGCCGAGGTCATCGACCTGCTCTGGCAGACCGACGAGCTGCGCCTGCAGCGCCCGGAACCGGCCGACGAGGCCCGCAACGCCGTCTACTACCTGGCCGACCTCGCCGACACCGCCGCACCGACGGTGCTGGAGGACCTCGCCGACACGCTGGCCAACCTCGGCGTACCGCTCTCGCCGACCGCGCGTCCCCTGACCTTCGGATCGTGGATCGGCGGCGACCGCGACGGCAACCCCTACGTGACCCCGGCCGTCACCCACGACGTGCTGCTGATCGCGCACGAGCACGGCATCCGGCTGGCCGAACGGCTCGCCGACCGGCTCGTCGACGAGCTCAGCGTGTCCCGTCGGGTCCGCGGCATCTCGCTCGACCTGGCCGCGAGCCTGGCCGCCGACCTCGACGCCCTGCCCGAACTCGCCGACCGGTACCGCCGCGTGAACGCCGAGGAGCCGTACCGGCTCAAGGCCCGCTGCATCCACCTCAAGCTGGGCAACACGCGGAGGAGGCTGGCGTCCGGCGCGGAGCACCGGCCCGGCCGCGACTACCTCGGCACCGGCGAACTGCTCGCCGACCTGGAACTGATGCGCGCGTCACTGGCCCGCAACGGCGGGCAGTTGACGGCCACCGGCCGGCTCGCCTCGGCCATCCGCACGCTGGCCGCGTTCGGGCTGGGCCTCGCCACGCTCGACATCCGCGAGCACGCCGACGCCCACCACGAAGTGCTGGCGCAGATGTACAAGCGGGTCGGGGAGGTCGACTACGCGACGCTCGACCGGGCCGGCCGGCTACGGGCCCTGACGAAGGAACTCGCCAGCCGGCGCCCGCTCAGCGGCGTCGACACCCCGCTCACCGACGGCGCCCGCAAGACGTTCGACGTGTTCCGCACGATCCGCCGCAGCCAGGAGCGGTTCGGGCCGGAGGTGGTCGAGTCGTACATCGTCTCGATGACGCAGGGCGCCGACGACCTGCTGGCGCCGGTGATTCTGGCCCGCGAGGCGGGGTTGGTGGATCTCGGCGGCGAGCGGGCGCGGATCGGGTTCGTGCCGCTGCTGGAGACGACCGCCGAACTCGACAACGCCGGCCCGCTGCTCGACCAGTTGCTCACGATCGAGCCCTACCGCGCGGTGGTGCGGGCCCGGGGAGACGTGCAGGAGGTGATGCTCGGCTATTCCGACTCCAACAAGGAGGCCGGCATCACGACGTCCCAATGGAGCATTCACCGCGCGCAGCGGGCGCTGCGCGATGTCGCGGCCCGGCACGGGGTGCGGCTCCGGCTCTTCCACGGCCGCGGCGGCACCGTCGGACGCGGCGGCGGCCCCACCCACGAGGCGATCCTGGCCCAGCCGTTCGGCACGCTCGACGGCGCGATCAAGGTCACCGAACAGGGCGAGGTGATCTCGGACAAGTACACGCTGCCGAGCCTGGCCCGCGACAACCTGGAACTCACGGTCGCCGCCGTCCTGCGCAGCGCCCTGCTGCACACCGAGGCCCGGTTCCCCGCCGAGGACCTCTCGAAATGGGACGACGTGATGTCGACCGTCTCCGGAGCGGCGTTCCGCCGCTACCGGCAACTGGTGGAGGAGCCCGATCTTCCGGCGTACTTCTGGGCGTCGACGCCCACCGAACTGCTCGGCGCGCTGAACATCGGCTCGCGCCCGGCCAAGCGTCCCGACAGCGGCGCCGGCCTCGGCGGGCTGCGCGCGATCCCGTGGGTGTTCGGCTGGACGCAGACCCGGCAGATCATCCCCGGCTGGTACGGCGTCGGCACGGGCCTGGCCGCCGCCCGTGACGCCGGGCTGGGCGACCAGCTGAAGGAGATGCACGAACGCTGGTTCTTCTTCCAGACGTTCCTCTCCAACGTCGAGATGATGCTCTTCAAGACCGACCTCGCGATCGCCTCGCGGTACGTGGCGGCGCTGGTGCCGGAGCGGCTGCGACCGCTGTTCGACCGCATCCGCGAGGAGTACGACCGGACCGTGGCCGAGATCCTCGCGCTGACCGGCGAGTCGAAGCTGCTGGAACGCCAGCCGGTGCTGCGCCGCACGCTGGCCGTCCGGGACACGTACCTGGAGCCGCTGCACCACCTGCAGGTGGCGCTGCTGCGCAGGTACCGGGCCGAGAACGACCCGCGGACGCCGGCGGACCCGACGCTGCAGCGGGCGCTGCTCACGACCGTCAACGGGATCGCGGCGGGGCTGCGCAACACCGGGTAAGCGAACCGTAAGGGTCATCGGACGCCGCAGCGCGTTGACTGGACGCGTGAAGCGTTTCCTGTGGGTGGCCATCGGGGTGGTCGCGGTCGCCGTCGGGGCCGGGCTGTACTGGTTCGAGCCCTGGCGGTTGGTGACCAGTACGACGGTCAACGAATCGTTGGCGACCCCGCCGGCGCCGTCCGCGTCGGTTTCAGCTTCCGCGGCTCCGGCGGCGCCGCAGGTGGTGCTGCGCGGTGCGTTCGTCACCCATGAACATGAGACGAAGGGTGACGTCCGCGTGGTGCGCCACCCCGACGGGCGCCACACGCTGGAACTGGTCGACCTCGATACGTCCGACGGGCCCGACCTGCGCGTATGGCTCTCCGATCAGCCGGTGCGCGAAGGAACCTCGGGCTGGCGGGTGTTCGACGACGGCCGGTGGGTCGAGCTCGGAAAGCTGAAGGGAAACCGCGGCAACCAGGTCTACGAGATACCGGCCGAGGCCGACCTCACCGCGCTGCGCAGCGTCGCGATCTGGTGCAAGCGCTTCTCCGTCTCGTTCGGCGCCGCAGCTCTCACCTGATTGTCGGCTTCGCGTCAGGGCCTGACAGGATATGTCCTCATGACCAACGGCTGGGTCCTGCCCGAGGGCGTGCTGCGCGATGCTCCCGCATATACACCGCGTCCGCACGAGCTGGCCGATCTGGAACTGATCCTCTCCGGCGCCTACGCACCGCTCACCGGCTTCCTCGGCCGCGACGACGTGGCGTCGCTGGCCCGCACGGGTCGCCTGGTCGACGGCACGCCCTGGCCCGTACCGGTGACGCTCGAAGTGCCGCCGGGCATCGCCGAGCAGCTCGACGTCGACAATCCGCTGCGGCGGGTCCTGGTGCTCACCGATCCCGAGGGCGCGCCGGTCGCGGCCGTCGACGTCACCCAGAGCTGGCCCACCCGCGAGGGGACGGTCGGGGTGTGCGGCCGCATCCGGCGCATCGGCGAGGGGCAGCAGGGACCGTTCCGCCGGCTGCGCCGCTCCCCCGCCGACGTGCGCGGCGTGCTGCCGCAGGGCCGGGTGCTCGGGATCTTCGCCGACCGGCCGCTGCACCGGCCGCAACTGGCCCAGTTGGCGCACGCGGCCCGCACTCTCAACGGTCACCTGCTCGTTCTGATCCCGGTCGGCGGGCCCACCGCCGACGGAATCTCGGCCGAGTCGCTCGTGCGGTGCATTCTCGCCGCCCGCGACCGGATGCCACCGGCCACGATCGTCGGCGTGCCCCTGTCGGCACACGGCGACGAGATCCGCGACGCACTGCTGCGGGCCCGGGTGGCCGCCGCGTACGGGGTGACGCACCTGCTCGCCACCGGCGCGTCGATGATGTCCGGCGGCGGGCTGCGCGTGCTCGTCCCCCGGGAACTCGCCTACGACAGCCGCGACGGCCAGTGGCGCAGCCGCGACGACATCCCGCCGAAGCACCGGCGGCCGGCGCTGGACCCGGCGGAGGTCGACGACCTGCTCGACCGCGGCGCACCGTTGCCGGAGTGGCACACGCCGCCCGCGGTCGCCCGCGAGATGATCAGGGCCCGGCCGCCCCGCCGGCAACGCGGCCTGGTGCTGTTCTTCACCGGCCTGTCGGGGTCGGGCAAGTCGACGATGGCGCGCGGCGTCGTGGAGACGCTTCTGGAGACCGGCGAGCGCACGGTCACCCTGATGGACGGCGACGTGGTGCGCCGTCACCTCTCGGCCGGTCTGGGCTTCTCCGCGATCGACCGGGACATCAACGTCCGTCGCATCGGCTGGGTGGCCGCCGAGGTCGCCCGCCACGGCGGGATGGCGGTGTGCTGCCCGATCGCCCCGTACGAGGCCGCCCGCCGGGCCGCCCATGACTTCGCCCGGGCCGCCGGCGCCGGATTCATCCTCATCTGGGTCAACACGCCGCTGGCGGAGTGCGAACGCCGCGACCGCAAGGGCCTCTACGCGAAGGCCCGCGCCGGGCAGATCAAGGGCATGACCGGCATCGACGACCCCTACGAGATCCCGGTCAACCCCGACCTGACGATCGACACCACCGACCTCCCGAGCGGCGAAGCAATCGCGACGGTGATGCGGTACCTGGGCGCGAACGGGTGGATCGAACCGCGGCAGGCAACGGAGAAGCGCGCCCAGGCTCCGAGCGCCTAAGCGAACAGTTCGTCGATCGTGGTGGCGGTGGCCGCCCGAGCGATCCAGATTTCGAGCTGTTCGAGGTCGGTGCAGGTGGAGATGCGTGTGCGCAGGAACTCCGGGACCTCGACGTTCCGCGCCTTGAGGACCGCGAGGATCGCCTGGATCTCACCCTCGGCCTGGCCCTCGGCCATCAACCTGGCGTAGGTCCTGGGAAGAACGGTCTTGGCGAACTCGATGTCCGAGACCTGAACAGTTCCCATCATTTCCTCCAGAAGGTTTCTGGCCGCCACCGGCAGTGCCTGTGCGACCAATTGAAGATATACCTGGGCATCCTCGGGATTGAACCGCTCGAGCGAGGCCACCAGCACCGGCAGCACCAGCCCTGGGTGTTCGCCGCCGTGTGCGAGCGCCGACAGCACCGCGAGTTCGCGACAGTCGACGACGTCGTCCTCCGTCGCAACGACCGGCACCTGGTCGGGCCCCAGGGCGACCAGTTCGAGCAGCAGGCCCGGCTCGCCGGTGCTGATCGGAATGGCCGCCCACTTGGCCACGGCCAGGTCAGGACAGATGACGAGAATCGAGACGGGACATTCGAGCCGCGCGTGGACCGTGGCGACGTAGACCGGCCAGACGTACTTCTTCCTCGCGAGGGGCCGCAACTGGACCTCGACCACCACGGCGTACACCGGCTCTTCGACGTCGGGATCGGGGTCCTCGAACGCGATCACCGCGTCGGCCCGGTACTCGGTCGGCATGACGTTGGTCAGATCGGCGGGGAGCAGCACCGCCCTCCGGAAGTCGGGCACCTTGACGTCGAACTGCCTACGTAGCAGGTCGGCGACGGATTCGGGGCGCTGGCGTATCAGGTCGATCAGCGCCTCGTGTTCAAACGAAACAGGCATAGATACGAGACTAGACGTTCATGAACGAGTTGGCTGCCCCGTCATGAGGCCCCGGACGGCCCGGCCGTGTTGAATCCAGTACGCTCGTACTGCTAGCAGATTCCATGAGAGGAGCGCCCGGCCGATGGCCAAGATCAAGGTTGCGAACCCGGTCGTCGAGCTCGACGGCGACGAGATGACCCGGATCATCTGGAAGCAGATCCGGGAGCAGTTGATCCTGCCGTACCTCGACGTCGAGCTGGAGTACTACGACCTCTCGATCCAGTACCGCGACGAGACCGACGACCAGGTCACCGTCGACTCGGCGAATGCGATCAAGCGGCACGGCGTCGGCGTCAAGTGCGCCACGATCACGCCCGACGAGGCCCGCGTCGAGGAGTTCGGCCTCAAGAAGATGTGGCGCTCGCCCAACGGCACCATCCGGAACATCCTCGGCGGCGTCGTGTTCCGCGAGCCGATCATCATGTCGAACGTTCCGCGGCTGGTGCCGGGCTGGACCAAGCCGATCATCATCGGCCGGCACGCCCACGGCGACCAGTACAAGGCGACCGACTTCGTGGTACCCGGGCCCGGCAAGGTCACCATCACGTTCGCTCCGGAGGACGGCAGCGCACCGATGGAGTTCGAGGTGGCGAACTTCTCCGGCGGCGGCGTCGCCATGGGCATGTACAACTTCGACGACTCGATCCGCGACTTCGCCCGCGCGTCGCTCCGGTACGGGCTCGACCGGCAGTACCCGGTCTACATGTCCACCAAGAACACGATCCTCAAGGCCTACGACGGCCGGTTCAAGGACCTCTTCCAGGAGGTCTTCGACGCCGAGTTCGCCGACGAGTTCAAGGCCGCCGGCCTCACCTACGAGCACCGGCTGATCGACGACATGGTGGCCGCCGCGCTCAAGTGGGAGGGCGGCTTCGTCTGGGCCTGCAAGAACTACGACGGCGACGTGCAGAGCGACACCGTCGCGCAGGGCTACGGCTCGCTGGGCCTGATGACGTCGGTGCTGATGGCCCCCGACGGCAAGACCGTCGAGGCCGAGGCGGCGCACGGCACCGTCACCCGGCACTACCGCCAGTGGCAGAAGGGCGAGAAGACGTCCACCAACCCGATCGCCTCGATCTTCGCGTGGACCCGGGGGCTCGCCCACCGCGGCAAGCTCGACAACACCCCCGAGGTCACCCGGTTCGCCGAGGCGCTCGAGCAGGTGTGCGTCGAGACCGTCGAGGGTGGCCAGATGACCAAGGACCTCGCGCTGCTGATCGGCCGCGACGCGCCGTGGCTGACCACCGACGAGTTCATGAACGCCCTCACCGACAACCTGGGCAAGAAGCTCAGCTGACGGAAGGCCCGAAAAGGCCCCGGACCATATGGTCCGGGGCCTTTTCGGCTAGGTGCTAGGCGTTGCGAACCGGGAAGCGGACCGTGTCGAAGCCGGGCGTCGAGTTGGCGAACGCCATCATCGGGAGCCGGTGCGAGTTGGCACCGAGCCAGATGGCGCAGCGGGCGGTTCCGGCGGTGGGCAGTCCGGTCACGTTGATCGTGATCCGGTCCGGCGTCTCGGATCCGGCCCTGTCCTCGAGCGCGACGAAGAACTGGGACCGGTTAGGCGCCGGAGCCTCGTTCTCGTTCGGCAGGACGTTGCAGGAGATGTGGGCGTGACCGTGAGGCAGGCCGTTGGCGGCGAGCGTGTCCATCTCGGCGTAGTAGCCGCCCTGAGCCGCGGCGAGGAACCGGTCGCGGATGATGTTCCGGGTGCTGATCACCAACGTGAACGGCGTGTTCGCCGTGACACCGTTCTCGGGGAACTCCACGATCAACGCGGTCGGGTTCTTCGCGAGCGGGCCGACCTCACCGTGGTCGGTCGCGACACAGCGCTCGGCGTCCGCCTGGAAACCGTCGTGCTTCGTCTTTTGGCTCTGGTCGCAACTGGTCGACTGGATGTCGAGCGGCGGTGTGGTGCTGGTGCTGCTCGGGCTGGCCGATGCGGTCGACGGAGTGGTCGGCGTGCAGTTCGGCCGCGGGTTGCGACCAGTGCGGTTGATCCGCTGGTTCGGGTTGTCGTCGTCGGCCCACTGGTACACCTTGCGACCGTTCTGCGTGGTGACCTGCGTGCCGCTCTTCTTGCTGGCGCTGCTGCTCGGGGAAGCGGTGCTGCCCTGGGTTGCGCCACCCGTGCTGGTGGGCGGGCATGCCGACTGTGGCGGCCTGTTTCCACCCCACCGGCGCCAGGTCGAGGCGCCGGCTACCTGGGTCACCGTGAGCAGACCACCGGCGACGACCACTGCTGCGAGCACCGCGAGCACGCGCTTGTTCCTGTATGGGGGCGGCGTACTTGCCGACCTTCGGCCCATGGCGGATACCTTTCTCGTTCTCTCATCGGGGCCCGCCAAATTCGTGCGGCGAGTCCGGGAGTGCGCCGTCTCTTCCGACGGCTGACTCGACGTCTCTGTACCCCACCAAGCTATGAGTGGGGAATATCGGTGTCAACGCAAGTTGGCCGATATAAACAACCCCCCGAACTCACTTAATGGAGACTTCAGGATGGCCGTTTCGACGGTTGACCCGGTTCCGACGCATAGCACATAAGCGCAGGTCAGCAGGGGTATAAGCGATGCCACTAATGCGCGGCTGCCGATTTCGAAAGATCAATTTAAGGCGCCCGTTGCCGGGCCGTGAATTGGCGGGACGAATAGTGTCGCGGCGCGTGCTACGCGTTATCGCGATCGGTATCGCCGCCACGCTCCGACGCGTTTCCACCCCGCCGCGCGATGGTGGCGGTGGCCGCGCCGCCGATTGTTTTCCGGGTCACCGTCCGCCGCCGATCCACGGCCTTTTTCGCCGCCGTGGACCGCACCACCGAGCGACGCTGAACGCGCACAGGTTCGGCGACCTCTTCGACCTCGGCCGGAACGGCCTCCGGCTCGGCCTTCGCCGCAGCGGCTGTGGCCTTGGCCTTGGCCTTCACCGGTGCGGTCTTCGCCGAAGCCGGAGCCGGCGCCCTCGTGGCGGTGCCCGCCCTCGTGGCGGTGCCCGCCCTCGTGGCGGTGCCCGCCCTCGTGGCGGTGCCCGCCTTCGTCGAGGCCGCGGCCTTCTTCGGCGGCGCGCCCTTCTTGCGCTGGCCGGCGGGAACCCGGGCCGCGGGAGCGGCCTCGTCGGCGAGTTTCGCGCTCGCGCTCGCGGCGCCACGGCGGCGCTGCCAGTACAGCGCGAACCCGGTCAGTGCCGCGATGAGCAGCAGCGCTACGGCAAGCCTGACCGTGTTGGAGCTTCCGGCGTTGTCCGGATCCTGGGCGGCCGGATCGGCGGCCGCCTCGGTCTGCGCCACGCCCGTGTCTGCCGCGCCGCCGTGCCCGACCTCGGGCACCTCGCCGGGCTTGAGTGGCACCAGCTTGACCGCGAACGCGGGGTGCTGCGCCCCGGCCGTGGGGGCGTCGACGCCGGCCCACGTCTCGGTCGAACCGTCGGACCGCGTCACGATCACGTCGAGATACAGGAATTCGGCGTCGGGCATCGGGCCCATCGCGAGGGGCAGCAACGACGTGGCGCCGGGCTTGATCTCCTTGCCGGGCATGGTGGTCCAGACGACCGCGATCGGCACGTCGTTCTCCGGGTTGTCGTCGACCTTCTTCATCGTGATCAACGGCGCCCATTCACCCACCGCGATCGGGTAGATCTCGGCGATGTTGTATTCACCGGGGAAGCGCACCTCGAACTTGGTGACCGACGCCGTCGGGCTGTCGTTGGTCAGCTTGAACGCGACCCGCGCGCCGCCGGTGCGCTGGGCCTGCTCGGTATCGAACGACACGTCGGCCGATGCGGCCCCGGCGAACCCG
Organism: Virgisporangium aurantiacum; assembly: GCF_016863635.1. Taxonomy (GTDB): domain Bacteria; phylum Actinomycetota; class Actinomycetes; order Mycobacteriales; family Micromonosporaceae; genus Virgisporangium; species Virgisporangium aurantiacum. The sequence continues at coordinate 37,642 of NZ_BOPG01000043.1, read as the reverse complement.
AACACGGCCACCGCCGAGAGTCCGGCAACGGCTGTGACGAGACCTGCCCAGGCGCGTGTCGCCCGCTGCGCATAACCCATACCGGGGTATTCGCACGGCGGCGCCGTGCGGTTCCCAAGATCTTAAAACAAATTCGGGGTGACGCCGTGAGCGCGCGAGGTCAGATGCCGCGACCGCGCTTGTGCAGCGCGCCGAGCACCGTCTCCACCCGGACCGCGCCGGAGAGCGCGGCCAGCGCGATCGCCGCCCGCGGCTCCCGCCAGTTCGAGCGCACCGCCTGCCGCACCCAGTGCACGGCACCGCTGCGGTCGCCCCGCGCGGCCGACCAGCAGGCGAGCTGACCGTAGACCCGGCCGGCGCCCACACCGTCGAGACCGATCTCCGGGTGGCGCTCCATCATCCAGCGCAGCGACGAGATCTTCGTGTCGTACTGGTGCGCGAAGAACGACGTCCGGCCCCAGGCGACCTCGATCAGCGGCTCGTCGAGGTGCCGGACCGGCGCCCGCTTCGCCGCCCGGAGCAGCAGGTCCCAGTCCTCGTTCTGGCTGCCCGGCGCGTCCTCCGCGACCAGCCCGAGCGCACCCTCCTCGCCCAGCACCGCTCGTCGGATCAGGAACGACGACGCGTGCAGCATCGCCATCCGCGAGCGCACCAGTTCCGGCACGCCGACCCGGCCCATTCCGGCCAGGCGCGGGGTGCTGATGCCGTCGAACCGCACGTTCATCGCGCAGGTCGCGAACTCGCCGGTCCCGAGAAACCTGACCTGTCGGCGGAGCTTCTTCGGCGACCAGACGTCGTCGTCGTCGCAGAACGCCACGAGGTCGGTCGAGAGGTTGAGGATGCCGGTGTTGCGGGCGCCGGCGAGGCCGGGCGTGCGGCAGTTCACCAGGACCATCACCGGGCGGTCGCCGGCCCGGGCGAGCATGTAGTCCGGCGTCGCCTGGTCGAAGACCACCACCGTGCGCACCTCGCCCGGGTAGTCCTGCGCCTCGACGGCGGCGATCGCCCGGTCGAGCATCTCGGGTCGGTTCCGCGTCGGGATGACCACCCCGACGGAAGGCCACCTCACGACGCGCGTCCCATGTACCCGTACGCGGACAGCAGGGGCGCGGTCAGCGCACCCACCAGACGACGCTGGCCCTTCGGGAGCGACCGCCGCCAGGCCTCGTCGCGACGCAGCGGAACCGACCCGATCGTGAACCGCATCGGGTTGCCGGCCGCGCTGTGCGACGGCCCGAGGTCGGCGACGAAGCCGTCGTCGGTCGCCCGCAGGAACGACATCTCGTGCGCGGCCTCCGGCAGTTCGGCGAACCGGGCGATCTCCCGCAGCGTGGTCATCGGGTCGGCGAGCAGTTCCTCGTACCGCACCCGCAGCACGTTCACGCCCAGCCGGCCGAGCAGCCCGAACGACGCGTTGTGCGCGTTCCACAGCAGTGCCGACCGGCTCGGGGAGTAGCGGGTCATCTCCTCGTCGGTCTCGGCCTCGGGACGCATCACCTTCTTCGTCCACGAATAGGCGACGCCGCGGCTGTCCCGCACCACGTGGACGACGCGCAGGTCGACGCCCTCCGCCTGGCGCAGGCAGTAGGCCAGCGCGCTGTGCTTCGACGAGTCGACCACGGCGGTCGCGCCGGTCACCGTCGCGGCGGCCGCGTAGACCTTGCTGTAGTAGTCGGCATATTCGGTGAGGCCTTTGGGCTTACGGCCGAAGGCCATCCGCGGGATGTGCCGGGTCCGTTCCACGTCGGCCGCGAGCTTCTGGACGCGCTGCGGGTCGACCGCGTCCCATCCGCCGAACGCCTCGACACCGACCTTCTGCCAGAACCCGCATGCGGAGAAGCGGTCGCCGCAACCGCACCGCTCGTCATCGACAAGATCCCGTTGCCAGAGGTGCACCACCTCGCCGAGTGGGCTAACCCCGGGGAGCTGCCCCAACAGGCGCTCCAACAACGTCGTCCCGCTGCGGCCAAGGCCGCCCAGGAAGAGCACGCGTACCACGGACCCTCCTCGTCTCGTTATGTCCGTATAACGAGGAGTACGGGGGGTCGGAGACGATATGTCAGTTTTCGTATTGCCGGACCCGGACACGGTGGCCCTGGGCGGCCTCCGGTTCGCCGCGCTGACCGAGGGAGAGGTCGTCCACCGGGTACGCGCCGCGCTCGCGCGGGGCATCGGTGGTCGCATCGCGACGCCCAACGTGGACATCCTGCGCCGGGCCGAACTGGACGACTCGGTCCGGGCCGACCTGGAGACCGCCGACCTGTTGGTCGCCGACGGCGCCCCGCTGGTGTGGGCCGCGCGGCTCGCCGGCACCCCGCTCCCCGAACGGGTGACCGGGTCGGGGCTGATCTGGGCCCTGTCGTACGGCCTGGGCCAGGACGGGTCCTCCGTCTACCTGCTGGGCGGCGACCCGGCGACGGACGGTGCCGCGCGGGCCGCCGACAACCTCCTCGGCCAGTTCCCCGGCCTGCGGATCGCCGGCTGCGAAAGCCCCGAGTACGGGTTCGAACGCGACCGCCGCTCACTGCAGACCGTCATGCAACGCGTGGTCGAGGCCGAGCCCGACCTCGTCTTCGTGGGGCTGGGTTTCCCGAAGCAGGAACGGCTGATCGAACATTTGCGGCCGGTGCTGCCGACCTCGTGGTTCCTCGGCTGCGGCGCCGCGATCAACTTCGTCGCCGGTGACTGCGAACGGGCTCCCGTCTGGATGCAACGCTCCGGCCTGGAGTGGGCCCACCGGCTGGCGAAGGAGCCCCGCCGGCTGGCCCGCCGCTACCTCCGCGAGGACGCCCCCTACGCCGTCCGCCTGCTGGCAACCAGCGCAATGCGCCGCGACCGCACCGACCCCGACGAGTGGGAAGACGTCCTCACCCCCACCGAACGCGAAAAGTGGTTCAGCGAAGACGGCGCCCCCGACCACGTCCCCTCGGCCCCCCACCTCGCGGTCCCCCAGGAGAGCCCCACCCCGGAGCCGCCGCGGGCCGCCCGCCCGAGGCCGCGCCCCCGCCCCCGGTAGACGGCCGCGAAACTCACCGGGCACGCATGAACATCAACTTCGGAAATGATGTTCATGCGTGCCCGGTCGTTTCCCGGGACTCACCCGCGCGGGGCCACGTTGAAGTACGGGTCGGACGCCATCTCCCGGAATGCGGCCAGCGCCGCTGCGTCGTCGGTGATGCTGAACATGCCGTCGGGCTTGCGGTCGTCCGGGTCGGACTCGAAGTAGAGCACGGCCTTGACCTGCGGGTTGGCCTTGAACACGGCGGTGCCGTTGCGGATCCAGGCGGCGCGCTGGGAAGACGGGTACTGGCGGGCGACGCCGAACTCGCCGATCATCACCGGCTTCGACGGGCGGGCCGCGGCGAACGCGAAGAACGGCCGCAGGTGGTCGCCGAGCGGCACGAACCGCGCGCCCGAGTAGACGTCGACGCACACCCAGTCGACCTGGTCGTCACCGGGATAGAACGACGGCGCGTTGCCGCGTTCGAAGCCCTCGATCGTCGGGCACCACACCCACGAGGCGTTGCGCACGCCCTCAGCGGCGAACAACGAGCGAACGTGCTTCCACATCGCGATGTAGTCCTCCGGCGACCACATCGTCGCCTGGAGGTTCGGCCGGTCCATCTCCCAGCGGTAGCGCAGCAGCAGCGGCTTCCCGTAGTCGCGCACCTGCCGGGCCCGCTCGCGGATCAGCGCGTCGTGCCGTCCGGAGACCACCGACCGGCTGTCGCCGCCCGCCCAGCTCAGCATCAGCGTCGACCGCGCGCCGAACGTCAGGTCGGAGTCGGTGAAGAACGGCTCGTCGAAACGCTTGTACGTGTGCACGATGTCGAGTTGCCGGCCGAGCGCGGCCTCCCACGTCGACACGGCCTCGATGCGGCCGGGCTGGGTGACCGCCCGCGGCTTCACCCACGAACCGAACAGGGCACCCGTCGGCGGCACGTACACCGGCCCGGCGGCGAACGGCCCGGGGTGCGTCGCCTGTGACGACGGCACCGCGGAGAGGTTCGGCTCGGGCGGCGCGGGAGACTCGTGGGAGCAGCCGGTGGCGAGCACGAGCACCGTGCCCGCCACCAGAACGAGGGAACGGATCATCGGCGCCGCGCCACGTACAACACGTCGGTTCCCCACCGCCACAGGAATGGCACCCGGCACAGGAGGTCGTCGACCACCCGGGCCGCCGGCCGCAGCCACGACCGCCGGTAGGCGCCCGCCGGCAGAACCGCGAACGCCCGCGCGGTCACCAGCTCGAACCCATGCCGTTCGAACAGCGACAGGACCTGAGCGTGCGACAGTTCGGAGAACCACGCCTCCGCGGCGTGCCGGCGCGCGGCGAGGTGCCGCAACGACTGCCGGTTGCCGTGGTTCTCCACCACGAGCAGCCCGGCGTCGGCGGTGGGCAGGGCGGTCGCGGCGAAGGCGATCGCGCGGTCGCGAACATCTTCGGGGACGTTCAGCAGCAGGCGGAACATCGTCACCAGCGCGGGACCGTCGGAACCAGCAGCGGGTACCGGCAGCGGGCCGCTGGCCGCGATGCGGTGCAGCGTGGCGCGGGTGCCGGCCTCGGCGGCCTTCGCCAGCATCTCGGCCGACGGGTCGTAGCCGTGCGCGGCCCGCACCAGCCCGTGCAGCAACCGGATCGCCCGTCCGGTGCCGCAGGCGAAGTCGTGCTGGACCGGCCGGCGGTCGTGGAAGGTGCGGGCCACCAGGTCGCGCACGAACCGCCGCTGCCGGTTGTTGACGTGCGACGCGTAGCTCCCGGGCGCGTACACGACGTCGGTGTACTTGTCGACGTTCTCCGTCGACTGGAAGATCTCCGCGTAGTCGGCTCTCATGACTTTCCTCTCAACAGGTGCAGGTTCAGGAGCCGGCGCATCCGGTAGGCGCCGGCGAGGAAGCAGAGGGCACCGGCGGCGCTCGTCGCGGTCACGGCCGCGGGGCCGGCTCCGGCCACGGTCGCCAACAACGGGGGGACGCCGCACGCGCCGGCCGCGAGCGCCGCGGCGTTGCGGGTGGGCCGCCCGAAGGGGTGCACGCCCAGCGTCCGCCAGATCTGGGCCAGCGGAACGAGGTTGTTCACCAGCACCGCGGCGGCCAGCCCGAGCGCCGCGCCGACCGCGCCCCACAAGGGAATCAGGAACGCGTCCAACGCGACCATGGTGAGCAGCGCGGCGAGCACGTTGTAGAGGTTCCAGCGGGTGCGGCCGCCCATCGACAGCACCATGTCGACCATGCCGCAGCCGGTCGCGACGAGCATCGCGCCGGCGAGGATCCACACGACGGCCGCACCGTCCTCATAGGACGGTCCGAACAGTCCCAAGTAGACGGTGGCGTTCGCGGCGACGGTGAGGTGCAGCGGCCAGGTGGCGAGGATCAGCCATGCGGTGGCCTGCTGGTAGAGCACGCGCACGCCGTCGACGTCCTCGACGGCCAACCGTTCGGCGAGCCGGGGCTGCACCGCCTGCGACAGGCCACCGCCGGCCACCTGGCTGAGCACCACGTACTTGCCGGCCACCGCGTACAGGCCGGCGGCGTGCAGGCCGCCGAGGGCGGCGAGCAGCAGCACGTCGACCCGTTGCAGGGCGAGCTGGGCGACGCTCGCGAGGGCGCGCGGCGCGGTGAACGTCCAATAGGCCCTGGGCGTGAAGACCTCGGCGCCGCTGGCGCTGCCGTCCATCGCGTGCACGCGGCCGAGCGTGTAGCCGGCGAGCAGCACCACCGGCAGGTAGGGCGCGGCCCAGGCGGCCGCGAACACCGCGGTGCCGCCCGCGCCCCACACGATCACGGCGACGAGCGCGATCAGTTGCAGCGACGGCCGGAGCAGCCGGTCGAGCACCACGGTCGGGCGCAGCGCGCGGTAGCCGCGGGCGGCCGCGAGGATCGCGTCGGTGAGCACGGCCAGCGGCAGGAACACCGCGAGGACGCGCATCGCGCCGGCCATCGCCGGTGGCGCCAACGACGCCACGAGCCCGAGCGCCAGCCCGGCGACGGCACCGGCGACGGCCACCGGGACTAGCCCGTGCCGCAGGCACCGTTCCAGGTCCTGCCGGGCGCCCAGCGTCCGCAGCCGGGCCGGCCAGTACACCAGGGACGTCTGGGTGCCGAGCCGGGCCACGCCGGCGGCGAGCGTGAACGCCGCGAGGGCGGTGAGGAACGCGCCGACCCGGCCGGGATCGCCGAGCCCGCGGGCGACCAGCCAGGTGGCGCCGAATCCGGCGGCACCGGCGACGGCCGCGCCGATCAGGTTCAGCACCCCGCCCCGGCCGGCCCCGCGCAGCAGCGCGGTGCGGTCGGATGTGCTTCCGGCGCGTGGCGGCGGTGCTAGGACAGCCACGACGGGGTCCGGCCGAGCCACTCGGCCAACTGCTCGTTGTAGGGGGCGTAGTGCTCGGTCAGCTCGGTGCTCAGCGCGTCCGGCAACGGCACCCGCGGACGCGCGTTGTGCCGCTCGAACACCGGGTAGTGCGCGCCCACCTCGGTCGGCGACGGCAGCCCGAGGAAGTCCAGCACCGCGTCGTACACCGGCTCCGGCTTCGTGAAGAACTCGTGGCTGTCGACGACGTGGATGCTTTCCCGCCCGACGTGCTCGGCCATCCGCCGCAGGTAACGCACGTACTCGCCGCGGGCCCGGTAGGCGTGGTGCTGGTGGGAGAAGCTGTAGTGGCCCGGCTCGCTCAGCATTTTCTCGGTGACGCCGTCGAGCCGTTCCGGCTCCAGCGCCAGCGCCGCCGCGAAGTCGTGCTCGGTCTCGAATCCGCGGGCGACCTCGTGGGCGTGCTGCGAGTACGCCCGCTCCACCGGGTCGCGCACCAGCACCACGAGCTTCACCGACGGCAGGTCGGTGGCGATCCGTTCCATCGCGTGCGGGTGGTACATGTAGTACGGGCTCGACTCGAACGTCTGCACCGGCACGCCCAGGTCGCGCTCGATGCGGGCGGCCTGCCGGTACGTCGGGAAGTGCGCGCGGTACCAGCGCAGGCCCCGGTCGTATCCGACGTCGAAGTAGTGCACGCCCTTGTGCAGCACGGCCTTCAGCACCGCGGGGTGCGTGGCGAGCGCCCGGTACATCGAGGTGGTGCCGCACCGCTGGCCGCCGCAGATGAGGAACGACGGCAGCATCCGCTGCTCGGCGGTGAGCCGGCCGTAGTTGCGGGAGCCGAGATGCACCACGGCCTTCACCGGCTCGGGGATGTTACGACCGGAGAGCTTCACAGATCCTCCACAGTGGACAGAAGTACCGGGAGCAGCCAACTGCCGAGCACGCCGAGCCGGGCGCCGGCCTCGGCCTGACGGTCGGTGAGGTACCGGGCGGCGAGGTCAACCAGGTACAGCAGCGCGGTGACCCGCACGGCGGCCGGCGTGGTCACCCCGAACGGCGCGAGCAGGCCGGGTGCGGCGGCGAGCGTCTGGCGCACCGCGTCGGCGCCGTCGGACTGGGCGCTGATCCGCTGCTGCAGGTCGTGGTGCACGGCGTCGTAGCCGAGCGGGACGCCGATCGTGAACCGCTCCCAGTCCCACACGAGGATGCGGTCGGCCACCGGGCGCATGTTCCACGGCGCCCAGTCGCCGTGCCAGGCGCCGAACGTGAGCCGCACGTCGCCGGCCGCGGTGCCCAACCGAGCCGCGGCGCGACCCAGCTGGAACCCGTCCGGGTGGTCGGCGACGTCGGCGAGGCGGGCCAGCAACCGGGCCCAGTAGCCGCTGCCGCCGAGCGTGCCGGAGCTGATCCCGCACGCGGTGGCGACGGCGTGCATCGCCGCGGCGCAGCGGGCCCGGTCGGCCGGCACCCGCGGCTCCCACACCGGCAGCGCCGCCTGCACGAGCACCTCGTGCTCCCGCCACTGTCCACTGTGGAGCAACTTCGGCACGGCGACGCCGTCGATCGCGGCACCGCTGAGCGTCACCAACGCCGCCGCCTCGGCCTTCACCAGCCCGCGCGTCAACTCGTTGACGCCGAGCTTCACGAACGCCACCGTCTCACCCGCCGGGGTGAGCACCTGCAGCACCGGCTTGCGGTTCGCGCGCGCCGGTCCGATGTGGACACCGAGCCGGACGTCCATGCCCAGCGCGTCCCGGAGATGGGTTTCGATCGTGTCGCGACCGCCCGGCGCCGTGACGCGGTCGCGCAGCAGCGCCGACGCCGCGCCCGTACGCAGGGCGGCCACCACGGCGTCCCGCTTCAACCGCGCGAGCCGCGACTGCGGCTCGGCATAGCGCGCGACGGCGGCCGCCGCGACCTTCCGATCGGCCGCCGGAACGAGGATCCGCGGCCGGCGGGCGTCGGGAACGAGGACGTACTCGGTGCTCGTTGTCGCGTCGTCGTGCGGCGAGGGATAGAGCAGCGCGAGCACTTCGCGGACGTACTCCGCGCGCAACTGGGCATCGTCGGCCGACAGGTTCGCCGGCGCCGTCCTAACCGGCATGGTCGGAATTCCTCCAGAGCAGGGCGTATGCGCAGAAGGTCCAGGCCAGCGGCGTGACCAGCGCGTTGTACCAGAACATCGCGGCGAGGCTCGCCACGATCGCGGCCGAACCGGCGATGCCGATGGCGCTGTGATCGCGCCGGAACCGCCACAGGCCGTACAGGAAGAAGCCGAGATACGTCACCGTGCCGAGCAGGCCGTGTGCGTACAACAGTTGCCACAGCTGGCCGTTGCCGCCGATGGTGAAGCTGCCGCAGCGCTCACACCGGCTGTTCGGGCCGACGGCGATCGAGTTGCGCCCACCCATCGTGCTGCGGGTCGAGCCGAACCCGATCAGCGGCGACTCGACCATCCCGTCGACGGCGCGCTCGGTGAGGTACATGCGCACGCCGTTGCTCTTGCCGTTGTCGAGGCGCGCGTTCACGACGTCGCCCAATGGGGTGACCGTCAGCGCGACCCCCAGGACGAGCGCCGTACCGACAACCGTGACCAGCGCGCCGAGCCGGCCGCGCATCGCCATCCTCACAGCGACGTAGACGCCCATCACGCCCAGCCCGATCCACAGGCCGCGGTTGAGCGAGTAGATGACCGGGATCAGCGAGACCAGCAGGCATCCCACGGCCAGCACCCGGCGTTTCGCGGCGGCGATGAACCACACCACCAGGAGGCAGTAGTTGTTGCCCCACGTGTTGGTGTAGCCCCAGGGCGCGGCCGGACGCGGTTTCGGGTCGCCGATCAGGTCCATCACCTGTGCCGCCGACGGGTGCACCAGCGACTGGACGAAGCCCATCTTCGCGATGTGCTTCGGTAGCAGCAGCTCCACCGGCGAGGTGAACTCGAAGGTCCCGGCGAACGTGCCCAGCAGGCCACCGGCGACGGTGACCACGAACAGCCAGCCCAGGAGCTTCACGTGCTTCTGTTGCGACAGCGCCGTGCGGTTGCCCAGGTAGATCAGGAAGACGGTCAGCGCCAGGTACTGGCCGAACCGGAACACCACCGCGACCATGCGACCCGAGGCGGTGTCGGGCACCGTGCCCTGCGGGTCGGCGCCGAGCGCGGCGACGCCGGCCACCACCACGGCGAGGAACGCCAGCCACCATCCGAACCCCGGCGGCAGTTGCACCTTCCGGCCGGCCCGGTGCTGGCGGAACAGGGTCATCACCATCACCGGCGCCACGGCCAGGAAGATCAGCACGCCGAGGCCGAGCGCCCACCACACCGGGTACCCGATGATGATCCACGTGACCAGGCGGCCCCGCCCGGGCTTCGGCTCGGGTCGTCGCTTCCTGGGCTCGTCGAGATCCGCGGCCTCGATCAGTGCTGTCGTCACCGCGGCGCCGACGTGTTCGTGGCCGGCGCCTTGCGTGGCTTCTTCCGGGTACCGACCTTCTTCATGACGACGGTGTCGGCGTCGGCGACCGCCTCGTCCTCGGTCTCCTCCTCGTCGAGGTCGAGCGCGTCGTTGTCGTCGTCCTCGTCGTGGGCCCGGGCCGGCGCCGGTGGTGGCTCGTCGCGGTGACGCACGAGGCGCGGCAGCACCACCGCGCCGAGCAGCGGCGTACCGACCCTTCTGAGCTGCTCGGCGGCGTCGGTGACGTCGGCGTAGCGGGTCCGCTTGAGTTCCACGGCCACCAGGGCGATGTCGGCGAGGCTGGCGACGCTCTGCGCGTCGGCGCTGGTCGACGTCGCCGGCGCCTCGATCACCACGTACTCGGCCTGCCTTCTGAGCGACGTGAGCGCGTCCCGCAGCATCTGCGACTGCAGCAGGCCCGACGCGCTCGCGGTGCCACCGGTGGTGATCACCGACAGCCGCGGCTGGCGCGACGCCCGCTGGACCGCCCGGCCCAGCGCCACCTTTCCGGCGAGCACGTCGCTGAGGCCGGGGACGGCGCGGACGCCGAGCAGCCGGGTCACCGGCGCCAGTTCGGCGACGCTGTCGGGCAGGTGGGCGCAGACCAGCACGGTCTGCCCGCCGGTGCGGGCGAACGCCGCCGCCAGATTCGCCGCCACCACGGTCGACGCCGAACCCCGGCTCGCCCCGGCGACGACGATGACCTGCCCCCGGTCGCCTCTCTCGGCGAGAGCTCTACCGGTGCCGTTCTCCTTCATCGGCGACCCGGCGACGACCTCGTTGCGGAGCCGGTTGAAGACGCGGCCGCCCGCGCCGAACGGCGGGAACACGTCGTCCAGGCGCGGGCGGACCTTCGGGGGCAGGGCGGCGAGCACGGCGACGTCACATCGGCGGGTGAGATCGTCGGGCCGGCGGATCCGCCGGTCGAGCCGTTCCCGCAGGATGGCCGCACCGGCACCAAGCAGCAGGCCGACGGCGGCACCGGAGCCCAGGTTCAGCGGCAGCACCGGCTTGCTCGGCCGCTCGGGCAGGTTCGCGTCCCGGATGATCTTTCCGGCGCTGACGGTGGTGGTGACCAACTGGTTCAGCCGCGCGGAGAGCGTGTTCACCTGGTTGGTGATCGTCAGGCGCTGACTCTCCAGGTTGGGACGCTCGCTGCTGTCCGGCCGCAGGCTGGCCAACCGGGAGTTGATCGGCGCCAGCGCGGCGTTGAGCTGTTTGAGCTTGCCGTCGATCGTGGCGATCTGCTCGGCCAGTTCGTTGGCGGCGGTCTCTTCCCGGTTACGCAGGTAGGCCTCGGCGAACGCGTGCGAGCCGGCCTGGGCGTCCCGGGCGCCGCCGGCCTTGAACGTGATCACCAGGACGCTCGTGTTCGCCGGCACCTCCACCGACACCTTCCCGGCCAGGGAGTCCGGCGCTGCCGTCGACCTCAGCAGCTGGGCCGCGTCGGTGGCGACCGCCGTGCTCCGCACCAACTGCGCCTCGGTGTCGAGGTTGATCTCGCCCTTGGTGCGCCCACCGGAGACGTTCGTGTCCTGTCCGGCGCCGGTCGGCTGCACCAGCACGGAGGTGGCCGACTCGAAGACCTTGGGCTGGCGGGCGGTGACCTCATACGCTCCGACGACCCCGAAGATGGTCAGCAACGCGACGATCCACCAGTGCCGGCGCACCATGCCCAGCAGGTCTGACATGTCGTACGAAGCCGCGTCCAAAACACCCCTCCGCCGGTCCGGGCGGCGGAAGCCGCTCCAGAGGGCTAACGCCACGAAAGGGACGTACGTAACGCGGCGGATGTAGATCTTGGACTCCTTGCGGTGCCCTGGCACCTCGGGGAGTCCAAGATCGGTGAAGCGGCCCGGCTAGGCGCGGGGGCGGACCAAACCCAGGTCGTACGCGCGGATCGTGGCCTGCACGCGATCGCGCACGCCGAGCTTGGCGAACAGGCCGTTGATGTACGTCTTCACCGTGCCGGTGGCGATGTTCAACTCCACCCCGATCTCGGTGTTCGACAGCCCGCGGGCCACCAGCGTCAGCACCTGGGCCTCGCGCGGGGTCAGGCCGGCCGGGGTGCCGTCCGGGGGGACCACCGCCGGCGCCACCCGGCCCACCGCGAACGACTCGATCAGCCGGCGGAGCACCGGCGGCGCCAGCGTGCCGTCACCGGCGGCGACGGCGCGGACGGCGGCCACCAGGTCGGCCGGGTCGGCGTCCTTCAGCAGGTAGCCCGACGCGCCGGCGCGCAGCGCCTGGTAGACGTACTCGTCCAGGTCGAACGTGGTCAGCACCAGGACCTTCAATGCGGAGCCGGACGCGGTGAGCCGCGCGGTCGCGGTCAGTCCGTCCATGCCGGGCATGCGGATGTCCATCAACACCACGTCGGGTCGGGTGTCGGCGGCCAGGTTCAGGGCGGCGGCGCCGTCCGCGGCGGTGCCGACCACCGTGAGGTCGGGTTCGGCGTCGAGGATGGCGGCGAAGCCGGCGCGTACCACCGGCTGGTCGTCGACGACCATCACGCGGATGTCGATGCCGGCACCTCCCCCGCGCTCGCCGGTCCGGCCGCCTCCGGCGGTGCCGGCAGGTGAACCTGTACCACCCCGGCCGGGTCGAACCGGATCTTCCCACCCAGCGCGGCCGCCCGCGCGCGGATCCGGGCGGCGACGATTCCCCGCGTCGCGCCGGGCACGCCGCAGATCGTCACCACCAGCGTCTCCCGGATGTGGTCGACCGAGACCGTCACCGTCCCGGCGGTGTCGTCGGTGTCGAGCGCCGCGTCGACGATGCGGTAGCCGGACAGGTCCACGGCCACCGGCAGCGGATGCAGGATCGGGCCGGCCTCGAGGTCGATCCGCCGCTCGGCGCACAGGTCGGCCAGGTCGGCGATGCCGCGCGGCGGGGCGCTGCGGTCACCGGCCGGCATCGGCTGGATCGCGCCGAGCAGCTCCCGCATGGCCGCGAGCCCGGCCCGGGCCTCGGCAATCACCTGGTCGACGGCCGCGAGCGCGGCGGCGGGCGACGCGTCGGGCGGCACCGACTCGGCGGCCGCGATGAGCCGCTCGGCCGGCTCGATCACCGACACGTGCAGCCCCACCGCGAAGCGCTGCCGCTGGTCCTGCGCGGCCGCCGCGGCCCGCTCGTCGGCCGCCCGCAGCGCCACCGCCTCGGCGTCGAGGGTCCGTTCCCGGCGGCGCCGCAGGACCGTCGCCGGCGTCCACATCGTCACCAGCAGGAAGACCGTGTACGCGACGATCTGGATCATCCCCACGACCGCGAACGACAGGATGATCTGCAGTGGAGGCTGGGGCGTGCCGGCCAGGCCCCGCATCTCGTCGCCGACGATGATGATCATCGCCGCCACGGCGGTGGCCGCCCCGACCGCCCCGCACCACGTCCATGCCGCCGGCCTGGCCCGCAGCGCGACGGCCCACACCGCGGCCATCTCCGCCCCGAACCCGATGACCAGCGGGTCGATGGCGTCGGTCGGCAAATGGGTGACCGTGATGATCACCGCGTAGGCGAGCCCGGCGCAGGTCACCGCCGCCAGCGTCCGCCACGGTGCCACCCGCCGCCACCACACCGGGCTGGCGTGCAACAGGATCAGCAGCGCCAGCAGCCACCAGTGCTCCCGCACCGGTTTGGTGTCGATCAGCATGACCAGCATCGGCGGGATCAGCACCAGCAGCACGATCGCGGCGTCGAGCGCCCCCTCGCTCGACAGCAGGCGGTGCTGCCGCTGGGTGCGGGTCCCCACCGGCACCGAGGCCCGCACCCGCCAGCCACCGATCGGGCACGGGCCGGCCTCGAACGTGCCGCCGAGATCCTTCGCCCGAGCGGCCAGGCCCACGAGACCCCGGCCGGAACCGAGAGAACGGTCGGCACCCCCGGACGGCGGATTGGTCACGGTCACCAGCACGCTGTCCGCCGAGACCGTGACCGCCGCGCTCACGAGGGCACCGGCCGCATACCGCAACGCGTTCGTGGCCGCCTCCTGCACCACCGCGAACACGGCGTCGATCACCGTCGGCGGCAGCTCCTCGGCCGGCCCGGTCACCTCGACCTCGACCTGCTGGCCGGCGGACCGGGCGGTGGTGGCGAGCCGGGCCAGCCGGGGCGCCAACGGCTCCCCCACCCCCGGCTCGATCACGGTCACCAGCCGGTTCAGCGCGGTGAGGGTCCGCCGGCCGGTGTCGGCGGCGAACTCGAGCGCCTGCCACACCAGGTCGGGCTTGCCGGCGCCGAGCCGGCGGGCGGCACCGGCGTTCACGACGATCGCGGTGAGGTGATGCGCGGTGACGTCGTGCAGCTCGCGGGCCAGCCGCTCGCGCTCGGCCTCGGCGGCCCGCCGCTGTTCCGCCTCGGCGGCGAGCAGCCGGCCGGCGGCGGCCGCCCGGGCCCGCTGCCACCGGCCGCGGTTCGCACCGAGCGCGGCGACACCGGTGTAGACGATCACGACCAGGCCGATGGCCCACCCGAGATCGGGATCGCGGGACGCGGCCAGGGTCGAGATCCAGATGACCAGCAGCAGAACGACCGCGACCAGCGCGTGCCGGGCGGGCTTCAGCGCCGCCAGCGAGTACAGGATCACCAGGTCGGCAACGCCGATGATCATGAGCACGTCGGTGGGTAGGACCACCGTGCCGGTGCCGGCCGCGATCACCGCGACGACGAGCGCCGGCACCGGTGCCCGCCGCCGCCACCCCAACGCGACGACGAGAACCACGGTGATGACCACCGCACCGGCCGCGTCCAACGGCTGCGGCGGCTGCGTGAAGACGTACGGGGCGACCGGCCACACGAGGAGCTGCCCGATCCCCATGAGGACGGGCAGCCACCAAATCCGGATCGCAGACATGCTGCTCACGACCCTACGGGCTACCGCGAGCGGATTTCGTCACCGAGCCGACGGATGGGCCCCTCCACCCACAGGTAGAGAGGCCCCCGAACTACATGGATGCGACGTCGGCCTGCTTCGCCCGCACTGCCTCGGCGGCCTCCTTCAGCGCGGCCAGCTCGCCGTCGGTGAGCGGGGTCTCGATGACCTTCTTCACACCGCCGGCACCCAGCTCGGCCTCGACGCCCAGGTACACGCCCGAGATGCCGTACTCGCCGTCGACCCAGGCGCACGACGGGATCACCGCACCCGAGTCCTCGGCCACCGCGCGCGCCATCCGGGCCGCGGCCGCCGACGGCGCGTAGTACGCCGAGCCGGTCTTCAGCAGCCCGACGATCTCGGCGCCACCGTTGCGGGTCCGCTGCACGAGCTCTTCGATCTTGGCGGCGTCGAGCACGTCGGCGAGCGGCTTGCCGTCGACGGTGCACCGCGACGGCACCGGCACCATCGTGTCGCCGTGCGACCCGAGCGTGAGCGTCTTCACCGAACCGACCGGCACGTTCAACGTCTCCGCCACGAAGTGGGTGAAGCGGGCGGTGTCGAGCACGCCGGCCTGGCCCAGCACCCGGTTCTTCGGGAAGCCGGTGGCCAGTTGCGCCAGCGCCGTCATCTCGTCGAGCGGGTTGGAGACGACGATCACCACCGCGCCCGGCGCGTACTTGGCGATGTTCTCCGACACCGAACGCACGATCTTGGCGTTGACCTCCAGGAGGTCCATCCGGCTCATACCGGGCTTGCGCGGCAGGCCGGCGGTGATCACGACGATGTCGGAGCCCTCGATCGCCTCGTAACCCTCGCCGTTCGGGCCGGTGGTCTGGCCCACCACACGGGTCTCGAAGCCCTCGATCGACCGGGACTGGCTCATGTCCAGTGCCAGGCCCTCCGGCTTGCCCTCGACGATGTCGGTGAGCAGAACCGTCTCGAACACGTTGTATTCCGCCAGGCGCTGCGCTGTCGTCGATCCGTAGAAGCCGGCGCCTACGACGGTGACCTTCTTGCCCATGAAACCTCCCGGTGACAATCCACCTGCGACCCTAGTCGGGCGTTCCGGGCGAGGCCCCGGGGGGCATGCTTAGCCGCGATGAACCGCATCACGATCATTCGCAGCGGCGCCCTCGGACTGGTGGCGGGCGGCGGCCTCCTGGTCGTCGCGGCGTCGATGGGTCCGGCCACCTGGCGGCAGGGCGAGGCGCACGCGAAGCCGGCGGTGGCCGTCCTCGTGACGGTCGTGCTGCTCGGGCCGGTGCTGTCCGCGCTCTCCCTGGCCACGAGAAAGCTGGCCGCGAGAAGGATCGCGGCCGTCGCCGGCGCGGGTTCGGCGATCGCGGCGGCGCTCGCGGTGGGCGCGGCCGCCGGCGAGGCGACCCGCGACGGCCTCGCGCCCGGCGGGCCGCTCGCCGCGGTCGGCGCCACGCTCGCTGCCGGGGGCTGGTTGGTCGCGGCGCTCACGGCCGACCTTCCCGGAAGGCTTCATCCAGGACTGCTGGTGGGCGCGACGATCCTGGTGGTGCTCGTCGGGTGGCTGGGGCCGGTGGGCGCCGCCCGGCTGGCCCGCTCGGGCACCGATGCCCGCACGGTCGCGGCGGTGCCGGCCGCGGAAGCGGCGCCCCCGCCGGGCCTCGCCACCGCCTGGCAGGCCACGCCGAGCGGACCGGTGGCCGGCGTCGCGGGCAATGTCGTGCTGCTGCGCGAGAGGGCCGGCGTCCGCACGCTCGACGTCCGCACGGGCCGCGCCGCCTGGCATCACCTGCGCTCGGGCCGGTCGCTGGTCGGCCTCGGTCCGGCCGCTGGCGGCGGCCTCGTGGTCGGGCTCTGGCAAGGAGACGGAGAGACGCTCGCCATCGCGTTCGACGCCTACACCGGGAAGCGGCGGTGGCAGCGGACGGTCGACGCGCCGGCCGCCGACCACCAGGTGACCGGTTCGGCCGGCCTCGTGGTGCTGGTACCGCGCGGCAAACCGGCGCCGGTGCTCGCGCTCGACGTCCGCACCGGCGAGCGTCGCTGGGCCTGGCGCCCCGCGAACGCCGAATGCGCGGTGGTGGCGGCCGCCACCTCCGACGAACCGGACCGCGACGACACGCTGGCCGTGGCGTTCTCCTGCCCCGACGGCCGCCGCGTGTCCGGGCTGTCCACAGTGGACGGAGCGGTCCGCTGGACGTGGGCACCGTCGTCCCCGTCCGACGCCGTCGACGGGTTGCCGCCCCGCGGCACCGCACCCGGCGGCAGCCTGCCCGGCGGGTACGCGCCCCTCCTGGTGCCGACCGCCGGCGGCGTGCTGGTCAACGACGGCCCCACCGGCCTGGTGCTGAGCATGAGCGGCGGGCGCGCCGGCGCCGCGCACCCGGCCGGCGGGCGCCTGGCCGCGTCGGCCGGCGCCACGGGCCTGTACCTGGGCGGCGACAACGCGACGGCCGTCGACCTCGCGCTGGGCCGGGAACGCTGGAAGGTACCGCTGCCGGCCGCCACCACCCCGGTTGCGGTGGCGGCGATCGAGGGCGCGGGCTTCGCCCTGGTCGTCCCCGACCGCGGCGGCCCCGCGCGGCTGGTCCGCTACGACCTGAACACCGGCACGAACCTGGCCGAACGCCAGGTCGACGACGCGTCGACCGGCCTCTGGCTCGCCCCCGGGACCCTCCTGGTGACCACGACCACCAACGCCGTGACCGCCCTACGCTGAGCGCTCGGCCGCTTCCACCACGTTGGCGAGCAGCATCGCCCGGGTCATCGGGCCGGCGCCGCCGGGAATTGGGGCCAGCCAACCGGCCACCTCGCGGACGCCCGGGTCGACGTCGCCGACCATGCGGCCCTTGCCGTCGGCACCGACCACGCGGGTGGAACCCACGTCGACCACCGCGGCGCCGGGGCGGATCATGTCGGTCGTGAGCAGGCCGGGCACGCCGGCGGCGACCACGACGATGTCGGCCCGACGGGTGTGTGCCACCAGGTCGCGGGTGCCGGTGTGGCAGCTCGTGACGGTGGCGTTCTCCGAGCGGCGGGTGAGCAGCAGGCCCAGCGGCCGGCCGGCGGTGATCCCGCGCCCGATCACCACGACCTCGGCGCCGGCGATCGGCACACCGAAGCGGGTGAGCAGCTCGACGATGCCGCGCGGGGTGCACGGCAGCGCACCCGGCTTCTGCAGCACGAGGCGCCCGAGGTTCACCGGGTGCAGGCCGTCGGCGTCCTTCTCGGGGAGCATGCGTTCGAGCACGCGCTGCTCGTCGATGTGCTTCGGCAGGGGCAGCTGCACGATGTAGCCGGTGCAGGCGGGGTCGGCGTTCAGCTCGTCGACGACCCGGTCGACCTCGGCCGGGGAGACGTCGGCCGGCAACTCGCGCTGGATCGAGGCGATGCCCAGCTCGGCGCAGTCGCGGTGCTTGCCGGCCACGTAAATGTGCGACGCCGGGTCGTCACCCACGAGCACGGTGCCCAGCCCCGGGACGATTCCCCGCTCGGCCAGCGCCTTCACCCGCGACCGGAGCTCGTCCTTGATCGCCGCAGCGGTGGCCTTGCCGTCCAGGATCGTCGCACTCACCCGAAGACTCTATCGCCCGGTCCCAGGTGGGCACGCTACGGTGCTGTGCGTCATGAGGCGATGGATGGCGGGGGTGGCTGCGGGGCTCATGCTCGCCGTGGCCGGTTGTCAGGGAGACGCGGGAAGGGCGGTCGGCGTGCCGGCGGAAACCGCACCGACGAGTACCACCAGCCCCGGTGCCGGTCCACCCTCCGGTTCCGCCGCACCGACCGCTCCGGCCTCGTCCGCGAAGGGTGGACCGGCACCGAGCCAGGCGCTCACCAGCTACATCGCCGGGGCGCCGGGCACGCTCGGGCTGGTCGTCCGCGACACCGTCACCGGGTCCACCTGGCAGGCCGGTGACCCGGCGCATGCCGCCTGGACGGCGTCCACGATCAAGCTCGCCATCGCGACCAGCCTCTTGGAAAGCGACTTCACGCTGACCGCCGGCGACCGCGACAACATGCGGAAGATGCTGGTCGACTCCGACAACGACGCCACCGACGCGCTCTGGGACAAGTTCGACGGCGTCGACATGATCCCGCAGTTCAAGCAGCGGTACGGCATGGCGACGCTGGCCGTGGTGAGCGGCTACCGCCCGTACTGGCGGCACCTGCAGTGCAGCGCCACCGACCTCGCCACGGTGATGGCATACGCGCTGGCGAAGCTGCCGGCGGCCGACCGCACCCAGCTGGTCGGCTGGCTGAAGGCCGCCGCCGGCGTGCAGCAGTGGGGCGTGTGGGCCGCCGGATCCGACGCCGGCCACAAGCCCGGCTGGGCGTTCAAGCCCGAAGGCACCCCGGACCACTGGGTCGTCCACTCGGTCGGCTTCGCCGGGCCGCGCGAGCGTTACATCGTCGCGGTCACCTACGACCAGCCGCCCGGCCGGAGCGCGAAGCAGGGCGCCCAGACGATCAGCGACGTCGTGTCGCTGGCGTTCGGACGCCCGCCGCGCCAGGTGAAGGGCCCGTAGACCGCTCAGTGATAGAAGTGCCGGGTCCCGGTGAAGTACATCGTGATCCCGGCCTTCGACGCGGCCTCGATCACCTCCGGGTCGCGGATCGAGCCGCCCGGCTGGGCGACCGCCCGCACACCGGCGTCGATGAGCACCTGCAGGCCGTCGGCGAACGGGAAGTACGCGTCGGACGCGGCAACCGAACCCGCGGCCCGGTCACCCGCCCGGGCGACCGCGAGGCGGGCCGAGTCGACCCGGTTCACCTGACCCATGCCGACGCCCACCGTGGCCCGGTCGGCGGCGAGCAGGATCGCGTTCGACTTGACCGAGCGCACCGCCCGCCACGCGAACGCCAACTCCGCCAGGTCGGCCCCGGACAGGGCCGGCCCGCACGCCAGTTTCCAGCCGGACGGGTCGTCGCCCGGCGCGTCGACGGCGTCGCGCATCTGCACCAGCACCCCGCCGCTGACCTGCCGCGTCTCGGCCGGCAACGGCCGGAAGGGCGCCGCCCGCAGCAGCCGGATGTTCTTCTTCGCGGCCAGCACCTGGACGGCCCCGTCCGCGTACACCGGTGCGACCACCACCTCGGTGAAGATCTCGGCGATCTGCTTCGCCAACTCGACGGTGACCTCGCCGTTGACCGCGATCACCCCGCCGAACGCGGAGACCGGGTCGCACGCGTGTGCCTTGCGGTGCGCCTCCGCGACGTCGGCGCCGAGCGCCACGCCGCACGGGTTGGCGTGCTTGATGATCGCCACGGCCGGGTCGGTGAAGTCGTGCACGGTGCGCCAGGCGGCGTCGGCGTCGACGTAGTTGTTGTAGGACATCTCCTTGCCGTGCAACTGCTCCGCCTGCGCCAGCCCGGCCGGCGCCACCGGATCGGTGTACAGCGCGGCCTGCTGGTGCGGGTTCTCGCCGTACCGCAGCACGGCCTTCTTCACCAGCGTCTGCCCGGCGAACGCCGGCCACCCGTCGGCCTCGTCGGCCTGGACGGCGAACCAGTTCGCGACGGCCACGTCGTACTCGGCGATCGCCACGAACGCGTCGGCGGCGAGCGCGCGCCGCTCGCCCAGCGTGAACCCGCCGGCGGCCAGTGCCTTCGTGACCGCGCGGTACCCGGACGGCGACGTGACCACGGCGACGGACGCGAAGTTCTTCGCGGCCGCGCGCACCATCGCCGGGCCGCCGATGTCGATCTGCTCGACGCACTCGTCGGGCGAGGCGCCGGACGCGACCGTCTCGGTGAACGGGTAGAGGTTGCTCACCAGCAGGTCGAACGGCGCCACGCCGAGGTCGTCGAGCTGGGCGACGTGCGACGGCAGTCGCAGGTCGGCCAGCAGCCCGGCGTGCACCTTCGGGTGGAGGGTCTTGACCCGGCCGTCGAGGCACTCGGGGAAGCCGGTGAGCTCCTCGACCGGCGTCACGGTCACACCGGTCGCCGCGATGCGGGCGGCGGTGGAGCCGGTCGACACGATCTCGACGCCCGCGTCGGCGAGCGCCCGCACCAGGCCATCGAGCCCGGTCTTGTCGTACACGCTCACCAGGGCGCGCCGGATCGGGCGGCGCCCGTCACTGGCTGTCATTTACGATCTTCACCTTCCGGCCGTCGACGGTCCATCCCTGGCGGACCATCCGTCCCACGTACTCAACGAGTTGGCGCCGTTCGGCGTCCTTGATGCGTTCGGTGAGGGTCTCCTCGGTGTCGTCGTCGAGCACCGGAACCGCCACCTGCGCGATGATCGGGCCGGTGTCGACGCCGGCATCCACGAAATGGAGTGTGGCGCCCGCCACTTTCACTCCGTACGCCAGCGCGTCCCGGGGGCCGTGAATGCCCGGAAAGGCCGGCAGTAGCGCATTGTGCGTATTTACGTATCGACCCCCGAAACGCGACAGAAACTCCGGGCCGACCAGCTTCAGAAACCCCGCCGATACGATCAGATCGGGCGAATGTTCCGCACATGCCGCAGTGAGCGCCATATCCCACTCCGACCGTGAGGCGAATTCGCGTACGGCCGCGACGAAGGTGGGAATGCCGTGATCAGCGGCCCGCGCCTCACCCTTCGTGTCCGCCCGGTCGGCACCCACCGCAACAATTTCGGCACCATAAGCAGGGTCGACGGCGGCGTCGAGCAGCGCCTGCAGATTCGTGCCGGACCCGGAAACGAGGACCACCAGCCGCTTACGCACCCGGACACCCTAGCCGCCGGGGTTGATCTGCCCGATCCGCGCCCCTTGCCTGCCTGCGCTACGACGGTAAAGCAAGTACGCTGCGCAGGTTCCGCGCCGTGTGTGTCGACGGAGTTGGGGCTGAGGGCAGTTACACCTCACGAGGGAGTTATTCGCGATGCAGCCTGGCTATCCCCCGTCGGGTCAGGACCCGTACGGTCAGCCGTACACCGACCCCTCGGGCCAGGGCCAGTATGGGCAGCCGCAGCAGCCTGAGCCGCCCAAGCCGCAGGAGTACCAGCAGCAGCAACAGCCCAACCCGAACGAACCGGCGCCGAGCCCCTTCGCGCCCGATTACAGCCAGCCGCAGCAGTTCACGATGCCGCAGTCGTACGAGCAGCAGTCGTACGAGCAGCCGCAGCAGCAGCAGCCCACCTCGTACGAGCAGCCCCAGTCCTACGCCCAGCCGGCGTACGAACAGCCACCGCCGCCGGCGTACCAGCAGCAGCCGCAGCAGCCGCCGTACGCCGACCCGTACGCCCACCCCACATCGGGCGCCGCCCAGGCGTTCCCCGTGTCGGCGAACCCGTACCAGGTGTCGGGCGGCGCGTACGTGGCACCGGCGCCGCCGCCGGGCTACCCGGCGCCCGGGTACCAGGTTCCCGGGTACGGGCCGCCGCCGGGATCGGGTTCGGCCAATGCGCTCGGCATCGTGTCGCTGTGCCTCGGCATCCTGTCGATCCCGATGGGCTGCTGCAGTTTCTTCGGGCTCATCCTGCCCATCCCGGCGATCATCTGCGGAATCCTGGGCATGCGTAAGGCCGATCAGGGGCTGGCCAACAACAAGGGTCTGGCCATCGGAGGTTTGGTCACCGGCATCGTCGGGCTACTGATCAGCCTTACCGTTATCGGTTTGTATTTGACCAGCGTCATCAGCAGCAACAACATCTACAGCTGACAAGGGAAGAACGCAGGAGGCAAACGAATGAGCTACCCACCCCAGCAACCGCCCTACGGTGGCCAGGCCTACGGCCAGCCGCAGCCGGCCGGTACCGACCGCACCCAGCTCTGGGGCATCCTCGGTATCGTCATCGGTCTGATCTGCTGCCCGCTGGTCGGCATCATCTTCGGTGTTCTGTCCATCGTCGAGGCGAACAAGTGGGGCAAGCCGAAGACGCTGGGCATCCTCGCCATCGTTGCGTCCGTCGTGGGCATCATCATCGGGACGACGCTCAACATCATGCTGCGGAACTAGCGAACACCGACAGGCCGTCGTCGAGCCTGGTCATCCCCGCGGGGTGGCCAGGCTTCACGCTTTCCGGGCGGTCATCCCCCTGGTGACGGCCGCCGAGGCCAGTACACCCGCGCCCACCACCGCGGCCGCTATCGCGGCCAGTGGCCACGCCTCGGCACCCATGTCGGTCAACCGCCCCGACCCCACCGAACCGCGTGAGGCCAGCGCCGCCAACCCCAGCACCGCACCCGCGACCGGGCCGGCCAGCGCCGCCGGCACCAGGAGCCGCACCCACGCCCCGCTCCGCGGCTGGTGCGCCGCCCGCAGTTGTCGCCGTGCCAGCAGCCAGCCGGCGATCATCCCGGCGACCAGCGGCACCGCCAGCAACAGCCCGCTCCACGCCGACAATGGCCGCGCCGGAACCGCCGCCAGCACCGGTAGCGCCGGCACCGGGCCCAGCGACACCGCACCGGCGCTCACCGTGGTGCCCACGCCCAGGGTGAACCCCGGCCCGACCAGGTAACTCGCCCCCCACACGGCCAGGTTCGGCGCGTAGACGAGGCAGACGAGCGTCAGGCCGGCCTGGCCCACCACGCCGGTGCGGTACTCGCGCAGCATGTCGGTGGCCACCCCGGCCGAGAGCGCCAGCGCGAGACCGGTCGCCGCCGCGCCGGCCGCGATCACGAGCAGCGCCGCGACCGCACCCGTCCGGACCGCGTCGCGGACGGCCACCGGCACCACCGGCGCCCAGCGGGCCGGCCAGCCGCCCTCCCAGAGCGCACCGGCGAGGCCCGCGCCGAGGCCGAACAGCGTCGTCGTCAGGCCCGCGCGGACCGCCGGCACGTGCAGGCCCGTGGTCGACACGGCCAGCGCCAACGCCGTCCCGTAAAGGCCGTACGCGACCGCGACGGCCGCACCCGCCTTGACCGCCGGCAGCACCGACCGGCTGCGCCGCGCGGCGGCCGCCCGCGCGGCGTGCACACCCGCGCGGGCCACCCGCCACGCGGCGAGCGCGCTGATCGCGAGCGGGGTCAGGCCGATCGGCCCGAGATCGGTCTTCAACGGGACCGCGTGCGCCAGCAGCCACGCGGCGAACCCGCTGCGCAGCACCGTCTCGGAGTCGGTGGGGTTCGGCGAGATCAGCAGCACCGCGGCCGCCGCGAGCAGCACCGGGGTGGCCGACACCAGCACCGCCCAGCCCGTGGTGACGGCCGCCGCCAGAACCAGGGGCGCGCCGCCGGTGCGTCCCGCCGCTTTTTCATCGACGCGCGGACCGCGACGCTCGCGCGGAGCCCCGTTCCGCGGACGCCGCTCCTGCGGAACGCGTCGCGTCTCCGTCGGCGGGTCCGGGGTGGCTGGCATCGGGCTCCACTGTGCCAAAAGGATGGCGGCCGGTCATGCCGACCGGCCGCCGTGTCTTGCTTTTAGCGTCTTTACAGCGAGGTCATGACCTCGCGCATCAGGTTCGCCGTCTCGGTCGGGGTCTTGCCGACGCGCACGCCGGCCGCCTCGAGCGCCACCTTCTTCGCGTCGGCGGTGCCCGACGAGCCCGAGATGATCGCGCCCGCGTGCCCCATGGTCTTGCCGGGCGGGGCGGTGAAGCCGGCGATGTAGCCGACCACCGGCTTGGTGACGTTGGCCTTGATGAAGTCGGCCGCCCGCTCCTCCGCGTCGCCGCCGATCTCGCCGATCATCACGATCGCGTCGGTCTCGTCGTCGTCCTGGAACGCCTGGAGCGCGTCGATGTGCGTGGTGCCGATCACCGGGTCGCCGCCGATGCCGATGCACGTGGAGAAGCCGATGTCGCGCAGCTCGTACATCATCTGGTAGGTCAGCGTGCCGCTCTTGCTGACCAGGCCGATGCGGCCGGCGCCGGCGATCGTCGCCGGGATGATGCCGGCGTTCGACTTGCCCGGGCTCGCGATACCGGGGCAGTTCGGCCCGATGATCCGCGTGCCGTTGCCCTTGCTGCCGGCGTGCGCCCAGAACGCCGTGCTGTCGTGCACCGGGATGCCCTCGGTGATGACCACGGCCAGCCCGATGTTCGCGTCGACCGCCTCCAGCACCGCGCCCTTGGCGAACTTCGGTGGCACGAAGACGACCGTGGTGTCGGCGCCGGTCTCGGCGATCGCCTCGCCGACGCTGTTGAACACCGGCACCTTGGCGCCGTCGAACTCGACGACCTGCCCGCCCTTCTTGGGCGTCACGCCGCCGACGACGTTCGTACCCGACGCCAGCATGCGCCGGGTGTGCTTGGAACCCTCGGAGCCGGTCATGCCCTGCACGATCACCCGGCTCTGCCCGGTCAGCCAGACCGCCATGTCACGCCCCCTGCGCCGCGAGCTCGGCGACGCGGCGGGCCGCGCCGTCCATGGTGTCGACCCGCTCCACCAGCGGGTTCGCGGCCGAGTCGAGGATGTGGCGCCCCTCCTCGGCGTTGTTGCCGTCAAGCCGTACCACGAGCGGCTTGGTGACCGTCTCGCCTCTTTCGGAGAGCAGGTCGAAGGCGCTCAGGATGCCGCGGGCCACCTCGTCGCAGGCCGTGATGCCGCCGAAGACGTTGACGAACACGCTCTTCACGGCCGGGTCGCCGAGCACGATCTCCAGGCCGTTGGCCATCACCTGGGCGCTGGCGCCGCCGCCGATGTCGAGGAAGTTGGCCGGCTTCACGCCGCCGAACTCCTCGCCGGCGTAGGCGACCACGTCGAGCGTCGACATGACCAGGCCCGCGCCGTTGCCGATGATGCCGACCTCGCCCTCGAGCTTGACGTAGTTGAGGTCCTTCTCCTTGGCCTTCTGCTCCAGCGGGTCGACGGCCGCGGTGTCCTCGAACTCCTTGTTCTCGGGGTGGCGGAAGTCGGCGTTCGCGTCGAGCGTGACCTTCGCGTCGAGGCAGAGCACCCGGCCCTCGGGCGTCTTGGCCAACGGGTTGACCTCGACCAGCGTCGCGTCTTCGGCCTTGAAGGCCTGCCAGAGCTTCACCGCGATGTCGACGACCTGGTCCTTGACGTCGTCGGGGAAGCCGCCCTGCTGCACGATCTCGCGGGCGATGGCCTCGGTGACGCCCTCGTTCGCGTCGATCGGCCGCTTGACGACCTTGTCGGGCTGTTCGTGGGCGACCTGTTCGATCTCCATCCCACCCGCGACGCTGGCGATGCACAGGAAGGTGCGGTTGGCCCGGTCGAGCAGGTACGAGAAGTAGTACTCCTCGGCGATGTCGGCGGTCGTCGTCAGCATGACCTTGTGGACGGTGTGGCCCTTGATGTCCATGCCGAGGATGTTCTGCGCGTGGGTTTCGGCCTCCGGCGCGTCGTCGGCGAGCTTCACCCCACCCGCTTTACCGCGACCGCCCACCTTCACCTGGGCCTTGACCACGACCCGGCCACCGAGGCGGTCGGCTATCTCGCGGGCTTCCGCCACGCTGGTGGCGACCCCGCCGTCCAGCACCGGCAGCCCGTGCCGGGCGAACAGCGCACGCCCCTGGTACTCGTACAGGTCCACTTCGTCAGCTCTTTCCAGCTCTTCGACGGCTTCCTGGGCATCTCGCCGCAGCCTAGCGAGCAGGTCACGCCGTGGTGTCGGGCGGGTGCTCCGCGTGTGACGCACGGGCGCGTACCCGCACGGGTGACGGGCGTAACCGCCCCTGCAAGGCGTCGTTGAGTGAGATGCCGGCCTGCTGCGCAGGTCGGCACCAGAAACGGCCGATGCCCTGTCGGTCGAGGGGTGGCGGCGGGGCATCGCGCATCGAGGGGCCGGACGTGTGAGGGGTGCGTCCGGCCCCTCACTCTGTGCGTGACCTCGCGCACATATTGATCGGTCGATTCCCCAATTCCGCCACCGGCGCGTACTCATACGCCAGTTGGCGGATTTTTTATGGCGAGTGGCCCTCGCACCGCATTCCATGGGTTTGCGGGTAACGATGTCGCACGTGGACAGTGACGGAAGTTCAACGAAATGACGGAGAATCGCTCTGCGTAGCCGCTTGAATGCGCGTCTCGGCTTGTGGAGCCTGGTACCTGGCGCTACCGTTCTCGACGGCATCCGCGCGAAAGGTTGCCCCGCATCCTTCCAGCGGCCGAGATTTCCCGGGGTTCCTCCACCTGGGGATCGGGTCGGAGATGCGCCCAGCGAAATCGGGAGCGTGAGTGGCGAATCGGCAGCAGGGCGACCGCTATTGCGGCCGTCGTCGCGTTCGGGGAGCCTCCCGGAGCCGCTATGCCGCCGTTGTGACCTCCGCTTTCGTCGGCGCGGGCGTGGTCGCCCTGGTCACCGGCACGGTCATGCCGGACATGCGCGAACCCGACGGCTTCAACCTCGTCGACGCCAACGCCGTCGCCTCCGAGAACGCCGATCGCTCCAAGGCCGTCGGCGACGATCGGGCCAGTCGTAACGACACCCGCGCGGCCACTACCGGCACGGCCGACATCGCCCCGCCGGACATCTACGTGATGCCGCTCAAGGAGTACACGCTCACCTCGAAGTTCGGGCTCCGCAAGCTCGACGCCGAGGCCAACGGGCGCACCGGCATCGACCTGGCTGCCCCGAAGGGCACCGCCTACTACGCGATCGCGCGCGGCAAGGTGGTTCTGGCCCGGGCCAACGGCGGCTACGGCTACTGCGTCATCATCGACCACGGCGGTGGCGTCGTGTCGGTGTACGGTCACTCGAACAGCCTCGCCGTGACGGAGGGCCAGGTCGTCGAGGCCGGGCAGCCCATCGGCGCGGTCGGCGACAGCGGCTACGCGTTCGGGCCGTACCTCCACTTCGAGGTCCGCGTCGACGGCCAGCAGGTAGACCCGATGGAATACCTGAAGGGCAAGGGCGCCGAGCTTCCGAAGAAGGCCGACGCCCCCACCGGGTAACGCCGCTAGAGCTTCTCCAGCGGCGCGTGCCGGAGCACGATCCACATCACCTGGTCGCCGAAGTCGACCTGGGCCTGTGCCCGCGCACCGAACCCCTCGACCTGGGTGACCCGGCCGATGCCGTACCGCTGGTGATTGACCCGGTCGCCCACCGCCAGCGCCGGCACGTTCCCCTTCAGCTCACTGGCCGTGGCCAACCGGCTCGCGTCGATGCCCAGCCGGCCCGCCAGCTCGGCCGCCTTCGGGGTGCCACCGACAAAGCTCGACTGACGCGGGGTCCGGTCGACGCGACCGCCGTGCCCGCCACCCGACCAGCTGGTGTAGGAGGCCTGCGTGCGCTCCCAGCGGACCAGCTCGGGCGGTAGCTCCTCGAGGAACCGCGACGGCGGGTTGTACTGCGGCTGGCCCCACGCCGAACGGGTGACCGCGCGGGTGATGTAGAGCCGTTGCCGGGCGCGGGTGATGCCCACGTAGGCGAGGCGGCGCTCCTCCTCCAGCTCCTTGCGGTCGCCGAGCGCGCGCAGGTGCGGGAACACGCCGTCTTCGAGACCGGTGAGGAACACCACCGGGAACTCCAGACCCTTGGCGGTGTGCAGCGTCATCAGCGTGACGACGCCCTTGTGCTCGGGGTCGTCGGCGGGAATCTGGTCGGCGTCGGCGACCAGCGAGACCTGTTCGAGGAAGCCGTCGAGGGTGGCGACCGGCGCGGCGGCGGCCGCACCCGCGTCGGCGTCGTCGGTGGCCTCGGGGGCGTTGGCCTCGGTGCGTTCGGTGTACTCGCGGGCGACGCTCACCAGTTCCTGCAGGTTCTCGACCCGGCCGGCGTCCTGCGGGTCGAGGCTCTCCTCCAACTCGGTGAGGTAGCCGCTGCGCTGGAGCAGCGCCTCCAGCACCTCTTCCGGTGTGCTGGTTCCGGCCATCTCGCGGGCGGCGTCGAGCATCGCCACGAACTCCTTGACGGAGTTGGCCGCCCGGGTGGAGATGCCGGTGGCCTCGTCGGCGCGACGGCAGGCCGCGCCGAACGAGATGCGCTCGCGGCCGGCCAGCGCCTCGATGCACGCCTCGGCCCGCTCGCCGATGCCGCGCTTGGGCGTGTTCAGCACCCGCCGGACGCTCACCGTGTCGTCTTCGTTGGCCACCGCGCGCAGGTAGGCCAGCGCGTCGCGGACCTCCTTGCGCTCGTAGAACCGCACCCCGCCGACGACCTTGTACGGCAGGCCGAACCGGACGAACACCTCTTCGAAGACGCGGGACATCGCGTTGGTGCGGTAGAACACCGCGACGTCGCCGGGCCGGTAGCCGTGGTTGTCGCAGAGCCGGTCGACCTCGCGGGCGACGAAGTCGGCCTCGGCGTGCTCGGAGTCGGCCACGTACCCGACCACCTGCTCGCCGGCGCCCTGATCGCTCCACAACCGCTTCGGCTTGCGCTCGGTGTTGCGGTCGATCACAGCGTTGGCGGCCGACAGGATCGTCTGGGTGGACCGGTAGTTCTGCTCCAGCAGGATCGTGCGGGCGTTCGGGTAGTCGCGCTCGAACTCGAGGATGTTGCGGATCGTGGCACCGCGGAACGCGTAGATCGACTGGTCGGCGTCGCCGACGACGCACAGTTCGCCCGTGTCGCCGACGATCTCCTTCACGAGCGCGTATTGGGCGTGGTTGGTGTCCTGGTACTCGTCGACGAGCACGTGCCGGAACCGCCGCCGGTACTTGTCGACCACGTCGGGCTTCTGCCGGAACAGGTCGACCACCCGCATGATCAGATCGTCGAAGTCGAGCGCGTGCGCCTCGCGCAGCCGCTGCTGGTACAGCGTGTACGCCTCGGCCACCGCGCGCTGGTGCGGGCCGGCCGCCTTCGCCGTGAACTCGCCCGGGCTCTCCAGCTCGTTCTTGAGGTTCGACACCTCGGCGGCGAGCGACCGGGCCGGGTGACGCTTGGGATCGAGGTCGAGCTCCCGGGCGACGAGCTGCATCAGGCGACGCGAGTCGTCGGCGTCGTAGATGGTGAAGCTCGACTTCAGCCCGGCGTGCTCGTGCTCGGCCCGCAGGATGCGCACGCACGCCGAGTGGAACGTGGACACCCACATGAACCGGGCCCGGTTGCCCACCAGGTGACGGACCCGCTCCTTCATCTCACCGGCGGCCTTGTTGGTGAACGTGATCGCCAGGATCTCCCCCGGATGCACGTCGCGCTCGGCGAGCAGGTACGCGATGCGGTGGGTGAGCACCCGCGTCTTGCCCGAACCGGCACCGGCCACGATGAGCAGCGGCGACCCGGCGTGCCTGACGGCCTCGGCCTGCTCCGGGTTGAGACCGTTCAGGAGGACGGCCGCGCCGGGGTTCTGCTGGCGCGCCTGCTTGGGAGCGGGTTGGGCCGGCGGGGCGACATCGGAGAATCCGGGAAGAGGAAGCATCGGTGCGGAAGTCTATTCGTGGGGTGGGACAGAAATCTCTCAGGATCCGGTTGGGCCTTGCCACCTTGCGCAGGCGTGGCATACTTCAACCCGTGAAGATCACGCAGGTGCGATTTTACTTTTACGGCTACGGGAGTCCCGCAGCCGTAGGTCGCGCCTGATCATTCAGACCTACTGCCCCGGGCCTCCCAAGGAGCCCGGGGTTTTGTGTGTCCGGGCACCTGGAGGCCGACATGAGCCCAGATGACGTCCCGGAGGACACCGACATGAGCACCATCACCGCTGGCACCACCGGCACCGCAGAAGGCACCGCCGCCACCGAGCACATCGCCGGCCTGCGCGAACGTCTCGACGAGATCGACGCAAGGATCATCGAGTTGTGGCAGGAACGCGCGGCGATCTCGCAGGAGGTGGGCCGCACCCGGGTCGCGTCCGGCGGCACCCGACTCGTCCTCAACCGCGAGAACGAGATCCTCGAGCGCTACCGGTCGCAGCTCGGTGCCGACGGCGTGCAGCTCGCGCTCCTGATCCTGCGCGCCGGACGCGGTCCCCTGTAACTAGACGAGGCGCCGGTCGGCCGCCCACCGCGACAACTCGTACCGGTTGGACATCTGGAGCTTGCGCAGCACGTTCGACACGTGCGTCTCGACCGTCTTGATCGAGATGAACAGCTCCTTGGCGATCTCCTTGTACGCGTAACCGCGGGCCAGCAGCCGCAGCACCTCGCGCTCGCGGTTGGTCAGCTGGTCGAGCTCCGGGTCGGCCAGCGGGGCGTCGGGACGCGCGGCGAACGCGTCGAGCACGAACCCGGCCAGCCGGGGGCTGAACACGGCGTCGCCGTCGGCCACGCGACGGATCGCATCGGCCAGTTCGTCGGGCGAGATGGTCTTGGTGACGTAGCCGCGGGCGCCGGCGCGGATCAGGCCGATCACGTCTTCGGCCGCGTCGGACACCGACAACGCCAGGAACTTCACGTTCGGGTGCGAACGGCGCATCGACTCGAGCACCGCCCGCCCGCCGCCCTCGGGCATGTGGACGTCGAGCAGCACCACGTCGGGCTCGATCGCGGCGATCTTCGAGACCGCCTCGGGGACGGTGCTCGCCTCGCCCACGACGTCGACGTGGGCGCCGAGTTCGGCCCGGACACCCGCACGGAACATCGCGTGGTCGTCCACCAGGAAGACCCGTAGCCGCTCAGACACAGCACTCAACCCCTATCCGCACTTTCGACCCGCGCGGGTTCCCCGCCCAGCCAGTCACTGACCCGTCCCCGTCGCGGATCGGTCACCGGCATGGTGAGCCGTACCTCAGTGCCGTCACCGGGCTCGCTGCGGATCTCGGCCTTGCCGCCGTGCCGCTGCATGCGGCCGAGGATCGACCCGCGTACCCCGTGCCGGTTGTCGTCGACATTGTCCAGGACGAACCCGACGCCACGGTCGCGGACGAAGACACTTGTTTGATCCTCCTCGACCTCCCCGTACACCGAGACGGTGGCCACCTTCGCGTGCCGGGCCGCGTTGACCAGGGCCTCGCGGGTGGACGCCACCAGGGCCGCGGTGCGCTCGTCGACGTCGCGGTCGCCGACCACGACGACCTCGACGGTGATCGCGTACGTGTCCTCGACCTCGGCGGCCGCCTGCTCGATCGCGGCGCTGAACCGCTCGGTGGGCGACGCGGTGGACTTGTACAGCCAGTTCCGCAGCGTGCGTTCCTGGCCGCGGGCCAGCCGCAGGATCTGTTTCTTGTCGTCGGCGCTGCGTTGGATGAGCACCAGCGTGTGCAGCACCTGGTCGTGGATCATCGCGGCGAGTTCGGCGCGTTCCTGCTCGCGCACCCGGGCCTCGCGCTCGGTGGTGAGCTGGGTGAACATCCGCCACAGCACCGGCGCCAGCGCCAGGCCGACACCGCCGAGGCCGACCGCCGCGAACAGCAGCGCGCCGATGAGCGTGCCGAAGCCCTGGCTGGCCAGCGGCTGCGCGAAGTAGGAGATGATGCCGATCAGGCCGAGGATCACCAGCAGGCCGCCGCCGAGGAACCGGGTGAGCGCGCCGCGCCGGTCGTCGTCGAGCACCGCGCCGAGCCACGGAGCGCCGGGCAGCGCCTCGCTCCACCGCTTGCGCCGCTTCGGGTTGGCCTGGTGCCAGATCACCCCGACGCCCAGGGCCGCCAGGGCGGCCAGCCACCCGATGAGCGTGCTCGGCCCGGGCGGACCGCCGATGAGCACCGACAGGATCGCGATGCCGAGCCCCAGTGCCACGAATGGCACCAATTGTCGGAAGTTGCGTTTCGGCGCCTGCGAGCTCAGCGGGAGGACCGCCCAGAATGCCGTGTAGAGGATCGCGCCCAGCCCGTCGGTGAGCGCCAGGGCGAAGAACGCGATGCGGATCGCCATCACCGGTGCGCCCAGGTGTTGTGCCAGGCCAGCAGCCACCCCACCGAGCACCCGGTTACCCGGATCACGGAACAGGCGCGGCTGTGGCCGGGCCTGTGGTGGGGTCGCCGTTGTCATGAAGCGATCGTCACACGGTCGAGGCTTTCGCGACCAGCCAGAGACGGCCCGGAACCGGCAATTCAGGGTCGCGTCAGGGTCGATTCCGGAGGCACTGGACCCCGACCGGGGGCCACCATCTACAGCATGACGAACGAGCCTGCCGACGCTGCCCGGCCGGATCAGGCGCCCGACGAGCCGGCGCTCGCCCCGCCGGCCCCGCCGCCCGGCCCCCTCTGGCCCTCACTCACCCCGGAGCCGGAACCGACGGTGGCCGGCACCACGACCGCGCCGGAAGGCGTTCCCGCCGGGAGCGCCCCAGGAGGCACGCCCGCCGGGAGCGCCCTAGGAGGCACGCCCGCCGGGAGCGCCCTAGGAGGCACGCCCGCCGGGAGCACGCCAGGAAGCACGGCCACCGGAGCGACCTCGGGGGCGGCATACGCCCCTGGGGGCGATCAGGGTACGGCTGCCGGTGCGGGAGCAACCAGCGGTACCGGTGGCTGGGGTGGTCAGTTCGGGCCCGGCGGTCAGTTCGCGCCGGGGTTCATGGCCAAGTACGGGCTCGTCCGGCCGGTGACCGGTCGGCACTTCGCCGGGGTCTGCGCGGCGGTCGGGCGGGCGACCAACACCGACCCGATCCTGTGGCGGGTGCTGTTCGCCGTCCTGACCCTGTTCGGGGGCGTCGGACTGCTCGCCTACCTGATCGGCTGGCTGCTCATCCCCGCCGACGGCGACACCGCGTCGCCGGTCGAGGCGGTGCTCGGCCGGGGCACGTCGCGCACGTCGGCGCCGGTCGCGGTGATCGGGACGATCGTGGCGATCCTGGTGTTCGCGCTGGTCGCGTCCGAAGGGCTGCGGCCGGCGGTGGTGGGCGCGCTGGTCGTGCTCGGCGCGGCCGTGCTCCTCAGCCGGGGCACGCTGCAGCGACCCGGGCAACCGAACAACATTCCGTTCGGGGCCCAACCGTTCGGGGCGCCGATGGTGCCACCCAGCCCGCACACGCCCTGGATGGCGACCGCCGCCCCGGCCACCATGCCCACCGTCGTGCCGCCCGTCGTACCCACCGCCGCCGCGTCCGCGGCCCCGACGGTGCCGATGCCGGCGGACCGCATCGAATCGCCAGCATCGGAGCCCACCGTGCAGAAGTCACCGCTCGCCGAGGAAACCGCGGAAGCCGCAGAAGGCGCGCAAACCGCGGACGGCGTACCGGCCGGCACCGATCCGGCCGATGGGCCGGAGAGCCGTACCGACGACGCACGGCAAGAGGAGGTCGCTGCGGCGACCACGCACGCCGTCATCTCGGAGCCGGACGAAACGCTGACGCTGCCGGAACCACCGCAACCACCGAATCTGCCCTACGGCCAGGCGTTCGCGCCGCACGGACCGTTCGCGCCGCCCGGGCCCTACCCGCCGGCGTTCGGGCCGATCCCGCAGACGCAGACGCGGCGGCTGCCGCTCTACGGCCCCTACCCGCCGATTCCCGGCGCCGGGCTGCCGTGGGACGCGCCGGTGTCGGTCGACCCGATGTCGCACTACCCGGGCATGCCGTTCTCCGGCCCGCCGGCGCCGAAGCCCAAGGTGAAGCGGCCGAAGTCGCGCCTGGGCAAGGTGACGGTCTACGCGACCGCGATCGCCCTCGGCACGCTGGCGACCGTGCACCTGCTCGGCGCCTCGATCGCCGGATCGGCGTACTTCGCCGTGGCGCTGGCCGTGGTCGGCCTCGGCCTGGTGGCGGGCGCCTGGGTGGGCCGCGCGCGGCTGCTGATCCCACTCGGGATCGCGCTCAGCATCGGCCTGCTGGCCTCCACCGCGTCGTCGATGGACGGTCCGCACCGGGCCGGCCGGCCGGAACAGTTCAACCCGACCACGATCATCGAGGTCAACGAGAACAACCCGTACACCCGCGACACCGGTGACCACACGCTGGACTTCACCCAGGTCGACTTCAACGGCCAGCAGATCACGTTCGAGGCCACCAACGACGTGGGCCGGATCGAGATCATCCTGCCGCCGAACGTCGACGTCACCGTGCGGGCCAAGGTCGAGGTCGGCGACGCGCGGGTGTTCAACTCGCGGTGGGGCGGCCTCAGCGACCAGTGGCGCACCGTCGTCGACTACGGCGCCGACGGGCCCGACAGCGGCGGCTCGCTGCAACTGACCATCTCCGTCGACGTCGGAAACCTGGAGGTCCACCGATGAACATCCACCGCACGGACCGGTGGTCCCTCTGGATCGGAATGCTGTTCCTCGGGTTCGTGGCCTGGTGGCTGCTCGGCAGCCAGCTCAAGGTCCACATGCCCACGGCGGGCCTGATCTTCGCCGGCGGCCTGATCCTGTTCGGCATCTTCGGCCTGATCGGCTCGCTGCGGCCCCGGCAGCCGGTGGAGCCGGTGAGCACCCCACCGCTGAACTCCGACTGAGGTCTTCGAGCGGCTAGCTCACACCGCTCGGAATATGCTGGCCGGCGGGGTTCTTTACGGAACCCCGCCGGCCAGTGCCGTTTCCCGTCTCTAGGAGCTGATCGTCGCGATGAGCGAGTTCCCCGCCAACCTGCCGGCCGCGTTGCGCCGCCCGATCGTCGGCCACCGAGCGGCAGCCACCCTCGTCGACGAACTGGCCCGGCACAACGGACCCAAGACCGGCCTGCTGATCGGTGGCGGCGCCGGGTCGGCGGTGCTCACCGCCGCCGTCGACGCGCTGCTGCCCGAGGACCGGCTGGTGGTGGTCGGCGACGAGGGGACCCGTCAGCACGTCGCCAGCCAGGGGAGCTGGGTCGCCAGCCGGGTGTCGGTGGTCGACTCCGTCGGCGCCGCCGACCCGTCCGACGTCGTGATCTACGCCGAGCCGCTCACCGGCACCGCCGAGCAGACCCGCGCCCTCCTGGAGGGCCTCGGCAAGCACGTGAACGAGGGCGGGGTGCTCTCGGTGGTGGTGCCCGCCACCAGCCGCCCCAGCGGCGCCGTCGACGAGATCGAGCGGCAGGTGGCGCTCTACGGCGTCGGCAGCGACCTCGTGCTGCGCAACGTCCCCCCGGTACGGGTGCACCGGCTGCGCTTCAGCGCCGCCGATCACACGCTGGCGGCGAAGCTGGCGCCGGCGGTGCGCCCGTCGAGCGTGCGCATCACCCGCGGCATGCACATCGACTCGAACGGCGTCGCCGCGGCCGGCATCGCGCTCGGCCTGGCCGCGCTCGCGAAGGCGGCCCGGCCAAAGTCGCGGCTCTGGCTGGTGCCGGCCCTCGCGGCCGCCCCGGTCGCGGCGTTCTTCCGGGACCCGAACCGCGACGTGCCGGAGGACCCGGCGGCGGTGGTCGCCGCGTCGGACGGCAAGGTCCTGGGTGTGGAGCGGCTCACCGACGACCGCTTCGGCGACACCGAGTACCTGCGGATCTCGGTGTTCCTCTCGGTGCTCGACGTGCACGTCAACCGCTCGCCGGTGGCCGGCAAGGTGACCGACTACTTCGTCGAGGACGGCGGCTACGCCGCGGCGATGAAGCCGTCGGCCGAGCACAACGTGGCCGCGTACACGGTGCTCGAAACCGCGCACGGCCGGGTGATCGTGGCCCAGCGCACGGGCCTGATCGCCCGTCGCATCGTGCAGCGCGCACCGGTCGGCTCGCTGCTGGCCAAGGGCGAGCGCATGGGCCTGATCCGGTTCGGCTCCCGCACCGACGTGTACCTACCGGCCGACAAGGCCACCCCGCGCGTCTCCCCCGGCGAACGGGTGGTCGGCGGCGCCTCGGTGATCGCCCGCTGGAAGTAGCTCCCGCTACGCGATCTTGGACTGCGTGCGGGCCTCTGGCACCGCACGGAGTCCAAGATCGAGGAAGGGTCTAGGCCAGGTTGCGGTTGCGGACCCAGAGGACCGGGCCGCTGAGGAGGTAGGCGAGCACCACCACGGCGAACGTCAGCTGGTAGTTGACGAACGCGCCCACCACCGGCAGCGCCAGCACCCACGGCGGCAGCCGCAGCAACCGGGCCAGCTTGACGTACGGGAAGCTCGACACCATCGCGAGCGCGAGCATCACGACGGCCGCCACCTGCAGCGCCACCGGCGCCGACGGCGCGATCAGCACGCCCACCGCCAGTACCGCGGCCACCATCGTGGTGGGCACGCCGCTGAAGAAGCGGCCGTCCTTCGGCGAGACGTTGAACCGGGCGAGCCGGATGCCCGCGCAGACCGCCACCAGCGCGCAGGCCGGCGCGGTGATCGCGGGCGCGGCCTCACCGGAGAGCAGGACGTGCACCACCACCGGTGCGGCGATGCCGAACGAGCACATGTCGGCCAGCGAGTCCATCTGGGCGCCGAACGGGCTGGCCACCCGCAGGCGGCGGGCCAGGGCACCGTCGAGGCCGTCGAAGACGACGCAGGAGATCAGGCACATCGCGGCCAGCTTGAGGTCGCCGCCCTCGGTGGCGAGGAAGATCGCGGTGACGCCGAGGACGAGGCTCAGCAGCGTGCAACCGTTGACGATCGCGAACCGGATCCGGCGGCCGATCGTCCGCTCGCCGGGAAGCAGCGGGATGTTGACGCCGCTGGACGGCACCGGGCCGGCCGGGGCCGGAATGGCCGGGCTGGTCGGCACCAGGTCGACGAGATCGACGGTGGTCAACGGGGTGGGCTCGGAGCGACCGGGCCGGCTCGCGACCGCGGTTCCACCCCGACCGGCGGCGCCGCGACTCAGCGTGAAGCGGCGACGCGTCGGCAAGGCATCGGTGCCCGGCGGGGACGCGGGATCGGTGAGCGGACCAACAAGCACCCGACGTGCCAACGTTCCACCGCGCCGCAACCGGCCGGCCCACCTGCGCCCTGCCGGGCGGGGGATGTCGTTCACGCGGCGCCGGCGCCATGGGGCTGTCGGCACGTAGAACCTCCTTGTTCCGTTCCCACCCGCGCGGATGCGGCCTATACCATCGCACATCAATATGTGATTTCGCGACGGTCAAACAGCTTCTCTTATGGGCTAAACCCGGTCAAATACCATTCAAACGACCGTAGCTTAGAGTAGTCGTGCTTCACCGACGAGTCCAGGACCCGTCACAGAACCGATGACGCCAGATCCGTCAGCGCCCTCCTGTCGATCTCCGCCGGCCGCATCCATGTTGCCTCAACGGTAGAACCGGCCGTCTCGGTGACCCGAGGTTCGGTCGGCTCCTCGACCGCCATCTCGTACACGACCCGGATGGTGTGCCAGTTGATCGGATACCCCTCCCAGCCACGGGCAACCGGGTTATGCCGGTGGGATACGCTCAGTAACCGGCCGATCGTCCCGACCTGACCGGTCTCCTCCGCCACCTCACGCAACAGCGCGTCCGACGGCGCTTCGCCGACCTCGGTGCCGCCGCCGGGCAGG
>NZ_BOPG01000042.1 GCF_016863635.1 Virgisporangium aurantiacum | reverse complement strand
ACCGGCCGGCGCTCGGGTACCCGGACGCGATCTTCGCGAACAGGATGCGCCCCGCCGCGTCGGTCGCCCGCGCGTACGTCGAGAACCGCTGCACCCGCCGGCCCGCGCCGTCCATCGCCATGCCGCGTTCGACCGGCCAGCCCTCGTCCGGATCTTCGAGATCACCGGTGGGCGCTCCGGCGCCGAGAGCGGCCGCCGCATACCCGGGCAAGGGGACGCCCACCAGAGCGGCCGGTTCGAACCAGCGCGCGCCCGGCGCGAGGGTACCGGCACCCGCCGGCACCACGAGGTCGAACACCAGCCGGTCGGTGTGCAGCACCACGTCACCGGGCCGGGGCACCTGGTCGGCGGCGGCCATCCGGGGTGCCCGCACCTGTGCCGACAGCCCGGTCTGCCGCTTCGTCAGCCGGATCGCCGCGCTCTGGGGGCTCTCGCCGTGCCCGACCGTGCCGCCGGGCAGCGTCCACCCCGGGTTGCGGACGGTGGGCACCAGCAGCACCCGGCCGGCCCGGTCACGGACGACCCCGTGGGCGGTCACCCGCCGGCGCCACAGCGTCACGGCCGCAGGCCGGCCGCGCGCAACGCCTCTTCGGTGACCTCGGTGAGCTTCAGGTCGACGCACTCCTCGACCGTGTGCCAGCGGGCGTCGTCGGTGGAGCCACCCTCGTCGATGACCGCCAGCGGCGCCGGCGCGGTGACCTCGACCCGGTAGAACGCCCGCACGCCGTGCCAGTCGATCGGGTAGCCCTCCGGGCCCAGCGACGCCGCGTCGCGGTGGCTCGCCACCCCGAGCAGACCCACCAGCCGGCCCTGCTGACCGGTCTCCTCGACGAGTTCGCGCAGCAGCGCGATGCCGGGTTGTTCGCCGAAGTCGGTGCCGCCACCGGGCAGGTGCCAGCAGCCGCCACCGGGGTAGCCGGGCGCCACCCGGGTCAGCAGCACGCGTCCGGCCGGGTCGGTGGCGACCGCGTAGGCGGCGAACCGCTGCGCGCGGTGCAGGCCGTCGGGGCCGGGCACCGCGTAGAACGAGGGAAACTCCGGTGGCGCGTCGGGGCGCAGGTCGACCGGCGCCGGCGGCAGGCCGAGCGCGGTCGCGGTGAAGGGACGCAGGGGCAGCGCGCCCGCGTCGTCGGGCGCGATCCAGCGGGCCAGGTCGGTGGGCTGGCCGATGCGGTCGCGCAGGGCACCGCCGCGCACCGTCACCGCATAGATCAACCTGTCGGTGTGGATCGTGACGCCGCGGTTCGGCAGCGCACGCATGTCGGCGAGGACGTCGCGCAGGCCGGCGACGGCCACCGACAGGCCGGTCTCCGCGGCGGTCTCGCGCACGACGGTGTCGAGCGGGTGCTCGCCGTGGGACACCGCACCGCCGGGCAACGACCAGGCACCGGGCGTGCCACTCGACGCCGCGGCGCGCACGAGCAGGACGCGGCCGTCGTCATCGGTGCAGACGCCGTAGGCCGCGATGCGTCGCACCGGTTCCAGGGCTGGGGTCATTGGCGGCTCCAGGGTTGTATTGGGCGCGCCGGAAGGCCGCGAATATCCACCGCAAGTGTGGCTCGTCCGTCACGGAGAGACTAGATCATCTCACCCTTCGGAGCTACAAGTGACGGCCGTCACTCCCATTCGATCGTTCCCGGCGGCTTGCTGGTGACGTCGAGGACGACCCGGTTGACCTCGCGGACCTCGTTCGTGATGCGCGTCGAGATCTTCGCGATCACGTCGAACGGCAGCCGCGACCAATCGGCGGTCATCGCGTCTTCGCTCGACACCGGACGCAGCACCACCGGGTGGCCGTAGGTGCGGCCGTCGCCCTGCACGCCGACGCTGCGCACGTCGGCCAGCAGCACCACCGGGAACTGCCAGACGTCACGGTCGAGGCCGGCGGCGGTGAGCTCCTCGCGGGCGATCTTGTCGGCGACGCGCAGCACGTCGAGCCGCTCCCGGTCGACCGAGCCGATGATCCGGATCGCCAGGCCGGGACCCGGGAACGGGTGCCGCCACACCATCCCGTCGGGCAGGCCCAGTGCCGACCCGAGCGCGCGCACCTCGTCCTTGAACAGCGTGCGCAGCGGCTCGACCAGCTGGAACTTCAGGTCGTCGGGCAGGCCGCCGACGTTGTGATGGCTCTTGATGTTCGCCGTTCCGGTGCCGCCACCGCTCTCGACGACGTCGGGGTAGAGCGTGCCCTGCACCAGGAACTCGATGTGCCGCTCAGCGTCGACCTCCCGGGCCGCCTGCTCGAAGACCCGGATGAACTCGCGTCCGATGATCTTCCGCTTCTGCTCCGGGTCACTCACGCCGGCCAGCGCCTTGAGGAAGCGCTCCTCCGCGTCGACGACCTTCAACCGGATGCCGGTGGCCGAGACGTAGTCCTTCTCGACCTGCTCGGCCTCGCCCGCCCGCAGCAGCCCGTGGTCGACGAAGACGCAGGTCAACTGGTCGCCGATCGCCTTGTGCACCAACGCCGCCGCCACCGCGGAGTCGACACCGCCGCTCAACGCGCACAGCACCTGGGCGTCGCCCACCGTCGAGCGGATCGCCGCGACCTGGTCGTCGATGATGTTGCGGGTGTTCCAGGTCGGCTCGACCTTCGCGATGTCGTAGAGGAAGCGACGCAGGATGTCCTGACCGTTGGGCGTGTGCCCCACCTCGGGGTGGAACTGCACGCCGGCCAGCCCGCGCTCGGGTGCCTCGAACGCCGCCACCGGCGCGCCCGGCGAACTGGCGGTGACGGTGAACCCGGGCGGGGCCGCGCTCACCGCGTCACCGTGGCTCATCCACACCGACGGAGCCGCCGGCAGATCACGGAGGATGACCCCGCGATCACCGCCGAGCCGCAGCGGCGTGCCGCCGAACTCGCGCTGGCCGGTGTGTGCGACCTCGCCGCCGAGCGCGCGCGCCATTGCCTGGAAGCCATAGCAGATGCCGAACGCCGGGACGCCGGCCTCGAACAGGGCCGGGTCGACCTGCGGGGCGCCCGCTTCGTACACGCTCGACGGTCCGCCGGACAGGATGAACGCCACCGGGTTGCGGGCGAGCATCTCGCTGACCGGCATCGTGTGCGGCACGATCTCGGAGTAGACGTCGGCCTCGCGGACGCGGCGGGCGATCAACTGTGCGTACTGGGCGCCGAAGTCGACGACGAGCACCGGGCGCGGAGTTGTCACCCCCGTACAGTACCGACCGGCTGGCTGAGCTCTGCGAGGAGCAGCACGACGAGCGCACCAACCGCCCCACCTTGGTCGGACCTCAATCCGCGTGGTCGAGATACTCCTGCCATCGCCGCGACATCGCCGGCAGGTCGATGCGGACGGGCCACGGATGCGAGGTCTCGAAGGCATCGCTGGTGCTGGGCGTCACGTCGCGGTAGGCCTTGCCGTCGAGGCGCAGTTCGGCCAGCGAGATCACGCCCTTGTCCTCGTCGGGTTCGACGATCCAGTAGGCCGACACCCCGGACTCGGCGTACAGGTCGCGTTTGGTCTGCTTGTCGCGCCGCCCGGAGTGTGGCGACACCACCTCGGCGACGAGCGTGGCGCTGGTGATCGGGAACGGCGTGTGCGTCATGTGCCGGGTGCGGAAGACCACGATGTCGGGGCGTGGTTCGTTGCGGTTGTCGATCGACGCGGATTGGTCAAGGCCCACGACCCACTCTTTGGTGGGACTGCAGCCTTCGAGTTCGTGGGCGATCCACCGCGCGATCAGGTTGTGGCTGCCGGTGGCGGACGGCGACACGATCAGACTCCCGTCGATCAGCTCGTAACGCGGGCCTTCGTCGGGCAGCGCGTGGAGGTCGGCCACCGTGAAACCGTTAGCGTCGGGTCGCGGGGGCCAGGAGGTCGCGCTCACACGTTCTAGCGTAGTGGCGGTCATGCCCGGCAGGTTAGCTACCGAGCGTCCACCCCGCGACCCCACAACGTAGGGCTTGTATCAGCGGCCGGGATAGGACGGTTTTGTGTCGGTATACAGCCACGTCTGGAAGAAGTCATCGAGCTGTTTGCCGGAAATGCGCTCGGCCAGATCGATGAACTCCGCCGTCGTGCCGGTGCCGCCGCCCTGGCTGGCGGTCCACTCCGGCAGCAGCCGGAAGAAGGCGTCGTCGCCGATGGTCAGCCGGAGCGCGTGCACGGTCATCGCGCCCCGGACGTACACCGAACCGGAGAACATCCCGCGCGCCGAGGGGTCACCCGGCGGCGGGCCCCAGATGTTCGCGTGGGCCGGCGTCCGGAAGGTGTCGTCGAACGCCTCCTGCGCGGTAGGCCCGCCGTCGTGCTCCTCCCACAGCCACTGCGCGTAGGTGGCGAAGCCCTCGTTCAGCCAGATGTCGCGCCACCGCTCCACCGAGACGCTGTCACCGAACCACTGGTGGGCAAGCTCGTGCGCGACGATCGACGTCGCGTCCCGAAGCTCACCGTTGAAGAACGACGCCTCGTAGACGGGACGCGTCTGCGTCTCCAACGCGAATCCCAGCTCCTCGGCGGTGATCACGCCACCCAGCGCCTCGAACGGGTACGGGCCGAACCGGGTCGCCAGGTACGCGGTCACCTCGGCGGTGCGCCGCAACGCCCGCTCGGCGACGCCACCGGCGGGCACCCGCTCGTCGATCGCCGAGTACACGGGCCTGCCCTCGTACGTCTCCTCGAAGACCCGGAACCGGCCGATCGCCAACGTGCTCAGGTAGGCCGCCATCGGGGTCGACGCGGTCCAGCGCACGGTCTGCCAGCCGTCGTCGGCCGGCTGGGACCCGCCGGGAACCCCGTTCGCGATCACGGTCAACCCCGCCGGGACGGTGATCTCGAAGTCGTAGGCCGCCTTGTCGGACGGGTGCTCGTTGACCGGGTACCAGTCCGACGCGCTCTCCGGCTCCCCCACCGCCAACGCCCCGTCGGGGGTGTGCCGGAACTCGCCGGCGGGCCGGCCCGAGTACGTCACCTCCACCCGGAACACCTGGCCGGACCGCACCGGCGCGGCCGGGGTCACGACGAGTTCGCGCCCGCCGTCCCATTGAAAGGTCGCCGCGACGCCGGCGACCGTCACCGCGGAGATCTCCAAGCCGGCGAAGTCGAGGTTGAAGCGCGACAGCGAGTGGGTCGCGGTGGCCTCGACGGTGGCCCGGCCGGAGAGGACGTCGGTGCCCGGGTCGTACCGCAACCGCAGCGTGTACCGGCGGACGTCGTAACCGCCGTTGCCCATGGCCGGGAAGTAGTCGTCGCCGGCGCCCTCCGCACCCGGCCGCGGCTCCTCGGTGGGGCCGGACAGCCCGCGGGCGAGGCCGTCCGGACGCCC
This sequence comes from Virgisporangium aurantiacum, assembly GCF_016863635.1. Lineage (GTDB taxonomy): Bacteria > Actinomycetota > Actinomycetes > Mycobacteriales > Micromonosporaceae > Virgisporangium > Virgisporangium aurantiacum. Next base: position 15,377 of record NZ_BOPG01000042.1, on the reverse strand, counting down.
GCAACCGGCGACCAGCACCAGTGCCAGCAGCCCGGCGACCCAGCGGCGCATCCCAGCCCCCCATCCCGCGAGCCGATAACGGTAACCGGCGTATCTGGGAGCTTCCAGCGTGATCCCTCTAGAGGTGGCACCACACGGAACGCATCGGCCCGTATCCTCTTGCTGGCCGTGCATCGATAGGTGGCCATCACCGCCTCGACCCCGAAAGGTGCAGAGTTGCCGGCGCCCACCGCACCGACGTCGTCGCCCAGCCGTTCGAGCCGATCACGCCGAACGGGCGCGATGCCCTGGTGGCGCGTCCGCAGCAAGCTGGCGCTGGTGGTCGCGATCCCGGCCACCGCGTTCACCGCGCTCGCGACGGTGCAGATCGCGGGAGCGGCCGGCGACAGTGCCGAGGTGTCGGCGTTCCACGACCGGGTCAGGCTGGCCGAGCCGATCGCGGCGCTCACCACGGCCCTCCAGACCGAACGCGACCGCACCGCCGGCGAGATGGCCGACGCGGTCCGCGACGACGCGTTCGACAAGGCCGTCGGCGCCGACCGCACCGCCGTCGACACCGCGTACAAGCGGCTTGCCGACGCCGCCGGCGCGCGGGCGATCCCGCTGGGCGAGGCGGCTCAGCGCGTCGACGATCTTGCCGACGCCCGGGCGGCGGCCCGCACCGGCGCGTTGCCGCCGGAAGCGGTCTTCCAGGCGTACGGCGCCGCGGTGTCGGCCCTGATCACGCTGCTGCCGCAGGCCACGGCCGGTCCCGACGCGGCGCTGCTGTCGCCGACGATCGCCGTGCAGGAGATCGCCCGGGCGAAGGAGCACGCGTCGCAACTCCGGGCCCGCCTGTACGCGGCGTGCCGGGGGCGGTTCGCCGAGCCGGCCACCTACCAGGTCTACGCCGAGGCGGTCGCCGAGCAGCGGGCCGCGGTGCAGCGCTTCCGCGCGAGCGCCGCGCCCGACGTGGCAGCGGCGCTGAGCCGGCCGGTCGGCTCCGCCGACGGCAACGGGGCGGCCGGTGTCGAGGCGGTCAAGCTGCGCGACCAGATCCTCGCCCAGATCCGCAGCCGGACGGTGTCGGTGCCGCCGGAGGACTGGTGGCGGGTGTCGACCGGCGACCTGTCGGTGCTCGGTGAGGCGGAGCACAGGGCCATCGACCGGCTCGACTCCGACGCGGCGGCGCTCGTCGACACCCAGCACACGCGCACCCTGCGGCTGACCGCGCTGATCCTCGCGGTGCTGGTGATCACGCTCGGCTCGTGGATCCTGATCGGCCGCTCGATGGTCAAGTCGCTGCGCGAACTGCGCGGCCAGGCGCTCGACGTGGCGCAGCGGCGGCTGCCGGAGGCGATCGAACGGCTGCGGTCGGTGGAGCGCCAGGCCGACCTCGACAACCTGCCGACGGCCGCGTTCCCGCAGCTCAGTGCCACCCGCGGCGACGAGATCGAGGAGGTCGGCGACGCGTTCGCCGCCGTGCACGCCAGCGCCGTGCGGCTGGCCGGCGAACAGGCCGAGTTGCGCCGCGGCACCACCGCGATGATCGTCAACGTGGCCCGGCGCAGCCAGGCGCTCGTCGAGCGCCAGCTCAAGCTGCTCGACGAGGTGCAGGGCGCCGAGAACGACCCCGACCAGCTGGCCAACCTGTTCCGCCTGGACCACCTGCTCACCCGCATGCGCCGCAACGACGAGAACCTGCTGGTGCTCGCCGGCGTCGAGACCGCCCGCCGCCGGCCCGACCCGGTACCGCTGTCGGCGGTGGTGCTCGCCGCGATGGCCGAGATCGAGGCGTACGAGCGGGTCCTCTCCGACGTCGACGACGGTGGTTACATCCACGGCCCGGCCGTGGCCGACGTCATCCACATCCTGGCCGAGCTGCTGGAGAACGCCACCCGCTACTCCCCGCCCGACACCATCGTCACCGTGCTGGGCCGGGTCGCGCCCGACGGGCGATCCGCCGTGCTGCGGGTCTCCGACCGCGGCCTCGGCATGTCCGCGGAGAAGCTCGCCGAGGCGAACGAGAAGATCACGCACGCCGCCGAGTCCCCGCCGGTGGCGGCCGCCACCGCGCAGATGGGGCTGTGGGTGGTGGGCCGGCTGGCCGGCCGCCGCGGCATCCGGGTCGGCCTGCGGCCGCTGAACAAGGGCGTGCAGGCGGAGGTCGCGATTCCGGCGGCGCTGCTGGTGCCGCCGCCGTCCAAGCCGTACGCCGAGCTGGCGAAGTCGGTGCTGCGCCGGTCGATGACCCACCTGCTCAGCCGGGAGCTGGCCGGTGTCACCGCGGCCCCCGCCAACGGGCCACGCGCCGTCGAGAGCGCGGCGCCCGCCCCGGGCACGCAAAATGCCGGTGGACGCCCGCAGCCGGCCACACCGACCCGCGACAACAGCGCGGCGCCGAGGTACGGCCCGCCGCCGCTCCGGCCGGTGCCCACGGGTGAGCCCGGCGACCGCGACGCCGCCAACCTCGACAGCTGGACCCGCGAGATCCGCCTGCCGGCCCAGTCCACCGGCCCCGACGACCGGCCCGGCCAGCCCGCCCGGGGCCGGGTGACCGCCCAGCCGGGGCCGACCGTGCCGGCTCCGGCCGACGGCGGCACCTCGGACGCCGGCCTACCGGTCCGGGTGCCGATGGCGCAGCTGCCCCGCAACCCGCTGGCCGCCCCGCCACCGCCACCCGCGCCGGGCACCAGTTCCGACGAGTCCGACCCGGCCGAGGTCAAGGCCGCCCTGCGCCGCTTCTACCGCGGCGTCCACCGGGCCAACCCGGACGACACCCTGGCCTGACGCGCGCCCTCGCCCGGCGAGGGCGCGCGTTCAGCCGAGCTGGAGCCCGACCTTCTGGAACTCCTTCAGGTCGCGGTAACCGCACTTGGCCATCGCCCGCCGGAGGCCGCCGAACAGGTTCAGGACGCCCGTCGGGTCGCCGGAGGGCCCGAACAGCAGCTCCTCCATCCGGCCGGTGACCGTCTCCGCCGGGGCGTACACGCCGCGCGGCAACTTCGGGTGGCTGGCCGCCGAGTGCCACCAGGCGCCCCGAGCCGGTGCGCCCTCGCACCGGGCCAGCGGCTCCCCGAGCATCACGGCGTCGGCGCCACAACCGAGGGCCTTCGCCACGTCGGCCGAGGTGCGGATCTCGCCGTCGGCGATCAGGTGGACGTAGCGGCCACCGGTCTCGTCGAGGTAGTCGCGACGGGCGGCGGCCGCGTCGGCGATCGCGGTCGCCATCGGGACGCGGATGCCGAGCACCCGGTCGGTCGTGGAGTGACCGTCGGCGCCGACGCCCACGATCACGCCGGCCGCGCCGGTGCGCATGAGGTGCAGCGCCGTCTGGTAGTTCGTGCAACCGCCGACGATCACGGGCAGGTCGAGGTCGGCGATGAACTCCTTGAGGTTCAACGGCTCGTCGACCGTGGACACGTGCTCGGCCGAGACCACGGTGCCCTGGATCACCAGGATGTCGACGCCGGCGTCCAGTATCACCGGTGCGATCGCGAGCGTGTGCTGCGGCGAGACGCGCACCGCGACGGTGCCGCCACCGCCGCGCATCTCCTTGACCCGCTCGACGATCAGCTCCGGCTTGATCGGCTCGGAGTAGACCTCCTGCAGGCGCCGGGTGCCACCGCCGTGCGGCAGCGTCGACAGCTCCTCCAGGATCGGCGTCGGGTCGGTGTACCGGGTCCACAGCCCTTCGACGTTGAGCACGCCGAGGCCGCCCAACGAGCCCAGCGCCGCCGCCGTCTGCGGGCTCATGGTGGCGTCGGACGGGTGCGCCACGCACGGGATCTTGAACTGGTACGCGTCGAGCTGCCACGCGGTCGACACGTCGTCGACGTCGCGGGTACGGCGGCTCGGCACGATCGAAATGTCGTCGAGGTGGTAACCACGCTGCGCGGTTCTGCCCAGCCCGATCTGCACGACCTCACGCACGGGGCGTCCTCGTCTCTTGGATCAACGCGCCGAGTAGTTCGGCGCTTCGAGCGTCATCTGGATGTCGTGCGGGTGGCTCTCCTTGAGCCCGGCCGCGGTGATGCGGACGAGCTGCCCCCGCTGCAGGTCGGCGATGGTGGCCGCACCCGCGTACCCCATTCCTGACCGCAGGCCACCCACGAGTTGGTGCGCCACGCTCGACAGGTGCCCGCGATACGGCACCTGGCCCTCGACGCCCTCGGGTACGAGTTTGTCGTCGGAGCTGACGTCGTGCTGGAAGTACCGGTCCTTGGAGTATGACCTGGCCTGGCCACGGGACTGGATCGCCCCCAGCGAACCCATTCCCCGGTACGCCTTGTACTGCTTGCCGTTGATGAAGATCAGCTCGCCGGGGCTCTCCTCGCAGCCGGCCAGCAGCGAGCCGAGCATCACGGTGTCGGCGCCGGCCACGATCGCCTTCACGATGTCGCCGGAGTACTGCAGGCCGCCGTCGCCGATCACCGGGACGCCGGCCGGGCGGCACGCCCGGGTCGCCTCCATGATCGCCGTGACCTGCGGCACGCCGACACCGGCCACGACGCGCGTCGTACAGATCGAGCCGGGGCCCACCCCGACCTTGACCGCGTCGGCACCGGCCTCCACCAGCGCCTGCGCGCCGCCGTAGGTGGCGACGTTGCCGCCGACCACCTGCACGGCGGTCTCCCGCTTCAGCCGCGACACCATGTCGACGACCTGCCGGTTGTGTCCGTGCGCGGTGTCCACCATGATCACGTCGACCCCGACGTCGACCAGGGTGCGGGCCCGCTTGTAGGACTCCTCGCCGACCCCGATCGCGGCCGCCACCCGCAGCCGGCCGGCGTCGTCCTTGGTGGCGTGCGGGTACTGCTCGCTCTTGGCGAAGTCCTTGACCGTGATCAGCCCGCGCAGCTTGCCGTCCTCGTCGACCAGCGGCAGCTTCTCGACCTTGTGCTCGCGCAGCAGGGCCAGCGCGTCCGCCGTCGACACGCCGACCGGCGCGGTGATCAGCGGCATCGGGGTCATGATGTCGCGGACCCGGACGGACTGGTCGGTGATCCAGCGCATGTCGCGGTTGGTGACGATGCCCAGCAGCGTCCCGTCGGGCCCGGTGACCGGCGCGCCGGAGATCCGGTAGCGGCCGCACAACGCGTCGACCTCGGCGATCGTGTCGTCGGGCGAGCAGGTGACGGGGTTGGTGACCATGCCGGCCTCGGACCGCTTGACCAGGTCGGCCTGCTGGGCCTGCTCGTCGATCGACAGGTTCCGGTGCAGCACGCCGATGCCGCCCTGCCGCGCCATCGCGATCGCCATGCGCGCCTCGGTGACGGTATCCATCGCGCTCGACACCAGCGGCATCGACAGCCGCACGCCCTTGGTCAGCCGGGTCGATGTATCGACCTCACTCGGAATCACGTTGGACTCCGCGGGAAGGAGGAGGACGTCGTCGAACGTGAGCGCCAGGGGCAGCGAATCCATGTGGTGACCAGCCTTCTCGGGTCGCGGTTGGCGGTTGCCCCATGGTAGGCGAAGCGTGATTTCACCCCCGGGCCGCACCGTGCAGATATACGCCAGGGCATGAGCGGGACGGCCGTGACCGTTACCGTAGGAAGGTGCAGGAAGAGCCCATCGACCCGTTCGCCGGCGATCCGGCCGATCCAGCGATGCCGCTGGGCGAATCCGACGACGACAACGACCCCCTCACCGCCGACGAGCGGCAGGACGTCCTGGAAGACCTCGCCGACCTCGCGATCTACCAGGCGCTGCTCACCCCGTTGGGGGTCCGCGGGCTGGTCATCGAGTGCGAAGACTGCCACGAACCGCACTACTTCGACTGGGACCTGCTGCGCGGCAACCTGCGGCACCTGCTCGACTCGGGCCGGCCGCGGGTGCACGAGCCCGCCTTCAACCCGGATCCCGACCACTATGTGACCTGGGAGTACGCCCGCGGTTACGCCGACGGCATCCACGACGCCCTCGCCGAGGGCCCCGACGAGTCGGAAGAGGAAAAAAACGGGCCGGCCTGATCAATTGATCTGGCCGGCCGTTTAGCCACCCTGCGGGCGGGGTACCGCCCCCGCATGCCCAGGTCGACGCATGTCCGCGGTCAGGACACCAGTCCTGCCCGGAACGCCGAGGCCACCGCGTGTGCCCGGTCGCGCGCGCCCAACTTGCGGAACAACCGCCGCGCGTGCGTCTTCACCGTGTCTTCCGACACGAACAGTTCCCGCCCGATCTCGGCGTTGCTCTTGCCGTCGGCCATGCCGCGCAGCACCTGCAACTCCCGCTCGGTCAGGTCGACCCGCCGCCGTGGCACCTCGGCCGCGACGAGCGCACCCGGAGCGGCGTCGCCGCGCTGCATGGGCACCGACGTCGTGGCGGGACGCAGCGCCCGGGCGGCGAGCGCACCCACCGCGGTGGCCACCGGAGCGGCCGGGGCGGGCACACCGGGTGATCCGTTCCGGGCACCTGCCCGCGCCGTGGCCGGTTCACCGGCCGGGCTGAGCACCAGCAGCAACGCCTTCGCCACCACCGTCACCGGATCGGTGGCATCGGCCCGGATGACCCCCCGAGCGCCGGCCTGCACGGCGGCGGCCGAGATTCGTGGATCCTCCACCCCGAACAACACCACCGCGGCACCGGGTGCCGCGGCGACGATCCGCCGGGTGAATTCGACGCTGTCCGGACGCGACAGTGCCGTGTCGACCAGGATCAGGTCGGCGGCCTGCTCAGCCAGCCGGCTCAGCGCCTCTGTGACCGAGACTGCGGTACGCACCGCCGTGCCGACCCCGAGCCGAGCCGCGCAGGTGACCACCGCCTGCGCCGCCACCGGCGTTCGCACACATACAAGGACCGTACGCACCGTAACTCCCCTCTTCACTGAGGAGGAGAACACAAAACGGTCAGATCAATCCGGAGTTCCCCGAAATTCAATCGACGACCTGCCGTCATTTCCCTCGAAAGTGATCTTGACGGCGTGTGTGCTTGGAGGGTACGCATGACCAACGTCGCACGGCTGCCAGGGCCGATCTCAGATCTCTGGGACTGGCAGCGGCTGGGTTCCTGTCGGGGACGCGACAGTGCGCAGTTCTTCCACCCGGACGGGGAACGAGGCGCGTCCCGGGGCCGGCGCGAAGCGGCGGCCAAGACCGTTTGCCATAGTTGCCCGGTTCGCGCGAAGTGTGCCGCTCACGCTCTGATCACCCGGGAGCCGTACGGCGTCTGGGGTGGTTTCACCGAGGCCGAGCGGCTGCGCCTGCTGGAGTCCGGCTGGGAGGATCTGGCCGACCGCGGACGCGCCTCCGTCGACGTCCGCCGGCTGGAGATGCGGTTGGGCCTGCGCCCGGCCGTCCCGCAGCAACGTCCGCCGGCGACGAACGGCGCGTCGCGCCTGATGGCGACGCGCAACGCCGCCGCCCGCTGACCCCGCGCACCCTCCGGCCCCGGTCGTCCGTTGAGCGGACGGCCGGGGCGCCCGCGTCTCAGGACACCTGTACCTCGACGGTGTGTAGGCCGGTGGCCCCGTCCGGCAGCACCGGCCGGTCGGTCTCGTCCTGCGGGCGTCCGGCCGCGTCGACGGCGCGCACCGTGAGCGTGTGCTTCCCGGGCGTCGCGTCCCAGGTGACGGTCCACTGGCACCAGGTGTCGGTCGAGGGGACGTCGTACAGGCGCGCCGGTTGCCAGCCCCCGTCGTCCACCCGCAGTTCGACGGCCGACACCCCGACATGCTGGGCCCACGCGACCCCACCGACCACGACGGAGCCGGCCGACGCGCGGCGGGTCGGCGTGTCGATGCGGGACTGCAGTTTGATCGGCGCCTTCGCGCTCCAGCCCCGACGGATCCAGTAGGCGTCGAAGTCGGCGAACGTGGTGAGCTCGAGTTCGGCGAGCCACTTCGTGGCCGACACGTACCCGTAGAGGCCGGGTACGACCATCCGCACCGGGAAGCCGTGCTCGATCGGCAGCGGTTCGCCGTTCATGCCGACGGCGAGAATGGCGTCGCGGCCGTCGCGGAGCACCTCGGTCGGCGTGCCGGCGGTGAACCCGTCGACCGACCGGCTGACCACCTGGTCGGCGCCGGACTCCGGGTCGGCCTCGGCGAGGATGTCGCCGATCCGGACGCCCAGCCAGCGCGCGTTGCTGATCAGACCGCCGCCGACCTCGTTCGAGACGCAGGCCAACGTGATGTACCGCTCGATCATGGGCCGGGCGAGCAGCTGGTCGAACGTGATCGTCAACGGGTTGCGCACCCGGCCGTGCACCTTCAGCGTCCACTCGTCGGGCGCCACCTGCGGCACCACGATCGCGGTGTCGATCCGGTAGAACGACCGGTTCGACGTGACGAACCGCGCCACCCCCGGCACCTCCGCGTCGACCGAGGCCGGCAAGGCCGGTGCCGGAGAGGCCGGCGCCGGCAGGACAACACCCGCCCGATCAGCACTGACCGACCGCCGCAGCGACAACCACCTCCCCCCGAACCCCGCAAGTCCCCCCACCACGGCGATGCCCCCCGCCCACCGCAACACATCCCGCCGCCCCGCCCCACCGCGTTGATCTTGCAGTTGTGCTCGCCCATTCGCCCCGTTTTCATCCTCTTTGGGGAGGGACACAACTGCAAGATCGTCGGGATCTTGGGCGGCGGCGGCCTGCGTCAGGGTGCGGAGGACCAGGGCGCCGGCCACTCCGGCGAGCACCGAGGGGAATACGGCGGTCCAGCCGGCGTCGTACCGGGTTACCGCGGCTACCAGGCCCAGTAGGGCGAAGGCGGCTACCAGCGACAGGGCGAGGTTCAGGTGCCTTCTGGCGAGGAAGCCCAGGCCCACGCCGGCCAGGACCAGCAGGATCAGCGTGCCGATCTGCAACGCGAGCTTGTCGTACGTGCCGAACAGCGAGATCGCGAAGTGCTTGAGCGACTCGGGGACGAGGTCGATGATCGCGCCGCCGACGGCGATACCGGGCGAGGTGAGCGGGCCGGTGACGATCGCGACCAGTTCGGCGACGCCGAGAGCGGCCGCGACGGAGGCGACCCCGATGAGGGCAGGCACCCGCCGTGAAGTCATGCCTGAAGTCTGCGTCGGCGCGGGCCCGGCGACCATGCCGGCGAGCGTGGACGTAAGGACCCCGTAACGAGTTCTGGGCTCCCGAGCGGGTGCTCGGAAGCCCAGGAACCACGTGCGGCCAGCGCCTGTTTGGAGAGGGATGGCCGGCCTGCGGCGGACCCAGACGACGACCGGCGGCGTTGCGGTTTCGTCCCGATACAACACCGGTATCGGGACAAACCCGCGCCTTGCCGGATCGTCGCCTGGGCCTCGCCTCGGCTCGGCCCCCCACTCCAAACAGGCGCTAGAAGCCCGGACCGTGCTGGTGGCCGTGACCGTGCCCGTGCCCGTGTCCGCCACCGGCGGCGGGCTCGGGAGCCTTGGGCTTCTCGACGATCAGGGTCTCCGTGGTGAGCAGCAGCGCCGCGATCGACGCGGCGTTGGCGACCGCGCTGCGGGCGACCTTCACCGGGTCGATGATGCCGGCCGCGGCGAGGTCCTTGAACTCGCCGGTCGCGGCGTCGAGGCCGTGCCCGACGGGCAGTTCCCGCACCTTGCCGACGATGACTCGGCCGTCGAGGCCCGCGTTCTGGGCGATCCAGCGCAGCGGCTCGGCGAGCGCCTTGCGCACCAGACGGACGCCGACCAGCTGGTCACCCTCCAGGCCGAGACCGTCGGCGAGCACCTCGCCGGCCTGCAGCAGCGATACGCCGCCGCCCGCGATGGTGCCCTCCTCGACCGCTGCCTTGGTGGCGGCGATCGCGTCTTCGATGCGGTGCTTGCGCTCCTTGACCTCGATCTCGGTGGCACCACCCGACTTCACCACGGCCACGCCGCCGGAGAGCTTCGCGAGCCGCTCGTTGAGCTTCTCGCGGTCCCAGTCCGAGTCGGACGCCTCGATCTCCTTGCGGATCTGGCCGATCCGGTCGGAGACCTCGGTCTGGCTGCCGCCGCCGTCGACGATCGTCGTGTTCTCCTTGTCGACGACCACCCGACGGGCCTTGCCGAGCTGCTCCAGCCCGACCAGCTCCAGCTTGTAGCCCAGCTCCGGCGCGATGATCTCGCCACCGGTCTGGATCGCCAGGTCCTGGAGCATGGCCTTGCGCCGGTCGCCGAAGCCGGGGGCCTTCACCGCGCAGACCTTCACGGTCTTGCGGATCGAGTTGACCACCAGCGTCGACAGGGCCTGGCCCTCGACGTCTTCGGCGACGATGAGCAGCGGCTTGGAGCTCTGGACGACCTTCTCCAGCAGCGGCAGGAGCTCTTCGATCTGGGAGAGCTTCTGCGTGGTGATGAGGATGTAGGCGTCTTCCAGCACCGCCTCGCCGGCCTCGGCGTCGGTGATGAAGTGCGGGGAGATGAAGCCCTTGTCGAACTGCATCCCCTCGGTGACGACGAGCTCCGTGTCGTACGTGGAGCCCTCCTCCACCGTGATCACGCCGTCGCGGCCGACCTTCTCCATGGCCTCGGAGATCATGTCGCCGATCTTCGGGTCACGGGCGGACACGGTCGCGACCGCGGCGATCGCCGCCGGGCTGTCGACCGGAACCGCGAACTTCTTCAGCTCAGCGTCGACCGCCTTGACGGCAGCTTCGATGCCGCGCTTGATGTCGGCCGGGTTGGCGCCCGCCGACAGGTTCTTCAGCCCTTCCCGCACCATGGCCTGCGCCAGCACGGTGGCGGTGGTGGTGCCGTCGCCGGCCACGTCGGCCGTCTTGGTCGCCACCTCCTTCACCAGCTGGGCGCCCAGGTTCTCGTACGGGTTCTCGAGCTCGATCTCCTTGGCGATCGTCACGCCGTCGTTGGTGATCACGGGCGCGCCGAACTTCTTGTCGAGCAGCACGGTGCGCCCGCGCGGCCCGAGCGTGACCTTGACCGTATCGGCGAGCGCGTCGACGCCGTGCTCCAGGCGGTGACGCGCGTCGTCCGAGAAGCTGAGGATCTTCGCCATCTCTTCTCCTTACGCGGTGCCGCCCCGAGCGCAGCTGCTGCTCGGGGCGGGCACTATCGCGGTCTGTTGGTTACTTCTCGATGACCGCGAGGACGTCACGCGCCGAGAGCACCAGGTACTCCTCGCCGCCGTACTTCACCTCGGTGCCGCCGTACTTCGAGTAGAGCACCGTGTCGCCGACCTTCACGTCGATCGGAACGCGGTTGCCCTTGTCGTCGATGCGGCCGGGGCCCACAGCGAGGACGGTGCCCTCCTGCGGCTTCTCCTTGGCGGTGTCGGGGATCACGATGCCCGACGCCGTGGTGGTTTCCGCCTCGTTGGCCTGGACCACGATCCGGTCTTCGAGCGGCTTGATCGCAACCTTGGTCGCGCTAGTCACGGGCATACCCTCCTGGGGTATCAGAATTCGAGTCTCGTATCACCCATGCCGCGCCGTCGTCGCGGGTGCCGGCGCCGCCCGGGTTGTTAGCACCCTCATGGCGAGAGTGCTAACCGGAGGTTATTCCGGAAGCTAGCACTCCGTCAAGGAGAGTGCCAGGGTTCGCACCCTCGGGTCACGCGTTGCCGAATTGTTACCGCACCCAACAAAACAGAGCCGGACGACATCTTGTGGAAACATCCGGCCGCCGCATACGTTGCCGGGCACAACAATCATGTGTGACCGGCTCCACCCCGTCGTCGGTCCTCACCACCACCCAACGAAAGGACGTGCTCATGCGCAGAGGGATCATCGCCCTCGCCGCGGCCGGGCTGCTCGCGGTCACCGGTCTGACCGCGTGTGGCGACGACGACGGCGGTGACGGCGGCTCGGCCGACAAGAAGCCGAAGATCGGCGTCATCCTCCCCGACAGCAAGTCGTCGGCCCGCTGGGAGACCGCGGACCGGAAGTACCTCGAAGAGGCGTTCAAGTCGGCCGGCGTCGACTACGACATCCAGAACGCCCAGAACGACAAGAACGCCTTCCAGACCATCGCCGACCAGATGATCTCCAGCGGCGTCACCGCCCTGATGATCGTGAACCTTGACAGCGGCACCGGCAAGGCCGTCCTCGACAAGGCGAAGCAGCAGGGCGTCGCCACGATCGACTACGACCGCCTGACGCTCGGCGGCAGCGCCTCCTACTACGTCAGCTTCGACAACGTGGCCGTCGGCAAGCTCCAGGGCGAGGGCCTCACGAAATGCCTCACCGCCATGAACAAGACCAAGCCGGTCGTGGCCTACCTCAACGGCTCGCCGACCGACAACAACGCCACCCTGTTCAAGCAGGGCTACGACGGCGTGATCAAGGCCAAGTTCGACGCGGGTGAGTTCACCAAGGGTCCGGACCAGTCCGTGCCGGAGTGGGACAACGCGCAGGCCCAGACCATCTTCGAGCAGATGTTCACCACCACCGGCGGCAAGATCGACGGTGTGCTGGCCGCCAACGACGGTCTCGGCAACTCGGTCATCAACGTTCTGAAGAAGAACAACCTGAACGGCAAGGTCCCGGTCACCGGCCAGGACGCCACCGTGCAGGGTCTGCAGAACATCCTCGCCGGCGACCAGTGCATGACCGTCTACAAGGCGATCAAGAAGGAGGCCGACGCGGCCGCCGAGCTGGCGATCGCGCTGGCCAAGGGTGAGAAGAAGGACACCGGCAAGACCGTCAAGGACGTCGAGGGCAACCGCGACGTGCCGGCCGTCCTGCTCGAGCCGCAGTCGATCACCAAGGAGAACGTGAAGGCGGTCGTCGCCGACGGGTTCGTCACCAAGGCCGAACTGTGCACCGCTGCCTTCGCCGCGAAGTGCACCGAGGCCGGCATCTAGCCGAATGAACGACCCGGTGTAACAATCCGGATCCCCTCCCGGTCCCCGGTGCCCCTCCAAGGGGCGCCGGGGACCGGCCCGGCGAATGAGGAACTACCAACGTGACGGCACCATTGCTGGAGATCCGCAACCTGAACAAGAGCTTCGGGCCCGTTCAGGTGCTGCGTGGGATCAACTTCGTGGCCCATGCCGGAGAGGTCACCGCGCTTGTCGGTGACAACGGCGCGGGCAAGTCCACCCTGGTCAAGTGCATCGGTGGCACCTACCTGCCGGACTCGGGGGACTTCTTCTTCGACGGCCGTCAGGTCTTCGTACACGGCCCGCGCGACGCCGCGTCCCTCGGCATCGAGATCGTGTACCAGGACCTGGCGCTCTGCGACAACCTGGACATCGTCCAGAACATGTTCCTGGGGCGCGAGCGCAAGCGCGGGTTCGTTCTCGACGAGGGCGGCATGGAGCAGGAGGCCGCCCGGACGCTGACCCGGCTCGCCGTCCGCACCGTGAAGTCGGTGCGTCAGCAGGTCTCCAGCCTGTCCGGCGGTCAGCGCCAGACGGTGGCGATCGCCAAGGCGGTGCTGTGGAACAGCCGGCTGGTGATCCTCGACGAGCCGACCGCCGCCCTGGGCGTCGCACAGACCGCGCAGGTCCTCGAACTGGTACGCACGTTGGCCGACAACGGCCACGCGGTCGTGATCATCTCGCACAACATGAACGACGTGTTCGCGGTCGCCGACCGGATCGCGGCGATGTACCTGGGCCAGATGGCCGCGGTAGTACCGGCCACCGAGGTCACCCACCAGCAGGTGGTCGAGCTGATCACGGCGGGCCGCAGCGGCAACATCGGCATGGCCGACAGCAACCTCGACCTCACCGAGGACGGCAGCGGCAACGGCGCACCGGCCGCCGGCATCGAACCGCCCGGAGCACCGGACAAGGTCGACATCAAGAAGAGTGGGGACGAGGCATGACCGTCGCACCCGTCGCGGCCAAGAACGTGCGAGGCGGCACCGCATCGGCCCCGTCGCTTCAGAGCCACGTCCGCGACTACCTGCAGCGGCTGCGCGGCGGCGACATGGGCTCGCTGCCCGCGATCGCCGGTCTCGGCGTCCTCTGCATCGTGTTCACGCTGCTCGACGACGCGTTCGCCACCCCGCGCAACTTCGCGAACCTGTTCGGCCAGGGCGCGCAGACCACCGTGATCGCCATGGGCCTGGTCTTCGTGCTGCTGCTCGGTGAGATCGACCTGTCGGCCGGTTACACCAGCGGCGTGTGCGCGGCCGTGATGGCGATCCTGCTGACCAACGAGGGCTGGCCCTGGTACCTGGCCGTGCTGGCCGCGCTGGTCACCGGCACCGTGATCGGGTTGGTGCTCGGCACGCTCGTCGCGAAGATCGGCATACCGTCGTTCGTGGTGACGCTCGCCGCGTTCCTGGGCTTCCAGGGCGTCCTGCTGATCATGCTCGGCGGCGGCAAGAACATCTCGATCAACGACGACGTGATCCTCGCGCTGGTCAACAAGAACCTGCCGGTGTGGCTGGGCTGGGCGCTGTGCCTGGTGGCGATCCTCGGGTACGCCGTCGTGCAGCTCTACCGGGCGCAGGCGCGGACGCGGCAGGGCCTGGTGGCCCAGCCGATGAGCGTCATCCTGCTGAAGATCGGCGCGGTGGCGGTGGTCCTGCTGCTGGCGACGCTGGTGCTCAACCAGGAGCGCAGCATCAACACGCTGATCACGTCGCTCAAGGGCGTGCCGATCGTGGTGCCGATCATCGCGATCCTGCTGATCATCGGCACGTTCGTGCTCAGCCGTACCGCGTTCGGCCGGCACCTGTACGCCGTCGGCGGCAACACCGAGGCGGCCCGGCGGGCCGGTATCCCGGTCGACCGCATCAAGATCGCCGCGTTCATGATCTCGTCGACGATGGCGGCGGTCGGCGGCGTCCTGGTCGCGTCCCGGGCGAACTCGGTCGACCCGAACACGGGCGGCAGCAACGTCCTGCTGTACGCGGTCGGCGCGGCGGTCATCGGTGGCACCAGCCTCTTCGGCGGCAAGGGCCGGATGATGGACGCGGTGCTCGGCGGTGCCGTGGTGGCAGTGATCGACAATGGTATGGGTCTGCTCGGTTACTCTTCCGGGGTCAAGTACATCGTCACCGGCGCGGTGCTGCTGCTGGCGGCCGGCGTCGACGCCCTGTCTCGCCGGCGAGCGGCAGCGAGCGGGCTCGGATAGCGGCCGTTCAGAGAACATGCGGACAGGACCGACCCAAGACGAGATACGACGGCAGAACCTCGGCGCGCTGCTCCGTTACGTGCATCTGCGCGGCCCCACGTCACGCGCCGAGCTGACCTCCCGGCTGGGTCTCAACCGCAGCACGATCGGGGCGCTCACCGCCGATCTGGCCACGGCGGGACTCGTCGCCGAGGAACTGCCGCGCGACCACGGGCGGGCCGGACGACCTTCGCTGGTCGTCCGGCCCGAGTCGGAGGTGTACGGGTTCGCGCTGGTGATCGATGTCGACCAGCTCACCGCGGCCCGCATCGGGCTCGGCGGCGTCATCCTCGACCGCCGCGAGAAGCAGCGGCCGCCGGGAGCGATGTCGCCGGCCGAGGTGATCGCGCCGCTGGCCGACTTCGTCCGGGAGATGCAGCGCGCGGCG
>NZ_BOPG01000041.1 GCF_016863635.1 Virgisporangium aurantiacum | reverse complement strand
GCGCGGGCGCGGCCGTCTCGGGGCTGGTGCGGGCGGAGGACGGGCTGGTGCGGCTCGGCCCGCACGTCGGCTGGATCGACGAGCCGCTCGGCGAGGCGCTGGGCAAGATCCTCGGCGGCGACCGGCCGGTGCAGGTCCGCAACAACGCCGACCTGAGCGCGCTGGCCGAACACGTCCGCGGCGTGGCCGTCGACTGCGACAACGTCGTCTACCTCACCGGCGCCGGCGGAATCGGCGGCGGGATCATCGCCGGCGGCCGGCTGGTCACGGGGCACGGCGGGTACGGCGGCGAGGTCGGGCACATGGTCGTCAACCCGGCCGGGCGGAAGTGCGCGTGCGGCGCCTACGGCTGCTGGGAGACCGAGGCCGGCGAGGGCGCGCTGCTGCGCCTGACCGGGCGGGCGCGCGGCGAGGCCGGTCATGAGACCGGACGGGAGGCCGTGCGCGCGGTGATCGACGCGGCCGCCCGCGGCGACGCGCTGGCACAGGCCGGGCTGCGACAGGTCGGCGACTGGCTGGGCTTCGGCGTGGCCAACCTGGTGAACATCTTCAACCCGGAGATGGTCGTCTTCGGCGACGGACTGCGCGAGATCTACATCGCCGCGGCCGCCCAGGTGCGCAGCCGGCTCAACCGCAACGGCCTGCACGTCTGCCGCGAGCACGTGCGGCTGCGCACCCCCGCGCTGGGCGAGGACTCGGCGCTGCTGGGTGCCGCGGAGCTGGCCTTCGAGCCGTTGCTCGCCGACCCGCTGGACAATAACTGAGTGCTCGACACCGCCGGGTTCAACGCCGCGCTTGCGGCGGCCGAGAAAGTCGTCGACCGCGGCCCGGTCGGCGCGGCGACGGCGCTGCGGTCGGCGGGCGTCGATCCGACGCTCGCGGCCGCCGCCCTCACCCAGGCCACCCTGCGGCGCGCGGCCGTCGGGAAGTTCGGCGCCGCCGCCGGGTCCATGTTCTTCACGCGGACGGGGCTGGAGCAGGCCACCCGTGCCCCGGTGTCGACGGCGCGGGCCGCCCGGTTGGCGCGGGCCGGCGTCACGACGGTGGCCGACCTCGGCTGCGGCATCGGTGCCGACAGCCGCGCGTTCGCGCTCGCCGGCCTGTCGGTGCTGGCGGTGGAGGCCGACCCCGAGACGGCCGCGGTGGCCCGGGCCAACCTGCGCGGGCTCGACGCGACCGTCGTCACCGGTGACGCCACGACGGTCGACCTGTCGGCCGTGGACGCCGCGTTGTGCGACCCGGCCCGCCGCACCGCCGGCGGGCGCCGCGTCTTCTCCACGGCCGGGCTCTCCCCACCGTGGGAGTTCGCGGTCGGTCTCCTGGCGCGCCTGCCGTTCGCCGTGCTCAAGCTGGCCCCCGGCATCCCCCACGACCTGATCCCGGCGGGTGCCGAGGCCGGGTGGGTCTCGGTCGACGGCGACCTGGTGGAGGCGGCGCTCTGGTCGCCGTCGCTGGCCGAGGTCCCGCGCCGCGCGACGGTGTTCCGTGCCGGCACCGCGCACGAGCTCACCGGTCCGGGCACCGTGCAGGCCCCGCCGGGCGGGGTCCGGCGGTACGTGTTCGACCCCGACGGCGCGGTCACCCGGGCCGGCCTGGTCGCCGAGTTCGCCGAGACGGTGGACGGGGTCCTGGCCGACCCGCAGATCGCGTTCGTCTACGCCGACCGCCCGGCGCGGACGCCGTTCGCCCGCTGCCTGGAGGTCGTCGACGAGGTTCCGGTGGCCACGAAGAAGCTGCGGGCCGCCCTCCGGGCCCACGGCATCGGCCGGCTGGAGATCCGCAAGCGGGGCAGCGCGCAGGACGTCGAGAAGCTCCGGCACGAACTCCGGCTCTCCGGCGACGGCTCCGGCGTCCTCCTCCTCACGAAGATCGCCGACCGGTCCGCCGCACTACTATGCCGAGGTGGCGAGTAAAGGAACCCCGGCGACGGCGCTGCTGAGCAAGCGCAAGGTGACGTTCACGCTGCACGAGTACGTGGTCGACCCGGGTGCCCCGTCCTACGGTGAGGGCGCCGCGGCGGCGATCGGCGCCGATCCGGCCCGCGTGTTCAAGACGCTCGTCGCCGACGTCGACGGCCGGCTGACCG
>NZ_BOPG01000040.1 GCF_016863635.1 Virgisporangium aurantiacum | reverse complement strand
TCACCGGCGCGCTCAACCTGAAGGCCCTGGCCGCCGCCGCGGGCGGCAAGCGCGCCACGATGGCCGACCCGGCCGCCGCCGAACGCGCCACCGGCTACGTCACCGGCGGCATCTCCCCGTTCGGCCAGCGCTCCCGCCTCCCGATCGTGGTCGACGCGTCGGCCGAGCGGTGGCCGACGGTCTACGTGTCCGCCGGCAAGCGCGGGTTGCAGGTCGAGGTCTCCCCCGCCGACCTGCTGCAACTCACGTCGGCCACCCTCGCGGACATCGCCGCCCGTTAGGCTGTACGGCGTGACCGTGCGGGCCTCCGACAACGACCGGGAACGCACCCTGGCCGCCCTGCGGGAGCACACCGCCGCCGGGCGGCTCACGCTCGACGAGTTCGCCGAGCGGGCGTCCACCGTCTACGCGGCCCGCACCCTGGGCGAACTGGCCGTCACCACGGCCGACCTGCCCGAGCCCGAGCAGCAGGGCGACGCGCACCACCTCGTGGTCACCTTCGCGATCGCGCTCGCGGTGGTGGCGGTGCTCGGCGTCCTCTACTGGATGCTCACCTAGCGGTCGACCTCGGCGAAGTCCCAGGCGTGGGGGCTGCGGGCCACGAGGCGCGCGGGCGGGGCCGGCAGCTCGAGCGGGTCGCGGTGCCAGCGGGAGATCACCACCACCCGGTAGTCGGTCGAGGAGAAGATCTCGCTCCGCACGTGCTGCGGGTGCCCTTCGATCTCGGGCACACCCTTCTCGCAGACCCAGGCGAGGAACTCGTCGAACACCGCGGCGCGGCTCCGCGCCTCCCACATCCGCACAATCACGGCGGCAATCTATCCCGTGATGGCGGTGATCGGCATGGCCGAATCCGCCGGCAGGTCGAGCCGGCTCGGCTCGACGCCGGCGGCGACCAGGTGGCAGCCCAGGGCCGCGACCATCGCACCGTTGTCGGTGCAGAGTTTGGGACGGGGGACGCGCACCTCGATGCCCTTCGCCGCCGCCCGCTCGACGGCCATCGCCCGCAGCCGCGAGTTGGCGGCCACGCCGCCGCCGATCACCAGCGTTTCGATGCCCTGCGATGCGCAGGCGTCGATCGCCTTGCGGGTGAGGACGTCGCAGACCGCCTCCTGGAACGACGCCGCCACGTCGTTCATCGGTACCGGCTCGCCGGACCGCTCGCGGGCCTCGACCCAGCGGGCCACCGCCGTCTTCAGCCCGGAGAACGAGAAGTCGAACCGGTGTTCGCGCTGGTCGCGGGGGCCGGTGAGGCCGCGCGGGAACTGAATGGTGATCTTGCCTTCGCGAGCGGCGTTGTCGATCGGCAGCCCGCCCGGGAACGGCAGCCCGAGCAGCCGGGCCACCTTGTCGAAGGCCTCGCCGGCGGCGTCGTCGATGGTCGCGCCGAGCGGGGTGACCCCGTGCGCGAGCGAGTCGACCCGCAGCAGCGACGAGTGCCCGCCCGACACGAGCAGCGCCACGGCCGGCTCGGGCAGCGGCCCGTGCTCCAGCGAGTCGACGGCGACGTGCGCGGCGAGGTGGTTCACCCCGTACAGCGGCTTGCCGGCGGCCAGCGCGTACGCCTTCGCCGCCGCGACACCGACCAGCAGCGCGCCGGCGAGCCCCGGCCCGGCGGTGACGGCGATGGCGTCAACGTCGGAGAGCGCGACCCCGGCGGTGTCGAGCGCCCGCTGGACGGTGGGGATCATCGCCTCCAGGTGCGCCCGGCTGGCCACCTCGGGCACCACCCCGCCGAAGCGGGCGTGCTCGTCGACGCTCGACGCCACGGCGTCCGCCAACAGGGTGTGACCGCGCACGATCCCGATGCCGGTCTCGTCGCACGAGGTCTCGATACCCAGGACGAGCGGCTCAGTCATTCGCGTTCTCCCGTGCCATCACCAGAGCGTCGGTGTTACTCGGTTGGTAGTAGCCGCGGCGCACGGCCAGCGGTTCGAATCCGGCCGTCGCGTACAACTTCTGCGCCGGCTCGTTGTCGACCGCCACCTCCAGCAGCACCTTCCGTACCCGGTGCCGGGCCGCCTCGGCCA
Source organism: Virgisporangium aurantiacum (assembly GCF_016863635.1). Lineage (GTDB taxonomy): Bacteria > Actinomycetota > Actinomycetes > Mycobacteriales > Micromonosporaceae > Virgisporangium > Virgisporangium aurantiacum. Next base: position 18,280 of record NZ_BOPG01000040.1, on the reverse strand, counting down.
GCAGGTCGTCCAGCAGCAGCCGGCCGAGCCCGCGACGCTGCGCGTCCCGGCGGACGGCCAGATTCTGCACCCAGGCCTCGTCCGGTCTGGGCTGTTCGCCGACGATCGCGAGGCCGCCGTACCCGACGATCGTGCCGTCGTCATCGAGGGCGATCCGGTAGTAGTGGCCGCCGGCCAGCTCGTTCCAGAACATCCACTCCGACCATTTCTCGGCGCCGAAGAGGTCCTCCTCCATGGGCATGACCTCGGCGATGTGCCACCACCGGAACCGTTCCAACCGGATCATTGCAAGGCCATCTTGCGCTGGCCGGGTGGGACGGCGTCGGGACGGCGCAGGTAGAGCGGGGTCAGCGGCTCGCTGGGTGCCTTCGCCCGGATGCGGTCGGCGGCGAGCATCACGAGCCCGAGCGGCGGCGGGTACAGCACGTCGACCGGCCGGCCGAGCACGCGCTGCGCGCCCTCGCCGGCGGTCCGGCCGGCACTCACCGGCACGTCGGCGGGAGAGTCCACCGACGGTCCGTCGACGCGGACGCCGTCTTCGTACCGCGCCCAGTAGAGCTCCTTGCGACGAGCGTCGGTGGCGACGAGCAACGGCCCCCACACGCCGTAGGCGAAGGCGTCCAGCGAGCAGACGCCGTACGTCGGAATGCCGAGCGCGTGGCCCATGGCGGCCGCGGTGACCAGCCCCACCCGCAGGCCGGTGAACGGCCCCGGACCCACCCCGGCGACGATCGCCGCCAGGGACGACGGATCCGCCCGCGCTTCGAACAGCGCGTCGCGAATGAGCGGCGCGAGCAACTCACCGTGCGCCCGCCCGTCGACCGTCACCTGCGCGGAGAGCATCTCGCCGTGGCCACTGAGGTTGGCGACGGCGGCGGTCACGGCGGGGGTGGCGGTGTCAACCACGAGCACGAACACGCCGAATACCTTAACGAGGTCACAGAGACGCGACGCGCTCCGCCCAGTCACCGCCCACTCCGACCAGCCGGGCCACCCGGGTCTCGTCGGACCCGTCCAGCCGGTCGAGATGGATCTCCAGGTAGGCGTCGGACAGCTGCTCGGCGATCCCCTCGCCCCACTCGACGACGGTCACCGAGTCCTCGACGCTGGCGTCGAGATCCAGGTCGTCGAGTTCCAGCCGGCCGCCGACCCGGTACGCGTCGACGTGCACCAGCGGCAGCCGCCCGTCCCGGTGCACCCGCGAGATGACGAACGTCGGCGACGTCACGGCCGCCCGCACGCCCAGCCCGGCGCCGATCCCCTGGGTCAGCGCGGTCTTACCGGCGCCCAGCGGCCCGATCAGCAATACGAGGTCGCCGGCCCGCAGCACCTGGGCGAGTTTCGAGCCGAGAGCCCGGGTGTCGTCGACCGTCGGCAGTTTCACGGCAGGCGCTCCAGGAATCGTTCGATGGCGTCGTCGACCTCGTCGGGAAATTCCAGCAGCGCCACGTGGCCGCCGTGCTCGATCACCACGAGTTCGGCGTCGGGCAGTTCGTCGGCGATCTCCTGCGAGTACACCAGCGGCGTCAGCAGGTCGGCGTCACCGCCGATGACCAGGACCGGCACCGTGCGCAGCACCGCGAGCGCCGGCAGGCGGGAGTGGGTGTAGAGGGTGTGGATGTACCGGGCGATCACCTCGGTGGACGTCGTGGAGTTCATCTTCTCCACGTAGCCGACCACGGCCGGGCTCGGGTTCGGCGAGCCGAAGCCGTAGCGGCGGGTCAGCACGCGGGCGATCTCGGTGCCGGCCTTGCGGGCCCGGTCGGCCACGGCCGTGGTCAGCCGCGGTGCCCGCCGGACGAACGGCAGCAGCGGCCGGTTCAGCCGCGACACGACCTCGGGCAGCCCGAACGTCACCTCGTTGAGCCGGCCGGCCGAGGTGGAGATCATCACGACCCCGACCACCCGGTCGGTGAACAGTTCCGGCGCCTGCTCGGCCAGCGCCATGATCGTCATGCCGCCCATCGAGTGCCCGATCAGCACCACCGGCCCGTCCGGCACGGCCTTCTCCAGCACCGCGACCAGGCCCGCGCCGAGCGCGTCGAGGGTGTACTCGCCCCTGGGCAGGCGCCCCGACTTCCCGTGCCCGGGCTGGTCGTAGAGCACCTGCCGGTACTCGCCCTCGAACGCCCGGCGCTGGAAGTGGAACGTGCCCATGTCGAGGCAGAACCCGTGCACGTACACCAGCGTCGGCGACGTCCGCTCGCCCTCGACCACCTCGACGTGCAGGCTCACGCCGTCTTCGGTGGTCACCGAGAACTGGTCGTCGTAGTGCAGTTCCCCGAACGGCTCGTCGACCAGTTGGTCGCCGGCGCGGGCGCGGCGGCGCTTCGCGTACCGGTTGGCGGCCACACCGACGGCGACACCGCCCGCCGCGACGCCGACGGCCGCGAGCGCGCCGATCCAGCCGGCGTTGCGGCCGATGAAGCCCTTCTCGGTCGGGGACGCAGCCTTAGCCACCGTCGTACACCCGCGGGATCCGTTGGCCCATACGGGCGACGATCTCATAGTTGATGGTGCCGCACACGGCGGCCCACTCGTCGACGTGCGGACCGCCCGTGCCGAACAGCACCGCCGGGTCGCCGGCCCGCACGGGTCGGTCGCCGACGTCGACCACGAACTGGTCCATGCACACCCGCCCGGCGATCGGCAGCACCGCTCCACCCACCGCGACCGGCGCCAGGCCGCTGGCCGCCCGCGGGATCCCGTCGGCGTACCCGAGCGGGATGACCGCGACCGTGGTCTCGCTCTTCGTCACGTACGCGTGGCCGTACGACACGCCCTGCCCGGCCGGCAACCGCTTGGCGAGCATCACCGACGCCCGCAGCGTCATCGCCGGCCGCAGCCCGAACCGCTGGCCGACCACCGGCGACAGCCCGTACACCGCGATGCCCGGCCGCACCAGGTCGAAGTGCGTGTCGGGGCGGGTCAGCGTCGCGCCTGAGTTGGCCAGGTGCCGGTACCGCGGCGTCACGCCGAGCCGGGCCGCCACGTCGACCGCGTCGGTGAAGCTCTCGACCTGCAGGTCGATCGAGGGGTGGTCGGGTACGTCGCTGTTCGCGAGATGGCTCCAGACCCCGACCACGTCGAGATCACCGTCGGCGGCGGCCTTGGCCGCCGCTTCCACCAGGCCGGGCCAGTCGGTGGTTGCGGCGCCACCCCGGCCCAGGCCACTGTCGACCTTCAGGTGGACGCGCGCAGCGCGCCCGACCGACCGCGCCGCGGCCACCAGTTCGGCCAGCTGCGTCCGGCTGGCGACGGACAGGTCGACGTCGGCGGCCACCCCCTCGGCCAGCGGCAGCCCCGGGCTCAGCAGCCAGGCCAGCACGGGTGCGGTGATCCCGGCGGCGCGCAGGGCCAGCGCCTCGTCGAGCGTCGCCACCCCGATCCAGGTGGCGCCGCCGGCGAGCGCGGCGCGGGCGCACGGCACCATGCCGTGGCCGTAGCCGTCGGCCTTGACCACCGCCATCACCTCGGCCGTCGTACCCGCTTTCAACAGGGCGACGTTGGCCCGCACCGCATCCAGGTCGACACGGATCTCGGCGTTGTGCATCGGTCGAGCGTAACTTTCAGCGCGTCGCGAGAACGACCGCCTCGCGTAGCGCGTCGGCGACATCGGGTGACACCACCGGGCCGGACCCGGCGGCGACCCGTCCGGCCAGGCCGTGGACGTAGGCGGCGGCCAGCGCGGCGTGCGGTGCCGGCAGGCCGGCGGCGAGCAGGCTGCCGAGCAGGCCGGCCAGGACGTCGCCGGTGCCGGCCGTGGCCAACGCCACACTGCCGGTCGGGTTGGCGAACGCGGTGCCGTCGGGTGCGGCGACGATAGTCCGGTCGCCCTTGAGCAGCACCACGGCGTTCATCTGCGCGGCCAGTTGCAGCGCGGACTCCACCCGGTCGCCGCCCGGCTCGGCGCCGGCGATCCGGGCGAACTCGCGGTCGTGCGGGGTGATCACCGTGGCGGCCTCGCGCTCACGCAGGGGCCGCGCCATCGAGCCGTCGGCGAGCAGGGTGAGCGCATCGGCGTCCAAAATCACCGGGACCGGTTTCGCGAGCACCGCGCGCAGTTCGGCGGCGGCGCGCTCGTCGGTGCCCAGGCCCGACCCGCACACCCAGGCCTGTGCCCGGCCGGCCGACCCGACCGAGTCGGTGCACACGACGCTGGGGAACCGCTCGCGGATCTCCCGCGCCGCGGTGCCGGCGTACCGCACGTAGCCGGTGGGGCCGGCGAGCGCACCGGCCACCGACAGCACCGCCGCGCCCGGGTAGTTGTCGGAGCCGGTGGCGAGGCCGACGACGCCGCGCGTGTACTTGTCGTCGGTGCTGCCGTGGCTGGGCCACCAGCCCGCGATGTCGGTGCGGTCGGGAACCTGCACGGCCGGCTTCGTGACGAGATGCTCGGCGAGCCCGATGTCGACCAGGTCGACGAGTCCACTGTGGACGGCCGCCGCGCCCACCACGTGGGCCGGCTTCAACGCGCCGAACGTGACGGTGACGTCGGCCCGCACGGCCGCGGACGCGTCCGGCACGTCACCGGTGTCGACGTCGACACCGGACGGCACGTCGACGGCGACCACGACCGGTGACCCGCCGTCGGAGGCCGTCGCGGCCGCCGCCTCGCCGACCACCTCGGCGGCCCGCTCGCGCAGCGCACCCCGGCCGCCGATGCCGACGATCCCGTCGATCACGAGGTCGATCCGCGCCGGCGGACCCGGCAGCGGACGGCCGCCGGCCGCCTCCAACGCGCGGTAGGACGCGCCGTGGATGCGGTCGGAGAGCCGGATGACCCGCACGTCGGCGCCGCGCCGGGCGAGTGCCGCACCGGCGTACATGGCGTCGCCGCCGTTGTCGCCGGAGCCGGCCAGCACGAGGACCGTGCGTCCGTAGACGCCGCCGTAGCGGTCCTGGAGAAGGCCCGCACACCGGCGCGCCAGGCCCGCCGCGGCGCGCTGCATCAGCGTCCCCTCGGGCAGTTTCGCCATCAGCGTCTTCTCCGCCGCCCGGATGTCGGCGGCCCGCCATGCACCCTTCATTGCTTCAGTCCCCCTCCGCCACGACCATGGCCGAAGCGATCCCCCCATCGTGCGACAGCGACAGGTGCCACCGCCGGACTCCCCGCTCATCCGCCGCCGCCGCGACCGTGCCCGAGACGGTGAGCCACGGCCGCCCGTCGGCGTCGGACACCACCTCGCAGTCGTGCCAGTGCAGCCCGGTCGGCGCCCCGAGCGACTTGGCGACCGCCTCCTTCGCGGCGAACCGCGCCGCGAGCGACTCCGGTGACCGCGGATTACCGGACGACGTGGTGCGCTCGGCCGGCGTGAACAACCGGTCGACCAGCGACGGCGTGCGCCCGATCGCGCGGGCGAAGCGGCTCACCAGCACCACGTCGATACCGACTGCCACGATCACCCCGCCAGCCTATTGGTTTGACACGGTCTGGGCTGCGCGGACGCCGGGCCTGTGGACAATCCATCGATGGCGGGCGGGGTGGCTGTCCACAGGGGCTGGTCCGGGCGGTGGCGGCGGATCTACGGTCCTCGACCATGGACTTCGAGGTGTCTCCGGTGGCGCTACGACAGGGCGCCGCCGCCCTGCAAGCGCTGGCCGACCGGGTGCGCGGCGACCTGGTCGCCACCTACCACGCCGCGGCGCCCACCCGTTCCGCCAACCCCGACTGGCCCGCAACGGCCGCCAACGACGCGGTCGTGATCACGATCGACGCCACGCTGGCCGGCCTGGCCTCCCGGTGCCGCACCCTGGCGGAGGCGCTGAGCGCCGCCGCGCTGGAGTACGAACGCACCGACGAGAACGCCGGCCGGAGACTCGCGTGGTGAGCCCCGCCGAGCGGGCCGCAGCGCGGGCCGGAGCGCGGCGGTGGTTCGCGTGGTGAGCCGCGCCGCTCAGGCCGCGGCACGGATTGGAGCGTGGCGGTGGTTCGGGTGGTGAGCCTGGGCGCTCTCGCCGATGCGCGGCCCGAGGCGTGGCGGGCGGCCGCCGGTGGGTGGCGGGCATTGGCCGACGTGGTGGCCGACCGGGCCGGTTCGGTCGACGGCGTCCGCACCCGTCTCACCGCGCACTGGCGCGGCCCGGCGGCCGACTCCGCCCAGGCTGCCCTCACCTCGCTCGCGCTGGCCCTCCGGGCGGTGCGCGGCCCGGCCTACGCGTGCGACCAGGCGCTGTGCGAACTCGCCGGCGAGGTGGCACCGCTGCGCGGCCCGGCCCGGGCGATGCCGGGGTCGTCGGTGCCGGCGGGGGTCCAGGAGTCGCTGCTCGCGGCGGCCGACGCGGCCGATGCCCGTGCCGTCCACCGCCTCGGCACGGCCGCCGGGGACGCCAAGGCGGCCGGCAGCCTGGCCGCCGCGGGCACCGTCTCCGCCACGGATCCCACCGCCGGCCCGGCAACCGGCCAGGTGCCTGGCCGCATCCCGATCCAACTGCCGGCCACCGGCACCGACCCGGCCTCGGTCCGCCGATGGTGGGCCGGCCTCTCACCCGCCGATCAGCAGCGGCTCCTGGCCACCGAGCCGCGGCGGCTCGGTGCGCTCGACGGCGTCCCGGTCGCCGTGCGCGACTCCGCCAACCGGCAGGTGCTCGACGACGTGTTCGCATACACCCCGCCCGGCGAGCGAAAGACCGTGCTCGATGCGCTGGCCGCCCGGTTGCGGCGGGCCGAGCCGGCGCGGGCGTACCTCATCGGGTTCGATCCGGCCGGCGACGGCACCGCGATCGTGGCGATCGGCGACCCCGACCGGGCGCGGCACGTGGTCACCAACGTCCCCGGCGCCGGATCCGATCTCGGTGACCTGCGTGGCCTGCTGGCCCGCACGGAACGGATCGCGGCCGCGGCCGGCGACGGGGTCTCGTCGATTCTGTGGCTGGGCTACGACGCGCCCGAGTGGCTCTCGGCCGCCGGCGCCGGTGCGGCCCGTGCCGGTTCCGGCGACCTCGACCGGTTCGCCGAGGGGTTGCGCGTCACGGCCGACGGCCCACCGGCACACCACACGGTGGTCGGGCACAGCTACGGGTCGCTGGTCGTGGGTACCGCCGCCCGGGAGCACGGGTTGCCCGTCGACGACCTGGTGTTCGTCGGCAGCCCGGGCGTCGGCGCCGACCGCGCGAGCGACCTCGCCGGCGGTCCGGGAGGCGGCCCGGCCGTGTGGGCCAGCACGGCGCGGTGGGACATCATCCACGGCACCGCGCTGGCCGACCGGATTCCCGAGTGGCTCGACCGCGACGTCACCGAAGACCGCTGGCACGGGCGGGACCCCGGCGATCCGGGCTTCGGCGCCCGCACGTTCACCAGCGCACCGGGCCACTGGTCCGACCCGGTCGCCGCCCACAACTCCTACTTCGAGGAAGGTAACCCGGCCCTCGCCGCGATCGGAGCCATCGCGCGGGGCCAGGCGCCTACTCCACCGTGACCGACTTCGCCAGGTTGCGGGGCTGGTCGACGTCGTTGCCGCGGGCGGTGGCGATCTCGCCCGCCAGCACCTGCAGCGGCACCGTCGTCACCAGCGGGGCCAGCAGCGTCGGCGTCCGGGGCACGTAGATCAGGTGATCGGCGAACGGGGCAACGGCGTCGTCGCCCTCTTCGGCGATCACGATCGTGCGGGCGCCACGGGCGCGCACCTCCTGGATGTTGGAGACGATCTTGTCGTTGAGCACGCCGCGTCCCCGGGCCGACGGCACCACGCACACCACCGGCGTGCCCGGTTCGATGAGCGCGATCGGGCCGTGCTTGAGCTCGCCGGCCGCGAAGCCCTCGGCGTGCATGTACGCCAGCTCCTTCAGCTTGAGCGCACCCTCCAGCGCCACCGGGTAACCGACGTGCCGGCCGATGAACAGCACGCTCTTCGAGTCGGCCAGGTCGCGGGCGAGCTCACGGACCGGCTCCATGCCGTCCAGTACGGTCTGGATCTTCGCCGGCATGTCCTGCAACTGGGCGAGCACGTTGCCGACCTCGTCGGCGTACATGACGCCGCGCACCTGGGCCAGGTGCAGGCCGACCAGGTAGCAGGCGACGAGCTGGGTGAGAAACGCCTTGGTCGACGCCACCGCGATCTCGGGCCCGCAGTGGGTGTAGAGCACCGCGTCGGACTCGCGCGGGATCGTCGAGCCGTTGGTGTTGCAGATCGCCAGCACGCGGGCCTTCTGCTCCTTGGCGTGGCGAAGCGCCATCAGCGTGTCCATGGTCTCGCCGGACTGCGAGATCGCCACCACCAGCGTCGACCGGTCGAGCACCGGGTCGCGGTAGCGGAACTCCGACGCCAGCTCGACCTCGCACGGGATGCGCACCCAGTGCTCGATCGCGTACTTGGCCACCATCCCGGCGTGGTACGCGGTGCCGCACGCCACGATGAACACCTTGTCGACGTCGCGCAGGTCCTGGTCGGTGAGGCGGACCTCGTCGAGGGCCAGGTCGCCGTTCTCGGTGTGCCGGCCGAGGAGCGTGTCGGCGACGGCGCGCGGCTGCTCGTCGATCTCCTTGGCCATGAAGTAGTCGTAGCCGCCCTTCTCGGCGGCGCTGGCGTCCCAGTCGATGTGGAACCGGGTGCCTTCGACGACCGTCCCGTGGAAGTCCGTCACGGAAACGCCCGCCGGCGTGATCAGCACGACCTGGTCCTGGCCCAGCTCGATCGCGTCGCGGGTGTGCTCGATGAACGCCGAGACGTCCGAGGCAAGGTAGTTCTCGGTCTCGCCGCAACCGACGACGAGCGGCGAGTTCCGGCGCGCACCGACCACCGCGCCCGGCGCCTGGCTGTCGACCGCGAGCAGCGTGAACGCGCCTTCGAGACGGCGGCAGACCCGCCGCATGGCCTCGGCGAGACGCTCGGCCGGGTCACCGTCGAAAGATCCCAGGTGACGCAGTTCAGCGGCCAGCAGGTGCGCCGCGCACTCGGTGTCGGTCTCGCTGGTGAACTCGATGCCCTCGGCCTCCAACTCGGCCCGCAGCCGGGCGAAGTTCTCCAGGATGCCGTTGTGGATCACCGCGACCCGACCGTCGGCCGAGCGGTGCGGGTGGGCGTTGCGGTCGGTCGGTCCGCCGTGGGTGGCCCAACGGGTGTGTCCGATGCCGGTCACCCCCTGCGCGAGCCCGGTGGCCGTGTCGTCGGCCAGGGCCTTCTCCAGGTTCGCCAGCTTGCCGGCGCGCTTCTCGGTGACCAGTTCGCCCTCGCCGGCGAGGATGGCGACCCCCGCCGAGTCGTACCCGCGGTACTCCAGCCGACGCAGGCCGTCGACCACGATGTTCAGCGCCGGACGGCTGCCGGCGTACCCCACGATCCCACACATGGCGAGCACCGTAGCACGCCTAACAAACACCGCGGCTGATCGAAACGGGCTCGTTCGCGCACGAGGTTTGCTCATTTCGGGGTCGGAAATATGCCCGAACCGGTTAATCCGACCGTGGACCGCCCCGACGCGCGTACGGTGTGTCCCGATGCCAGCAGAAGCGCTCACCGAGCTGCCGGTCGACGGTGGCACCATTCACGCCGAGCACGCCGGAACGCCCGGCGGCGAGGCGGTCCTCCTCCTGCACGCCGGCGTCGCCGACCGGCGCGTCTGGGACGACGTGATCGGTCCCCTCGCGGCGGCGGGTCACCACGTCATCCGCTACGACATGCGCGGCTACGGCCGATCCGCGCCGGCCACCGCGCCGCACTCGCTGGTCGCCGACGCGCTGCTGGTCCTCGACGCCGCCGGCGTCGGGAGCGCCCACTTCGTCGGGCTCAGCCAGGGCGCCGCCACCAGCGTCGACACCGCGATCGCGCACCCGGACAGGGTGCGGTCGCTGACGCTCGTGGCGCCCGGCCTCAGCGGCCACGAGTGGCCCCGCCTGCCCGGGTTCGCCGAGCGCATGGCGGCGGCCGAGGCGGGCGACACGCACGGCCTCGCGCTCGCGATCGCCCACCTGTGGGCACCGCTGTCGTTCGAAAAGGGCGAAAAGCAATGTGACGCGGCGGCGCGCGTCATCCTCGACCAGGCCGAACACTTCATGAGCGACGAGCAGGAGATCGACGAGCCCTCCGCGATCCCGCGCCTGAAGGACGTCGGCGTCCCCACGCTCATCGTGCTGGGTGACAAGGACGTCGACGCGATCACCGAGATCGGAAGCATCCTGGAACAGGGCATCCCGGGCGCGCGCACGGAGACCCTGGCGAACGCCGACCACATGCTCCCGCTGCGGACACCCGACCGCCTGGTCGAGCTACTCCTCGATCATCTCTAGGAGAGGCCGAACCGGATCTGGGCGCCGCCGTCGACCACCAGCGTCTGGCCGGTCATCCAGCGGGACGCGGCACCGGCGAGGAACGTGATGATGTCGGCGATGTCGTCGGGCTCGCCGATCCGCTTCAACGGCAGGGCCTCGACCAGTTGCGGCTCGAAGTTCTCCCACAGCGCCTTGGCCAGGTGCGTCCGCACGATGCCCGGTGCCACGCCGTTGACCCGCACGCCCGGCGCCAGTTCGGCGGCCATCTGCCGGGTCAGGTGGATCAGCGCGGCCTTGGTGGAGTTGTAGTACCCGATGCCCGGCTCGGTGAGCAGGCCGCCCACCGACGAGACGTTGACGATCGCCCCGCCCCGCTCCGACATCGACGCCTTCCAGACCAACCGGCTCCACATCACCGGCGCGAACTGGTTGAGGCGCATCGTCTTGGCGGCCACCACCTCGTCGATGTCCATCACCGGCCCGAAGTACGGGTTGGTGCCGGCGTTGTTCACCAGCACGTCGATCTGCCCGAACCGCTTGATGGTCGAATCGACCACGGCCTGCGCCTGCTCGGTCTCCGCGGCGTGCGCGGCGACCGCGAGGACGCCGACGTCGGAGTGCGCCGCGGTGATCTCGGCGGCGACCTCGTCCAGCGCGTCCTGCTTGCGCGACGTGAGCACGACGTTGCAGCCCTGCGCCGCGAAGGCCAGCGCGGTCGCCTTGCCGATCCCCCGGGACGCCCCGGTCACCACCACGGTTCGCATGGCCGCAGATTATATGACCGGCCGGTAACTAGGCAGCCGGCTCCGGGCTCGCGGCCCGGACGAGCCGGGCGATCCGCTCGGCCGTCTCGCTCGCCGTCTCCTGCGTCGCCGCCTCGACCATCACCCGCACCAGCGGTTCGGTGCCCGACGGCCGCAGCAGCACCCGTCCGGTACCACCCAACTCCGCCTCCGCCGACTTCACCGCGTCGAGCACCTCGGGCGCCGACGCGCCCGCCACCCGGTCGGCGACCCGCACGTTGATCAGCGTCTGCGGCAGCCGGCTCATCACGGCGGCCAGGTCGGCCAGCGTGCGCCCGGTGGCCGCCATGCGGGCCATCATCAGCGACGCCGTGAGCAGCCCGTCGCCGGTGGTCGCGAACGCCGGCAGCACCACGTGCCCGCTCTGCTCGCCGCCCAGCGCCAGCTTGCGCGTGCGCAGCTCTTCGAGCACGTACCGGTCGCCGACCTTGGTCTCGACCATCGTGATGCCCTGTTCCTTCATCGCCAGCCGCAGGCCCAGGTTGCTCATCACGGTGGCGACGAGGGTGTTGTCGGTCAGCGTTCCGGCGTCGCGCATCGCGACCGCGAGGATGCCCATGATCTGGTCGCCGTCGACCTCGTCACCGGTCGCGGTGACGGCCAGGCACCGGTCGGCGTCGCCGTCGTGGGCGATGCCGATGTCGGCCTTGTGCTCCAGAACCGCGGTCCGCAGCCCGTCCATGTAGGTCGAACCGCAGTTGTCGTTGATGTTCAGCCCGTCCGGCGACGCCGCGAACTCGACGACGGAGGCGCCGAGCCGCCGGTACACCTCCGGTGCCACGTCCGAGGCGGCGCCGTTGGCGCAGTCGACCACGACCTTCACCCCGTCGAGCCGGTTCGGCACCGCGGCCACGAGGTGCTCGATGTACCGCTCACGACCGTCGAACCGGTCGAGGACCCGCCCGATCCGGCCGGCGACCGGACGCTCCCACGTCCCTTCGAGATGCGCCTCGATCTCGTCTTCGATGTCGTCGGGCAACTTGTGGCCGCCGGCCGCGAACAACTTGATGCCGTTGTCGGGCATCGGGTTGTGCGACGCCGACAGCATCACACCCAGGTCGGCGCGCAGCTCGCCGACGAGGTACGCCACCCCCGGCGTCGGCAGCACACCGACCCGGTCGACCGTCGCACCGGCACTGGTGAGCCCGGCGATGACCGCCGCCTCCAGCATCTCGCCGCTGGCCCGCGGATCGCGGCCGACCACGGCGACGGGCGGATGCGAGCGGTCATGCTCGGCGAGCACGCGGGCCGCGGCGGCGGCCACGCTCAACGCGAGCTCCGGGGTGAGGTCGGCGTTGGCCCGGCCACGGACCCCGTCAGTGCCGAAGAGACGACCCATGCGCAAGACCTTCCGTTGGAAGCGGGTGGCGGGTTCCGGATCAGAGGGGTCTGAAAGACAGCAAACGGCCGGGGCCCCGTCGTGGGGGCGACCGGCCGTTGCGGAGCGGAACTACCGCTTCGAGTACTGCGGTGCCTTGCGGGCCTTCTTCAGGCCGTACTTCTTGCGCTCGGTGGCACGGGCGTCACGGGTGAGGAAGCCGGCCTTCTTCAGCGTGGGACGGTGCTCGAGGTCGAGCTCGACCAGCGCCCGGGCGATCGCCAGGCGCAGCGCGCCGGCCTGCCCGGTGGTGCCGCCGCCGCGCAGGTTGGCGAACACGTCGAAGGTCTCGCCGCGCTCGGTGAGCACGAGCGGCTCCTTCACGAGCTGCTGGTGCACCTTGCTCGGGAAGTAGTTCTCCAGCTCGCGGCCGTTGAGGGCGAACTTGCCCGTACCCGGCACCAGCCGGACGCGAACGATCGCCTCCTTGCGGCGACCGACGGTCTGGATGAGGCCACCGGCACGCCGCGGCCGCGTGGTGGCGGCGGCGGTGCTCGTGGTCGCGGTGGCGGTGCTGGTGGCTTCGGTGGCGGTAGTGGTGGTGCCCGGAGCGGGCTCGACCGGTGCGAATGCGGCCGGGCTCGGGGCGAATCCTTCGGTCACGTTACTTCCTTCGGGCGCGGTCACTGCGCGATCTGCTTGATCTCGAAGGGCTGCGGCGACTGCGCCTGGTGCGGGTGGTCGGGCCCCGCGTAAACCTTCAGCTTCTTGATCATGCGGTTGGCCAACCTGTTGTGCGGAAGCATCCCCTTGATGGCCTTCTCGACCGCCCGCTCCGGACGCTTCGAGAGGAGCTCGTCGTAGCTGACCTTCTTCAGGCCGCCCGGGTAGCCGGAGTGGCGGTAGGCGATCTTGTTCTGCCGCTTGTTACCGGTGAGCGCCACCTTGCCCGCGTTGATGACGATCACGAAGTCGCCAGTGTCGACGTGCGGCGCGAACGTCGGCTTGTGCTTGCCGCGCAGAAGATTGGCCGCGTGGGTGGCCAACCGGCCGAGCACGACATCCGAAGCATCGATGATGTGCCACTGACGCTCGATCTCACCCGGCTTCGGGCTGTACGTACGCACAGGCTTACCTTGTCTCGTCGATTCGGGTCTTACCGATGGGGAGCGGGCGCGAAGGCGCCAAAGACCAAGCGTACCGCGCAGGGACGCTTGTCCACTTCACACAACAGCCGACAACGATACCCGGCAAGCCCCGCCAGGGTCAAAACGGGTCCTCCGGGCACCGCCAGTCCCGTGAGGGGCTCTTAAAGTGTCCGAAACATTTGGGTCGCAAGGGTGTAATCCCACGCAGTCAGCCTCGATTCCATGCTCGCAGGCGCTCGCGCATGAAGTTGGCGGCGGCCCCCGTGGCCGACGCGGAGCCGCTGGTCGGGTTCACCGTGGCCGTCACCACCGACCGGCGTCACGACGAACTGCCCGACCTGCTGGAACGGTGCGGCGCCCGGGTGGTGGTGGCACCGGCGCTGCGGATCGTCCCCTTGCCCGACGACTCCGACCTCCGCGCGGCAACCGTGACCTGTATCGACCGGCCGCTCGACCTGCTGGTGGCCACCACCGCGATCGGCCTGCGCGGCTGGCTGGAGGCCGCCGAGGGCTGGGGCCTGGCCGACCCGCTGCGGGCCCGGCTTACGTCCGCGACGCTCGTGGCCCGCGGCCCGCAGACGCGCGCCGCGATCCGCGCGGCCGGGCTCGCCGACAGTTGGGCACCGGGCGTCGACAGCACCGACGCCGTCCTCGACCACCTGCTCGCACGGGGCATCGCCGGGCAGCGCATCGCCGTCCAATTGCATGGGGAACCGCAGCCGGACTTCTGCGCGGCCCTGCGCTCCGCGGGCGCCGATGTCCTGGAAATTCCGGTCTACCGGTGGGGGCCGCCGACCGACCCCGCGCCGCTGCGGCGGCTGGTCGACCTGATCGGCGGCCGCCTGGTCGACGCGGTGACGTTCACCTCCGCGCCGGCCGTGCGCTCGCTGATCGACGCCGGCGGCCCGGCGGTGCTCGACCGGATGCGCACCGGGGTCACGGCCGCGTGCGTCGGTGAACTCGCGGCGGAACCGCTGATCACCGAGCGGGTGCCGGTGGTGGCGCCGGACCAGCCGCGGCTGGCGGGGCTCGTGCACAAGCTCGTCGAGGAGCTGCCGAGACGGGCGCCGACGCTGCAGGTCGCCGGCACCACGGTGACCCTGCGCGGCCACGCGGCCGTGGTGAACGGGCTGCTCAAGCCCTTGGCGCCGGGCCCGATGGCGGTGCTGCGGGCGCTGGCCGAGGCGCGCGGAAAGGTGCTGTCGCGGGCCGCGCTGCTGCGGGTCCTCCCCCGCGGCGCCGACGAACACGCCGTGGAAATGGCCGTGGCCAGGCTGCGCGCGGCCCTGGGCGGCACCACTTATGTCCAGACCGTGGTGAAGCGCGGCTACCGCCTCGCGCTCGACTAGATCACCGCGGACGACCAGCCGCACACGTCGATCGGGCCGGGGGCGGTGCCGATGCGCCACTCCGCCGCGTCCTGGATGGCCCGCACCACCAGGCCCTTCGCGTACGCCAGCGCCTCGACCACCGAGTCGCCGTGCGCCAACCGGGCGGCGATCGCGGCCGAGAACACCGCGCCGCTCCCCACCTGGTTGCGACCCATCACCCGGGGCGCGCTCATGTACCGCTCCTCGCCGGCGGCCCACACCGCGTCGAGCGCCTCGGTGCCGGTCACCAGGTCGCCGCCGGTCACAACCACGTACTGCGGGCCGCCCGACACCAGTTCCCGGGCCGCCTGCGCCATGTCGTCCGGCGTCGCCACCTGCCAGCCGAGCAGCGCCGACGCCTCCTCCCGGTTCGGCGTGGCCACCATCGCGTACGGCAGCAGCCGCTCCAGCGCCATCGCGATCTGCCGTCGCGACCGGATGCCCTCGTTGAGCAGCACCGGGTCGACCACCAGATTGGGCAGTGCCCCGGCCTTCGCCCGGGAGAGGACCTCGCCGATCCCGTCGGCGCTGGCGAACATGCCGGTCTTGACCGCCGCCACCGGCAGGTCGTCGAGCACGGCCGTGAGCTGCCCGGCGATCACCGGAGCGGTGAGCGGCAGGATGTCGGCCGACACCCGGACGCTGGTCGCCATGATGGCGGTGACGGCCGACGCGCCGTGTGCACCCATCGCGGCGTACGTCTTCAGATCGGCCTGAATACCGGAGCCTCCGCTGCAGTCCGAGCCGCCGATGCTGAGCACTACCGGAGGTGTCACGCTGATCACGCTAATCCCACACGGGCTCCGGCGTCTCAAGAACCTCACCATCACCACTGAACAGCACGAACCTGTCGAACGAGCGCGCGAACCAGCGATCGTGGGTCACCGCGATGACGGTCCCCTCGAACTTCTCCAGCCCCTCCTGGAGCGCCTCGGCGCTGGCGAGGTCCAGATTGTCCGTCGGCTCGTCGAGCAACAGCAGCGTCGCACCGGATAGTTCCAGCAATAGAACCAGAAAGCGGGCCTGCTGCCCGCCCGACAGCGTCTCGAATCGCTGCTCGGCCTGTGCCGCCAGTTCGTACCGCGACAGCGACGGCATCGCGTCCTCCCGGGGCAGGCCGCGGCGGTGGTCGTCGCCGCGCCACAGCACGTCGAGGAGCGTGCGGCCGGCCAGGTCGGGACGGTCGTGGGTCTGCGAGAAGTGGCCGGGACGCACCCGGGCACCGAGCTTCACGCGGCCGTTGTGCGCCACCGGCGCGAGCAGCCGGCCGTCGACCGGCGCGTGTTCCACGTCGGGATCGGTCCCGCCACGGGCCAGCAGCCGCAGGAAGTGCGACTTGCCGGTGCCGTTCGCGCCGAGCACCGCCACCCGGTCGCCGAACCAGACCTCCAGGTCGAACGGGAAGGTCAGGTCCTCCATCTCCAGTTGCGCGCACACCAGCGCCCGCTTGCCGGTGCGCCCGCCGCCGAGCCGCATCCGGATGTCCTGCTCCTTCGGCGGCAGCGGCGGCGGCCCGCCCTCCTCGAACTTCTTCAGCCGGGTCTGGGCCGACTGGTACCGCGAGGCCATGTCGGAGTTGTAGGCGGCCTTCTGCTTGTACATCAGCATCAGTTGGCGGAGCTTCTCGTGCTCCTCGTCCCAGCGCCGGCGGTTCTCCTCCATGCGCTGGTGCCGGTTGCCCCGGGCCTCGTGCCACGACGCGAACCCGCCCGGATGCACCCACGCCGAGCCGCCCTCGACGGCCACCACCCGGTTGGCGGTCTGCGCCAGGAGCTCCCGATCGTGTGAGACGTAGAGCACACTCTTGCCGGATTCGGCGAGCCGCTGCTCCAGCCACCGCTTGCCGGGCACGTCGAGGAAGTTGTCGGGCTCGTCGAGCAGCAGCACCTCGTCGGGGCCGCGAAGCAGCAGTTCCAGCGCGAACCGCTTCTGCTGGCCGCCGGAGAGCGTGCCGATCTCGCGGTGCTTCACCTCGTCCCACGGCTTGTGCAGCGCGGCCACGCTCGCCGTGTCGAACAGCACCTCGGCCTCGTAGCCGCCGGCCTCGCCCCAGGCCGCGAGCGCGTCGGCGTAGGCGAGCTGCGCCCGGCCCGCGCTGGTGCTGTATTTGCCGCGTCTCTCGGCCGCGTGCAGGTCGGCCTCGGCCCTGGCAAGGGTGGTTCCGGCCACGCGGACCGCGGGCGCCGCGAGGGAAAGGGCAAAAGAGTCAAGGTGACGCGGGTGAGCGTCCTCTTCTTCCTTCTGTTTATGGGCGCCCAGCATGCCGATGAACTGGCGCATGACGCCGAGCCCACCCGAACGGGCGACCGTGCCGTGCTGCACCGCCAGGTCACCGGCGACCATCCGCAGCAGCGTGGTCTTGCCCGCGCCGTTCGGCCCGACGAGCGCCACCTTCGCACCCTCGCCCACCCGGAACGACACGTCGCTGAACAGTTCCCGCCCGTCCGGCAGCACGTGGCGCAGGCCGGCCACGTCGACGTACCCCATGGGTCAGTGATTGTGCGGGTCCACCCGCAGGACGCGATAGCCTTTTCCACTCGCGTGGCGGTGCGCCGGGAATCCCCGCGCCGTGATCCACTCCTGCAGCGAGTCGGCGCCGAGGTTGCGCGCCACCACCAGCCAGGCCGTGCCGCCCGGCGCGAGGCGGGGCAGCCAGGTCTCCAGCAGGGTGTGCAGTTCGGCCTTACCCACGCGGATCGGCGGATTCGACCAGATCTGGTCGAAGCGCACGTCGTCCGGTATTTCTGTCGGTTCTCCGACCACGACGTTGTCGGCGTCGACTGAGACGGCGTTCGCACGGGTGAGATCGAGCGCACGCCGGTTGACGTCGGTCGCGTAGACGGTGGCCTTCGGAGCGCTCAGGGCGAGCGTGATCGTGATCGGCCCGTAGCCGCAGCCGAGATCGAGCAACGCGCCCGTGGTGTCGGGGCCGGGTAGCGGCGCTTTCCGCAGGAGAAGGGCGGTGCCGAGGTCGAGCCGGCCGGCCGAGAACACGCCCGACGACGACTCCAACCGCACCTGCCGCCCCGCCACATCGAAGTCGATCTGTCGGGATTGTGCTGGCGCCGCAGGGTCGACGCTGAAGTAGTGCTCGCCGGTCACGCAACGTATTCTGCACTTTCGACGGACATCCGTGCGGTGTCCCTGGTTGCCCGGTCGGTTAACCTACCGTCATGAGGTACGGGATCGGACCTAGGCGCCGACGAGCTCCCGACCCCGCGGAGGAGGCGGCGGAAGCCGAGAGCTGGCTCGCCGACTACCGTGAGTCACCAGAAGACTCCGGCGACGAGTTTCCCCCTCCCCGCCGTCGCGACCCGGATCCCGACGACCCCTTCGCAAACAACGGCGGCGGCTTCGACGGCCCCCCAGGCGGATTCGACGACCGCCCCGGTCCCGGTTTCAACGGCGGTCCCGGCCCCGGTTTCAACGGCGGT
>NZ_BOPG01000039.1 GCF_016863635.1 Virgisporangium aurantiacum | reverse complement strand
TGGCGGCCCCGGCGGCTTTGATGGCCCCGGCGGTCGCGGTGGCTTTGACGATCCCGGCGGCCCTGGCGGCCGCGGCGGTTTCGGTGGCGGCCCCGGCGGCGGTTTCGGCCCTGGCGGCGAACCGCCCGAGGTCCCGGCCCCGCTGTTCACCGAGCCACCACCCCCCGGCGAAGGCCCGATGCCGTTCAACGGCGGCTTCCCGCCCCCGGCCGGCGCCGGCAGGGTGACCCCGAATTACGACGAACCCACCGGCTCGTTCGGCGCCCGCCCGTCCTTCGACGAACCCACCGGCGGCTTCAACACGCCCCCACGCGGCGAACCACCTTTCGGCGGCCGTGCCGCTCCCCCGCCCCGCGATGAGTCCACCGGATCGTTCGGCCGGGTTCCCGGGCCCTCCTTCGACGAGCCGACCGGCGGGTTCGGCACGCCGTCCGCGGGTGGCGGCGGGTTCTCCGGATTCACCGAGCCGTCCGCCGGCTCGGCCGGGCCGTCCGCCGGTTTTTCCGGGCCCTCCGCCGGCTCGGCGGGGCCGTTCGGTGGCCGTGCCGTCACGCCGTCGTTCGACGAGCCGACCGGTGGCTTCGGTGCGGGCCGCACGGAGTCCACCGGGGGGTTCACCCCGCCGCCGGGACGCGAGGAGCCGAGCACGCCGTTCGGTGGTGGGTCCGCCGCCGGCACGGTCGTGCCGCGCCGGCCGCCGGCCGCCTCGCCACACGCGGACGAGGAACCGATCTTCAAGCCGTTCGACGCGTCGGCGCCGCCGGTGGTGCCGCCGAGTCCGCCGCAAGAGGAGCCGATCCTTAAGTACATGTCGCCGGGCGACCGGGCCAGGACCCGGAGCACGTACGGCGGCCGGCGCCGGGCGCCCGAGCAGCGCTCGGCCGCGGTCAGCGGTCCGCCGATGAGTTCGCCGCCGATGAGCGGTCCGCCCACGGCCGGGCCGGCCAGCGCGCCGCCGGGAAGCGCCAGTGGCCGCCGGCGCCGCTACCGGGAGGACGACGAGGCCGCGGCGTCCGCGGGCTCGCCGCCCGGGTTCGCACCCGACTTCCAGCAGCCGTACCCCAGCCAGCCGGCCGCCTACGCCGAGCCACCCGCGCGGCCCGGCGGCGGCCCGGGTTACCCGGACCAGCAGGGCTACGCCGAACCGCCGGCCCGGCCCGGCCGCCTGGAACTGCCCGCCGGCCCGGCCCACGTCGAGCCGGCCGCGTACGCCGAGCCACCCGGGTACGGCCGCGGCGGCAG
>NZ_BOPG01000038.1 GCF_016863635.1 Virgisporangium aurantiacum | reverse complement strand
TATGCCGAGCCGGGATATGCCGAGCCGGGATATGCCGAGCCGGGATATGCCGAGCCGGGATATGCCGAGCCCGGATATGGCGAACCGGGATACGCCGAACCGGGCTATGCCGAGGCACCGCCCTACCAGGAACAGTACGCAGACCCGCGCCGCGAAAGCGGCTACCGCCGCGACGCCGACTACCCGGATCCGCGCTACGACGAGGCCCGGCAGCCCGCCCTTCCGGCCGGCCCCAACCGGGTGCGGCGTGACGACGACGAGAGGCCCGCGCGGCCGCCGTCGTTGCCGCCCGCCGAGACCATGCGGACGATCTCGCCCGACACGACCGGCGACATGCCGCGGGTCACGTCGACGGGCAGCATCCCGCGGGTCGGCTCGGGCAACACCGGCACCACCGGCCGGGTCGCCTCGGTGGGTTCGGCCACCACCGGCAGCCTGCCGCGCATCGGGCCGAGCACCACCGGCAGCCTCCGCCCGGTGCGGATCGACCCGGTCCGCCCGGCGTCGCGCCGGCTGTCGAAGGCGATGGTGGCGCTCGCGTCCGTCGGCGTACTGGTGCTGTTCGCGGTGTGCGGGCTGAGCACCTGGTTCGTGTTCCAGGACGAGTTGTCCGGCGACAAGGGCGGGAACAACGCCCAGAACAACACGCCGGCAGCGGGGCGCGACATCACGAGCCGCGACGCGGATCCGAATCCGTTGACCGAGGCCGAGGTGTTCCCGCTCGAGGTGCTCGCCGGCCAGACGGGCAACCAGTACACGATCCTCAAGAAGGAAGCGAAGACCGACTGCTCGACGGCCGCCAGCGACGACCTCGCGAAGCTCCTGGCCGACAACGGCTGCTCGCAGGTGGTCCGCGGCACGTTGAAGTCGAACGACGGCGTCTACTTCATCACCGCCGGCATCTTCAACCTGAAGGACGAGCCGGCCGCGATCAACACGCACGAGAACATCGAGCCGACGGTGAAGGCGCAGAAGGGCCGGTTCACCGGCCTGCTCGCCGGTGCCGGTACCGAGGTCCTGGTGCGGGCGCCGATGGTGCTCGGCTGGCACGCCCGCGGCCACTTCCTGGCGTACTGCGTGATCGCCCGGGTCGACGGCCAGGGCTTCGACGCCGCCTCCCAGGCTGCCCGCGACCAGATCCAGGCCGACATCCTCACCGCGCACCTGCGTGACGCGATCATCGGCGGCCGGGCGGCACCGAAGGCCGCCGGCAGCGGGTCACCGAACCCGTCGTCCAGCTAGGCGCGGAGGCATCCTAGGCGCGGAGGCGCCGGGTCGCCTCCGCGCGCTCGGCGAACCCGTCCGCCGGATAGGCGACCTCCACCAGCGTGAGTCCGTGCGCTCCTACCACCGGGACCTCGCTCGCCCGCTCCCGCCGGGTGAGCAGGGAACCGGGCCACTCCACCGCCCGGCGGCCGTCGCCGGCGGTCAGCATCGCGCCGACCAGGCTGCGCACCATCGACTGGCAGAACGCGTCGGCCTGCACGGTGGCGACGAGCACGCCGTCGACGGCCCGGGCCCAGTGCAGCCGCTGCACCATGCGGATCGTCGTGCCGTGCTCCTTGCGCCGGCAGTACGCCGCGAAGTCATGCTCTCCCAGCAACCCCTCTGCGGCGGCGTTCAGCGCGTCGAGGTCGAGCGGACGGGGCCAGGCCAGGGTGTCGTGACGGCGCAGCGGCGAGGCGCCCCACGGGTCGTCTGTGACGCGGTACTCGTACCGTCGCCACAGCGCCGAGAACCGGGCGTCGAAGCCCTCCGGCGCCGGTACGACCGAGTGCACCCGGACGTCGCCCGGCAGGAGACCCGCCAACCGGCGCACCACGGAGTCGCCCAGCCGGTCCCACGCGGACGGCGTCACGTCGACGTGGCACACCTGACCGGTGGCGTGCACGCCGGCGTCGGTGCGGCCGGCCACGGTCAAGCCGTCGGCGGAGCCGAACAGCCGCACCAGTTCGGCCGTCAGGACGCCCGCCACGGTGCGCCGCTCGGGCTGCACCGCCCAGCCCGCGAAGTCCGTCCCGTCATAGGCGACGTCAAGCCGCAAGCGCTCGCTCACGCGATCGCCCCGCTTCGCGGTGCGATGCGTTCGCCGGGCACTGCGTTAATGGTTCGCTCGCGCAAGCGCTCGCTCACGCGATCGCCCCGCTTCGCGGTGCGATGCGTTCGCCGGGCACTGCGTTAATGTTTCGCTCGCGCAAGCGCTCGCTCACTCCGTCTCATGAAAGCCCGCAGGCCCGGCCCCCCGAAAGGGTGCCGGGCCCGCGGACCGCTACTGGAAGATCAGTCGTCGTCTTTCTTCTCGCCGGACGCCGACTCGGTGCCGCTGTCGGTGTCGGCGTCGGTGTCGTCCGCCTTGGCGGACACCACGATGTCGTCGTCATCGTCCTGGGCCAGGGCGGCGACGGCGTCGGCCTTGGCGGCCTTGCGAGCGGCCTTCTTGGCCGGCGCGGACTTCTTCGCCGGCGCGGACTTCTTCGCCGGCGCGGCCTCGACCAGCTCCTCGACCAGTTCGATGATCGCCATCGGCGCGGCATCGCCCTTGCGCGGGCCGGTCTTCACGATCCGCGTGTAGCCGCCCGGACGGTTGGCGTAACGCGGCGCGATGTCGCTGAACAGCGCGTAGACGACGTCCTTGTCGCGAACGGTGGTGAGCACCAGGCGCCTCGCCGCGAGATCGCCGCGCTTGGCCTTCGTGATCAGCCGCTCGGCCAGCGGGCGCAGCCGCTTGGCCTTGGTCTCGGTGGTCTGGATGCGGCCGTGCTTGAACAGCGACGTGGCCAGGTTCGCCAGCATCAACCGCTCGTGCGCGGGGCTGCCGCCGAGGCGGGGACCCCTGGTGGGCGTGGGCATCTCTTCGGCTCCTGAAATATCGGCCGGGCGCCGGCTTGTCGCCGGCGCCCGCGTTTGCTGTTACAGCTGCTCGGTCTCGCGGTAGTCGTCGGCGTCGTAGTCGACGTCGGCGAACGAGTCGACGACATGCGCCGGATCGAACGTCGGAGCCGAATCCTTCAGCCCGAGGCCCATGCCGGCGAGCTTCATCTTGACCTCGTCGATGCTCTTCTGCCCGAAATTCCTTATATCGAGTAGATCGGCCTCGGTGCGGCTGATCAGTTCACCGACGGAGTTGATGCCCTCGCGCTTGAGGCAGTTGTACGAGCGGACGGTGAGGTCCAGCTCCTCGATCGGCAGCGCCAGGTCGGCAGCGAGCTGCGCGTCCTGCGGCGACGGGCCGATGTCGATGCCCTCGGCGGTCTCGTCGAGCTCACGGCACAGGCCGAACAGCTCGACCAGGGTCGAACCGGCCGACGCGAGCGCCGTGCGCGGCGTGATCGACGCCTTGGTCTCGACGTCGATGATCAGCCGGTCGAAGTCGGTGCGCTGCTCGACACGGGTGGCCTCGACACGGTAGGTGA
Organism: Virgisporangium aurantiacum; assembly: GCF_016863635.1. GTDB lineage: Bacteria > Actinomycetota > Actinomycetes > Mycobacteriales > Micromonosporaceae > Virgisporangium > Virgisporangium aurantiacum. The sequence continues at coordinate 31,242 of NZ_BOPG01000038.1, read as the reverse complement.
CCTTGAGCACCGGCGAATAGATCGAGTCGATCGGGATCCGCCCGATCTCCTGCCCGGCCTGCTTGTTCTGGGACGCGGTGACGTAACCGCGACCCCGCTCGACGGTGAGTTCCATGTCGAGGCGGCCCTTGCCGTTGAGCGTGGCCAACTTCAGGTCGGGGTTGTGCACGGTGGCTCCGGCCGGCGGCTGGATGTCACCGGCGGTGACGTCGCCCGGGCCCTGCTTGCGCAGGTAGAGCGACACCGGCTCGTCGTGCTCGGAGCTCACGGTGAGCTCCTTGATGTTCATGACCAGCTCGACGACGTCTTCCTTCACGCCCGGGATGGTCGTGAACTCGTGCAGCACACCGTCGATCTTGATGCTGGTCACCGCCGCGCCCGGGATGGACGACAGCAGCGTGCGGCGCAGCGAGTTGCCGAGCGTGTAGCCGAAGCCGGGCTCGAGCGGCTCGATGGTGAACCGGGACCGGGTTTCCGACAGCGACTCTTCCGTGAGAGTCGGCCGCTGGGAGATGAGCACTTACTTCTCCTTGGTTCGGGGCCGCCCGCTATATGACGGCCGCGAGGTACTGCCTTACTTGCTGTAGAGCTCGACGATCAGCTGCTCCTGAACCTGGGTGTCGATCGTCTGCCGCGCGGGCAGCGAGTGCACCAGGATCTTGAGCTGGCTCGGGATCGCCTCCAGCCACGCCGGAACCGTGCGGCTGCCGGCGAGGCCCTGCGCGACCAGGAACGGGGTGAGCTCGCGGCTCTTCTCGCGCACCTGGATGACGTCGTGCTCGCGCACCCGGTACGACGGGATGTCGACCTTCCGGCCGTTCACCGTGAGGTGACCGTGCCGCACCAGCTGACGCGCGGAGTCGCGGGACGGCGCGTAACCGGCCCGGTAGACCACGTTGTCGAGCCGCGACTCGAGGATCTGCAGGAGGACCTCACCGGTCTTGCCCTGCTTGTGCACGGCCTCTTCGTAGTAGCCGCGGAACTGCTTCTCCATGATGCCGTAGACCCGACGGGCCTTCTGCTTCTCACGGAGCTGCAGCAGGTACTCCGACTCCTTCGGCCGACCGCGGCCATGCTGGCCGGGCGGGAAGGGGCGGGACTCGAACGGGCACTTCGGCCCGTCGCACTTGCTGCCCTTGAGGAACAGCTTCATCTTCTCGCGCCGGCAACGACGGCAGTCGGCGCCCGTATAACGTGCCATTTCTCGTCTTCCCCTTAGACCCGACGACGCTTCGGTGGACGGCATCCGTTGTGCGGCTGCGGCGTGACGTCGGAGATCTGCCCGACCTCGAGACCCACCGCGGTGAGCGAACGGATGGCGGTCTCCCGGCCGGAGCCGGGGCCCTTCACGAACACGTCGACCTTGCGCATGCCGTGCTCCATGGCGCGGCGGGCGGCGGCTTCGGCGGCAAGCTGCGCCGCGAACGGCGTCGACTTGCGGGAGCCCTTGAAGCCGACCTGCCCGGCCGAGGCCCAGGAGATCACGGCACCGGTCGGGTCGGTGATGGAGACGATCGTGTTGTTGAACGTGCTCTTGATATGCGCCTGCCCGTGGGAGACGTTCTTGCGCTCCTTGCGGCGAACCTTCTTCGCGGCCGCCGCACCGGTGCGAGCCTTCGGTGGCATAAGTGAATGCGCTCCTGAAAATTTTGCGGCTGGTTACTTCTTACCGGGCTTCTTCTTGCCGGCGACCGTGCGCTTGGGACCCTTGCGGGTGCGCGCGTTCGTGCGGGTGCGCTGCCCGCGCACGGGCAGGCCACGGCGGTGGCGGATACCGGCGTAGCAGCCGATCTCGACCTTGCGCCGGATGTCGGCGGTCACCTCGCGACGGAGGTCACCTTCGACCTTGTAGTTGGCCTCGATGTGGTCACGAATGGCCACGACCTCTTCATCGGTGAGATCGCGGGCGCGCTTGTCCGGGCTGATGCCGGTGGCGGCGAGCGTCTCGATCGCGCGGGTGCGACCAATTCCGAAGATGTACGTGAGCGCGATCTCCACCCGCTTCTCGCGGGGGAGGTCTACGCCGACAATACGAGCCATCGGTGGGCGTACTCCTGTCGTGTTGCGCGGAGGTCTGCGCCCGATCCGCCCCGATTACCCTCATCGGGCCCCGGCCTCCGACCGGGGGTCAACCACGCACTGCCGTCGTGGACGGCGCCGCCCGTGGCTGGAACGGGCTTTAGTTATGGGACGCCCGTGAGCGCCCGTCGGCTGTTTTCGCCTAGCCCTGGCGCTGCTTGTGGCGCGGGTCGCTGCAGATGATCATGACCCGGCCGTGCCGGCGGATGACCCGGCACTTGTTGCAGATCTTCTTGACGCTCGGCTTGACCTTCACGGTTCTGCCTTACTCTCCCGTCCGCGCCAGTGCGCCCGGACGCCACCACCGCTATGCGGCGGACGCACCCGAGCCCGAGCGAGGAAATTCCTGAGTTGTCTTAGTGCGCGTTGACCGCCAGTAGCGATCCGATGTCATTTGTAGCGGTAGACGATGCGCCCGCGGGTGAGGTCGTACGGGGACAACTCCACTACGACCCTGTCCTCGGGCAGGATGCGGATGTAGTGCTGCCGCATCTTGCCGCTGATGTGAGCCAGAACCTTGTGGCCATTTTGAAGCTCGACCCGGAACATGGCGTTCGGGAGCGGCTCGATGACCCGGCCCTCCATCTCGATGGCTCCGTCTTTCTTCGGCATATCCTCCGCTACCTGACGTTGGATCGGTGTGGCAGGCTCACAGGTCAATCACGGGTGGTAGAGGGCCACCCGCGCCAGCCGCGGTCTCCGAGCCTGCCGAAGCGCCGGACAGGCATGACGGAGCAGACGCTGTGCGCCGATTGACGAGTGTACGCGGCGGTAAGCGAGAACTCCAAACTGGCCCTTACTGCTCCCGCTTGGGACGCCCCATCAGCGTGGTGACGAGCAGGACGGCGCCCCACGGCCCGGCGACCCAGATCGGCCACGGATAGATGAGGTCGGCGGTCGACAGGCACACCAGCAGCCAGACCACGACGTTCACCGAGACCGCGATCGTCCAGGCCATCCACAGCCGGCGCATCCAGTCGGCGCTGTCCTTCTGTTGCTGCTGTTGCTGGAGCGGCGCCCAGCCGGCGCCGGAGACCGGCGGCGTGCTGCGGTAGGGCTGCATGCCGGTGCGGCGGGACGGGCGGGGCAGGTCGAGGATGATCTTGTCGAGGTCGCCGTAGGTGCGTGCGGTGTAGGTCTTCTGGAGCCGCTCGTCGTACTCGTGCAACGACAGCCGGCCCTCGTCGCAGGCTTTCTTCAGGATGTCGGCCACGTAGGTGCGGTCGACGTCGGCAGCCCGCAGATGGTCTCGCCGGCTACTCATGCTGTACCGCCCGATCCGTCACCGCGCCCTCCCCATACCTCGCGCGGATTACATTGTTGCCGACCGCCGCACCCGGGTGCCTCCGGAGGTCCACCTACGGGTGTCTACACCACGCGGGATCCCGCCGCAGCGGTCAGCAGCTCGCCGAGCCGGGCGGCTCCGCCGTCGTCGGCGGTGAGCACCCATACGCCGTCGTCGAACAGTCCGACGGTGTGCTCCACGTGCGCCGCCACCGACCGGTCGGCGGTGACCACCGTCCACTCGTCGGCCAGTTCGAGCGTGCGCGGACTGCCCAGCGTCAGCATCGGCTCGATCGCCAGGCACATGCCCGGCACCAGGTGCGGCCCCCGGCCGGGCCGGCCGTAGTTGAGGACGAACGGCTCCATGTGCATCTCGGTGCCGATGCCGTGCCCGCCGTAGCCGCGCACGATGCCGTACCGCTTCGTCTGCCGGCTCGACTTCTCGATCGCCGCGGAGATGTCGCCGAGCCGGCCGCCGCCGCTCCGCATCGCCTTGGCCGCGGTGGTGATGCCGGCCCACAGCGCTTCCTCGGCCGCGTTGATCAGCTTGGTGAGCTCGGGCTTCGGCGCAGTGCCGGATTCTGAGCCGGTTCCGGAACCGACGATCACCGAGATCGCGGCGTCGCCGTGCCAGCCGTCGAGGATCGCGCCGCAGTCGATGGAGATCAGGTCGCCCTCGCGCAGCACCTGACGCGGCGACGGGATCGCGTGCACGATCTGTTCGTTCACCGACGAGCAGATGGTGGCCGGATAGCCCTGGTAACCGAGGAACGACGGCACCGCGCCGGCGGAGCGGATCACGTCGTGTGCGATCGCGTCGAGTTCGGCCGTACTGACGCCCGGCGCCACCGCCGCCCGCATCGTGGCCAGGGCCTTCGCGACGACCAACCCGGCACCGCGCATCAGCGCGATCTGCTCGGGGGTCTTGATCTCGATCCGCGGGTGGGAGCGGGGCACGCTAGCCGCCGTAGGACTGCAGGGCGTCGATCGCCCGGACCGTGATGTCCTCCACCGGCCCGGTAGCGTCGATGCCCACCAGCACCCCGCGGGCGCCGTAGTAGTCCACGAGCGGAGCGGTGTCGCGCGCGTAGACCTCGAGCCGGGCGGCGATCGTCTCCGGCTTGTCGTCGTCTCGCTGGAACAGCTCGGAGCCGCACCGGTCGCAGAACCCCTCGCGCTGCGGTGCGTCGAACTCGACGTGCCAGATCTTGCCGCAGCCCCGGCAGGTGCGCCGGCCGGACAGCCGGCGCACGACCTCCTCGTTCTCGACCACGAGTTCGAGAACGACGTCGAGACCCGAGCTCAACTCGATGAGCATCTTGTCGAGCGCGATCGCCTGCGGCACGGTGCGCGGAAACCCGTCGAGCAGGAACCCGTCGGTGGCGTCGGGCTCGGCGAGCCGGTCGGCCACCATGTTGATGGTCACCTCGTCGGGAACGAGCTGACCCGCGTCCATGTAACGCTTGGCCTCGACGCCCAGGGGCGTGCCCTGGGCGACGTTGGCCCGGAAGATGTCTCCGGTCGAAATCTTGGGCACCGCGAGGTGGGCGGCAATGAACTCCGCCTGTGTGCCCTTGCCCGCCCCTGGCGGCCCGACCAGGACTAGCCTCATGCGCCCCCCTCGGGGCGCCCTACAAAGATCGTCACTTGCGCAGGAACCCTTCGTAGTTGCGCTGCATGAGCTGGCTCTCGATCTGCTTCACCGTTTCCAGACCCACACCGACCATGATCAGAACAGCCGTACCGCCGAACGGGAAGTTCTGCAGTGCGTTGTTGCCGCCGATCAGACCGATGAACAGGTTGGGCAGGACCGAGATGATGCCGAGGTACAGCGCGCCGGGAAGGGTGATCCGGCTGAGGATGAAGTCGAGGTACTCGGCCGTGGGCTTGCCCGGCCGGATGCCGTGCACGAACCCGCCGTACTTACGCATGTTGTCGGCGACCTCGGTCGGGTTGAACGTGATGCCGACGTAGAAGTACGTGAAGAACACGATCATCAGGAAGTACGTGACGATGTGCACCGGGTTGCTCTGGTCGACCAGGTACCGCTGGATGAACACGACCACCGCGTTGGTGCTGTTCTCGCCGGCGAGCTGCACGGCGAGCTGCGGCAGGTACAGCAGCGACGAGGCGAAGATGACCGGGATGACACCGGCCTGGTTGACCTTCAGCGGGATGTAGGTGGAGGTGCCGCCGTACATCCGCCGGCCGATCATGCGCTTCGCGTACTGCACGGGCACGCGCCGCTGGGCCTGCTCGATGAAGACCACCGCGGTGATCACCGTGACGCCGATGCCGAGCGCGACGAAGAACCCGGTCTTGTTGCTCTGGTAGATCTGGTAGCCCTCGTAGGGCAGCCGGGCGGCGATCGAGGAGAAGATCAGCACCGACATGCCGTTGCCGACGCCGCGGTCGGTGACCATCTCGCCGAGCCACATGATGACACCGGTACCGGCGGTCATCGTGATGACGATGATGCTGACGGTGAGCCAGATGCTCAGCCCGGTGTCTTCCGGGATGATCGGCAGGTCCTGGCACTGGTTGTTGAAGAGCTGGCCCGAGCGGGCCAGGGCGACGAACGCCGACGCCTGCAGCACGGCCAGGCCGAGCGTCAGGTACCGCGTGTACTGGGTGATCTTCGCCTGGCCGGACTGGCCCTCCTTCTTCAGCGACTCAAGCCGCGGAATCACCACGGTGAGCAGCTGAAGGATGATGCTGGCGGTGATGTAGGGCATGATGCCCAGCGCGAACACCGACAGCTGGAGCAGCGCGCCGCCGGAGAACAGGTTCAACAGCGTCAAGACGTCGCTCGAGCCGTTTTCTTGCACCTGGTCAAGACACTTCTGCACGTTGCCGTACGAGACGCCAGGGCTGGGCAGCGTGGCGCCCAGCCGGTAGATGGCGATCATCGCTAACGTGAAGATGATCTTCTTGCGCAGGTCAGGCGTCTTGAACGCACTGAAAAAGGCGGATAGCAACTTCATCCTCCTGCGCGCGGCGGCCGCCTACATTGGCGGGATCCAGCACCGACCGGTCTGAGTAACTGGGCGTGTGTTCGCAAAAAACACACTGCGAACGGACTCTAACAGGACGCTCGGGGTATCAAGTAGCCACGTGGCGTCCATCCGTCGGCGGTAGCCGATGATGGACGCCACACCGACGCCTGTCGATTCAGGAAGCGGGCTCCTCGCCAGCGACCCGAACCGTACCGCCAGCAGCGGTAATCTTCTCGCGCGCCGACCCGGAGAAGGCATCGGCGGTCACGTCGAGCTTGACGCCACCCAGGTCACCGGTGCCGAGCACCTTGACCGGCTGGCCCTTCCGGACCGCGCCGCTCTCCCGCAGGTCGTCGGCGGTCACCGAGCCACCCTCCGGGTAGAGCTTCGCGAGACGGTCCAGGTTGATCACCTGGAACTCAACCCGGAAGTGGTTGCGGAAGCCCTTCATCTTGGGCAGCCGCATGTGGATCGGGATCGAGCCACCCTCGAACCAGGCCGGCACGTTCTTCCGGGCCTTGGAGCCCTTGGTACCGCGACCGGCCGACTTGCCCTTGGAGCCCTCACCGCGCCCGACCCGCATCTTCTCGGTCTTGGCGCCGGGCGCCGGGCGCAGGTGATGGATCTTGATCACCATCGTTACTCCACCTCCTCGACGCGCACCAGGTGGGTCACGGTACGGATCATGCCCCGAATCTCGGGCCGATCCTCCTTGACCACCGCGTCGTTGATCCGCTTCAGCCCGAGCGAACGCAGCGTCTCGCGCTGGTTCTGCTTCGTACCGATCTTGGACCGCGTCTGCGTGACCTTGAGTCTGGGCATCAGCTACTCACCCCGGCCCGGGCGGCCAGCATCGCGGCCGGCGCCACGTCTTCGACCGGCAGGCCACGGCGCGCGGCCACGGCTTCCGGCGATTCGAGCATCTTCAGCGCCGCCACCGTGGCGTGCACGATGTTGATCGCGTTCGACGAGCCGAGGCTCTTCGAGAGCACGTCGTGGATACCGGCGCACTCCAGCACCGCGCGCACCGGGCCACCGGCGATGACACCGGTACCGGCGCTGGCGGGCTTCAGGAGCACGACGCCGGCGGCGTCTTCACCCTGCACGGGGTGCGGGATGGTGGCGAGGATCCGGGGCACCTTGAAGAAGTGCTTCTTGGCCTCCTCGACGCCCTTGGCGATGGCCGCGGGCACCTCCTTGGCCTTCCCGTAGCCGACGCCGACGGTGCCGTCACCGTCGCCCACCACGACGAGCGCGGTGAAGCTGAACCGGCGACCGCCCTTGACTACCTTGGCGACACGGTTGATCGAGACGACCCGCTCGATGTGCGGGCTCTTCTCGGCGGGACTGCCGCCCCGACCGCCGTCGCGCCGACCGCCGCCCTCACGGCGACCGCCGCCACCTTCAGAGCCTCCGGACCCGCCGCCCCTGCGCTGTGGACCAGGCATTGGACATTCCTTCCTAGAACTCGAGCCCGGCTTCGCGGGCGGCGTCGGCGAGAGCCGCGATGCGGCCCGCGTACCGGTTGCCTCCACGGTCGAAGACGACCTTGCTGATGCCGGCGGCCTTCGCCCGCTCCGCGAGCAGTGTGCCGACCTTGCGGGCCGAGTCGCTCTTGGTGCCCTCGGCACCGCGCAGCGACGCGTCCATGGTCGACGCAGAGGCGATCGTGTGGCCTTTTCCGTCGTCGACGAGCTGGGCGACGATGTGCCGCAGCGACCGCGTGACCACCAGCCGGGGCCGAGCGACCGTGCCCTGCACGTTCTTGCGGATGCGGAAGTGTCGCCGCGCCCGTCCGATGCGGCGCGCGGCAGCGGCGCCGCCGCCACCCCGGCGCTGTAGGAGCGTCGCGCTCACTTCTTGCCTGCCTTCCCAGCCTTGCGACGAATGACCTCGCCGACGTACTTCACGCCCTTGCCCTTGTACGGCTCCGGCGGACGGATCTTGCGGATGTTCGCGGCCACCTCACCGACCTGCTGCTTGTCGATGCCGGCGACGTGGAACAGCGTGGGCCGCTCGACCGTGAAGGTGATCCCCGTCGGGGCCTTGACGAGCACCGGGTGCGAGAAGCCGAGCGCGAACTCGAGGTCGCTGCCCTTGGCCGTGACGCGGTAGCCCGTGCCGGCGATCTCGAGGCTCTTACGGTAGCCCTCGGTGACGCCCACGACCATGTTGGCGATCAGCGTGCGGCTGAGGCCGTGCAGTTCCTTGGACTTGCGCTCGTCGTCCGGGCGGGCCACGTAGTACTGGCCGTCGTCGCCCTTGTCGACCGTGATCGGCTCGGCGACCGTGTGTGAAAGCTGGCCCTTAGGCCCCTTCACCGTGACGGTCGCACCGTCGATCTTGATGTCGACACCGTTGGGAACCGGGATCGGCTTACGTCCGATTCGTGACATGGTTCTGCCTCCTCACCAGACGTAGGCGAGGACTTCCCCGCCCACCCCACGCTTGCGAGCCTGCCGGTCGGTCAGCAGACCCTGAGACGTCGAGATGATCGCGACGCCCAGGCCTCCGAGCACCCGCGGGAGCTCGACGGCCTTCGCGTACACCCGCAGGCCCGGCTTGGACACGCGCCGGATGCCGGCGAGGCTGCGCTCGCGGCTCTGTCCGTACTTCAACTCGACGATCAGGCTCTTGCCGACAGCACCCTCCTCAGGGTCCTGAACGGACCAGGTGGAGACGTAGCCCTCCGACTTGAGTACCTCGGCGATGTTCGCCTTGATCTTCGAGTACGGCATCGTCACCCGGTCGTGGTACGCCTGGTTGGCGTTGCGCAGACGGGTCAGCATGTCTGCGATCGGGTCGGTCATGGTCATGGGTTGACTGCTCTCTTTCTCGCCGCGGTTCCAGGAAGTCGCCTGGCCTACGGCGAAGCAAGGACTACCAGGAAGCCTTCGACACGCCGGGCAGTTCGCCCCGGTGCGCCATCTCGCGGACACAGACGCGGCACAGACCGAACTTGCGGTAGACCGCCTTCGGACGCCCGCAGCGCTGGCAACGGGTGTAGGCGCGCACCGCGAACTTCGGCTTGGCCGCCGCCTTGATGATCAGGGCCTTTTTAGCCATGTCAGTTCTCCTTGAACGGGAAGCCGAGGAGCTTGAGCAGCGCCCGGCCCTCGTCATCGGTCGGTGCGGTGGTCACGATCGTGATGTCCATGCCCCGCGGCCGGTCGATCCGGTCCTGGTCGATCTCGTGGAAAACCGACTGCTCGGTGAGACCGAAGGTGTAGTTGCCGTTGCCGTCCAGCTTGCGCCCGTCGAGACCGCGGAAGTCGCGGATACGGGGCAGCGCGATCGACAGCAGCCGGTCCAGGAACTCCCACATGCGGTCGCCGCGCAGGGTCACCTTGGCACCGATGGGCATGCCCTCGCGCAGCTTGAACTGCGCGATCGACTTCTTCGCCCGCCGCACCTGCGGCTTCTGGCCGGTGATCGTCGCGAGGTCACGCACCGCGCCGTCGATGAGCTTCGCGTCGCGGGCGGCGTCTCCGACACCCATGTTGACGACGATCTTCGTCAGCCGCGGCACCTGCATCGGGTTGCCGTAGCTGAACTGCTCCGTCAGCTTGCCGACGAGCTCCGAGCGGTACCGCTCCTTGAGCCGCGGCAGGGTCTTCTCAGCCGTGGTGGTCGTCATCAGAGGTCCTTGCCGGAGCGCCGCGAGATGCGCACCTTCTGGTTGTCATCGTCGATCCGGTATCCGACCCGGGTCGGCTTGCCGTCGGAGTCGACCACCATCACGTTCGACACGTGGATCGCGGCCTCCTGCGTGACGATGCCACCGGTCTTGGCGCCGCGGTTGGTGGTGCGGATCCGGGTGTGCTTCTTGACGCGGTTCACGCCCTCGACGAGCACCTTGTCCCGACGCGGGTAGGCCGCGATGACCTTGCCCTTCGCGCCCTTGTCCTTACCGGCGATGACGAGAACCGTGTCGCCCTTCTTGACCTTCACGGTCTACAACACCTCCGGCGCGAGCGAGATGATCTTCATGAACCGCTTGTCCCGCAGCTCACGGCCGACCGGGCCGAAGATGCGGGTACCACGGGGGTCACCGCCGTCCTTGATGATCACGGCGGCGTTCTCATCGAAGCGGATGTACGAGCCGTCGGGCCGGCGCCGCTCCTTGCGGGTGCGGACGACGACAGCCTTGACCACGTCGCCCTTCTTGACGCCGGCGCCCGGGATCGCGTCCTTGACGGTGGCGACGATGACGTCACCGATGCTCGCGTAGCGCCGGCCCGAGCCGCCGAGAACCCGGATGCACAGGATTTCCCGTGCACCGGTGTTGTCGGCTACCCGCAGCCGCGACTCCTGCTGAATCACTTCTGTCTCCTAGGTCTCGTCGGTTCACCGAGGCATCCCCGGTGCCTGACGGAACTCGTAAGGCGTTTTACTTAGCGCGTTCGAGGATCTCGACGACGCGCCAGCGCTTCGTCGCGGACAGCGGCCGGGTCTCCATCAGCAGAACCCTGTCGCCGAGGCCGCACTCCTTCTCGTCGTGCGCCTTCAGCTTGGTCGTGCGACGCAGCACCTTGCCGTAGAGCGCGTGCTTGACGCGGTCCTCCACGACCACCACGACGGTCTTCTGCATCTTGGCGCTGACGACGAGGCCCTCGCGGACCTTACGCCGGCCGCGGACCTCGGTCTGCTCTTCGTTCGGTTCGGTCACTTGGTCACCTCAACTGGGGCCTCGTCGGGCGCGGTGGACAGGCCCAGTTCGCGCTCCCGCATGATCGTGTAGATCTTGGCGATGTCCTTGCGGATCACCTTGAGCCGGCTGTGGTTGTCCAGCTGGCCGGTCGCCGACTGCACGCGCAGGTTGAACAGCTCGGCCTTGGCCTCACGCAACCGCGAAACCAGTTCCTCGTCGGTCTGCTCGCGCAGTTCCGAGGCCGCCACACCCATCGCCATCAGACGTCACCCACTTCGCGCTTGACGATGCGGCACTTCACCGGAAGCTTGTGGATCGCACGGCGCATCGCCTCTCGCGCGATCGCCTCGTTCGCGAACGACATCTCGAACAGGATGCGACCCGGCTTCACGTTGAAGATCCACCACTCCGGCGAGCCCTTGCCGGAACCCATCCGGGTCTCGGCGGGCTTCTTGGTGAGCGCCCGGTCCGGGAAGATCGGAATCCAGACCTTACCGCCACGACGGATGTGCCGGTTCATCGCGATACGGGCCGCCTCGATCTGGCGGTTGGTGACGTAACCCGACTCCAGCGCCTGAATGCCGAAGTCGCCGAACGTCACCTTCGTGCCGCCCTTGGCCGCACCCGTCCGGGTGGGCCGGTGCGGCTTACGAAAGCCCTTCGGAGGCTTGCGTGGCATCAGCATTGGTCAGCCCTCCTGCTCCTGCGTTGCTGCGGGCGCCTCGGCCGGCGGAGCGGCCGGAGCCGCAGCCGCAGCCGGCGGCGTCGATGCGGCAGCTTCGGCCTGTGCCTGCGCCGCCCGACCTGCCTCGGTGCCACCCGCGGTGGTGCCGGACGAACCCGACCGGCCACGACGCGGCCGCTCCGGCCGGTCGGCACGGTCCCGACGTCCGCGCGACGGCGCCTCGGCGGGAGCCTCGCGGCCCGGCACGGCGTCGCCCTTGTAGATCCACACCTTCACACCGATGCGGCCGAACGGCGTACGGGCCTCGAAGAAGCCGTACTCGATGTTGGCCCGCAGCGTGTGCAGCGGAACCCGGCCCTCGCGGTAGAACTCGGTGCGGCTCATCTCGGCGCCGCCGAGGCGGCCCGAGACCTGCACCCGGATCCCCCGCACCAGCGGGTTCTTCATCGCGCCCTGCATCGACTTGCGCATGGCACGACGGAAGCTGACGCGGCTGCTCAGCTGCTCGGCGACGCTCTGCGCCACGAGCTGCGCGTCGGACTCCGGGTTCTTGATCTCGTGGATGTTCAGCTGCACCTGCTTGCCGGTGAGCTTCTCCAGGTCGGCGCGGATGCGGTCGGCCTCGGCACCCTTACGGCCGATGACGATGCCCGGCCGGGCGGTGTGGATGTCGACGCGGACCCGGTCGCGGGTGCGCTCGATGTCGACCTTCGCGATACCGGCCCGCTCGAGGCCCTTGGACATCATCCGACGGATGCGGACATCCTCTTTGATGTAGTCCTTGTAGAGCTTGTCCGCGTACCACGTGGACCGCCACTCGGTGCTGATACCGAGCCGGAACCCGTGCGGGTGGACTTTCTGACCCATTACTCGGTCCCTTCCTCGGCCTCAGCGTCGGCCTTCTCGGCCTTCTTCGCCTTCGGCTCCTTCTCGGCCTTCGGCGCGGCCTTCTGTGCCTTCTGCGCCTTCGGCTGCGCGGCCTTCTTGGCCGCCTTCGGCTCCGAGTCAGCCGCGGTGTCGGCGGCCTCGATGGCCTCGTCGTCCGTCGTTTCCTCGGTAACCGTGCTGGCCTTGGCCGGCGTGGCCTTCTTGCGCCCAGGCGCGGAGGTCACATCGGCGGCGCGGCCGCGACCGGCGGTGCCACGACGGCCACCACCCGCGGCGGGCACGCTCTCGACCACGATCGTGATGTGGCAGGAACGCTTGCGGATCCGGTAGGCCCGGCCCTGCGCGCGCGGACGGAACCGCTTGGCGGTGACGCCCTCGTCGACGTAGGCCTCGGCGACCAGCAGCGAGTCCGGGTCGAGCCGCTCGTTGTTCTCGGCGTTGGCGATCGCGCTGGCGAGCACCTTGTAGACCGGCTCGCTCGCCGCCTGCGGCGCGAACTGCAGCACCGTGAGCGCCTCCTTCGCGGGCAGCCCGCGGACGAGGTTGACTACACGGCGCGCCTTCATCGGCGAGATGCGCACGTGCCGCGCAACCGCCCGGGCGCCCGGCAGCGCCGGCGCATCGCCCTTGGTTGGCATCGGGAGATTCCCCTCAACTATCGCGGCAGCCGCTTAACGGCGGCGGCTCTTCCGGTCGTCCTTCTCGTGGCCCTTGAACGTGCGGGTGAGCGCGAACTCGCCCAGCTTGTGGCCGACCATCGCCTCGGTGATGAACACCGGGACGTGCTTGCGGCCGTCGTGAACAGCGATGGTGTGGCCGATCATGTCGGGGATGATCGTCGACCGCCGCGACCACGTCTTGATCACGTTCTTGGAGTTACGGCTGTTCTGGGCCTCCACCTTCTTCGCAAGGTGGTCGTCGATGAACGGGCCCTTCTTCAAGCTGCGTGGCATCTCTTATGGCTCCTTAGCCGCGCTTCCGCGTGGCGTACCGGCGACGGACGATCATGCGGTCGCTCGGCTGACCCTTGCGACGGGTGCGACCCTCGGGCTTGCCCTTCGGGTTGACCGGGTGGCGACCACCGGACGTCTTGCCCTCACCACCACCGTGCGGGTGGTCGACCGGGTTCATCGCGACACCGCGGACGGTCGGGCGCTTGCCCTTCCAGCGGTTCCGACCGGCCTTGCCCCAGTTGATGTTCGACTGGTCGGCGTTGCCGATCTCGCCGACGGTCGCGCGGCAGCGCACGTCGACACGGCGGATCTCACCCGACGGCATGCGGAGCGTCGCGTACGCGCCCTCGCGGCCGAGCAGCTGGATGCCGACGCCGGCCGAGCGGGCCATCTTGGCCCCGCCGCCCGGACGCAGCTCCACCGCGTGCACGGTGGTACCCACCGGGATGTTGCGCAGCGGCAGGTTGCTGCCGGGCTTGATGTCGGCGCTCGGACCGCATTCCACGCGGTCGCCCTGCTTCAGGTCCTTCGGCGCGATGATGTAGCGCTTCTCACCGTCGGCGAAGTGCAGCAGCGCGATGCGCGCGGTGCGGTTCGGGTCGTACTCGATGTGCGCGACCTTGGCCGGCACGCCGTCCTTGTCGGCCCGCTTGAAGTCGATGACGCGGTACTGGCGCTTGTGACCGCCGCCCTGGTGCCGGGCGGTCACCTTGCCGTGCACGTTGCGGCCGCCCTTGCTGTGCAGCGGGCGCAGCAGCGACTTTTCCGGCGTCGACCGGGTGATCTCGGCGAAGTCGGCGACGCTGGACCCACGACGGCCCGGCGAGGTCGGCTTGTACTTGCGGATTGGCATCGTTACTCCACCCCTTAGCTGACCGGGCCGCCGAAGGCTTCGATCCGGTCGCCGTCGGCCAGCTTCACCATCGCGCGCTTGGTGCTCTTGCGCTTGCCCCAACCGGTACGGGTGCGCTTGCGCTTGCCCTCCCGGTTGAGCGTGTTGACGGTGAGAACGCGCACGTCGAAGATCTGCTGAATCGCGATCTTGATCTGCGTCTTGTTGGCGTCCGGGTGGACCAGGAACGTGTACCAGTTGCGGTTCAGCTCGCCGTAGCTCTTCTCGGAGATCACGGGAGCGATGATCACGTCACGCGGGTCGGCGACCGTGGTCACTTCTCCTCCTCCTCATCGGCGTCGTCATCCTTCTTCGCCTTGGGAGCCTTCTCGGCCTTGTCGGCCTTCTCAGCCTTCGCGCCCTTCTCCGCCTTCTCCGGCTTGTCGGCCTTCTCGGCCTTCTTCTCGGAGACGGGGACCTCGGTGCGCTCGGCCGGAACGCCGAGGAACTCGTCGAGAGCCGGCGAGGTGAAGATGACCGCCTCGGCGTTCAGCACGTCGTACGTGTTGAGCTGGCTGGCCTCGATCAGGTGCACCTGCGGCAGGTTCCGCAGCGAGTACCAGTTGATCTCGTCCTCGGCCGGCAGAACCACGAGCACCTTGCGGCTGTCGGTGAAGTTCGCCAGCGCGGCCAGGGCGTCCTTGGTGCGCGGGGTCTCCCCGTCGAGGAAGCCCTCGACCACGTGGACGACACCGGCGCGGGCCCGGTCGGAAAGCGCACCGCGCAGCGCGGCGACCTTCATCTTCTTGTTGACCCGCTGGGTGTAGTCACGCGGCACCGGGCCGTGGACGACGCCACCACCGGTGAACTGCGGCGCCCGGATCGAGCCCTGACGGGCGCGACCGGTGCCCTTCTGCTTGTACGGCTTCCTGCCGCCGCCGGCGACCTCGCCCCGCGTCTTGACCTTGTGCGTGCCCTGCCGCGCCGCGGCGAGCTGGGCGACGACGACCTGGTGCATCAGCGGGATGTTGGCCTGCACGTCGAAGATGTCGGCGGGCAGCTCGACCGAAGCGGTCTTCGTGCCCTCGTGGTCCTTGACGTCGACGCTGCTCACTTGAGCGCCCCCTTCGAGACCCTGGCCTTGGCGGCCGTGCGGAGCAGCACCGTGACACCCTTCGGACCGGGGATCGCGCCCCGCACCAGGATCAGGTTCTGCTCGGTGTCGATGGCCTGCACGCGCAGGTTCTGCGCGGTGTAGCGGACGCCGCCCATCCGGCCAGCCATCCGCACGCCCTTGAAGACGCGGCCCGGCGACGCGCAGCCGCCGATCGAGCCGGGCGAGCGGTGCTTGCGCTCGACGCCGTGCGCCGCGCCCAGGCCCTTGAACCCGTGCCGCTTCATGACACCGGCGAAGCCCTTGCCCTTGGTGACACCGGTGACGTCGATGACCTGGCCGGCGGGGAAGGCGTCGACCGTCACCTCCGACCCGATCTCGTACTCCGAGGCGTCGGTGGTGCGCAGCTCCACCAGGAACCGCCGGGGCGCCACGTCCGCCTTCGCGAAGTGGCCGCTCTCCGGCTTGTTCACCTTGCGCGGGTCGATCGCGCCGTACGCGAGTTGGACCGCGCTGTACCCGTCTTTGTCGGGGGTGCGTACCTGGGTGACGACGCACGGGCCGGCCTGCACCACAGTGACCGGGACAACCTTTCCGTTGTCCCAGACCTGGGTCATGCCGAGCTTCTCGCCCAGGATGCCCTTGACTTGCCTGTCCATAGTCGAACTACCCCTACAGCTTGATCTCGATGTCAACACCGGCCGGCAGGTCGAGCCGCATGAGCGAATCGACGGTCTTCGGCGTCGGGTTGATGATGTCGATCAGACGCTTGTGCGTGCGCATCTCGAAGTGCTCGCGCGAGTCCTTGTACTTGTGCGGCGAGCGGATCACGCAGTAGCGGTTGATCTCAGTGGGCAGCGGCACCGGTCCGGCGACGTCCGCCCCCGTCCGCTGGACCGTCTCGACGATCTTCCGGGCCGAGGTGTCGACGACTTCGTGGTCGTACGCCTTGAGCCGGATGCGGATCTTCTGTCCCGCCATGGTCTTCCTCCCTGCGGGGACTCACATCCCCACAAACTCCGGGCCCCCGCCTGCTTGCGACAAAGCGGGTCGGACCGGGTCCGGTGCTGCCGTGTTGTCAACTGCCCGCCGACCCCCGCGGTCGGGCGTGTCGCGTTCATGGGCCAGACTCCGCCCACGATCGATCAGCCGAAACCGGGCTGATCGAACTTGGTGCAGTGGATGAACCCACGGGCGCGGCGCGCCCAGCCGCTGCGGTTCGGAACGCCCCGGCCCACTCGAACAGTGGTCCAGATCGGGCACCGCACGAAACGGCTGAGGACGCTGATACCCAGCAGCCCTCAGCCGCTCCGCAACGCAACCTGTCCAGTATGCCGTACCGGGCACCGATCCCAAAATCGGGGTCGATGCCCGGAACGCGGTACTACTTGATGATCTTGGTGACCCGGCCGGCGCCGACGGTGCGACCACCCTCGCGGATGGCGAAGCGCAGCTGCTCCTCCATCGCGATGGGCTGGATGAGCGCAACCGACATCGTGGTCGTGTCGCCCGGCATGACCATCTCGGTGCCCTCGGGGAGGGTCACCACGCCGGTCACGTCGGTGGTACGGAAGTAGAACTGCGGCCGGTAGTTCTGGAAGAACGGGGTGTGCCGGCCACCCTCCTCCTTCGAGAGGATGTAGACGGTCGCCTCGAAGTCGGTGTGCGGGGTGTTCGACCCCGGCTTCACCACGACCATGCCGCGCTCGACCTCTTCGCGCTTGATACCGCGAAGCAGCAGGCCGACGTTCTCTCCCGCGCGGGCGTCGTCCAGGGTCTTGCGGAACATCTCGATCGCGGTGACCTTGGTCTTGAGACCCTTGGGCTTGATGCCCACGATCTCGACGTCCTCGTTCGGGAGCAGAACACCACGCTCGACGCGGCCGGTGACGACCGTGCCGCGACCGGTGATCGTGAAGACGTCCTCGACGGGCATGAGGAACGGCTTCTCGGTCTCGCGCTCCGGCTGCGGGATAGCGGTGTCGACGGCGTTCATGAGCTCCATGAGCGCGTCACCCCACTTCTCGTCGCCCTCGAGCGCCTTCAGCGCCGAGACCCGCACGACCGGCAGGTCGTCACCCGGGTACTCCTGCGCCGACAGCAGCTCACGGACCTCGAGCTCGACCAGTTCGAGCAGTTCCTCGTCGTCGACCATGTCGCTCTTGTTGAGCGCCACGACGATGTAGGGAACGCCGACCTGGCGGGCCAGCAGCACGTGCTCGCGGGTCTGCGGCATCGGGCCGTCGGTCGCCGCTACCACCAGGATCGCGCCGTCCATCTGCGCGGCACCGGTGATCATGTTCTTGATGTAGTCGGCGTGACCGGGGCAGTCGACGTGTGCGTAGTGCCGCTGCTCGGTCTGGTACTCGACGTGCGCAATGGAGATCGTGATGCCGCGGGCCTTCTCCTCCGGCGCCTTGTCGATCTCGTCGAACGGCGTGTACGGGTTGAGGGCCGGCATCTTGTCGTGCAGCACCTTGGTGATCGCCGCGGTCAGCGTCGTCTTACCGTGGTCGATGTGACCGATGGTGCCGATGTTGACGTGCGGCTTAGTCCGCTCGAACTTCGCCTTCGCCACTGGTGTCCTCCTCAAGGACTTGCATGGAACGTATGCGACTTGGGTCTAACGGCCGGTGGCCTAGGCCCGGTACTTTCAGCAGTTCAATCCCGCTATGAAACGGACGTTACTCGCCCGTCGCCTTCGCGATGATCTCCTTCGCCACGTTCTGGGGAACCTCGGCGTAGGAGTCGAACTGCATCGTGTAGCTCGCCCGGCCCTGGGTCTTCGACCTCAGGTCGCCGACGTAGCCGAACATCTCCGACAGCGGCACCAGAGCGCGCACGACGCGGGCGCCGCTACGCTCCTCCATGGCCTGGATGGTGCCCCGGCGGGAGTTGAGGTCGCCGATGACGTCACCCATGTTGTCTTCGGGGGTGACGACCTCGACGCCCATCATCGGTTCGAGGAGCGCCGGGCTGGCCATCTTGGCCGCTTCCTTCAACACCATCGAACCAGCGATCTTGAATGCCATTTCGGACGAGTCGACCTCGTGGTACTGCCCGTCGAGCAGCGTCAACTTGACGCCGACCAGCGGGTAGCCGGCCAGGATGCCGTACTGCATCGCGTCCTGCGCACCGGCGTCGACCGAGGGGATGAACTCCTTCGGGATGCGACCGCCGGTGACCGAGTTGACGAACTCGTACGTCGGGCCGTCCGACGAGAGGTCCAGCGGCTCCAGGGTGACGACCACCTTGGCGTACTGGCCCGACCCACCGGTCTGCTTCTTGTGGACGTAGGTGACCTTCTCGACCGCCTTGCGGATGGTCTCGCGGTAGGCCACCTGCGGCTTGCCGATGTTCGCCTCGACGTTGAACTCGCGCCGCATGCGGTCGACCAGGATGTCGAGGTGCAGCTCGCCCATGCCGGCGATGACCGTCTGACCGGTCTCCTCGTCGAGGTGCACCCGGAACGTCGGGTCCTCCTCGGCGAGCCGCTGGATGGCGGTGCTCAGCTTCTCCTGGTCGGCCTTGCTCTTCGGCTCGATCGCGACCTGGATGACCGGCTCCGGGAACGTCATCGACTCCAGAATGACCGGGTGCTGCGGGTCGCAGAGCGTGTCACCGGTGGTGGTCTGCTTCAGACCCTGCACGGCGATGATGTCGCCGGCCTGGGCCGTCGACCGCTCCTCACGCTTGTTCGCGTGCATCTGGTAGATCTTGCCGATGCGCTCCTTGCGGTCCTTGGTGGAGTTGACCACCTGCGACCCGGAGTCGAGCTTGCCCGAGTAGATCCGCACGTAGGTGAGCTTGCCCAGGTGCTTGTCCGTCTGGATCTTGAAAGCCAGCGCGGAGAACGGCTCGCCCACCGCGGGCTTGCGCTGCAACGGCGTCTCGCCGTCGGTCGCCACGCCCTCGATCGCCGGGACGTCCAGCGGCGAGGGCAGGTAGTCGACGACCGCGTCGAGCATGGGCTGCACGCCCTTGTTCTTGAACGCCGAGCCGCACACCACCGGGTTCAGCTTGCCGTCGATCGTCGCCCGGCGGATGGCCTTCTTGATCTCGGCCTGCGACAGCTCCTCGCCGTCGAGGTACTTGACCATGATGTCGTCGTCGGCCTCGGACAGCGTCTCGAGGAGCTTCTCGCGCCACTCCGCGGCCTGCTCGACGAGGTCGGCCGGGATCTCCTCGACCGCGTAGTCCTCGCCCTTCTTCGTTTCGCCCCGCCAGGTGAGTGCACGCATGCCGACCAGATCGACAACGCCGATGTGGTCGGCCTCCAACCCGATCGGGATCTGCAGGACGAGCGTGGTGGCGTTGAGCCGCTCCTTCATCATCTGCACGCAACGGAAGTAGTCGGCACCGGTGCGGTCGAGCTTGTTGACGAAACACATCCGCGGGACGTGGTACTTGTCCGCCTGCCGCCACACGTTCTCGGTCTGCGGCTCCACGCCGGCAACCCCGTCGTAGACCGCCACCGCGCCGTCCAGAACCCGCAGCGACCGTTCCACCTCGACCGTGAAGTCGACGTGGCCGGGCGTGTCGATGATCTGGATCGTGTGGCCGTTCCACTCGCACTTGGTCGCGGCGGAAGTGATGGTGATGCCGCGCTCCTGCTCCTGCTCCATCCAGTCCATGACGGCCGCGCCCTCGTGAACCTCACCGATCTTGTACGTGATACCGGTGTAGAACAGGATGCGTTCGGTCGTCGTGGTCTTTCCGGCATCGATGTGCGCCATGATGCCGATGTTGCGGACCTTAGCGAGGGCGGCGTCTGCGGCTGCCACGGTGTTCCCTTCCTCGGGGGGATCACCCCCTGATCAACGCCGGCGGGGACGGCAGTCCCGTTACCAGCGGTAGTGCGCGAAGGCCTTGTTGGACTCGGCCATCTTGTGCGTGTCCTCACGCCGCTTGACGGCGGCGCCCAGACCGTTGCTCGCGTCGAGAAGCTCGTTCATCAGCCGCTCGATCATGGTCTTCTCGCGACGGGCGCGGGAGTACTGCACCAGCCAACGCAGGCCCAGCGTGACGGCCCGGGGCGGGCGCACCTCGACCGGCACCTGGTAGGTGGCGCCACCGACCCGGCGGCTACGCACCTCGAGGGTCGGCTTCACGTTGTCCATCGCACGCTTCAGGGTGACGACCGGGTCGGTGCTGGTCTTCTCCCGGCAGCCTTCCAGTGCGCTGTAGACGATGCGCTCCGCGAGCTGCCGCTTGCCGCCCAGCAGGATCTTGTTGATCAGCTGCGTGACCAGCGGCGAGTTGTACACCGGGTCGGCCACCAACGGGTGGCGCGGGGCTGGGCCCTTACGGGGCATGTCAGCTCTTCTCCTTCTTCGCGCCGTACCGGCTGCGAGCCTGCTTGCGGTTGCGCACACCCTGGGTGTCGAGCGACCCACGGATGATCTTGTAGCGGACGCCGGGAAGGTCCTTCACCCGACCGCCACGCACGAGCACGATCGAGTGCTCCTGCAGGTTGTGACCAACGCCGGGGATGTAGGCCGTGACCTCGAACCCGCTCATCAGCCGGACACGGGCAACCTTGCGCAGCGCCGAGTTCGGCTTCTTCGGCGTGGTGGTGTACACACGCGTGCACACACCTCGCCGCTGCGGGCACCCCTTCAGCGCCGGCGTCTTGCTCTTGCTGATCTTGGCCTTGCGGCCCTTGCGGACCAGCTGCTGGATGGTGGGCACCGGGTCTGCCTCTCCCTTCGGCCGTAATGGCCGGGCCGTCCTTGCTACGTCGTTCGAGTTATGTGGTCGTTCTTTGGGACATGTCTGCTGGTGGCCGGGTTCTCACCGACCCCCGCGGTCGGGCGTGTCGCCCGGGCGGCGCGCACGGAGCCGCGGACGGATTGCTGACCATTGGCGGGCACAGGTTCCGCATAGGGCCCCGATAGCCGCCTCGCCACCTCAGTGAGCGCCGGCGCGGGCGCACACAATCCGCCCAGCGAAGCCGGGCACGAAGAGAAAGAGTACCCACCGCAGGTACCCCGGTCAAAATCGGGGGCAGGATGAGCGACTTTCGATATCCAGAGTACCTGGCTGATCGCTCTTCGACACAGCGCTCGGCCGCTAAGCCGCGACCGTGGCCGCCAGGGCGATCAGCATGCCGCCGGCGGTGAGCACAACGCCGGTGCCGCCACAGACTATTCCGGAGATCGCCACCCCCCGGCCGGCGAACCGGCCCCGGGACGCCTTGATCAACCGGACGGCGACGAGCCCCAGACCGACCGCGGCGAGCCCCAGCAGACCCGCCAGGATCGCGAACGCGCCCGAAACGAGCACGCCCCACCCGTCGGGCCCGCCCACGATGCCGAAGCAGCCCACGGCCAGCGAGACCGCGATGGAGCCGATGCCGGCCACCAGGCTGCCGGTGGCCTGGCCGGAGAACGTCGGCGGGATCGAGCCGATGGCGAGCCCGAACTCGGTGCCGGGCACCGGCTCGACCCGCACCGGCCCGCCCCGGGTGTCGGGCCGTGGCTGCGGCCCCGGTGGCCGGGGTAGCGGCCCGGCCGGCCCGGGCGCGTAGTAGCCCGCGGGGGCACCCGGGTACTGCTGAACCGGCGGCAACAACTGAGGACCGGGCTGGGTACCCGGCTGACCCGTCGGCGGGCCACCGGGTGCGGCCCACTGCGGAGATCCGTGTTCGGCCATCGTCACACCACGATCTCGATGCGGTTCACCCGCCCATTGTGCCCGGACTCCTCCCAGCGTGGGGAGGTAAGGTCCGTCGGGGTCAATGGCAGCAGCACAGCAGCAACGGAAGGACCGCGGGCGCGCATGACAAGTACGCCTACCGACACGGCGCCCCGGACGTCCGAGGATGCGGCGGCGGGCGCACCCGCGTCCACGAAAGAAGGGAAACCGGCCGGGCGCTTCGCCCGGGCCCGGACCCTCGCGGCCCGGCGGCCCGATCTCGTGGCCGCCGTGGCCTTCCTGGCTCTCGCGCTGTGGACCTGCGGCGGCCTCTTCCTGAACCCGTTCGACCGGGTGTCGGCGCACAACCCGAACGACCAGATCTGGTTCGAGTGGCTGCTCGAACACGGCGCCTACACGGTGCGCCATCTGGAGAACCCGCTCTTCTCCACGCGCCAGAACTACCCCTTCGGTGTGAATCTGATGGCGAACACCTCGGTGCTCGGCATCTCGATCCCGCTGGCGCCGGTGACGATGGTGTTCGGCAGCGCGATCTCCTACTGGGTCTTCCTCGTCGGCGGCCTCGCCGGGACCGCGTACGCCTGCTACCACGTGTTCTCGCGGCATGTGGTCACCTCGCGGCTGGCGGCCTGGCTGGGCGGCGCGGTGATCGGCTTCGCGCCGGGGATCATCCACCACGCCAACGGCCAGCCGAACTTCTCCACGCACTTCCTGGTGCCGTTCCTGGTGCTCTACGCCGTGCGGCTGGGCCGCCCGGGATTCGTCGTGAAGGACGGCCTGGTGCTGGCCGGGCTCGTGGTCTGGCAGTTCTTCATCAACCAGGAGGTCCTGCTGATCACGGCGGTCGCGGCCGCCGTGCTCACGCTGGTGACGATCCGAGCCGCGTGGAAGCGCGGCCCGCGGATGCTCGGATCCCTGGCGATCGCCGGCGTGGTGGCGGGCGCCCTGCTGGTGTATCCGATGTGGTTCCAGTTCAAGGGGCCGCAGTCGTACCGCGGGCTGCCGTTCGAGTTCCACAGTTGGGGCGAGGACCTGGCCGCGTACGTCACGTTCTCGCGCGACACGCTCGCCGGCGACGACTATGTCGAGAAGCTCATCGGGGGCACCGAGCAGAACACCTGGTTCGGCTGGCCGCTGGTGCTGGTCGTGCTCGTGGCGGCGGTGCTCCTGTGGCGCCGGTCGCGGGTGGCGCGGATCGCGGCGATCACCGGCATCGTGTTCGTGATCGCCGGCATCGGTCCCGAGGTCGTGATCAACGGCAGGGAACGCGGCATCCCCGGGCCGTGGGCGCTGATCAGCAGCGGGCACGTGCCGGTGCTGGAACTGCTGCAGCCCACCCGGCTCACGATGGTGGTGATCGGCGTCGTCGGCCTGCTGGTGGCGCTGGCGTGGGACGCCCTGCGCGAGGTGAAACTGCCGCGCCGCCGGGCGCTGGGCATGTTCGCGATCGCCATGGCCCTGGTGCCGATCACGCCGTGGATCATGCCGACGATGGTGGCGCCCAAGGTGCCCGACTTCATCGTCGACGACTACTGGCGGGCCTACACGCCGCCGGGCTACACGGTGCTGCCGAGCCCGGTGCCGAACAACGCCGACGGCATCTGGACGCTGCGCTACAGCGCCGCCGGCCGGCAGGAGTTCCAGATCCCGCACGGGTACTTCATCGGCCCCGACGAGAACGGTCGCGGCTGGTACGGGCCGGTCTCCCGGCAGACGACGTTCTGGGTCAACCACGTCGCCAAGACCGGGCGGATCGACGGGCGGGACGACGACCTGATCGCACCGACCGACGAGATGAAGGTCGGCATGAAGCAGGACCTCATCTTCTGGAAGGTCGGCGTGATCGTGGTGGGTCCGCACGAGCACCAGCGGGAGCTGAAGATGCTGTGGGACCAGGTGCTCGGCCCGGGCAGGTACTCGCACGGCGCCTGGATCTGGGACGTCCGCTGGCTGACGGTGGCCGGCAACCGCTGACTAGTTCGTGTTGCTGAAGTCGACGCTCCCGGTCTGTGCCCACACGTACAGGGTCCGGATGATGACCACCACGATCGCGGCGATGCTGAGCACGATGCCGGCCCACGCGAGCTTGATGCCGCGCTGGTAGCGGCTGGTGCCGATCAGGTACCCGTTGGCGGCGTGCAGGTCGCGCCGCACCTCCGCGCCGAGGAGCAGCGCGATCGTTCCCGGAATGACGCCGCCGACGAACGGCCCGGTGATCACCGCGGCGATCCCGAGCAGGTAGACCGCGGTGGCCTTGGTCGACCGGACCGGATCGGGATCGGCGGGGTGCCGCAGCGCCGGCTGTGGGGCCGGCTGTGGGGCCTGCGGTTGCGCCTGGGCTTGGGTCACGGATCGACTTTAGCCCGGCGACTTCAGCCCGGACACGCGGAAGGGCGCCGCGGCATCGCTGCCGACGGCGCCCTCTCGCTTGTTGCCCTGACTACCGGAACGAACCGAGGTCGAAGTCATCCAGCGGAACGGCGTGCCCGCTGGCCGGCCCGAAGCCGTAGTCGGCCTCCGGGTACCCGGTCATCGAGTAGACCTTGGCCTTCGCCTCCTCGGTCGGCTCGACCCGCACGGCCCGGTACTTGTTGATACCGGTGCCGGCCGGGATGAGCTTGCCGATGATCACGTTCTCCTTGAGACCGATCAGCGAGTCGCTCCGGGCGTGGATCGCCGCGTCCGTGAGGACCCGGGTCGTCTCCTGGAACGACGCCGCCGACAGCCACGAGTCGGTCGCGAGCGATGCCTTGGTGATACCCATGAGCACCGGACGCCCGGCCGCCGGCTCGCCGCCCTCGGCGACCAGACGACGGTTCTCCGACTCGAACTGTGCCCGGTCGACCAGCAGGCCGGGCAGGAACTCGGTGGCACCCGAGTCGATGACCGTCACCCGCTTGAGCATCTGCCGGATGATGATCTCGATGTGCTTGTCGTGGATGAGCACACCCTGCGAGCGGTACACATCCTGGACCTCCTGGGTGAGGTGCACCTGCACCGCACGGGGGCCCAGCACGCGCAGCAGCTCGTGCGGGTTGATCGTGCCCTCGGTGAGCTTCTCACCGACCTCGACGCGCCCGCCGTCGTGCACCCGGAGGCGCACGCGCTTGGAGAGCTTGTCGTACACGATCTCGTCGCTGCCGTCGTCCGGAATGACGATGATCTTCCGGGACCGCTCGGCGTCTTCGATGCGGATCCGACCGGTCATCTCCGCGATCGGGGCCATGCCCTTCGGCACCCGGGCCTCGAAGATTTCCTGGACACGCGGCAGACCCTGGGTGATGTCCTCACCCGCGACACCACCGGTGTGGAAGGTACGCATCGTCAGCTGCGTGCCCGGCTCACCGATCGACTGGGCGGCGATGATGCCGACCGCCTCGCCGACGTCGACGGTCTTGCCGGTCGGCAGCGAACGGCCGTAGCAGGCCGCGCAGACGCCCAGCTTCGACTCGCACGTGAGGACGCTGCGCACCCGCACCGTCTCCACCCCGGCCGCGACGATCTTGTCGACCAGGATCGAGTTGAGGTCGGAGCCCCGCGTGACGACGACGTTGCCGCTCTGGTCCTTGATGTCGTCGGCGATCGTGCGGGCGTGCGTGCTGGTCTCGGCGTGCTCGTGCACGACGAGGTCCGCACCGCGGCGCTCCCCGATCGGCATCGGGATCGCGCGCTCGGTGCCGCAGTCCTCCTCGCGGATGATCACGTCCTGCGAGACGTCGACCAGACGCCGGGTCAGGTAACCCGAGTCGGCGGTACGCAGCGCGGTGTCGGCGAGACCCTTCCGGGCACCGTGCGTGGAGATGAAGTACTCCAGCACGGTGAGACCCTCGCGGAACGACGCCTTGATCGGCCGCGGGATGATCTCGCCCTTGGGGTTGGCCACCAGACCACGGATCGCCGAGATCTGCCGGAGCTGGAGCAGGTTACCGCGGGCACCCGAGTGGATCATCTTCCACAGCGGGCCCTCCTGCGGCAGGGCCGTCTCCATCTCCTTCGCGACCTCGTTCGTCGCCTTGGTCCAGACCTCGATGAGCTCGCCGCGACGTTCCTCGGCGGTCATCAGACCACGCTGGTACTGCTTGTCGATCCGCTCGGCTTCCTTCTCGTGCCG
This sequence comes from Virgisporangium aurantiacum, assembly GCF_016863635.1. GTDB lineage: Bacteria > Actinomycetota > Actinomycetes > Mycobacteriales > Micromonosporaceae > Virgisporangium > Virgisporangium aurantiacum. Next base: position 4,992 of record NZ_BOPG01000038.1, on the reverse strand, counting down.
CTCCAGGATCGCCTTCTTGTTCGGCGGCTGGACGACATCCTCGATGCCGATCGTGACGCCCGACCAGGTCGCCCAGTGGAAACCGGCTTCCTTGAGGGCGTCGAGGGTGGCGGCCAGCGCCACCTTCGGGAACCGCTCGGCGAGGTCGTTGACGATCGCCGAGAGCTGACCCTTGCGGATCTCGTAGTTCACGTACCGGTACCCGCGCGGCAGGGTCTCGTTGAACAGCACCCGGCCGAGCGTCGTCTCGACCGTGGCCGTCTCGCCGACCTGCCACTCCTCGGGCTGCTCCCACGCCGGCTTGCCGGCGCCGTTGTCGACACCGACCAGGTCGTGCAGCCGGATCCGGACCGTGGCCTGCAGGTGCAGCTCGCCGTTGTCGAACGCCATCCGGGCCTCCGCGTCGGACGCGAACACGCGCCCTTCGCCCTGCACCCCGTCGCGCTGGTGAGTGAGGTGGTAGAGGCCGATGACCATGTCCTGGGTGGGCATGGTGACCGGCTTGCCGTCGGCCGGCTTGAGGATGTTGTTGCTCGACAGCATGAGGATCCGGGCCTCGGCCTGTGCCTCGGCCGACAGCGGCACGTGGACCGCCATCTGGTCACCGTCGAAGTCGGCGTTGAACGCCGTGCAGACGAGCGGGTGGATCTGGATCGCCTTGCCCTCGACCAGCTGCGGCTCGAACGCCTGGATGCCCAGCCGGTGCAGGGTCGGTGCGCGGTTGAGCAGCACCGGGTGCTCGGCGATGACCTCTTCCAGCACGTCCCACACGACCGGGCGCTGGCGCTCGACCATGCGCTTGGCCGACTTGATGTTCTGGGCGTGGTTGAGGTCGACCAGCCGCTTCATCACGAACGGCTTGAAGAGCTCCAGCGCCATCTGCTTGGGTAGGCCGCACTGGTGCAGCTTCAGCTGCGGGCCGACGACGATCACGGACCGGCCGGAGTAGTCGACGCGCTTGCCGAGCAGGTTCTGGCGGAACCGGCCCTGCTTGCCCTTGAGCATGTCGCTGAGCGACTTCAGCGGCCGGTTACCGGGACCGGTGACCGGGCGCCCGCGGCGGCCGTTGTCGAACAGCGCGTCGACGGCCTCCTGGAGCATCCGCTTCTCGTTGTTGACGATGATCTCGGGCGCGCCGAGGTCGATCAGCCGCTTGAGGCGGTTGTTCCGGTTGATCACGCGGCGGTACAGGTCGTTCAGGTCGCTGGTCGCGAAGCGGCCACCGTCGAGCTGCACCATCGGGCGCAGGTCCGGCGGGATGACCGGGACGCAGTCCAGCACCATGCCCAGCGGCGAGTTCTGGGTGTTGAGGAACGCCGCCACGACCTTGAGGCGCTTCAGGGCGCGGATCTTCCGCTGCCCCTTGCCGCTGCGGATCGTCTCGCGCAGCAGCTCGGCCTCGTCGTCGAGATCGAGGTTCTCCAGCAGGGCCTTGATCGCCTCGGCACCCATGCCGCCGGTGAAGTGCCCACCGAACCGGTCGCGCAGCTCGCGGTACAGCAGCTCGTCGGTGACCAGCTGCTTCTTGTCGAGCTTGCGGAAGGTGTCGAGCACCTCGTCGAGACGATCGATCTCGCGCTGCGCGCGGTCACGGATCTGGCGCATCTCGCGCTCGCCGGACTCCTTGACCTTGCGGCGCACGTCGCTCTTCGCGCCCTCGGCCTCGAGCTCGGCGAGGTCGGTCTCCAGCTTCTTCGCGCGCTTGTCGATCTCGGCGTCACGGGCGTTCTCGGCCTGGCGCTTCTCCGCCGCGATCTCGCTCTCGATCGTCGGCATGTCGCGCTGCCGCGCCTCGGTGTCGACGCTGGTGATCACGTACGACGCGAAGTAGATGATCTTCTCGAGGTCCTTCGGCGCCAGGTCGAGCAGGTAGCCGAGGCGGCTCGGGACGCCCTTGAAGTACCAGATGTGCGTGACGGACGCGGCCAGCTCGATGTGGCCCATCCGCTCACGGCGCACCTTGGCACGGGTCACCTCGACGCCGCACCGCTCGCAGATGATGCCCTTGAAGCGGACGCGCTTGTACTTGCCGCAGTAGCACTCCCAGTCGCGGGTGGGACCGAAGATCTTCTCGCAGAAGAGCCCGTCCTTCTCCGGCTTCAGGGTGCGGTAGTTGATGGTTTCCGGCTTCTTCACTTCACCGTGCGACCACTGGCGGATGTCGTCAGCCGTCGCCAGGCCAATTCGCAGCTCGTCAAAGAAGTTGACGTCGAGCACTCTGTATTCCTTACTGCGCGTCGCAAGTCGCGGTACAAGCCTGACCAGGTGCGGTTCCGGGGGCCGAGACCCCCGGAACCGTCTGCCTAGACCTCTTCAACGCTGCTCGGCTCCCGGCGGGAGAGATCGATACCAAGTTCCTCCGCCGCGCGGAACACCTCGTCGTCGGTCTCGCGCATTTCCAGCGCGACACCGTCGCTGCTCAGAACCTCCACGTTGAGGCAGAGGCTCTGCAGTTCCTTCAGCAGGACCTTGAACGACTCCGGGATGCCCGGTTCGGGGATGTTCTCGCCCTTGACGATGGCCTCGTACACCTTCACGCGGCCGAGCACGTCGTCGGACTTGATCGTCAGCAGTTCCTGCAGCGCGTAGGCCGCGCCGTAGGCCTGCATGGCCCAGCACTCCATCTCGCCGAACCGCTGACCACCGAACTGCGCCTTACCACCCAGCGGCTGCTGCGTGATCATCGAGTACGGGCCGGTCGACCGCGCGTGGATCTTGTCGTCGACCAGGTGGTTCAACTTCAGGATGTAGATGTAGCCGACCGCGATCGGGTCTGGGAACGGCTCCCCGGAACGACCGTCGTACAGCTGCGCCTTACCGGACGACCCGACCAGCCGCTGACCGTCGCGGTTCGGCAGCGTCGAGGCGAGCAGACCGGTGATCTCCTCTTCCTTGGCGCCGTCGAAGACCGGCGTAGCCACGTTGCTGTCGGGCGGCGACTGGTCGGCGCCGATCGACTGCAGCGAGCGGTGCCAATCCTCGTCGCCCTCGACCTGCCAGCCCGTCTTCGCCACCCAGCCCAGGTGTGTCTCCAGCACCTGACCGACGTTCATCCGGCTCGGCACGCCGAGCGGGTTGAGCACGATGTCGACCGGGGTCCCGTCAGCGAGGAACGGCATGTCCTCGGCCGGCAGGATCTTGGCGATGACGCCCTTGTTGCCGTGCCGGCCGGCGAGCTTGTCGCCGTCCTGGATCTTCCGCTTCTGGGCCACGTAGACGCGGACCAGCTCGTTGACGCCGGGCGACAGCTCGTCGCCGTCGTCGCGGCTGAACGTGCGGACCCCGATCACCGTGCCGGTCTCACCGTGCGGCACCTTGAGGCTGGTGTCGCGGACCTCGCGGGCCTTCTCACCGAAGATCGCCCGCAGCAGGCGCTCTTCGGGGGTCAGCTCGGTTTCGCCCTTGGGCGTGACCTTGCCGACCAGGATGTCGCCGGTGACGACCTCGGCACCGATCCGGATGATGCCGCGCTCGTCGAGGTCGGCGAGCATTTCCTCGCTGACGTTCGGGATGTCGCGGGTGATCTCTTCCGGACCCAGCTTGGTGTCGCGGGCGTCGACCTCGTGCTCCGAGATGTGGATCGAGGTCAGGACGTCGTTCTGCACCAGCCGCTGGCTGAGGATGATCGCGTCTTCGTAGTTGTGGCCCTCCCAGCACATGAACGCGACCAGCAGGTTGCGTCCGAGCGCCATCTCGCCCTCGTCGGTGCAGGGACCGTCGGCGATGACCTGGCCGGCCTCGACGCGGTCGCCCTCGAAGACGACCGGCTTCTGGTTGACGCAGGAGCCGGCGTTGGAGCGGCGGAACTTGTGCAGGAGGTAGGTGCGACGGTGGCCGTCGTCCTGGTGCACCGTCACGTAGTCGGCGCACAGGTCTTCGACCACGCCACCGGCCTCGGCGACCACGACGTCACCCGCGTCGACCGCGGCCCGGTACTCCATACCGGTACCGACCAGCGGCGACTCGGCCTTGACCAGCGGCACCGCCTGGCGCTGCATGTTCGCGCCCATGAGTGCCCGGTTGGCGTCGTCGTGCTCGAGGAACGGGATCATGGCGGTCGCGACCGACACCATCTGGCGCGGCGAGACGTCCATGTAGTCGACGTCGTCGCCGGCGACGTTGTCGACCTCACCGCCCTTCCGGCGGACCAGGACCCGCGACTCGGCGAAGCTGCCGTCGCTCATCAGCGGCGCGTTGGCCTGCGCCTTGATGTACCGGTCTTCCTCGTCGGCGGTCAGGTAGTCGATCTGGTCGGTGACCTTGCCGTCGACGACCTTGCGGTACGGCGTCTCGATGAACCCGAACGGGTTGACCCGTCCGAAGGTCGAGAGCGCACCGATGAGGCCGATGTTCGGGCCTTCCGGGGTCTCGATCGGGCACATCCGGCCGTAGTGCGACGGGTGCACGTCACGGACCTCGAAGCCGGCCCGCTCGCGGGACAGACCACCCGGGCCGAGCGCGCTCAGGCGCCGGCGGTGGGTGAGACCCGCCAGAGGGTTGGTCTGGTCCATGAACTGCGACAGCTGCGACGTGCCGAAGAACTCCTTGATCGCCGCCACCACGGGACGGATGTTGATCAGGGTCTGCGGCGTGATCGCCTCGACGTCCTGCGTCGTCATGCGCTCGCGGACGACGCGCTCCATCCGGGACAGGCCCACGCGGACCTGGTTCTGGATGAGCTCGCCGACCGTGCGCAGACGCCGGTTGCCGAAGTGGTCGATGTCGTCGGCCTCGTAGCCGTCTTCACCGGCGTGCAGCCGGCAGAGGTACTCGACCGTGGCGACGATGTCGTCTTCGGAGAGGACGCCCGTCGTGATCGGGACGTCGACCTCCAACTTCTTGTTGATCTTGTAACGCCCGACCTTGGCTACGTCGTACCGCTTCGGGTTGAAGAAGAGGTTGTCGAGCAGGGTCTGGGCGTTCTCACGCGTCGGCGGCTCGCCAGGGCGCAGCTTGCGATAAATATCGAGCAGCGCCTCGTCCTGGCCGGCG
>NZ_BOPG01000037.1 GCF_016863635.1 Virgisporangium aurantiacum | reverse complement strand
GGGCCGATGGACCTCGACGACGCCGTACGGGCCTGGCACACCGACGGATTCGCGATCCTGTCGGGATTCATACCCGCCGATGAGCTGGCGCCGGCGGTGGCCGACCTGGGCACGATGTTCCCGTCTCCCGAGGGCTTCCACGACGGCACCGATCCGCGCCGCGACCGCTTCGTCGGCGACGAGTTCGACGGCATCGACAGCTTCCCGTTCGCCAGCGTCGAGGTGAGCCTGCTCGCGGTGCACCCGCGCGTGACCGCTCTCGCCGAGGCCCTGCTGGGCGAACGCGACCTGCACCTCTACGGCGCCGAGGCGTGGGCCAAGTACACCGGCGCCAACGACTACGACCAGGACCTGCACCGCGACTACCTCAACCACACCGTGCTGGTGCCCACCACCACGCCGGGCTGCGGGCAGGTGGAGATGTTCGTGTTCCTCACCGACGTGCCGGAGACGCTCGGCCCGCCGCACCTGGTGCCGCGCGGGCACACCGCGCACCTCCCACCGGTCCCGAACTGGTTCCTGCGTCCGGGCGCGACCGCGACCGGCCGGTTCCTGGCCACCGGCGGCAACGAGGACCTGTACGCGGCCGAGGTCTCCGGCGCCGGCCCGGCCGGAACGGTGATCGCGTTCGATCCCGGCACGGTGCACCGCGGCACGCAGCTCACCGAGCCGCGCGGCGCGCGGTACAGCATGCAGCTGTGCTTCCGGCCGGCCGGCGTCCAGTGGGCGCACCGGGTGGGGTGGGCCACGAAGAGCTTCGACGCCGAGTGGTTCGACTTCGTGGGCCGGGCCACCCCGCGTCAACTGGAACTGCTCGGGTTCCCGCCACCCGGCCATCCATATTGGACGGACGAGACGCGCGCCGGCATGGCCCTGCGCTACCCCGGCCTCGACCTCACGTACTGGCGAGACCGCTGACGACCGCGTTGACCACCGACTGCCAGTGGGCGCGCTGGTGCTCGCGTTCGGCGGCGTTCGACAGCCGCTCCTGGTGGACGCCCAGCCGGGCCCGGCCGTCGCCGGCCGGCGTCACGCTCAACTGCAGCGTGGTGTCGTGGTCCCAGTCGGGCGGCTGCCAGGTGAGCCGGATCCGCCGGTGCCGGGTGAAGCTCCGCGTCTCGCCGCGCACGCCGTCGGCGGTCTCGTAGCCGACGCCCGGCTCGGGCGACACGGTGACGCCGTCGCCGAGCCAGATCGCCGTTCCGGCCGGGGAGGTCAGGAACGCCCACAGGTCCTCGACGGAGCGGTCGACGGTCTTCGACACGCCGATCTGCCAGCCGGCGTCTCTGGTCCGGCCGACCTCCGCCCGTCTCATGACGACGCGGCTATGGCCGCGACGGCGCTCACCTCGACCAGCGCACCCGGCACGCCCAGCCGCGTGACCTGCGCGGCCACCACCAGCGGCGTGGCGCCTTCCAGGCCCTCGGCCGCGGCCGGGTACGCCGCGGTGACGTCGACGCTGTCGACCAGCAGAACGTTCACCATCACCAGATCATCGACGGTGGCGCCGGCCGCCGCCAGCGCGGTGCGGACGTTCGCCATCACCTGCCGGACCTGCGCGGCGACGTCGCCCTCGCCGACCAGCGTGCCGTCGCCCGTGACGGCGTTCTGGCCGCCGACGTAGACCGTGGTCAGGCCCGGCGGAACGACCGCGACGTGGGTGAACGCCGGTGACTGTACGAGCCCTTCGGGGCGGAGCAGTGTCTTCGTCATGAGTCCCAGCCTGCCCCCTTACCCGGACAGGTTCTGTCAGGGTATCTGTGCGATCTTTGGTTCATGAGCACCGTCGCGCGCCGGTTGGAGATCCTGGCCCTGCTGCAGGCCCACCCGGGCATCTCCGCCACCGGGCTGGCCGAGCGGCTCGGCGTCACCGAGCGCACGGCCCGGCGCGACGTCGCCCACCTGCGCGAACTCGGCTACCACATCGAGGGCGAGGCCGGCCGGCTCGGCGGCTACCGGCTGGGCCCGGGCCGCGAGATGCCGCCGCTGCTGCTCGACGCCGACGAGGTCGCCGCCGTCGCGGTCGGGCTGCGCACGGTCGCGGTCACCGGCCTGGAGGCCGCCGCGGTGACCGCGTTCGCGAAGCTCACGCGCGTCGTGCCGGCGAAATGGCGGACCCGGCTGAGCGCGCTCGCCGACGTGCAGGCGCCGCCCGACCGGTCGGCGCGGCGGGCCGGCAGCGACGTACTGGTGCCGCTGGCCCTGGCCTGCCGGGCCGGCGAGGGGGTGCGGATCCGGCACCGGCGCAACGGCACCGGCCCGGCCCGGACCGTGGAGGTGCAGCCGCACCGGCTGGTGACGGTGCGGCGGCGGTGGTACCTGGTCGCGTGCCCGCGCGACGCCGCGCGGTGGCTGGTGTACGGGGTCGACCGGATCGATTCCGTGCAGCCGCTGGGCGTCCCGTTGGCGGCCCCCGGGCCGCCCGCCGACGCGGTGGCGTTCGTGACCGGGTCACTGGCGCACGGGCCGTGGCGGCACCGGGTGCGGGTCCGGGTGTTCACGTCGGGCGACCTGGTGCGCGAACTGGTCGACCCGAGCGTCGCCACGGTCGTCGACGACGGCGACGTGTGCGAACTCCACTTCGGCGCCGACGACCTGGACTGGGCCGCGCGCTGGCTCGTCTACCTGAACCTGGACGTCGACGTGGTCGAGCCGGCGGAGTTGGTGGACCGGTTGCGGTCGTTGGGCGGCTGGCTGGTGGACCGCTATCCGACCAGCCGCTATCCGACCAGCTCGGCGGATCCCGGGTCGGTGAGGCAGTAGGGCCGCCCGGCGGGGTCGGCCAGCGTGATCCAGCGCGGGAACGTCGCCACGATCCGCGCGCCGGCCGCGACGTGCCGGTCGGCCAACGCGGCCCGGTCCTCGGCGGAAAAATCCAGGTGACCCGTGACAGCGCCGCCGCCGTCCACCAACCGCTGGAACAGCAACCGCACCGGCATCCCGTTCGGCCCCGCGAAGCGGAACTCCGGCAGCGAGCCGGCGCGCACCTCCCACCCGGTGAGCGAACCCCAGAACGCGCACTCCGCCTCGTACCGGTCCGGCGGCACGTCGAGGCACAACTGGTCGAGCCGGCTCAGCCCCGCCCCGTCGAACCGGACGGCGTTCGGCACGGTCGTCTCGCCGTCCCACCGCACCAGGCAGAACGGGAACCCGCCGGGGCTGTCGAACACGACGAGCCCGTCTTCCCGGAACCGCTCCCGCGCGCCGAGGTCCGCGGCCCGGGCGCCGGCGTCGTCGAGGTCGTCGACGTGCAGGTCGAGGTGGCAACCCCCGTCGCCCGACCGGACCCGCTGCACCCGCAGGTGGGCATCGCCGTGCGCCGGCACGAGCGTCACGAACGCCCCGTCGGGCCCCCGCCGCGCCGACGGCGACGTGCCCGTCACCGCGAGCCAGAACCGTTCCGCCTCGTCGCTCTTCCCGCCGCCCAGGTCGACGAAGACGGTCAACCACCGGATCGTCACGCCCCTGAACCTACCCGGCACAGCACATCCGCGGTGGCGGCTAGCATGGCCGGCGGCGGGCGTAGCGCAGAGGTCGTCGCGCCGGGACTCCCTTTCCCGGAGGACGTCGGTTCGAATCCGGCCGTTCCGCCACGTCGACGGGGGCGGGTGTGAGCGGGCGGGTGCTGCGGCGGTACGACCTCACCGCCACCGTCGTGCGCGGGGCGACCGAGCGCCGGCTCGCCGGCGACTGGCGGGGGGCCTGCGCGGCCGCCCGGATCGACGTCGACCCCCGGGTCGTCGCCCGTGCCCGCGCGGTACCCGAGCTCGCCGACGACCTGCGCCACCTCGCGCCCGAGCTGATCCGCTGGCACGTGCTCGGCACCGACCTGGAGGTGCCGCGCTGGCGGGTGCCCGAGCTGGCCCGGTACCCCGGCGGCGTCGCGCTCGTCGTCACGACGCGGCACGGGGCCGGCGGGCCGGCGGGCCTCACGCTGACGATCGCCGACCCGCCGCGGCCGGACCTCCGGCCGTTCGCCCGCTGTTTCTGGGACGCCCGGCACGCCGGCGAGCTGCCCGCGGTCCTCGATCGCGGCGGCCGTCCCTGGTACCTGAACGCGGTGGCCGCCGGTGAGCTCGCACCGGCGGCCCTGCCCCCGCTGGTGCGTACCGCGCTGTTCCCGGACCGCCCCGACGAGCCGTACGCGCCGGCGCCCGGCATCGGGGTGCCGGACCGGATCCACGTCCAGTGCCGCGGCCGGCACTACGTCGGGTGGCGCGACGGCGCCCTCCGCCTGCTGTCGCACGACCCGGAGGACGAGCGGCGCGAACAGGTTCTGCAGGCGCTCGGCGGGCCGGTGATCGGCTGCTTCCGGGTGCGGCGGGCCTGGGAACGCCGCGTCGGGCGGCTGCCCGACCGGATGCGGGCGGTCGCCCGGCACATGTTCCTGGCGGCGTCCCACGGCGACCTCGCGGAGCTCACCCGGCTGCTCGACGCGGGCGTCGACCCGCGCGGCGTCCGCGGCCCGCAGCAGCAGTCACTGCTGCACCTCGCCGACCAGATCGCGGACGCCGAGCTGATCCAGCGCCTGCTGCACGCCGGCCTCGATCCCAGCTGGACCGACAACCGCGGTCGCCGCGCGCGGGACACCGACTGGCTCTCCGGGCGCCGGCGGGGTTAGCCGTTCGCCGGCGGCCAGCGCCGCGAGCGCCGCCCGCAGCAGGTCTGCCGGCCGCCCGGCCGTGTCGGGTGCTGCGTGCCCCCGTACGGTCACGCAGAACTCCCGGTCGGACGTCCACTGGACGGTGACGGCGCCGCTCACGTGCGTCACCCCGCTTTCACCGACCGGGCCCGGCGCCGGCGGACGGCCCAGATAGGTGGCGACCGCCGCGGTTTCGAAGCGCTCCCGGTCGGCGCCGGCGAGCGCGAGCCCGTCGGCGAGCCGCCGGACGGTGCCCGGCCGCGGCGCGCGGACGCTGCCGACCTCCAGGTTCCGGATGCTCCGGGCGGTGATCCCGGCGCGCCGCGCGAGGTCCTCCTGCGACAACGCGCGGCGGCGGCGGTGGCTGTACAACAACTGCGAGAACATGCTGGCGGATCCCCCCGGACTGGACAGCATCGGCGGAAATGAGTTTTCCGTGCCGCGCCTGCACGGTCCTTGCAGAACTCTTAATCGGCGCAAACCGTTCCTGTCGTACCGGGCTTCTAGGATCTGGGTATTCCGACAGCGTTTGGGGGAACTCATGTCTTCGGTGCCACCCGCCGAGGTCGATCCGGTCGTGGATGCGCGGCTCGCCGAGCCGTTTCCCGACGAGGCCGGATACCGCGATGCCGTCGCCGCGATCCGGTCGGCCGCCGAGGCGTACTACGCCGGCACCGACCTGGTGATCGACGACGCGGCGTACGACGCGCTGGTGGCCCGGGTGGCCGCCACCGAGGCGGCCCGTCCCGAGTGGACGGTGGAGGCGTCGCCGACCGTCACGGTGGCGGCCGGTGCGGCGGGGGGCGACGTCCCGCACAGCACGCCGATGCTGAGCCTCGACAACGTCTTCGACGACGACGGGCTGCGCGGCTGGGCGGGCCGGCTGGAGAAACTGCTGGGCCGGCCGGTCGGCGGGTTCACGGTCGAGCCGAAGATCGACGGGATGGCCGTGTCGGCCCGGTACGTCGACGGACGGCTCGACCGGCTGGTCACCCGGGGCGACGGCCTCGCCGGTGAAGACGTCACGCCGCAGTCGCGGCTGGTCGCCGGGCTGCCGGTCATGATGGCCGAGCCGGTCACCGTCGAGGTGCGCGGCGAGGTGTTCATGACCGAGGCCGACTTCGAACGGGCCAACGAGCTTCGCACCGGGCACGGCGAGCCGCCGTTCGCCAACCCGCGCAGCGGCGCCGCCGGCACCCTGCGCGCGCAGGACCGGAAGTACGACGCACCGCTGAGCTTCTTCGCGTACAGCGTCCAGGACCTGCCCGCCGCCGAGCACGACAGCCACAGCGGGGCGATGGCCCGCGTCACCGCGCTGGGGCTGGCCACCACCGGCGGGTCCACCGCCGGAATGGCCCGCTGCGAGTCGGTCGACGAGGTGGTGGCCGCGGTGCGGTCGCTGGGCGCGCGCCGGGGCGAGCTCGGGTTCGCGGTCGACGGTGCGGTGGTCAAGGCCGACAAGGCCGACGACCGCAACCAGGCGGGCTCGTCGAGCCGGGCGCCCCGCTGGGCGATCGCGTTCAAATTCCCGGCCGACACCCGCACCACCATCCTTGAGGGCATCGAGGTGCAGGTCGGCCGCACCGGCGTCATCACACCGGTGGCGGTGCTGGCGCCGGTGCAGGTGGGCGGCGTCGTGGTCACGTCGGCGACACTGCACAACTTCGGCGACCTGGTACGGCGCGACGTGCGGGTCGGCGACACCGTGTTCGTGCGGCGGGCCGGCGACGTCATCCCCGAGATCACCGGTGCGCAGCACGACGCGCGTCCCGCCGACGCGGTGCCGTTCGAGCCGCCCACGGTGTGCCCGCGCTGCGGCGGCGACATCGACACGTCACAGAAGCGCTGGCGCTGCCTGCGCGGCCGGGCGTGCGGCGCCGCCGAGGCGCTGGGCTACTTCGCGGCCCGCGACAGCATGGACATCGAGGGCCTCGGCGACACCATCATCCGCGGCCTGGTCGCCCGCGGCCTCGTCGTCGACCCCGCCGACCTGTACGACCTCGACGTCGAGACGCTGGAGCAGCTCGACCGGCTCGGCCGCACGTCCGCCACCAAGCTCGTCGACAACATCCGGGCGAGCAAGGAGAAGCCGCTCTCGCGGGTGCTCACCGGTCTCGGCGTACGGATGACCGGCCGGTCGATGTCGCGCCGGCTGGCCCGGCACTTCGCCACCATGCAGAACCTGCTCGCCGCCGACATCGAGGCGCTGCAACAGGTCGAAGGCGTCGGCCCGGAGCGGGCCACGGTCATCGCGGCGGAACTGGTCGAGCTGGCACCGGTCGTCGCGAAGCTCATCGCGCGCGGCGTCAACATGGTCGAGCCCGGCGCCACTCCCCCGGCCGCGCCCGGCGCCGCGCCGGCCACGGATTCCGGTGCGGATTCCGGTGCCGCGCTTCCGTTGCGGCGGCCCGACGGCACGCCGATGACCGTCGTGGTCACGGGGTCGGTGCCGGGGCTCACCCGCAACGAGGGCAACGAGGCGGTCGAGGAGCTGGGCGGCAAGTCGTCCGGATCGGTGTCGAAGAAGACGGATCTGGTCGTGGTCGGCGACGGTGCGGGCACCAAGGCGGCGAAGGCCGAGGAACTCGGCCTGCGCATCCTGCCGTCCGACGAGTTCGCCAAGCTGCTGGCCGCCCACCGGGCCGGCGACGCCGACGCGGTCGCCACGATTCTGGCCTGAACGATTCTGGGCTGAGGACTCACAGCGGCAGACCTGGGCCGGTGGTGGGCGCCCGCCTGCACCCACCACCGGCCCAGGGGCCGCCACCCCGGATCAGGTCGTCGCGCACCGCCGGCCGTTGGCGGTGGCGCCCACCGGTCGGGCATTCACGGCGTTGTCCCACGTGGCGAGGAACCCCACGTCGTTCACCGAGCCGCCCGGCGGGATCGTGCGGTTCCAGTCGGCATTGCGGATCGTCACCAACGTCCCGTTCTGGGTCACCACTCCGTTCCACAGCTGGGTGATGCGTTGTCCGGACGGCATCCGGTACTGCACCGACCACCCGTTGAGCGGCGTGCTGCCGGTGTTGGTGATCGTGTGGCTGAGCTGGTAGCCGCCGTTCCACTGGCTGTTCAGAACGCTCGTCACCGTGCAGGTCGTCGGCGGGAGGTCGGCGTCCGGGATGATGAAGACGTTGTTGTTCATCTCGTCGGCCTCGGCGTCGGAGTTGGCGACGATGATGTCCTTGAGCGACAGCCGGAAGTCCACGCCGAACTGCGACCTGATCTGGTCGAGCGCCGACGCCTGGTTCCCGAAGAAGAACCGGTCGCCGTCGCGCAGGGCGGTGAACTGGCGCATCCAGATCGCGCTCTGCAGTTCGCCGAGTTCGCTGCCGGGCAGCCGCGGCTCGGCGATGATCCCGGTGAACGCGTCGACGTTGTTGACGTTGCCGTAGATCGCCCGCAACCGGGCGGCGACCGTCGAGCGGCGCACCTGGTCGGTGGCGTTCGCCTCGACGGCGTCCTCGTCGGCGAGGTCGATCGGGGTGCCGTCGACGTCGGAGAGGGCGACCACGTCGAGGCTGTTCGGGTTGTCGACGCCGCTGCCGGCCGGGAACTGGTCGGTCGACTCACCGGTGATCGCGGTGAACGAATTCCGCGCCGGCAGCCCGTACGCCTGCCGCAACTGGTTGTAGCTCGGCAGGCCGTGGTCGAGCGCCCGCACGATGTCGATGGCGCCGAGGTCCGTGACGCCGCGGAAGCACTGCACCTGCTCGGGCACGTCGGCCCGGCACGCCGGGTCGCTGCCCGGCCGCGGCACCTGGAACAGCACACTGCGCAGCGCGTTGGCGAACTGCTCGTCGTTGCGGTACTGGCGTTCGGCGCCGATCCCCTGCAGCAGTGGGCCGAGTTGCAACGCCGGTACGAGCTGCGGGTTGAAGAACGCCACGTTCAGCATGACGGCCAGCTCGACGGTGGGGCCGTCCACCACGACCTCGATGCCCTGCGCCCGGAAGTTGTCGAGCGTCGCCTGGCTGTACCGGTTGACGTTCGTCTCGATCTCCGTCTCCGAGTGGATCATGCTGTGCATCCGGTACCCGGCGGCGGCGAACTCGTTGCTGAGGGCCGCGTTGACGTTCGACTTGTAGCCGGTGTACGCGGGCATGTTCAGGCCCACTGCCGGCAGGAACTCGTTGTAGGTGATGTACTGCTGCTCGGCCATGACCACGCGCCGCGCAACCTGGAACTTCTCCTCGGCGGTCAGCGTGTTCGGCAGCCGGGAGACGATGCGGTTGTGCTCGCGGGCGAACAGCGTGTGCGTCGCCGTCAGGTTGATGTTCTCGTTCGACCGCACGTCCCCGGCGACGGTGCCGACGCTGGGGTTGGCCCGCAGCACGCCGTCGACGTCGAACACCGGCGCGTTCGCCGGGTTCCCCCGCGCGGCCGCGGTCGGCAGGTAGCCGCCGGGCAGCATGAGCGTCGCGTCGTTGTTGGTGGGATTGCCGTCCAGCGATCCGCCGCGGATCCAGTCGAGACGGGCGTTGGTGTTGCCGTACACCGCGGCCGCGTTCAGGTACGAACTCTCGGTGTTGACCTGCTGGCGCACGTTCGTGACGCCGGTGCCGGGCGCCGCCGCCGAGCGGTTCAGCGCGATGACGCCGAAGTCGTTGGTGTAGTCCTCCATCGGGTCGGCCGCGTTGAACGGGATGTTGAACGGCTCCGAGGAGTCCAACCGGAGACCGAACGTGTGGTCGAGGAACTGGCCCCACGTCCACACCCAGCCGGTCGTTCCGCGTCCGGAGAAGATGTTGATGTTGCTGTCACCGAAGACGCGGTTGCTGATGTACCGGGCGTTCGGTCCGGTCACCACCCCGCTCCGGCCGTCGGTGTACCTGGCGGCGGCCACCCGGGTGTAGTTCTGCCCGGACCGGCCCCAGTTGGGGTTGGCCGTGTTGTTCCCGGACCCGTCGAGGCTGGGCACCTCGAAGAACAGGGCGGCGTGCGCGGTGGGCGCGCTGGTGAGCACGGTCGCGGCCGCGACGAGCACGGTGACCGACGCGGCCAGCAACGGCCGGCGCCACCGGCTTGGACGATGTGGACCCATGTCGCCTCCAAGGCGAGGGCTGTGGCCGTCCCGTGGCAACCGGTGGTTTCGACGGTGTGCGACGGGCGCGCTCGGCACTGACACAGCGGGAAAGGGAGGTCGAAGCCGGCGCGGGTCGTCCCCGCGTCACGATCGGCTCTTGCCGCTATGCTCTGTCGCCCTTCGACGCCCGTCAATTAAAGCTTTCCCTTGGGGGGGCCTTGCCGCAGCCCGGAAAAGGGGCTGTCGCGGGCCTCCGGGGCCCGCGACAGCGGTCTCACAGCAGCAGCCCCACGTCAGCGGGGCCCGACGGCGTCAGCGCGCGAGCGCGTTGCCGTCCTTGTCGGCGAACTTGCCGACCAGGATCATGATCAGGTCGATCAGCACCCAGAGGCCGAGGCCGCCGAAGGTGAGAATCTGGAGGATGCCGGTGCCGATCTTGCCGGCGTAGAAGCGGTGCGCGCCGAGCATGCCGAGGAACAGGCACAGCACCAGCGCGACCACCCAGGACTTCTGGCCGGTCTGCGTAGCTGTCGTGGTCATGACGGTCCCCTTTGGACGGTTGTCGATTTCGTTGTGGCAAACCGGCGCAGGCTATGAGGAACCACCACACGATCACCACACGGAACGGCGGACCCCGCCACGTCCCGGTCGCACGGGGTCACTACTATCCCGCGCGTGATCCCGTTATCCGGTGTCGGCCGGTCCCGTCGCGGCCGGCACGCCCTGATTCCGTCCGCAATCCCACGAATCCGGCCGTTCCTGCACGCGCTGCGGACCCCGCGGAACCGGCGCCGGATCATCACGGCGCTCGCCGTCTGGTGGCTGCTGGTCGCCGGCGTCGTGGCCGGCGTGCCCGCGTCGGCGGAGGAGGCGTGCACCGGCAACGCGATCGCGTGCGAGAACCGGGCCGACGGCGTCGAGCCGGAGGTGTGGGACGACATCTACGGCGGGGGCGACTGGGAACTCCAGGGGTTCACCACCGACATCAGCGTCAACAGGGGCGGCCGGGTCGACTTCAAGATCTCGACGGTCGCCACGTCGTACCGCATCGACATCTACCGGATGGGCTGGTACGACGGCAAGGGCGCCCGCAAGATGGACACGGTCGAGCCCGACGCGGCGATCGCCCGCGGCAACCTCGAGGACCAGTGCATCACCAACGAGGACACGGAGATCTTCGACTGCGGTCCGTGGCAGGTGTCGGCGTCGTGGCAGGTGCCGGCCACCGCCACGTCAGGCGTCTACGTGGCGAAGCTCGTCCGCACCGACGGCGAGGTCGGCAAGAGTCACATGATCTTCGTCGTCCGCGACGACACCAGCACCTCGGACCTGTTCTTCCAGACGTCCGACGCCACGTGGCAGGCGTACAACGACTACGGCGGCTCGAACTACTACTGGGGCGGTCCGCAGGGCCGGGCGCTGAAGGTCTCCTACAACCGGCCGTTCGGCACCCGCCAGGTCGGCAACGGCCGCGACTGGTTCTTCAGCAACGAGTACCCGATGATCCGGTTCCTCGAGCGCAACGGGTACGACATCAGCTACACCACCGACGTCGACTCCGACCGGCGCGGCAACCTGATCCGCAACCACCGCACGTTCCTGTCGGTGGGGCACGACGAGTACTGGTCGGCGCAGCAGCGCTCCAATGTGGAGGCCGCCCGCGACGCCGGCGTAAACCTGGCCTTCTTCACCGGCAACGAGGTGTACTGGAAGACGCGCTGGGAGGCCAGCACCGACGGCTCGAACACCCCGTACCGCACGCTGGTCTGCTACAAGGAGACCTGGGCGAACAAGAAGCTCGACGAGTCCACCGCCGAGTGGACGGGCACCTGGCGCGACCCGCGGTTCAGCCCGCCGTCCGACGGCGGCCGGCCGGAGAACGCGTTGGTCGGCAACCTCTACATGTCCAACAACACCGACCTCGCCATGCAGGTGCCGGCCGAGCAGGGCCGGAACCGCTTCTGGCGCAACACGTCCGTCGCCGAACTCGGTGACGGCGAGGTCGCGACGCTGGCGCCGCACACCGTCGGGTACGAGTCCAACGAGGACCCCGACAACGGCTTCCGGCCGCCGGGCCTGATCCGGCTGTCGACCACCACCGGCCCGTCCCCGGAGTACCTGCGCGACTTCGGCTCCGTCACCTCCGCCGGCACCACCACCCACCACATGACGATGTACCGGGCCGCCAGCGGCGCGCTGGTGTTCGGCGCCGGCACGATCCAGTGGGCGTGGGGGCTCGACGAGGAGCACGACGGCGTGCGGTCGCCGGCCGACCCGGCGATGCAGCAGGCCACCGTCAACCTGCTGGCCGACATGGGCGCGCAGCCCACCACGCTGATGGGCGACCTCGACGCGGCCGCCATGTCCACCGACTTCACCGCGCCGTCGGTCACGATCGCGTCGCCGGCCAACGGCGCGTCGGTCGCGAACGGCGCCGCCGTCACCGTCACCGGAACCGCGGTCGACGCGGGCAGCGGCCGGGTGGCCGGCATCGAGGTCTCCACCGACGGCGGCACGTCGTGGCACCCCGCTGTGATCTCGGCGGGCGGCACGTCGCCGTGGAGCTACACGTTCCACAGCAACGGGCCCGGCAGCCAGGTCGTGAAGGTGCGCGCGATCGACGACAGCGGCAACATCGGGCAGACGCCGTCCACCGTCGGCCTGACGCTCACCGGCCCCAGCACGCTGTTCGGCCAACGGGTTCCGGCCGTGCCGGCGACCGACGACGCCGGCGCGGTGACGCTCGGCGTGCGGTTCGTGCCGCAGAACGACGGCACCATCACCGGCGTGCGGTTCTACAAGGGCGCCGGCAACACCGGCACGCACACCGGCCAGGTGTGGTCGGCCAGCGGGGAGGTGCTGCGCACCGGCACGTTCGGCGGCGAGTCCGCGAACGGCTGGCAGACGCTGACGTTCAGCCAGCCATTGCCGGTCACCGCGGGCACCACCTACATCGCGTCCTATTTCGCGCCGAACGGCCGCTACTCCGCCGACGACCGCTTCTTCAGCAGCCGCGACCACGTCGCCGCGCCGCTCGTCGCCCCGCGCGGAAAGACCTCCGGCGGCAACGGGTTGTACCGCTTCGGCGCCGGCTTCCCGGCCGAGGTCTCCCCCACCGACGCCAACTACTACGTCGACGTGATGTTCGTCGACGGCGGGGCCGCGGCGCCGTCCGTACTCACCACCACACCGGCCGCCGGCGCCATCGGGGTCGCTGTCGATGCCCGCGTCAGCGCACTGTTTTCGCGGCCGGTCGCGGCCGCGTCCGTCCAATTCGAGGTGACGGACACAGCCGGCTCGCCCGTTCCCGGGGCGACCGCGTACGACCCCCCGAGTCGTATCGCGACGTTCACCCCGGCCGCCGCCCTGGCGTTCGGGCAGACCTACACCGTGCGGCTCGCGGCCACCGGCGCCACCGGCACGCCGATGGCCGAACCCGCGACGTTCACGTTCACCACGTCCGAGCACGAGAACGTGTCGACGCTGTTCGCACCCGGCGACCTGCCCGACGTCGCCTCGTCGGGCGATGCCGGCGGCATCACGCTGGGCGTCCGGTTCACGCCGACGGTCGACGGCACGGTCGTCGGGGTCCGCTACTACCAGGGCCCGGGCAACACCGGCCCGCACACCGGCACGCTGTACTCGGCGGGCGGCGACGAACTGGCCACGGCGAACTTCCCCGCGAGCAACGGCTCCGGCTGGCAGAGCGTGGAGTTCGCCACGCCCGTCGAGGTGACGGCCGGCACGACCTACGTGGTGGCGTACTGGGCGCCGAACGGCAACTACGCCGTCAGCCAGAACTTCTTCGCCACCGGCTGGACCAACACCGACGGCGCCCTCACCGCTCCCGCCGGCACCAACGGCGTGTACGTGTACGGCTCCGACGCCTTCCCCACGTCCAGCTACAACGCCACCAACTACTGGGTCGACCCGATGTTCGTCGCGGCCGGCGACCCACCGGGCCCGCCGACCCCGCCCAGCCCGCCGCCCGGCGCGAAGACCCTGTTCGAGCCCGGCGACACGCCCGCGGTGTCGAACTGGGCCGACGGCTCCCAGATCGAGCTGGGCGTGCGGTTCAGCTCGTCGGTGGCCGGCGAGGTGGCCGGGGTCCGCTTCTACAAGGGCAGTCAGAACACCGGCAGCCACACGGGTTCCCTGTGGTCACCGACCGGCGAAAGGATGGCCACCGGCACGTTCGTCGAATCGGCGGACGGGTGGCAGACCCTGCTGTTCGTCGAACCCGTGGCCATCGACGCCGACACCACGTACACGGTCTCCTACCACACCGCCGTGGGCCACTACTCCCTGACCGTCGACGGCTACGCCACGCCGGTGTCGAGCCCGCCGCTGACCGCGGCCACCTCCGTGTACCGGTACGGACCCGGCGGCGAGGCACCGACCACGACGTCCTCGAACAACTACTGGGTGGACGTGGTCTTCCTGGAGTCCTGAGCCCCCGCGGGCGGGCGTCAGTGGTGGGTGGCGAACTCGTGGTCGGCGTGGCCGGCGGGTTCCAGCTGGAACGTGGAGTGCTCCACGTCGAAGTGGCCGGCCAGGCATGCCTGCAGCGCGTCGAGCAGTTGCGGGGCGTGACCGTCGTGGAAGCAGGAGCCGTCGACCACCACGTGCGCCGTCAGCACGGGCAGGCCCGACGTCACCGTGTGCACGTGGAGATCGTGGACGCCCTGCACGTGGTCGAGCCCGATGATGTGGGAGCGGATCTCCGCCAGGTCGACGCCCGGCGGCGCCGCCTCCAGCAGCACGTGCACCGCCTCGCGCAGGAGGCGCACCGCGCGGGGGGCCACCACCAGCCCGATCAGGATGGAGACCACCGCGTCGGCGCGGGAGAAGCCGGTCAGCGCGATCACGGCCGCCGCCACCAGGACGCCCACCGACGTCAGCGTGTCGGTGGCCACCTCGAGGAAGGCGCCGCGCAGGTTGAGGCTCGCCGACCGGGCCCGGTACAGCAGCGCCACGCCCACCAGGTTGCCGACCAGGCCGATGACCGCGAAGACGGCCATCCCACCGGGCTCGACGTCGACCGGGTCGAACATCCGGCGCACGCCCTCGACGAGGATGTACACGCCCATCCCGGCCAGCACGAGCCCGTTGACGGTCGCCGCCAGGATCTCGGCCCGCGCCCAGCCGAACGTGCGACTCCCCGACGCGGGACGCGCGGCCAGCAGCGCCGCGCCGAGCGCCAGTGCCACCCCGCCCGCGTCGGCCAGCACGTGCCCGGCGTCGGCGAGCAGCGCGAGGCTGCCGGTGACGAACGCACCGACGACCTCGACGACGAAGATCACCGCTGACACGCCCGCGACCGCGGCCAGCACCCGGCGGTGCCGCCCGGTGGCCGTCACGCCGTGCCCGTGGCCGTGCCCGTCATGGCCGTGACCCATCCCGCCCTCCCCCCACTGAGCCGTCCCGAGTAGTGCACACATGCGCATACTAATATATGTCCGTGACCGGGCGACGGGTTCGCCGCCAATTCACGATAGGACGCGCAGGGCCTCCACGTCGCGGACGACCAGCCTCCGGTACCGGGTTCCGACCACCTCGCGGACGCGCAACTCCGTCAACGCCCGGTGCAGGCTCGGCTCCGACGCGCCGATCAGCGACGCCAGCTCCGGCTGGCTCAGCGGAACGTCGATCCACGTCCCCTCCGGGCAGCGGCGCCCGTACGTCTCGACCAGGTACGTCAGCACCAGCGCCAACCGGACCCCGACCGGCGCGCCCGTCATCAGCAACCGGTGCCGCGTCGCCCGGCGCAGTTTGTCGAGCACGGCGGCCTCCACGGCCCGGGCGGCGTCCGGACGGTCGCGCAGGTAGGCGAGGAACGCCTGCCGGGTGACGACGCGGGCCACCAGCCGGGTGATCGCCACCACGGACGCCGACCGCGGCTCGTGGTCGAGCGCGGCGAACTCGCCGACGAGGTCTCCGGATCCGCGGATCGACAGGAGCACCGTGCGTCCGTCGACGGTGTTGCCGATCACCTTGCCGTAGCCGTCGAGGAGCAGGAACGTGTCGGTGTTGGTCGACCCCTCCGTGATCAGCACCGCACCGGGCCCGAACGCGCGCTGGCTGCCGAGCCCGAGCAGCGCCGCCCGGTCGTCGTCGGTGAGGGTGCTCAGCAACGGCATCGCGTCACCCGGTCGTCGTTCCCGAGGTCGCCCACCAGCGGCATCGCGTCACCTCAACCGTGCACGGGTGCCGCGGACCGCGGGTACTCCGCGGCGCCCAGCCACCGCTCCGCCGCCAACGCCGCCGCGATCAGCGCGACCGCTCCGGCCGCCACCGCCAGGATGCCGACGCCGCCGATCGCCGCCCCCAGCACGCTCGCGACCAGCAACGCACCCATATGCAGCGACTGGTCGATCAGGTACGGACCCTCCCGCCAGTCGTGACAGCCCTTGGCGCGGATCAGCCGCCGCACGAGCCACCGCCGGTCGATCACCGCGTGCGTGCTCGCCGACACCAGCAACGCCGCCGCCGCACCGACCGGACCCAGCGGCGACACGACCCAGACCACCGCGAGCGCGACCGCCTGCGTGCCGGTGTAGCTCGCGACGTGCTTCAGGCACGCCGCCCACCCCGCCCACGGCGACACACCGGCCGCGAGTTGTTCCGCGCTCGGCGCGCCCTTGGTCGCCGCGACGGCGTTGGTCTGCACCACATGGTCGCCGATCTGGTGACCCGCATAGAGCGCGACGAACGTGATGGCGGCCGTGGCTGCGGTCGACATGAAGGCTCCTCGGATAGGTGGTCTTTCGCAGTTGACCACACATCCGGGCGGCAGATGTCATCGTGCGATGGGAACGTCGGATGGTTGACGTCACCCCGGCGCGGGGCCGTTCGGCGTGCTTGTCGCGCCCGGCCTACCGGGCCCGGCGGAGGGCCGCCAGAACCTGGTCGACCTCGTGGGCCTGATGCACGCCGGCCTGCCGGTACACCATCTCTCCGCCGTACACCGCCATCAGCGTCGGGATCGAGGTGATCTCCATGACCGCGGACAGTTCCTTCTCGACGCTCGTGTCGACCTTGCCGAACACGACGTCGGGGTGACGCTGGCTGGACCGCTGGAAGATCGGCATGAACGTGCGCGACGCCGGACACCAGTCGGCCGAGAAGTTGACGACGAACCTGCCGCCCTGCGACACCAGACGCTGAAAGTCGGCGAACGTCAGATCGATCGCGCCGACCGACGCACCGCGCCCGAGCACTCCACCCCGTAGTTCAGCCACGGATCGACGGTACCAAGTGCGAGCCGCACCGGGTATCTCGACCGACGTCACGGCTCCCGCACCACCGTGCGGAACGTCACCGAGACCCGGCGCCCCCGTTGCACCCGGCCGAACGGCCCCGGATCGCTCTTCCGGGCGACGATCGCGTGCTTCCACGTGTACCGCGACGGGCCGGTCATCACGCTGAGGCTGCCCGGCGCGAGCGGGACACCGACCCGGGTGGCGCCGTCGGGCGCGATGAAGTCCATGACGCAGGACGAGCCCAGGCTGATCGCCGCCACGGCCGGGCCGAAGCACGGCACGCAGTCGACGTGCGCGCTGATGCCTTGCCCCGGCTCGTACTCGTTGACGATCACCTGATCGGCCGGCTCGGCGGTGTACCCCTCGGTGTGCAGCCGTTCGGCCAGTTCGGCCGCCCACGCCGGGACCGGTGCCGCGACCCGGTCGCCCGCACCGCCCGCGACCGACCGCCGTCCGTAGTCGTACCGGTGCCCGTAGTGCTGCACCCGCCGGCGTAACTCGGCCGACCAGGGCGCGGCGTCTACGCTCGCCAGCACCGCGCGCTGGGCGGCCTCGGACAGCCAGTTCGGGAGGTAGTGGAGACCCGGGACATCCATGCCGTCAAATCAAACACATGGGTACGACAAACTGTCCCCGCTCCCGACGAACCGGCCGAGGAGCGCCCGCGCGTCCCCGGTCATCGATTCGACCACGGCCGCGGCGGGCTCGATCGCGGTGACCAGCCCGACGCCCTGGCCGGCGAGCAGCGCCATCTCCTCGAGGTCGCCCGTGGTGGCACCGCGCATCGGCACGAGATTCGAGAAACGGCGCATTTCGACCCTCGTCCCGCCCAGGTCGGTGTAGCCGATCACGGGCTGGTCGGGTCCGATCTCCGCCAGCCGGTCGTGCCACTCGGTGACGACCCGGTTCCGGAGCACCCGCGTCGGGTTGAAGGCGGGGTTCTCCGGGCCGAAGATCCCGGTGAGGGCGGTCGCGGTCGCCGACGCCGCCACCAGCCGCTGCTTGTACCCGTCGTGCGCCAGCGACTCGGTGGTGGCCACGAACCGCGTGCCGACCCACACCCCGTCGGCACCGAGCATGAGCGCCGCGGCGAGCCCGCGGCCGTCGGCGACGCCGCCCGAGGCGAGCACCGGTGTCGGCGCCACCGCGTCGACCACGACCGGCACCAGGGCGAACGTCGGCAGCGTCGCGTAGTTGTGACCGCCCGCCTCCTGCCCCTGCGCCACGATCACGTCGACGCCGTCGTCGGCCGCGCGTCGTGCGTCCACTGTGGACCCGACCTGTTCGAAGACCCGGACCCCGGCCGCGTGCAGCCGGTCGATCCAGGCCCGCGGCGGGTGTCCCCAGTGGAACGAGACGACGGCGACGCCGGCCGCGCAGGCGACCGCGACATGGTCCACAGTGGCCAGTGGCGTGATCAGGTTGACGTTGAACGGCTTCGCCGTGCGCGACCGCACCGCGGCGACGAGATCGGCGAGGGCCGGCGCGGGCATCAACCCGACGCCGACCGCACCGAGCGCGCCCGCCTCGCTGACCGCGACCGCGAGATCTGGCGTCATTCCGACGAAGGCCATGCCGGCCTGGGCGATCGGCGTGGTGAGACCGTACGCTTCGGTGAACCGTGTGTGCAGTGTCGTCGATGTCATGCCGGCACGGTCGCAGACCGGCACGGAAAGCGAATCGCATCGGGCGCACGACGGCTTGCAGCGCGTGCAATGGTCAGTTGCCCGACAGGGGGCTGCAATGATCCGCACCTGGTCCACAGTGGACACTGAACCGCGGCGGCAGTTCGAGTACTGGCGCGAGATGATCTGCGAGGCGTTCCTCGACCTCAGCCCCGAGTCGGAGCGGCGCGACCGGTTCGCCGGAACCGTCACGCAGTGGCCCACCGGGATCGCGCGGATCGGGTCGCAGGGCCAGCGGGTGCGGCGCACCGCCCGCGACATCGCCCGCGCGCCCCGCGCCGGCTTCTACGCCAACCTCCAGGTCCGCGGCAGCAGCGTGATGCGGCAGGCCGGCCGCACCGCCGTCCTCGCGCCCGGTGACCTCGCGGTCGTCTACACCGACGAGCCGTTCGAGTTCGAGTTCGGCACCGACTTCACCCAGCTGTCGCTGTTCGTCCCCGGTCTCCTGCTGCCCGGCCGGGTGCCCACCGCCACCCGCGTCGGCACCGTCACCGGGGCGGGCGCCGCCGCCCGGCACGCGATGACCGCGCTCGCCGGATCCCCGCTCGCGCCGGAGTCCGCGGCCCGCCTCGCGACGCTCACCGGCGGCCTCCTCGCGGTCGCGTTGACCACCGTGGAGCCCGCCGAGACGCCCGGCCGCAACCACCGCACCTACCGTGCCGCGCTGGCCGACATCGTCGAACATCTCGGCGACGACGACCTGTCCCCGCTGGCGACCGCGCGCCGGCTCGGCCTGTCGGTGCGGTCGCTGCACGGTCTGTTCGCCGGGCGCGAGCACTCGTACGCCGGCACCGTACGACGCATGCGGCTGGAGCTCGCCCTGCGCACCCTCCGCGACCCGAACCTCGCGCACCTGCGGGTCATCGACGTCGCGGCCGAGGCCGGCTTCGGCGACGTCGCGAGCTTCCATCGCGCGTTCCGGCGCGAGTTCGGCCGCACGCCGGCCAGCGTGCGTCAGCCGGTGGTGACCACCACGCAGCAGCGACCCGGTGCGGGCGCCAGCCGGGCGTGAGCGTCCACTGTGGACGGTAGGCCGCACAGCACCCCGTCGATCAGATCGAGGTTCATTCCGCAGACCAGTTCGGTGTGCGTCTGGGCGAGAGTGCCGAACGGGCAGTTGGTCAGCACGATGCCGTCGTCGCCGGCGCGCGGCTCGTAGCCGTTGTCGGCGAGCACCTGCGTCACGTCGTTTCCCTGCCCTCCCAACGTCTCCCCGTATCTTTTCGCGGCCGCGCCCAGCGCCTCCGCCACCGGCGTGCCGCCGGCCTGTGCCGCCGCGATCGCCTCGACCATGACCCGCGACGCCAGGTCGTAGCGCCGCTCCGGCAGGCTGACCGCCACGTCGCGGGCCGACCGCCGGTACAGCTTCGCGGGCCGGCCGGCGCCCGGACCGCCGCGGCCCGGCGGCCGGCGGTACTCGACGTCGAGCAGCCCGTCGGATTCGAGCCGGTCGAGGTGGAACTTGGCGACGTGGTGCGCGACCCCGACGCCGGCCGCCGCCTGCTCGCGGCTCACCGGGTCGGCCTGGGCGACCACGAACCGGTACAGCGACCGGCGCACCGGCTCACCGAGGGCCGCCACCCTCTCCACCTGCGCGTCGAAGTCCGTCACGGTGCTCCCTCCGGTCTAACAGACAGCGTAGTTGACGAAAGAGCGCCCTCCTTCTAACGTACAGATTGACTTCTTTTAGAAGGAGGACAATTGCCATGACAGCCGTAGACCCCGCCGCCCTCTCCACGCGCGAACGGCTCCGTACCGACCCGACATTCCAGGCATTCTGGTTGCTGCGCATCGGCTTCACGGTCGCGCCGATCCTGTTCGGCCTGGACAAGTTCACGAACCTGCTCACCGACTGGCCCGCCTACCTCGCCCCCCGCATCGACGACCTGGTTCCGGGCACCGCCCAGCAGGCGATGTACGCCGTCGGCGTGATCGAGATCGTGGCCGGCGTGGTGGTCCTCCTGATGCCCCGCTTCGGCGGTTACCTGGTGGCCGCCTGGCTGGCCGGCATCATCCTGAACCTGCTGCTCATCCCCGACTACTACGACATCGCGCTGCGCGACTTCGGGCTGCTGCTGGCCGCCCTGACCCTCGCCCGGCTGGCGACCGCCTTCCCCACCCGCCGACCCTGACCGAATACGCGTTGCGCGCCGGCCCGCGCGGATGGTCTGCTTCGACGATGCTCGATCCCGCCGGCCGCGAACGGTTCGCCGACCTGGCCCGAACCTCCCTCGCGGCCGGCACCACGCATGACGACCTGATCGCCGACCTGCGCCGGCGGGGCCTGGAAAAGATCGACTGCATCGTGGTCCTGCACGTCGCCACCGGCATCCCCCTCGGCGAGGCGAAGCCGCTGGTGCATTTCAGCCCCGCGTGGTCCGACCGCCGCGAGTCCGACGAGCGCTTCGAGGAGCAGGCCTGGCGCGCGGGGTTCATCTGGTGCGTCCTCGACGGCGGAGAGGTCACCGAACCGCCCGACTGGGCCGCCGACTGCCGCGCCCGCCAGCAACGGGCCACCGGGCAGCTACGGGAGATCGCCGCGGCCCTCCCGCCCGTTCCTGAGGTCCCCGACCACCTGCAGAAGGGGCGGCTGGGCGACGCCTTCGCCGCCCTGGTAGCCGCCGGCCGGAACCTCCCCGGGGACCACTGGCCGGCGCTGGCGGCCGCCGCCGACACCCTGTGCCTCACCGAACTCCTCGGCGCCGAACCGCCCGCCGAGGACCCCACCGACCCGGTGTACGCCGCCCACGTGGTCCACCAACGCGTCCGCCCCACCTGACGACCCCCGGGGTCCACAGGGACCCCACCGTCGCCGATCTTGCAGTTGTGCTCGCCGAAAAAAGGGCGAATTCCAGCGAAAGGGCGGACACAACTGCAAGATCGAGAGCCGAGAGCTGCCCTTCGGCGTCGATCTTGCAGTTGTGGTGCCTGGCTCGCCCGTATTTGGCCCTGTTTATGGGCCACCACAACTGCAAGATCGACTCGTTGGGTCGGGCACGACAGCCACCACCGCGTGGTGCCGGACTGTCAGTCGGTGATGTGGACGGGGTTGACCAGGTCGGCGGTGATGCTCAGCAGCGTGAACCCCGCGAACAACAGGATCGCCACGAACACGAGTGGCGCCAGCCGGTAGTAGTCGACCGGGCCGGGATCCGGCCGGCGGAGCCGCCCGTAGAGCCAGGACCGCGCCCGCTCGAACCACGAGATCGCGATGTGCCCGCCGTCGGCCGGGAGGACGGGGAGCAGGTTGAACATGCCGATGAAGAAGTTCAACGAGGCCAGCATGAGCAGGAACGACTGGTAGTCGCCGCGGTGGGCGAGTTCGCCGCCGATGTGGCTGGCGCCGACCATGCTCACCGGCGCTTCGGGGTCGCGTTCGTCGCCGGTGATCGTCGACCACAGGGCCGGGATCTTCGCCGGTAGGTGCAGGAGGGCGTCGAAGGTGGCGCCGAACAGGGCACCGGTCTGCCGGACGGCCAGGCCGACCGCAGCTGCCGGGCCGGCCGTGCTGGTGGGGACCTGCGGCGTGATCCCGAGCATGCCCACCCGCTCAAGGTCGGTGGTGCCCGGTCGGACCCGTTCGACCAGCGGCATCGCCACGGACGCCGTCCGCTGCTCCCCGGCCCGCTCGTAGGTCAGCGCGACCGTGCGGCCGCCCGCCTCGCGGACCGCCGCCGTCACCGCGTCCCAGCCGCGGACCGGGCGGCCGTCGATGGCGACGATGACGTCACCGGGTTGGAGGCCGGCCGACAGCGCGGCGCTGGCCGGGCTGGTGCCGGGCACGCACGGGCGCTGCTGGTCGGCCAGCCGCGGCTCGACGCACGGCGACACGGTGGCGACGCGCACCGGACCGCTCTGCAGCAGGCCCTCGTCGGGCAGCGGCGAGAACGCGAACAGGCCCCACAACACGAGGAAGCCGAGCAGGAAGTGGACGGCCACCCCGGCGCCCATCACGACGGTCCGCTTCCAGACCGGGAACCGCCACATGGCGCGCTTCTCGTCCTCGGGTGCCACCTCGTCGAGCCGGGTCATGCCGACGATCTTCACGAAGGCGCCGGCCGGGATCGCCTTGACGCCGTACTCGACGCCGCGCCGACGGAACGAGAACAGCGTCGGCCCGAACCCGATGAAGAACCGGGTGACCTTCATGCCGAACGCCCGCGCCGCCGCGGCGTGCCCGATCTCGTGCAGGGTCAGCGACAACAGGATGCCGAGGGCGAAGAGCGCCACTCCGATGCCATAGGCCACGGAATCGAGAGTAGCGGCTCAGTCCTCGTCCTCCTCGATCTCGTACAGGCGCTCCTCGATGTGACCGACGAAGTCGCCGAGGATCTTGTCCCGCGTCCACCAGGAGCGGGTGGGCAGCGTGCCCGGATCGCCGGTGGCCCGCATGACCGCGTCGAGCCACGGCGCCTGCTCGTCGACGGGCATGTCCTCCGGCTCCTCGCGGAGGTCGCGGATCATCGGGACCGGCACCGTGGCCCGATCGTGGCGCACCATCCACGAGTTGCGGAAGAAGTCGAACCGGAGGTGGTAGCAGTCGGCGGTCTCGGTGAACAGGATCGGCGGCACGAGGAAGTGCGCCGCGTCGACGGTCGCCGCCGTGTCGAGGTAGTTCTCGACCGAGCCACCGGAGTTCCAGCACGCCGCGAAGTTCAGCGGCGCGAGTTCCCGGTCGCCGGTCACGTGGATCTGGTTGCCCCGCACCACGAACTTCTCCGGGTCGAGCACCACGTCTTCGCCGAGCATCAGGATCGGCGCCGGCATGATGTGCGCCCGGGCGAACGTCTGCGCCGACGCGTAGAAGTCGATGACCTCGTCGAGCCGGGCGGCCTCGAACACCATGCCGGCGTGGAACGGGCAGCAGGTGCCGTCGCTCTCCTCGGGCTCGGGGAACAGGTGTGACTTGTCGAACGGCAGCACCGCGGGCCGATTCCGTTTGCCAGAAAGGAACTCAGGAATCCACGCCGTACCGTCCGCTGCCACGCGTTCGCTCTTACATTGGACGCGGAACGCGCTGTCGCCCAGCCGGCAGTTGAAGTAGTCGAGGAGTGTGATGGCGGCGCACTCGGCCAGCGTGAGCCCGTCGCCCTTGGCGAACCAGAAGTCGTACCCGTTCGCCACGAAGTGCACGCCGCGGAACTCCTTGTGCACAAAGGGTTCCGTGGCGTCGGACGGTTCCAGACCGGCCCAGTGCGCGGCGGCCACCTGGTTGTAGTAGGCGTCGGCGTGCGCCGCGAGTTCCGGCGCGAAGACGCTCTCGCCCGTCCAGTAGCACGCCTTGCTGAACAGCGCGGCGATCTCCGGGTCATGCTCCACTGTGGACACTTCGAAGACGAGCTCGGTGCGCAGGAACACCTTCCGGCCGTCGGTGTACGGCGCGCCCGCGTGCTCGTAGCGCTGGTCGAACACCACGCACGTGTACGGCCCGATGGTGTCGAGGGCCACGCCGGCACCGAGGTCGAGCGCCGGCGCGCCCGTGCCGCCGGTGAGGTACACGAGCACCGTGTACCTCGACACGTGGTTGCGCGCCGCGTCGTAGTACGGGGTGTCGCGGTGCCGGTGGAAGTCCGCGTCGCCGGGCTCGAACCGGTTGCAGCGGAACACCGGGTTCACGTGCGAGAAGCCGTCGAGGTCCGGCATCGCCGCCTTGACCGCCGTCGTGAGGGCGTCGGCCAGCAGCGCGGAGTGGAAGATGTACCGCTGCCCGCCCCGCGACGACGCGTTGAGCGGTGGCACGTAAAGATTCAGCGCGTCGAGGGCGTCGAGCCGCTCGCGCGCAGCGGCGGGCGCGTCGAGGGTGAAGGTGAACGCGTCGGGCGCGAGCTCCGCGCGTCCAATAAGATCAAAACCCAATGGGACGCCCGTGAATGCGCGATCGAGCGCCACGATGTTCTCGAACGTGCGGAACGACAGCTCGGTCGGATCGACGAACGCCGCCGCCAACTCCGGCGCACCCTCGCTCGGCCGGGCGAACAGGTCGCGCACGTTCGCGTCGATGCGCTCGGCGTCGACGAAGCGCAGCGCCTTGAACCGCGCGGTCGGGTGCCAGCACACGGCGAGCCCGTCGACGGTCGCGACCGGCTCGGCGTCGACGGCGTCGACCGCGGCCCGGTACGCGGCCACGTCGGCCGCCGGACTGTCCGGTGTGGACAGTTCGAAGAACCGGTCGCGGAGTTCCGTGCTCATACGCTTCTCCAGAGGCTGCGCAGGGCGGACGGGAGTTGCGGCGCGTGGGCGAGCAGTTTCGCGCCCGCGTCGCCGACGTCGGTCCGGTACAGGTTCAGCCGCGCCAGGCGGCCGATGAACGGCGTCGCCAGCAACGCCTCCGCGCCCGCGGCGCCGAGATCGTTGTAGCGGAGGTCGAGCACCTCCAGGCGCGGGAACCCGGTGAGCGCGGCGACGCCCGCGGCACCGATCCGGTTCGCCTGCAGGTGAAGGCGGCGCACGTTCCGGAACGTCGACGACGCGGCGATCGCGGTGAGGCCGGCGTCGCCGATGTAGCAGTACCTCAGGTCGAGCGTCTCGACCCGGCCCGCGCCGATGCGCTCCTCGGCGGGGTCGAGGTGCACGAACGACGCCACGGCGAGGGCCTCGGCGCCGAGCGGACCGAGGCGCAGGTAGGAGACGTCGAGGTCGACGATGCGGCTGAGGTCGAGCGACGCGATGTCGCCGATCCCCTCGGGCGGGGCCGGGTCGGCGTCCCAGTTCTCCTCGTCCCAGTCGTCGGCGTCGTCGTCGCGGGCGGGTGCCGTGATGCGCAGCGACGTGACCGCCGGGTCGCGCAGCAACCCGCCGATGGTCAACGGCGCCTCGCTGGACCACTCGACCGTGACCTTGGTGGCGTCCACGCGAAGCAAACTAGCAGCACACAGGAAACGCCCAGCCTCCGTTGTTAGGGTCGGTATGTCCGGCTACGCAGAGTGCCGGTGTACAACCGTGGGAGAGGACTGCGTCCGTGTCCATGTGGAACCAGCTCCGGAACCGCGCGGTCGACATGACCGCGCAGCTCAAGACGAAGACGGGTCAGTTCAAGAACAAGGAGTTCGCCAACGGCGCCATGGCCATGTGCGCCCTGATCGCGGCCGCCGACGGCAGCATCGACAACGCCGAGCGCGCCACGATGTCGGGCCTGATCACCAGCAACGAGGCCCTGAAGGTGTTCCCGGCGGCCGAGCTCACCCAGAAGTTCGACTTCTACGCCAGCAAGCTCCAGTCGAACTTCCAGTTCGGCAAGCTCGAGGCGACCCAGACCATCGCGAAGCTCAAGTCAAAGCCCGACCAGGCCCGCGCGGTGATCCAGATCGGCATCATCATCGGCGGCGCCGACGGCTTCTTCGACGACCACGAGAAGGCCGCGGTCCGCGAGGCGTGCCACACCCTGGGCATCCCGCCGCAGGAGTTCGACCTCTGAACACCGTTCGATCAGCATCGTCGCCGACGGGGAGTCACGCACAAAGTCCAGCCACTCCCGGTAGTTGGAGAGGCGATCCGAGCCCGGATCGGGGAGACAAAGGTCTGCTGCAACCGACCTTTCTCTCCCACAAGAGTTGCAGACAATCGCCGTGGTCGGAACCGGCGTTGACCGCGGACTCGGTCAACCGACGGCGGTGTGACGCGGCAGGCAAGGGAAATCGACGGGGACGAGAGTGGGCTCGTCCCCGTCGTCGGGGGTATCGCGGAGCGGGGGAACTGCGCGCGGGAGCCGATCCACGCGGGTGGTGCCGGGGGTGGGGCCTCCTTCCGCGCTCTCAACCGTTGGCCGAAACCATGGGAGCGCTCCCATGGGTGGTTTCCGAACTGTAGCGGTTCTTTTCGAGTTTGTGAACTTCCGACCATGACTTTCAATCTTTCCAGGTCAGACGCCAGCTCATGAGCGACTTCCATTGATGACTGGCGCTGGAAGCGCTCCCATGGCAGACTGCCGTCATCGCGAGCAGGGAGCCGACCCCGCGACCCCCATTCACGCCCTCCAGCCCCCTCCGCCGGGGGCTGCCCGAGGGCGATCTCGCGAGGAGTCAGCAACACATGAATTTTCCCCGAACAAGACGGTGGACGACCTTCGCCGCCACGGGCGCCCTCGTCACCGCCGGCCTGGTCAGCATCCCCACCAGTGCGTACGCGGCTGTCTCGTGCAATGTCGTCTACGCCACCAACGACTGGAACACCGGCTTCACGGCGACCGTCACCATCAACAACACGGGTGACGCGCTGACCAGTTGGAACCTCGGCTGGACGTTCCCGAACACGGGCCAGCGGGTCACGAACTTCTGGTCGTCGAACATCACGCAGACCGGCGCCCAGGTCACCGCGACCAACGCGGCCTGGAACGGCAACGTGCCCAGCGGCGGCTCGGTGAGCTTCGGCTTCAACGGGTCGCACACCGGCCAGAACCCGAAGCCGGCCTCGTTCACGCTCAACGGCGTCACCTGTGGCGGCACCGGCGTGAACCAGCCGCCGACGGTGGCGCTCGCCGCGCTTCCCGGCCCGTACGTGGCACCCGCCGACGTGGCGCTCAGCGCCACGGCGTCCGACCCGGACGGCACGATCAGCAAGGTCGAGTTCTACCGCAACGGCCTGCTGATCAACACCGACACCAGCTCGCCGTACGCCTACACGATGGAGGACCTGCCGGCCGGCAGCTACACCGTCCAGGCGCGGGCCTACGACAACGCGAACGCCACCGCGACCGCCGAGCGGTCGTTCACGGTCACCGGGTCGACCGGCCCGACGATCATCGCGACCCCGTCGTCGGTCAGCGTGCCCGAGGGCGGCTCCGCGGTGGTCAACTACAAGTTGAGCGCCGCACCGAGCAGCAACGTGACGATGACGCTGCCGAGAACCGGTGACACCGACATCTCCGCGTCGCCGACGACCGTCACGTTCACCTCGGCGAACTGGAGCACCGGCGTCAACGTCACCTACACGGCGGCCGAGGACACCGACACCACGAGCAGCACGGCCACGTTCACCGCGACGGCGACCGGCTACCCGACGCTCGCGGTCGTCGCGACCGAGGTCGACAACGACGTGCCGGGCGGCAACAACGAGTACATCACCCGGTTCCTCGCGCAGTACGGAAAGATCAAGAACTCGGGCTACTTCAGCCCCGAGGGCGTGCCGTACCACTCGATCGAGACGCTGATCGTCGAGGCGCCGGACCACGGCCACGAGACCACCTCCGAGGCGTTCAGCTTCTGGATCTGGCTCGAGGCGCAGTACGGCCGGGTGACGCAGAACTGGGCGCCGTTCAACAACGCGTGGACGGTGGCCGAGCGCTACATCATCCCGTCGACCGCCGACCAGCCGACCGCCGGCGTCAACGGAACACCGCAGTACGCCGCCGAGTTCAACCTGCCCAGCCAGTACCCGTCGGCACTGCAGCCGAGCGTGCCGGTCGGCCAGGACCCGCTGCGCGGCGAACTGCAGTCGGCCTACGGCACCGGCTCGATCTACGGCATGCACTGGCTGCTCGACGTCGACAACACCTACGGCTTCGGCCGCTGCGGCGACCACACCACGCGTCCCGCGTACATCAACACGTTCCAGCGCGGGCCGCAGGAGTCGGTGTGGGAGACGGTGCCGCAGCCGTCCTGCGACACGTTCGTCGACGGTGGTCCGAACGGCTACCTCGACATCTCCATCAGGGACTCCGGCACGCCGGCCAAGCAGTGGAAGTACACCAACGCCCCCGACGCCGACGCCCGCGCGATCCAGGCGGCGTACTGGGCCAACAAGTGGGCCAAGGAGCAGAACAAGGCGGCCGACGTCGCCGCCACCGTGGCCAAGGCGGCCAAGATGGGCGACTACCTGCGCTACGCCATGTTCGACAAGTACTTCAAGCAGATCGGCAACTGTGTCGGCGCCTCGACCTGCCCGGCGGGCTCCGGCAAGAACTCGATGCACTACCTGCTCTCGTGGTACTACGCGTGGGGCGGCGCGACCGACCCCGCGGCCGGCTGGTCGTGGCGGATCGGTTCCAGCCACAACCACTTCGGGTACCAGAACCCGTTCACGGCCTGGGCGCTCACCAACACGCCCGAGCTGACGAGCAACATGAAGAGCCCGTCGGCCACGACCGACTGGACCACGTCGATGAACCGGCAGCTCGAGTTCTACCAGTGGCTGCAGTCGTCGGAGGGCGCGATCGCCGGTGGCGCGACGAACAGCTGGGACGGCGCGTACGCCCAGCCGCCGTCGGGCACGCCGACGTTCTACGGCATGTTCTACCAGGAGCACCCGGTCTACCGTGACCCGGGCAGCAACCAGTGGTTCGGCATGCAGGTGTGGTCGCTGCAGCGCGTCGCCGAGCTCTACTACGAGACCGGCAACGCGAAGGCCAAGGCCATCCTCGACAAGTGGGTGCCGTGGGCGATCGCGAACACGACGATCGGCACGGGCGCGACGTTCTCGATCCCGTCCGACATGGCGTGGACCGGTGCGCCGGCCACCTGGAACCCGTCCAGCCCGGCCGCCAACACCAACCTGCACGTCACCGTCACCGCCCGGGGCACCGACGTCGGTGTCGCGGCCGCCTACGCCCGCACGCTCACCTGGTACGCGGCGAAGTCGGGCAACGCGGCGGCGAAGACCACCGCCAAGGGCCTGCTCGACGCGTTGAACGCCAACGCCGACGCGCAGGGCGTCTCCACGACGGAGTCGCGCGCCGACTACAACCGGTTCGACGACGTCTACAACGCCAGCACCGGCCAGGGCCTGTACCTGCCTCCGGGCTGGACCGGCGACATGCCCAACGGCGACGTGATCGCACCGGGCAAGAGCTTCGTCGACATCCGTTCCTTCTACAAGAACGACCCGAACTGGGCGAAGGTCCAGAACTACCTGAACGGCGGCGCCGTGCCGACGTTCAACTACCACCGGTTCTGGGCGCAGTCCGACGTCGCGATGGCGTACGCGGACTTCGGCCGGTTGTTCCCGACCGGCTGATGTAGCAACAGATCGACGAGCGGCCGGGCCAGGCGCCCGGCCGCTCTTTGCTGCGGGTCTTTCTACGGGACGCGCAGGCGCCGGCTCGTACCCAGCCGGCAGGCGGCGGCGACGATCAGCATCGGGTGCGAGTAGCCGCGGTACGGGCTCGGCGGGATGTGCGTGAAGGGCTCGGTGACGCTCGCCAGGTACCGGTTCGCCAGCTCGGTGAGCAGGATGTAGCGGACCACGGGCCGGTTGGCCGGCGGGGTGAGGCCCTTGTCGAGCGTGCGTACCGACTGGAGCAGCGTGGTGCCGATGTCGTCGAGCACCTGGGCCAGCACCGGATCGGCCCGGGCGTCGTCGATGATCCGCTGCCCGTACTCGGCGCGCAGCTCGGTGAGCGTCAGGCCCGCCTGGCCGCGGCGGTACCGGAACCGGTCGAGGTGGTGCGGCCAACGCGCGAAGACTCGCATCAGCAGGGCCGCACCGATCATGGACCGAAGGGTACGGCACCCGCTCAACGAACCTCGACGATGTGCTCGACCGGCAACGCCGCCGCCCGCCGGAGGTCCCGTCGACGGCACCGACTAGGTGGACGCGAGCTGGTAGCGCTCGATCGAGACGCCGCGGTCCCGGAGGGTGGTGAGGACGCCCTCGGCCCGGCGCAGCACGGCCGGCGCGACCGGCTTGCGGCCGTACATCGTGTACGGCTTCCAGGCGAGGCGGGTGAGGGCGGGCAGGTCGAGCAGCGGCGAGAGGTCCTTGACGCCGGTGTCGGCGATGTTCAGGTACTCCAGCCGGTGCAGGCCCACGAGTGGGGCGATGTTCACCAGGCGGCGGTTCATGTCCAGCACCAGCGTCGTCAGGGCGGTGAGGCCGGCGAGCGGCTTCAGGTTGGTGACGTCGTTGTCGACCAGCCACAGCTCGGTGAGCTGGTCGAGGCCGGCCAGCGGCAGCAGGCTCCGGATGTGGTTGCCGTCGAGATGCAGCCCGCGGAGGTTCACGCAGTGCTGGATGCCGCGCAGGTCGTCGATGGGTTGCCAGTGCTCCGGACCGACCTCGGCCCGGTACTCGTCCCACGACAGATCGGTGACGGCCAGCAGCGCCTCGGGGGTGAGCCACTCGCCGGCCACCGCCTCCTTCAGCGCGCGGTACAGCCCGAAGTCCTTGATCGATACGTAACGCACCCGGCGCAGGATAGCGCCGGACGTCAATGCGATGTTCGATCCCCGACAGGGGTTGCGCCCGATCCCGGACAGATGAGCCGTCTTTGACCGGCCTGCCCGGATAGCCTGCGGTGTGCGGTTTCTCCTCCTGGGTCCGCTCGAGGTACACGACGACGACGGCGCGTCGGTGCCCGTGGGCGGGCCGCAGCAACGCGCGGTGCTGGCGCTGCTGCTGCTCCGGGCGCACAGCGTGGTGTCGGCCGAGTGGATCATCGACCAGGTGTGGGGCGAGCGGGCCCCGCCGACCGCGCGGAGCCTGTTGCAGGGCTGCGTCGCCGGGCTGCGGCGGGCGTTGCGGACCGGCACCGGCGGGCTGCTGGTGACCCGCGCGCCCGGGTACGTGCTGCGACCCGAGCCGCGAACGGTCGACCTGGACGACGTGAACGACCTGGTCGCGGCCGCCGAGCGGCACGCGGCCGGTGGCTCGCCGGCGGCGCTCGACGCGGCGGGCGCGCTGCTGCGCCGGGCGGCGGCGTTGTGGCGCGGGCCGGCGTTCGACGGGATCACGGTGGACGCGTGCCGCGCCGAGGCCGCCCGGTTGGACGGGTACCGGCTGTCCATCGTGGACAGACGCGTCGACGTGGACCTCGCGTGCGGCCGGCACGCGGTGCTCGTCCCGGAGCTGTCCGCCCTCGTGCGGGAACATCCGCTGCGCGAACGCTTCTGGGCCCAGTTGATGACGGCGTTGCACCGCGACGACGGACGCGCCGCCGCGCTCGACGCGTACCGCCGGGTGCGCGGGATCCTCCGGGAGGAACTGGGGGTCGAACCCGGTGCGGCGCTGCAACGGGTGCACCGGGAGATCATCGCCGACACGTCGCCGTCCCCCGTCGTCGCACCGCCGGAAGCGGTGCCGGACGCGGCGCCCGAAGCGGAGCCGGAAACGGCGCCGGAAGCAGCGCCCGACGCCGCACCGGTTCCCGCGCAACTGCCGGCCGCGGTGGCCGCGTTCGCCGGGCGGGACGCCGAGTTGGCGCGGCTCGACCGGTTGCTCGACGCCGGCGGACCGGCGATGGCGGTCGGGGTGATCTGCGGCGCCGCCGGCACCGGCAAGACGTCGTTGGCGGTGCAGTGGGCGCACCGGGTGGCCGACCGGCTCCCCGACGGCCAGTTGTACGTGAACCTGCGCGGGTACGCGACGGCGCCGCCGATGCGTCCGATCGAGGCGCTCACCGGGTTCCTGCGGTCGCTCGGGGTGCCGGCGGACCGCGTGCCCCCGGACGGGACCGCGGCGGCCGACCTGTTCCGGACGCTGCTCGCCCAGCGCCGGACGCTGGTAGTGCTCGACAACGCGCGCGACGCGGAGCAGGTGCGCCCGCTGCTGCCGGGTGGCACCCGGTGCGTGGTGCTGGTGACCAGTCGCCACAAGCTCGGTGGGCTGGTCGCGCAGGAGGGCGCGGACCACGTCCCGCTCGATCCGTTGCCGGCGGACACCGCGCGGGCGTTGCTGTTCCGGGTGCTCGGCCCGCGGGCGGCGGCCGAACCGGACGCGGTGACGGCGCTCGCCGAACTGTGCGGCTTCCTGCCGCTGGCGCTGCGGATCGCCGCCGCCAACCTCACCGTGAACCCGAAGCGCGGCATCGCCGACCACGTCGCCGAACTCCGGGACGGCAACCGGCTCGCCGTGCTCGCGGTCAACGGCGACGAACGGGGCGCGGTGCGCACCGCGTTCGACCTCTCCTACGCCGGCCTCGCACCGGACGCCCGGGCGCTGTTCCGGCGGCTCGGTCTCACACCGGGTTCCGACGTCGACGCCGACGCGGCCGCGGCGCTCGGCGGGATCTCCGCGCCGGTCGCACGCGCGTTGCTCGACCGCCTGGCCGACGCCCATCTGCTGGACGAGCACGCCGCCGGCCGCTACACGTTCCACGACCTGTTGCGGCTGTACGCGATCCAGCGGGCGACGGACGAGGAGCCCGCACACGAGCGACGGGCGGCGCTCGACCGGCTCTACACCCGTTACCTGGCACGGGCCCGGGCCGCCGCCGACGTCCTGTATCCGCACATGCTGCGGCTTCCGGACGCCGACCCGCCGCCCGATCGCGTGACGTTCGACGGGCACGCCGCCGCGCTGCGGTGGCTGGAGGGCGAGCGGCACAACCTCGTGCTCGCCGTGCGGTACGCGGCGGTAGACGGACCGCAGCCGTCCGGATGGCTGCTCGCCGACGCGTTGCGCGGCTATTTCCATCTCCGCCGCTACACCGCGGACTGGTTGGCGGTGGCCGACGCCGCGCTCGCCGCGGCCGAGCGCGCGGGTGACGAACATGCGCAGGCCGCCGCCCGGCACAGCCTCGGCACGGCGTACCGCGGCCTCGGCGACCACCGGGAGGCGTTGCGCCACTACACCGTCGCGCTGCGGCTGGCGCGGCGCAGCGGCTGGCGCGAGTCGGAGGCGACGACGCTGGGCAACCTCGGCATCGTCGAGCGCAAGCTCGGCCGGCTCACCGGGGCGGTGCGCCGGCTGGAGGCGGCGCTGGACATCGACCGGGACCTCGGCCGGCGCGCCGGGGTGGCGAACAACCTCGGGCTGCTCGCGACCGTCCACTGTGAACTCGGCCGCCTCGACGAGGCGGCCGCGCAGTTCACCGCGGCGCTCGACCTCAACATCGAGATCGGCAGCCGGCACGGCGAGGCGTTGGCGCTGACCGGTCTCGGGCAGGTCTGCCACGCCGCCGGGCGCACGGACCGGGCGGACGCGCACCTGCGCGCCGCGCTGGAACGGTGCACGCAGGTCGGCGACCGGGACGGCTACGCGGTGGTGCAGTGCCACCTCGCCGCGCTGGAATGCGACCTCGGCCGGCCGGCCGCGGCGCGCGACCGGGCGCTGGCCGCGCTGGATCTGGCCCGGGAGATCGGTGACCGCACCACCGAGGCGTTGGCGCACAACGCCGTCGGCACCGCGGACCGGGTGCTCGGGCGGCCCGACGAGGCGGTCCGGCGGCACCGCGCCGCGCTCGAGCTCGCCCGCGCCACCGCGAGCCGGCACATCGAGGGCGAGACGCTGTTGGCGCTCGCCGCCGCCCACGACGCGGCCGACGACGCGACCCGGCGCGACCGGTGCGCGCACGAGGCGCTCGCCCTGGCCGAGCGGGACGGGTTCCGGCTCGTCGCCGAGCGGGCGCGGGCCCACCTGCTCTGCGCGTCGGACACCTGACGTACCGGACCGGCCGTCAGGTCCGCCGCGTCAGGCCGGCCGCGGTCAGGCGCTCGGGCAGGGTGCGCAGCGCGTCGACGGGTTCGGCGCTGAACACGAAGCGGATGAAGCGCGCGGCGACCGCGTCCCCCCAGCCCGTCATGGCGGTGGCCGCGACCGCGCCGTCGCGCAGCAGGGCGGCGGACGCCCGCGCCGGCTCGATGCCGAGCGCGACCGTGTCGATCAGCAGCGACCACCCGCCGCCCGGGCGCACCACCGGCAGGCCGGCCGTGGCGGCGAGCACGGCGTCGCGGCGGCGTTCCAGTTCGGCGGCGCACGCCGCGACGTGGCCGTGGTCGCCGCGCAGCACCGCGGTCGCGCCGGCGCGGGCGATGCCGACGGGTGTGGTGGTGTTGTAGACGTGCACCCAGCCGACCGCCTCGACGAGTTCCCGTGGCCCGGCGACCCAACCGACCCGCCACCCGATCATGCGGAACTCCTTGGACAGCGAGCCCACCACCAGCGTGCGCTCCGCCATTCCGTGGTGGCGCACGGGATGCAGCGGCTCGCGCCCGTCGAACAGCACGCGCTCCATCGCGGCGTCGTAGATGAGGATCAGGTCGTGCTCGACGCAGACCTCGCACACCGCGCGCCACTCGTCGTCGGTGAGCACGGCGCCGCTGGGCATCGACGGGCTCATCATGATGACGGCGCGGGCGCCGGCCGCCTTGGCCCGTAAGGATTCCAGGTCGAGCCGCCATTCGCCGTCGACCACGAGGTACGGCACGAAACTCGGGACGCCGCCGGCCAGCCGCACCCGGTTCACCAGGCCGGCGTAGGTGGGATCGGTGACGATCACCTCGTCGCCGGGGTCGACCGTCGCGAGTAGACAGTCGAGCACGCCCTCGGTGCCGCCGCTCGTGACGACGATCTGATCGGCGGGGTCGTACCTCGTGCCGCAGCGGTCGACGAGCAGGTCGCCGATCGCCGCGCGCAGGTCCTCGTCGCCGGTGAACGGCAGCCACGAGTTCGCCTTCGGCGTGGTGAGCGCCTGCGCGGTGACCCGCGTCGCCTCCGGCGGTAACGGGAGGTCGGTGTCGAGGTTCTCCAGGCGCAGCACGGACCACCGATCGCTAGCAGCCCCAACCACGGCACGCGCGACACCGTCGATGCCGAAGCCGTGGATCGCCGCCATCCGGGCCGCGGGCCTGACTCGTGAAGTCGACATGGGTGCCTACTATAGTGGGCACATGACGCCATTGCCAGGGATGTCGCCACAGTTGGTCATCGCCGCCAATCTCCGCGCGCTGCGGGCCGACCGGTCCATGTCGGTGGTGACGCTGGCGTCGCTCAGCGGGGTGGGCCGGGCCACCCTGACCAAAATCGAGGCGGGGCACGGGAATCCGACGATCGACACGCTGTACGCGTTGGCCAACGCGCTCGACGCGTCGCTCGGCGATCTCATCGGGGCGCCCGCCGACCCGGCGCCGGCGGTGGAGGTGGTACGCGCCGGTGCGGGCGCGCGCGTCGAGGGCGCGGTCGCCGCGCGTCTCCTCGACCGCGTGTACGGGCACCGGCTGGCGGAGATCTACGACGCGACGTTCAGCACCCGCACGCGGCACGCCGACCCGCATCCGGCCGGCGTCGTGGAGTCGATCCTCGTCACCGCCGGCTGCCTACGCACCGGGCCGGTGTCGGCGCCCGTCGACCTCGACGCGGGCGACTTCGTGCGGTTCGCCGGCGACGTCCCGCATCTGTACCGCGCGCTGGGCGGCGCGGCGCGGGGCGTCATCGTGATGAGTCACCCGTAGGCTACGAGACCACCGTCTGGCGGATCGGGTACCGGTAGAGCTTGCCCTCGTTGGCGCGGAGCCCGGCCACCACACCGAACGCGATGCCGGCGCCCCACACCCCGATCCAGGCGACGGTGAGGAGCCAGTTGGTGACGTCGGGCAGGAACATGCCGCACAGCCGCACGATCGACACCAGCACGAGCGCGCCGCTCACGAAGATCTGGAAGTTCAACGCGGCCGCCGCGTGCGCCCGGACGGCGCTGGATCCCTTGCCCTTGATGAGGAACACGGCCAGCGCGGGCGCGAGGCCCAGCACGGCGCCGAAGTGCGCGACCTGTGCCCACGTCTTCTCCGCGCCGACCAGGAAACCCGGACCCGAGGGCTGCGTCATGGCACCAACCCTAACGTCTGTGCTTGACCCCGGAGGACCCGTCCGACCATGCTGTCCGGCAACCCGCCGGTATCCGCCGGTGGCACTGACTTCGGCGGAGGACTGGTGATCTACAGCAGCAGGTACCCGGACGTGACGGTTGTCGACCGGCCGATCCACGAGCGGGTGCTGGGCGAGGCCGTCGGGCGGGGAGCGACACCGGCCCTGGTCGACACGGCCAGCGGACGCACGATCACGTACGGCGAGTTGGCCGGTATGGTCCAGCGGCTCGCGGTGGGGCTCGCCGCGGAGGGCGTCGGCAAGGGGGACGTCGTCGCGCTGCATTCGCCGAACACCGTCCTCTTCCCGGTGGTCTTCTACGCGACGACCACCGCCGGCGGCACCGTCACCACCCTGTCGCCGCTCGCGACCGCACCGGAGATCGCCAAGCAGCTCGTCGACTCGGGCGCCAAGCTGCTGGTGACCGTGTCGCCGCTGCTGGCGGCGGCCACCGGCGCGACCGCGATCGTGCGGGAGCAGACCGGACGCGGGATCGAAGTGCTCGTCTGCGACGAGGCCGCCGGTCACAGGTCCGTTCTGAGCCTGGGACGCGACGGCCGGGTGCCGCCCCACGACCTCGACCCCGCCACCGACGTCGCGGTCCTCCCCTACTCCAGCGGGACCACCGGCACGCCGAAGGGCGTGATGCTGACGCATCGCAACATCTGCACGAACCTCGAACAGCTGACCGATCTGCACCGGATCGGCCCGGGCGACCGGATCATCGCCATCCTGCCGTTCTTCCACATCTACGGGATGGCCGTGCTGCTCAACAACGCGTTGTCGCGCGGCGCGACGGTGTACGTCCACGCGCGGTTCGACCTCGACGCGTTCCTGACGAGCCTGGAGCGGGACCGGATCACCCACGCCTACATCGCGCCGCCGGTGATGCTGGTGCTCGCCAAGCACCCCGCGGTCGCGAAGCTGGACCTGTCGAACCTGAAGCGGATCATCTGCGCCGCCGCACCGCTCGACGCGGGGCTGCAGGCCGCGGTCGCCGACCGGTTGGGCGTGGAGATCGGGCAGGCGTACGGGATGACCGAGCTGTCACCGGGAACGCACATCCACGTCGACGGCAACCTCGACGAGCCGGCCGCGTGCGTCGGGCACCTGTTCCCGTCGACGAAGGCCCGTCTCGTCGACCCGGGCACCGGCCTCGACGCGGCGGCGGGCGAACCCGGCGAGCTGTGGATCAGCGGACCGCAGGTGATGAAGGGCTACTTCGGCCGCCCCGAGGACACCGACGCGATGGTCGACGCCGACGGCTGGCTGCACACCGGCGACATCGCGCGGGTGGACGGCGACGGGAACTGGTTCATCGTCGACCGGGTCAAGGAGCTCATCAAGTACAAGGGGTACCAGGTCGCGCCCGCTGAGCTGGAAGCCGTCCTGTTGAACCACCCCGGCATCGCCGACGCCGCCGTGATCGGCGTCTACGACGAGGAGAACAACGAGGTCCCGAAGGCGTTCGTGGTGCCGATGCCCGGCGGTTCGTTGAACGCCGACGACGTGATGTCCTACGTCGCCGAACAGGTCGCGCCGTACAAGAAGATCCGGCTCGTCGAGTTCATCGAGGCGGTGCCGAAGGCCGCGTCAGGAAAGATTCTGCGTCGTCAGCTCCGGGACCGCGAGCACGCCGCACGCTGAGCCCCGCCGTGCCCCACCGCGTGCGTCCCCAGGGCTTGACCACCGACAGCACGGTCGCCACCCACAGCGCCACCACGAACGCGCCGAGGCACGCGGTCAGCGCGAGGCCGGCGCCGCCGGGCCGGGCGGCCGGATCGGCCGTGCGGACCACGAGGTCGTCGGCGAGCGAGCTCTCGACGCTGCCGGCGACCATCGGGATGCTCAGCGAGATCGCGAACTTCGTGAGCACCCACCGGTACCGGACGAGGCCCCACTTGGAGCCGAGCGACACGACGAGGCCGGTGACGATCGACAGCGCCATCGACGGGATGGCGGCCGCGAGGTCGACGACGTGCAGCACCTCGTAGGCGCCGTAGCGCATTCCGTGTGATCCGGCGAACTGACCGACGAGGGCCAGCACGGTCATCGTGAGCGCCACCCCGAGCCAGCCCACGCTGAACCCGACGTGCAGCACCAGCCATACCCGGCGCGCCCGCGGCGACAGGCGGGGGAAGCGCGGCCGGCTCCGGGCGAGGATCAGCAGCGAGATCACGATGCCGATCAGCGTCACCGAACTGCCGATGCTGAAGACGAACTGCAGCGGGGCGAGCGCCAGGTGCGCGACGATCGCGATCCGGCGACCGCCCCGCTCCCACCGACGGACCGCGATCACCGACACCACCGCGCCGATCGCGTAACCGGCGATCCCCATGACGCGGAAGAACGCCGGGCCGGAACCGGTCAGAAGGACGCACGTGGCGATCGCGGCGTAGGCGGCGAAGACCCATTGCAGCAGGCGCGGATTCACGCTCGGAACGCTAGATCCGCCGGCGGCGGCCGGCATCGGGCAAGGGAATGCGGGGTGACCGACGA
Organism: Virgisporangium aurantiacum; assembly: GCF_016863635.1. GTDB lineage: Bacteria > Actinomycetota > Actinomycetes > Mycobacteriales > Micromonosporaceae > Virgisporangium > Virgisporangium aurantiacum. The sequence continues at coordinate 201,662 of NZ_BOPG01000037.1, read as the reverse complement.
AGGACGGCAGACCTACGCGGCCGCTACGACTTTCGACTGCGTCCTTCGACCGAGGCCGGCGGGAGCTGCCCTGCATAGACTCGCCGCATGCGCGCTTCATGGCCGCGACCGGGCCGGCTGGTCGACGCGGTGCTCGCCGTTCCGTGCGTGCTGGCCGGCGTGGTGCCCGACCTCCAGTCGGGCCTGTTCGACGGGTCGCCGATCGTCGACCGGCGGGCGCCGATCGTGCTCACCGCCCTGCTGGGGACGGCGACGGCGGCGGCCGTGTTCGTGCGGCGCACGCGTCCGCTGTTGTTGTTCGCCGGCGCGGTGCTCGGCTGGCTCGTCGCCGGAGCGTGGCCGGCGATCCCGGTGGCGCAGTACGCCGTCGGCGCGTACGTCGGGTCGGCGCGGCTGCGGGCGGCGCTCGCCGTGGCGATGGTGGCGGCGGTGTCGACGCCGATGTGGTTGGCGTACGGCGCCGACGCCACGCTCCCGATCGGGCTGGCGATCTGCGTCCTGCCGGTGCTCGCCGGCCTGTACCTGGCGTCCCGCCGGGAGGTCGTCGCCGGTCTGCAGGAGCGGGCGCGGCGCAACCTCCGCGAGGAGCGGCTGCGCATCGACCAGGCGCGCGCGGAGGAACGGGCCCAGATCGCGCGGGACATGCACGACGTCGTCACCCACCGGGTCTCGCTGATGGTCCTGCACGCCACCGCGCTGGAGGCCGCGGAGGGACGCGACGCCGCGCAGATCGGCGGCCAGATCCAGACCATCGGCCGCACGGCCCTGGCCGAACTGCGCACGCTGGTGGCCGTGCTCCGCGACGGCGGCGCGGTACCGCTGCGGCCGCAACCGGGAATCGCCGACCTGACCGAACTGGTCGAGGACTCGCGCGCGCTCGGGCTGACCGTCGAACTGTCCATAGTGGACTGTGTGCCGGTGTCGTCGCTCGTCGAGCACGCGGTGTACCGGGTCGTGCAGGAGGCGCTGACGAACGTCCACCGGCACGCGCCCACCGCGCGCACGACGGTGCTGGTGGCGCCGGACGGCCCGGCGCTGGAGGTGGTGATCCGCAACGGTTCCGGCGCGCCCGCGGCCGATTCCGCCGGTGGTGGCGGGCACGGGTTGCTCGGGATCGGCGAACGGGTCAGGCTGGTGGGTGGCACGTTGCGGACGCGTCACCTGCCCGGCGGAGGCTTCGAGGTGGTCGCCCGGATCCCGGCCGGCGGGGGTGGCCGCCGGTGATCCGCCTTCTCATCGTCGACGACGAGTGGATGGTGCGCGCGATGCTGCGGACCATCATGGCCGCCTACGACGACATCGAGGTCGTCGGCGAGGCCGAGGACGGCGAGCACGCGGTGCGCGAGGCGCGCGCCACGGGTCCGGACGTCGTGCTGATGGACATCCGGATGCCCCGCGCCGACGGTCTCGCCGCCACGGCCGCGCTCGCCCGCTTTCCTGACCCGCCGAAGGTCGTCGTGCTGACCACGTTCGACTTCGACGAGTACGTCGAAACCGCGCTGCGCCACGGCGCCGTGGGCTTCCTGCTCAAGGACGCCACCGCCGACCAGATGGCGAGCGCCGTCCGGAGCGCCGCGGCGGGCGACGCGATGCTCTCACCCCGGGTGACCCGGCGGCTGCTGCACCGGTTCGCCGAACCGTCCAGCCCGCACCGCGGCGACGCGCTGCGCCGCATCGAGGTGCTCACCGACAAGGAGCGCGAGGTGCTGGCCGCGGTCGGCGAGGGCCTGCCGAACAGCGACATCGGCAGGCGCCTGCACCTGAGCGAGGCCACCGTGAAGAGCCACGTGAGCCGGGTGCTGGCCAAGCTGCAACTGACCAACCGCGTGCAGGCCGCGATCCTCGCCCACCACGCGGGACTGGTGCGCTGAGGATCGTCAGACCCGGCGCCCACACCCTTCGGCTGAGTTTTCGGCCTGGAGGAACGGTAGCGGGGTGTCCGGAGACGCCCCGCCGCCGTTACGGGACCGTCAGGTTGCGGTGCAGGACAGCGTCGGGACGCTGTTGGTGCCGGCCCAGGAGCCGAGGAAGCCGAACGTCGTGCTGGCGCCCGCGCCCACGTTGCCGTTGTAGTTGACGTTCCGCGCGGTCACCGACGAGCCGCTGCTGGTGATCGCGGCGCTCCAGTGGCTGCTGACGGCCTGACCGTTGGCGTACGTCCACGTTACGGTCCACGCGGTGATCGCCGACGTGCCGGCGGTGACCCGCACCTCGCCCTGGAAGCCGCCCGGCCACTGGCCGACGATCGCGTAGGTCGCGGTGCAGCCGCGCGACGGGGGTGGCGAGGACGGGGGTTGGCTGGACGGTGGTTGTGACGACGGGGGTTGCGACGACGGGGGCTGGCTCGGGCCGCCCGCGAAGATGCTCGCCTCCCGCGACGTGGCCCGGATTCCGTTGGCGCCGTTGAAGATCCGCTGCCCCCACGTGGTCAGCTGGGCCGGGTCGAAGTTCAGCGCCATGTCGAGGATCGGGTCGGTGTTGCCGCTCCACGACCAGCCCAGGTAACCGAGACCGCGGGCCTGTGCCTCGGCCAGGATCGTGTTGTGGTCGACCTCGCCGGAGTTGAACTGCCACCCGAACTCGCCGATCACCAGCGGCCAGTTGTTCTGCTGGAACGTGTTCAGGTACGCGGTGATGCTCGCGGCCGTGTTGAAGACCGCGTACATGTGGATCGACAGGACCGTGTTCTTGCGGGTGTCGGCGTTCAGGACGGTCTGCGCGTTGTCGCGCATCACGAACTGCCAGTCCTGGCCCCAGTTCGGCGCGTCGACCATCAGCAGGTGCTCGAAGCCGTTGGTGCGCAGCTTCTGGATGGCGCCGACCGTCGCCGCGGTCCACTGGGCGGCGTTGGTGTTGCCGATCGGCTCGTTGCCGATGTTGATGACGACGTAGTTCTCCTGGCCGACCAGGTTGGACTTCTGGCTGATCCAGTAGTTGGCGGCCTCGTCGAGGCTCGCGGCCGCGCCCTCCTCGCCGTATCCGGTGGTGTCGTGCACCTCCAGGACGCAGATGAGCCGGTTCTGCTTGCAGAGCTGGATCACGGCCGGCACGTCGTTCGACGGGCCCCACCGCTTGCCGGTGCCGAGCACCACGCGCACGGTGTTGGCGCCGAGCGCCTTGATGTCGGCGAACGCTCGGGTCTGGCCGGTGTACCAGATGTGCGGGTGGTTGACCCCGCGCATGATGAAGTTCTGGCCGTTGGCCTCCACGATGTTCCGGCTGCTGATGTGCAGGCCGACGGCGGCCGACGCGGGCTGCACGTAGACCGCCACCGACGCCACCACGGCGAGCAGGGCGACGGCGATGATCCTGATTCGTCTCTTCATTGACCTACCTCGGGCGGTGGTGGGCGGGGAGGCCGATTTCACCGCACCGTACGGCAGCCCGAAAAGCCGGTCAATACTGACAATTGTCGATGGAACGTCGAAGCCGTGGTCGAACGATCTCTCAGGACAGCACCGGGAACACCGCGACCGTGCTCCGGCCGGTGGCCGCCTCGATGAAGTCGACCGGCTCCGCCATCTCCGCCAGCAACGCGGCGGTGTGCGCCAGACCCGCGGCCGGCACGTCGGGCTCCTGACCCAGTGCCCGTCGCAGGTCGAGCAGGTGCACCGTCGCCTCCATGACGCCGATGCTCAGCGCCTCTTCGAGGCGTAGCATCGCCCGTCCGAAATAGTCGACGACCACCGGGCCGAGCGACCGCGCCGCGGCGATCGCGCGCGGACCGGTGGTGGTGAACTGGCCGACCATCGCGGCCGTGTCGTATTTCTCCGCGTCTTCGCGGGCGCGCGCGGCGGTGGACTCCCGGTGCGTGTTGGCGACGCCGTCGGGCTTGTTGAAGTCGCGCAGGAGCGCGGCCGCCGACGCGTGTGTCGGCTCGACGTCGCGGACGCGGGTGACGAGGGCCGAGAACATGAACGGCCAGCTTCCGTGGTGCGCGTAGAGACTGCGGACGTCCCAGTCGCCGAGGCGGGTGGGCAGCCGCCACTGCTCCTCGGTCATCGACGTGCCGTGCGCGGCCCACGCGGCCCAGAGTGAGTCCAATGTAGACAGACGATCATCGAGCGTCATGCCTCGACCCTACCGCGGGCGGCGCGGTACCCGTCGGCCTGCAACGCGAACAACCGCGCGTAGACGCCGTTCCGGTCGACGAGGTCGTCGTGCGTTCCCTGCTCCACCACGCGGCCGGCGTCGAGTACCGCGATCGTGTCGGCGTCCCGGATCGCGCCGAGCCGGTGCGAGATGAGCAGGCTGGTCCGGCCCCGGCGGTGGTCGGCGAGCATGCGGTGGATCTCGTGCTCGGCCTCGGCGTCGAGGCCGGCGCTCGGCTCGTCGAGGATCACCAGACCGGCGTCGCGGAGCAGCCCGCGCGCGAGCGCGACCCGTTGCCACTGGCCGCCGGAGAGCAGCACGCCGTTGGCCGGGTCGGCCTTGTCGGCCTCGCTGAGGAAGGTGCGGCTGAGCAACGTGTCGTACCCGCGCGGCAGCGAGGCGAGCGCTTCGTCGATCCCGGCCAGTTCGGCCGCGCGCCGGACGGAGGCGACACCAGAGATGTCACCGAGCGCGATGTTCTCCCGCGCCGTCAGGTCGTAGCACATGAAGTCCTGGAAGATCGCGCCGATGTGCCGGCGCAGCTCGGCCGGGTCGACGTCGCGCAGGTCGACGCCGTTCCACCGGATCGCGCCGCGGGTCGGGTCGTAGAACCGGCACAGCAGCTTCACGAGCGTGCTCTTGCCGGCCCCGTTCCGGCCCACGAGCGCCGTCGCCCGTCCGGCCGGCACGACCAGGTCGACACCCCGCAACGCCCACGGCCCGTCGGCGTCGTACCGGAACCACACGTCGCGGAACTCGATCCGCACGTCGCCGGAACGCACCCGGGCGGAACTCGACGGCAGCGGGAGATCCGGGGCCGTCCGCACGACCGCGTCGTAGTGGTCGTACAGCAGCAGGGCGTCGTGCACCTGTCCGATCCCGGTGACCGTCCCGCCCAACGCGACCTGCGTGCCGGCCACCGCCGCGATGAACATGGACACGTCGCCGATGCTCAGCTCACCCGCGCCGGCGGCGCCGACCGCCCAGATCAGCCCGGCACCGGCCACGGCGGCGGCCAGCAGGCTCAGGCCGCCCTCGACGACCAGTTCCCACCGGTCGGTGCGCAGCAGTTCCGCGTCGGCGTCCCGGCGTTCGCGGAGCATCCGCGCCCGCAGCAGGCCGCCGGTGCCGAACAGGCGGATCTCCTTGGCCGCCTGGAGGTCGGTGAGCAGTTGGGCGTAGAACGCCACCCGGCGTTCGCCGGGGCCGATCTGCCAGACGGTGCGCGCCCGCCGCCGGCCGAGCCACAGTTCCGCCGCGAGCACCGGCCCGGCCGCGACGAGGAGCACGACGGTCATCGCGGGACTGATCACCGCGAGCGACGCGACGAACGCGCCCGCGGTCAGCGCGCCCCGCACGGTGCCGAGCATCCCCTCGACGACCCGGTTCGGGGTGACGCGCGCGGCGTCGCCGGCGAGCCGGAGGCGGTCGGCGAACACCGGGTCCTCGAACCGGCGCAGCCCGGGCAACGCGTCGACCGCCGTGTAGAGGCGCTCGGTGGCCAGCAGGCCGACCCGCCGGCCCAGCCGGATCCGGCAGTGCTGCGACAGCCGCGGCAGCACGGCGATCAGCACGCCGCACAGGGCGAGCGCCGCCACCGGACGGCCGAGCGCCGATCCGCCGGCGCTCAACCGGTCGAGGACCACCTTGGTCAACCACGCGACGGTGACGGGCACGCCGGCAGCGACGACGTCGAGCAGGAGGAACCCCACGAACATCGACGGCGACGCCCGCCACGCCAGCGCCACCGCTGCGCGGAGGTGCCGCCGGACCGCCGGCCGCACCTCCCGCCCCCCGATCAGTCGTGCACGCACGGGCTGCAGCAGATGTTGATGCCGCACCCCCAACAGACCTTCGAGACCGTGCACGTGGTGTTGCAGCACACCCGCCAACTGCTGAGGGCGTGCGCGCTGGTCTGCGGAACGAACCGTGCCAACAGGCGGTCGCTCCACGCTTCGATTCGACGGGTCATGCCCGCTCCTCTCGTCGTACAGGGCCGTACCGACCTTGCAGAGCGGAGCGTAGGGCGGCACCGTATACCGTTCATATATGAACGCACGGTGACGCCGTCAGGTCGCGACGTGATCGCGCCAGCTGTGTCGCGGCTCGTACCCGAGCACCGCGCGGGCGCGGTCGATGCTCTGCAGCGTCTCGAACTCGCCGAGGTCCTTCGTCACCGGGACGCCCGGGAAGTTCTCCGCCATCAGCCGCGCCGACGGGGTGGTCATCACCGAGTCGGCCGCCGCGATCAGGTAACTGCTGGCCCCGCTGACCGCGGCCTCAAGCCCCAGCCGGCACGACGACGCGCAGTCGCGCACGTCGACGTAGCTCCACAGGTTCCACCGCCGCTTCGCGGGATCGTCCCAGTACGACGGGAACAGCGCGTACCGCTCCGGCGGGATGACGTTGGTGAACCGCAGCGCCACGAACGGGATCCCGGTCCACTCCGCCACGTGTGCCGCCGTGGTCTCACCGACCACTTTGGACAGTGCGTACGTGGTGGTCGGGTACGGATAGTGGTCCTCGGTGAGCGGGGCGAACCGCGGCGGCACCACGAAGTCGAGCCCCAGCGTCGTCTCGCTCGACGACCACACCACCCGTTGCAGCTTCAGCTGCGCGGCGGCCAGGAACACGTTGGAGTTCATCGCCGTGTTGGCGCCGAACGTGCGGGCCGGCGGCGCCAGGCCGGGCGCCGGGATGTTGGCGAGGTGCACCACCGCGTCGCACCCGCCGAGCACGTCGACGGTGTCGCCGAAGTCGGTGAGGTCGGCCCGCAGGTAGGTGAAGCCGGGCCGCGCGCCCGGGTCCGGCAGGACCGCCGGCCGGGCCACGACGTCGGCGCCGACCACCTCGTAGCCGTTGTCGAGCAGATGGTTCACGGTGACGATCCCCGTCATTCCGGCCGCGCCGGTCACACACACGCGCATGGAACGGACGCTAGCGCACATCCCCCGTGCCGTACGTCGACAGGCCGCGGGAAAGGCCCCGGACCCGCGGATCGGACGCGTGACGGCCGAAGTCGCGGCGGAGGTTGCGGATCCGTTCGGCGATCCGGGCCGACTTCACCTGGTCGGCGCGGTCGAGCACGCTCTCGCCGACCTCGATCGCCTGTTCGGGTTCGCCGGCCAGGAACAGCGCGCTGCACAGCCCGATCTCGTTCAGCACCGTGCTGCGCAGCTTCTGCGGGCCGAGGTCGCCGATCGCCTCGGTGGTCCACCGCACCGCCTCCGCCGCGTATTTGTTGTCGTGACGGGCCATGTCGCGGTAGACGCGGCCGTACTGGGCCAGCAGTTCGCCGCGGTCGTAGAAGCCCATCCAGGCCGGCTCGCGCGACGGCTCGATGCGCTCGAACGCGTCGGTGGCCGAGGCGAGGCGGCGGGCGGCCGCGTCGTGGTCGCCGAGGTCGGCCAGCGAGGACGCCTCCAGCCCGTCGAGCATCGCGGTGATCCCCGGCGTCGCCGCGCCGCCCAGGTGGTCGCGGGCGAGGCGCAGCGCGTCGACGGCGTCGCGGTTGTGCCGCAGGTACTGGAACTGCCGCGCCTGGCAGTACCGCACCCGCGCCGCCAGCCGCAGGTCACCGCCGGCGATCGCGGTGCGTTCGGCCGCGAGCAGGTGGCGCTGCGCGTCGGCGTGGCGGCCGGCGTCGAACGACGTCCAACCGGCCAGCTGCCGGATCTCGGCCACCGCGGTCAGGAGCGGTTCGCGCATGGCGCCGGCGTCGCCGTGGTCCAGAAGATTGGTGACCGCGTGAGCGAAGCGCGTCACGTCGCGCCGGATCGCCCCGCCGCCCACCTCGTAGTCGAGCGAGCGGTACAGCGCCGTGACGGCACGGATCCGGCCGACGTCGGCCCCACCGATCCGGCGCGCCGCTGCTGTGCGTCCAATCAGACCGGACGCGGCCGCGACGGTCGCGATCCCCGCGAGCAGCGCGGCCCGCCGCTCGATTCCCCGCCGCTCGGTTCCTTGTTGCTCCACACTGTGCTGGTCCCTGACCGGCCGCTCGGCCTCGCGGCCGCGCCGCGCCTGCGCCCGGCTCAGGCCCTGCTCCATCGCGATGATCTCGTCGTAGCGGCGGAGCAGGCGGCCGTCGGCCCGCAGCAGCCCGTCGCAGCGCGCCCAGAACTCGCGCCCGACGCGCTGCTGGCCGGCCTCGGCGTTGGCGACCGTGCTGCGACCGTAGAACGTCATCGGTGCGAACCCGTGCTGCGTGTAGCCGGCCGACCTGCGCAGACCGGCCAGTTGGCGCCCGAGGGAGCGCCACGATCCGTACACCACGTCGGGGATCATCGCCCACTCCTATCCCTACGTCCATGGACAAGTGTGAACGTATGATAGCGGGAACGGCTCCCGGCCGGGGTCCGGGAGCCGTTCCGGTGCGGGTTCAGATCGCGACGAGCTGCTCGTGGTCGATCTCGACGAACTCGACGATCAGGTTCGCGAACCGGCCGGCGATCAGCTCCTTGTAGGCCGCCGAGCCGGTGTGCGCGTCGTACGCCGCCTGGTCGGCGAAGTGCTCGACGAACAGCAGGTAGTCCTGCCGGGCGGGGTCGCGGTACACGCGGAACGACAGCGTTCCGTCCTCGGCGCCCGGACCCTTCGGCGCGAACTCGAGCACGATCGCCTCGGCCTCGGCCTGCTTGCCGGCCTTCAACGGAATGGGGAACACCTTTGCGAGCACGGGAAATCTCTCCTTGAACGGGATGGCACGGACGGTGCGTCCGCCTCGACGAGTCTGGTCGGACCCCCGCCACCGGTCCGGCCGTTTCCGGACCTCACGCCGCCGCCGACGTGTCCAGATCCGGCCGGAGTCGACGCCGTCCGTCCCGTATTCAGGAGGGCATGACCCAACTCGGCCTCTTCGCGGGCGGTCACCTGGCCGTCGACCGTTCCTTCGCCACCGCGCACCGGGTGCGCCTCGACGACACCTCGTGGATCGAGCACGTACCGGGCTGGCTGTCCGGCAGCGACGACCTGTTCGCCGCGCTGCTCGCAGACGCGGGCTGGGAGCAGCGGGACCGGTGGATGATCAACCGGGTGGTACGGGAACCCCGGCTGACCGCCGAGTACACCGACCTCGTCGACGCGCCGCACCCGTTCCTGCACACCGTGACGTCGGCGCTGTCGGACCACTACGGCGTGCCCTACGACGGGCTGTGGATGAACTACTACCGCGACCATCGCGACAGCACCGGCTGGCACGGCGACTGGCCGACGTGCAAGCGCGACATCTGCACGGTGCCGGTGCTCAGCCTGGGCGCGGCCCGCCGGTTCCTCATCCGGCCCCGGGACGGTGGACGGAGCATCGGCTTCACCCCGGCCAGCGGCGACCTGATCGTGATGGGCGGCCGGTGCCAGCGGGACTGGCGGCACTCCGTCCCGAAGCAGGCGACCCCGGCCGGTCCGCGGATCAGCGTCAACTTCTCCAGCCGCCTCCAGGCGACGCCGCTCTAACCGGGTCGCGCCGCCCCCGACCCGCCGCATATACGACGCTCGATCCGGTGCGGGTTTCGGCCGCACCACCGCACCGGATCGAGCGTCGTATATCCCCGGTGCTCCGCAAGCGGAGCCGGGTGCCTGCGCCTAGCCTGGAGCGCATGAACGATCTGGTCGTCTACGGCGCCACCGGTTTCGTCGGCGAGTTGGTCGCCCGGCACCTCGCCACGCACGCGCCGGCCGGTACCCGGATCGCGCTCGCCGGCCGGTCGGCGACGCGGCTCGCGGAGACCGGCCACCGGCTCGGCGTCGACTGGCCGTTGATCGTCGCCGACGCCGGCGACCCCGCCGCGATGGACGCGATGGTGGAGCAGGCCCGGGTGATCGTCACGACGGTCGGACCGTACGCGAAGTACGGCCGCGCGCTCGCGCACGCCTGCGCCGCCGCCGGCACCGACTACGTCGACCTGACCGGCGAGGTGCTGTTCGTCCGCGACAGCATCGACGAGAACCACGACCTCGCCCGGCGCACCGGCGCCCGCATCGTGCACTCCTGCGGCTTCGACTCGATCCCGTCCGACCTCGGCGTGCACGTGCTGCACCGGCGGGTCGCCGCGGACGGCGAGGGCGACCTGACCGACACCACACTCGTCGTCACCAGCCTGCGCGGCGGGGTGAGCGGCGGCACGATCGACTCGATGCGCAACCAGCTCGACGTGATGCGCAAGGACAAGGACAAGCGCCGGATCGCGCTGAGCCCGTACTCGCTGAGCCCCGACCGCGCCGCCGAACCCGACCTCGGCCGGCAGAGCGACTCCGACACCATCCCCGCCGCCGAGGTGATCCCGGGCACGAAGGGCCGCCTCGCGCCGTTCGTGATGGCGTCGTACAACACCCGGATCGTGCGGCGCAGCAACGCGTTGCGCGACTGGGCGTACGGCCGCCGGTTCCGGTACCGGGAGGCGATGCGGGTGCGCTCGTCGGCACTCGCCCTCGCCACGAAGGCGGGGCTCGGCGCGCTGGTCGTCGGCATGACGCTGCCGCCGACGCGGTACGTGCTCGACCGGGTCCTCCCGAAGCCGGGAACCGGCCCCAGCGAACGCGTCCAGCGCACCGGCCACTTCACCGTGGTCGTCTTCACCACCACGAGCACCGGCGCCCGCTACACCGCCCGGATCAAGGCGAAAGGGGACCCGGGTTACGCGGCCACCGCGGTCATGCTCGGCGAGTCGGGGCTCGCGCTGGCACTCGACCGGGACGCGCTGCCGCCGTCGCCCGGCGGGGTCCTGACCCCGGCCACCGGAATCGGGGACGCGCTGGTCGACCGGCTCCGCGCCGCCGGCGTCGAGATCACCGTGCGCCGCCGTTAGCAGTCCCAGCGGATCGGGGTTTCGATCAGCCGCGCCGCAGCACCAGGCCGCGGACGACCCACAGTCCGCCGAGCACCGCCCCACCGACGATCGCGAACACGGCGACCGGGACATCGAGGGCGGCAAGTACACCGATGGTGATTCCGTACAGTACCGACAGTCCGAGAAGGATCCGGGACGACAACTCCTTGGTCATACCCCGGATCATCGGTCCGGCGGCGGTGCGGGCGTAAGCCGCCGGTGGAACCCCGTGCGTCTCCTACGACAGTCGGATGCGGGCCGGGCCGCGAGGCTGCGAAGCTGTATCGATGCCGACGCGCGGCCCGGACAGCGGCCCCGACAGCGGCGCCGACACCGGCGTCGACGAGTGGCGCCGCACGGTCCGCGGGTGGCACGTCGCGTTCGGAACGTTGGCCGCGCTCACGTGCGTCCTCATATTGACCAACGACGAACCCGGCGCCGTCCGCCGCTACGCCGCGCTCGGCGGTCTCCTCGCTCTGGCCGGATGGTACGCGGCGGTCGGCGCCCCCGCGTTGGCGCGGGAGCAGCAGCGCGCCGGGTTGCGGTACGTGGCGGGCGCGGTGCCGTTGACGGTGGCGGTGTTCGCGCTCGACCCGGTCGGCTCGATCATGTTGTTCATGCTGTACCCACACGTGTGGGCGCTGCTGCCGATGCGGCGGGCGGTCGCCGCGACCGTGGTCGCGCTCGTCGCGACGGCCGCGGTCACCACGGCGGAGGCGGGATTCTCGCCGGAGATCGCGGTGATGGTGCTCGTCGGGTTGGTGGTGGCGCTGGCGCTCGGCGTGTGGATCACCCGCATCATCGAGCAGAGCCGGCAGCGGGCCCAACTCGTGGCCGACCTCGCGGCGACCCGCGCCGAACTCGCCGAGGTGAGCCGGCGCGCCGGCGCGATGGCCGAGCGCGAACGGCTCGCGCACGACGTCCACGACACGCTCGCGCAGGGGTTCACGAGCGTCCTGTTGCTGTTGCAGGCCGCCGAGTCCGAGGCCGACCTCGACGCCGCGCGCCACCACATCTGCCGCGCGCAGACCACCGCGCGCGAGAACCTGGCCGAGGCGCGGGCGCTGATCGCCGACCTCGCGCCGCCCGCGCTCCACGGCGGTTCGCTGCCCGACGCGCTGGCGCAACTGGTCGAGCGGCTCAGCGGCGACCTGGGGGTGCGGCCGTCGCTCGCCGTACGGGGCGATCCGCGCGTGCTGCCGGCCGAGCACGACGTGGTGCTGTTGCGGGTGGCGCAGGAGGCGCTGGCCAACGTCCGCAAGCACGCGGACGCCTCGCGCGTCGACGTCTCGCTCCGCTACGACGCGGCCTCGGTCGTGCTCCGCGTGACCGACGACGGCCGCGGGTTCGACCTGTCCGCGGTGACGGGCGGGTTCGGGCTGTCGGGCATGCGCGCGCGGGTGGAACAGGTCGGCGGCGGGTTCACGGTCCGCTCCGCTTCGGCCGACGGAACCACGGTCGAGGCCATGTTATGACCGTTCGCGTGCTGATCGTCGACGACCATCCGGTCGTCCGCGAGGGGCTGCGCGCGGTGCTCGGGGCCGCGGCGGACGTCACCGTGGTCGCGGAGTGCGGATCCGGGACGGACGCGGTGCGCCTGGCCGCCGACCTGCGTCCCGACGTCGTGCTGATGGACCTGCGCCTGCCCGGCCTCGACGGCGTCGAAGCCACCCGGCGCATCGTGGCGGCCGGCTCCGCCCACGTCCTGGTCCTCACCACGTACGACACCGACGGCGACATCGCCCGCGCGGTAGCCGCCGGCGCCACCGGCTACCTGTTGAAGGACAGCCCGCGGCAGGAGCTGGCCGAGGCGGTGCGATCGGCGGCCCGCGGCGAAACCGTCCTGGCCGCGACCGTGGCGGCGAAGCTGGTGAGCAGCGTCCGGTCCGGCCGGCCGTCGTTGACGCCGCGCGAACTCGAGGTGCTCCGGTGCGTCGCCGACGGCCGGTCGAACCCGGAAACGGGGCGCCTGCTGTTCATCAGCGAGACCACGGTGAAGAGCCACGTCACCCGCATCTTCGAGAAGCTGTCGGTCAACGACCGAACGGCGGCGGTGACGGTCGCGATCGCGCGGGGCATCCTCCCCCCACCCGCCTGACGGTCCGCGGCGTTCCCCTCAGGCGGCGGGGATGCACGGGAGGTCCAGCCACTCCTCCCGCGACGTCATTCCCGCCACCGCGTCGATGTCGGCCAGCAGGTCGTCCAGCCGGCCCGGGTCCTGGAGGAACCGCATCACGGCGTGCTGGAACGCGTCCGTCACGGCCGGTGGCATCAGGTCGGACGCGTCGCGGCAGAGGGTGCCGGTGGTCAGCATCTGCTCGATCCGGCCGAGGTTGCCGCTGGAGGCCGAGCCGCGGCCCAGCACCAGATGCGTGCCGGCGCTCGCCTCGCGCCACGCGTCGTGGCCGGCCGGGCGGGCGCGGTCGGCCAGGAAGCGGACCAGCCGGCGGGCCGGCGGCGTATCGCGGAACACGCCCATCACGTCTTCGGAGATGAGCGTGCGGCTGCCCGGTTCGCGGCCCGGGAACGGGTGGACGTTCACCTCGCGGCCGCCGTAGTTGTTGGCGTTGAACGACGCCGCATGGTGCAGGAGGCAGCCGGGTTGCGGGTCGACCATCGCCAGGCCGGCATCGGCGTACCCGGTCAGCAGCGCGGGACGCGTCCGCTCGCCGGGCGCGATCATGTCCCGCCAGGCCAGCCACGCGGCCCTGATGCTGCCCCGGCTCCACGGCAGCCGGCCCGCCGTCCAGTCGTTGTAGACGTCGACGCCGCTGTTCAGCACCAGGTCCTCGATCCAGTCGGTGCCGGGCCAGCCGGACAACGGCGGCGAGCTCATGCCCAGGCACCACGGCTCCCGCCCGGCGGCCAGCATGGTGGCCGCCCGGCCGGCGAGGTCCGCCCACGGTACCGGCGGCCCGGCATACCAGACGAGGCTCTTCACGTGCGCCGCGATGCTCACGCCGTACGCCTTGCGGTCGATGCGGATCACCCGCTCGGCCGACAGCCCGGGAACGCCGTCGAGCGGCCGCAGCGCGCCACTGTCCACATAGGACCGCAGGTCGTAGAGGCGAGGGAACACCGCGATGTCGGGCGGCGACTCGCGTTCGACGCGGGCACGCAGCACCTGGCTCACGTCGCGCGTGCCGACGTACCGCACGCGGACGTTCCCGTCGGCCCGCTCGAACGCCGCGAGCGCCGCCCGGAACGCCTTCTCCTCGTCGGCGCCCGGCGCCACCGGCCCGGTCGGCGACTCCCACGACGCGAGCACCTCGATGGTCACCGGCTCGTCCGACCGGGTGCACGCGGTCAGCAGCGAGGCGCCGAGAACGGCGGCGGCGAAACAGTGTCGGATCATGTCGGCCGGTACCGGTACTCGTCGAGGCGGGGGCGGAATCCGGCGAGCACCAACGCCATCGCGGTCAACGCGGTCACCGGGAGAAGGATGTTGATCGTGCCGCTGGTGGCCGCGTCGGCGGCGGCCTCGTCGGCGGTCGCGTCCAGTTCGGTGGACGCGGCGTCGACCGCACCGGCGTCGACGGCTCCGTGCGGAGACCCGGTGTCCAGCGACCCGATCGTCCGTTCGCAGCCCGTGGCGCAACCGTCCCCGATCAAGGTGCGCAGCCGGCGGCTGTCCTCGACCCCCCACGCCGCCAGTTGGGCCGCGCGCCCCGCGACCAGCCGGGCGGCCTGGTCCCAGCCGTTGTCCAGGTCGACGGCGGCCCGCGTGCTCCATCCGGTCGCCGCCACCAGAAACGCCGCCAGCGCGGTGGCCACCAGCAGCGGCGGGCTGAACCGCCGCCGGAACCGGCGCCGCAGCACCACCTGCGCCAGCACGAGCAGCGTCACCAGCGCCGCGACCGGGAACAGCCAGACGGCCGTCGTCGCCGGGTGACCCCACCCCGAGGTCGCCTGCGCCTGCAGGGCGTCGTCCTGCCGGTCGCGCAACCGGTCGAGCCGCACCAGGATGTTGTCGAGGAGCCGGGTCGCGTCGAGCAGCGTCGCGAGGCCGAGGGTCGCGCCGCTGGTGAAGTTCGTGGCCGCCACCGCGATCAGGCCGACGTAGGTCGACAGCAGCGCCTGCACCACCTGGATGTCGCCGCTGCCGGCGGCGCCGGCCGCGTTGCGTTCGGCCACCACGGCGAGGTACTGCCCGGCGAGCGTGATCTGGTGCTGGTACTCGCTTCCCGGGTCGCGCAGCGCCTTCGTGGCGGTGATGTTGGCGACCGCCTCGCGGTGCGCGGTGCGCATGGCCACCTGCGCGTCGTAGGCCGCCAGCGTCGCCGGGATCGACCGGTCGGCGGCGGCCTCGGCGGTGCGGGCCACCCCGACCGACACGGCGAGGCAGCCGGCGAGCGCCACCGCCCCGGTCACCAGCAGCGCCGCCTGCAGCCGCAGCAGGGTCCGCCGGGTCGTCGTGGAACGGTCGCCGGTCATGCCGCGCCGTCCAGGTTCCGGCCGCAGCCCTGGCAGAATCCGTGCCCGGCGTCGGCCGCCCGGCCACAGGCGGGGCAGGCCCGCGCCGATCCGTCGGGCCCCGGCGCCGGCGGGCGCGGGGCTTCGGGCGGGGGCGCGGGGCTCGCGTCCTTTTCCGGGACCGGTGGACGCGCGTGCGCGCGCCCCGGCGGCTCGGGTGGCTCCGGTATCTCCGTCATCAGCGACCGCAACGCGCCCCGCTTCACGTCCAGCACCGAGAGGTGGGGACGCAGTTCGACCCGCCCGGCCGGACCGTCGACGATCCGCACGAACATCTGCAGGTCCTCCAGTTTGGCGGTGTTGCCCATCGCCGTCGCCAGCCGCACCGCCTCGCCCCAGTGCCGCTCCGCGGCGACCCGGTCACCCCGCTCGTACGCCCGGCACCCGTCGTTGATCGCGTGGGCGAGTTGCTGCTGGTCGGTCACCCGGGCGACGTCGGGGTCGATCTGGCTGGACTTCACCGGGTCCTCGGTCCAGTGGACCAGCACGAGCACCGGGCCGGTGGCGAGCGGCCGGTCGGCCACCACGTCGATCCGGGCCACCCGCTGGTCCTCCCCGTGCGGACGCCCGCCCGGTGCCACCTCGAAGCACAGGTGGTACTCGCGGGTCTCCTCGCCCCAGGCGCCGAGCGACACCTCCATCGGGCCGTCGGCCGACGCCGGCTGCTCGCCGGCGAGTTCCGCGACCGACGGGTTGACCTGCTTGCAGTACAGCAGCCGGTCGAACGTGCTGGTGGCGATCCGCAGCCGCAGGTCGGGCAGCACCTTCCCGGTCGCCGCCTCGACCGTGCGGCGGAAGTCGTCGGCCAGGTCCTGCGGCCGGGCGACGGCGTCGGCCGTGCCGCGCAGTTCGGCCGCGATCCGCACCAGTTCTGCCGGCTCCCACCCGTCGCCGACCCCGCGCGGGTCGCAGACGAACTGACCGGTGCACTCGGCGAGCACGGCGCCCAACCGCTCCGACGGCTCGGACTCGTTGCGGCCGTCGGTGAGCAGCAGCGCGTGCCGCACCGCCGTGGTGTGCGGCGCGAGGAGGTCCCGGCTGAGCGTCAGCCAGGTGCCGATCGCGGTGCCGCCGCTCGCGGTCTCCCGGTCGAGGGCGTGCCGCGCCGCCCGGCGGGTCGTCCCGGACGCGGTCGCCAACTGCCGGTCCCGCGGGTAGACCATGGCCGCCCGGTGATCCCCCCGCACGATCGCGAACAGCGCGCCGTCCGGCAGGACGTCGACGGCGACCCGGGCGGCGTGCTTGGCCGCGCTGATCTTGGTGCTGGGGACGGACATCGAGCCGGAGCAGTCGATGATCAGCACCTCGGCGAGCGTCACCGGGGAGCCGGCCGGGGCGCCGGCCGGAGAGCGCGCCGTCCCGGTCCGGCCGGCCGTGACGCGCAGCACGGCGTGCATCTCGGTGTGCCGCGACGACAGGTACGGGTCCTGCGCGATCGTCAGCCCGACGTCGAACGGATCCATCGACCCACTCCATTCCCGATCATCGTCGGCTCCACGGGCGCACCTCGTTCGCCCGGTCGATCAGGACGCCGTGGTCGTTCGCCGTGGTGGCCTGCGTCGCCAGCGACCGGAACGACGCCTCGAGGTGCACCCGGATCGCCCGCTCCGACGACGGCGAGCCGAACACCGCACCGCGGCTGAGCCCGACCGGACCGTGCTCGCGCACCCGGTCGAGCGCGCCCTGCCGGATAACCGTGATCAGGCGTTGCCGGGCGGGGCCGTTCCGGTCGCCGCCGTCGAGCCGCAACGCCGCCGTGCGGGTGGCCGCCCGGTTGAGGTGGTCGGCCTGCGGCAGCTCCGCGCCGAGCCGGCCGGCGAGGATCCGCACCGCGGCGATCCGGGACGCGTCGTAGTGGCTCGACACCCGGGGCACCGCGTCCAGGAAGGCCACCGCCGCGTCCCGCGCACCCGTGGCGAGCCGCAGCCGGGCCAGCCCGAACGCCGCGCTGGCCTGCAGCCGGTCGCGCCGCCACACCGACCGGTACAGGTCGTCGGCGACGTCGGTGTCGCCCGTGCGTTCCGCGCAGTAGGCCCGCGCCAGCCGGGGCGGGCACTCCCCCGGCAGGTCGGCGTACACGTCGTCGAACCGGGCCGCGGCGACGGCCGGATCGTCGCGGGCCAGCGCGAGCAGCCCGTGGTGCCACATGATCCGCCACCGGTGCGGCGACTCCGGCGCGAGGTCGGCACCGGCCCGGACGACCGCCGCGTCGGCCTCGTCGAGCCGGCCGAGCCGCAGCAGCGCCCGGCAGCGGACCAGTTCCACCTCCATCGAGGTGGTCAGCTTGGTCAGCTTCTCCAGGAGCTCGGCCGGCTCGACGGCGCCGAGCGAGTCGAGCACCACGGCGTTCGCGTCGCCGGCCGCCGTCCGGGGCGTCGGCAGGCCCACGGCCACGGCGGGCCCGTCCGGTTGCCCGGGCCGGAACCGCTCCGCGTCCGCCGGGCCGGTCCACGTGCGCAACGGCGGCACCGCGCCGAGCCCGTCGTCGAGCAGGTCGGCCGACTGGGTGAACAGCTCCGACGTCTCCGGTCGTCCGAGCCGGACGCGGTCCGGCAGCACGTCGCGCAGGACGCCCGCGACCTGTGCCGCCATCTCCGCCGCGGACCCGAACCGGCGGGCGCGGTCTTCGTGGGTGGCCCGGCCGACGAGGCGGCGGAACGGCTCCACCCCGAACCGGTGCGCGTCGCCCACCGCGGCGGCCCCGGCGGCCGGGAAAAGGTCCGCCAACGTGACGCCCACCGCGTACAGATCGGAGCGGACGGTGGGCCCGTCGCCGTTGTCGTAGAAGCCGGGCGTGCGGACGAACTCGGTGCCCGGGTCGGCGGCGGACACCACGCTGCCGATGTCGATCAACTTGCACCGGTCGGCGGTGCGGATCACGTTGCTCGGCTTCATGTCGGTGTACAGCAGGCCGCGCCCGTGCACGTAGTCGAGCGCGGCGAGGATCTCCTGCCCGTACCCCAGAACGGCGTCGAGGGGCAGCGCGCCGAGTTCGCTCAACGCCGGGCCGCGCAGGTACTCCATCACGATGTAGCCGGTCTGCCGGCCGGTGAACGGATCGGTGTGGATCGCGAAGTCGCGGATGCGCACGAGATTGTGGTGGTGCAACGTGGTGAGGAACCGCCGCTCGGAGACCGCGGTGCGCACCGAGGCCGCGTTCGACTGGTCGATGACGCCCTTCAGCACCACCTCGTCGTTGTCGAGGTGGGTGTCCTCGGCCAGGTACACCCAGCCGAGGCCGCCCTGCGCCAGGCAGTACTCCACCTTGTACTGCTCGCCGACCAGGTCACCCGGCGCCAGGTCGGGCACCCAGGTGTACCGGGTCCCGCAGTGCCCGCAGAACCGGGCCGGGCGCGGGTGCTCGCCGCTGGCCTCCGGCGGCACGTCGGCGCCGCAGCTGTGGCACCGTCGGCTGGGCGGCGGCATCATCGGTCCACGGGTCGACGATCCCGGGAGCACCGACAGCGGCGGCAGGCCGCACCGGTCGCAGTAGCCGAACTCGTCGACGTTGCCGGAGCAGCCGGGCGTACGTTCACAGGCGGTCACCGGCCCGCCTCCGGCCCGGCCGCGCCCCGCCTGCGACGCTCGTCGACGAACCGGTCCACCGCGCGGGCCGCCTCGGCGAGCTCGCACCGTCCGGACGTGAGCAGGTCGTGCGCCGCGCGGTACAACTGGCCGAGCACGAGGTCCTCGACCAGCCCGTCCCGCACCGACAGCGCCCGCTCCGACGTCAGCCGGCCGCGCAGTTCCCGGTACCGGGCCAGCGCACCGTCCAGCTCGGCCCGAACGCCGGCGGCCACCCGCAACGCCCGGTCGGCGACGCGCTCGTGGGCGGCGAGCCGCTCGGCGAACCGCTCGGCCGCGCCAGCCGCACCATCGTCCGGGCCGGGCACACCGGGCACGCCGTCATCCGGACCGTCATCCGGGCCGCGCACGCCGGGCACGCCACCCGCGCCATCATCCGGACCGTCATCCGGACCGTCATCCGGGCCGTCGTCCGGGCCGTCGTCCGGGCCGTCGTCCGGGCCGTCGTCCGGGCCGGGCACGCCGGTCGCGCCGTCATCCGGGCCGTCGTCCGGGCCGTCGTCCCGACCGTCGTCCCGACCGGGCACGTCGCCCGGGCCGGCCGCCCCGGTCCGGCGGGCGACCTCCCGCAAAGCGGTGAGGCGCAACCGCAGGTCGGCCGCGTGCGGACGGACCGGTGGCGGGTCGGCGAGCACCCCGGCCGCAGCCCGGTACGCCGCTTCGGCGGCGTCCTCGACGGCCTCCAGTTCCGCGATCCGCAGCGCGAGCAGGTCCAGCCGCAGGTCGACGGACGGGGACCGGAAGCCCAGCAGCAGCCGCATGTCCCGCTCGGTGGCCCGGCCGACGATCGCACCGATCACCTCGGCGACGAGCCGGCGCGGATCCGTCGACTCGTCGATCCCGCTGATCACGAGCGTGCGCGGCGCCAGGTCGGCCACGAGGTCGGCCACGTCCAGGTCGTCGGCGGGTTCCGGCCGGGCGGTCCCCGACCAGCCGACGATGCGCCGGACCACGTCGTCGGGGGTGCTGCCGGCGGCGTCGACGGCCAGGTCGATGCTGCCCACCGGCGGAGCCGACCCGGTGGCGAAAGCAGGCGGGGCCGCTCCGGTGCCAGCAGCCGGCGGAGCCGACCCGGCGGCCGAAACCCGGCCGGCCGACCGCGAGCGGTGCGCGAGGCTGACCGCGCCGTGCAGCGCCGACGCGACCGGTGCCGCGGGCGGGCCGGTCACCAGGATCAGGACGTTGTCGGGCCGGGTGCGGGCGAAGAACTCGGCGATCCGGCGGTCGGTCTCCGCGTCACCCCGCCCCGGAGCCGGTGCCAGGAACGATCCGTCGGCCGAGGAGTCGCCGGTCATCCACTCGCCGACGCGGGGCAGGTAGCCGCGGATCGTCTCGGCCGGGATCATCCACGACAGGCCGGCCCGCGGGTCGGACCAGGCCGAGACCACCATGCCGAGCACGTCGCCGGTCTGCTCGTCGACCACGCCGGACCCGCTGAACCCGGCCCGGATGGGACTGCGCGAGTCGCGCCCGTCCATCTGCACCCACTCGCGACCCGGGCCGGCCTGGCCGGCGAGGACCGCCCGGACGTAGACGCCGTGGGCGAGCCCGGCCGGGAAACCGAACGTGTACACCGCCCGCTGCCAACTCAGCGAGAGCGCCCGCAGCCGGGCACCGGACAGGCCGGCGGGCAGGGCGGCGGACGGGTCGAGGAGCAGCAGCGCGAGGTCGCCGCGACCATCGTCGGCCGGCGGGATCCAGCAGCCCGGAACGACCGTCGCGGGGACCGGTGGCCAGCCGGGTCGCCCCACGAGATCCACCGCGAACCGTCCGCCGGCACCGGTGCCCGACACGCCGTTGGTGAGCACGTGTGCGCAGGTCAGAACGTGGCGATCGCCGAGCAGGATGCCGGCACCCAGCAGCCCGCCGGAGAGCTCGCGGATACGCACCGGCCATGACTGACTGCCATGACTCGCATGCACTGTGCCGACAATACCCGTCCATCGATGAAGCGAAAGACATAAATTTGCCGCGCCGGCAGCGGACCTGACGTGCGTTTTCGATCTCGTCCACTTGGCCGTACGCCACCTGGCGGATGTCTTCCCGTCACATCGCACAAGAATCAATCTTGCGCAAGCAACCGATTACCCGGCGCAACAGGCGACGGGGATCGGCACCTGCCACCGCAGTGGTCAAAGGGGGCGTGGCGGCGTTGCTGGCTGACCAGTTCTTCCTGATCGCACATGAAGACCGAACCGGAAAGTCCCGTCTGCATCCACGGGCGACCGGCCTCGGCCTGGCCGCCGCACTTCTGGGCGAACTGATGATGCAGGGCCGGGTGCGGGCCGTGGACGGCGAGCTGTTCGTCGTCAACCCGGAACCACCCGGGGACGCGCTCGCCCACGACGTCCTCGATCTCCTGATCGCCCAGCGCCACCACCGTGAGCTCCGGACGTGGCTGGCGTTCCTGGCCCAGGACGCCGCCGACCGGGTCGGCGAGCGGCTGATCCGTGCGGGCGTGGTGGAGCCGGTGGTCCGCCGGCGGCTCCTCAGCACGCACACCCTGTACCTGCCGATGAACTCCGACCAGCGCAACCAGGCCGCATGGATCCAGGTGCGCCTGGCGAACATCCTGGTCCAGGGCCGCGTCGTGGACATCACCGACCGGGCCCTCTCCGGCCTCGTCGCCGCGACCGGTCTCACCCGGCACGTGTTGTGGGACCTCCCGGTGCACCGGCCCGGCCTGGGTCACCTGCACTCCGTCGTGGAGTCCCTGCCCACGGATCTCCGCGAGCTGGTCGACCACACCGAGGCCGCCGTCGGATCCGTGTTAGCGGCGGGCCGCCGGTGAGCGAGCACTTGTGCGAGCGAACCATCGGCTCAGCGCTCTGCTCACGCGGCTTGCCGCGGGAGCACGGGAGCGCATCGCACCGCGAAGCGGGGCGATCGCGTGAGCAATGAACCCCTTGCCGTGCTGGCGCGTGAACAAGGCAAGCGCATCACGGTACGAAGCCGAACCATCACTTTGGGTTCACGCGGGCGCCACCACCTGATCCGGCGGGGGCGCAATTCCAACATCCATGCCTGGAGGCCAGTGAAAATGACGCGACCAGAGCCTGCCGGACCCGACATCGTGACGCGGGCGCTCGCCCGCGACCGGCTCGGCGTCCCCTCGGTGGTGTTCTTCGGGGTCGCCGGCGCGGCACCGCTGACGGTGATCCTCGGTGCGGTCACCACGATCTACGCGGTGGTGGGCAGCACGGTGGTGCCGTTGTCGTACCTCGTCGCCGCCGCGATCCTCGCGATCTTCACGATCGGGTTCGTGGCGATGAGCCGGCACATCGTGAACTCCGGCGCCTTCTACTCCTACATCGCACAGGGGCTGGGCCGGGTCACCGGCGTGGGCGCGGCGTTCGTCGCGCTGCCCGCGTACGCGGTGATGCAGATCGGCCTGTTCGGTCTGTTCGGGGTGGTGGCGTCCGGGATCCTGGAGGCGGCCGGCCTGCACTACGGCTGGTTCGCGTGCGCGCTCGTGGCCTGGGCACTGGTGTCGATCCTCGGCCTGCTGTGGGTCGACCTCAGCGGCAAGGTGCTCGCCGTGCTGCTGGTCGCCGAGATCACGCTGGTGCTCGTCTACGACCTCGTGATGATCCTGCACCCGGCCAACGGGACGGTGAGCTACGAGGCCTTCGCGCCCGCCGGCATGCTCCGGCCCGAGTTCGCCGCGCTGCTGGTGGTCGCGATCGCCGGGTTCGTCGGCTTCGAGGCGACGGTCGTGCTGTCGGAGGAGGCCAAGGACCCGAAGCGGACGATCTCCCGCGCCACCCAGTGGGCCGTGCTGCTGCCCGGTCTGCTGTGCGCGCTCTCGGCGTGGGCGATGTCGGTCAGCGCCGGCCCCGACAAGATCGTCGCCTCGGCGCAGAGCGACCAGACCGACCTCGTCTTCAACCTGGTGGGGCCGCACGTGCCGGCCATTCTCGTGCAGATCGGTTACGTGCTGTTCCTCACCAGCGTGTTCGCCGCGCTGCTCGCCTTCCACGCGGCCGTGGCCCGGTACCAGTTCGCTCTCGGCCGCGAGCGCGTGCTGCCCTCGGCGTGGGGACGCACGCACCCGCGCACCGGCGCGCCGCTGCTCGGCTCGATCACCCAGAGCGTCTTCGCGCTCGGCGTCCTGATCACCTACGCGTCCTTCGGCCTCGACCCGCTGGTGTACCTGTTCGCGTGGCTGACCACGGCCGGCGGCCTGGGCGTGCTGATCCTCATGTGGGGCGCGTCGCTGGCGGTCATGGTCTTCTTCATCCGCAACCGGCTGGAGAACGTGTGGCGCGGCCGCATCGCCCCGTTCATCGCGTTCGTGTTCCTGAGCGTCATCCTGCTGGCGACGATCATCGGCCTCGGTGACCTGCTCGGCGTGCCGGGCGACTCGATCTTCAACTGGCTGTTCCCGGCCGCCTACGCCGTCACCGCGACGCTGGGCTTCATCTGGGCCCTGATCATGCGCGCCGCGCGTCCCGAGGTGTACGCCGCGATCGGCCGCGGCGCGGACTTCCGGCCACCGACGGCGAATCCGGGACCGGCGGGCAGCGGCGCCCAGCACGCGATCCCGCGCGTGAACGGCAACCGTACGAACGGAAGCGCTGTGTCCAACGGCCACGAGGGCCGCAAGCCGCTCGGCTACGACATCAAGGAGGTCGTCATCCGCGACGTCGAACCCGTGAGCACCGACGAGGTCTGCGCGCTTCTCGCCGGCACCATCGGCGAGCAGGCGGTGGCCCGCTGGCTGCTGCCCGATCCGGTCGGACGCCAGGAGAGCAGCCCCGCGTACTTCGAGATCTTCGTCGACCACGCCGTGCAGCACGGCGAGGTGTACGCGACCGTCGATCCCGGCAGCGGCGACCTGCTCGGCGTCGCCCTGTGGTTCCCGTTCACACGGTCGATCCCGCCCCCGCGCGACTACGACCTGCGGCTGAAGGACGTGTGCGGCTCCTCGTTCGACCGGGTACGCGAACTCGACGCCGCACTCGAGGTGCACCACCCGATCCACCCGCACCACTATCTGGCGTTCCTCGCCGTGCGCCCGGACAAGCAGAACCTGGGGATCGGCAGCGCGCTGCTCGCCCGTCACCACGCCCGGGCCGACGCCGCCGGCATCCCCACCTACCTGGAGGCCAACGACCTCCGCAACCGTGACCTCTACCTCCGCCACGGCTACGCGGTGGAAACAATGATCCAACTCCCCGACGGCGGCCCACCGATCTGGCCGATGCACCGCGCGCCCCGCTCACTGCGCCCGACCCAGCAACCGACCCAGCAGTTGGCGATCGCGTCAGGCTCGTTCAGCCGGTAGACCGACGAACGCGGGCGCCGGTTCCCCCTCCGAGCCAGGGAACCGGCGCCCGCCCTTGCCCCAGGCACACGCCGATCTTGGACTCCTTGGGGTGCCGTGGCACCGTCGGGAGTCCAAGATCGGCGAGCAGACCTACGGGGTCAGGCCTGGACGACCACCTTGATGGATAGGGCGGGGTCCTGGGAGATCGAGGCTTCGGTGTACTTGCAGTCGCGGAGTTTCTTCTGGGACCACAGGCGGGTCTGGTCGGCGAAGTTCGGCGACCCGGGGTCGATGGACTCGCTGAACGTCAGGATGCACTTGGCGTCCAGGCCCTGCGCCGTGTAGCCGATGGTCAGCAGGAAGCTGGAACCGTAGTTGATGACGTAGCCCTTGTTCGTCAGGTCGGAGCCGGGCACCGGCGGGCCGGCGTCGAAGACCGGCTCCAGAGACGTGCCCGGAGCGGCGGAGTACTCGGCCATGTTGGCGATGCCCACGTCTTCGGTGGAGCCGGGGACCGGGATCCGGTCGGCGCCCTTCAACGTGTACTGCACGGCGTCCATCCGCACGTTCAGCGCGAATCCCAACGATCGCATCCGGACCATGGCCCGGGCGAGCCCTTCCAGCAGCGGCATCGGATCGGCCGGCGCACCGCGCGGCGTGTTCGTCGGGTTGGCAGGATCATATTGGACGCCGAACAGCGGGCCGGCTTCGGAAAGCGCCGACGGGCTCAGCGCCGTGACGGAGAAGATCGTCTCCCGCCACAGCGCCGCCCCCCGGCTGGCCAGCTCGAACCGCTTGTCCCAGGATGCCAGGACGTCGCAGCCCGGACGCAGGTCGACGGCCGTGCCGTCGACGGTGACCGGGGTGGCGCCGCGGGCGCGGCAGGCGGTGACGGTGGACGCGGCCAGTTCGTCGGCCGTGTACGTGGTGCCGGACAGGATCGCGTTACCCAGCCCGGCCACGGTGAACCGGCCCCGCGAGTCGACCGTGCCCGGCTCGCGGCCGTTGATCAGCCGGAGGTTCTGCCGGGTGCGGACCGACAGCGGCGCCTCCTCCGAGCCCTGCAGCGGCGAGAAGCCGGTGAGGCGCTGGGTCTGGTGGACCACCCAGTGGCTGTCGTTGGAGTTGAACAGGTAGTCGCGGCGGGCCGCCTGCGGTTGCCGCGCGAACGGGATCAGGCCCGGCGAGCGGGCGCCCGGCAGGTTCTGCCACGCGTTGGAACTGTCGCTGCCGTTCAGCGCGCCCAGCGGGTGGGCGGCCCATTCGGCGAGCGACGACGGCGACAGCGCCGGCGTCTGCGACGAGTCGGTGTAGAACGCGTTTCCCTTGGCGTCGCTGACGATCGTGTTCACCCACGGGATGCCCTGGTCGCGGGAGATCGCGTCGCGCACCCCGGCGGCGTCGGGCGCGCGGGCGATGTTGAACCACTGCCGCAGCATGCGGTCGTTGTCGATGTTCGCGTCGTGGTAGGTCATGGCCTGGGTCTCCGTCCACCCGAACGACGGGTCCACGAAGGACAGATCGAGCACCGGCCCGTACCGGGTGGAGTACATCGTGCGGGTGACGGGCACCGGCGCACCCGACCCGGTGTTGACGAGCACGGTGACCTGCTTGCGGTTCATCGCCTCCGGCACGCCGTCGACGAGGTACGTGGTGGGCGAGCCCGGCACGAGGTCGACGGTGTAGTACGTGAAGCGCGAACCGGCGGCGACGGTGTGCGTCCAGGCGACCTTGTCGGTGAAGCCGATCTGCACGCCCGGGAGGCCGCCGAGCGAGCCGCCGTACACGTTGAGCTTGTTGGCGACCGTCAGGTGCGACTCCCAGAACCGCAGTTCGCCCTGCCACGGGAAGTGCGGGTTGGCGACCAGCATGCCCTTGCCGTTGACGGACTTGTCGGCGCCGATCGCCCAGCCGTTGCTGCCGAGGCCGGCCTGTCCGGACTGCTGCTCGTCCACCTGGCGCAGGGCGTTGGCGGCGGCGGCCGGCGACACGTCCAGCGCCGCCGTTCCGGGCGGCGACGCCGCGGCGATCAGCGGAACCAGCGGGTTGCCGCTGGCGAGCAGCGCGAGATCGCGCTGGTAGGCGAGCAGGTCGACGGCGCTGATCGGGGCGATCCACGGCGCGCCCCGGCACCAGCCCGGCACCCGGCTGGCGCCGGTGACGGCGAGGAAGGCGTTGAACCCGGCGACGTAGCCGTTGAGGAGTTCGCGCTCCTCGGCCGTCAGCCGGGCCTCCTGGGCCTGGGCCAGTTCGACGAGCCCGAGCGCCTTGTACCCGAAGTCGCTGGCCAGGTTCATGTCGTCGGCGCCCGGTCCGTACCAGCGGGACCGTTCGCCGCGGACCTTGACGATCTGGTCGGCCAGGTCGCAGTAGCGGTCCTGACCGTAGGCGTAGCCCTGGCCGAACGTCGCGTTGCCCAGGGTGGTGGCCAGCACGTGCGGGACGCCGTAGCTGGTCCGCCGGATGACCGCCGTGTAGCCGGCGAACGCCACCGGATCGGCCGCGGCCGGGGTCGGTAGGAAGAGGGTCGGCAGGATCATGGCGATGGACAGGGTGGCGACGGCGAGAAGAGATCGGCGCTTTTGCGGCACGCCGGGGCCGCTGGGAGTGCTTTTCGGCACGGCAACTCCGATTGATCGCGGGGAAGGGGGCCCCGTGAGGGACCCCGCCAGGTTGACGAAGGGTAGGGGAATCAAAACCCTCAGTGCAGAGACTGCCGCGTACCGCGATCAACAACATCCGCCATCTGGCGCGTTTTTCGACTACTGAGACACTGACGGGTGGCATTGTACGGCAAAGATTTCCGTAGTCGGGCGGGGCGGTGTGCGTCTCCTGTTCTTTTTGACGCGCGAGGCCCGGCGCCAGGCCGCGGCCTCGAACACCGCGACGGCCAATGCGCAGACCGGTTGATCGACGCACTCGGTGCCCGCGACCACGATGCCCCGCGCCGGCAGGGTGATCCCCCGGTTTCGGCACAGCGCGTCGAGGGAGTCGGCGACCAGGCCGCGCAGCGTGGGTTCGTCGGGCGCGTGGTGCTCGACCAGCAGGCCGCGGCCGGAATCGTCCTGGCCCCAGCCGATGCCCGCCCACGCCTGGGCGCCGGGCACCGCGGCGCGCTCCTGCGCCATGACGCAGTACAACCGGTCGCCCCAGCCGCCCGGCGTGCCGACGATCCGCGCGACCCGCCGGACCGAACTGGCCGGTGGTAGGACCGAGCTCAAATAGATCAGATTCCGGTCGGCGACCCCCGCCGCCACGAGAGCGGCGTCAAAGGCAGACAGTTCGGTGGGCCCGCGACCGACGGCGCCCGTCACCGGGATGATCATCGATCAGTCCTCCAGTCGCACCGCTGGCCGGGCGCAAGGCTCGGAAAGCGACTCGCGCCCGGCCAGGCCGGTGACCGCCGGGCCGCAGACGTTCAGGCGGCGGGGAATTCGTAGAGCCAGTAGGACTGTTCGTCCATGCGTTCGGTGCGCACCTCGCCGGAGAGACGGTGCAACATCAGCGGGACCACGCGGGACATGTGGCGCTTCTGGTCGTTGAATCGACACATGTCGAGCGAGATGATCCCGTTCTGGGTGGCGGCCAGCCGGTACATGGCCTCGACCAGCTCGCCGAACGCGGTCGCGGCCTGCGCCCTCGGGTGGATGGCCACGAAGCCGCAGTACCAGATGCGCCGCTCGGCGTAGAGGTCCGGCCAGCGCCGCTCGAAGTACGCCGGCGAGATCAGCGGAACCGCGTCGAGGTCGTTCGTGTAGGTGGACAGGCCGCACAGCGAGTCGGTGTCGTCCAGGCACAGGTACTTCTGCACCCGTTGATCGCGCATGACGTCGTCGAATTCGGCGCGGTACATGAGGTGCCGCTGCACGGCCATGGCATTCAGATCTTTGAATGCCGCGTAGTACAGTGCCCACGCCTCTTCGAGGAGCTCCCCGTGAACGTCGTCGACTACCTTGATCATCCTCAACCCCGATCACCCATCCCGGGCGGGACTTCCGCCGGGAACAGAGCGGACGCCTCAAGCGGATGAAACTTGAATTGAACCTGGTGAGCGTCCGTCACGTAGAGAATATGGTCAAGCACGCTCCGCTACAACGACGCCTGACGATCGGATCGAGGTAGGCACATCTGCCTGCGCCCTTCCAGCCTGAAACATTTCACAATGACAGGTGGCAACTGTTCGATTACGCTCCGCTGCTACGGTACCTCGGAGCTTTGTGACGCGTACAGGCCCTCGAGCACCATCGCGCTGATTTGGCGCGCGACCTCATCGACGCCGGCCGGTCCGGCGGGGTGCAGCCACTGGTACGCCCCCACACACATCCCCACCAGCCCGAACATCGCGATCCGGGCGTCGATGTCCGGGCGGAACGCGCCCTTCGCCACGCCGTCCTGGACCATGCCGGCGAGCGCCGCCTCCACCAGGCCGAGCTTGCGGGCCACGTCACCCGTGGCGTGACGACGCTCCCGATGGAAGATCGTCGTGTGCGCCCGGTATTCGGTGAGGCAGAACCGGATCAGCTCCGCCACCCGGATCCTCGGGTCGTCGCTGGCGGCCTCGATCCCGTGGATGGCGGCGAGCTGGGCCTCCAGGTACTCCTCGTGGATGTGGCGCAGCAGGTCGTCCTTGCTCTCGAAGTGGTGGTAGAACGCACCCTTGGTCAGCCGGGCGTGGTCGGCGATCTCCTGCACCGAGGTGCGGTCGAACCCCCGTCGCTCGAACAGTCTCAGCGCGCTCGCGACCAGCGATCTGCGCGTGTTCTCCGGGTCGTAGCCGTCGGCCCAGCGCTGCCGGCGTCGCGCCGACATCGGTCCGGTGGTCACACGGGTCATGCCCGCCCCCTGTCCCCCGTTTAATTGACGTGCGTCTGTACCTTAGGGAGCTTTCACCTGCGGATCCGGGAGTTGGCGCGCGGTGAACCAGGTCTTGAGGTGGACACGATTCCGTTTCGGTCGGGGGTCAACCGGTTGCGGGTTCCGCGTCTCTTTTGTTAGGTGGATCCCGCTATGCGAACCCAACTGCAGATCGACGCGCCACCCGGCCCCGCGGCGCCCCCCGTTCCGGAGAAGAGCCGGCTTCCGTCGTTGACCGGTTTGCGGTGGATCGGTGCGATGCTCGTCTTCGGCTTCCACGTGGGAACGATGGGCATCATGGCCGACGAGGGCCCGCGGACGCTCATCTCCCGGGTGTTCGGCATGGGCCTGTCCGGCGTGCAGTTCTTCTACATCCTCAGCGGGTTCGTGCTCGTGTGGTCGTTCCGGCCGGGCGAGAAGAGAATGACGTTCTACCGCCGGCGCATCGTGAAAATCCTTCCCAACCACGCGGTGCTGTGGCTGGCCGTGATCCTGCTGGTCGGCGTGTGGTGGGGCGACCCGGTGAACCCGGTCGTGGCAGTGGTGAACCTGTTCCTGGTACAGGCCTGGTTCCCCGCCAACGGCTGGTTCTACAGCATCAACACGGTCAGCTGGTCGTTGTCGTGCGAGCTGTTCTTCTATCTATGCTTGCCGCTGGTCCTCCCGCTGATCCGGCGGCTGCCGGCGTGGGCGCTGTACGCCGTCGCCGTCGCGCTGCCGTTGCTGATGCTGGTGGCGATCTGGCCCGGACAGCTGCTGGTGCCGGAGTCGTGGCGCTGGTGGTTCACGCAGGTCTTCCCCGTGGTCCGCTCGCTGGAGTTCTGGCTCGGGGTGGTGGCCGCGGAACTGAGCCTGCGGTCCCGGTGGCGCGGCCCCGGACTGCCGGTGTCGCTGGGAGTCTTCGCCGCCGCGTGGGTAGTCTGCTCGAACGAGTGGGTGCCGGCGGTGATGTGGCCGACCGTGCTCGCCGTCGCCTACATCGTGGTCATCGCGGCCGCCGCCCGCGCCGACGTCGAGAACCTCTGGTCACCGTTCCGCAACCGTCCCCTCAGGTGGCTGGGCGAGGTATCGTTCGCGTTCTATATGGTGCACGTCTTCGTGGTCACCGGCGTGCTGCGCGCGGTCGGGCAGACGCACGGATACTCCGGCTGGGCCGGGCTGGCGGCGTCCCTCGGCCTGTTCGGTTTGTGTCTGGGTTCGGCGGCACTGTTGTACCGGTACGTCGAGCAGCCGATGGTGCGGTTGCTCGGCC
The DNA here is from genome assembly GCF_016863635.1 of Virgisporangium aurantiacum. Taxonomy (GTDB): domain Bacteria; phylum Actinomycetota; class Actinomycetes; order Mycobacteriales; family Micromonosporaceae; genus Virgisporangium; species Virgisporangium aurantiacum. Next base: position 171,313 of record NZ_BOPG01000037.1, on the reverse strand, counting down.
CGCGCCGGCCCCGGTATTTGCGACCCTCGCGGGCCTCATGATCGAATAGACGCAGCATCGCGTGCTGGTGACGGACCGCGTCAGGCATGGAGGTGTGCAATCGAAGGGCCACCGTTCAGTGGCATTGTCTGATCAAGACCGGGCGGTCGCGTTCAGTGCGCAGTTGGCCGCGGCGCATCGGGAGTTGCGGGCTCGTGTCGCCCGTTTGCGGAGCGCGCTCGCTCGCGTTGAGGCCGATGAGGCCGGCGGGTCGATCGGCGGGGAGGCCGGCGCCGGAACTGGCAGCCTGGTCGGCGGCGAAGCCGGCGCCGGGACCGGCGGCCCGGTCGGCGGCGAAGCTGGCGCAGTGACCGGCGGCGTGGCCGGCAGGACGCCCGGTGGCACGCCTGGTAGCACGCCCAATGGCGTGGGCGGCGGCACGACCAGCAGCAGCACCAGCGGGGCGACCGGCGGCGAAACTGGCGGCGTGGCCGGCGGCGTGGCCGGTGCCGGGGTGCTGGCCGCGCATTGTCTCGCGTTCTGCTCGGCGTTGACCGCGCACCACCAGGGCGAAGACACCGGCATGTTCGCGGAACTGGCCAGGGCACGGCCTGATCTCGCCGGCAAGATCGACAAGCTCGTCGAGGACCACGGGATGATCGGCACGATCCTCCAACGGGTCGCCGACCTCGCGGAGCGGGCCAGCGGCGCCGACCGCACGACACTGAAGACGCTCGGCGGCGAGCTCGACGGGCTGGCGGCGATCATGGAGTCGCACTTCCGCTTCGAGGAGCGGGCGATCAGCGCCGCCCTCGACGATGGCGGCGTGACCGACACCGGGTGGTCGCGTCCGGTGTTCCGGTTCGACGGGTAGACGCGCGCGATCCCGCGCCGTTCGCCCGACCCCTTCGCATGATCACCTTCACTGGCGGAAACGTGCAGCGACACTCCACTTTCCAGCCAGTGAGGTTGATCATGCGAGAGCCTGCCCCCCGGCGACGCGGCACCCTTACGGGAGAGAAGGGTTGGTTGTGCTGGCGGCCGCGCGGACGAGTGGCCTGGCGCGCGCTCGGGTGGCGGTAATGCACCTGAGAACCGCTTGTTGAGGTTGATAGCCGCCACCCGAGCAGAGCGGCTCCCGCCGGTCAGGGTGCGGAGCGGCCGCACGCGGGCAAGCCGGAAAGTGTTAGTGGCCGATGTCGTGGTCGCCGGGGTGGACGAGGGCGCTCTCGTACGCGAACACCACGATCTGGGCGCGGTCGCGCAGGCCCAGCTTCGTGAGGACGCTGGAGATGTGCGACTTGACCGTGGCCGGGCCGATTCGCAGGTCGAGGGCGATCTCGGTGTTGGTGGCGCCGCGGGCCACCGCGACGACGATGTCGCGTTCGCGGTCGGTCAGGCGATGGGCGCGGGCGGCGACGGCCGTGTTCACCGAGCGGCGTTCCGTGAAGCGGCCGATGAGGCGGCGGGTGATCGATGGCGCGATCAGCGCACCGCCGTCGGCGATGGTTCGGACGGCGTCGGCCAGTTGCTGCGGCGGGATGTCCTTGAGCACGAAGCCGCTCGCTCCGGCGCGCAGCGCCCGGTAGACGTACTCGTCGGGGTCGAAGGTGGTGAGGATCAGGACGCGCACGGGCCAGTCGGCCTCGTTCAGGATCCGTGCGGTGGCCTCGAGCCCGTCGAGGTCGGGCATGCGGATGTCCATCAGGATGACGTCGGGGCGGTGCTCGTGCGCGGCGTCGATCGCCTCGAACCCGGTGCCGGCCTCGGCCACCACGTCGATGTCGGGGTGGACGCCCAGGATCATCGCGAACCCGCCCCGTACCAACGCCTGATCGTCGGCGACGACCACCGTGATCGTCATGCCGCGTCTCCGGTGACGGGAAGGCGGGCGACGACCCGGAAGCCGCCGTCGGGGTGGGGACCGGTGTCGAGACTGCCGCCGAGGAGGACCGCACGTTCCCGCATCCCGATGATGCCGTGGCCGGCGACCCGCCGTGGCCGCGCGGCGGAGCCTCGCGGGGCGGGCTGGTCGGCGATCTGCACGGATGGCACGGTGGCGCTTCGTGCCACGGGCTGGTCGGCGGATCTCGGGGTGGGGAGCTGCGTGGCGTGGTCGAGGATCTCGATGGTGATGGTGCCATCCACTTCGGTCAGGTGGACCTCGGCCCGCGTGCCGGGGCCGCCGTGCTTGAGGACGTTCGTGAGGGCTTCCTGGATGATGCGGTACGCCGACAACTGCACCCGGATCGGCAACGGCGTTCGCACGGCGTCGTGGACGTCGACGGTGAGGCCGGCGGCGCGGACCTGGTCGAGCAGCCGGGGCAGGTCGGCGAGACCCGGTTGGGGGCCGGTCGCGCCAGGGTCGGCGCCGTTGGCACCGGACTCCGGGCGTAACACGCCGAGCAGGTGGCGCAGCTCGTCGAGGGCCTGCCGGCCGGCCTGCTCGACGGCGGCCATCGCCCGCCGGGCGGCCTCCGGGTCGGCGTCGGCGACGGCCTGGGCGGCGCCGGCCTGCACCGTCATCATGCTCACCTGGTGGGCGACCACGTCGTGGAGCTCACGGGCGATGTGGGTGCGTTCCTCGGCGACGATGCGGCGGGCCTCGTCGACCTGATGCCGACGCCGCTGGACGGCGCGCTCCTCGCGCAGCCGCAACTGCCGCCCCACGTACCAGGTGAGCGACAGCGCGCCGACCCCGAACGCGGTCTCGCCCCACGGGGTGGACCGGACCAGCCCCTCGGCCACCAGTGCGGCGGATATCACGCCGAGGCCGGCCAGCCCCAGCCGGACATCGGCCACGTACCGGCCCGCGCTGTAGAGGACGACCAGCACCGTGAACCCCAGGTCGTACCTGCCGGTGGGCACGAGCACCGCCCAGCCGACGGCGGCCACGCCGAGCATCAGCAGCGGCGCCCGCCGGCGCAGGTACGTGGCCGCCGTCGCACACGCGATCACCAGTACGACCGGGACGGGCACCGAGCTCACCGGCCGGAGGACCAGCGTTTCGTCGGGACCCTCGGCGACCGTGACCGTGATGACGAACAGCACCGCCGCGAGCACGGCGTCGCTGACCCGTGGCCAGCGGGCGAACGGGCCACGCACTGAAACTACCTTCATGGCCCACCCCCCAACGATCCCGACGTCGGCTCACCGTAGGACAGCCCGCCACCGGCGTCATCCGCCCCTGGGCTGACATCCTCACGTGCGTCCCCGCCTTCGGATGGAGACGGTGGCCCGCCGGGCGCCGGAAGACGGCGCCCGGCGGACGCCCCCACGATGGCCGCCATGAATTCCTTCACCCGGCGCCTCGGCGCGGCCAGCGCCCGCAGGCCATGGATCACTATCGCCGCCTGGTTGGTGGCCGCCGCCGTCGTTCTCGGGCTGGCGGGAACGGTCGGCGGTTCGTTCGCCGACGACTTCGTCGCGCCCGGAAGCCAGAGCGAGCGCGCCATGCACCTCCTCGAGGAGCGGTTCCCGGCGGCGGCCGACGGCAACGCGCTCGCGGTGTTCGCGGCCCCGGAAGGGCAACGCCTGGAGGGAAACCGGGCCGCCGTCGACCGCGCGGTCGCGGCGATAGGTGACGTCGAGCACGTCGCCGCCGTCGCGGACCTGACGATCGCGCCCGACGGGCGGATCGGCTACGCCGAAATCACCTTCGACGCGCCCTCGGCGGACCTCGGCATCGCGGGGTTCGCCGCGATGAGTGACGCGCTGGAACCGGCCCGGCAGGCCGGACTGCAGGCCGAGATCGGCGGCGACGCGGCGTTCATCAACTCCGAGACGCCGACGTCCGGCACGGAGGCCGTCGGCATCGTCATCGCGTTGATCGTGCTGGTCGTCGCGTTCGGAAGCGTGGTGGCGGCACTGGTGCCGATCGTGCTCGCGCTTCTCGTGGTCGCGCTCGGGCTCGGCGCGATCACGTTGCTGGCCAGGGGAATGGACGTCTCCACCGCCGCGCCGACGGTCGCCGCGATGATCGGCCTCGGCGTCGGCATCGACTACGCGCTCTTCATCGTCGCCCGCTACCGCGAGAACCGCGGCGCGGGAAGCGACAACCGCGGCGCGGGAAGTGACAACCGCACCGCGCTCGCCGACGCGATGGGTGCGGCCGGACCGGCGGTCGTGTTCGCCGGCGGCACCATCGTCGTCTCGATGTCGGCGCTCGCGTTGACCGGCATGGGTTTCCTCACCTCCACCGGGCTCAGCACCGCGTTGGTGGTGCTCGGCGCGGTGGCCGCCGCGCTGACGCTGCTGCCCGCGATCCTGTCGTTGCTCGGCAACGGCGTCGACCGCGGCCGGGTACCGCTGATGCGGTCCACGACCGGATCCGGCCCGTGGGGCCGGGTCGCCGCCGCCGTGTCGCGGCGGCCGTGGCCCTACCTCGTGGTCGCGACAGCGTTCCTGCTCGCGATCGCCGCTCCGGCGCTCGGCCTGCGCACCGGTTTTCCGGACGCCGGCGGCGACACGACCGAGACCTCCCACCGCCGCGCGTACGACCTGCTGGCCGAGGGCTTCGGCCCGGGCATAAACGGCCCCCTGCTGCTGGTGATCGACGGCGCGGCAGACGTCTCCGGTCTCGCGCAACGGATCGCGGCCGATCCGGGCATCGCGTCGGTGAGCCCGCCGCAGGTGTCGCCGGCCGGTGACACGGTGGTGCTGCGCCTGGTGACGACCACCGCGCCCGCCGACGAGGCGACCGCGGACACCCTCGACCGTGTGCGGAACATGTTGCCCGCCAACGCGTCCGTCTCCGGCCTGACGGCGATGACCACCGACCTCAGCCGGCACCTCGACCGCATGCTGCCGATCTTCGTCGGCGGCATCCTGATCGCGTCGTTCCTGCTGCTGCTCCTGGTGTTCCGGTCGGTGCTGGTGCCGCTGAAGGCGGTGCTGATGAACCTGCTGTCGATCGGCGCGGCGTACGGCGTGCTGGTCGCGGTGTTCCAGTGGGGCTGGCTGCAGGACGTGATCGGGCTGGAGGCGACGACCGTCATCGCGTCACCGTTGCCGACGCTGTGTTTCGCCGCGCTCTTCGGGCTGTCGATGGACTACGAGGTGTTCCTGCTGTCGCGGATCCGGGAGGAGTACCGGGCGAGCGGCGACACCGTGGCCTCGGTCGCCCGCGGCATCACGGCCACCGGGCGGGTCATCACGTCGGCGGCGCTCATCATGACGGGCCTGTTCCTGGCGTTCGTCGCGAACCCGTCGCCGTTCACGAAGATGGTCGGCCTCGGCCTCGCCACGGCCGTGTTCCTCGACGCGACGGTGGTGCGGCTGATCCTGGTGCCGGCGCTCATGACCCTGCTGGGCAAGGCGAACTGGTGGCTGCCGGGATGGCTCGACCGGCTCCTCCCCCGGCTGGACGCCCCCACGCCGACGCGTGCGGTTCCGGAGACCGCACGCGTCGAGGTGGGTGTCGGTCAGTAGCGGTAGTGGTCGGGCTTGTAGGGACCGGCCACGTCGACTCCGATGTACTCCGCCTGCACCTTGGTGAGCTCGGTCAGCCGGGCGTCGACCGCGTCGAGGTGCAGGCGGGCGACCTTCTCGTCGAGCTCCTTGGGCAGCCGGTACACCTCGTTGCGGTAGTGGCCCGGACGGGTGAACAGCTCGATCTGCGCCAGCGTCTGGTTCGCGAACGAGTTCGACATGACGAAGCTCGGGTGCCCGGTGGCGTTGCCCAGGTTCATCAACCGTCCCTCGGAGAGCACGACGATGCTGCGCCCGCTCGGGAACCGCCACTCGTGCACCTGCGGCTTGATCTCCGTCTTCACGATGCCGGGCACCGCGGCGAGGCCGGCCATGTCGATCTCGTTGTCGAAGTGGCCGACGTTGGCGACGATCGCGTTGTGCTTCATCCGGGCCATGTCCGCGGCCATGACGATGTCTCGGTTCCCGGTGGTGGTGATGACGATGTCGGCCTTCTCCACCACGTCGTCGACGCGCACGACCGACAGGCCCTCCATCGTGGCCTGCAGCGCGCAGATCGGGTCGATCTCGGTGACGACCACCCGCGCACCCTGTCCCCGCAACGCGTCCGCCACGCCCTTGCCGACGTCGCCGTAGCCGCACACGACCACCAGCTTGCCGCCGAGCATCACGTCGGTCGCCCGGTTCAGACCGTCCACAATGGAGTGACGGAGCCCGTGGAGGTGGTCCGGCCCGCGGCAGACGGCGTGGGCCGCCCCGCCGTGGTCGTCGTGCACGGGTACGCCGGCTCCGGGCGGCTGATGCGTCCGTTTGCCGACACCCTCGTGCGGCGCGGCTACGTGGTGGCCCTCCCCGACCTCGCCGGCCACGCCGCGAACACCCGTCCGCTGGGTGACATCGAACGGGAGATCGCCGACGTCGTCGCCTACCTCCGGGCGCGGCCGGACGTCGATCCGGACCGGGTGGCGCTGCTCGGGCACTCGATGGGCGCGACCGCGGTGGTCCGGGCGGGGGCGGCCGACCCGAGGATCCCCGCCACGGTGGCGATCTCCCTGCCCGACGGTGAGGTGGCAACAACGGGTCCGCGTGGGCTGCTGCTGATCGCCGGGGCGTGGGAACCGGGCGGCATCCGGGCCGCGACCCGGGCCGCGGGACGGGTCGAGGGCCGCCGGACCGTCACGGTGCCGATGGTCGAGCACGTCAGTGTCCTGTTCGCCGGGCGGACCCACCGCGAGGCCGCCGGCTGGCTCGACGACGCGCTGGCGCACCGGCCGGACCGGTCCGACGTCGCGGCGACCCAGCGGGTCGGCGCCGGCGCGCTGACCCTGGCCGGTGCGCTGCTCGTGCTCGCCGCCGGCCTGGCGTCCATCAACAGGCCCCGGCGCAGCGGGACAACGACACCCGACCGGGACCGGCTGGTGTGGCTCGGCGTCACGGTGGTGGCCGCGTCCGTCGCCGGAATCGTCGGCGGCCCGCTGCTGGCCTGGACAATGCCGGCACCGGTGTCCGGTTACCTCGTCGGCTACTTCGCGGGCGCCGGAACGGTTCTGCTGGCGGCCGAACTGGTGTACCGGCGACGAGCCGGCGACAACGTACCCGGCCTCTCGCCGCGGGCGGTGGCGACCGGCGGCGCGCTCGCGGTTGTCGCCGGCGCCGCGGTGATCGTCCCCGTGCACGCCGGCCTCACCGCGATGGTGCCGCACGGCCCGCACCGGTGGATGGTCGGAATGCTCGTGCTCGCCACCGCCGTCCTGCTGGCCGGCGCGCACACGGCCGGCCGGCCGCTGTGGGCGATGCTGGTCGTGGTGCTCGTCTGCGTGCCGCTTCCGATCGCCACGGTCGTCGGGCTGGCGCCCGGGTTCCTCGTCCTGATCGCGCCGCTCGTCGCGATCCTGTTCGCGGTCTACTTCATGGTGATGGCGCTGGCGTGGCGGGCCGCGATCCCGCTGGGGCACACCGTCGCGGCGGGCGCGCTGGTGATCGCCTGGCCGGTCGCGGCGGCGCTGCCGCTCGCCTGAGTCACCCGCTACGTGGAGCGGCCCTCGACGAGCACCGCCATGCCGTCGAGGAGCCGGTCCAGCCCGAAGTCGAAGTTCTCCGCCCAGCCCATCCCGAACGCGTCCTCGTCGAGCGCGGCCATCGCCGGATACCGGCCCGACTCCATGGCCTTCGCCAGGAACGGGTACTGCTGGGTCCAGAACTCCTCGTCGGACAGTCCACTCTGGACGGTGACCGCGTCGTACTGGATCCGGCTCCGGGCCTGGCCCACGACGTAGGCGTCGATCATCGTGACGACGGCGACGCACTCCTGGCCCGTCAGGCCCAGCCCGTCGAGGCCACGCATCAACACCTCGAGGCCGGCCACCGAGTTCGGGCCGAGCACCGGCCGGGTCCAGTTGACCTGCAGTAGCCACGGGTGCGACAGGTAGAGGCGGTAGGTGCGGCGGGCGGCGCGCTCCAGCGTCTCCCGCCACGACCCCGGGCTCGGCGACGCGGGATCGGGTGCGTCGACCCGGTCGAGCATGAGCGCGAGCAGTTCCGCCTTGCCGGGCACATACCGGTAGAGCGACATCGTGCCGACGCCGAGCTCGGCCGCCACCCGCCGCATCGAGAGCGCGTCGACCCCGTCGCGGTCGGCGAGCGTGATCGCGGCGTCGACGATCCGGTCGAGCGTCAGGCTCGGTTTCGGCCCGGGCGCGGACCGCGGGCCGCCGTTCCACAGCAGTTCCATGCTGCGCCGGACCTGCTCGGCGGCGGTGGGCTCGGGTGTGGACATCACGAGCATCCTACAAACGCGTTGTGATCTGGGTACACCGTACGCTAAATTTGCGTACACCGTACCCAGATGAAGGGAGCCCCATGGAAGGACCCGCCGTGCTCACCGACGGTCTCCGGAAGCGTTACCGCGACACCGTCGCCCTCGACGGCCTCGACCTGGCCGTGCCCGCCGGCACCGTCTTCGGGTTGCTCGGCCCGAACGGCGCCGGCAAGACCACCGCCGTGCGCATCATGTGCACCCTGCTGCGACCCGACGGCGGCCGCGCGGAGGTCGCCGGCCACGACGTCCGCACCGAGGCCCGGCGGGTGCGCCGCCGGATCGGGCTCACCGGGCAGCACACCGCGGTCGACGACACGCTCACCGCCCGGCAGAACCTCGTGATGTTCGGCCGCCTGTTCCACATCGGCAAGGCCGCCGCGCGGCAACGAGCCGGCGAGTTGCTCGACCAGTTCGGCCTCGCCGACGCCGCCGACAAGGCGCCGAAGGTGTTCTCCGGCGGGATGCGCCGCCGGCTCGACCTCGCCACGAGCATGATCCTCGCGCCGGCCGTGCTGTTCCTCGACGAGCCGACCACCGGGCTCGATCCGGCCGGCCGGCAGGAGGTGTGGCACGCCGTCGGCGACCTCGCCGCCCGCGGCACCACCGTGCTGCTCACGACCCACTACCTCGACGAGGCCGACAAGCTCTGCGACCGGATCGGCGTCATCGACAAGGGACGCAACGTCGTCGAGGACACACCGGGCGGGCTCAAGCGGCGGATCGGCACGGAACGGCTGGAGGTCGTGGCCGCCGGGCCGGACGACCTGCCGGAGATCGTGGAAGTGCTCGAGAAGGCCGCCGAAGGGCGAAAACCTTTGGTGGACCGGGATGCGCTCGCGGTCGGCGTGTCGGTTCCCGACGGGGTGCCCGTCCTCGTGCAGGTTGCCGCGGAACTCCGTGGCCGCGGCCTCGCGGTGGCCGACCTGGGCCTGCGCCGCCCCACCCTCGACGAAGCGTTCCTGCACCTGACGGGAGGATCCCGTGGATGACACGCTCGCGCTCCGGGCGCGATGGGCCATTGTGGACAGTTGGACGGTCGTCGTGCAGGAGATGACGCACCTGGTGCGGCAGCCGGCCAACTTCGCGTGGCAACTGGGCTTCCCGATCGTCATGGTGCTGTTGTTCGTCTACGTGTTCGGCAGCGCCATGGACGTGTCCGGTCACGGCGCCGGCACCGGCTACCTCGACTACGCGATGCCGGGGCTGTTCGCGATGACGATGGCGTTCGGCTTCATGAACACGGCACTCGCGGTGGCGATCACCAAGGAGAAGGGCTTCATCGACCGGTTCCGCTCCATGCCGATGGCGTCGTCGGCGGTGGTGACCGGGCGCGGCGTCGCCGATCTCCTGCACGCGACGGTCGATCTCGTCATCCTGGCGGTCATCGCGGTCGTGCTGGGGTGGCGCCCGGGCGGCTCGACGGCGGCGACGCTGAGCGCGTTCGCGCTGTTGCTGTGGCTGCGGTTGGCGCTCATCTTCGTGGGCATCCACCTCGGTCTCCTGGTGAAGAACACCGAGACGGCGGGCAACCTGTTCGCGCTCGCGTTCCCGTTCGGCATGATCTCGTCGGTGTTCGCGCCGCCGGGGCTGATGCCGGGGTGGCTCGGCACGATCGCGGCGTGGAATCCGGTCTCCTCGACGGCGGGCGCGATCCGGGACCTGTTCGAGTCGCCGCCGGTCGAGAGCGGTTACTGGATCGAGGGCCATGCGGTCGCGGCGGCGATCGTGTGGCCGGCCGTCATACTCGCGGTGTTCCTACCGCTGGCGGTCCGGCGGTACCAGCGACTCAGCCGCTGAGGCCGGCGGCGATCGCGCGCCCCACCGGCGACGGGTCGGACCCGTCGGTCGCGAAGCCGTCGCCGACGTAGATCCCCGGCTGCGCCACCATCCGCGGCGTCGTGCCGCGGTGCGGCCACGTCGCGGTGTGCACGATGAACGGGTGGCACAGGAACACGTCGCCGGCCCGGCCGGTGGCGTGCACCACCGTGCGGCACAACACCGACGGCCGCACCCCGGCCATCGCGCGGTCCGAGCTCATCCCGGTGTCGCCGGCCGGCGCCAGCGCGGGCGGAACCGCGAGGTGCGACCCGATCGCCAGCCGCGTCGGCGCGTCGTGGTCACCGACGTCGTTGAAGAGGAAAAGGGCGAGGAGACCGCGTGCGCGCGACCGGACGTTGGCCCAGTACTCGCCGTCGACGTCGTAGCTGCCCTCGATGTGCCAGCCGGCGTCGCCCGGGAACTCCTCGGACGGGAACCGCACCGGAACCGACCCGCCGACCCCCCTGCGCTGCGCCCATCGTCCCGGCCCGATCAACGCGTCGTACGCCGCCCACAACGCCGGCGCCGTGCCGGCCGTCTCGAACGGCCCACCCTCCGGGCAGGCGACCCGCACCACGGGACGGGTCCACGTGGCCGGGTCACGGGTGACGCCCTGCGCGCCCAACGCGTCCCAGATCACGTCGCGGCACGCGGCGGCGACCTCCGGTGCGAACGCACCGCGCACGGCGACATACCCGTCGCGCTCGAACTGCTCGATCTCGCGGCTGTCCACGTCGACCAGTCTGTGCCATCCATCCACGGATGGCCTCCCAATTTCCGCGCGCGACGACTCCCCGGAGAGCGCTCTCTTGACCCGCCACCGGGCGATCTCTAGAGTTCGACTCAGGTCTATCTTCGGGTCGCCCGCCCGCGGCCCGGGACCGGTAGGAGGGTCGATGAAACTGTTGCGGAGCCTCAGATTGGCGGCAACCGCCGTCCTCCTCGGGAGTACCATCGTCGCGGTCAGTACCGGTGTCACCACACCGGCGCAGGCCGCGATCGGCGGGCTCACGTGGTCGGACGAGTTCGACGGTGCCGCCGGCACCGCACCCAACCAGAGCCGGTGGCGGTACGACATCGGCGGCGGCGGGTGGGGCAACAACGAACGCCAGTACTACACGTCGAGCACGAGCAACGCGGCGTTGAACGGTGCCGGCCAGCTCGTCATCACCGCGCGACGCGAGAACCCCGCCGGATACAGCTGCTGGTACGGCAGCTGCCAGTACACGTCGGCGCGGTTGCTCACCTCCGCCACGTTCACGCAGACGTACGGCAAGTTCGAGTCGCGCATGAAGATCCCGCGCGGACAGGGTATCTGGCCCGCGTTCTGGATGCTGGGCAACGACATCGGCTCGGTCGGCTGGCCCAACAGCGGCGAGATCGACATCATGGAGAACATCGGTCGCGAGCCGAACATGGTGCACGGCACCATCCACGGCCCGGGTTACTCGGGTGGTGAGGGCATCGGCGCCGGCTACAGCATCGGCGGCGCGTTCGCCGACGCCTTCCACACCTTCGCCGTCGAGTGGGGGCCGGACTACATCGCCTGGTTCGTCGACGGCGTGCAGTACCAGCGCCGCACCCCGGCCGACCTCGGCGGCGACCGGTGGGTGTTCAACCACCCGTTCTTCATGATCATGAACGTCGCGGTCGGCGGCTTCTGGCCGGGTGACCCGGACGGGTCCACCACCTTCCCGCAGCAGCTCACGGTCGACTACGTCCGCGTCTACGGCTGGACCGACGGCGGTGGCGGCGGTGGCGGCACGAGCTCGATCATCGGCGCCGGCAGCAACCGCTGCATCGACATCCCGTCGTCCAACGCCGTCGACGGCGCCCGCCTCCAACTGTGGGACTGCAACGGGACGGGCGCGCAGCGCTGGACGTTCAACGCCGACGGATCGGTGACCGCGCTCGGCAAGTGCATGGACGTGTCCGGTGGCTCGACCGCCAACGGTGCCGCGATCCAACTGTGGACGTGCAACGGAACCGGCGCGCAGAAGTTCACCCTCAGCGGCGCCGGCGACCTGGTGAACATCCAGGCGAACAAGTGCGTCGACGTCGCCAATCTGGCCACCGGCAACGGTTCCCCGCTGCACCTGTGGGAGTGCACCGGTGCCAGCAACCAGAAGTGGCGTAAGGGTTAGCTGAAATTCCACCGAGTGGCGCCGTGGGGTTCTTCCGTCGCGACCCCCACGGCGCTGCTCGCCGTGAAGCGGTACAGGTGCCACGGCGGCGGGCCGGCGCTGGGCGCGCTGAACGGCGCGGTGAACCCGTCGCCCTCGACCCGCGCGGGCCAGCCGCCCTCCCGGTAGAAGGCGGCGAGCCGGTCCAATGTGGACGGATCCGTGACGCGGTGCGCCTCGCCGTCCAATATCAGGTCGATTCCGGCGAGCCGCACCGAGATCGTGCACGCCGGACTCGCGGCGAGGTTGCGGGACTTGACCGTGCCGGGTCCGCTCGTGAAGTAGAGGACGTCGTCTTTCCAGACCGCGCCGACCCCGGCGGAGTGCGGACGGCCGTCGGGGCGCACGGTCGCGACGAAGAACGTCAGGTCGGTGTGGGGTGTGTCGCGGACGAGCACGTCGCGCGGACGGCTCCACGGAAGCTCGGCGGATCCGTACCGGTCGAGGTTACGGGTCGAAGTAGGCTCTCTCATACCATGACGTCGAACGGGCCGGGCCGGATACGACACCCGTCAGAGGCCCAATTCGCGGGCGCTCACTTCCCGCATCTCCACCTTGCGGATCTTTCCGGTGACGGTCATCGGGAACGCGTCCACGATCATCACGTACCGGGGGATCTTGTAGTGCGCCAGTCGCCCCTCGGTGAACGCCCGCACCGCGGCGGCGTCCAACGGCGGGGCGCCCGCCTTCATCTTGATCCAGGCGCACAGTTCCTCGCCGTACTTCCCGTCGGGGACGCCGATCACCTGTACGTCCTCGATGCCCGGGTGCGTGTAGAGGAACTCCTCGATCTCGCGCGGGTAGATGTTCTCGCCGCCGCGGATCACCATGTCCTTGATCCGGCCGACGATGTTGCAGTAGCCGTCTTCGCGCATCACGGCCAGGTCGCCGGTGTGCATCCACCCGTCGGCGTCGACCGCCTCCGCGGTGCGCTCGTCGTCGTTCCAGTAGCCGATCATCACCGAGTAGCCACGCGTGCAGAACTCACCCGGCTCGCCGCGCGGAACCGTTTCGCCCGTCGCCGGGTCCACGATCTTTATCTCCACGTGCGGCGCGGCGCGTCCGATCGTTTCGGTGCGGCGCTCGAGGTCGTCGTCGGTGCGGGTCTGGCACGACACGGGCGACGTTTCGGTCATGCCGTACGCGATCGACACCTCGGCCATGTTCATGTCGTTGACGCAGCGCTTCATGACCTCGACCGGGCACAGCGCGCCGGCCATGATCCCGGTGCGCAACGACGACAGGTCGAACGACGCGAAGTCCTCGTGGTTCTGCATCGCGATGAACATCGTGGGGACGCCGTAGACGGCCGTGCACCGCTCGGTCTGCACCGCCCGCAGCGTCGCGGCGGGGTCGAACGCCGGCGCGGGAATCACCATCGTCGCGCCGTGCGTGACGCAGCCGAGGTTGGCCATCACCATGCCGAAGCAGTGGTAGAACGGGACGGGGATGCACAACCGGTCGTTCTCGGTGAACCGGATCAGTTCGGTGACGAAGTGCCCGTTGTTGAGGATGTTGCGGTGCGACAGCGTCGCGCCCTTCGGGAATCCGGTGGTGCCGGACGTGTACTGGATGTTGATCGCGTCGTCCGGCTTCAGCGTCGTCGGCAGCTCCGCGACGTCGCGGCCCGCCGAGATCAGGTCGGCCCAGTCGGACGTGTCGACGTACACGACCCGTTCGAGAGCCGGGCATTCGTCGCGCGTCTGATCGACCATGTCGCGGTAATCGCTCGTCTTGAAACGGGACGCGGCGAGCAGCAGCCGGATTCCCGACTGGTTCGCCACGTACGCGAACTCGTGCGTGCGGTACGCGGGGTTGATGTTGACCAGGATCGCGCCCACCTTCGCGGCGGCGAACTGGCTGATCGTCCACTCGGCACAGTTGGGTGCCCAGATGCCCACGCGGTCGCCCTTACCGACCCCGTACGCGATGAGGCCGCGCGCCACGTCGTCGACCGCGGTGTCGAACTCCCGGTACGTCCACCGGCGGCCGCTGGCCACCTCGACGAGCGCCTCCCGGTCGGGCCAGGTGGCCACCGTCCGCTCGAGGTTCGCGCCGATGGTCTCGTCGAGCAGGGGCGGCGTGGACTCACCCCGCGCCTCGGACAGCACTCCGGTCATGGACGTCAGGCTACGCCGGGTACGCCGATCTTTCCGATAGCGTGACCAGATCCGTCCGGGCTCCGACCTGATCCGGCCTACCGCCCGGCGCGCTGGGTTGGTCGAATCATCCCATGACCAAAGCGCTTCTCGTCATCGACGTGCAGGAGTCCTTCACCCGCCGGGATTCCTGGCAGGCTGTCTCGAATCCCGATATCGTCCAGGATGTGGCCGAGCTCGTGGCGGCCGCCCGCGGGTCCGGCGATCTCGTTGTCTGGATCCTGCACCACGAACCGGGCACCGGCGGGGTGTTCGACCCCGTCAACGGCTACACCCGGCTGTTGGACGGCCTCGGCACGGAGGAGGGCGAACCGGTGCTCACCAAGACGTCCCGCAACGCCTTCACCACCACCAACCTCCAGCAGGTGCTCACCGAGAAGGGCATCCGCGAGCTGGTGGTGTGCGGCATCCAGACCGAGCAGTGCTGCGAGACGACGGCCCGGGTCGCGAACGATCTCGGGTACGACGTCACGTTCGTCACCGACGCCACCGCGACGTTCCCGATCCCGCACCGCGACGCCCCGGCCGGCCGCCCGTACGCCGAGGTGCTCGCCGATCCGCTCACGCTCGGCGTCGACGAGATCATCTCCCGCACCGAGTACGCGCTGGCGCACCGGTTCGCGACGATCACCACGGTCAAGGAGTACGTTTCGGCGTGACCACCGTCGTGTTCCTCCTCGTGCCCCGGCTGCACCTGCTCGACCTGGCCGGGCCGGCGCAGGTGTTCTCCACCGCCGCCGATCTCGGCCACGGCTACCGGCTGCGGTACGTCGCCGAGCACGAGGAGGTGCCGACCGCGCAGGGCGTCCCGCTGCGGGCCGGTACCGCGTGGCCGGTGCTCGAACCGGACGATCTGGTGATCGTCCCCGGTTGGCGGGGACGCTTCGGAGCGCACGCGCGGCTCTCCGGAGCGACCCGCGACGCGCTCGCGGCCCATCACGCGATCGGCGGAACGGTCGCCAGCGTCTGCGCCGGCGCCTACGCGCTGGCGCAGGCCGGCCTGCTCGACGGGCGACGCTGCACCACCCACCACGCGCTGCAGGACGAGTTGGCCGCCCGCTACCCGGCCAGCCGCGTGCAACGCGACGTGCTCTACGTCGTCGACGACCGGGTGATCACGTCGGCCGGGATCGCCAGCGGCATCGACCTCGCCCTGCACCTGATCGCCGTGCGGCACGGCGCCGCTGACGCGGCGAAGGTGGCGCGCGAGATGGTCGTCTACGCGCGGCGCAACGGCGACGAGCCGCAACGCAGCGCGATGCTCCGCCACCGCGCCCACCTCAGCGACGCCGTCCACCGCGCGCAGGACCTCATCGACGCCCGCTACCAGGATCGGTTGCCGCTGGCCGAGATCGCCGCCGCGTGCGACGTGAGCCCGCGCACGCTGACCCGCCTGTTCACCACGGCCACCGGCATGACGCCGCTGCGGTACCAGCAGACGCTGCGCCTGGAACGGGCCGAGAACCTGATCGCGCACGGGTCCACAGTGGAGGCCGCCGCCCGCACCACGGGCTTCGACGACGCGCGGATGCTCCGCCGGTTGCGGTCGCGGCCCTTGTCTTCGAGCGCACTCGAAGACCTAGCGTAACCGGATGGAATACCGATACCTCGGCCGGACCGGCCTGAAGGTCAGCGAACTGTGCCTCGGCGCGATGCACTTCGGCGGGCCGACCGACGAGTCGACGAGCGTGCGTATCCTCGACGCGTTCGTCGATGCCGGCGGCACGTTCATCGACACCGCCGACGTCTACAACGGCGGCGAGTCGGAGGCGATCCTCGGCCGGTGGCTGCGCGGTCGCAACCGCGACGAACTGGTCATCGCCACCAAGGTGTGGGGACGGATGGGCCCGGGCCCCAACGACGACGGCCTGAGCCGCAAGCACATCCGCACCGCGGTCGAGGCCAGCCTCCGCCGGCTGGGCACCGACCACATCGACGTCTACTACACGCACGTCTACGACGACGCGACGCCGATCGAGGAGACACTGTCCACTCTGGACACTCTGGTGACGGCCGGGAAGGTCCGGTACCTCGGCGCCAGCAACGTGCCGGCGTGGCACCTGCAGAAGGCGATCGACGTCGCCGACCGCCACGGCTGGGCCCGCTACGACGCCCTGCAGCCGCTCTACAACCTGCTCGACCGCGAGACCGAGTGGGAGCTGATCCCGGTGTGCCGCAACGAAGGGCTGGGCGTCATGCCGTGGAGCCCGTTGCGGGCCGGCTGGCTGTCCGGCCGGTTCACCCGCGGCATGGCGGCGCCGCCCGTCGGCACCAGGATCGAGCTGGCCGCCGATCGTGGGCTCATCGAGTCGTGGGACAACTACGCCACCGAGCGCACCTGGCGGATCCTCGACGAGGCCGAGACGGTGGCCGCCGAGACCGGCCGCACGGTGGCACAGGTGGCGGTGCGGTGGTTGCTGCAGGCGCCGGGCGTCACGGCCCCGATCATCGGTCCCCGCACGCCCGACCACCTGGCCGACAACCTCGGCGCCGCCGGCTGGATCCTCACCGACGACCAGCTGGCCAGGCTCGACAAGGCCAGCGAGAAGCCGACCGTGTACCCGTACGACATCCTGGCCGGTTTCGTCCGACGCCCGTAGCGTTCGTGACGTTGCCCGGCGTTGCCCGGCGTTGCCCGGCGTCCGTCAGAGTGGTGGCCGGCACAGACCGTCCAATGTGACCTCGATGAGGCGGTCGGCCTGTTCGGGCGAGGCCTGGCCCCGCAACCACGCGGCCGCGCCCATCACCGCGGTGAGGTCGGCCGCGGTCGCGTCGGGGCGCACCTTGCCGAGCCGCCGGGCGCGGGCGACGACCGCTTCCGTGATGGCGTCCAGCCGGGCACAGGCCGCGTGCAGTTCTGAGGTTTCGTCGTCGATGCCCGCGGCGCCGGCGATGACGTCGGCGAGGCCGGTGTAGGCGGCGGCGTGGCGGGCGACCGCGCGCGTCCATTCCGTGAGCGCCTCGGCGGCCCCGGCGTCGGCGAGCAGCCCGTCGCCGAACGCGAACAGTTCGAGGTGACGTTGCCGGAGCACGGCGCCGAGCAGCGCGCGCCGGTTCGGGAAGTGCCCGTAGAGCGTGCCGATCGCGACGCCGGCCTGCCGCGCGATGCCCTCCAGCGACGCGCCGGTGCCCTGCTCGCGGAACGCCACCTCGGCGTGTTCGAGGAGTCGCTCGTAGTTACGCACGGCGTCGGCACGCGGTCGTCGGCCGGCCATCCACAACCCCCGGGCTAAGTCGAGGCACCCTCGATATATTGTCGAGGCCCCCTCAGCTTAGTGGACAGGACGACGTCATGATTCTCGTAACCGGAGCCACCGGCTCGATCGGCCGCGCTCTCGTCCGTCACCTGGCCGCGGGCGGGGTCGAGGTCCGCGCCTTCGTCCGTGACGCCGAACGTGGCGCGGCGCTCGGCGTCCCCTACACGGTGGGCGACCTCGACGAGCCCGGCAGTCTCGACGCGGCGCTCGACGGCGTCACCCGGCTGTTCCTGAACTCCGGCGGCGCCGTGCCGGCCGACGGCGAGCAGCCGATGGTGCGGCAGCAGAAGGCCGCGATCGACGCCGCGGTTCGGGCCGGGGTCCGCCGGATCGTCAAGGTGTCGGTCGAGGGCGCACGGCCGGGTGGACGCCTGGCGCAGGGCGCGCACTGGGAGATCGAGCGGCACCTGACGGCGTCCACTGTGGACCGGACGGTCCTGCGGCCGAACGGGTTCATGCAGAACTTCGTCACCGGCGCCGGCTCGTTCACCGCCGACGGCGACCTCATCGGCCACCACACCGACGCCCCGGTGTCCTATGTGGACGCCCGCGACATCGCCGAGGTGGCCGCGGCCCTGCTCACCGGCGACCACGAATCCGCCGAGACGCTCGTGCTCACCGGCCCCGAGGCCCTCACCCAGACCGCGATCGCCGCACAACTGTCCACTGTGGCCGGTCGCCGGGTGGGTTTCCACCGCCTGCGTCCGGCCGAGATGGCGGAGGCGCTGCGCGCGCAGGGTCTCCCCGCCCCCTTCGCCGACGACGTGGCCGCCCTGTGGGCCGAGGTCGCCGAGGGCGCGCTGGCCGGGGTCACCGACACGGTGCCGCGGATCCTCGGCCGGCCGGCCCGGTCGTTCGCCGAGTTCGCGACCGACCACTCGGACGAGCTCCGCTCGCGCCTCACCCCGTAGGGCGGGGAGACAGGGCGTCCAGGATCAGCGCGAACAGGTGGTCTCGCCGGTCGGCGAGCGACGGGGCCTGCTCGGCCATCCAGCCGACCGCGTTGACCAGCGCGAACAGGTCTGTCCCGTCGACGTCGGGGCGGATGTGGCCGGCCTTCTGGGCGTCGGCCAGGAGCCGGGCGCCGGCCTCGCGCATCGCCCGGCACGACGCGTGGAGCGGTGAGCCCTCGTCGGCCAGCGTCGCGAGCATCGAGGCGGGCAGGCCGCGGAACGTGCCGGATCCGTGGACGAAGTCGCGGAGCCACTCCGACAGTGCCTCGTCCGGTGGGAGCCGGGCAGACAGGTCGGCGGCCCGCGTCGCCAGGCGTTCGAAGCCGCGGCCGAGCAGCGTCTCCAACAGGGCCTCGCGGGTCGGGAAGTGCCGGTACAGGGTGCCGAGGCCGACGCCCGCCCGGCGGGCGACGTCGCGCAGCGAGGCCTGCGTCCCCTGCTCCTCGACCACCTCGCGGGCCACGGCAAGGAGACGCTCGTAGTTGCGCTGAGCGTCGGCGCGGGGCATGAGACTCCTCACCGTTGACAAACGGAGCAGTGCTCCGCTTATTATCCGGAGCACTGCTCCGAATAGTACCGGGAGGAACCCGTGAAGGCGATCAGGGTGCACAGGCAGGGTGGACCGGAGGTCCTGACGTACGAGGAGGTGCCGCGGCCGGTGCCGGGGCCGGGCGACGTGCTGATCCGCGTGCGCGCCGCCGGCGTCAACCCGCCGGACTGGTACGCCCGGTCGGGCTTCTCCACGATTCCGGCGGCGCTCCGTCCGCGGCTCGCGCTTCCGACCACACCCGGCACGGACGTGTCCGGCGTCGTCGAGGCGACCGGTGACGGCGTGACGGAGTGGCGACCGGGCGACGAGGTGTTCGGGCTCATCCGATTCCCGAACCTGAACAACGGCGGCAAGGGCTACGCCGAGTACACCACGTCCCCGGTCGGCGACCTCGCGCGCAAACCGGCGGCCGTCGACCACGTCCGGGCCGCCGCCGTGCCGATGGCCGGGCTCACCGCGTACCAGTTCCTGTTCGTCCACATCGGACTCACGCCCGGAAAGCGGGTGCTCGTGAACGGCGCCGCCGGGGGCGTCGGCCATTTCGCGGTGCAACTGGCCAAGGTGACGGGCGCGCACGTGATCGCGGTGGCCTCGACGAGGCACGAGGAGTTCCTCCGCGACCTCGGCGCCGACGAGTTCGTCGACTACACGACGACCGCGGTCGAGGAGACGGTCCGCGGCGTCGATCACGTCATCGACACGGTCGGCGGCCCGCACGCCCACCGGCTCGTGCACACCGTGCGTGCGGGCGGCACCGTCAGCCCGGTCTTCTTCGGCGAGTACCACCGCGACCGCGCGGCCGCCCGCGGCATCACGTTTCCGGGCGGCCAGGTGCGGTCGAGCGGTGAACAGCTCGCCGACCTCGCCCGGCTCATCGACGAGGGGTCGGTGCGCGTCGGCATCGACAGCGTCTACCCGCTCGCCGACGCGTCGGCGGCGCACGAGCGCGCCGAACGTGGTCACCTCCAGGGGAAGATCGTGCTGACCGTCAGCTGAGGTAGGCCAGTTCCGGGAAGTGGCCACGGTAGGCGTCGAGCAGGCGGCCCGCCACCGCGACCGAGTCGACGAGCGGATGGGTCGCCAGCGCCCGCACGGCCGAGGCCCGCGATCCGCTCGCGGCCGCGTGCAGGATGTCGCGATCGGAAGCCTTGGTTCAGGCCACGGTCACCGGGTGCCGGACGACCGCGCCGAACTGGTAGCCGAGGGTGTTGTACGGCGACACGTCGGGCTGGCTCACGCCGGTTTCGTCGGTGGCGCGCGCCAACAGGTCGTACGCGCCCGCCGCCGGTGGCCGCCAGGAGAGGTGCCACCGCCGCCACCCGGTGTCGACCGCCGGTCCGAACAGCGTGGCCCGCCGCCACGTCGCTCCGCCGTCGGTGCTCACGTCGACGCGCCTGATGCCGCCGTTGCCGGACCACGAGCGGCCCTGCAACCGGACCGGTCGGCCGGCCGGCAGTTGCGCACCCCGCGCGAGTTCGAACGCGCTCTTGACCACCTGCCGGCCGAGCGGCGCGCTGCCCTCGGCCGGGTAGTCGGGCCCGAAGAACCGGTAGAACTGGGTGTTCCACGGCGTGAACAACGGTTCGGCCGACACCTCGATCTGCCCGACCCATTTGATCGACGAGATGCCGATCCAGGACGGCACGACGACCCGCACCGGGTAACCGTGGTCGGGCGGCAGCGGCTCGCCGTTCATCTCGTAGGCCAGCACCACGTCGTGCAGCGCCTTGCCGATCGGGATCGGCCGGCGCACCGGCCCGAGGTCGACACCGCCGGACACGAAGTTCGCGTCGAGCCCCGCCGGGAGCACGTCGACCGCGTCGGGGCGGAGACCGGCCAGCCGCAACACCGTCGACAGGCGCACGCCGCGCCACGTCGCGACGCCGACGGCGCCGAGTTGCCAGGCCGTGCCGGACACCGACTGGCCCTGCTGGGTGGTGAAGAAGCTCCGCCCGTTGCCGGCGCACTCGATGAACGCGGTGAGCGTCGTCGACGGCAGCCGGCGCAATTGCTTCAGGCTGACCGTGATGGGATTGTCCACTGTGGGCGATCCGTGCAGCCCGGCACCGAACAGCTTCAGCCGCCAGGCGTCGCCGTCGACGGTCGGGGTACTCGAGTGGTTGCGGACGAAGAACCGGTCGATCGGCACCCGGTAGCCGACGTCGCGCAGCGCGTCCCAGCGCGTCTCCGCGTTGGTGCCGAACACCGTGAACAGCTCCGGCGGCAGGGGTTTCACGATGGGACCCGCCGCGACCGAACCCGCCGCGGGGGCCGGGCCGCCCGCCCGAACGGGCCCGGCCACCGCCGCGGATCCACCCCCGAGCACCGGCACGGCGGCGAGCCCGAGACCGGCCGACAGCCGCAACGCCGTCCGCCGGGAGAAGCCGTCTCCGCGGGCCCGGCCGGCCTCCCACTGAGCCAGCCGGGTGCTGTCGTAGCGGCCCTCGTCGAACGACCTCATCGGTTCCTCCGCCCCGCCATACTCTACCGTGCCGATAGGATAACGGGGAAACGACCGGAAGGCTACGGGGAGGTCAGCATCGCGAACATCGTCCGCTTCCGCAGGCGGAATCCGATCGACTCGTAGAGCCGGATCGCGTTGGTGTTGGTGGCGGACGCGTGCATGAACGGCGTCTCGCCGCGTCGGCGGATCCCGGCGGCGACCGCGCGCACCAGTCGCGTCGCGAGGCCCTGCCCCCGGTGCGCCTCGTCGGTGCACACCGCGCTGATCTCGGTCCAGCCCGGCGGGTGCAGCCGCTCCCCCGCCATCGCGACCAGCCGGCCGCCGCGGCGGATCCCCAGGTACGTACCGAGTTCGACCGTGCGGGCCAGGAACGGACCCGGTTGCGTCCGCTCGACCAGGTCGAGCATCTCCGGTACGTCGTCGGCACCCAGCACCACCGCGTCCGGATCGTCGGCCGCCACCAGCCGGTCGTCGACGAGTTGCACGCCGGCGCCGCGGAACTGCACCCGCCACCCGGCCGGCGGATCGACGGTGTCACCGGACAACGCGACCGAGCCGCCCCGGCCGATCAGCGTCGCGAGATCGGCCCAGGCGTGGGGATCGGCGCGGTCGGCCAGGGTGGCGAACCGCGTCACCGCCGGGTCGTACCTGGCCGCGGCGCCGCTCACTTCCGCGAAACGTGCGTGGGGACCGGTGAGCGCGGCCCACACCGGGTTGTCGAGGACCGGCACCGATCCAATGTGGACAGTCATTTTCTGGGCAGCCCTGGCGGGTTGACCTCGCTCGTCGGGATGGCCTCGCCGCTCAGGCCCCAGCGGTCGAGCACCTGCTTGTACTTCCCGCTCTTGATGACGACGTTCAGCGCTTCCGCCACCGGCGCGGCCACCGCGTTGCCCTTCTTCGTCATCGCCGCGATCTGTGCGGGCACGTCGCCGCCGCCCGGCACGATGCCGACCACCTTCGTCTCACCGCTGACCGCCGCGTGGTAGGCGAGCGCCGGGTTCGGGCCGAAGTACGCGTCGATCCGGCCCGACGACAACGCGAGTTGGTACTCGGTGGCACCCTGGAAGTACGTGATCTTCGCCGGCTCGAGGCCGTCCTTCTTCAGCTGGTCGTTCCAGCGCAGCAACACCTGCTCCTGGTTCGTGCCGGAACCCACGGAGACGTTGAGCCCGGCGATGTCGGCCGGCTTGTCGATCTTCGTGATCTTGCTCTTCTTCGCCACCTCCCAACCGAGCGAGTCGACCCGGTACGAGGCGAAGTCGTAGATGTCCTTGCGTTCCTCGGTGACCGTGATGTTCGAGAAGCCGACGTCGTTCTGTCCACTTCGGACGACCAGGAAGAGGTTCTCCCACGACGTCGGCTGCAGGTCGAGTTCCAGCCCGAGCACGTCGGCGACGAGTTGGGCGATGTCGGGCTCGACGCCGATGATGGTCCGGTCGTCGTTGGCCCGGAACGCCAACGGCGGCGAGCCCTGCCCGCTCACCCCGACGGTCAGCTTGCCGTCGGCCCTGATGGCGTCGGGCACCTTCGCGGCGATCGCGGCGACCTTGTCGGCGCGGACGCGTTTCTGGTCCGGGGAAAGGTTTATCTGGACGCCGCCGGTGTCCGTCGACGCCGCGGTCTTCTCCGCGTCGGGGGTGCCGCAGGCGGCCAACGCAAGTCCCAGCGCCAGCACGGGAACGAGGATCCGTCGCACAACTCCTCCTAGAGAACCTTGTCGAGGAACGACCGGGTGCGGTCGTGCCGGGGACGGTCGAGCACCTCGGCCGGCAGGCCCTGCTCGACGATGCGGCCGTCGTCCATGAAGACCACGCGATCCGCGACCTCGCGGGCGAAGCCGACCTCGTGGGTGACGACGATCATCGTGGTGCCGCCGCGCGCGAGGCCCTTCATGACCTCCAGCACCTCGCCGACGAGTTCCGGATCGAGTGCCGAGGTGGGTTCGTCGAACATGACGATCTTCGGGTCGAGCGCGAGCGCGCGGGCGATCGCGACCCGTTGCTGCTGCCCGCCGGACAGCCGTCGCGGATAGGCGTCGGCCTTGTCTTGCAGGCCGACCCGGGCGAGCAGGTCCAGTGCCCGCGCCCGCGCCACCGCCCGCGGCCGTCGTTGCGCGGAGACCGGCGCCTCCACCACGTTCTCGAGCGCGGTCAGGTGCGGGAACAGGTTGAAGTTCTGGAACACGAAGCCGACGTGCGTCCGCTGGCGGAGGATCTCCCGCTCGGTCAGTTCCCGCAGCCGGCCGCCGACGAGGCGGTAGCCGATGAGCTCGCCGTCGATGCGCACGTATCCGCGGTCGACCTTCTCCAGGTGGTTGATGCAGCGCAGCAGCGTCGACTTTCCCGACCCGGACGGGCCGAGAATCACCACCACCTCGCCCGGGTCGACCGTCAGGTCGACGCCCCGCAGCACGTCGATCGGGCCGAAGCTCTTGTGCACACCGTGCACGTCCACCATCGTCACGGAAGATCCTTCAACAGGACGGCGCGCCGTCGCCGGGCCGCGGCCGCATCACCGACGACGCGCCGGAACCGTTGCCACGGCGTGGGTGGCAACACCCGCACCGCGCCGCGCGCGTAGTACCGCTCGATGTAGAACTGCACGATCGACAGCACGGTGGTCAGCAGCAGGTACCAGATCGCGGCGACGAGCAGCAGCGCGATCACCCGCCCGTTGCGGGCGTAGATGACCTGCACCTGGTAGAAGAGTTCGGGGATCGCCATGATGTACACCACCGAGGTCCCCTTCACCAGGCTGGTGATCTCGTTGCTGGCGTTGGGAATGATGGTGCGCATCGCCTGCGGCAGCAGGATCCGCCGGATCTGGCGCCAGCGCGGAATGCCCAGCGCGGCGGCGGCCTCCAGCTGTCCCTGGTCGACCGACAGGAACCCCGACCGCACGATCTCGGCGCAGTACGCCGCCTGGTGCAGCGCCAGCCCGAGCGTGGCGGCGGTGAGCGGGCCGATCAGGTCCTGGGTGCCGATGTCGAAGAACGCCGGCCCGAACGGCACACCGATCGAGATCCGGTCGTAGAGCAGCGCCAGGTTGAACCAGAACAGGAGTTGCAGGATCAGCGGCACCGACCGGAACAGCCACACGTAACCCCACGAGAACCCGACGAGCACCGGGCTGCGCGACAGCCGCATCAGCGCGAGCACCGTGCCGAGCGCGAACCCGATGACGATCGCGAATCCGGTCAGCTGCAACGTCACGCCGACGGAGCGCAGAATCGTCTCGTAGAACAGGTACTGGGCGGCGACCGGCCAGTCCCAGGCGGGATTGGTGATGAGCGCGTTCAGCGCCATGGCGAGCAGAACGGCGGCCGCGAGGCTCGCGACCCACCGCCACGGCCGCCGGGCCGGTATCACCGGCAGTTCGGCCGCCGCGAGCGCGGTCTCACGCGCGGCGACGTCGGGTGGAGCGGTCACGCCACACACCTCTTCTCGGCGCAGGGGGTCACGCCGCCGGGCACTCACGGCGGTGAATCGAAGAACGGGTGACGCACATGGAACGGGCATCACCCGCCGGTGTCAACGGTTGACCACCGGAACTGTCAGCCACGTCACGACAACCCTCCGAGGTCTGGCCAAATTCCTATCAGGCCGATAGAGTTTGGAGGTTGTCGCACCCGGAAAACAGGAGGCCGCATGCCTCTCCCCCGCTTCGCCAGTCCGGTCGACGCCGAGCGCTTCGGCGAGTACCGGATCCACCGGCGCCCCGACGACCCCCGGCCGCTGCTGCGCTTCCACGGCCGCATCGGCGGGCCGGCCACCACGCCGGCGGCGGGCCGGTACCACCTCTACGGCGGCACGTTCTGTCCGTGGTCGCAGCGGGTCGACATCACCCGGCGGCTGGCCAACCTCACCGGGGTGGTCTCACTGTCCTATGTGGACGACGAGCGGGACGGCCGCGGCTGGGCGTTCCGGCCGGCGCGCGGGCCCGATCCGGTCAACGGTTTCGCGTTGCTGCGCGAGGCGTTCGAGGCGACCGAGCCCGGGTTCGACGGCCACGTCAGCGTTCCGGCGCTGTGGGACCGCGAGCACCGGCGGCTGGTGAGCAACGACTCGGACGGCATCGCGAACGACCTCGCGAGCCGGTTCACCGCGATCACGACGCCGATCGTCGACACGTACCCGGTGGCGCTGCGGCCCGAGATCGACGCGCTGAACGGGTGGCTCGGGCCCGCGGTCAACAACGGCGCGTCGCTCGCGGCCCGGCACCGGTCGGGCGGCATCGCCGCGGCCGCGCGGGACGCGTTGCTGTGGACGTTCGCGACGCTCGACCGGCGGCTGGCCGGATCGCGCTACCTGCTCGGTGACGCGCTGACGCAGGCCGACATCCGGCTCTGGGTCGCGCTGGTGCGCTACGACGTCGGGCCCAACGCGACCCGGTCGATCAACGGCGGGCTGGACGCGTACCCGAACCTGTGGGCGTACGCGCGGGAGCTGTACCGCGTCCCGGCGTTCCGCGACACCACCGACTTCGCGACGTTCGCGGCGGACGGCGCCGAGATCCCCGACTGGGAGGGAGTGACCGTATGACCGGACCGATCAGGCTGGGCGTGGCGCTCGACGGTGCGGGGTGGCACCCGGCCGCCTGGCGGCATCCCGCGGCGCGTCCCGACGGGATCTTCTCCGCGGCGTACTGGGTCGACCTGGTCAACACGGCGGCGGCCGGCGACCTCGACTTCGTCGGCTTCGAGGACTCGCCGGGCCTGCAGTCCACCCGCCTCGACGGCCCCGACGGTCGCACCGACCAGGTGCGCGGACGGCTCGACGCGGTGCTCCTGGCGGCCCGCGTGGCACCCGTGACCGAGGGCATCGGGCTGATACCGACGGCGACCCCGACGCACCTCGAACCGTTCCACCTCGCCACCGCGCTCGCGACACTCGACTTCGTGAGCTCCGGCCGCGCCGGCTGGCGGCCGCAGATCTCGGCGAGGCACAGCGACGCCGCGCTGTTCGGCCGCCGCGAGGTGCCGGAGCTGACCGGCTACGACGAGAACCTCCAGGAGCGGCTGACCGATCTGCTCGACGAGGCCGCCGACGCGGTCGAGGTGGTGCGCCGGCTGTGGGACAGCTGGGAGGACGACGCGGAGATCCGCGACGTCGCCACCGGCCGGTTCGTCGACCGCGACAAGCTGCACTACATCGACTTCGTCGGGCAGTGGTTCAGCGTCAAGGGACCGTCGATCACGCCACGGCCCCCGCAGGGTCAGCCGGTGATCGCCGCGCTGGCGCACTCCACGCCGATCTACGAGTTCGCGGCGCGCACATCGGATCTCGTCTACGTCACCCCACGCGACCCCGACGACGCCAGGCGGATCCTCGCCGAGGTCGACGCGGCACAGCGGGCGGTCGGCCGCACCGGGCCCCCGTTGCGGGTGTTCGCCGACGTGCTCGTGCACCTCGACGCCGCCGACGGCACCGGCGCCGACCGCAGGGCCCGCCTCGACGAGCTCGACGGCGCGGAGCACCGGTCCGACGCGGCGACGTTCACCGGCAGCGCCGAACAACTCGCCGACCTCCTCGTCGACTACTGGAGCGCGGGCGTCACCGGCGTCCGGCTGCGGCCGGCGGTGCTCCCGCTCGACCTCGACTCCATTGTGGACTTCCTGGTGCCCGAGCTACGCCGGCTCGGCGTCTACCGCGCCGGCGACAACGGGTACACGCTGCGCGGCCGGCTCGGGTTGGAGAAACCGAAGAACCGCTACGCGGAGGCCCGCTGATGCCCAAGCAGGTCATCCTCGCCGCGCACTTCCCCGGCGTGAACAACCAGACCGTGTGGAGCGATCCGGCGTCGGGCAGCCAGATCGACTTCGCGTCGTTCGTCCACCTGGCGAAGACCGCCGAGCGCGGCCGGTTCGACTTCTTCTTCCTCGCCGAGGGGCTGCGCCTGCGCGAGCAGCGCGGCCGCATCCACGACCTCGACGTCGTCGGCCGGCCCGACGCGCTGACCGTCCTCAGTGGACTGGCGGCGGTGACGGAGCACCTGGGGCTGGGCGCCACCGTGAACGCCACGTTCAACGAGCCGTACCAGTTGGCCCGCCAGCTCGCCACGCTCGACCACCTCTCCGGCGGGCGGGCGGCGTGGAACGTGGTCACCTCGTCCGACGCGTTCACCGGGGAGAACTTCCGGCGCGGCGGCTTCCTGGACTACAGCCAGCGGTACGAGCGGGCCGCCGAGTTCGTCGCGGTCGCCCGGAAGCTCTGGGACTCCTGGGATCCGGACGCGCTGGTCGCCGAGACGGGCCGGTTCGTCACAGGCCAACCGGGTGCCTTCCGACACCGGGGCGCGCAGTTCGACGTCACCGGGAATTTCACCGTTCCCCGGAGCCCGCAACGGCATCCGGTCATCATCCAGGCCGGCGACTCCGACGCGGGCCGCGACTTCGGCGCCGCGACGGCCGACGCCATCTTCAACCGGCACGGCACGCTCGAAGCGGGCCGGGCGTTCTACAAGGACGTCAAGGAGAAGGTGCGCCGGCACGGCCGCGACCCGGACTCGGTCAAGCTGCTGCCCGGTGTGACGTTCGTCCTCGGCGACAGCGACGCCGACGCGCAGGAGCGCGCGCACCACATCCGCCGGCAGCAGGTGAGCCCGCAGACCGCGATCCTGTTGCTGGAACAGGTCTGGAACCGCGACCTGTCGGCCTACGACCCGGAGGGCCCGCTCCCGAAGGAGGACCCGAACGTCGACGCGACGTCGATCATCCAGGGCCGCGCGCGGATGACCAGAGACCCGCTGGAGACCGCGGCGAAGTGGCGCGCGCTCGCCGAGGAGAAGAACCTCGGCATCCGCGACCTCATCATCGAGGTCACCGGGCGGCAGTCGTTCATCGGGACGCCCGCGCACGTCGCCGAGCAGATGAACCTGTTCGTGCAGACCGACGCGTGCGACGGCTTCATCGTCGTCCCGCACCTGACGCCCACCGGCCTCGACGGGTTCGTCGACACGGTGGTGCCGCTGCTGCAGGAGCGCGGCGTGCTCCGATCCGAATACACCACGCAGACGCTACGGGAGCACCTGGGCCTATGAAGTTCCTCGCCATCACGCTCATCGTGCACGGGCCCGACGCGACCAAGTCGACCCACCAGCGGCTGCGGGAGGTCGTCGACAACGCCGTGCTGGCCGAGGAGCTCGGGTTCGACGGGTTCGGCGTCGGCGAACGGCACGAGCGGCCGTTCATCTCGTCGTCCCCGCCCGTGGTGCTCAGCCACATCGCGGCGCGCACGTCGACGATCCGGTTGTTCACCGCGGTCACCACGCTGAGCCTGCTCGACCCGGTGCGCGCGTACGAGGACTACGCGACGCTCGACCACCTCTCCGACGGCCGGTTGGAGCTGATGATCGGCAAGGGGAACGGCGCCGCGCAGGCGCAGCTGTTCCACGTCACCGCCGCCGACCAGTGGGACCGCAACCGCGAGGGTTACGAACTGTTCCGCCGGCTCTGGCGGGAGGACCGGGTGACGTGGGAGGGCCGGTTCCGCCCGTCGCTCACCGACGCCGAGGTGCTCCCCCGGCCGTACCAGCAACCCGTGCGGGTCTGGCACGGCAGCGCCACGAGCCGCGAGTCGGTCGACCTGGCCGCGCGCTTCGGCGACCCGCTGTTCTCGGCGAACGTGACCAACCCGATCGACCCCTACGCCGAGCTGATCGACTACTACCGGGAGCGGTGGGTCCACTATGGACACGACCCGGCCGACGCGCTCGTCGGCGCCGGGTCGGCCGGCTTCTACGCCGCGCGCACGTCGCAGGAGGCGGTGGAGACCTACCGGCCCATCTACGACAAGCGGCTGGCGCTGTTCCGGAGCGTCGGCGTCGAGCCCGTGTTCCCGACGCTGGAGGACGCGATCGAGCGCAGCTCGATCCTCGTCGGGAGCCCGCGGCAGATCATCGACAAGGTGCACCGGTACCACGCCCGCTTCGGGCACGAGGTGATGCACCTGTCGGCGGAACCGGACGGCCTGACCGAGAAGCAGCACCGCCGGTCGCTGGAGCTGTTCCAGAGCGAGATCGCGCCGGTGCTGCGGCGCGAGCTCCCCAGCCGTCCCCTCACGAAAGCGAACGTGCCATGACGACGCCACTGTCCATTCTGGACCTCGCACCGGTGAAGTCCGTTGCCGGCTTGTCGCCGAAAGAGGCGACGGGCAACACCGCGGCCAAGGCGATCCGCGAGACCATCGATCTGGCGGTCCGGGCCGAAGCCGCCGGCTACCACCGCTACTGGCTGGCCGAGCACCACTTCACCCCGGGCGTGGCCAGTTCCTCGCCGGCGGTGCTGATCGCACTGGTCGCAGCCGCTACCCAGCGGATCCGGGTGGGCTCGGGCGCCGTCCAGTTGGGACACCAGACGGCGATCGCGGTGGTGGAACAGTTCGGCACCATCGACGCGCTGCACCCCGGCCGCATCGACCTCGGGCTGGGACGCAGCGGCCAGCGCCGCGCGGAGGCCGTCAAGGAGCTCAACACGGCCGCTCCGCCGAAGGAGGAGGCCTTCCGCACCGACAACGGCCTGCTGATCCCGGCACCGTTCTCGTTCTCGAAGCTGCTCGCGTCGCCGAAGTTCGCGCTGTACGCGTCGCTGCTCCAGCAGCCCGGTGCGGAGAGCCCCGACTTCGCCGATCAGGTCGACGACATCATCGCGCTGCTCGCCGGAACCTACGTGTCGGCCGACGGCCTCGACGCGCACGCCGTCCCCGGCGAGGGTGCCGACCTCGACCTGTGGATCCTCGGCAGCAGCGGCGGGCAGAGCGCGCAGGTGGCCGGCGAACGCGGCCTGCCGTTCGCGGCGAACTACCACGTGGCGCCGTCGGCGGTGCTGGAGGCGGTCGAGGCGTATCGGGCCGCGTTCAAGCCGTCGGCGCGGCTCGACAAGCCGCACGTGCTCGTCTCCGCCGACGTCGTGGTCGCCGCGACCGACTCGACGGCGGCCGAACTCGCGGCACCGTACGGGTTGTGGGTGCGCAGCATCCGCACCGGCCACGGCGCGATCCCGTTCCCGTCGGCCGTGGAGGCCGCCGCCCACGAGTGGACCGACGACGACCGGCAGCTCGTCGCCGACCGCGTCGACACCCAGTTCGTCGGCACCCCGGACCGCGTCGCCGACCAGCTCCGCGTCCTGCGCGACGCCACCGACGCCGACGAGTTGCTCGTCACCACGATCACGCACGACCACACCGATCGTGTGCGGTCCTTCGACCTTCTCGCGGAGGAATGGGTAACGTCCTAGGGATGCCGACCTTCACGACCGTCCTGTTCGACTTCGCGTGGACGCTGTTCGCCAAGGATCCCGAGAGCTGGATGGGCGGTGCGGCGGCGTCGATCGGACGGCCGCTCTCCGACGGCGAGCCGACCCGGCTCGTCACCGAGTTCACGCGTCAGCTTGCCGTCACCGCACTGGATCCCGCGCACATCGGCCGCGACCTCGACCCGACCGTCCACGACGCGGCGATCCTGGCTCTCCTGACGGGGTTGCCGGGCGTCGAGCCGGAGTTCGCGGCGGCGCTGTTCGAGCGGTACCTCACCAGCTACGAGCCGTACATCGACGTCCGTGAGACCCTGGAAACCCTGCGCGGGCGCGGGATCCGCGTCGGCGTCGTGAGCAACTTCGGTTGCGACATCAGGCCGATCTTCGCCCGGCACGGGCTCGACGGGCTGGTCGACGGGTTCACCGTGTCGTACGAGGTCGGCCGCGTGAAACCCGATCCCGAGATCTGGCGCATCGCCGTCGGGGCGCTCGCCGCCGACCCGGCCCGCACGCTCATGGTCGGTGACCATCCGGCCGGCGACGGCGGCGCGGTCGCCGCCGGAATCACCGCGCTGGTGCTACCGCCGGTGCTCACTCCCCGCCGCACGCGCGGCCTGCACCACGCACTCGCCCTCGCGGGCTAACCCGCGGCGGCGTATCGCGCGGCGATGTCCGCGGCGCTGTCGAGGTCCTTTTCCACCACGGTCAATCCGGGACGCGGGATGCGCGCGCCGAGTTCGCCGAGCAGGTCGCGCAGGTGGCCCTCCGCCGCGTCGGCCTGTGGTTGGATTCCCGCCGTGACGACGGTGACGGCGTCGATCCCGTCGAGGGCGCGCGCGGGCAGGTGGTCGAACAGCACCTTCAGCAGACCCGTGTAGGCGCCCTTGTACGTCGGGGTCGCCACCACCAGCAGGTCGGCCTTGCGGATGCGGTCGAGCGCGTCGACCGTGGCGGGCGCGTCGCCGGCGAGCAGGCCTGCGCCCAGCCGGGAGACGTGGATGACCTCGGGTTCCGAGCCCCCGGCGAGTGCCCGGCCGACCTCCTCCGCGAGGCCGGCCGTGCGCGACCCGAGCCGCGGGTGACCCGATACGACAACGACAGTCATGCGATCTCCCGGTGCAGGTAGCCGTATCCGCCCGCCTGGTACAGCAGCGGGGCGGCGTTCTCGTCGCCGTGTGCGCCGATGACCGGTGTCGCCAGCACGATGGAGTGGTCGCCGGCCGGAACCCGTTGTACCACGCGGCATACGAGGTGGGCCGCCACGCCGCCGAGCAACGGTACGCCGTCGGGGCCGGACTGCCAGTCGGCGTGGGCGGCGAACCGGTCGATGCCGCTCGTGGCGAACGTGCGCGCGACCCGTTCCTGCCGGTCGGACAGGACGTGCACCGCGACGGTGCGCGCGCGGGCCACCGCCGGCCAGCTCGACGCCTTGCGGTCGAGGCAGAACGACACCAGCGGCGGGCGCAACGACACCGACGTGAACGACGTCGCGGTGAACCCGGCCGGCGGGTCGCCGGCGACGGTCACCACCACCACGCCGGCGGCGTGCCTGCCCATCAGGCGCCGGAACGCGAGCTCATCCACCGTAGCTAGATCCTCGGATTGCACTGTCATGCCGGGTCCCCTGCCTGCGGAAGCACTTGTCATATCCTACTTCAGGAATAGGTTTTAGGGCACCACTGCGACGTCGGTCACCCCGGTTGCCACCGGCCGGTCGGGGTCGGACGACCACGCCGAGAACGACCCGACGAACAGCGCCGCGTCGAGCCCCACCGAGCGCAGCACCGCCACCGCGTGCGCCGCGGCCACCCCGCCGCCGCAGTACAGGCCCACCGGTTGCGATCCGTCGACGCCCAGGGCGGCGAACCGCTCCCGTAGGGCGGTCTCGTCGAGCAGCAGGCCGGCGGCGTCGAGGCTGTCGCGGGTCGGCGCCGAGACCGCACCGGGGATGTGGCCGGCCGCGAACTGCGCCGCGCCCCGGGCGTCGAACAGCCGGCCGGCCGCCGCGTACTCCGCCGCCTGGTCGGCGGTCAACTCCGCGAGGTGACCGGCGGTGAGCGTCACGCCGCCCGGCGACGGCGCCGACGCCGCCGTGCTCAGCGGAAGCCCCGCGGCGGTCCACGCACCCAGGCCGCCGTCGAGGACGCGCACGTCGGCGATCCCGGCCCAGCGCAGCACCCAGTACGCCCGGCCCGCCTTCGTTCCGGCAACATCGTCGTAGACGACCACCGCGTCGCCGTCGTCGATCCCCCACGACCGCGCCAGCCACTGCAGGTCGGCGATCCCGGGCAGCGGGCGCCGTCCGCTGTACCCCGACGGCGGCCCGGCCAGTTGCGTCGGCAGGTCGACGTACACCGCGCCCGGTAGGTGGCCGACGGAGCCCGGCGCCTCCCGGACGTCCAACAGGACCGGTGGCCGCGGACCGGCCAGCAGCGCCGCGAGATCGACGGCGGACACGAAGTGTTCGGATCGGCTCATCGCGCGCTCCCCACGAACTGGTTGGCGGGCTTGGACAGGCCGAAGAACTCGCGGAACGTCCGCTCCGACCCGTACTCCGTGCGGAACAGGCCGCGGCGCTGGAGTTCCGGGACCACCAGGTCGACGAACGCGTCCAGCGGACCGGGCAGGTACGGCGGGAAGAGGATGAACCCGTCGGTGGTGCGCTCCTCGAACTGCTCCTCGATGTAGTCCGCGACCTGCCTGCCGTCGCCGACCGCGACCTGCTTTCCGTGCGTGCGCTTGAGGAACAGCGCCACCTCCTCCAGCGTGGGCGACTCGTCGTCGTAGGCGTGCCGCGCCCGGTCGAGGATCAACGCCGCGCGGCCGTCGAGGCCCGACAGCGACTCGACATCGGAGATCGGGGTGTCCAACCGGTGCCCGGTCAGGTCGACGCCGAGCGCCGCCCCGAGCGGTGCCAGCGACGCCTCCAGCACCGTCAGGTGCTGGATCTGACGGAACTTCGCGTGCGCCTCCCGCGCCGTGCCGGCGACGTACACCGGAAGCCCGGCCACGAACGGCTGGTCCTCGGTGCGGCCGTGGTTCGCCAGGCGCGCCTTGGTCTCGGCGTAGTACTGCTTCGCCTTCGCCGTGTCCTGCAACAGGATGAAGCGGATGTCGGCGTACTTCGCGCCGAACTCGTGCGACTCCTCCGACGATCCGGCGTGCAGGATCGGCACGTGCCCCTGCGGCGGCCGCGCGATGTTCAACGGCCCGTTGACCGAGAAGTACCGGCCCCGGTAGTTCAGCGCGTGCACCTTCGCCTCGTCGATGAACTGCCCGCGCGCCTTGTCGGCGACGAGCGCGTCGTCCTCCCAGCTGTCCCACAGCCCGCGGGTCACCTCGACGAACTCGCTCGTCCACTCGTAGCGCTTGTCGGCGCTCCAGTGTTCGTCGCGCCCGAAGTTGCCGGCCGCCTCCTCGTTCTTGCCGGTGACGATGTTCCACGCCAGCCGGCCCCGGCTCAGGTGGTCGACCTCCGCGGTCGCGCGGGCCACCGTGTACGGGTCGGCGTACGTCGTGTTGACGGTCGTCACGATCCCGATCCGGCTCGTCGCCGCGGCCACGAAAGCCGCCAGCGTCAACGCTTCCGGGCGCAGCACCTCGTTCGGCGCCTCGTACTGCGACGAGGGCAGGCCGACCACGCGGTCGCCGATGAAGTAGAAGTCGAGCTTGCCGCGCTCGGCCGCCCGGGCGGTGTCGCGGATGAAGTCGGGGTCGAACGTGCCGTGCGCGTTGGCCTCCGGCAGCCGCCATCCGGCCGGGTGGATCCCGGACGCCCAGATGGAGAATCCGAGTTTCACCTGCCTGCGTTGAGTCATGGTCGGTCCTCACTGTGAAAGCCGAGATCGGTGCGGATGCGGTCGTGGAGGTCGGCGAACTCGCCGCGCTGAAGGTCGCGGTGGGTCCGGGGTCGGGGTGACGCGGGGAGCACGTACTCGCCCAGCAACCGTCCCGGCCGTGGCGCCAGCGTGACGACCCGGTCGGAGAGGGCCAGCGCCTCGACGACGTCGTGCGTGACGAGCACCGTCGTGGTGCCCAACTCGGCCTGCACGCCGAGCAGCAGTTCGTGCAGCGACTCGCGGGTCCACGCGTCGAGGGCGCCGAACGGTTCGTCCATCAACAGCACCGCCGGCCCGTACACGAGCGCCTGCGCGATCGACACCCGCTGGCGCATGCCGCCGGACAGTTCGCTCGGCCGGCGGCGGGCGAAGTCGGCCAGCCCCACGCGGTCGAGGAGATCGTGCGCGCGGGCGAGCCGGTCGCGCTTGCCGACGCCGTGCAACTCCAACGGCAGCGCCACGTTCTGCACCGCGGTACGCCACGGCAGCAGCCGGTCGTCCTGCGTGATGTACGCGCGGCGCGGCAGCTTCGACGCGACCTCGGCCCGGCTGATCTCCACCTTCCCGGACGTCGGGGTCAGCAGCCCGGCGAGGATGTTCAGCAGCGTCGACTTGCCGCATCCGCTCTTGCCGACGAACGAGACGAACTCTCCGGGCGCGATGTCCAGGGTGAAGTCGTGCAGCACCTCGAGGTCGTCGAACGCGTGGGTCAGGTTCTCGACGACGATCCGGCCGCCGGTGGTGGGGCGCGTGTCGAGCGTCGTCGCGGTCATCGCTTCTCCTTGGGAATCCAGCGCAACAACCGCGACTCCACGAACGCCGCGATCAACGACAGCGCCTGCACCAGAACGGTCAGCACCACCACGGCGGCGAACAGCGCCGGGATGTCGAGCAGGTTGCTGGCCCGTACCACGAGATAGCCCACGCCCCGGTTGGAGCCCAGGAACTCCGCGATCACCACGGCCAGTGCGGTCTTCGGCAGCGCCATCTTGAACGCCGACGCGAGGAACGGCAGCGCCGCCCACAGCCGGATCTTCAGCAGCGTCTGCAGCTTCGTCGCCTCGAAGATGCGGGCCAGTTCCAGGTACCGGGCCTCGGTGTTGCGCAGGCCCTGGAACGCCGCGATGAAGACGATGAACGACGCGGTCAGGTAGCCCATCAGGATCTTCGTCTCGATACCGAACCCGAACCACACGATGAAGATCGGTACCAGGGCGATGTTCGGGATCGCGTTGAACGCGATGATGTACGTCTCGGTGAACCGGCCCAGCCGGGGCAGTTCGGTGAACGCCACCGCGAGCACGAACGCCGCCAGCGACCCGGCGACGAACCCGATCACCAACGCCTGCACGGTGAACGAGAGGTGGAACAGCAGCCGCCCGTTCTCCACCCACTCCCACAGCTGCCGGCCCACCGACACCGGATCGGTGATGAGCAACGGGTCCACGTACCGGCCGGAGAGGAACTGCCACGCCGCCAGGAACGCGAGTACCACCGCGACGTGCTGCGCCGTCCGGACGAGCGCGGCCGAACCGCCCACCCGGCGCGCCGGCTTGGGAACCTGGTCCAGCTCTGTGCTCAGCGCACTCATGACTTCGCCGCCGGCAGGTAGGCGTCGGTGTACGCCTCGTCGACCGTGAACGACTTCTTGATGTTCTTGCTCGCCAACGCGAACTCGATCTGCGCCTGGATCGCCTCGGTCGGGTGCCGGCTGTCCTTCGGCGTGT
Organism: Virgisporangium aurantiacum; assembly: GCF_016863635.1. Lineage (GTDB taxonomy): Bacteria > Actinomycetota > Actinomycetes > Mycobacteriales > Micromonosporaceae > Virgisporangium > Virgisporangium aurantiacum. The sequence goes on along the minus strand of NZ_BOPG01000037.1, from coordinate 134,883 downwards.
TCTCCTTGTTCGCCCGCACGATCGCGCTCAGCCGGTCACCGGACAGGTCCGGGTAGACCTTCTTCAGCGACGCGATGATCTCCTCGACGGTGTGCGCCACCACGAAGTCCGCACCGCGCTGGTACGCCCGGAAGAACCGCTTGGCGACGTCGCTGTTCTTCTTCGCCCAGTCGTCGTTGATGATCGTCTCGGCCGACCGCGCGTTGGCGACCAGCGGCAGTTCCTTCACGATCTCGTCGTGCGTCACCAGCTCGACCGCGTGGCCCTGCTCGACGAGCAGCTTGTTGTTCGGTGGGCTGGCCAGCCAGACGTTCACCGACCCGTCCTTGACGCCGGCGACCTGGCTCACCTGGTCGAGCGGGATGATCTCGATGTCCCGCTCCGGGTCGAGCCCGTAGTGGTCGACGAGGTAGACGGTGGCCCGCTCGTACAGCCCGCCCGCCGCGTTCACCGCCCAGACGCTGCCCTTGATCTGGGCCAGCCGCTCCTTCACCGGCAGCTTGACGAACGCCGCCGGGTCGATGCCCTTCTTCTTCAGGTACGCCAGCGAGATGATCGGCGTCCAGTCGTTGGTGATCTGCACCGCCGCGCCGAGCTTGATGTTCTTGCCGTGCTCGCGCCCCTGCAACGCGGTCGACAGCGAGAGGAACCCGACGTTGGCCTGGTCGTTGATGAGCGCCTGCAGGATCAGCGGCGCGCCGTTGACCTGTACCTCCTCGATCTCGACGCCCTCGGCGTCGTAGTACTTCTCGGCCCGCGCGATGTTGTACGCGAGCTGCGTTCCGGCGGAGTCGCCGGAGGTGCCGATGAGCACCTTGTCGCGGCCCTCGCCGCCGGGTCCGCTGCCCGGTTCGGTGTCGTCGAGACCGCAGCCGGCGAGCGCCGTCGCGAGCCCCAACGTCAGCAGAACAGCCCTGAATCTCATTGCTCTCCGATCATTTTACTAGGAATTTGGGTACGAAAAAAGGACTACCTGCGCCGGCCGCTGATCCGGGACGCGAAGAGCTTGCCGATCGTCGCCAACTGCTCCGCGTCGGGACGCCAGCGCGCCGCCGCCACGTTCGCCTCCAACTGCGCGACGCTCGTGACGCCGGTGACGAGCGAGGCCACGCCCGGCTGGGCGAGCAGCCAGCCGTACGCCAGGTGCACGCCGCAGACCCCGTTGGCGTCGGCGTACGCCGCGAACGACTCCAGCTCGTCCCACGGCGCCTCGTCCAGGAGGTGCGGCTTGAACCGCGTCACCTTGCCGTCGGCCGGTGCGGCCGTCCGCGTGTACTTGCCGGTGAGCAGCCCGTTCTGCAGCGGGAAGTAGGCCAGCAGCCCCAGCCCGTACGCCCGCACCGCGGGCAGCAGTTCCTCCTCCGGCCTGCGCCACAGCAGGTTGTACTCGTGCTGCACCGACACGAACCCCCGCAGACCGCGACCGCGCGCCACGTGGTGTGCGTCGGCCACCCGCCACGCGTCGACGTTGGAGCTGCCGGCGTACCGGATCTTCCCCTCGCGCACCAGATCGTCCAGTGTGGACAGTGTCTCCTCGATCGGCGTGCGCGGGTCGGGCAGGTGGAGCTGGTACAGGTCGATCCAGTCGGTGCCGAGCCGCCGCAACGACGCCTCCACCGCGCGCCGGATGTACCGGCGCGAGCCGCGGGCGCCCCAGTCGGGCCCGTTGGCACCACGCAGATCGCCGCCGAACTTGGTGGAGATCACGGCCTCCGCGCGGCGGCCCGCGAGCGCCCGGCCGAGCAGTTCCTCGCTCGCGCCCGGCACGTCGCCGTAGACGTCGGCGGTGTCGAAGAGCGTCACGCCGAGGTCGAGCGCGCGGTGGACGATCGCGTCGACGCCCCGCTGCCCGTCCGGAACGCGGTTGCCCTTGCCGAACGGCGCCGCGCCGATCGCGAGTTCCGATACGACGAGGCCCGAGTCACCCACATGGCGGTGGCTCACGGGATCAGCACGATCTTGCCGCGCACGTGGCCGCTGTCGCTGTGCCGGTGCGCCTCGACGACGCTCGCCAGCGGATAGCTGGCGGCGATCTCGAGCTCGAACTTCCCCTGCCCGGCAAGGTCTGCGGTGACGCCGAGCGCCTCGACCCGCAGCGCCCGCTGGGCGTCGTCGAGGTACGCGGCGCGCGACCCGCTGAAACCCCGGATACCCAGTTCCGCGGCCCGCTCGACGACCACCACCGTCGCGATCCGGGACCGGTCGTCGACCAGTTCCAGCGACGCGTCGATGGCCTCGTCGGTGCCCGCGGCGTCGAGCACGACGTCGACGCCGTCGGGTGCCGCGGCCCGGATCCGTTGCAGCAGGCCGTCTCCGTACGCGACCGGCACCGCGCCGAGGTGCCGCAACCGGTCGTGGTTCGCCGGGCTCGCGGTCGCCACCACGGTTGCGCCCCACAGCCGGGCGAACTGGATCGCCGCCTGCCCGACCCCGCCCGAACCCGCGTGCACCAGCAGGCTCTCCCCCGCGCTCAGCTTGAGCGACCGGAGCGACTGGTACGCGGTGCCGGCCGGGATGCCGATCGCGGCGCCCTGCTCGAACGTGACGCCGGACGGCTTGCGCCACAACTGTTCCGGCCGCGCCACCACGTGCGTCGCATACGCTCCGGTGAGACCGCGCGCCACGACCTCGTCGCCGACGGCGAACCCGGTCGCGTCGGGCGCGACGGCGACGACCACGCCCGCGGCGTCGGAGCCGAGGCGCAACGGGGCGGTCAACGGTCCGCCCGCCCGGCGTCCCGAACGGATCTTTCCCTCCACCGGATTGACCCCGGCGGCCCGGACCTCGACGACCACGCCGCCGGGCGGCGGCGACGGCCGTTCGACGTCGACCACCTCCAGCACCTCGGGGCCGCCGAAACGGTTGATGACAACGGCTTTGGACACGGTGACTCCTCACCGAACGCAGGGAAACAGATGCCGGCACCGGACGTACACCAGTGGACACGAGCGTATACGCTGGCATCCGCTATGGTCAACGGAGTCGCACGCCACATGAAGGGGATCGCAGTGGACACATCGCCCGCCCGGCGACCCGATGCCGCCGACCTCCAGTACGCCCGGCTGCGCGCCGAGATCCTCGACGGCACGTTCCCGCCCGGTGCGACGCTGCTCGAAACCGTGCTCAGCGAGCGGTACGGCGTCTCGCGGACGCCGATGCGGGAGGCGTTGACGCGCCTCGCCCAGGACGGGTTGCTCGTGCGGTCGACGCGGGGCTTCCAGGTGCGGCGGTACTCGCCCGAGGACATCCTGGAGATCTACGAGGCACGCATCGCGCTCGAGACGACCGGTGCCGCGCTCGCCGCGTCCCGGAGAACCGACTTCGATCTGGTGCGCCTCACCCATCTGGTGGACGAGCGCCGCGCCGCCACCGACCGGAGCACGTTCGGCAAGCTGAACAACCGCTGGCACGAGGCCCTCCGCGCGGCCGCCCACAACGCGACGATCACCGACCTGCTGGAACGCCTCGACTCGCTGCTGACCCTGTACCCGCACCGCACGCCGTTCCCCCCGTCGGCCGACCGCTCGGCCGAGGAACACGCCGAGATCCTCGACGCGATCAGGGCCCGCGACGCCGACGGCGCGCAGGCCCTGATGCGGGACCACCTGAAGCACATGCGGGACCTGCGGATCGAGTCCCTGCTCAGTGAACCTGAGTAGGTTCGTCCTCCTTCGCCGGTGCCGGGCGCTTCAGGCTGAGGATCACCGAGCCGGCCAGCACGACCACGATGACCGCGAGGCTGACCAGGGACGGGATCTCCGGCACCGACGTGCTGATCATCTTGTGCGACGCCTGCAGGATCAGTTTCACGCCGATGAAGCCGAGGATGATGGCCAGGCCCTTGGACAGGTAGTGGAACTTGTCGAGCATCCCGGAGAGGAAGAAGTACAGCGCCCGGAGGCCGAGGATGGCGAACGCGTTCGACGCGTACACGATGAACGTGTCGTCGCTGACCGCCAGCACCGCGGGCACGCTGTCGACGGCGAACACGAGGTCGGCGACCTCGATGGCGACCACGACCACGAACAGCGGGGTGGCGATCCACTTGCCGGCCACCTTGACGAAGAACTTCGCGCCCGAGTACTCCTCCTGCACCGGCACCAGCTTGCGGACCAGGCGCACCGCGATGTTCTTCTGCGGGTCGTACTCGTCGTCGTCGCCCTTCATCAGTTTGTAGGCGCTCCACAGCAGGACCGCCGCGAACGCGAACAGCACGAACACGAACTTGGTGACGATCGCGACGCCGGCCGCAATGAAGATCGCGCGGAAGACCAGCGCACCGATGACCCCGTAGAACAGCGCCCGGTGCTGGTACTCGCGCGGTACGGCGAAGTAGCCGAAGATCAGGGCGAAGACGAAGAGGTTGTCGACGCTCAGGCTCTTCTCCAGCAGCCACGCCGTGGTGAACTCGACGGCGGCGCCCGAACCCAGGCTGGCCCAGACGAGCCCGGCGAACAGCAGCGACGCGACCACCCAGACCGCGCTCCACGCCCCGGCCTCGCGGAACCCGATGATGTGGACCTTCCGGTGCGCGAACAGGTCGATCAACAGCATGACCACCACGCTGGTCGCGAACACCGCCCACAGCCACACCGGCACGTCGAGCACGAAATACCTCCCTGAGGGTCGGAACACGATGACCGGTCAATCGTCTCCGTAAAACCCCTGGTGAGGACGGGTCTCTGCCCGGACAACGATCCCGCCCGAATCTTGCCGGCGGCCGGCAAGGTACCGGCACCGTGCCGCGTCAATCCAGCGGGGTCGCGGGCCAGTCGAGGAGCTTGGCGGCGGTGACGGCCGCCTGCACGGTGAACCGGTGCGTCGGATCGGCCGGGTCGCGCCCGATGAGCTGGGCCACCCTGGCCAGCCGGTAGGTGACGGCCCGCACCGACAGGTGCAGCCGGGCCGCCGTCTCGGTCGCCACGCACCCGGTCTGGTAGTAGACGTCGAGCGTCTCGAGCAGCGTGGCCGCGCCGCCGCGGGCGTCGGTGAGCGGCGCCAGGGTGCCCCGGATCAGGTCGTGCACCGCGGGACGGTCGTGCAGCAGCACCCGGTACACGGCCAGCTCACCGGCGTCGACCATGGGCCGGTCGAGCCCGAGCCGGTCGGCGATCTCCAGGGCGTACCGGGCCTCGTCGAGGCTGGCCCGCACGGCGGCGGCACCGATGCGTGGAGTGCTGACCGCACCGTGCCAGAGCCGCCGGCCGTCCGCGTGGACGGTCGGTTCGGTCGCGAAGTAGGCGTCGACCTCGACGGTGACGGCCCGGCCCACCAGGTCGACGGCGACGGCGTCCGGTGCCGCGAACACGCACACGAGATCGCCGGCGTGCAGGTTGACCAGCGGTTGGGCGTCACCGTAACGACCCTGCAGCGCGCGGTCGACGGTGACCGGCAGCGCCGCGCCCGCCGGCTCGGCGAAGCCGGCCCGGGCCCGGACGACGAGCACCGACACCGGTCCGGTCAGCACCAGCCCCAGGTCGGCCGCGGGCTCGGCCGCCTCGACCGCCTGCTGGCCGCCGGCAAGCAGGCTTTCGAGGACCTCACGCTTGGTGGACTCGTGCAGCCGGCCCAGGTCGGCGAGCGCCAACTGGTAGCCCTCCACCAGGGCGGCGACCCCGTCGTCGGCGGCCCGCAGCACGCTCAGCGCGGCGGCCCGCACCCGGGCGGCGTCGCCCGCGGCGACCTCGGGGACGTCGCGCCACAGCCGCCAGCCGGCGGACAGGTAGAGGTCCACGAGGGCGCGCATGGCGATGCCCTGGGTGGCCGCCCGGCGCCCGGCCGCGACGCAGGCCGCGAGCTCCGGACGGCGCAACCGCCGGCCCGCCGCGGTCGCCGCCACGACGGCCGGCAGGAACCCGCCGAGCAACTGCGGGTCGATCCCACCCGCGTCACGGGCCGCCGCCCGACCCACCTGCTCCAGGTCTCCCACCGCCCTACTATGCCGTGCCCACCGCCGGCGCGAGCCCGAACCGCACCACCGACGCGACCCACGCAGCGACTACGCTCGATGGCATGGCGGAGGCGGTGGTCATCCCCGGCGGCGGCTACGGCGTCACCACCGGGATGTTGTGGTACGCCGGCGAGGTGGCCGCCCGGCGGGGCGCCACCGTCCACCGGCACAGCTGGACGGAGCCGGCGCCCGACGCCTTCGACGCCACCGTCGAGACGTGGGTGACCGCGCAGCTGGCCCCGACGCTCACCGGCCGGCCGCTCCTGATCGGCAAGTCGCTCGGGTCGGCGGCCGCCGCGCTCGCGGCCGACCGTGGCCTGCCCGCCGTCTGGCTCACGCCGTTGCTCACCGCGCCCTGGGTGGTCGCGGCGCTCGGCCGCGCGACCCGACCGGTCCTGCTCGTCGGCGGCACGGCCGACCGGCTCTGGGACGGCGCGACCGCCCGACGCCTGACCCCGCACGTCGTCGAGGTGGCGGACGCCGATCACGGCCTGTGCGTGCCGGGTCCGATGGTCGGGTCGGTCAACGTGCTCGCCCGCGTGATCGCGGCCATGGACGAGTTCCTCGACGCCATCTCGTGGCCGGGCTGACGCGCCCGGTGCCGTAACCCGACAGCGCACTCTCCGCAACCCGTTCGTCGCCCTCGGCGTCTTACCGGCGCGGAGGGGGGCTCTCATGGGGGTTCGAAGCGGGGCCGGGCACGTCCTGGTGATTCTGTTGGCCGTCGGCGCGGCGTCGGCCGCGCCGACGCAGGCGCGGGAACCCGGACCGGCGGCGCGCGGCAGCGCCACTCCGGTGGACGCGCGGCCGGCGCCGGCCACCTCGGCGGCGACGCCACCGGCCACGGCACCGGCGCGGCCCCGCACGTTGACCGTGCTCGGCTCCGGCGATGTGCTGCTGCACAGCGGGCTGTGGCGACAGGCGCAGCGCGACGCCGCGGCGGCCGGCCGGCAGGGGTACGACTTCGGGCCGTTGTTCGCCGCGGTGCGGCCCGTCGTGGCGGGCGTGGACCTGGCGATCTGCCATCTCGAGACGCCGCTCGGCAACCCCGGCGGACCGTTCTCCGGCTACCCCGTCTTCGAGGTTCCGCCGCAGGTGGTGCCGGCGTTGAAGGAGACCGGCTACGACGCCTGCAGCACGGCGTCGAACCACAGCCTCGACCGGGGCGAGGCGGGCGTCCGCCGCACGCTCGACGCGCTCGACGCGGCCGGCGTCGCGCACTCGGGCACGCACCGCTCGGCCGGCGAGAAGGCCGCGCCGACGATCGTCAGCGCCAACGGCGTGCGGGTCGGCCTGCTGTCGTACACGTTCTCGTTCAACGGGATCGTCCGGCCGGCCGACAAGCCGTGGCTGGCCAACAGCCTGGACGCCGACGCGATTGTCGCCGAGGCCGCCCGGGCACGCGCGGCCGGTGCCGAGATCGTCATCACCAGCCTGCACTGGGGGACGGAGTACCAGAGCGGCGCGAACGACAGCCAGCTCGCGGTGGCGCGGCACCTGCTCACGTCGCCCGACATCGACCTCGTGCTCGGCCACCACGCCCACGTGGTGCAGCCGTTCGAACGCATCGGCGACAAGTGGGTCGCCTACGGGCTGGGTAACCACGTGTCGACGCAGCGCAACCCGGAGACCACCCGCGACGGCGTGCTGGCCCGGATGACGTTCACGGAGGTCGGGCCGAAGCGCTGGCGGGTGACCGCGGCCGAGGCGATCCCCACCTGGATGTCGCACGACACCGACCCGGCCCGGCTGGTGCTGGTGCCGGCCGCGCTCGCCGATCCGGCCACGCCGCCCGCGCTGCGCGACGCGTGCGCGCGGTCGCTGCGGAGAACCACGACGGCGGTCACCGCGCGCGGCGCCGGGGCGCAGGGCCTCTCGATCACCGGCTAGCTCATGGACCCGGACCGCGCCGCGCTGCGTACTGCCCGGCAGGGATCATGTTCAGGGGTGAGGCGGAGTCGGTCATGGCATCCACGCCGGTCGAATCGGGCCTTGTGCCACAAACCGGGGACTCGCAGAGCGAACCCGCGGATTCGCAGAGCGAACCCGCGACCATCGTTCCGCAGTACCGGAATCCGGACGGCGCGGACGAGGACCCGCCACCGGACCGCCGTCGCTTTCCCGTCGTCGGGCTGCTCATCGCCGTCGCGCTGGCGGCGATCGTCGTGCTGGTGACCGTCACCTTCGCCCGCATCATCGACCCGCCACCGGAACCCGACACCCGGCCGTCGGCGCAGCCCCGGCCGCAGTACACGGTGTCGGCGCCGGTCGGCGCCACGACGGCCGCGGAGTTCCAGCTCGTCGAGGGCGTCACCGCGATCGTGGTGCGGGCCGCGGACCTCGGCACCGACCTGTACCGCGCGAGCACCCCGGACGGGGCCGGCTCGGTGCCGCGCGTCGCGCAGGAGGGCGACCAGGTGAAGCTGCGCCTCACGAGCCTCTACGAGACCGACGCGCCCGACACCGTCACCGTGGAACTGAACCAGCGGGTGCGGTGGCGCATCACGCTGGTGGCCGGAACGGAGACGGCGACCGTCGACATGCGCAACGCCGCCCTCGCCGGGGTCGACTTCACCGGCGGAGCCGCGCGCATCGAGGTGTTCCTGCCGAAACCGCAGGGCGACGTCACGGTGCGGATGGCCGGCGGGGTACGGGACTTCGCCGTGCACGCGCCCCGCAATGTTCCGGTGCGGGTGGCGCTGGCCCGCGGCGCGGCGACGGTCACCGTCGACGGCACGACCCGGTCGGGGGTCGCGGCCGGCACGCGGATCGTGCCCACCGGCTGGGACGCCGCCCGCGACCGCTACGTCATCGACGCGGTCGCCGGCCTGGGGACGCTCACCGTCACCCGCTGACGCCCACCGCTGATCGGCCCGTACGTCAACGCTCCACAGTGGACGTCGTGCGCATCGCCGGCGCGCTCGCGGCCACGAACAGCGCGAGCGCCACCGGGACGACCAGCGCCGCACGCAGGCCGACCACCGTCGCGGCGGCACCGATCGCGATCGGACCGAGCAGGAACCCGAGGTAGCCGATGCTCACCACGGTCGACAGCGCGCGGCCGGCGCGCTGCGGGTCGCGGTCGCCGGCCGCGGAGAAGATCTGCGGCGCGACGCACGACAGGCCGGCGCCCAGCAACCCGAACCCGACCACGCCGGCGACCGGATGGTCGATCAGCATGGCGACGCCGAGCCCGGCGGCCGCGAGCAGCCCGCTCCCCCGCACCAGGCGGACCGGCCCGATCGCGCGGACGAGCGGGTCGCCGGCGAACCGGCCGGCGGTCATCGCGATGGAGAACGCGGCGTACCCGTACGCGGCGAAGCCGGGATCGCTGCCGAGGTGGTCGCGCAGGTACACCGCGCTCCAGTCGGCCGCCGCGCCCTCACCCACGAGCGTGCACAGCACGAGGAAACCGAGGAACAGCAACACATACCGGCGTCCGTTGGATTCGGGCCGCGGCGGGTGCGTCTCTCCGTCCACTGTCTTTGACGGAAGTATCCACAGTGACGTCCAGATGGCCAGGACCACGACGGCGGCCCCCACGATGAGGAACGTGGTGCCGGCGCCGACGTTGCGGCCGGCGAAGAAGCCGCCGACGATCGCTCCGCAGAAGCCGCCGATGCTGTAGACCGCGTGGAACGACGACATGATCGGCCGGCCGTCGGCGCGTTGCACCTCGATGGCGTTGGCGTTCATCGCGATGTTGAGCGTGCCGTGCGCGGCGCCGAACAGCACCAGCGCCACGCACAGGCCGACGAGCCCGGTCATGTAGCCGGGAACGACGAGCAGCACGCCCTCCAGCAACGCCGCCGGAACGAGCACGCGGGAACTGCCGAATCGGTCGGTCAGCCGCCCGATCGCCGCCATGCCCACGATGCACCCGGCGGCGAACGCGAGCAGCGCCACGCTCAACCGGCCGTCGCTCAGGCCGAGGCGCTCCTTCACCGCGGGAATCCGGGCCGTCCACACGCCCAGCGCCGAGCCGAACAGGAAGAAGGCGAGCGACGTGGCGACGCGGCCGCGTTGGATGCGGCCGCGGTCCTGTTCCCCCATGCGGAAGATCGTAGCGGGCAGGGCCGGCACCCGACGATCGTCAGGGTGCCGGCCCGCGTTCTCAGATCCGTCCGGCGCCCGCGCCCGCCGTGACGGATGCCTTGACACTGGCCACGTTCTCCGCCGTGTAGCTGTACGGCAGGGCGGCCACCGTGCCGTTCACCTCGCACGGCCCGGAGTTGGTCAGCGAGTTGTTCCGGGCGACGAGCCGCCCGGGACCCGAGTCGGCGTAACCACTCGCCGACCAGCAGGCCTGCTGCACGGTCTCGAAGACGTTGGCCTCGACGAGCACGCCGGCGTTCTCGGTCGACGCGATCGCGTAGGACGACGTGTTGTTGTTGACGTTCGTGTAGTAGTTGTTGAAGACGTGGACCGTCTCGCCGAAGCGCACCCGGGGGCTGCGCTCGAACGTCCGGTCGAACCAGTTGTGGTGGTAGGTGATCCGGAGGTGGCCGATGTCCTCGGAGCCGTTGCCGTCGGAGTGGCCCACGAGTGACGTCTTCCAGTGGTCGCGGATGATGTTCCACGAGACCGTGATGTAGTCGCCCGCGTGGGTGATGTCGATCATTCCGTCGTAGAAGTCGACGTCGCTCTCGATGGTGCTCTGCATCGTGTTGTGGTCGATCCAGATGTGGGTGGCGTTCTCGATCTGGATCGCGTCACCGCCGGGAACCCCGCGGATCTGCATGTTCTGGATGATGACGTTGGCCGGGCTCATGTCCTCGATGTTGAGCGTCGTGCCGGAGACACCGGAGTTCGAGCCGACGCCGCGGATCGTCTTGTTGGCCGAGATCTCGATCGTGCCCGAGCCGCTGAGCATGCCGTTGACGAGGATCGTCCGGGTGCCCGCGGCCTGTGCCTGGGTGCGGAGGTCGGCCCACGTCGACACGGTGACCGTGGTGCCACCGGCGCCGCCGGTGGTGCCGCCCGCCTGGGTGGCCCAGCCGACGATCCCGGTCGGCGGGTTCGGGTTCTGGCTCTGACTCTGGCTCGGCGACGGCTGTTGCGACGACGGTGTTCCGGGTGAGCTCGGCGGCTGGCTCGGGCTCGGTCCGGCGGCGTCGGTCACGACGACGTCGTCGAAGGAGCCGGCGGTGTAGTTGGCGAGCAGGCCGGCGCGTCCGGTGGGGTACGAGCCGTCGGACGCCGACACCACCGCGCTTCCGTTGACCGAGCCGACCAGCGAACCGCCGGTCGCGCTCAACGACAGCGTGTACCAGGTGCCGGTGGTCGCCGAGAACGGCGCGGAGGCGAGCGTGGTGGTCGCGCCCTTGCGGAGCTGCACGGCGGTCGGCGTGATCACGAGCGCGTAGAAGTTCGACGTGCTCTGCACGCGGGCCGTGACGCCGATCCCGCGCGAGCCGTTGGTGCTGAACGTGGTGGCCCGGACGCGGGCCGACACCGTGGCGGTGCCCCACGACGTCGAGCCCGCCGACGCCTTGGCGCTGGCGGAGGCGCTCGACTGCGCGTAGGCGCCGGACGACACCGACCAGCTGCCGCCGGAGGTGCTCCAGCCGTTGGCGTTGCCGTCGGCGACGTCGTCGGAGAGGAGCGTCGCGGCGTTGGCGGCGGTCGCGACGGTGAAGACGAGCGCAGTGGCCAGGACGGTGGCACCGGCACCGAGAGCGGTGAGGGTACGTCTGCTCAGGGGACGCGGCGGGTGCTTGAGTGGCTGCACTGGTGGACCTCCATGTCCGAAGCGCTCCAGGAAAGCGCTTTCCTAATACGGTATGGAGATGAAATTACGGCGGTCAATGGATTCCGTTTGCAGCTTTGTTGCATTGCCACCTCGCTGCAGATATAGATAGGCGTAACTTGCGGCCGGGAGGCCGGTCGCTCGTCGGCGGCCGGCAGACCCGGTCGCCGACACGGGGAGCTTCGATCATGGGAAAGAAACGCGTCGTCGCGGTACTGGCGGCCGGTCTGCTCGCGGTGGGCGGGCCGGTCGTGGGACAGCAGGCCGCGGTGGCGGACGACGAGGTGCGGCCGCTGGTCGCGTCCGCCCGCGCCACCATCGGCGGGTATCCGGTCTGGGCACACTTCTCGAATCCGCGCACCGCGCGCGACTACACGATCATCACCGAACTGCGCCGGCTCATCGACGCCGCGCCGGCCGGGTCGACGATCCGCGGCACGATCCACTCGATCAGCATCGACGAGGTCGCGCAGGCACTGGTGAACGCGAAGAACCGCGGCGTCACCGTGCAGGTCGTGGTCGACGGGAAGAACGCGGCGTCGACCGACCCGTCGATTCCGTCGCTGCGCCAGCTGAGCAACAGGTTCTGCGTGAACGCCAACGCCGGCCACAGCTGCGTCAGCACGAGTGCCGACGGTGACATGCACACGAAGATGTTCACGTTCACCGCCACCACCGACCCGGACGGCACCGCGCGCTCGAACGTGTCGTGGTTCGGCTCGTCGAACCTGACGTACGCGACCGGACCCGACTCGTTCAACAACACCGTCACCGTGTACGGCGACGCGACGCTGATGAACGGGCTCAACGCCAACGTCGCCGACCTGTTCGCGCAGCGGCACTACGCGAACAACGACTACTACGACTCGGCGTCGGGCCGCGGCTACTACATGGCGACGGCCGCCGACGTGTACGCGTCACCCGAGCGGGCCGGCCAGACCGACACGATCGTCACCCGGCTCAACGACGTCACGCCCGACGCCAACTGCCGGTTGCGCATCGGCATGGCGTCGGTGACGAGCGGGCGGCCGGAGATCGTCAGTCAGGTCAAGCGGTACCGCAGTGGCGGCTGCCAGGTGTGGATGGTCGTCGGCAACGACTCGGCCGGTGGCATCAGCATGAACCAGGGCGTCTACAACGACCTGCTGGGTGCCGGCGTGAAGATCCGGCGGATGGCACAGGTCCACGACAAGTTCTTCCTCGTGTACGGGAAGTACGGCACCGCCTACAACTACCGCGTCTACACCGGTTCGCAGAACTGGACCCAGGACGCGCTCAGCGAGAACGACGAGATCTTCGTGAAGATGGGCACGGAGTCGGGCGCGACCCACCCGCTGTACGACGGCTTCTACAACCATTTCAACGACGCCTACAACTTCGGCGTCACCTGCACCACGGCCAACTATCCGTGTAAGTAGTCCTCTACCCTCTTCCCATGACGATCGGCCGGGATGGATATCGGGTGGGCCGGGGGCTGGCGACGGCGTCGCGGCCGCTGGGTTTCGCGGTGGTCACCGCCGCGTACCTGGCGGCCGGCGTCGTCGCGTGGGGCGTGATTGCCGCGTTGCCCGACATGCATCCGCTGTGGGTGACGCTGTGGGCCGACCTCGCCGCCACCGTCGTCGTCTTCGCGGCGTCCATGGCGGTCGCCAACTCGAGCCTCTACGACCCCTACTGGAGCGTGGCACCACCGGTCATCGCCGTCGGGTGGGTGCTCTGGAACGACCACGGACTGAGCCGGCGGCAGGCCGTGGTGCTCGTCCTCATCCTGGCGTGGGCGGTACGACTCACCGCGAACTGGGCGCGGGGGTGGCGCGGCCTGAGCCACGAGGACTGGCGCTACGTCCAGATGCGCGACCAGCTTCCCCATCGCGTTCCGTGGTGGCTGGTCAGCCTCACCGGGATCCAGCTGATGCCGACGCTCGTCGTGTTCGTCGGCATGCTCGCGGTGTTCCCCGCGGTCACCGAGACAGGCCGGCGGTTCGGCGTCCTCGACGCCGTGGCCGCCGCGGTGACAGCCGCCGCGATCGCGGTCGAAGCGACCGCCGACCGCCAGTTGCACCGGTTCGCCGCCGACCCGGCGAACCGCGGCCGCGTCATCGACAGCGGCCTCTGGCGCCGCTCGCGCCACCCCAACTACCTCGGCGAGATCGGTTTCTGGTGGGGCATGTGGCTGTTCGGCCTCGCCGCCGCGCCCGGCTGGTGGTGGACGGTGATCGGCCCGCTCGGGATGGTGCTGCTGTTCACGGTCGTCAGCGTGCCGATGATGGACCGCCGGTCGCTGCAACGCCGGCCGGACTACGCTGAATACATGCGCCGCGTGCCGGCGATCTTCCCGTTGCGGTTGCGGCGGCTGTGACTCAGCGCTTGCGGGCCAGGCCGCCGATCATGGTGTAGTGGGTGTCTTTCTGGTCGGCGTCGTCCCGGCCGTCGGGGCGCCAGTCGGCCAGCGGCACCAGGCCGGGCTCGATCATCTCGAAGTCGCCGAAGTAGCCTTCGATCTCCTCGCGCAGCCGCCAGCGACCGGTGCCCATCGTCTCGTTGAACACCCGCTCGACGTCGCGCACCTTGGCCGAGATCTCCGGGTGCTCGCCGGCCGGGTCCCAGAAGTGGATGATCGCGAGGTAGCTGCCCGACGGTAGGGCGTCGCGCAGGGTCGCGGCGATGCCCGCCGGGTCTTCGGAGTCGTGGACGTGGTGCAGGATCGACAGCAGCAACAGGCCAACCGGTTCGGTGAAGTCGATGCGCTCGCGGACCGCCTGGCGGTCGAGGATCTTCTCCGGCGTCCGGACGTCGCCCTCGATGACCGTGGTGGTCTGCTCGGTGGCGAGCAGTGCCCGGCCGTGCACGAGCACCATCGGGTCGTTGTCGACGTAGACGACGCGCGCGTCCGGGTCGACGTCGTGCGCGACCTGGTGGACGTTGGTGTCGGTGGGCAGGCCGGAGCCGATGTCGAGGAACTGCCGGATCCCGGCGTCGGCGGCCATGTACCGCACCACCCGGCGGAGGAACGCGCGGCACGCCCGGCCCGCCTCCCGGGCGTCGGGCATGATTTCGAGCGCGCGCTCGGCGGCCATCCGGTCGATGGCGAAATGGTCCTTGCCGCCGACCATGAAATCGTAGACGCGGGCCACATTCGGCCTGGTGACGTCGATTCCCCGGGGTACCCTCTCGTCGCCCACTGCCGACCCTCCAATGTGGAATCTACGTCGGCGGTGAATATACCCTGCCGTCACTACCTCACGAGGTACCGGGCGCGACGGCGTGGATCCGCTCGACCGTGCCGGCCTTCAGCCGCTCGGTCTCCACCACGTCGAAGCCGGCCGCCTCCACCAGCGGCAACTGGCGGCGGGTGAAATGCTCGCCGGCCGTGCGGATCGTGACGCGCTCCAGCAGCCACTGGGCGGCCCGGATCGGCGGCCAGGTGCTGGCGATGTGGTCGAGGAGCAGCAGCCGCCCACCGGGCACCAGCGCGCGGCGCATCTCCGCGAGCGCGACCGCCGGTTCGGGGATCGAGCACAGGGACAGGGCACACAGCACCGTGTCGAAGGACGCGTCGGCGACCGGCAGCCGCTGGGCGTCGCCTTCCATCAGGTCGACGGCGCGCCCCTCCGTCGCGGCGCGTTCCCGTGCGATCGCCAGCATCCGCGGACTGAGATCGACACCGGTCACTGGCGTGTCGGCCGGATAGAACGGCAGGCTGCGGCCGGTGCCGATCGCGACCTCGAGCACCCGGCCGCGCACCCGGGCGCCGAGCCATTCGCGGCCGCCCCCGAACTGCAGCCGCTCGAAGAACGCGATCTGCCGGTCGTAGCTCGACGCGTGCCGGTCCCAGACCCGACGCTGCTTGTCGGTGCTCATGCGATACCTCCCCGACCTGCCGCAACAGTATCCGGGGCGGCTCTCGGGGTCACCACTCGGCGAGCGAGCCGCCGGCGTGGTGCCCACACCGGGTTGCGCCAGGCGGCGTCCCGGACCGGTCGTCTCGGCGACGCTCCGGCGTCTGTCCACTTCGGACACCCGGTCCCACGGCGGGCGCCCCAGCAAGCCCCGGCGCCCGTTTTATACCGATGTCATCAGCGGGGAACTTTGTCCACGTGGTGGCGTGTGCTCGTTTCCCCGTTGACAATGTCGGGACGAAACGGGCGCGCGTGACTCGGCCGGGTCGGATCGGTCATGCTGGTGGGCATGCTACGCACGTGGGTGGACGGGGGTCGCGCGTGACATCGTCTCCGGAGGAGCAACCGCCGTCGGCACCTCCCACCGGTCCCTACTTTCCTCCCCCCGTGCCGCCCACGGTTCCCGGCGCTCCGCCTGCGGCTCCCCTCGCACCGCCCACGGCGCCGTACGCTCCGCCGGCTGCCCCCGCGGCGTTCTACATTGCGCCCGCCGCGCCGTTCGCGCCACCGGCCGCCGCGCCGCCACCGGCCGCGCCGCCTCCCGCCTCCTTCGCGCAGCCGCCCTTCGCTCCGCCGCCCACCGCGCCGCCGCCCACCGCACCATTCGCGCCGCCACCGGCCGCCGCGCCGTTCGCACCGCCGCCCGCCGCGCCGTTCGCGCCACCGGCCGCCGCGCCGCCACCGGCCGCGCCGTTCGCGGCGTCGGCCCCGGTGCCCTTTGTGGTGCCGGCGCAGGCGTCGCCGCAGCAGTCCATGCTCGTCCGGGCCCAGCACCTCACCGGTCGGGCCCGGGTCCAGGCCACCACCGCCGGTTCGGCGGTGCGGGGGATGGCGTCGCGCGTTGACACGGGTCGGGTGGCGGCGGTCGCCGGGCAGGTGGGGCGCACGACCGTCACGCAGACCGGGCGGGCGGCGCGGCGGACGGTCTCGGCGGTCGCCGAGTTCGGGACGGGCATCGGCGCGTTCTGGCGGGGGTTGTGGACGTTTGTCACGAGTCCCGTGTTGTGGTTGTACGCGGTGGTGCCGGCGGTGGCCGTCTACCTTCTGACGTTTGCCGGGCGGGCCGGGGCCGACGCGGCCACCGAGAGCCTCACCGGGTGGGCGGTCGGGTTCGCCGAGGACTGGCCCGGAATCCTGCGGTGGGCGCTGGAGAATACCGTCCGGTGGGGACTCACCGGGCTTGCCTACATGCTGATCGGCTTCCTCGTCGTCCCCTTGACGCTCATCGTCGGTGCACCGTTCCTCGTGCTGACGGTGCGGCGGATGGAGCGCCGGCTCGGTGAGACCGTCGACCGCCGGGACCGGCCGGGGTGGTTGCGGGCCAGCGGTTTCGTGATGTCGCAGACGATCCTGGTGACGCTCGTGATCGCGTTCGGCGGCCTGGTGCTGGTGCCCATCCTGTTGATCCCCGGCATCAACGTGCTGGTGGCGCTGACGGTCGCGGTGCTGGTGAACGGGTTCGTCATCGGCCTGCTCGCGGTCGGGCCCACGCTGCACCACCGCGGCGTCGGCGAACGGCTCGCGCACCTGAAGTACGTGTGGCGGCGCCGGTGGCCGACGATCGGGTTCGGCACGATGAGCGTCCTCGTGTTGAGTGTCCCGTTCGCGCCGCTGCGCTGGTTCACGATCCCCGCCGTGTTCATCGGCGCGGTGCTGCTGCACCGGAAGTTCCCGCACGAGCCCGCACTGCCGTCGAGCTAGATCTGGGTGACTACGGTTTGCCGCAACCGACTTTTCTCTCCCTTAAGGCCGGTCGCGAAGGTCCCCGGATGCCATGCCGGTTGGGAACACCGCGAGCGGGCGATGGCGTGGTGCAATCGATCTTGCAGTAGTGGTTCCGGGTTGCAGCGGCATTGTTCCGCCTTGGTAGGCACAGGCACCACAACTGCAAGATCGACTCTTGAGGGGGTGATCCGGCGACGGCGGCGATACGGGTTCGGGGTCGCCATGACGAGCGACGGCCAGTCAAGATCGCTGTCCGTGGAAGAAACCCGCAGTGAGGCTTCAGGTTTGTTCCGCAAGCGGCGATCTTAGGCCTTCCCGACGTGATCGAGGTCGGCCGACGCGACGGCCGGCCAGTCGCGGAGGACGGGGGTCGCGAGCACGGCCGCGAGCAGGCGCAGTGCGCCGGCGACCATCCACGGGCCCGCGATCCCCAGCGGTGACACGGCGACGAGCCCGCCGAGGACAGCGCCGATCGGCTGCATTCCCCACGAGACCATCAGGCCGGCGCTGCTGACCCGGCCGATCAGTCCACTGGGGACGGTGCGCTGGCGCAACGACGTCGAGGCGACGTTCCACAACGACGCGCCGGCGGAGGTCACCGTCGTCAGCGCGGCCATGGTCGGCAGGTCGGTCGCGAGGGAGGCGACGCCGAGCATCGCGACCGGCGTCGTGAAGATCGTCGTGGTGACGACGGCGCGACCGCCGAACCGGCCGATGAGCCGCCCGCTGACGAGGCTGCCGAGGACGCCGCCGACCCCCATCGCGCTGAGCAGCACCCCGTAGCCGACCTCGTCGAGCCCGAGCCGTTGCCGCGCGAACAGCACGAGCGTCGAGACGGTCATGAAGTTCGCCAGGTTGGCGACGGCGGTCAGCATCGTCAGCGTGCGCAGCACCCGGTGACCGGCGAGCCAGCGGGCACCCGCCCACACGCCGCCGGCCGGCGACCGTCCACTCGCGACGGTCCGGACGGTGAGCCGCGCGACCAGCGTGACCGACACCGCGAACGCGGCGACGTCGAGCCACAGCGGCAGCGCCGCCGAGAACGAGAAGAGCAGGGCGCCGATCGGCGGGCCGAGGAACAGTTTCATCGCGAACATCGCGGCGTTCTGCTGACCGTTGGCGGTTTCCAGCCGGTCCGACGGCGTCACCGCGGGGATCAGCTTCTGCACGGTGACCTTCGCGAACGTCTCGGCGGTGCCGAGCGCGAACGCCACGCCATACAGCACCGCCATGGTGCCGGCGTCCATCATGGACACCACGGCGAGCGCGCCGACCAGCAGCGCCTGGCAGCACTGCACGACCACCAGCGCCCGCCGGCCGTCGGACCGGTCGACGATCGCGCCGGCCGGCAGGGCGGCGAGAAGCCACGGCAGCGTGCCCCACGCGGTCACGCCGGCGATCAGTCGCGGGTCGGTGGTGAGGGTCGCGGCGAGCAGCGGCAGGACCGCCACGAACACGCCGTCGCCCAGGCTGGTGACGGTCGAGGCGGTCCACAGCAGGCGCCAGTCTCTCTTCACGCGGGCAAGCGTGCGGCCGCCGGATGGAGCGGCGGTAGGATTTAGCTGACGCTAAACCGGGAGACGTGCATGAGGATCCGCATCCAGCTGGCCGGGGCCGAACTGGCCCGGGTGCGCTTCGCGATCTCGCCGGTGTACGAGACCGTCATGGCGTTGGCGGCGCTGGCGCGGCCCGGCGTGCACGCGGTGCACCTGCCGTGGGCGCGCTGGGCCCGGCCCCGACTGGCCACAGTGGACACTCTGCCGCTCCTGCAGGCCCTCGTCAGCCGCGACGGGTTCAAGCCGGGCTTCCTCATGCCGGCACCGGCCGCGCGGATGCCCGACATGACCGACGAGCTGCGCACGGTCCGGGCGACGAGACTCGCCGACGCCCGCGACGAGACCGCCCGGCTCACCTCCCGGCTGGCCCGGCAGTTCCACGACGATCCCCGCGCCGGCCTGCCGCTGGTGGTCGACGCCCTGCGCCGCTGCTACGACCTCGTGATCGCGCCGCACTGGGACCGCATGGTGCGCCTGCTCGACGCCGACATCGCGTTCCGCGCCCGGGCGCTGGCCGCGGGCGGGTTCGAGAGCCTGTTCACCGACCTGCACGACGACGTCGTGTGGGCCGACTCGGAGTTGATCGTCCACCCGCGACAGTCGCCGTCGGCGACGGTGAACGTCCGCGGGCACGGGCTCGTGCTGTGCCCGAGCGTCTTCTGCTGGCCACGGGTCACGGCGTCGACCAATCCCCCGACGGTCGGCACGCTTCGGTACCCGGCGCGGGGCGTCGCGACGCTGTGGGAGGCCGCCGAGCCCGCACCCGAGGCGCTGGCCAACCTGATCGGGCGCACCCGCGCGGCGATCCTCGCCCGGTTGGGCACGCCGCAGACCACCGGCGGACTCGCCGCCGGGCTGGGCGTCACCGCCGGTGCGGTGTCGCAGCATCTCGCGGTCCTCAAGGACGCCGGCCTCGTCGCGACGCATCGCGACGGCCGCACGACCCTGCACCTCCGCACCGATCGCGCGCAGGCCCTGATGGCTTAAGGGCCGTACCGAGCGAGGAACGTGTCGACCGCGGCAATGGCGATCGTGTCGAGATCGGCGCGGTCGGGTGGGGTGTCGTCGCCGCGCAACGTGCGGTCGTTGAGCGGCGCGGCGACGACGAGCCAGGTGAACTGCTGCGCGGCCGTCACCGGATCGCCGGTGCGGATGCGACCGCGCCGGTCGAGTTCGCCGAGCGCCGCGCCGAGGTTGGCGATGTTGCGGTCCCAACTGTCGGCGACGTAGCCGGCGGCCACCTCGGGGAACCGGCCCGCCTCGCTCGCGACGAGCCGGCGCATCCGGAGCACGTCGGCGCTGAGGATCCCGGCCTGCATCGTGCGCGCGAGGGTCAGGAGGGCGGAAGCGGTGTCGTCGGTTCTCAGAAAAAGATCGAGATGTGGACGCATGGCGTCGCGGCCGCGCGCCGCCCAGTCCCGCACGACGGCGGCGAACAACGCGTCCTTCGAGGGGTGCGCCTGGTAGAGCGACGCCTTCGAGATGCGGGCACGCGCGGCGACGGCGTCCATGGTGGTGCGGGCGAAGCCGTGTTCGAGGAAGACGGCGCGGGCCACCGCCAGCAGTTCGGTGCCCTGGCTACCACTGGGACGGCCCCGACGGCGGGTCTCGATCTCGCACCTCCAGTTCAGTACTTGACAGTACTTTATCGGTCGGCCTATGGTTCGGCAATCAGTACGGCATAGTACTAAAGTGAGGTTGCCATGATCGCACTCGGGATCGGCGTCGCCACGGTCGCCGCGTTCATCGTCAGTTCGGTGTATTACATCGTGATGCCGGCGGTCCCCATGGCAGGCGGCGCCACACCCGATTCCGGCCGCCCCGCGCCGTGGCAGATCGCGGCCGAACTCGTCCGCAGCGCGATCACCGCCGGCCTCGTCGCCGGGTTGCTTGTCGCCGGCGGATGGGACGGAGCCGCCGCCGGCGCCCTGCTCGGCCTCGTACTGTGGGTGCTGCCGTTCGTGATCCTCACCGGCTCGGTGGTCTGGGAACGGGTTCCCGTGCCCCGCGCCGCCCTGCACATCGGCGACTGGCTGGTCAAGCTCGTCGTGATCGGCGCCCTCGTCGGCGTGTTCGTATAAGAGGCAGGAGACCCGAGATGAGCCCACTCGACATCACGTTCACCGCGACCCTCGGCAAGGCACAGGAGGGCGACACCTGGACCTGCGTCAAGCTCCCCGACTCCGCGAAGATCTTCGGCACCCGTGGCCTCGTGAAGGTCGCCGGCACCGTCGACGGCGTCGCGTTCCGGGGCGCCTTCATGGCGCTGGGCGACGGCACCCACAAGCTGCCGATCAAGGCTGCCGTGCGCAAGGCGATCGGCAAGTCCGACGGCGACGACGTCGTCGTCCACCTGACCGAGCGCCTCAACTAGCGTTGCGACGGGCGCGGCCGTGTGCGTCGTGCGGGAGGTCGGCGTAGTGCCACTGGTGGTCGCGGGTCTCCCGGCACGCGGCCTCCAGATCGCCGGTCTCGATGGTCTTCAGCAGTTCGGCGTGTTCGCGGGCAATGTCTTTCAGTTTCACGTCGGCGGCGACCATCGTGACCGACGTGCGCGCCTCGATCCGTAGCGCCTCCCACGACAGCTTCAGCAACTCGTTGTGCGCCGCGTCGACGATGTGCCGGTGGAACGCCACGCTCGCCCGGGCCGCGGCGTCGGCGTCGCCGGAGCGGGTGGCGGCGCGCATGGCCTTCACCTCCGCGCGGAGCGCCGCGATCGGCATCGTGCCGGCCAGCATCGCGAGGCGGGTGGCGGTCTCTTCGAGTGCGGCCCGCACCACGTAGCACTCGCGCAGGGTCTGCTGCACGAAGTGCCGGACGAACGTGCCGCGCCGCGGCCGCGTCTCGACCATGCGCATCGCCTCGAGCTCGCGCAGCGCCTCGCGCACCGGCGCCTGGCTGGTGCCGTACACCGACGCGAGCCGGGTCTCGACCAGGCGCTCGCCGGGCGCGATCTCGCCCGACACGATGCGCACCACCAGCGACTCGCGGATCTGCTGCGCCAGCGTCATGCGCGACACCTCGGGCGCCGCCGTCGGGAACGGGATCGGCGGGGGCACGTCGGAGGTCATGCCGCCATCTTAAGCAGTGCTATTGACGCGCGCGGCGGGTGGTCTTAACGTCCGTGTAACCGATTATCGATAATAGATCGGGAGCGTGCTTCATGATCACGGCGGTGCGAATTCCCGATTCCGTTGCGGCTGCGGTGATCCACGCGGCGGCCGGCGGACGGGTGATGGCCGGCGGCACGATCGTCATGGCCCAGGTCAACCACGGAACGGCCGCGGCGTCCGAACTGGTCAGCCTGCGTCGGGCCGGTGTCTCCGGTATCGCGGTCGAGGGGACGCACGTGAGCGTCGGCGCCACCACGACGCTCGCCGAGGTCGAGGAGTCGACCGACCTCGCCTTCCTCCGTGCCGCCGTACGGACCATCGCCTCACCGACGATCCGCACGCTGGCGACGGTCGGCGGCAACCTCTTCGTCCCCCAGCCCTACGGCGATCTCGCCGTGTGCCTGCTCGCGCTCGACGCCACCGTCAACATCACCGGGCCGGACGGCGACCGGACGGCACCGGTGGAACGGCTCCGCCTCGATCGCGGCGAGATCGTCACCGCCGTGCGGTTCGCCGTGCCCGCCGCGGGAACGTGGTTCTATCACAAGGCGATGCGCCGCCGGCTCAACTCGGCCGCGATCGTCGCGGTCGCCGCGGTGGTGGAGACGGCCGACGGTCCGGCCGGTCGCACGGTCACGTCGGCGCGGATCGCGTTGGGCGGCGTGGCACCGCGTCCGGTCCGGGCCGGGTCCGCCGAGACCGTCCTCATCGGACGTCCACTGGAGACGGACGTGCTCGACGAGGCCGGCCGCGCGGCCCGCGCCGACATCGACCCGTTCGACGACAGCTACGCCAGCGCCTGGTACCGCAGCCGGGTACTCCCCGTTCATCTGCGACGTGCCTTCATCGGTTAGGAGGACGGTATGGCGTCATCGGTGGTCAATCTCCGGGTCAACCAACGCTCTCGCGAGTTCCTGGCGCCGCCGGGGACGTCGTTGCTGTCGAGCCTGCGCGACGCGCTCGGTCTCACCGCCGCCAAGCGCGGGTGCGCGCAGGGCAGCTGTGGCACGTGCACGGTGCTGCTCGACGGGCGCCCGGTGATGTCGTGTCTGGTGGCGGTCGAGACCGTCGACGGCGCCGACGTGCGGACGCTGGAGGGTGTGGCCCGCGGCGAACAGCTCGACGAGGTGCAGAGCGCGTTCCTCGACGGCTTCGCCACCCAGTGCGGGTTCTGCACCCCGGGCATGATCATGGCCGCCGAGGCGCTGCTGGACCGCAACCCCGACCCCACCCGCGACGACGTGCTGGAGGCGATCTCCGGAAACGTGTGCCGCTGCACCGGGTACGGCCCGATCGTCGCCGCGATCCTCGCCGCGGCCGAGCAAAGGCGTCGCTCGTGAAGACCGACCCGATCGACCGCACGTACTTTCCCGACGAGTCGGCCGGCCCCTTCACCGTGATCGGCTCGGCGGTGCAACGGTCGGACGCGCTGGGGCACGTCACCGGCCGCACCGCGTTCTTCGAGGACGTGGCGCCGCCCGGCCTGCTGCACCTGAAGATGCACCGCTCGGCCCGCCACCACGCGCGCATCACGAGCGTCGACCTGACCGCCGCGCTGGAGGTGCCCGGCGTCGTCCGGATCCTCACCCACGAGGACATCCCGAACAACGTCTTCACGCCGCTCAAGCTCATCGGCGTCCAACCCGACGACGAACCGGTGCTGGCCGAGGGAACCGTGCGCTACCTCGGCGAGCCGATCTGCGCGGTGGTGGCCGAGAGCGAGGCCGCCGCGTACGAGGGCGCGGCCCGCGTCGGAGTCACGTACGACGACCTGCCGGCGGTGTTCGACGTCGAGGAGGCACTGAAAGAGGGTGCCCCGATCGTCAACGAGTACCAGGGCAACAACTACTTCACCTACGAGGGGCACCACTGCCGGCGCATCCGGTTCGGTGACGTCGACAGCGCGTTCGCCGCGGCCGACCACGTCTTCGAGTGGCGGTACCAGTCGGCGCCGATCGAGCACGCGCCCACCGAGACGACCGGCTGCATCGTGGTGCCGCAGGCCGACGGGCGGCTGCGCATCCACTCCGACACCCAGGCGTGCTTCTTCACGCTCGACAACACCGCGCTGATCCTGGGAACGCCGTTCAACAAGCTGCGCATCGTCGGCGGCACGGTCGGCGGCGGCTTCGGCGGCAAGGTCGACATCCAGGTCGAGCCGGTCGCCTGCGTCGCGGCGATGCTGACCGGGCAGCCGGTGAAGTACGTGTGGAACCGGTACGAGGAGATGCAGGTCTCGTCGCCCCGGGCCGCCGAACGCCTCTACATCAAGGACGCCGTGATGGCCGACGGCCGCATCACCGGCCGGAAGATCACACTGTATGTCGACGCGGGCGCGTACGCGCGGCACAGCCCGTACGGGACGACGAAGGCGGCGGCGCACATGCCCGGGCCGTACAGCATCCCCAACGTCTGGGCCGACTGCCACTGCGTGTTCACCAACCGCACGCCGTCGAGCGCGATGCGCGGGTTCGGGGTGACGATCGCCGACTTCGCGCTGGAGTCGCAGATGGACCGCGTCGCCCGCGAGCTGAACATGGATCCGTTGCAGCTACGGCTGAAGAACGCCTACCGCGACGGGGATCTGAAGGCGCACCGCAAGGTCGCGTCGGGCACGGCGCTGATCGAGGTGATCCAGAAGGCCGCCGAGATGGTCGGCCACGAACTCCCGGACGAGTACCGACGGATGTCTTCTGTGGAGACGTCATGACCAGGCTGCGCGGGCGCGGGTACGCCTCCGTCAACTACCCCACCGGCATGAACCTGGGCGGTGACCCGTCGCAGGCGCTGATCCACGCCACCACCACCGGCACGTTCGTGATCTCACTGTCCTCTGTGGACCTCGGCCAGGGGCTCAAGACCGTGGTGGCGCAGTGCGCGGCGGAGACGCTCGGCATGCCGATGGAGAACATCCTCGTCGACACCGCCGACACCGACACCGGGCCGCACTGCATGGGCACGTTCGCCAGCCGCGGCACGCACCGGGTCGGCAACGCCGTGATCATGGCGGCGACCGAGGCGCGCGAAGTGATGCTCGCGGTCGCCGCCGAGGAGATGGAGGTGGACGCCGCCGACCTGGAGACCGACGGCACCGGGTTCATCCGGGTGGTCGGCACGCCGGACAAGCGCATCCACGTCACCGATCTGGCGCTCGCCGCGCACTTCACGCACGGCCGCACGATCTCCGGCCGGGGCATCTTCCTCAAGGAGAAGAACGACCCGGTACCGGAGACCGGTGCGATGGACCCCGACTCCTGCCAGGCGCACGCGTGCACGGTGGCCGTCGTCGAGGTCGACGACGAGACCGGCGTGGTCGAGGTGCTGGAGATGTACAACGCCTACGAGATCGGCCGGGCGCTCAACCCGGCGATGGTGGCGCAGCAGGTCGAGGGCGGTGCCTGGATGGGCATGTCGCACGCGCTGTTCGAGGCGACCGAGCCCTACTACCCGAACCGCGATCACGGTCCGGCCGACTTCACCGAGTACCTGATGCCCGCCGCGGCCGACATTCCCGTGTACCACAACGCGATCCTCGAACGGCCGGCCGACAACGGGCCGTTCGGCGCCAAGGGCATCGGCGAGATGACCGCGAACGCGCCGATACCGGCGATCGCCAACGCGATCTTCGACGCGTGCGGCGTCCGCCTCGACACCATGCCGTTCACGCCGGAACGGGTCCTCCGCGGGCTCGACGAACTACGGAAGGTCGACGAATGATCAAGCTCATCTCGCTGCTCAAGCGGGCCGACGGACTGTCCAAAGAGGACTTCGCGAAATGGGTGGCGGAAGACCACTTCGAGTTCGCGAAGAACCTGCCCGGGCTCCGGAAGTACACGGTGAACGTGGCCGTCGCGGAGGATGCCGCGTTCGACGCCGTCAACGAGATGTGGTTCGACGACGAAGACGCCCGGGCGGCGGCGTTCGCGTCCGATGCCGGCAAGGCCGCCGCCGGTGACGCCGGTGCGCACACGTCGAGCCGGGTGCACGTCCTGAGTGTCGAGCACGAACTGATCACGTAGCGATGGAGGAGCAGCTACGGGCCCAGGGGTACTTCGCCGACGAGGGGCTGCTCACGGCCGTCCACCTGGCGTTGCGACTCGGGCGGCCGCTGCTGCTCGAAGGGGAGCCCGGGGTGGGCAAGACCGCGCTCGCCCCGGTGCTCTCCCGCGTGCTGGGCCGGGAGCTGATCCGCCTGCAGTGCTTCGAGGGCCTCGACTCCGGCCAGGCGCTCTACGAATGGGACTATCCGAAGCAGCTCCTGCGGGTGCGCACCGCCGAGTCCCGCGGCGAAGAGATCGGCGACCTGTACGCCGAGGAGTTCCTGTTGCAGCGCCCGCTGTTGAAGGCGGTGCGATCGGACGGCGCGGTGCTGCTGATCGACGAGATCGACCGCGCCGACAGCGAGTTCGAGGCGTTCCTGCTGGAGTTCCTGAGCGACTTCCAGATCACGGTCCCGGAACTCGCGACGCTGACGGCGACCGTGCCGCCGGTGGTTGTGCTGACGTCGAACCGCACTCGCGAACTGCACGACGCGCTCCGCCGCCGCTGCCTCTACCACTGGATCGCGTTCCCCGACGCCGATCGCGAGCGCGCCATCCTGCACGCGCACGTGCCCGGCCTCACCGAGGAGGCGGCGACCGCACTGGTGCGCGCCGTCCAGGAGATCCGGGCGCTGCCGTTGCTCAAGCGGCCGGGCGTCGCGGAGACGGTCGACTGGGCGCGCGGGGCGGTCACGCTGGTCGACGACGGGGCGGCCTGGCCGCTCGCGCTGCGTCGCGCGTTGGGTCTGCTCATCAAGGACGAGGAGGACACCGCCCTCGTCGTCGCCGCCGAGGGGGTGTGGAGCCATCAGTGAGGCCGCCGACCACCTCCGGGGATTCCTGGACGCGTTGCGCCGCGCCGGCCTCGGCACGGGACCCGCGAAGCAGGCGGACTTCCTGCGCGCGATCGCGGACGCGGCACCCCGCGACCTGACGGCGCTGTACTGGTACGCCCGCGTCACGCTGCTCACCGACGTCGCGAATCTCGCCACGTTCGACGAGGTGTTCGACGCGTGGTTCCGCCACCCGGCCGCGCTGACGCGCGTCCCGTCGCCCCGGGACGCGGAGGGTGAGCTGCCCGCGCACCGCGGCCCCGGCGGATCCGAGCTGTCCACAATGGACACCCGGCCCGGTGGCGGCACCGCCGCCAGCGCCCTCGCCACCACCGGACACCGCACGTTCGCCGGCGCCCGGCAACCGGACCTGATGCGGGCGCTGCGCGAGGCGTGGCCGCGGTGCCTGCCGGTGATCCCGTCGCGCCGGCGCCGCCCCGCGCCCGCCGGTCGCCGGTTGGACATGCCGCGGATCTGGCGGCAGGCCCGGCGCGACGGCGGCGAGATCACGCGGCTCCGGTGGACCGCCCGGCCGTCGCACCCGCGCCGCCTGCTACTCCTCGTCGACGTCTCCGGGTCCCTGAAACTCCACACGCCGGACCTGTTGCGGTTGGCACACACCGCGATGGGCGACCGCACCGAGGTCTTCACGTTCGGCACCCGGCTCACGCGGATCACGGCGGCACTCACCGGCGGCGTCGACGCGGCACTCGCGGCCGTCTCCCGGATCGTCCGGGACGCGGACGGGGGGACGGCGATCGGCGTGTCACTGCACCGGTTCCTCGCCAACCCGCGGCACCTCGCGCTCGCCCGCGGCGCGCTGATCGTCGTGATCTCCGACGGGCTGGAGCGGGGCGACTGCGCGCCCATGGTCGCCGCGACCGCCCGGCTCTCCCGGCTGGGTCACCGGCTCATCTGGTGGTCGCCGCTGGCCTGCTCCCCCGCGTACCGCCCGGTGACCCGCGGCATGGCCGGCGTGCTGACCCACCTCGACCACCTCGGCGGCGTGCGCGACCTGGCGACCGGACTGGCCGAGGTCGGCCGCATCCCCACGATCGTCGCCGGCCCGCGCCGGGCCGCGTACCGCCGCTGGAAGGGCTCAGTCGAATGACCATTGTGGACGCTCACCACCACATCTGGCGGCAGGCCGACCTGCCCTGGCTCGCCGGTCCGCCGGTGCCCCGCATCTTCGGTCCATACGAACCGATCCGGCGTGACTATCCGGTCGACGAGTACGTCGCGGAGGCCACCGCGTGCGGCATCGGTGCCTCGGTCTACGTCCAGACGAACTGGCCGCTCGACCGGGTCGAGGACGAGATCCGGTGGCTGCGCGACGTGCACGCCGAGAGCGGCTGGCCGACGGCCGTGATCGGCTGCGCCGACCTGTTCGCACCGGACGCGCTGTCGGTGATGCGTCGGCAGGCGGCGATCAGCCCGCTGGTGCGCGGCGTGCGCCTCCAGTTGCACTGGCACGAGCGGGCGGAGTTCCGCTTCGCGTCGGCGCCCGACCGGATGACGGATCCGGTGTTCCGGCGCAACATCGCGGCCCTGGCCGACCTGGACTGGCTGTTCGAACTCCAGGTCTTCGCACCCCAGATGGCGGACGCGGCCGTGCTCGCCCGGGACCATCCCGACACGACGTTCGTGCTCGTGCACGCCGGCATGCCGGTCGATGTCGGACCGTCCACGGTGGACGAATGGACGCGGGGCATGCGCCGCCTGGCCGACCTGCCCAACGTCGTGGTCAAGCTGACCGGCCAGGGAACGTTCACGCACCGCGTCGACCAGCCGACGATCGACCTGGTGACCGCGACGTGCCTCGACCTGTTCGGCCCGCGCCGCTGCATGTGGGGCAGCAACTTCCCGATCGAGAAGCTCTGGACCGACCTCGAAACCCTCGTGTCGGCCTGGCAGCAGGCCCTGGCCCCGTACCCCGCCGAGGCCCGGCGCGAGGTCCTCGCCGGAACCGCGAGTCGCGTCTACCGCCTCCACTGACCCCCCCGCCACGCCCCCCGTGAGTCGATCTTGCAGTTGTGCACGCCCCAAAACGGGGCGAATCAGCGCTAACGGGCGAGCACAACTGCAAGATCGGCGCGGAGGGGGCGGCGGGCGGCGCGGGCGGCGCGGGCGGCGCGGGCGGCGTGGGGGCTCAGGGGCGGAGGATGGCTTCGAGGTTGATCTCGAGGTGGATTTCCTTGGATACGAGGATTCCGCCGGTCTCAAGGGGCATGTTCCAGGTGATTCCGAAGTCTTCGCGGTTCAGGGTCGTGCGGGCGGACGCGATGGCGCGGTCGGCGCCCCACGGGTCTCTCGCGTGGCCCTCGTAGGTGACCTCGAACGTGATGCCGCGGGTGACGCCGTGGATCGTCAGGTCGCCGGTCATCGTGCCGGTGGTGCCGTGCCAGTCGATCGAGGTGCTGCGGAACGTGGCGCGCGGGTGGTTCTCGACGTCGAAGAGGTCGGCCGAGCGCAGGTGCTCGTCGCGGGTGGGGTTGCCGGACTCGACGGTGGCCATGTCGATCGCGACGTCGACGACGGACTCCCCCGGGTCGTCGGCCACCACCACGGTTCCGGTGACGCCGGTGAAGCGCCCGCGGACCTTGGTGAGCATGAAGTGCCGGCCGGTGAACGACACCTCCGTGTGGCCGGGATCGAGGTCCCAGACGCCGGGGACGGGCAGGATCGTGCCGGCAAGGGTGCGGGTGGCGGTCATGGTTTCCTCCATAAGTGCGTGCGTACGCACATTCTTTCCCCACGAGAGGCGGCGCGTCAACTGTGTGCGTGCGCACATACTTCTAGCCCGGCGGGCCGGACTCCTCGGCGCCGAGCACCCGCCCGAGCGCGGTGGCGATCACCTTCGCCTCCCGGTCGCTCAGGTACGACAGGAAGTGCTCCTCCACCGCCGCCAGGTAGACCGGTGCCGCGGCCCGCAGCCGCTTGCGTCCCTCGGGGGTGACCGCCGCGAACGCCGACCGCCGGTCGTCCGGGTTGGCCTGCCGCTCGACCAGGCCCTCCCGCTCCAGCTCACCCACCACGCGGCTGACCCGCTCGCGGCTGACCGTCGCCTGGTGCCCCAGGTCGGTCATCCGCAGCCGCCGCTGCGGCGCGGCGTTGAGCACCAGCAGCACGTCGTACCAGGTGATCGGCAGGCCGGCCCGGCCGAGCGCCTTCTCCAGCCGGGGCAGCACGGCGGCGTGCGTCCGCAGCAGGGCCGCCCACGCGGCGATCTTGTCGTCGTTCTCGAACACGCCGCCAGCGTAGTGGAGATGCGTGCGCACGCACGGGTTGTGGCGCATGGCTACTGTCGTGCCGTGTATGACAGGGGTCCGCTGATCGCGTGGCTGTTGACACCGCTGGTCCTGATCCTCGGGGTCTGGCTGGTCTGGTACGCCGGCGCCGGAATCTTCACGGGCGGCGAGTGGGCGGCCCACCAGCACTTCTGGACCGGGCTGGAACGCTACTTCTTCCCGGGCGGCCTGAACCCCCTGCGGTGGACCGGCTGGGGTTACCTCATGGTGATCGCGTGGCTGATCGCGGGCGTCGGCGCGCTGGCCGCCTCCGGCGTCGACTTCGAAGAGGTCGGCATCGTCGGCCTCGTGCTCGCCATGCTGTTCTGCGGCGTGATGTTCTTCGTCGCCGTCGTCGGCAACGGGATGGACGAGGCCCGCGGCTACGACGGCACCGCCACGTCGCCCACGACCGTCTTCGTGGTGCGTGACCCCGGCAACGCGCCGAGCTTCGTCCGCGACCTCACCGCTGACGCCGAGCCGGCGTCCGGCGGGCCGTGCGTGCTGCTCGGGCGGCACGACGTCGTCGGCTGCGTCGACCGCGGTGAGCTGTCGGTCAACTGGGAGCCGCGGGTGGTCTCGATCGCGGCGGCCAAGTACCAGATGAAGACGAACTCGGCGTCGGTCGCCAACACCGAACTGCGCGAGAACACGGCCGGCTACCTGTACCGCCGCGGCGAGGACGGCGCGCTGCAGGTCAAGGTCTCGGCGGTACGCGACGGCAAGGACGACCGGCCGCTGCACAGCGTCGTCGAATGGGACGGGCGGGGCAACCCGACCTCGTGCCTGTTCGCGGGCGGGTACGCGATCGACACGTCCTTCAACGGGACGCACAGCCGCAACCTCCGCGACCTGTTGGCCGACAGGTATCCCGACCTCCTGTACGACGACGAGGACGTCTGGGGCTACTGCGACGGCGACCAGCCGAAGGTCGTCGTGCCCGTCGTCCGGCAGGTGGACTACCGCAACCGCACAGTGTTGCGTCCCGCCGGGGTTCTGGTCGTCAGCGGCAAGAACGGGAAGACGCACCTCGACCACCTCCGCACGGTGGCGCCCGACGACCTGCCCGGCCCGTCGTACCCGATCACGATGGTCATCAAGCAGCGCGAGATGAGCGCCTGGGCGGCCGGCAAGAGCCCCGACGACGACGGCGGCTTCGGGTTCGAGCTCACCGGCGCCGGCACCCAGCAGGACAACATCGGCGTCTACCAGTTGCTGTCGAAGGAGGACGGGCGCCGGTACTGGGTGTCGCCGCTGCGGGCGCGCGGCTCCGACTCCGAGCAACTGGTGGCGTACGCCGTGACACCGGCCGACACCGTCACCGCCGGCTCCTTCAACACCCAGCGCATCTACGTCCTCGACGACGGCGACGAGCGGATCACCGCGCTCACCCGCCTGGAGAACCGCATCAAGGCGGTGCTGGCGTCCGATCCGGGCTTCTACCCGGCCGGCGGACGGGTGATCGAGTTCCTGCCGCTCGACGGCCGCACCTGGCAGGCGTACGGCGAACTCGACGGCCAGGTGAAGTACCTGTTCACCGTGCCGGTCGACGAATCGAAGCCGGTCACCGTCGCGAACCTGCTGACCGGAGGCCAGGCGACCACCCCGCCGACGAATCAACCCGGCGACGGCGCGGCGGCCTCGCCGTGCGCGGACTTCGCCAGGGCCACCCGCGAGCAGCTGCGCGACTGCGCGTTCCGCGCGCTGGAGGAGGACCGGCGCCGGGCCGCCGCCGAGGCGGCCGGTCAGACCGCCCCGCCGGACCTGCCCGCGTCTCAACCGGCATCACCGTCGCCCAGTTCGTCGGGGCGGTAGACCGAGCGGGACGACGTTGTGGCGGCCCGTTACGATGCGGGGCTCCATCGGTGCAGGACAGGAGATCACCAATGGGCGTTGGCACGGGGACGCGCACACGACTTCCGCTCGTGATCGCGGTCATTGTCGGTCTGGTCGCCGTGGTGGTGACGTACTTCGTGGTGGTCCGGCGCGATCCCGGCCCGGCCGGCGCCGCCGAGCGGGCCGGGTGCGAAGCCATCGAGGTCAGTTCGTCCACGGAGAAGGCCGATCTGATGATCGACCTGGCCCGGAAGTACAACGCGTCCGACGAGTTGTACGGCGGCAAGCGGTGCGCGTCGGTGTCGGTGCACCGGCTCACGTCCGGAGCGGCGATGGACGCCCTCGTCTCCGGCTGGGACGAGCAGCGCGACGGTGCCCCGGCGCCGCAGGTGTGGACGCCCACGTCGTCGCTGTGGCTGCAACTGGCCCGCCACCGCGAGAGCGCGAAGCCGCAGAAGACGCTGCCGGCGTCGACCGAGAAGCTGCCGTCGATCGCGCAGAGCCCGTTGGTGATCGCGATGCCGAAGCCGATGGCCGAGGCGTTCGGGTGGCCCGACCGCGAGTTCGGGTGGAGCGACGTGCTGGCGCTGGCCGCCGACCCGCAGGGCTGGGGCCGGTACGGCCACCCCGAGTGGGGCCGCTTCTCCTTCGGCAAGGACAACCCGCACCGGTCGACGTCGGGACTCGCCGCGACCGTCGCCACGTACTACGCCGCCACGGGGCTGTCGCGGGAACTCACCCAGGCCGATCTCGCCCAGCCGGCCGTCACGACGTTCGTCCGCGGGGTCGAGGCCGGCGTGCTGCACTACACCGACGACGCGGTGAAGTTCCTCGCGAACATGGCCGAGGCCGACGCCAAGGGCGCCGCGATGTCGTACGTGAGCGCGGTGGTGCACCAGGAGCAGCTGACCTACCTGTACAACAAGGGCAACACCACCGGTGACCCGAAGGAGAACGGCAAGCCGCCGACGGTCCCGCTGATTCCGATGGTGCCCAAGGACGGCACCCTGATGCTCGACCACCCGTACGTGGTCCTCCCGTCGGCGAGCGACGCGCAGAAGGAGGCCGCCGCCGACTTCCTCGCGTTCCTGCAGAAGCCGGAGCAGCAGGCCGCGTTCGCGGCGATGGGCTTCCGCGACCACGAGGGCAAGGCCGGTCCGGAACTGACCAAGGCGTTGCAGATCCCGGCCGGGCAGAAGCTGAGCCTCATCCAGGCGCCCGTCGGCGAGGTCCTCGACCGGATGCTCACCGGCTGGGACGACCTGCGGAAGAAGGCGCGGGTGCTGCTGGTGCTCGACGTGTCGGGTTCGATGAAGGAGAACGCGTTCGGCGGCGTCAGCAAGCTCGAAGCCGCGAAGAAGGCGGCGATCGCGAGCCTCGACCTGTTGCATCCCGACGACGAGGTGGCGCTGTGGACGTTCTCGGGGCAGAAGCCGAACGGCGAAAGCCCGTACAACGAGCGGCTGCCGATGTCGCGGTTGGGTGACAGGAAGCAGCAACTCACCACGCTCATCCGCGGCCTGAGCGCCGAGGGCGGAACGGCGCTGTACCACACCACCCGCGCGGCCGACCTGTACATGCGCCAACGGCTGGACGCCAACCGGATCAACGCCGTCGTCCTGCTCACCGACGGCCGCAACGAGTACCCCGCCGACAACGACAAGGCGAGGCTGCTGCGCGACCTCGACGGCTCGGCGTTGGAGGACTCGGTGCGCATCTTCGGTATCGCGTTCGGCGAGGAGGCCGACCTGACGACGCTCCAGGAGATCGCCAAGGTCTCCCGGGCCGCCGCCTACGACGCGACGGATCCGTCCAGTGTGGACAAGATCTTCAGCTCGGTCCTGAGCAACTTCTAACGGTCGAAGGCAAGGCCGAGCACGACGCGCACGGCGTACACCAGCACCGCCACGGCGGCGGCCGCCGCGATCGCTGTGAGTGCGGCGGCGTCGGCCGCGGCGGCCACCACGCCGGCGAGGATGCCGAGCACGGCGGCGGCGGCGACGCCCCAGGGATCGGCAAGGTGTCGACGTACGGGGGGACGCTCATGGCGTAATCCCGGATTTTCCGGAGCCGGCGCCGGAACCGGCGGGGCCGCCGGGACCACCGGACGCGCCGTGCCCTTCGCGGGGATGCGTTGGGTCGGTGGCTCGCTCTCCGTCTCGGGGACGGGCAGGGTCATGGTGACGCCCGCGGGCGTGCGTTCCTCGTGCGCGTCGAGGCGGCTCAGGGCGCCTTCCGCGACAACGAGTTCCGGTTGTTCGAGGACGGTCGGTGGGATCTCGAACGCGCGGTGCAACAGGGTCGCGACGAGCGGGACGCGGCTCGAACCGCCGACGAGGAAGATGCCGCCGACGTCCTGCGGGCCGATGCCGGCGCTGCGCACGGCGGCGCGGGTGACGGTGACCGTGCGGGCGATGACGGGTTCGGCGAGGTGTTCGAACTCCTCGCGGCTCACCGGGACGCTCTCGTCGAGGAACGGCAGGTGTACCGAGGTCTGCGGGCGGCGGCTGAGCGACTCCTTCGCCAACCGGACGTCCTCCCACAGTTGCCAGTGGGCGCGGCGGTCGGCGACGGAGGTGGGGCGGCGCAGGCGGTCCCAGGCGTCGCGGTCGCGTTGGGCGATGAGGCGGCCGAGGTGCTCGACGAGCGCGGCGTCGAGATCGAGGCCGCCGACCTCCGGCAGCCCTTCGCTGGCGAGCACGGTGAGCGCGCCGTCGGGGCCGCGGCGGACGACGCTGGCGTCGAACGTTCCGGCGCCGAAATCGTAGACGACCGCGCAGCGGCCGGGGCCGACGCGACTGCCCTCGGCGAGGAAGTACGCGGCGGCGGCCACGGGCTCGGACACCAGCTTCGGCGCGGGCAGCCCGGCCCGGACCACCGACTCGGTGAGGCGGCCGAGCCGCGACGTCCCCCAGATCTCCGGGTGTGTCGCCACGACGTGGTCCGGCACCTGGCCGGTGACCTGACGCGCCTCGACCGCCACGCGGCTCAGCACGGCGGCGACGAGATCGACCACGTCGGTCTCGTGCCCGCCGAGGAGCACGATGCCGTCGGCCATGCGCCGCTTCGGGTTGGGCTCGTACCGGTCCGGGTACAGGCGCGCCGAGCGGACCGCGTCGGTGCCGGCCAGGACGTCGCCCGGGCCTTCCAACAGGACGGCGGACGGGAGGAGGGGCGAGCCGTCGAACAGCAGCGGCCGGGCCTCGGTATCTCCCCGGCGCACCATGGCCACGGTGTTGGACGTGCCGAAGTCGATCCCGAGCAGCACACCGTTCGCCATCGTTGCAGGGTACGCGTTCGGCACATCACGGCCGACGGGCTGCGGTACACCTGACGGCATGAGCCTTGATCGCCGGACGTTCGTGCTGGGTGGCCTGGTCACGGCGGTGGCACCGGGGCTGCGGGCCGCCGCGCCGGTCCCGTTCCCGTTCACGCTCGGCGTGGCCTCCGGTGATCCGGATGCGACGAGTGTGGTCCTGTGGACCCGGCTCGCGCCGAAACCGCTGAACGCCGACGGCCACGGCGGCATGCCGGCGGGCGACGTCGCCGTCGAGTGGCAGGTGTCGCGGGACGCCACGTTCGGCGCACCGGTCGCGCGGGGCACGGTGACCGCGCGGCACGACTGCGCCCACTCGGTGCACGCCGTCGCGGGCGGCCTGGCCGCCGACACCGAGTACCACTACCGGTTCCGGGCACAGGGGCACATCTCCCCCGTCGGCCGGACGCGCACCACGCCGGCCGCGACCACCGCCGGCCGCGACCTCGTGATGGCGTTCGCGTCGTGCGCCAACCTCGAGCACGGGTACTTCACCGCGTACCGGCGGATGGCCGAGGACCGTCCCGACCTGATCCTGCACCTGGGCGACTACATCTACGAGGGACCCGGCAAGCCCGGCAAGGTGCGGCAGCACCTGGGCAAGGAGACCGTCTCGCTCGCGGACTACCGGCGGCGGTACGCACAGTACAAGGTGGACCCCGATCTGCAGGCCGCGCACGCCGCGGCGCCGTGGCTGGTCGTCCCCGACGATCATGAGATCGAGGACGACGTGGCCGGCGCCGCGCGCTTCGACACCGACCCCGTGCTGACCGCCGCGCAGTGGACGGCCCGGCGCGCCGCCGCCTACCGGGCGTACTGCGAGAACATGCCGCTGCGTGGCGACTCCCTGTACCGGCGGGTGCGGTGGGGGACGCTGGCCACGTTCCACATGCTCGACACCCGCCAGTTCCGCGACCCGCAGGCGTGCGGCAACGGGTGGAAGGTGTGCGCCGACGCCGACCGGACCGGCCGCACCATCACCGGTGCCGCGCAGGAGAAGTGGCTGCTCGACGGGCTCGGCTCCGCCACCTGGGACGTCATCGGCCAGCAGGTGTTCTTCGCCCGCCGCTTCACCGCGAGCGGCGCCGGCAACATGGACGCGTGGGACGGCTACCGCGCCTCGCGCAACCGCGTCCAGCGCGGGTGGGTCGACCGGCGCGTCCGCAACCCGGTGGTGCTCACCGGCGACATCCACACGGCGTGGGCCAACGATCTCAAGGCCGACTACGCCGATCCCCGGTCGGCGACGATCGGCACCGAACTCGTGTGCACGTCGGTCACCTCGCGGGGTGACGGCACCGCGACGTCGACGATCCCCAACGCCGGCACCAACCCGCACCTGAGGTTCTACTCGGACCGGCGCGGGTACGTTCGCACGCACATCTCGCGCGGGCAGCTCCGGGCCGACTTCCGCGCGGTCGACGCGGTGACCAGGAAGGACGCGCCCGCGCGGACGCTGCGGTCGTTCACGATCCTCGACGGGCGGCCGGGTCTGCAGAATCCTTGACACCGGCCTTATGCCCGCACCGGTAGACATCATCGGGTGATACCCCGGCTGGTCCGCGACTACCGGCCGGGCCAGCCCCACGGTTGGCCCGGCCGCGCGACCATCGGCGGGCACGTGTCCGCCGGTTCGTTCGACCACAATGGACGGTCGTACCGCGTCTCGCTCGCGCCGGCGGAGTACGCGGCGGCCCCGTCGGTCGGCTTCGTGCGGACGGTCGAGGACGCGTTCGGCGGGTCCTACACGTTCCGGTACGGCGGCGGGCTGCCGGCGTTCCGGGTGCAGTCGTACAGCGTCATCGCCTCGCCGTCGTCGTACGGCGCGGAGTTGTACGTGGTCCACGAGGGCGGGCCGGATCCGGCGCGGGCGCTGCGGTGGATCCAGGTGGTGCGCACGGCTGGCCGGTCCTTTGTGGACAATGGCGGGCGCGCGAACCCGTTCCTGCCCACCGGCGGCCCGACGTCGGTGCACGGCGAGCGGTTGGTGAACCTGTACACCGTCACCGAGATCACCCCGCCGCCCGACGCGCCGGACCTGTCCGGCGAATACGCCGCGGAGGTGTTCCTGGCGCACGACACCGGTGCCGGCGACCCGTGCCCGGTCGTGGTGACCGGCGGCATCCGGTACGGGTGGGAGGTGCGGGCGGCATGAGCATCGTGCTGGCCGCTCACGTGGTCGCGGACCACCGGCCGGGTGGGCCGACCGGGTGGCCCGTTCCGTTGTCGACCACGGTCGGCGGGCACACCACGGCGATCGAGTTCGTCGTCGACGGGCGGGCGTGGCGGATCGCGCTGCTCGCCTCGCGGTATCTGGACCACCCGACGGAGGAGTTCGTCGCCGTGGTCGAGCGGGCGTGCGGCCAGCACTACGTGTTCCGTCGGCTGGGCGGGTTCGCGGGGTGCGGCGAACTGCGGGTCCGGTCGCACAGCGTCTTCGCCTCCCCCGACGGCGTGGGTGCCGACCTGCACCTCGTCTACGAGCCCGACCTCGCGCGCGGCGACCCGCCCGCCGACGACGCCATGCACTGGATCCAGGTCGTCCATCACGGCGCGGCGGCGGGGCTCGACAACGGTGGACGCGCGAACCCGTTCTATCCGTACGGCGGCCGCACGTCCGTCAACGGCCACCCGGTGGTCAACGTCCAGGCGACGCCGTCGCTGTCCCGGCCGGATCGCCACCGGTTCACCGCGGAGACGTTCCTGGTTCGCGACAGCGGCCGGGGCGTCGTCGACATCTTCGGCGGCCTCCGGTGGGGCTGGGAGGCCACCGAGATCGGCTGACGCTCGCACCGGGTTGCCACCATGGGGTGATGGGGGATGTCGATGTGACGATGCGGCGGTCGGCCCGCCGGCGCCGCGTGGGCGGCCTGGTTCTGGTGGGGACGGGCGTGGTGGCCGCGGTGGTGTTCTCGTTCGGTCACCTGATTCCGGGCGACCTGGTCGCGTTGGAGTACCTCGACGCCCCGCTGGTCGGGGTGGGATTGTTCCTGCTCTTCCTGTTCGCCTCGCTGGCGGTGCTGAGGCCGCGGCTCTTCTCGTCTCCCCGCCGCCCTTTCAACGGGTGGTACTTCGCCCTGGTGATGTGCCTGAGCATGTGCCAGCTCGTGGTCCTGGTCCACCAACCCGGCAGGCACCGGATCCTGGCCGAGTCCTTCGACCGTGAGCGCAGCGTCGTCCTGTACCACCCGGACACGCCGAACGCGTGCCTGCGGGTGTGGTCGGGGCTCGGCGCGATGGCCCGGGTCGTCGGCGAGATCGGCCCCGCCGGCTCGGTCACCACGGCAGCGTTCCCGAACCGCGACACCGTCGCCCTGGGCGGGCGGTACTCGCCCGTGATGATCCGGCTGGACGCCCGGTCCGGACGGCCCCTCGACCACACCGGTTCGTGCCGGCCGGCTACCGGTCGATCTTCGCGATGACGTTGTCGGCGTACCACTCCAGGTGCTTGATCTTCGCTTCCAGCGGCTCGGTGTCGGCGCCGTTGACGTAGGGGTTCCGGAAGCCGACGATGAGGTCGGTGACTCCCTTGTCCGCCAGGCGTTTCACACCGTCCACCGTGTACGCGTCGAACGAGATGACGTGCACCTCGAAGTCGTCGCGGGTGTCGCCCTCGGCGCGGCGGAGCTCCGCCAGCCGGTCGAGCAGCCGGTCGAGTTCGGCGCCGTCGCCGCCCGCGTGCATCCAGCCGTCACCCTTGACGACCGCGCGGCGCAACGCCGCGTCGGAGTGGCCGCCGACGAGGAGCGGGATCTTCTCGGACGGTGCCGGGCACTGCTGCAGCGGCTCGAACGCGTGGTACTCGCCTGCGTAGCCGAAGAACTCGCCGCTCGTCAGGCCGCGCAGGATGTCCATGCACTCGTCCATGCGCTTCCCGCGTTGCGCCCACGGCACGCCGAGCGCGGCGAAGTCCTCCGGCCACGGCGACAGGCCCACGCCGAGCCCGAGCCGGTTGCCGGACAGGTACGCCAACGACGCCGCCTGCTTGGCGACGAGCACCGGCGGCCGCACCGGCAGCTTGAGCACGAACGGCGTCAGCCGCAGCGTGCTGGTGACGGCGAACAGGTGCGCGCAGAGAATGAACGTCTCGATGAACTCCTTCTCCCGCAGGAACTCCCGGTCGCCGCTGTCGGTGTACGGATATCGCGAGTCGGACCGCTCCGGGTAGATCAGGCTGTCGGCAACGGTCATGCTCGTGTAGCCGGCCGCCTCGGCGGCCTTCGCCAGTGGGGCGTAGTACGTCGCCCGCGTCATCGCCTCAGCAAACGTGAACCGCATCCCGTCAGACTAGAACACGTTCTAGTTATCGAGGAAGCCCCCGTTCTTGTCCCGGCTCGCCGGCGCGGCACATAATCATGTGCATCAATCGAGGGGGCATCGTGGGCGGATACCGGTTGCACGTCAATGGTCGACGCCAGGTGGTCGACGTCCCGGGCGACACGCCGTTGCTGTGGGCGTTGCGGGACGAACTCGGACTCACCGGGCCGAAGTACGGCTGCGGCATCGGCGCCTGCGGCGCGTGCACCTCGCTCGTCGACGGTGCCGCCGCGCGGCCGTGCGTCCGGTCGGTCGCCGACTCCGAGCGCGTTCGGATCACCACCATCGAGGGAATCGACGATCATCCGGTGCAGCGGGCCTGGCTGGAACTGGACGTCGCGCAGTGCGGATACTGCCAACCCGGTCAGATCATGACGGCCGTGGCGCTCCTCGCCCGCGTGCCGGACCCGACCGACGCGCAGATCACGGAGGCGTTGCGGGACAACGTCTGCCGGTGCGGGACGTATCCGCGCATCCGGGCGGCGGTCCGGCGCGCGGCCGAGATCGCCCGGGGTGAACGGTGATCACCCGGCGGTCGCTGCTGGCGGCGGGCGCGCTGGTCGTGGCGGTCCCGATAAAGCTGGACACCACGACGGACCTCGTGCCGACGGTGTTCGTCCGCGTCGACCATCACGGCCGGGTGGTGGCCACGGTCCCCAAGCCCGACACCGGTCAGGGCGTGCGGACGATGGCCGCCGTCCTCGTCGCCGAGGAACTGGCCGTCGAGGTCGCCGACGTGACCCTGGAACAGGCGCCCGGCGACACCGCCCGGTACGGCTCCCAGTCGGTGGGCAACTCGATGTCGAGCCGTCACATCAGCCAGCCGTTGCGTACCGCGTCGGCCACCGCGCGGTGCCTGCTCGTGGCGGCGGCCGCCGCGCGGTGGCAGGTGCCCGTCGCGGAGTGTGTCGCGCGGCGCGGTCGGGTCGAGCACCCGCGCCGCCGGCCGCTCCCCTACCGCGACCTGGTCGCCGCCGCCGCCGCGATCGACCCGGCCACCGTGCCGGTCACGCTCACGCCGGCCGACCAATGGCGGCTCATCGGTCGCACGCCGGCCGGGCGGGCCGACGCGCGCGCGATCGTCACCGGCCGCGCCCGCTACGGCACCGAGTCCGCGCCCGCCGGCAGCCTGATCGCGGTCGTGGCGCGGCCGGCGTGGATCGGCGCGCAGGTCGACACCGTCGACGATGCCGCGGCGCGATCGGTGGCCGGGGTGGTCGCGGTCGTCCGGCTCAATCCGCCGGGAGACGGGCAGGGCGGGGTCGCGGTGATCGCGACGTCCACCGCCGCGGCGCTGCGCGGCCGGGACGCGCTGCGCGTCACCTGGATCGGCGGGACCCCGACGGCCGACAGCCGCGCGTGGCTGGCGGACCTGGAGACGGCGCTGCCGCCGCTCGCGGGTACGCCGGACCTCCTCCGCGTGATCCGCCTGCCGCTGCTCGCGCACGCGCCGATGGAGCCGATGAACGCGACGGCACACGTCGCCGCGACCGGGGTGCGGGTATGGGCGCCGGTGCAGAACCCCGGCGGGCTGCGCACCGTGCTGGCCGCCCAACTCGGCCGGCCCGAGACCGAGGTGACGGTGACGCCGACGCTGGCCGGCGGCGCGTTCGGCCGGCGCATCGAGATCGACCCGGTGCAGGAGGCGGTCGCCTGCTCGCGGGCCGTCGGGCAACCGGTGACGGTGCGGTGGACCCGCGACGACGACACCCGGCACGACTCGTACCGGCCGATGTCGGTGCACCGGCTGGGCGCGACGCTCGGCCCGGACGGCGTGCCCACCGGCCGCGTCCACCAGGTCGCGACGTGGCCGCTCACCGTCTCGCCGCCGTTCGCCAACCCGGCGGTGGTCAAGGCGAGCGGCGACCACTTCCCCTACGCGGTGCCGGGCGAGGTGTCGGTGACGCTGCGGCCCGCCCCGCTGCGCACCGGTTTCTGGCGCTCGGTCTACGCCGGCCAGTTCGCCTACGCCGAGGAGTGTTTCCTCGGCGAGATCGCCCGCCGCGGCGGCCACGACCCGGTGACCCTCCGGCGGCAGCTGCTGCCGGCCGGCTCCCGCCTGCGCGCGGTGCTCGACGCCGCGGCGCTCCGGCATCCCGCGCCGGCGGCCGGGCAGGGCCTGGGCGCGGCGTGCCACCTCGAGTACGACTCGGCGATCGCGGTGATCGTCACGGCGTCGCCGGCCGACCGACGGGTGCTGCGCGTCACCGCGGCCGTCGACGTCGGCGTGCCGATCCACCCGTCCGGCGTGGTGGCACAGGTCGAGGGCACGGTGCTGGACGCACTGTCCACTGTGCTCGGTGCGCAGATCACCGTGCGCGCCGGTGCGGTCGTCCAGTCGTCGTTCCGCGACTACGCGTGGGCGCGCATCACCGACTGCCCCGAGATCGACGTGGTCCTGGTGCGCTCGGACGCACCGATCGGCGGCCTCGGCGAACTCGCCTATCCCCCGTCGGCGGCGGCGATCGCGACCGCGTTGGCGTCCGCCGACGCCCCGGTGGTCGGAATGCCCTACGGGGTGGACGTCGGCTAGCTTCGGCGTCCTATTGTGGGGCGTTCGACGGATCGACGGGGGCGACATGTCTGACAAGCCGCGATGGCGTGCGGTCCTGGGATGGACGGCGCTCGCCGTGTTCGGGTTCGGGTGCATGGCGGCCGTGTTCGAAGGGTTCCTCGACGACGGCCCGCTCGACTACCGCACGTTCGGCCTGGTCGCCGGACTCACGGCGGTGCTGGGCTCCGTGATCGTCGCGCCGCTGGTCGCGATCCGGTTGGCCCGGAGCCGAACCGCGGCACCGCCGCCCCGGCGGGTGGTCGCGATCGTCGCCGCCGGGCTGATCGCGGTGGTCCTGGTGGGCGCGTGGAAGGGCGTCATCGTGCCGTGGGCGCCGGTCGCGTCCGGCACCGAGGCGGCCTGCCCGGCCCTCGACCGCGCCGGGTTGAGCCAGGCCTGGCCCGACGCGCCGCGTGAGCGCACGCGCGACGACGTCGACCACAACGACCTCGGCGTGTTCTCGTACTGCTCGTGGACCGTCGACGCCGAGACGCCGAGCCAGAAGTTCGTGCTCCTGAACTCGTTCGTGTGGCTGTACGAGGGCACCCGCGAGGGCACCGCCCTCGGCTGGGCGATCCGCGAGTACCGCGACCGGAACGACGACGCGGTCCGGCGGCGGACGCTCGGCAACGTCGGTGACGAGGGGTTCGCCGACGACGGCGGCGACCGCCTGACGGTGGTCGCCCGGCGCGCCAACGTGCTGATCCAGGTGGAGATCTACCCGTCGTCGTCCGACGCGGGGCGGATCGCCCAGGACCTGGTGCGGCGGATGGCCGCCGGGGTCAGCACCCGATAGTGACCACGCGCGCCCACTCCGGTGGCCGCTCGTCCCAGTCCGTCGCCCGGCGCGGGAACAGGCCCACCACCGTCCGGCACGGCGGTTGCTCGGCGGGCCACGGGGTCTGGCCGTCGGTGAGGACCACCACCACGTCGGGACGCGGACGCGCGCCCAGCACCGTCGTGAACCCGGCGCGCAGGTCGGTGCCGCCGCCACCGATCAGCGGGATGCCCTCGGCGCGGCACCACGGGCCGGCGAACCCGGCGGCGGCGTCGCACGAGAGCACGCTCACGTGGTCCCGTCGACCACCGACGGCCGTGCCGATCGCCGCCACCTCGACCAGCGCGCTGCCCAACTCGGCATCGCTCACCGATCCGGACGTGTCGATGATGACCGCCACCCGCGGCGGCCGCGTGCGCAACGCCGGCAGCACCACGCCCGGCAGCGCCGACGACCGCCGCGCCGGCCGGCCGAACGCGTAGTCCTGGCCGGAGCCGCAGCCCGACACCGCCGCCCGGATGGCCGCGCCGAGCAGGTCGCGCCACCGCTGCGGCGGGTGGAACGCCTGCTCCGCCCAGCGTTGCCAGCCCCGGGGCACGCTACCCCGGCAGCCGTTGATGCCCTCCGCCACCCGGAAACGCACCGCATCGCGCTCGTGCGGGGCGAGCCCGTCGGCGCCGCCCGGGCCGAGGTCCCACTCGCGCTCCGCGCCGTCGGCGCCGCTGCCGCAGTCGAGCCAGGCGAGGTCGTCGAAGGCCGGGCCGAGCCGGAACAGGCCCAGGTAGTCCTCCATCAGGCGGCCGGTGGGGAGCTGGACGTGCTCCGGGTACGCGGCGTCGGGCGGTGGGTCGAGCCCGTCGCCGTAGACGTCGTCGTTGATCTCGAAGTCGGCGGCGATGTTCATCCGGAGGCGTTCGCCCGGGCCGCGCAGGTCGTGCGCCCGCGCGTAGCGGTCGCCGCGGTCGTGGTGCTCGCGCAGCAGGTGCGAGACCTCGTGCACCCAGACGCCGGCCAGGTGCTCGACCGACGTGCGGTCCACGAACGCCGGGGAGACGTAGCAGCGCCAGTGTTTGTCGACCGCCATCGTCGGCGTCCGCCTCGACTCGACGGGGTGCAGCGCGAACAGCGCCGCCGCCAGGTAGGGCCGGGCGCGGGTGGCGAGCAGCCGGGCGGCGAACAGCTTCTCCCGGTCGAGATTCACGCCGCCACCGCCTTCCGGGAGATGCTCACGGCGCCGGCCAACCCCTCGATCTCCGGCGGCACCGGCCATCCGTCCCGGCGCAGCTT
Organism: Virgisporangium aurantiacum; assembly: GCF_016863635.1. Classification (GTDB taxonomy): domain Bacteria; phylum Actinomycetota; class Actinomycetes; order Mycobacteriales; family Micromonosporaceae; genus Virgisporangium; species Virgisporangium aurantiacum. Next base: position 90,643 of record NZ_BOPG01000037.1, on the reverse strand, counting down.
CGCGAGCGTCGTCGCCGGGACCACCACCAGATCGGGCGCGCCCGTCTCCAGCGCACGCACCAGCACCGCCCACGCCGCGTCCCACCGCTCGCGTTCCGGTCGTTGCCGCACCGCCGCCACGACGCCGTCGAGCACCGCCTGGCGCAGGTCGCCCCGGTCCGGCAGCACCGCTTCGCCCGGAGCGGCGAGCAGGTCCTCCGGATCGGGCAGCTCCATGCGGTCCATGTGCGCCAGCAACTCCAGGCCGGGACCGTCACCGACGACGCCGCGCACGAGCAGCGACAGCACGTCGCGGGACGCGCCCGCGGCCGTGCCGAACGCGATCAGTCGGATCGCCATCTCCCAGGTGCGGGGCGACGGCCACGGCCCGCCCCGCCGCGTCTCGGTCGTCGGCAGTTGGTGCACCAGCGACCCGCGCGCGGTGAGCAGCCCGCAGACCGCCCGGCGGGCGTAGGCGACGGCGTCGGGCAGCCCGGCCGGGTCGAGCCGGGGCAGCACCGTGTGCGGCCAGGTGCCGCCGAGGCCGCGGAGCACCACGTCGTGGTCGAACGTCCACTGTAGATGGACGAACCGGTTCGCCAGCGGCGCGCTCAACTCCCACCCGTCGGCGGCGGACGCGCGCGGGTTCGCCGCGGCCACGATCCGCACCTCCGGCGGCAGCCGCAGCGCGCCCACCCGCCGTTCCAGCACCAGCCGCAGCAACGCGGCCTGCACCGCCGGCGGCGCGGTCGACAGCTCGTCGAGGAACAGCAGCCCGCGGCCGGCCCGCACCAGTCGTACCGCCCAGTCCGGCGGCGCCATCGGCACGCCGTGCACCGCCGGATCGGCGCCGATGACGGGCAACCCGGAGAAGTCGGTCGGCTCGTGCACGCTCGCGATCACCGTGGTCAGCGGCAGGTCGAGCGAGTCGGCGAGCTGGGTGAGCGCGGCCGTCTTGCCGATGCCCGGCTCGCCCCACAGCAGCACGGGCAGGTCGGCGGCGACCGCGAGGGTGAGGGCCTCCAGCTGGTCGTTGGCCCGGGGTTCGGTCGCGGTGGTCGCGAGGAGGTCGAGCAGTTCGCCGGCAATATCCAGGGTTTGCGTCATAGATTCACCTTTCTTTGGGGGACGGTTTTGAGCGGACCGCGGCCGGCGAGTCCCGACCGGTACAGCCCGTACGTGACCTGACGCGCGACGGCCGACTCGAACTCGTCGCGCAATGCGCCGTCGCGCAGCACCGCCGCCGGACCGAGCAGCTCCTCGACCGCGGCCAGCGCGCCGTCGTTGTCACCGTGGTCGAGGCGGGCCCGTATCTCGGCGAGCGGTTCCGGATCGCGGTGCACCGCGTCGATCACCCGCAGGCACGGGCTCGGCGTACCGCCGAGCGCGGCGAACAGTTCCTCGCGCCGCACCTCGTCGGGATCGTGGTCGAGCGCGGTCAGCACCCCGTGCCGCAGCCCGATCCGGTGCCGCGCGTCGCCGCACTCGACCGTCCGCCAGGCGCGGTCGGTGTCCGCCTCCGCGCCGGCTGGCGTCCACTGTGGACGGAGCGCGGCGGCGACCAGCGGGTGCAGCCGATCGGCGTCGATCAGGCCGGCCCGCAGCAGTTCCAGGTCGGGCAGCACCCAGGTGGCGGCGTGCGGCAGCACGGGGTACGACGGCGCCGGCCCTCTCAGGACCCGCGGCGGCGTCGCCGATCCGTCGAGCACCAGGCGGCGCCGGCCGGCCCGCACGAGCACGGGGACGCCGGTGCGCCCGTCCGCGTCGCGCAGGATCTCCGCTTCGGCGGCCCACCGGTGCGTGGCACAACCGGGTGGCAGCCCATCCGGTTCGCCGCGCGGCACGGCGCCGGGCTCGCCCGGTGGCGAAGTGCCGGGCCCGCCGCGGGGTGGGGGCCAGTGCTGGGCGCCGGCGCGGGCGGCGAGGTCGGGCGCGTGGCGCGCGTCCCACATCGGGCGGTGCAGGTCGAGCCGGAACCGCCGGTCGGGGTGCGGATGCGGGTGCACGTCCCGGTCGGTGGCGTGGCCGGTCCACAGTGCCAGGCTGATCCGCTGGGCGGCGTCGGCCCACGCGGGTGCGGTGCGCGCGACCAGGTGCACGGTGCCGGCGCCCGACACCCCGTACCGGGCCAGCGTCACGGTCAGGCCGGCCCGCAGCAGCCCGTCGGGCGCCATCCGCGGCATGTGCCAACGCAGCAGGTCGGGCGCGAAATGACGGAGATCGGCGCGGACCTCGGCCGCGAGTTCCGCGCCATGGACGCGGGCCGCGGCCCGCAGGTCGAGATCGACGTCGACGCGCGCCACCGCGCACGCACCGGCCCAGTCGCCCGCGACACGGCGAGCGGTTGCGGCTTCGATCATCGACCGCGGCACGGCGAACTCGCGCACGCGCCGCCAGAGTGATAGACGGAGGTCACCGTCCACGTGGGATGAGCGCATCAGCACTCACCTTCGGTGGAGCGGGGCCTCCCTTCGAACACGGAGGTCATCATCGGGAAGCAGGGTACACCGCCGCGTCACCGGATCTCTACGACGCGGCCCGCAGGCGGTCGACGGCGGTGGCGATGAGGGTGCGCACGACCGGTTCCTCGCCGCTCATGTTCTCCCAGCCGAGGTCGCCGACGAGCACGAGGTCGTCGCCCGTCCGGGCCACCGCGACCGGCCACGTCTGGATGGTGAGGTCGGGGCTGTCGCCGTACGTCGTCTGGACGCTGGTGCGGAACAGGAGCGCCTCGTCACCGGCGTCGACGTCGCCGACGATCTCCCAGTTCCGCCTACCCTGGCCGATCGCGCCGGGGCAGCGCTGCAGCGCGGACCTCAACTCGGCGAACGCCTGCGCGCCGGAACCGGGGCTGTACCGCACGATCGTCTCGAGGATCACGCTGGGCACGGTTCCGCCGGGACCGTTGGCGGGTGTCATCGGGGCGGTCATGGCGATCGATGCCTGCCGGGCCGGATCGCTCGGGTGCGCGTCGCCGCACGGGCGTGGCGGCCGCAGATCCCTGCCGACGTCGCCGTCGACCGGTGCCATCGCGGCGCCGCTCAGGTCGGACGGACGCAGCAGCCCGGCGCTCGGGATGGGTCCGGTGGCGCGCGCCGACGCCGAGGCCGTCACCGTTGTCGTGGGTGACGCGGAGGTGGCTCCCTCACCGCACGCGGTCAACGAAACGAGAGCGAGCGTGGTCCCCAGAAACACGATCCTTCTCATCTGATTCGGGCTACCCGGTCGTCAGCCGGACAAAACAGGCCGGGACCGGGCGCGGCGCCGGCTGCGATCCGTCGGCACGACCATCGGCGTTCCGGTCTCCGGGTCGTCGATCACGCGGCACGGGATGGAGAACACGTCCTCCACCAGATCGGCGGTCATCACGTCGGCGGGACGGCCCTGCGCGACCACGGCGCCGCCGCGCATCACGATCAGCTCGGTCGCGTAGCGGCAGGCGTGGTTCAGGTCGTGCAGCACCGCGACGATCGTGCGGCCCTCCTCGTGCAACTCGGCGCACAGGTCGAGCACCTCGAACTGGTGCGACAGATCGAGGAACGTCGTCGGCTCGTCGAGCAGCAGGATCGGGGTCTGCTGGGCCAGCGCCATCGCCAGCCACACCCGTTGGCGTTGCCCGCCCGACAACTCGTCGACGAACCGGTCGGCGAGGTCGCTCACCTCGGTCAACCGCATCGCCGACGCCACCGCCTCCTCGTCCGACGGCGACCACTGCCGCAGCAGCCGCTGGTGCGCGAACCGGCCGCGCGCCACCAGTTCCTCCACGACGATCCCGCCCGGGACGATCGGCGACTGCGGCAGCATGCCCAACTGCTTGGCGACCTGCTTCGACGGGTACGACGCGATCGCCTGCCCGTCCAGGTACACCGCGCCGGCCGACGGCTTGAGCACGCGGGCGAGCGCCTTCAGCAACGTCGATTTGCCGCACGCGTTCGGCCCGACGATCACGGTGAACGAGCCGTCGGCGATCCGGACGTCGAGGTTCTCGGTGACCACCCGTTTGTCGTACGCGAGCGTCAACTCCCGCGCGCTCAGACGGTCCATTTAAACGCTCCTCGTCCGGTGTTCGCGGAACAACAGCCAGCAGAGATAGGTGCCGCCGAGCGCGGCCGTCACCACACCCACCGGAATGTCCTGAGTGGACAGTGCGCGCTGCGCGCCCCAGTCGCTGACCGTCAGGATGGCCGCGCCCATCATCGCCGCGGGCAGGATCCCCGCGTTCGGTGAGCGGGTGAGTCGCGCCGCGAGCGGTCCGGCCGCCAACGCGACAAATGCGATGGGACCGGCGGCAGCGGTCGCCCCCGCCGACAACCCGACGGCGCTCAGGGCGAGCACCGCCCGGCTCCGTTCCACCGGCACCCCGTGCAGCACCGCGATCTCGTCGCCGAGCGCCAGCATCGACAGGTGCCGCCCGTAGTACAGGGCGACCGGCAGGAACACCGCCACCGCAACGGCGACGATCGTCACGTGCGTCCACGTGCGGCCGTTGACGCTGCCGATCATCCACACCTGCGCGGCGACCGCCTCGTCGAGCCGCGCCTTGTAGATGAGGTAGGAGTTCGCGGCCTCCAGCAGCGCCGAGACGCCCACGCCCATGAGCACCAGGCGGAACGGCTGGATGCCGCGGCGGAACGCCAACAGATAGATGCCGACGGCGGTGAGCAGGCACCCGGTGATCGCGCCGACGGCGACCTGCACCCCGCCACCGCCGAGGACCAGCATCACGACGAGCGCGCCGGTCGCCGCGCCGAACGTCAGCCCGACGAAGTCGGGACTGCCGAGCGGGTTGCGGGTCAGGCTCTGGAAGATGGTGCCGCTCGCGCCCAGCGCCGCGCCGACCAGCAGCGTGACGAGCACCCGCGGCAGCCGCAGTTCGTAGACGATGAAGTCGGTGCCGGCGTCACCGTGCCCGGCGAGGCTGCGCAACACGTCCGGGACGGGCACCGGCAGGTCGCCCGACGACAGGTTCACGAGCGCCATGCCCAGCGCGACGAGCAGCAGCGCGGTGCCGACCACGAACGACCGCGGGTGCAACCGCAACGACACCCGACCGGCCCGCACCGGAACGCGCTTCGGTTTGACCAGCGTGCTCACAACAGCCTCAACTTGCGACGCCGGCAGAGCGCGATGAACAACGGCGCGCCGAGGAACGCGGTCACCACACCCACCGGGAGTTCGGCCGGTGCCACCAGCACGCGGGCGAGCACGTCCGAGCCGAGCATCAGGATCGGGCCGAGGATCAGCGAGTACGCCAGGATCCAGCGGTTGTCGGAGCCCGTCACCATGCGGGCCGCGTACGGGACGGCCAGCCCGATGAACCAGATCGGCCCGCTCGCCGCCGTCGCCGCCCCGCACAGCAGGGTGACCGCGAGGATGCCGAGCCCGCGGATGACGCCGGGATGCGCGCCGAGCGCGGTCGCCGACTCGTCGCCCATGCTCAACGCGTTCAACTGGCCGCCCAGGACCAGTGCCAGCACCGCACCCAGCACCATGAGCAGCACCACCGGCAGCATCGCCGTCGTGTCCCGGTCGGAGAGCGAGCCGACGTCCCAGTGGCGGTAGCGGTCGAACGCCCTCCGTTGGGTCACCAAAATGGCCCAGACGATGGCGCCCAGCACCGATGTCAGCGCGACCCCCGACAGAACCTGCCGCTCGACGGTGGGTGCCCGGCCGGACCCACCGAGCGCGAAGACGGCGGCCGACGTGGCCGCCGCGCCGACGAACGCGAACCAGACGTAGCCGGCCGGAGTGGTCACGCCGACGAACGCGATCGCGATCACCACACCGGTGGACGCGCCGAGGTTGACCCCGAGCAGGCCGGGCTCGGCGAGCGGGTTGCGGGTCAGCGCCTGCATCACGGTGCCGGCGAGGCCGAGCGCGGCACCGACGGCGAGGCCGAGCAGGGTGCGGGGAAAGCGCAGCGACCAGACGATGATCGACGTCGCGGAGTCGTCCTTGTGCCACAGCACGCGCCAGACGTCGGCCGGGCTCGTGCTCCGGCTGCCGATCGCGATGCTCAGCACGACCGCGACAGCCAGGACGCCGGCACCGACCCACAGGCCGGTCCAGCGCCGCGCTTCACGGGACGTCCGCTTCTCGGTGACCTGTCGCATCACTTCCCGGGGTTCCTGACTCGTGCAATTAGGCAAGGCTAACCTACACTCCCTGCAAGTTCACCTCTCCGGAAGGATCAGCCGTGCGGCTCTTCCCGATCCGGCGCAGCGCCATCGCGGTGGCTGCCGGATTCCTCGTCCTCCTCGCCGCCTGCGGCCCGAACAACGACACCGACTCCTCGGGCTCCGACGCGGCCGCCACCTCGGGCTTCCCGGTGTCGATCGAGAACAAGTTCGGCACCACGACGATCAACGCCGAGCCGAAGCGCGTCGTCACCGTCGGCCTGGTCGAGCAGGACGCCCTGCTGGCGCTCGGTGTCGTCCCGGTCGCCACCACCGAGTGGTTCGGCAAGAAGCCGGGCGCGGTCTGGCCGTGGGCCGAGAAGGCGCTCGGTAGCGCGGCGAAGCCGGAGGTGCTCACCGACACCGACGGCATCCAGTTCGAGAAGATCGCGGCGCTGAAGCCCGACCTGATCATCGCGATGTACTCGGGCGTCACCGCCGAGGACTACGCGACGCTGTCGAAGATGGCGCCCACCGTGGCGCAGCCGAAGAACCAGGTCGACTACGGCGTCTCCTGGCAGGAGGTCGCTCGCACCGTCGGCACGGCGGTCGGCAAGAAGGCGCAGGCGGAGAAGCTCGTCACCGAGCTGGAGGCGCGGTTCGCGAGCATCCGCAAGGAACACCCCGAGTTCGTCGGCGCCACGGGTCTCATGGCCACCACCTACGAGGGCTACTGGGTCTACGGACCGCAGGACCCGCGCGGCCGCCTGCTGCAGGACCTGGGCTTCAAGATGCCCGACGGGCTCGCCGAGGTCACCGGCCAGGAGTTCGGCGCCAACCTGAGCAAGGAGCGCATCGACCTGCTGGACACCAAGGTGCTGATCTGGCTCCTCGACTCGTACGACACCGACAAGGCGAAGGTCCAGGGCGATCCGCTCTACACCAAGCTGAAGGTCAACACCGAGGCCCGCGACATCTTCCTGGTGAGCGAGGAAGAGGTGGGCGCGGCGACGTCGTTCATCTCGCTGTTGAGCCTGCCGATGCTCCTCGACAAGCTCGTCCCCCAGCTGAAGTTCGCGGTCGACGGCAACCCGTCGACGGCCGTCCAGCGCATCTAGCCCGCGCGATCTTGGACTCCCTGCGGTGCTCCAGCACCGTGGGGAGTCCAAGATCTACACGCGGTACGCCGCCACGAGGTCGCGCAGTTCGCCGGACATCTGGGCGAGTTCGGCGGCGGCCTGCTGGGCGCGCGCGGCGCCGTCGGTCACGGCGCCGGAGCTGAGGGCGACGTTGGAGATGTTGCTGGCGATCGACGTGGCGCCGGTGGCGGCCTCGTTGACGCTGCGGGAGATCTCGGCCGTCACCGCGGTCTGCTCCTCGACGGCGGACGCGATCGTCGTCGAATAGTCGTTGACCCGGCCCATGACCTCGGCGATCTCGGCGATCGCGTTGATCGCCTCGCCGGTCTCCTTCTGGATCGTGCTGACCTGCCCGGCGATCTCCTCGGTGGCGCGGGCGGTCTCCTGGGCCAGGTCCTTCACCTCGCCGGCGACCACGGCGAACCCCTTGCCGGTGTCGCCGGCGCGGGCGGCCTCGATGGTGGCGTTGAGGGCCAGCAGGTTCGTCTGCTCGGCGATCGACGTGATCAGCTTGACCACGGCACCGATCTGCGTCGACGACTCGCCGAGCCGCCCCACCGACTGCTGCGCGTGCCCGGTCGTCTGCGCCGCGACGCCGGCGACCTGCGCCGCCTCGCTGGCGTTCGTGGTGATCTCCCGGATGGCGGCGCCCATCTGCTCGGCGCCGGCGGCCACCGTCGAGACGTTGCCGGACACCCGCTCGGCGTCGCTGGACACGTGTCCCGCCTGGTTCGCGGTGTCCCGTGCCGACGACGACAGCTCCGTCGCGACCGACGAGAGGTTCGACGCGGTGCCGGCGAGCCGCTGGGAGCTCTCGACGATCCGGCGGACCATGTCGCCGATCGCCGCCGCGGTCGAGTTCACCGTGGTGCCCAGGTCACCGACCTCGTCGCGGGTGGTCACCTTCGTCCGCGCCGTCAGGTCACCCGCGCTGATCGCGTGAAGAGCGGTCACGCACCGCTGGAGCGCCGCGGCGATGAACCTGCCCACGCCGAAGGCGAGGGCGACGCCGACCAGCAGCGTCACGACCAGCAGCGTGTACACGACCACGCGGGTCGACCGGTAGGTGGCGTCGGCCCGTTCCTTCTCCTTCCGGGCGTCGTCCACCGTGTCCTTGACCAGGGTGTCGAGCGATCCGGCGATGGTGGCCGCGAACGGTGCGACCTTCGAGGTCCGGATCGCCTGGATGCCGGCCAGGTCGCCGCGCGCGGCGAGCGGTTGCAGTTCGTCGTTCGTGATCGTGACCCAGGACTCCCACGCCCCGTCGAACGCGTCGAGCGCCTGCGTCTCGTCGGCCGTCAGGTCGTACGCCCGCATCGCCGCGAGCGCCTCGGCCACGGCCTTCTCGGTGACCGGGAGGGCCGCCGTCTTGGCGGCGACGGTCTGCGGGTCCTGGGCGAGGAACAGGTCGAGCGAGTTGATCCGGGCCACGTAGACGGCGCTGCGCAGCTCACCGGCGTCGTCGACCAGCTCGGTGTGGCTCGCCACGATGCCGACCTGGTCGTTCGTGTCAGCCAGCTCGCCCATCACGAAGAGGCCGTCGGCGAGACTCAGCAACGCGACGAACGTCACCACCAAAATGATCTTCGTCTTCACCGAGCGGTCGGCAAACCAGCTCAACCAGGATCGCTCGTTTGTGGTCACCGTTGAGCCCCGTCCGCTCCAGATCCGCACCCGCTATGCACCCAGCGTCGGCGGACGCGGGTCCGATATGAGGAAAAATCGGGAAACGTTGACAAAGCGGTCACTCCCCCACAACATAGATGCCCATCAACTTCACGGGGAGCGATGAGGAGAATCTTCGGGCTGGGCGCGGCGCCGGCCCGGGCCGCCGCCGCTCGGCCCGGGCCCACCTGGCCTTACGGCTTGCGGCCGAGGTACCGCAGCAGCGCGGCGACCTCGTCATCGCCGTCGGCGGCGGGCAGGGCCGGGGCGTAGGCGCCGTAGGCACGCAGCGGCTCGACGATCGCCCGCGCCGCGACCATCAGCGGACCGGCCAGTTCCGGCGTGAGCGGCGACGGCTGTCCGGTGGCGACGGCGATGTCCCAGGCGTGCACGCCCGCGTCGAGGGCGCAGGCCCCGGCAGCCAGCCAGGCCGGCAGCGCACCCTGGGGCAACGGCGTCGGCACCGACTCCGCGTCGACCGCAACCGTGTCGTACGCGCCGGCCGACGCCGCGAGAGCGGCCGCGAGGTAGGCGACCGGATCCCCCTCGATGCGCCCGGACGGGGCGAACGGGTCCTCGGTCGGGTACGGCCCCCCGGTGATCGCGGCGGCGTAGCCGATCTGGTCGCCGGCGGCGTGCTGCAGCACCTGGGTGACGGTCCACTGGTCACACGGCGTCGGCAGGTCCCAGGCGTCGGGCCCGACACCGGCGACCACGGTGCGCAGCGCCTCGTGCGACCCCGTCAGCACGGTCTTCCAGTTCTGCTCGCCCATGATCTCTCTCCCAGTTTCCGGAACGGAATACTTCGTTCCGCTTCACAGTAGCAGAGCGGAACGATCCGTTCCAGTGCTAATCTGCGCTCATGTCGAATCCCACGGCTGGAACAGCGGGCGCCGACCGGGCGCCCATGGCGGGACGGCGGGCGCAGGCGGCCCGCAACGACGGGGCGATCCTCGCCGCCGCCCGGGACGTCTTCCTCGATGACCCGAAGGCGCCGGTCGCGGCCGTCGCCGAGCGGGCCGGGGTCGGGATGAGTGCGCTCTACCGGCGGTACCCCGGCAAGGAGGATCTCCTCCGGAAACTGTGCCACGACGGGCTCCGCCGGTTCATCGCCGAAGCCGAGGCGGCCTCGGAATACGCGGACGGGTGGGAGGCGCTCGAGGCGTTCCTGACCGGAGTGGTCGAGGCCGACGTGCATTCGCTGACCGTCCATCTCGCGGGGACGTTCGCGCCGACGCCGGAGATGCGGGCGGACGCCGAGCGGTCCGGCGCGCTCGTCCTCGACCTGGTGCGGCGCGCCTACGCGAGCGGGCGCCTGCGCACCGACCTGGTGGCGGAGGACATCGGGCTGCTGCTGGAGAGCTGCGCGGCGATCCGCGTCCCCGATCCCGACCGCACGCGGCAACTGCGCCACCGTCACCTGCGACTGCTGTTGGACGGCATGGCGGCCGCCCACGAGACCGACCTGCCCGGCCCGGCCCCCTCCCCCGACGAGATGAACTGGCGCTGGCGACCCCGCTAAAAGATCTTCAGCGAGTGGGAGGCTAGGCACCTTGAAGCGGCCGAGAAAGGTATCCAGCCTCCCACTCGGGCGGAAGAGGCGACAGCGAAAAGAACAGCGGTAAGAATCACGCGTTGGCGCGCACTACTCGTGACGGCGTACCTTCCGACCACGAGGAGCAGGAGCCCGTGACAGATGTCGACGCGTGCCGGCGCTTCACCGCAATTTTTCACGAACACCATCGGCGGGTGTTCGCGTACGCGGTGGGCCGCGCCGGACGGGAACATGCCGACGACGTGGTGGCGGAAACGTTTCTCGTCGCCTGGCGACGGCTGGCCGACGTGCCGGCGAACCCGTTGCCGTGGCTGCTCGGCGTGGCGCGCAACGTGGTCCACGAACGGTACCGCGACCAGGTTCGTCAGTCGGCGCTCGCGGCCGAGATGCGGGCCTGGGTGCGGGAGGCCGAGGAGGACGTGGCCGAGCATGTCACCGACCGCGCGGCCGTGCTCCTCGCCCTGGCCGCTCTGGGAGACGCGGACCGCGAGATCCTGACGCTCACCGCGTGGCACGGGCTGGCCGCCCGGGACGCCGCACGGGTGGTCGGGTGCTCGACGGCCACGTTCTTCGTGCGGCTGCACCGGGCACGGAAGCGGCTGCAGGACGCCCTGGGTGTCGACCGTCAGACCAGTTCGGCCCGGCTTGCCAAGGAGTACACCCGATGACCAGATACGACGTGATGCGGCTTCTCGCCGACGCCCGGCCCGACCGGCTCGACCCCGACCCGGGCAGCGTGCCGGACCCGGGGACGATCACCGCCCACCCGCGCACGGTCACCACCCGCGCAACGCGCACGGTCACCACCCGCGCGACGCGCAGGACCCGCCTCGTGCTCGCCGGCGCGCTGCCGGTGGCGGCAGCGGCGCTCGTCGCCGGCGCGCTCGTCCTCACCAACGGCAGCCCGAACAACCCTGAAGCGGGAACGGACGGCACAAAAACAACAACCGCAAGGCCCGATCCGCGGACGGCGAGCGACCTCCTCCTGGTCGCGGCGGAACAGACCGGCTCCGGAACGGCGACCGACGGTCGCTACCGGGTCAGGGCGTACGAGCGCGGCGAACGCAAGGAGGTCGGGCGCTACGCGATCATGACCCGCAACGCCCACGAGCAGTGGCTGGCCACCGACCCGGACGACCCGAGCGTCGAGGTCCACCAGTATCTCGGTGCACGTCCCGCCACCCCGGCCGACGAACAGGTCTGGCGGGCCGCCGGCTCGCCCGACCGCTGGACCGAGGCCACGCCGCCCGGCACCAAGAAGATCGAGCACACCGTCGCGGCCGGTCCCCGGCAGGTGGAGCCGCTGCGGGAGGGTGCCCGGCGCGAGTCGATGCTGCTGGCCGGGCAGCCGGTCACCGAGGCGGAACTGGCCGCGCTGCCGACCGAGCCGGCCGCGCTACGTACCAGGCTGGTCGCGAAGCTGCGTGCCGGCAACGGCCAGGAGAACGAGAACTACGCGCTCTTCTACGCCGCCCGGGGTCTCATCACCGATCTTCCGGTGAGCGCGCAGGTGCGCGCGGCCGCCTACCGGATGCTCGCCGACGTTCCCGGCATCGAGCTCCTCGGCAAGGTCGTGGACCAGGGCGGGCGGTCCGGGTTCGCGGTCGCGTACACCAGGCGCGGTGACGCCGGGTGGGGGCAGATCCGCCTGATCATCGACCAGGGGACGGGCAGCGTGCTGGCCGAGGAGTCATGGTTCCTCGGCAGCGACCGGTCGAGCGCCACGCTCATGAGCTTCACCCTCGTCCTCCGCACCGGCTACACGAACGACGCGGCACCCACCACATAGCGGACGGTTCAGCGGCGGGGCACTCCGGTGCTCCGCCGCACCGTCAGCGTCGTGGCGATCTCGAGGCGGGTCTGCGCGGGTGGGTCGCCGCGGCCGAGGGCGAGCGCGAGCTCGGTGGCCGCCGCCGCCATCTCGACCAGCGGCTGGTGCACGGTGGTCAGCGGCGGGTCGATCCACGACACCACCGGCAGGTCGTCGAACCCGACCACGCTGAGGTCCTCCGGAATGCGCAGCCCACGTTCGCGCGCGGCCCGGTAGGCGCCGAGCGCCAGCACGTCGTTCGCGGCGAACAGGGCCGTGGGCGGGTCGGGGCGGTCGAGCAGGGCGCCGGCCGCGGCCCAACCCCCCTCGTGGTTGAGGTCCACGCGGACCACCAGGCCATCGTCGGTTTGAATATTTGACGCGTCTAATGCTGCCCGGTATCCGTCGAAGCGCGCGCGGCAGCACAGGAGGCGGTCCGGCCCGGCGATCATGGCGATCCGGCGATGCCCGAGTTCGATCAGGTGCCGGGTCGCGGAACGGCCGCCCATCCAGTTGGTGGCGCCGACGTAGGGCGCGTCGTCGGGCAGGTCGGCGGCCAGGTCGAAGACGACGAACGGGATGCCGCGGGCGGTGAGCTGGTCGCGCTGGGCCCGGGACAGCTGCGCGACGGACACGACGCACTGCGGCCGGCGCGCCAGCGCGTCCTCCATCCAGCCCCGCGCCTCGGTCGGCCGCTGGTCGAAATCGGAGACGACGACGCCCACGTGATGGGTGCGGGCCACCTGCTCGACCCCGCGAATGATCTCCAGCCCCCACAGGCTCTCCAGGTCGCCCATGACGAGTTCCATGATCTCGGCCCGGCTGGCGTTCTCCGGCCGCCGGTAGCCGTACTCGGTGATGAGCGACTCGACCCGGGCCCGGGTACCCGCGCCGACGCCGGCGCGCCCGTTGATCACCTTCGAGACGGTGGGCACCGACACGCCCGCCCGTTCGGCGATGAACGCGATCGTCACCTGCCGGTACGGGTCGTGGTCGGGCCCGGTGACCCGCTCGGTCCGGCCGTGCGGGCCGTCCGTGCCGGTACCGGGGACGAGCACGGCGCACCTCCCTCACCGGGGCCTCTCGGCGTCCACGAAACATTTCTTCATCGATTGCGATCGCTATCGCGACCGAGCATACTTGCCGGGCCTCCCCACATCCAGTTCCGTCGATGTCACCCCCAGGAGGAATCCCATGCGACGACGGATCGCGTTACTCGCCACGGCCGCGCTCGCCGTCACGGCCGGAACCATCGCCGCGGTGGGGAGCCCGGCGAACGCGGCCACCGGCTGCACCGTCACCTACAGCGTCACCAACAGCTGGTCCGGCGGGTTCCAGGCCGGCCTCGTGGTGACCAACCTCGGCGACCCGCTCACCTCGTGGCGGCTCGGCTTCACGTTCCCCGACCCGACCCAGCGGGTCAGCCAGGGATGGAACGGGGAGTGGAGCCAGACCGGCTCGACCGTCACGGTCACCAACGCGTCGTGGAACGGATCGCTGCCCACCAACGGGAAGGTCGAACCGGCGTTCGTCGGCGCCGGGTCCGCCGGCCCGAAGCCGACCGCGTTCACGCTCAACGGCGTCGCCTGCAACGGGACGCCGTCGAGCCCGTCGCCGTCGGCGTCCCAGTCGTCCTCCCAGCCACCCACGAGCGGCCCGGCGCCGGCGCTGCGCGTCTCCGGGAACCGCATCGTCACCACCGCGGGCCGCGCCTACCGCCTCCTCGGCGTCAACCGCGCGAGCGGCGAGTTCGCCTGCGTGCAGGGCAAGGGCATGTGGGACAGCGGACCCGTCGACAAGGCGTCCGTCGACGCGATGAAGGCGTGGAACGTGCACGCGGTGCGGATCCCGCTGAACGAGGACTGCTGGCTCGGGTTGTCGGGGTCACCGAGCGGGTCGGCCTACCAGCAGGCGGTCAAGGACTATGTTTCGTTGCTCGTCGCGAACGGCGTGAACCCGATCCTCGACCTGCACTGGACCCACGGCCAGTACACCGGCAACATCTCCGCCTGCGCCGACGTCAACGCCACGTGCCAGAAGCCGATGCCGAGCATGCAGTACACGCCGACGTTCTGGACCCAGGTCGCGAACGCGTTCAAGGGCAACAACGCCGTCGTGTTCGACCTGTTCAACGAGCCCTACCCGGACGCGTCGAACAACTGGACCGACATCCCGGCGGCCTGGCGCTGCCTGCGCGACGGCGGCACCTGCACCGGCATCACGTACGAGGTCGCCGGCATGCAGGATCTCGTCGACGCCGTCCGCGCGACCGGCGCCACGAACATCGTCCTCGCCGCCGGACTCACCTGGACCAACGACCTCACCCAGTGGCTGACGTACAAGCCGACCGACCCGACCGGCAACCTGGTCGCGTCGTGGCACTCGTACAACTTCAACGCCTGCGTCACCGAGGCGTGCTGGGACAGCCAGATCGCGACCGTCGCCGCCCAGGTGCCGGTGCACGCCGGCGAGATCGGCCAGGACTCCTGCGCCCACGACTACATCGACCGGCTGATGACCTGGCTCGACGCCCACAGCCTCGGTTACACGGCGTGGACGTGGAACCCGTGGGGCTGCACCGGCGGCAACGTCCTCATCACCGACTACGCCGGCACCCCGACCGTCACCTACGGCCAGGGCTTCCGCGCCCACCTGCTCACCCAGAACCCCTGAGGTCGCCGGCCCGCGCCGCGGTCAGGCCTGGTTCGGGGTCTTCGTGTGGAGGACCTCGCGGGCCTGTTCCGTGGCGCGGGTGAGGCTCTCGGTGACGAAGTCGAGGAAGCGGGCGATGTTCTCGAGCCGGACGGCGGCCGGGGTGCCGGCGCCGAGGATGCCGACGCCCTGCCGCGCGGTCTCCACGAACTGCGCGTTGGACCGGGCCGCGGCGACCATCGCCTGGTACCAGAGTTCGTCGTCGACCGCGTAGCGCTCGCGGCGGCGGTCGTCGCGTTCGCGACGGACGAGGTTCTGGCTCTCGAGGAACGCGATCGACTTGGAGATGGTCGCCGGGCTGACCTGGAGCCGTTGCACGAGTTCCGCCGCGGTGAGGCTGCCCGCGTCGGTGGTGTAGAGGCAGCCCAGCACCCGGGCCATCATCTTGGACAGACCCTGCTGCATGAGGACGGTGACGAACGCCTCCTCGTACTCGCGCACGGCCTCGGGGTCGCGCCCGTGGGGTTGCGGGGGCGCCGCCGACCCGCGGGGCACGGCCGGCCGGCGCCGGTGGGCGCGGCGTTCGGTGGCGCGGTGGGCCAGGTCGGCGCGGTAGCCGGCGGGGCCGCCGTTCCGCGTCACCTCACGCGTGATCGTCGAGGTCGGACGGTCGATGCGGCGGGCGATCTCCGCGTAGGCGAGGCCGTCGGCGAGACCCAGCGCGATCTGCTGGCGCTCCGGTTGGGTGAGTCTGCCTCCCGGCATCGCGGCCTCCTTCGTCCGTGGCGGCCCCACCATAGCGTTCACTCCCACCCCATTGCAACATCTCCTCCAACTTCCGTTGCATTACCCGGATACTCGTTGCAACGATTTCATTGCTTTGAAATGCTGGAATGCGTTTCTGGTGCAACAAAATGCTTGAAGGCTTTAGAAAGGCAACGTAGCGTTTCCCTCGTTCGAAACAACGAAACACCCAACGAGGAGAGCATGATGACCACGTTCGACACCACCGCCCCGATCTCCGCCGTCCTCGACATCCCCGCCGGGCGCGTCCAGTTCATCGCCGCCGACCGGGCCGACACCACGGTCGAGGTCCGGCCCGCCGACGCCGGCAAGAGCCGCGACGTGAAGGTGGCGGAGGAGACCACGGTCGACTACCGCGACGGCGTCCTGCGGATCACGGCCACGGCGAAGAACCAGTACCTCGGCGCGTCCGGTTCCATCGAGGTGACGGTGCAGTTGCCCGCCGGGTCCCGGATCGAGGCGAAGGCGGCCAGCGCCGACTTCCGGGCCGTCGGCCGGTTCGGCGACGTCTCGTACGAGGGCGCGCACGGCGCGATCAAGATCGACGAGGCCGACGGCGTCCGGCTCACCACCTCCGCCGGCGACGTCACGGTCGGCCGCCTCAACGGCGCCGCCGAGATCCGCACCATGAAGGGCGACATCACCGTCACCGAGGCCGTGCGCGGCACGGTCGTCCTGCGCACCGAGGCCGGCAACGTGTCGGTCGGCGCCGCGGCGGGCGTCTCCGCGTCCCTCGACGCCGGCACCACCTACGGCCGGATCCAGAACTCGCTCACCAACACCGAGGGCGCGAACGCCCAGCTGACCATCCACGCGACCACCGGCTACGGCGACGTCGTCGCCCGCAGCCTCTGATCCCCGGTGGTCCGGATGCGTTAACGTCCCGGGTGATCCGGAGGGGGCGGGGACCATGGACGTGAGCACGCTGCGGAACCGACTTGCGGGCGGCGTCGTCCGGCCCGGGGACGCCGGGTACGACGCCGCTCGATCGGTCTGGAACGCCATGGTCGACCGGCGTCCCGCCGTCATCGTGAAATGTGCGAACGCCGGCGACGTCGCGGCCGCGATCGGCCACGCCCGGGAGCACGGCCTGGAGATCGGCGTCAGGTGCGGCGGGCACAGCGTCATCGGCCACGCGGTGCCCGAGGGTGGGCTCATGATCGACCTCACCGCGATGGACCGGGTGGGTGTGGATCCGGCCGGCCGCACCGCCTGGATCGAGGGCGGGGCACTGCTCGGCGCGCTCGACCGGGCGAGCCAGGAGCACGGGCTCGCCACCACCGCGGGCAACGTCTCGCACACCGGTGTCGGCGGCCTGACACTCGGCGGCGGCATGGGCTGGCTGGCCCGCGCGCACGGGCTGACGTGCGACAACGTCGAGTCGTTCGAGGTCGTCACCGCCACCGGCGACACCGTCACCGCGAGCGCCACCGAGAACACCGAGCTGTTCTGGGGCCTGCGCGGCGGCGGCGGCAACTTCGGCGTGGTCACCCGGTTCCGGTTCCGGCTGCATCCGATCAGCGGACGCGCGGTCGTCGCCGGCTTCACGTACACGCTCGACGACGCGCTGCCGGCCATGCGCCGGTGGCGCGACCTGATGGCGACGGCGCCACGGCACGCGACGTTCACCGCCTGGGTCGGCGCCGCCGACGGGCAACCGCGCGCCAGCCTGGGTTTCGTGTGGACCGGCGACCCCGCCGACAGCGACGCCCTGCGGCGCGAGTTCGCCGGCCCGAGCACGCCGATCGAGCAGAGCGTCACCGAGTACTCGTACGTCGACCTGCAACGCCGCGAGGACGACGACCAGGGTCACGCGCTGCGCCGGTACTGGAAGGGCCACTACCTGCGCCGGCTGCCCGACGAGGCCATCGAGGCGTTCCTGTTGCGCGGCGCCCCGGACGGGTCCGGTGACCTGCTGCCCGCCGCGAGCCTCCAGTCCTACGGCGGCGCCATCGCCGACGTCCCCGACGACGCGACCGCCTTCAGCCACCGCGACGCGCTGGTGGAGTTCGTCTCCGCGTCCCGCTGGGAGGAGCCCGCCGAGGACCTCGAGCGGATGGCCCTCGCGCGCCGGTACAGCGCCACGATGGAGCCGTTCTCCAGCGGCGCCTACGTCAACGCCCTGACCGACGAGGGCAGCGCGGGGGTGCGCCGCGCCTATCCGGAACACAAGCTGGCCCGGCTCACCGCGCTCAAGAACGTCTGGGACCCGGACAACGTGTTCCACCTGAACCACAACATCCCACCCGCCCGGCCCGCCTGACGACGCTTCCCGGTCCACAGCGGACCCCTTCGTCGCCGATCTTGCAGTTGTGGTGCCTTGCTCGGCCGCATTTGCTGCCGTTTGCGGCCCACCACAACTGCAAGATCGACTCGTTGGGACGGTCGCGACAACCGGTCGCACTCTTGGGAGACAAAGTTCGGCTGCCGCAGAACTTTGTCTCCCAGATCCGGGCGGTTGATCGAGGAAGAAGAGGCTTGCCATGACATGCCTAACATTCCTCGATCAACTTTAAACGTAACTCTCGGGCACGATGCGCGCGAGCGCATCGCGGCGGACCTCGGCCGACGGGGCCAGGTGGCGATGGCGCGCTCGTAGGCCTCCCGTCCGCCACGGACAACGGCGGCAGCAGCGCCACCCACTCCCCCACGTAAGTCACTCACCTTCGGCTGGTCGGAACCCGGGGGGCGAGATCATCACCGAACCGGTGAGCCGGGGCGACACCGCGAATCCGGAACGTCGCCGGCGCGGCCCGAACGTGCCGCCGCGTCACACTCCCGGATCGGGACGGACGTTGTGGTTTCCGGCGAACAGGTTGTCGGGGTCGTAGCGGTGCTTGACCGCCGCCAGTCGGCGGTAGGTCTCCGGTGGATAGATCGCGGCCACGTCCTCCTCCGTCGCGGACGCGAGGAAGTTCGCGTAGGCGCCGATCACGTGGGGGGCGAGCCGCCGCCAGGTCGCGTCAACGGCGGGGCGGGCGGCGTCGAGCACCGGCTTCGGGCCGGCCGTGGTGGTGACGATCATCAGCTCCGCCCGGCGGTGGGCGTAGGCGGTGGCGTCGTCGGGGATCCGGGACACGGCGCCGCCGACGCTGCGGACGGCGATGATCGGTGACCGTCCGGAGGTCGCCGTCTCCGCGAGGATCCGGAGGACGTCCGGCACCGAATCCCTGTCCACGAAGGCGCTCCGGGCCTCGAACGCGATTCCGGGCGGCGGGACCATGCCGTCGACGAGGACGTCCGCGTACGGGATCTGCGTGACGTCGTCGGCGATCACCGTGCCGAGCCGGCGGATCGGGTCGAGGGCCGCGGCGGCCAACGCCGGGTCGTCGCTGTCGACGGCGACGTGGACCTCCACCGGACCGTCGGGGATGAACGGGTTGGCCAGCGTCACGATCGAGGTGAGTTCCTCGGGGGCGGTGCGGAGGTGGTCGGCCCAGCCCTGGAGCACGGTGGCCGCTTCCGTTGCCGGAAAGGCGATCCGGCCGTGGAAGACGTCGGTCGTCGGGTGGGCCGCGAACTCGAAGGCGGTCACGATCCCGAGGTTGCCGCCGCCACCGCGCAACGCCCAGAACAGGTCGCCGCCGTCGGCGCGCACGACGTCACCATCGGCGGTGACGACCTCCGCGGCGACCAGCTGGTCCAGCGCCAGGCCGTATTTCCTGACCTTCCAGCCGATCCCGCCGGTCAGCGTCAGGCCGCCGACGCCGACGCTCTTCGTGTCGCCCGACGAGATCGCCAGGCCGTGCGGGGCCAGGGCGGCCGCGACCTGGCCCCAGGTGGCGCCGCCGCCGATCCGGACGAGGTGCCGGTCCTTGTCGACCACCTCCACGCCCGCGAGCCGGCCGAGGTCGATCACGACGCCGCCGTCGTTCGTGCCGAAGCCCGCGAACGAGTGGCCGCCGCCCCGCACGGACAGCGGAAGCCCCGCGGCGGCGGCGAACCGGACGGCCGCCCGCACGTCGGCGACGCTGGCGGGCCGCAGCACCCGGGCCGGGCGGCCGGACGCCAGGACCGTGCGGCTGGCCGATTCGTACTCCGCCCCACCCGGCTCGACGATGTCGCCGGTGAAGTTCTCGAGGCTCATGAGATGTTCCTTCCGTACCGGAAATCGTTGACGACCACGAGATGCCGGCGACGCGGTCCGTGTGACGGCGTGGCCGTGTGACGTGGGTCATCGAGAGCGGGTGTCACAGCGCGGTGCCGAGCGGCGTCAGGTGCACGACGCGGTTGAAAGGAAAGACACATGGACCCGGCCACCGAGGCGTTCGTCGCCCATCGCAACCTGCTGTTCACGGTCGCCTACGAGATGCTCGGCTCGGCGGCCGACGCCGAAGACGTTCTGCAGGAGACCTGGCTGCGGTGGGCCGGCGTCGACCTCGACACCGTGCGCGACCACCGGGCGTACCTGGTCCGGATCACCACCCGCCAGGCGCTCACCCGGCTGCGCACGCTCGGCCGGCGCAAGGAGTCGTACATCGGGCCCTGGTTGCCCGAACCGTTGCTCACCGCGCCCGACGTGGCCGAGGACGTCGAGTTGGCCGACAGCGTCTCGATGGCGATGCTGCTGGTTCTGGAGACGCTCACGCCGACCGAACGGGCGGTGTTCGTGCTGCGCGAGGTGTTCGATCTGGACTACGACGAGATCGCGGCGGCCGTCGAGAAGAACCCGGCCGCGGTCCGCCAGATCGCGCACCGGGCGCGGGCACACGTCGCGGCGCGCCGGCCACGCGAGGTGGTCTCCCAGGCGGAGACCCGGGCCGCGATCGAGGCGTTCCGACGGGCGGCCGGAACGGGCGATCTGCAGGGCCTGCTCGACATTCTCGCGCCGGACGTCGTCTTCCTGGCCGACGGTGGCGGGGTCACGCGGGCCGTGCTGACGCCCATCGTGGGGGCCGGCGACGTGGCCGCGTTCCTGGGCCAGTCCACCATCGCGGCCTCGATGCGACCGGCACAGGTCAACGGTTACCCGGCGCTGGTCCTCCACCGCGACGGCGAGGTCGACACCGTCATGGCGGTGCGCATCGACGACGGTCTCATCACCGGGCTCTACGTCGTGCGCAACCCCGAGAAGCTGGCGCGCATGACGCGGGAGACGATCCTGCACCGCTGATGCGACTTGACGACCGGTACCTCCCCGGGCAATATCACTTCCCGCGATCGATCGACGATCGTGTATCTCTATGAAGGGATCGGTTGTGACACGGGGAAAACTCATGGCGGCTGCCCTCTATCTGGGCACGCTGGGACTGGTCGGAACGGCGTCACCGCCGGCCGCCGGCGCGGTTGCCGCCGAGGACTGCACCTACCGGATATCGGTGCTGGAGTTCGACAACCCGCTCCCGAGACCGCCGGGAGGCCGCTGGTTCTCGGGGTTCGGACAGATCCTCGGCAGCGACGGCGTGAACCGGTTCGCCGGTTGGCGGCACTGGTCGGTCACCTCGCCGTGGTCGTTCGGGTCCGTCGGCGTCATCTGGACCGGTGCCACGGAACAACATCTCGAGGGCACGGCGGCGGAACCGTGGGCGACGGCCTTCGACGTCAACGGGTCAGGTGACGCGGTCGGCAACCTCAACGCGAGCGGGGCGGGCGACCACGCGGTGCTGTGGCGGGCGGGTGCGCCGGCCACACCGGTGCGGTTGGCCGAGCCGGCCGGCGCGACCTCGACCACGGCGACGGCGGTCGACGACAACGGCGTCATCGTCGGATTCGCCACGTTCGGCAGCGGAACCGGTCAGACAACGCGGGGGCTGACCTGGTCGGTTTCGTCGCCCGGCACGGTGCGCGACCTCGGCGCCACGGCGGGCGTGCTCAGCGACGTGGGTGCCGACGGCCGGGTCGTCGGGTTCACCGGACGCGCGGACGCGCCGGGGCGGGCGGTGGCCGGACCGGTCACCGCGGTCACACCCCTGCCGGGGCAGCCGGGTACCACCGGCGGCTACGCGTTCGCGACGGCCGGGCCGTTCGTGGTCGGGCGCGGCGCCGGAACCGGTCCGCTGCGGTGGGAGAACGGCGTCGCGCAGGCACTGCCCGCGCTAGCGCCCGGACCGAACAACTTCAGCAGCGACCCGATCCCGCCGGCGCCGGCGTTCCCGGTCGCGGTGAACTCCGCCGGACTGGTCGTCGCCAACACCGGCCACCTCCCGCTGGACCGCCTCGCCGGTGGCATCGCGCGGGCCAGCTACCTCAAGGACGGTGAGTGGCGCGCGCTGCCGCTCGATCCGGAGGACGTGGACCTCTACGGGTCCAACCGGGCCGTCACCGTCACCGAGGACGGCCGGATCGGCGGCACCTCCAGCGCCGCCGACCTGGAGCGGCCGGCGATCTGGACCTGCACCTGAGTAGGTAAAGGTCGGGGCGGGTCACCGCCCGTCCCGACCCCGCAGGGTCAGAACGTAGGTCGCGGTGAGCGCGACGGCGCGGTCGCGGTCGTGGGTCAGGTCGGTGAGGGCGGCGGACGCCGTGGGCCCGGGAATGTCCGCGAGCGCCTGGGTGAGCCGTTGGCGGGCGGACGGGTCCACGGTGCCGGCGGCGATCCGGTCGACGAGCGTGGTGGCGATCCGGTCGGCCAACGCGGGATCGCCCGCGAGCGCGCTCAACGCGTCGGCGGCGTCGGCGTCGCTCGTCTCGTCGACGATCATGTCGGCGAGCGTCGGTACCGCCTCGACCTCCCCACGGGACCCGAGCGCCACGGCCGCGTACCTGCGCACCACGGCGTCGGGGTTGGTGAGGGCGTCGCGCAGCCGCGCGGTCGCCTCGCCGTCCGGCAGTTCGGCGAGGGACTGGACGGCGCGCTTGCGCACCTCGGCGTCCGGTGCGAGGAGACCGTCGGCCAGCAGCGCCACCGCCCCGCCACCCGACTGGACCAGCGCCCAGCGCAGCGCGCCGGCGACGTTCGGGTCGGCCTCGGCGAGCACCGCCTCCACCAGTGCCTCCACCGGTACCGCCGCATCGTCCACTGAGGACAGTGCGGCCCGCTGCCGCTTCCCGGCACTCTCCGACCCCAGCGCCTGGAGGAGCGCGACGATCTGGAGGACGTCCTCCCAGCCGGTCGGATCCGCCGCGCCGATCCGGCGCAGCCGGGTGAGCAGTTCCGTCTCGCTCGCGATGCGGTCCCGCGTCTGGCGGATGAGGTCGTCGACGAGGTGGGCCGGCGTGAAGCCGGGATCGTCGAGCGCGCGCCCGACCTCACGCAGCGACAGCCCCAGCGACCGCAGGCTCTCGATGTGGAAGATCCGCCGGATGTCGTCGCTGGAGTACTCCCGGTAGCCGGACCCGGTACGACCCGTCGGCCGCACCAGCCCGAGCCGGTCGTAGTGCCTGAGCATGCGGGCACTGACCCCGGACCGTCGCGCCACCTCGCCGATCAACACCGCCTAGTCTCCCTCGCGGCCGGCCACGCCGAGGGCCACGACACGCATCGCCTCCTCGATCGCGAACTCGAACCCGAGGTCCGGGTCGTGCAGCAGCCGTTCCGTGGCGATCGCGTGCTGGCGCACGCTCTGGTCGGCGTCCACTGTCTTTTCCCGCAGGATCGGCGTGATCGCCTCGCCGAGCGCGATGAGGGCCCGGCTGAGGCTCAACCGCGTCTCGCGGCTTCCGCGCCCGAGTTGTGACGCCAGCACGCCGGCCAGCCCGGCCTTTTCGTCCTCGGGCACGAGCACCACCGCGGCCCGCCAGGCGCTCCGCGCCACCTCGTCGTCGGCGTCCGTGAGCAGCGCGCGGGTGATCGCCGGCCACGCCCGCCGGTCGCCGATCTTCGACAACGTGTGCAACGCCTGGCTCCGCGCCTGCGCCCGCTCCTCCGCCCGCTCCGGGCGGAGTTCGGCGACGAGGCGCGGAACCGTGACCGACGCCGGGTGCCGCATGAGCGCCCAGGTGAGAATCTCGCGCACCGAAAACTCGGGCTCGACCGCGCACCGCTCGACGAGCGGCTCGACGTATCGCGGATCCGGGTTCGCGCCGATCGCCATCGCCGCCCGCAGCCGCACCGACGGGTTGCCGCTCTCCAGTGCTCGAATTGCCTTGGTCATCCGGACCACCTCCCGGGCACAGTGAAGGGCTTGTCACCGTGTCAAGGTCAAGCGGCGGCCGCCGCGACCGCAGCCGCCGCCTACGCCAGGAGGTGGGTTCGGAGGGTGTCGTAGGCCCACGCTTCCCAGCGGTCGGGTGTCCAGCCTCGTTCGCGGACGAACAGCAGGTAGAGCTCCGGGCTGAGAATGCCGTACAGCACGTCGGCGGCGTCCTGTTCGGACAGTCCGGTGTGGGCGCCGGGTTTGCCCATGAGGCTTCGGGCGGCGGTGGTTTGCACGACGATGCGGGGGTCGACGTCCTGCGGCCACAACCCGGCGATGCTCGGGTCCTGTTCGCCGGCACCGCGGAGCACGTCCATGATCGGCGCGACCCGCCGCAGCACCTGGCAGGTGCCGTGCACGTGTGCGCGCAGATGCGCCTCGGCGGTGTCGGCGGCGAGCGCGTCGCGGAACCACGCGCGTTGCAGGGTCGGGATCGGCTCGTCGTCGCCGGCGATGGCGACGTCGACAACCTCTTTGAGCAGTGACGGCTTGTTGCCGAACGCGAAGTAGATGGTCTGGACCGCGACGCCGGCGCGCTCGGCGATGCGCTGCAGCGTCGTCGCGCCGTACCCCTGCTCCACGAACAGGTCGTACGCGGCCTGGGTGATCCGTTGCCGCGTCTGGCGCGACTTCTCGCCCTTCTTGCCGGCGCTCTTGACCAGTGGCATAGCCGTACTGTAACACTAGAGTCTAACTCTAGAGGAAGGTTACAGAAATGACGATCATCCGAACGACCCGGTTCACCGCCGACCCCGGCGACGCGGCGCGGGTCCTGGAACGGCGCCGGAATCTCCTGGCCGCGACCCGGGCGCGGTTCGCCGGTCCCGCCGAGGCGCGGATCATCCGCGTCGACGAGCGCACCTGGGTGGACATGTGGTGCTGGGACTCGCAGGAGACGCTCGACGCGGCACTGGAAGGCGCGCCGAAGCTGCCGGAGGCCGCCGCGGCGTTCGAGGTCGCGCGGGACGTGAGCGCCGAACAGGGCAACCTGGTCGACGAGGACGTCTGGGCCCGATGAGCCCGTTCAGCGGATGATGGCGCGCAGCTCGGCCCGGCCGGTGATGCCGAGCTTCTGGTAGATCCGGGCGAGGTGGTTGTCGACCGTCCGTACCGAGACGCCCAGCCGGCGGGCGACCTCGCGGCTGGGCAGGCCGATCGCCAGCGTGGCGATCTCGCGCTCCCGCGGGGTCAGCACGCTGGCCGGCCCGTCCAGGTCGAGCAGGGGCGTGCGGGCGCCCTGGCAGCCGGCGCGCAGCGTCGCCGCCCGTTCCGCCGCGCGGTGCGCCAGGCCGACCCGGCCGTCGCGCCGGTACGCCTGTGCGGCGGCCGTCGCCGTCTCGGCCGCGAGCAGCCGGTGGTCGTGCTCGCCGAACTGCCCGGTGGCCCGGTCCAACCCGGCGCCGTCGCGGCCGGCGAGGGCCCGCGCGGCGCCGGCGAGGACCGCGACGAATTCTCCGTCGACCTCTCCGGCCAGGACGTGCAGCCGCTGCTGGACCCGGGCCGCCTCGCCCAGGCGCGCGGCGTCGTACCGGCAGATCGCCTCGATCGTCGGCTGGTCGGTGCGCCGCGCGAGGTCCGCCGCGCGCAGCGCCAGCGTGGCCGCCGCCGACCGGGCCCCGCCGGCCGCCGTCGCCCAGGCCCGGTCCAGCTCCATCCAGGCGTGGAAGAGGCGGTTCACCGGCGCCCGCATGGCGTCGGCCCGCGCCAGGCAGTTGGCGGCGGCCGTGGCGTCGCCCGCGAGCGCGTACGCACCCGCCAGCTCGGCCAGGATGACCCGGGTGACCTGGTACGTGTCCCCGTCCTCCAGCAGCACGACGGCCTCGCGCAGCGCGTCACCGGCGTCCACGATCCGCCCGGCGGCCTTCGCCACCACGCCGCGGAACGCCGCCCACAGCCCCGCCATGGCGCGGGCGTCGCGCGCCACCGCCGCGCCGTAGCCCGCGTCGGCGATCTCCCGCGCCGCACCGACCGCGCCGGCCGCGAACCGCGCCATGCAGAGGCCGTAGGCCACCTGGGCCTGGCCCCACGGGTACTGCTCGGCGTGCGCGTCGGCGACGGCGCGGCCCTGTTCCGCGATCGCGGCGGCCCGGTCGGTGCGGCCCAGCAACCCGGCCGCGAAGCCGCCGCCCATGGCCGCCCAGATCACCGCCTGGTCACCGGAGTCCGGGGCGCGCAGCACCGATTCCGCCGCGCCCAGCGCCTCCCGGCACCGCCCGTCGAACAGCATGATCCAGGACCGGGTCGCCTCCGCGGTGTCGGACGCGTCGAGCGCCTTCTCGGCGTCCTCGCGCTGGCCGAGCCCCCAGTAGAGGATCATCGCCCGGGTGACCGCCCGGGCCGGATCGGCGACCGTCGACCCGTGGTCGGGCAGCATCGCGGCGGCCTCCGTGCCCCGGCCGCGGAACTGGAGAATCTCGGCCAGCAGCCAGTCCGCCTCCCGCTCACCGCCGCTTCCCCTCGCCGCGGTGGCGGCGCTGCGGCTGGCGCGGGCGAGCCGCTCGGCGAGCGCGAGGTCGAAGCGCGCCATCGCCTGGCGGGCCGCGGCCAGCAGCACGTCCGGGCGGCGGACGGTGCCGGACTGCAGTTCCCACACGCCGGCGAGCAGCACGTCGTCGCGGCGCCGCATCGGCCGGACGGCCATGTCGACCGCGAGATCCCGCCAGATCGCCCGCGCCCGCGCGACCGGCATGGCCGACCGCAACCCCTCGCCGTAGAGGGGATGGGCCAGCCGCACCACGGTCCGGTCGCCGGAGCGCTCGGCCACCACCATGCCGCTGCGCTCGGCCGCGTCGACGGCCGCCGTGCCGGCCAACCGTTCCACGACCGACAGCGCGAGCGGTTCGCCGCAGGCGACGATCTCCAGGACGGCGCGCGCCGCCTTGTCCAGCTCGCGTACCCGGGTCAGCACCAGGTCGCCGACGCGCGCTCCGGCCGGGCCCGGGCCGCGCCAGTGCCAGATCCCCTCCCGCGTCGCCAGCGTTCCGGACTGGCGCGCGTCGGCGAGCAGTTCCCGCAACAGCAACGGGTTTCCGGCGGCCAGCCGGCGCAGGTGGCGGCGGCTGATCGGGTCGATCGGGCCCGGCAGCGCCTGCGCCAGCAGCAGGTCGACGGCCTCGTCCGGCAGCGGGTGCACGGTGAGGCGTTCACCGGTGTCCTTCCACAGCGCCAGGAGCGGGTCGCTGCCCGGGTCGCCGGTGCGGACGGTCGCGACCACCGTCGCCGCCCGGCAGAGCACCAGCTGGTGCAGCAGCGCCACCGAGGCGTCGTCGAGGAGGTGCGCGTCGTCGACGCCGACGACGACGCCGGGTTGCGCGGTCAGGCGGGCGGCCACCGCGCGCACGAGCGAGGCCGTGTCGCCCGGCTGCCCGCCGTCGGGCAGCAGGTGCGACACCGCGCCCAGCGGGATGGAGGCGGCAGCCCGGGTGCCGACCACCCACTGGTGGGCGCGCCTCCGGTGGTGCAGTGCCTCGCGGGCGAGGCGCGTCTTTCCCACCCCGGCGGCGCCCAGCAGGACGACGCTGGAGTCCGTCCCGATCACCGTCGCGATGGACTCCAGCTCGCGCTCCCGCCCGATCAGCGGCAGGCGATCGTGTGACGTGCCGAGGCAGCCCCCGCACAGAATGCCCACGGACATACTTCGCCCGGCGCGCCGGACCGGATGGGCCTGTCGGCATGGCGATTCGGTCAGTGCACCATGCTGTCCGCCTCGGCGAGCAGCTGCGTGGTGGCGAGGGTGCGGTAGAGGTCGTCGCCGGCGATCAGCTCGGAGTGGGTACCGGCGGCGCGCAGCCGCCCGTTCTCCAGCACCAGGATCCGGTCGGCACCGGTCACTGTGGACAGTCGGTGCGCGACCACGACCACGTTGGTGGTGCGGGCGGCGGCGGTGATCACCTCGCGCAGCGCCGACTCGTTGACCGCGTCCAATTGTGATGTCGCCTCGTCGAGCAGGAGCAATCGGGGACGCCGGAGCAGCGCCCGGGCGATCGCGATGCGCTGCCGTTCCCCGCCCGACAGGCTGCCGCCGCGGTGACCGACCGGCGTGTCCAGGCCGTCGGGCAGCGCGGCGACGAGCGGTTCGAGCCGGGTCAGCGCGATGACCTCGCGCAGGTCCCGCTCGCCGGCGGACGGCGCGCCGAACACCAGGTTGTCGCGCAACGTTCCGGCGAGCACCGGCGCGTCCTGTTCGACGTACCCGATGAGGTCGCGCAGCCGCGCCAGCGGCCAGTCCCGGACGTCGACGCCGCCGACGCGGATCTGCCCGGCCGTCGGGTCGTAGAACCGTTCCAGCAGCGCGAGAATCGTGGTCTTGCCGGCGCCGGACGGGCCGACCACGGCGGTCAGCCCGCGCTCGGGCAGGTCGACGCTGACGCCGGCGAGCTGGGCCGGACCGTCGTCGCGGTAGCGCATCCACACGTTCCGCAGCGAGACCGCGATTCCCGTGTCGGGAAGCGAAGCCGGCAGCGTGCCGGCGTCCGTATTTTCCCTGGGCATGGTGTCGACCTCGGTGATGCGCCGCAGCGCCGCCGACCCGACCTGCAGGCCGGCGACGCCGCGCACCACCTGGCTCACCGGACCGGTCAGGTAGAACAGGTACAGCAGGAACGCGATCAGCGCCGCGATCTCCAGGCTTCCGTTGGCCACGCGGGCGCCGCCGACGCCGAGCACCACCAGGAACGACACCTGCACCACGAGGCTGGTGGAGATTCCGGCGATCGACATCCACCGCGCCGCGCTCAGGCCGCGCCGCCGCGCCAGGCCGGCGGACTCCAGCACGGCGGCGGTCTCGCGCTCCTCCGCACCGTTGGCCTTGATGGTGCGGAAGGCGCCGAGCGCGCGTTCCATCGACGCGGCCACCGCGCCGATCGCCTCCTGCGCCTGCAGGCTGGCCCGGCGGATGCGGGGCATCAGCGCGTATCCCGAGCCGATGATCGACGTCAACACGAGCACCACGACGGCCAGCAGCAACGGATCCAGGTACGCCATCATCGCGATGATGCCGATCACCTGGAACGCGCCGACCGCGAGGTCGACGAGGTTGATCGTCGCCGCCGCGCGCAGCTGCGTGGTGTCCGCGGTCACGCGGGCCAGCAGGTCGCCCGGCTTGGCACCGTCCACAGCGGACAGACGCAGCCGCAGCAACCGCGCCACCAGCCGGTGCCGCGCGCTGAACACGACGTTCTCGGCGGTGCGCGCGATCAGGTACATCCCGACCGCGCTCGCCGCCGCGGCGCCGAGCAGGAGGCCGCCCAGCAGCACCAGCCAGCCGGTCACCGAGCGACCGGTGGCGAGCGCCTCCAGGAAGTACCTGGCGACCATCGGCTGGGCGAGCGCGCCGAGGCCGCCGGCGAACACCAGCAGCGCGCCGGCGAGCAGCCCCCGGGCGTACGGACGGACGTAGGTCAGCAACTGCCTCATGCCATCTCCAGGTGGGTATCGGCCGGAAGGTCGCCGGCGACCAGTCCGGAGAACCGGTGCGGCGCGAAGTGCGCGGTGGCGTCGAGCACCGCGTCGTGGGTGACCTCCCGGAGCCGGTCGGCGAACCCGAACAGCCAGGGTGGGTCGATCCCCGCGGCGGCCAGCTCGGCGAGGGACGAGGCCAGCGCCGCCCGGGACGCCAGGCTGGTCACCGCGGCGCCCACGGCCCGCCGGCGGGCGGCGTCGACCTCGGCGACCGTCGGCGGGCTGTCGAACAGCCGGCGCAGCTCCGCGGCGAGCGCACCGACCGCCGGCAACGCGGTGCCGGTGGCGGTGTCGGCCTCCAGCGCGACCAGCGTGCTGCCCGGCACCGGGTCGAAGAAGCACGCGACGCCGTAGACGTATCCCTTGTCCTCGCGGAGTTCCCGCACCAACCGCGACGACGTGCCGGAACCGAACACGTTCGAGGCCACCATCAGCGCCGGGTACCGGAGGTCGTCCTGCGGCAGCGCGGCGGCGCGCAGGCGGATCTGCGCCCGGCCGGCGCCGGGACGCGCGAACGGTCGCACGTCGCCCTCGGGGATGCCGGACAGCGCGGGGACCGCGGGCCGTGGCGGGCCGGGCGGCCAGCCACCCAGCAGGTCCCCGGCCAGGCGCACCGACCGGTCCGGGTCGGTCGGTCCGACGATCACCAGCGTCGCCCCGTCGGGCCGCAGGGCGGCGGCGCCGTGCCGCGCCACGTCGTCGGCGTCGAGGGCGAGCACCTCGTCGACGTCGGGCAGCTGCAGCCCGATCGGATGGTCGCCGAAGAGCTGGCGCCACAACGCGAGCCGGACCGGCGCGTCCGGATGGGCGAGACCCAGCCGCAGCCGCGTGACGAGCTGCCCGCGTTCCGTCGCGTAGTCGGTCTCCGTTGCCGACAGGCCCGTCACCGCGTCGGCGACCAGCCGCAGCACCGCCTCCGGCCCGCCGACCGCGCAGCTGCCCGACATTCCGACGCGGCGGTAGTCGGACCAGGCCCGGAACTCCGCCGCGGCGCCGGCCGCCGACGCCGATCCGGTGCGGCCGGTGGTGTGCCGCGCGGTGAGGCACGCGGCCAGCAGCGCCTGGGCCGCGATCTGCCGGCGGGTGACGGCCGGCGCCGGGACGTGCAGCCGGACCTCGACGAGCGGACCCGTGCCCGGGCGCAGTGCCAGCACCCGCAGGCCGTTGGCGAGCGTACGGTCGACGATCATCGCGCGTCCTCCCCGGCCGCGCTCTCTCCGGCCGACGCCGGTGTCAGCGTCAGCACCGCCCGGCGGTCGTGGGCCAGCGACCGGGCGGCGGCCGCGACGTCATCCACTGTGGACCGTCCATAGTGGACGACCAGCGCGTCGGCCAGGCCCGGATCGTCGAAGAGCACGGCGAACCGGCCCAGCGCGCGGACGCGGTTGGCGAGCTGGTCCATGGCCCGGTGGTGGGCGTTCACGCGCCGTCCGACGGCCTGCGCGAGCTCGTCGGCGGGCGGGCCGTCGGTGGCCAGCCGGTGCAGGTCCTCGTCGACGGCGGCCACGACCTCCCGGCCGGCGCCGGGCCGGTGTACCGCGGTGAGCATCCACAGCTCCGGGTCGCGGGCGTCGGCGAAGTCGAACAGTCCGCACCGGGCCGACAGCGGGCCCGCGCTGTCGCGCATCCGCGCCGCCAGGCGGGGACGGGGGCCGCCCACCAGGACGTCGGCGAGAACCGCCAGCGCGACCAGCGGTCGCAGTCCCGCCGCGGGGTCGGGCACGCGGTAGCCGAGGGCCACCGCGGGCAGCGCCGCGAACGCGTCCCGGTGGTCCTCCTCCCGGCGCGCGGTCGGTTCCGGCTCCCACCACGAACCGGCGGGCGGCGCCGGCCGCGCCGCGATGCCGCCGAAGAACGTCTCCACCAGGTCGAGGGTCCGGTCGGTGTCGACGTCGCCGGTGACGGTGAGCACGGCGTTGCCCGGGCCGTAGTGACGCGCGAAGAACTCCTCGCAGTCTCTGACGGACACGTCGGCGAGGGCGGTGTGGTCGCCGTACCCGTCGTGGGCGTTCGGGTACGTCCGGAACAGCACCGGCGAGATCAGCGGCCACGGGAAGCCACCGTAGGGCCGTTGGGTCTTGGTGAGGATCTCCTCCGTGACGACGGCCGCCTGCGCCCGGATCGCCCGCGCGGTGATCCGCGGCGCACGCATCCGGCCCGCCTCCAGCGACAGCAGGTGCGCCAGCGCGTCGGCCGGTGCCACCGTGTGGAAGTCGGTGTAGTCCTGCCGGGTCGACGCGTTGCAGCGCCCGCCGACGCCCTCCACCGCACGGAAGTGGTCGCCGTCCAGGTCGGCCCCGCCCTGGAACATCAGGTGCTCGAAGAGGTGCGCGAAGCCCGACCGTCCCTCCGGTTCGGACCGGAAGCCGACCCCGTAGTGGACCGCCACGCCGACCACCGGCGCGGTCCGGTCGGCCACGACGGTGACCCGCAACCCGTTGGCGAGCCGGTGCCGGACCGGCCCGGCCCGCTCCACGACCTGTGTCATCTCCGGCTCACCTCCGGCAGCAGCGCACCGCGCCCGGCGTCGTCGAGCACGCCGGCCAGCGTCCGCAGGCTCGTCAGCAGTTCGTCGTGCCAGCCCACGTAGGCGGCGAAGTCGTGGGTGTGCGTGAGGTACCGCAGCGCGGCCGCCCGGCCGACCCGGGCACCGTCCACATCGGACCGACAGCCGCCGAGGAACGCGGCGACGAGGTCGTCGAAGTCGGGGCGGTGCCGGGTCTCGCGGTGCTCCACCAACTCGCCGACCAGCCATCCGAGGTCGGCCTCCACGGGTCCGCGGGACAGGTCCTCCCCGGTCAGCAGCAGTGCCGGTCCCGACCCGTCCGGTACCAGCACGCCGGTGCCGGGCGCGCCGTGCAGGAGGGTGTCGCCGGCCATCAGGTCCGCGCACCAGTCGATCGCCGTGGTGATCCGCCGGTGCCCCAGCACCGCATTGGCGTGCCCGTGCAGCCGCGCCGCCGACCGGGACCCGGTTCCGCTGCGCAGCCAGGCGAGCAGGCGTACCGGGCCCGGTGGGGCGGGCAGCCGTTCGGTGGCCGGTGCCGCGCGGTGATGCAGGGCGGACAGCGTCGCCGCCGTGTCGCGCAGGATCGCCGCGACGTCGATGGTCTGTGCCGTTGCGGCTTCCGCCAACAACGCGGCGGCCACCGAGGACTGTCCGCCGACGCGGTACACGACCGCGTCCGGTCCGGCCCACTCCGCGTCGGGTTCGGGAACTGCCAGGCCGGGCAGCCCGGCGATGGTCGCCCGCAGGGCGTCGCCCGGACGGTCGATCGTGGTCCGGTCCGGGCCGGGCCGGCGGATCCAGACGTACTGTCCGCCGCCGGCGTCGAGCACCGTGGTGCGCACGTAGCCCGTGCCGAACCGCCTGATCAGCCCGGCCATGGGATCGCGTCCTTCCGCAGCTCGCCGGTGTGGTTGCCGCCGGCGCTACGGCGCACGAGTTCCAGGTTGGCCAGCAGCACGGGCAGTGGCGCGGCGGTGCCGATCGCCCGGTCGCCGGTGTGCGCGCTGCGGCCCTCCACCGGGCCGGCCACGGTGGTGTTCGGCCGCCGCGCCAGCGCCGCGAGGTGGCGCCGGTAGGTGAACGAGTCGACCGCGCCGGGCGGCACCGCCGGTGCCACCCCCACCACCGCCGCCGTGGTCTGCAACGCCAGCAGCATCGGCGTGTCGGCGAGCCCGAGGGCGAACCGCGCGAGGAAGTGGAACGTCGCCGGGTAGACCGCGATCGCGTCGGGCCAGCTCGCGTAGTCGACGTGCACCGAGCCGGGAACCGGCTCGTCGCGCTCGTCGGGCCACGCGTCGAGCGGCACCGCCTGCCCGGCCAGAGCGGTCAGCGCGTGCCGACTGACGAACCGCTGGGCGCTGCGCGTCACCACCGTGCGGACCTCCAGCGCCGGGTAGGCCGTCCGCAGCCAGGTGAGCCACCACGGCAGGAACGCCACCGACAGGGAACCGGTCCCGAACAGGAGCAGCCGTCGGGCGCCGAACGGGGGCGCCTCGGTGGTGGCCGGTAGGTCATGCATCGTCGTCCCCGATCGCCGCCAGCAGCTCGGACAGGTCCGCCACCGCCGCGTCGCCGCCCTCGGTCAGCGCGACCCCGGCCGGGTTCAGCACCACCTCGTCGACGCCGGCGTCGCGGTAGGCGCGCACCTGCTTGGCGACGTCGGTCGCGGTGCCGTACGCGTAGACGCCGGCGTCCACGAGCGCCGCCGCTCCGGCCTCCGGATCCGCCGGATCGGCCGGGATCCCGGCCCGCCGCAACATGTCCGTGTAGTGCGGCGCGCCGAGGTGGCGGCGCGCGCCGGCCAGCGCGAGGCGGCGCGGGTCCCGCCCCGGCCGGGCGATGGCCGCGTGCACCACCGTCGCCGTCCGCGGTGGCCGGCGCCGGCCGACGGCGCCGGCGGCCAGCGCCGGGTTGAGCACGTCGCGCACGTACTCCGGTGGCGTCATCCAGGTGACCGCGACGTCGGCCACGGCGCCGGCGGCCCGCGCCATCGCCGGGCGCAGGACGCCCAACCCCACCTCGACCAGTGGATGGGCGACCGAGGGGAGGGTCGCCGCGCAGGCGCACGCCTCGCACTCGTGCGCGACTGCCGCGCCGTCGAGCAGCCGGCGCACCGTCGAGGCGTAGCCGGCCGCGGCGGCCGCCGGCCTGCGGTACGGGGACCCCCGCAGGCCGGCGACCAGACCGGGGGTCGCCGCACCGAAGCCGGCGACCACCGGATGGCCGGTCAGCAACGCCAGGCTCCGAGCCTGCACCGCCGCCTCGTACGGGTGCCGCAGCGGCATGAGCGTGACGCCCAGGCCCACCGGCAACCGGATTCCCGCACCCGCGAGGTACGCGAACGCCTGGTGGCTCTCGGCGACCAGCGACTGACCCGTCCACAGTCGGCGGGCGCCACCGGCGACCGCCGCCCGGGCGAACGGAACCAGGAACTCGGCGTGCTCGGCCTGCCGTGGAAAGAGCACGGCGGCCGGGCGTTGCTTTCCGGCCATGTCTCAACAACCTTCGAAGATCGTCATCAGCGTGATGGTGACGATGGTGCTGACCGGGTGCGACGCGGGAGCCGCGTCGACGTCCGGTGCGCCGACCAGCTCGACGAGCGACGTGTAGGTCTCCACGCCGTCCAGCAGGGCCGCGATGTCCGGTGCCATCTCAGCACCCCAGCCCGATGGTGATTTCGATGGAGATGAGGATCGGTACCGTCGGGGTCGACTGCGGCGCCTCGGTTTCCGGCGTCCCCGCGGCTCCCGCGGCGACCTCGGCGAGGGACGTGTACGAGTCGACACCCTCCAGCAGAGCTTCGATGCTCACGTCTCAGCACCCTTCGTAGTAGGTGATGGTGATCGTGACGCCGCCGACGAGACTCGCGATGACGGTCGGAGTCGCCTGCGGCTCCTCCGTCTCCGGCGTCGCGACGGCGACCTCGGCCAGAGTGGTGTACGAGTCGACGCCCTCCAGCAGCGGATGGATGTTCATGTCCGGCTCCGTTCAGCACTCGTGTTCGGACGTCACCAGGATGGTGCCGACGCTGACACCGACCGTGAAGACGGTGATGATGACCGGGCTGCCGGCCGGCTCGACGATGTCGGGCGTGGCGCCGTCGGCGGCCACCTCGGCGAGCGTCGTGTACGCGTCGGCGGCGCCGAACAGGGTCTCCGTGCTCATGTTCCGTCCGTCCCTTCGTCGATCAGCAGCCGTGCTCGTAGGTTTCCGAGATGGTCACGCCGGTGGACATTCCGACCGTGAAGACGATGACCGTGAAGGTCGACGCCACCGCGTTGTCGGGTGTGCCCTCCAGCGCGGCGACCTCGGCGAGCGAGGTGTAGGCGTCCGCGCCGTCGAACAAGGCTTCGGTTCCCATCGGGACCGGCCTCCTTTCTCTGCCTCAACAGGCGTGGAAGTACGTCTCGGTGACGCTCATGCCGACCGAGATGCCGATGGTGAAGATGACGCTCGCCGGCGTCGACGCCACCACCTGGTCGTTCACGGTTCCGGTCGCGGCCGCCACCTCGCTGAACGAGGTGTACGTGTCGGCCGAACCCAGCAGGTTCTCGATTCCCATGTCTCACTCCTTCCGGGACGGGCGTCAGTTCGTCTGCGGCACGATCGTGACGCTCACGACCGAGAAGGGGGTCGGCGGCGTCAGCGGAGTGAAGGTCGGCGACGGCTCCAGCGACTGCGGGGCCGGCGCACAGGCGACCTCCATCAGGTCGGTGTAGGTGTCCACAGTGGACATCAGGCGCGTCGGGTTCATCGTTCACCTCCTTCCAGGTTCGGCAGTTGGGGGGACTCGACGTTGCGGTACATCCGCTCCGGGTCGATGCGGGCGGCCCGCAGCGCGTCGGCGAGCGCGGCGTGCCGGTCGCCGTTGCCGTCGGCCGCGGCGCCGATCAGCGCGGCCGCGACCGTGTGGGACCGGTGCTCGCCGAAGCTCATCCCCCGCATACCGGGCCGCGGGTCGTCGGGTTCCCAGGCGCAGCCGACGCCGTCGTCGAGCCGCGCCACGTACGCCGACACCTCGGCGCCGAGCGCGCCGGTCGCGGTGGCGGCCGTTTGGAGGTCGGCCACCGCGTGCCACGACGCCGGTCCGAGATACACCACGATCGCGTCGCGCCGGGGGAACAGGGCGCGCGCCGACGTGACCTTCGCCCGGTAGGCGACGCCCGCCTCTTCCAGGTGCCCGAGCACCGCACCCCACACCACCGGTGCGGCGTCGGGCGTCGGAACGTGGAGGTACACGCGGAGGCAGGCGCCCGCCGCCCGTCCGGTGCCGACCGAGCCGTTGACCACCAGGAAACCGGGTGACATCGCGGGCAGCACGGCGGGCAGGCGCAGCCGCACCACACCGTCCGGGCCCTGCTCCGCCACCAGGTCGGCCGGCACGCGGACGCGGACGCCGTTCATCCGCACCACCAACGGGTCCCCGGCGGCGCCGGTCTCCAGCCGGCCAGGCACCAGCGCGGTGTCGTGCGGGACCACCGCGCGCAGCCGCCGCTCGAAGTCGCGGTCGCGCCGGTTCGCCGGTTGCGGCGTGTCCGCCGGGCGCCGACCCGCGTGCCGGGCGTCGTACAGGGTGCTGGCCAGCATCGCCTGCAACTGCTTGCGGTTCTCGGCCACGACCTCGCGGTCGCCGACGGTCGCGCGCCGCCGGACCAGGTCCACCTCGATCCCGTCCAGCACACCGGACAGTTCCTCCGACACAGCGGCGGTCATGCCGCACCTCCCAGTCCCATCGTCGTGATCAGCGCGGCGGGGTCGATGAGCGCGGTGCGGCCGACGCCGGCCGCCGCACGCTCCAAAGGGGACAGTCGCGCGCGCAGGTGCGCGGCGGCCCAGGCCCGGTCGAACATGTGCCAGCCGGCGAACGCCACCGCCCGCTCGGCGAGGTCCGGGTCGTCCGCCGCCTCCGGGCGCGCCAGCCGGTACCCCTCCCAGAACGCCTCGATGAGCGGGACCAGCAGTTCGAACTCGCGCACGCCGTTGGCGAGCACGTCGTTCTCGGTCAGCTCGCGGTCGCCGGTGTGCTTCGCCGACGCCATGCCGAGCACGGCGCGGTAGACGCACTCGCCGGCGAACGCGCCGATGTCGCGGGCCGGGTCCGCGATCCGGCACTCCTCCCAGTCGGTCAGGTGGAGCCGGCCGCGGTACCGCAGCAGTTGGTCGAGGCGGAGGTCGCAATGGACGACGGTGCGGACGGACCGCTCCTCCCGCTCGCGCAGCCGCCTGATGGCGTCGGCGACGGGCCGGTCGTTGTGGATGATGCCCCACACCTCCAACTCGCCGGCGCTCGCGCCCACGTACGCCCGCAACGGAATGACGTCGAGCCCGCGGACCGGCGGGGTCGGCGGCTCGGACCCGTCGGACACCAGGGCGTCGGGCGGGGTGAGCCGGTGCAGCGCCGCCACCATCGAGCCGGCCTCGTACGCGAGGTCCTCGCCGAACCCGGCCACGGCGAGCAGTTCCGCCGCGGTCACCGAGTCCTCCAGCAGTTCGAAGACCGCCAGCCGGGCGTCGAGGTCGACCCCGAAGCACCGCGGGGTGAGCAGGACGGGGTGGTCCCGCAGGGCGGTGGCGAGCGCCGCCATCCGGGTGAGCCGGCGACGGACGTCGGCCCGCTCGCCGTCGACCCGCTTGACGAACAGCGCGGTGCCCACAGTGGACACTCCGGCCCAGATGTCGTTGCGTCCCATGAACGACGAGACCCGGTCGTCGACGAGCGCGCCGAGGCCGAGGCGGTCGAGGAACTCCCCCACGTCGGGTGCCTCGGCGAGCGGCACCGCCGCCAGCCGGGTGCGGTCAGCGGTCAGCATCCGCCACCTCGAAAACCGACACGTACCGCGGCGTCTCGGGCGTCACCGGCTCGCGGTTCCACCCGCCGAACCGGTCCCGCAGGCGCAGCCCGGCCAGCCGCGCCATGAGGTCCAGTTCCGACGGCCAGGCGTACCGCGACAGCTCGACCACCTTGCGCGGGGTTCCACCGTCGAGTTCGGCGTGGACGATGACCACGGTCTGGGTGACCCGGTCGGCGTACGACGTGTCGATCATCAGCCGGTCGGGTGCGAGGTGGTGCACGTCCACGCGCGGCTCGGTCAACCGGTGGTAGTACCACGGGTTGTACGTCTCGACGACGACCGAGCCGGACGGCACGAGTCGGCTCCGCAGCAGCCGCAGGGTTTCGATCTGCCGGTCCCGGTCGGGGACCATGAACAGCGTGTTCAGCGCGACGAGCCCCACGTCGAACGGGCCCGCCGGCAGCTGCCGGGTGAAGTCGCCGACGGTCACCTCGACGAGACCCTCGCGGTCGCGCTCGGCGAGCAGGTCCAGCATCCGCTGGGACGCGTCGACGCCGTGCACGCGCAGCCCCAGCTTCACCATCGGCAGCGCCAGCCGGCCGGTGCCTACGCCCAGCTCGACGACGCGTCCCCGCGGAGCCTCGTCGTTGACGAACTGCGCCGCCTGATCGGCGTCCGGGGTGGTCGGATAGAGCGTGTCGTAGACGGAGGCCAACCCGTCGCCATAGGCCGTGACGTCAAACACCGGAATCCTCCACGTCGAACTTCGACTGTCGTATTCGCGGTGTGAACCGTAGGATGCGGCGTTCGCCGGCCGACAGGGTAATCGGCTACTCAAGTCCGCGCGCCGTCCGGAGATCGAATCCGCCCGTGCCGGCGCACGCGTGAGTACGGATGTTGCTCTGGTCCCGACCGGTCGTGTCAGTCCTTCAGACCGAGATCGGCCTTGAACAGATCTTTGAGCTTGAGGCGCTCGCGGTTCACGTCCGGAACCCGTGCCCGTGCGGCATCCTCACCGGCGGCCAATCCCTTGTGCACCTCGAGCACGACCTCGACAAGGTCCTGAGCGGGCCCGGACACGTTCGGACCGGCCAGGATGTCGATCTCCGCGGCGGCGGCACGGAGGTTGGCCTCTTCCGTCGCGCTCCATTGACCGGCGTCCGCCTGCGCGTAACTCGCACGCGACTCCAGCGTCCATCTCCAACCCCCAACTCGAGTTCCACCCGGCGGCGTTGCCATTCTCGAACCTCCGGGTCGTGGTCCGTGCGGTATCGCGCGCATCGTCCATGATCTGTCGGAACGGGTTGCCCGGGCGGCTTCCCGGCCATGGCCGGGGCGACCTGCGGAATGGTTGCCGCACAAGGCCGATCGGGCGTTGCAGACGTCTGACCGAAGACGCATTGACACGGGGCCGGGCGTTGTGCGCGGTGTTAGGTTCCGCCGCATGCCTGTCACGTCGATCGAATGGATCGGTTCGGGAGCCGACGATCTCCACCTGATCCCCGGCCTGACCGGGCCCCAACTCAACCACCTGGTGTTCGTGCGGCGCACCGAGGGGAACCTGCGCCTCGACGCCGTGGTCGCGCCGATCACCGTGACGATCAAGGCGAACTTCGGCGGTGCGCATCCGGAGGTGCAGGTCGACGCCGCCACGGGAGCGGTCAGCCTCACGGCGCTGCCGGCTCCGCCGCGGCTGCTGGACTTTCTCATGACCGTCGAGGTGAAGGAGGGCGCCAACACCTTCAACCTCTACCGGCGCGTCGTCATCCACAACGCGGTCACCAACGTCTGGCTGGCGCCGGATCCGCTCACGGTTCACCAGGGCACCGCCAACGTCGTGTTCACCCTCCTCGCGGAGTTCGACGACGGCACCTACGGCGATCTGACGCCGTGGTGCCCGCCGACACCGCCCGCCGCGGCGGACCGGACGTACGTCAGGGCGACCGCGGCGGCCGGCACGCCGATCGTCGGGTGGACGCCGAACGCGGGTGGGGCCGTCACCGCACAGGCGGCCACCGGCGTGCTGACCGGGGTCGCGGCGGCCGGCGACGTGAACGTCACGGCGACGATCGCCGCGCCGGTCACCAGGAATGCCACCGGGATCGCCCGGCCCGCGGCGCCGTGGACGACACCGGTGACGCTCGACCATCTCGGCGGGCCCGGGTTCGGCGCCCTCGCCACCGCGGCGAACATCCTCATTCTTCCCGACGGGTTCACCGACGCCGAGCGGCACGACTTCGAACGGCAGGCCTTCAAGCTGGCGCAGGCGTTGCAGACCCGCCGGTACACACGTCCCTACGACGTGCTCGGCAAGAGCCTCAACTACTTCTCGGCCTGGGTGCCGTCGCGGCAGGCCGGCATCTCCGCGCTGGGCCCGGTCCGCCGGTTCAACGTCGCCGGCGCGCTGGCGGACGCCGAAGAGGTCGACACCGCCGTCCCCGACACCGCCGCCACGATCAGCGCCGCCTGGACCGTCGGCAATCCACCGACTCCGGCGACCAACGACCGCTTCCTCATCAACGACTGCGACACCCTGTTCGGACTGACGCTCGGCGAACGGCCGCGGGCACAGCGGCGCCTGCCGCTCCGCGCCGTCACGTACCGGTCCACCCGGCTCGCCGAGACCAGCATCGACGACTTCCTCCGGAACCTGCGCGTTCCCGGCGGTGCGGCGGTCGGCGCCATGTGGGCGCGTGGCGGGAAGGACCAGGACCGCGTCATGGTTCTGGCGCACACGAACCGGTACGGCGGCGGCAACACGTCCCGCACCGGCGGCGGACGGTTCATCGGATCGAACCTGGCGCAACAGGACCACCACCGGATCCAGGACGCGACGGCCCCGCGACGGGGCAAGGATCTCGTCGCCGATCCGGTGCCCGCCGGCCTGGAACTGATCGCCTGGGTGACCGCCGCGCACGAGCTCGCCCACTCGTTCACGCTCGAGGACGAGTACGGCGGCAGCGGTCTCCTGCCCGCGAACCGGGCCGCCGGCTTCGCCACCGCGGCCAACGTGCAGCCGCGCAGCACGTTGCTGACGGGCGTCAACCTCGACGCCGACAAGGTGAAGTGGCGGTGGCCGCGCCTGCGGGCGGCCGGTGTGACGATCGGGCTGGCGACCTCGCGCGGCGGCAACCGGTGGCGGGTGGTGCTGCGGCCGGGTCACACGGCCGACTTCGCCCGCGGCGACGTGGTGCGGTTCCGGCGGCGGCAGTTGCTCACCGCGGGCGCACCGTCCGACCGGTTCATCGTCACCGACATCGCGGCGGCCGGCGAGCAGATCGACCTGGAACAGTTGTTCGCGGGAGCGTTCGTGCCCGGCAACTTCCCGGCCGGCTCGGTGCTGATGGCGCCGGCGCGCGGGCCGGATCCCAACCCGGCCGGCCGCGTGTTCGGCCCGGACCTCGAGCTGATGCACGCAACGGTCCGGGGACGCATCAACACCACCCGCAACCCGTTGAACGCCGCGGCGGCCGATGCCGCGAACCCGAACCGGCCCTGCGTCGGTGGGCAGCCGACGCCGACGCCCGCCACCAACTTCGGCCCGCCGGTCCCGGTACCGAATCCGCCGCAGTACTCGTCGTGGATCGTCGGCGTCTACGAGAACGGCGCCACGTTCGACTGCGACATCTACCGGCCGACCGGGATCTGCCTGATGCGCCAGACCGCGTTCAACGACGCCGCGCTCGGCACCCAGCGTGCCTACCAGTTCTGCCCGGTGTGCCGGTACGCGATGGTGGACCTCGTCGACCCGTCGCAGCACCGCTGGATCGACAACGACTTCGCCGCGAGGTACCCGGTATGAGCGAGCGCAGTACGATCCGTTCGGTCGCCGGGCATCTGGCCCTCGCGA
The DNA here is from genome assembly GCF_016863635.1 of Virgisporangium aurantiacum. GTDB lineage: Bacteria > Actinomycetota > Actinomycetes > Mycobacteriales > Micromonosporaceae > Virgisporangium > Virgisporangium aurantiacum. Next base: position 49,237 of record NZ_BOPG01000037.1, on the reverse strand, counting down.
TGCAGCCGCTCGTCGCCGGCTTCCGCGACGCCGACTCGTTCCGCGTGCTGATGCTTCGCCTCGGCTGGGACGTGCAGTCGCTGCCACCGTCGTATCTCGCGGTCGCCGACGCCGCCGCGCAACTCGTCGACGCCGCGAAGTCGCTCGCCGACGACGCGGGCCTCGACGAGTCGCTGGCGCTCGCCCGGTCGGCCGGCGACCTCTACCGCGCCGTCTCCGCGCTCACCGCCGTTCCGCCGGGAATGGATCCGGCGGGCCTCGCCACGCTGGCGCGCAGCCTGTTCGAGCTGTTGCTGGTGGACTATCTGAACGTCCAGCTGCCCCGGCTCGGGTCCACATTGGAGCTTCTCGGTGTCATCCGGTACGAGACGGTGGCGGCGGCCGGCACGCGCCCGGCGTTCACCCGCACGCGGTTCGAGTGGGAGGCGCTGCCGAAGGTTCTCACGGATCCGACGACGATCCCCGAAGTCGTCCTCGGTTGGGGGACGTCGCAGTTCGACTTCGCCCGTGCCGCGGTGCTGTTCGGTGAGCTGGGTTACGCGCTCAACCTGGCGACGGCGATCGAGCGCATGGACGCCGACTTCGCGAACGCGGTGCAGAGCCAGGCGACCGGAACCCCCGCGGCCCAACTGCTGCAGGCGTTGCGGCTGGCGTTCTTCGACGTCGCCGTGGCCGGGCAGGTGCACGACATCGGCCTGCTCGTCACCGAGCTGCCCGCCGAGGGCGGCGCGCTGCCCGGTGTGCTCATCCTCCCGCTCGTGCCCGACCACATCGCCGTCGAGATACCCGTCGACAGCCGCTGGACGTTCAAGCTGCGCGCCGGTACCGATCTCGCCCAGCAGCTCGGCGTCGTGTTCCGGCCCGGCGAGCTGAGCGTCCGGTTCCCGTTCGCGCCGGGACGTCCGGCGCCCTCGGCCGGATTCGGCGTCACGCTGTCGTTCACGCCCGCCGGTCCCGTGCTGCTGCTGGGAAGCCCCGGCGGCAACCGCGTGGAGCTGGCGGGGCTGGACCTCGCGCTGGCCCTCGACGTGCGCGGCGGCGACCTCGAACTCACGGCCGCTGTCGCGCCGCGCGGGCTCGTCGTGGTGGTCACCGGCCGGGGACTCGACGGCTTCCTCGGCGGCCTGCTCGGCGACAAGGAGTCGCGCATCGAGCTGCCGATCGGCGTCTCGTGGTCGAGCCGGACCGGGCTGGACTTCCGTGGCGGGGCGGGGTTCGAGCTGTCCGCCAACCCGCACCTCGAACTCGGCCCGGTGCGGTTCGACCGGGTCGACCTCGCGACGAAGTTCGTGGCCGGTGCCGGGGTCACGCCGGAGCTCGACATCCGGGGCGGCGTCACGTTCTCCGGCTCGCTCGGTCCGGTCGCGTTCGCCGTCGACCGGATCGGGGTGCACCTTCCCGTCCGGTTCGAGGCGGGCAACGCCGGGCCGTTCGACGTCGGATTCGGGCTCCACGGTCCCGGCGGCATCGCGCTGTCGGTCTCGTCCGGGCCGGTGACCGGTGGCGGGTTCCTGTTCTTCGACCCCGACAAGCAGCAGTACGCGGGCGGCCTGCGGCTGGAGTTCGAGAAGCTGACGCTCAACGCGATCGGGCTGCTCACCACGCGCATGCCCGACGGGTCCGACGGCTTCTCGCTCCTCGTCATCGTGCAGGCGTCCGGGTTCACGCCGATCCAGCTCGGCTTCGGCTTCACGCTCAACGGCGTCGGCGGCCTGCTCGGCATCAACCGCACCGTGTCGGTGGACGCGTTGCGGGCCGGGCTGAAGAACCGCACGCTCGACGCGATCCTGTTCTCACCCGACGACCCGACGCCACGCGCGCCGCAGATCGTCTCCACGCTGCAGACCGTCTTCCCGCCCGCGGCCAACCAGTACGTCTTCGGTCCGATGGCGCTGATCGGCTGGGGCACGCCGACGCTGCTCACCATCGAGATCGCGCTGATCCTCGAACTGCCGTCGCCGATCCGGCTGATCGTGCTGGGTCGCGTGCGGGCCGCGCTGCCGAACCCCGACCAGCGGATCGTGAACATCAACCTCGACGTCGTCGGCGTCATCGACTTCGACAAGCGCGAGCTGTCGGTCGACGCGACGCTGTACGACTCGACGGTCGGCCCGTACGCGCTCAGCGGCGACATGGCCGCGCGGGCGAGCTGGGGCTCCAACCCCGACTTCGCCATGTCGGTCGGCGGCTTCCACCCCGCGTTCAAGCCGCCGGCCGGTTTCCCGACGCTGCGCCGGCTCACGCTGGCGGTGTCCACAGGGGACAATCCGCGGCTGCGCATGGAGACGTACTTCGCGCTCACGTCGAACACCGTGCAGGTGGGTGCGCGGCTCGACCTGGCCGTGCGGGCCGCCGGGTTCAGCATCGAGGGCGGGCTCGCGTTCGACACGCTGATCCAGTTCGACCCGTTCCGGTTGCTCGCCGAGATCCGCGCACACCTCGCCCTCAAGCGCGGCGGCACGACCCTGCTGGGTCTCGACATCGACGTGCACCTGAGCGGGCCGGCGCCGTGGGTGATCTGGGGCAAGGCGCGCATCAAGCTGTTCATCTTCACCATCTCGATCCCGTTCCGGGCGCAGTTCGGGCGCGACGAGGACATTCCGGCGATCGAGCGGCACGACGTGTGGCCGGTGCTCCGCGACAGTCTCCGGGCCGACGCCAACTGGACCGCGCAGCTGCCGGACGACCGGAGCCGCCTCGTCGTCCTGAGCGAGGGCGCGGGATCGGGGACCGACCTGCTGGCGCACCCGCTCGGAACGCTGGGCGTCTCGCAGAACCTCGTGCCGCTGGAGCGGACGCTCGGGCTGTTCGGATCCGTGCCACCGCGCGACTTCGACCGCTTCGCCATCACCGGCGCCAGCGGCCTGCACGTCGACGGGCGGCAGACGCAGTACTTCGCGCCAGCCCAGTTCCGGCAGATGAGCGACGAGGAGAAGCTTGCCAGCCCGCCGTTCGAGCGGATGGTCTCCGGTGTGCGGCTCGGCCCGGAGGGCGGCGCGGCGATCGGGTTCGTGCAGGAGACCCCGCTCGACTACGAACAGGTCGTCATCCTCGACCTCGAACAGCCCGCCGGCGAACGTCCCGCCGAGAGCTACACGCCCGCCGGGACGACGGTTGCGGCGCTCGCCGAGTTCGGACCGGCGGGCAGCGCCGACCTCCGCACCACCGGCCGGGCGAGGTTCGGCCCGGCCGAACCCGGGCCGCGGGTCGCCGACCCGGTGTACGCGCTCGTGAGCAAGGACCAACTCGCCGCGACGCAGGCGCTCGCCGACGACGGGCTCGACGGTACCTTCACCGCCGCGGCCGAACGCCTGCGCGGGCGCGCGGACCGGAACGAGCTGCAGATCGTCCGCATCGAGGAGCTGGAGCTCGCATGAGCAGTTATCGCTTCATCGCGTGGTCGCGGCGAGGGCTCGCCGCCGCGATCCCGGCGCAGGCGCCGGCCGCCGCGCGGGCCCGGATCGACGTGACGCTCACCGTGGCCAAGGGCGCCGCGGAGACCGAGGACGTCACCCGCACGCTCGCCCTGTACGGCCCCGGCGACGTCGTCGCGCTCGACGGCCGGCAGATCATCCGGCGCGAACCACGGCCGGGAAGCGCCGACTTCGAACCCAACTACTTCCCGTCGGTCGAGTTCGACACGCCCGAGCTGCCGTGGCTGGTGAGCCCGGACCCGAGCGCGACCACGGTGAAACCGTGGCTGGTGCTCGTCGTCGTGCGCCGCGAGCTGGCCCGGCTCGACGTGGACCCCCGCCGGCCCCTCCCGTTTCTCAGCCTCGCCGCCGCCGACGCACAGACCGAGCTGCCCGACCTGAGCGAGTCGTGGGCGTGGGCGCACGTCCAGCTCGCCGGCACCGACGCGCCACCGGTCGAGGCGCTCGACGGGCGCGACCCCGAGCGGACGCTGGCCCGGCTGCTCTCCCCGCGTCGGCTCGCGCCGCAGCGGGCGTATCTGGCGTGCCTGGTTCCGGCGTACCTCGCGGGTGTCCAAAGTGGACGGGGCGAGCCGGTCACCGCGGGTGCCGAACCGGCCTGGCCGCCGCCGGGCGGATGGGGCACGGTGACCGGGCGGTTCGAGCTGCCGGTCTACGACCACTGGGAGTTCGCCACCGCCGAGGTCGGCGACTTCGAACTGCTCGTCCGGCGGCTGCGGCCGTTCCGGGCCGGACCCGACATCGGCGTGCTGCCGGTCGACATCTCCGACCCCGACCCGGCGTTCGACAGCCTGCACCTGCCGACGCCGACGCTGCTCGACTTCGAGGGCGCGCTGGTCTCCCCCGAGCGCCCGGCCCGCCAGTGGCCGCCCGGGGTCCAGACGCGGTTCCAGCAACGGCTCGAGGACCTCATCGAGGTGCCGCCGGGCGTCGACGCGACGGTGCTCCGGCCGCCGGTGTACGGCACGTTCCAGGCCGGCACCGGGCCCGTCGTCCCGGACGCGGGCGCGGCCAGGCCGTGGCTGCGGGAGCTGAACCTCGACCCCGGCTGGCGCGCCGCCGCCGCGCTCGGTACCCGCGTGGTGCAGGAGCACCAGGAGTCGCTCATGGCCTCCGCGTGGGACCAGGCGGGCGAACTGGAGCGGGCCAACAGCATGCTGCGCCAGGCCGAGCTCGCGCGGGCTGCCACCGGCGGCGTCCGGGACAAGCACCTCGACGGGCTTCCACCGGACGGCGCGGTGCGGGTGACGGAGCCGGTGCACAGCCGCATCCGCGTGGCCGCCGACGGCACGCCGCACGGGTCCGGGGTGAGCGCCACGTTGCGGTCGAGCGTGCGCCAGAGCGTGTTCCCGGAGGCGGCCGTCTCGCCGCCGTTCCGCCGGGCGCTGCGACCCGCCGGACCGCTCGGCCGGCGCCTGCCCGCTCCCGCGCCGCAGGTGACCGCGCAGCTCTCCGACGGGCTGGCGGTGGGCCGGCTCCGGGTGCCGATCCGCCCGGCCCGGGGCGGCGCCGACTTCGACGACGTCGGTGCGCGCATCACGCCGCCGGGCGGCGACGCCCCGCGGTTCCAGCAGTTGCGCGACAACCTGGCGGAGGCGGGCGGGTGGCGGAAGGTCGCCACCGACGCGCCCGACGACGGCGGCTTCTACATCGGCGCCGACCCGTTCCCGTCGGGTCTCGCGCGGTCGCCGGCGACCGCGATCCGGCTGCCCGGCGATCCCTGGGACGTCGAGGAGCCGGGCCGGCGCGGCGACCGCGTGCGCGGCATCAACAACCGGTTCAAGCAGGCGACGGACTTCCTGCTCCAGCACCTTCCGTCCACTGTGGAGGCCCCGCCGCCGGCCGGTGCGCACCTCGGCCTCGCGCCGGTGGCCGACACGCTGGTGGGCCGCGGCGGCGTCCTGGAACCGGATCGGACCGTGACCCGCGCGGTCGCGACGCTCGTTCCGCCGGCCGAGGGCGCGCGGGACCTCGCCCCACGCAAGGTGACGCCGCGCTTCCCGCAACCGATGAGCCAGCCGCTCAGCACGCTCGACGGGCAGATGCTGCTGCCCGGCATCGACCGCATCCCCGAGGACAGCCTCTCGGTGCTCGTCGGCAACCCGCGTTTCGTCGAGGCGTTCATGGCCGGGCTGAACCACGAGCTGAGCCGGGAACTGCTGTGGCGGGGACTGCCGGCCGAGCTGTCCGCCACGTTCGCCGACCGGTTCTGGGACGTGCGCGGGCTGCCCGGTCGCGGCGACGACACGGCGACCCTGCCGGCGATCGCGACCTGGCCGGGCGCGCTCGGCGCCAACGCGGCGCAGGCCGCCGGCGCCGACCTGCTCGTGCTGCTGATCCGCGGCCGGCTGCTGCTGCGTTACCCGCACACCGCCGTGTACGCGGCGCGGGCGGTGTCCACAGTGGACGGCGGGCTCGTGCCCGGCCCCGACGAGCGTTACCCGCTGTTCCGCGGCACGGTCGACCCCGACGTCAGCTACCTCGGTTTCGACCTCGACCTCACCGAGGCGCGCGGCGACGACGGCGGGCCCGGCTGGTTCTTCGTCATCCAGGAACAGCCGACCGCGCCGCGCTTCGGTCTCGACGAGCCCGACGGCCCACCGGCGCCGCCGGCCAGCTGGTCCGACCTCGACTGGGCCGATCTCGTGCCCGCCGGCACCGACCCGTCGACGATCCGCTACGCCGGGCTGTCCGGCCCGCTGTCCACACCGCCGGCGACGCTGCCCGTGCTCGCCGGGCGGCCGCAGCCGACCGCCACCTGGGCGGCCGACGCCGCGCAGATGGCCGCGATCACCTTCCAGCGTCCCCTTCGCGTGGCCGTCCACGCCCGGACCGCGTTGCCGGAGACCAACTCATGAGCATTCCCGTCCTGACCCGGATCGCCGCCCCGGCGCGGCCCGACGAGGCACTGCAGGCGCTCCCCGGCGACGAACTGGAGGCGATCGGCACCGCGTTCGGCAACCAGGGCGGGCAGTCGGCCGTGCAGGTGACCGCGCAGTCCGGCGCGGTCCTCAACGCGACGATCGTGAGCTGGCGCAACGACCGCGTGCGGTTCGTGTTCCCCGACGGGCTAGGCGCGCCCGGGCCGAAGCCGGTCCGCGTCCGCAACCGCGACGGCGCGAGCGCCGCCGTGACCGTGACGCTCGAAGAGCCCGCCCGGCTGTCCTCGGCGCCGGTCGCGCTGCTGCCACTGCTCGTGCAGACGCGGTTCATGGCGCAGGGCCGGGAGCTGTGGGTGCGGGCGATCCCGGACACGATCCACGTCGACAGCCACGACGAGCGGCTCACGGCCGAGGAGGTCGCGCTCGGGCAGCGCTACCGCGACGCCGGCGACGGGCGCGACGACGCCTGGCTCGACCTCACCACCCGGTTCGGCGTGCCGCGGGCGGAGTGGATCGTGCGGGCGACGCTGTCCGGCACGGTCACCACCCGCGCCGAGCCGTGGGCCCGCGCCGCGCGGAGCCGGCTGCTCCCCCGTCGCCTGCACGTGTTCGCGTTCGACGACGCGGGAACCGTGATCGCGTCGCAGTACGGGCGACCGGTCCCGTTCGAGCTGCCGATCGGTCCCGACCCGGAGGCCGACGACGACACCGACCCGACCACCGACCCCGGCATGAGCTGGCTGATCTCGTTCCCCGCCGCGCAGAGCCGGGGCATGGCGGTCAAGCTGACGCTGCCGACCCCGGCGCCGACGCGCATCGCGCGGGTCGTCGTGCTCGGCGTGGAGACGGCGCTCTCCCCGCAGGCGGCGGCCGGCGAGCTCGCCGGGGCGCTGCTCGCCCACCGGTACACCGACGGCGTCGGCTTCCTGAACGAGGGGACGCCGACCAACGTCACCCCGTCCGCGCCCGTCGACCCGGAGCCGGTCGGCGCCGACCGGCCCGCCGACGCGCCGGCGCCGCTCGCCGACGGGACCAACGCGGCCGAGGCCGCGCGGGCGCTCGGGCTCGGCGACCGCGCCGCCGAGGTGTTCTCCGGCACGCCCAACGCCGGCGACGGCGCCCGCCTGCGCGACGCGCGCACCCGCCTGAACGCCGCGCTGTGGCCGGCGACGTGGGGGTACTTCCTCGACCACATGTTCGCGCCGGACGTCTCCGCGGCGGACGCCGAGGGCGCCCGGCGGCACTTCACCGCGTGGGTCCGGGGTTGCGGCCCGCAGCCGACGTTGCGCATCGGTACCCAGCCGTACGGGCTGCTGCCGGTGCTGCCGATGAACCGCTGGACCGCGGTCGACGAGGAGCCACCCGTCGCGCGGCTGGCGACCTTTCTGCAGGGCACGCTGCGCCCGATCTGGCGGGCGTCGACGGTCGCCGTCCCGCGCGTCGACGACACGCCGGACCCGGACAGCACGCGCGACAACCCGCTCCTGACCGTCCTGTCGATGCAACCCACGTCGGTCAGTTTCCGTGGCCGCAGCGTCCTCGGGCTCGATTTCGTCGACGCCGCCTGGCGGTTCATCCGCAACCGGCTGACGACCGACCAGCTGCTCGGCCCGGCCTGGAAGGCGGAACACGCGGCGCTCACGCGGGCCGCCCTGGAGGCGCACGGGCTCGGCGACCTGCACCCGTACCTCGAACGCACCGTGTTCGCCACCAACTACTTCCCCGTTCCGTTCCCGCTCGTGCAGGACGGCGGCGCGCCCGACCAACCGCTGTCCGTCGACTGGCTGAGCGTGCTCAACGGGTCCGGCTGGCGGGACCTGCGCGACGACGCGTTCGACCTGTCCGGGCTGACCGAGCGGCCGCTGCTGTACCTGTTGCTGCGCCACTCGCTGCTCGCCGCGTACCTGTTCGCGGCCGGCGCCATGGACCCGCCCGACCCGTGGCGCGGCGGCGAGGAGGTGCTGCACGGCATCGACGAGATCGAGGACAACCTCGACGCGCCGCGCCCGGGGCTGACCTGGGACCGGCTCGCGTCGAAGGGCGCGCAACTCGACGCCGTACCCCGGCCGCCGCTCACCGACGTGCGCGACGGCATCGCCGGGCTCGTCGGCGCGCCCGTCGACGTGCTGGAGCGCGCCGCCGCCGAGGCGCTCGACCTGTGCTCGCACCGGCTCGACGCCTGGATCACCTCGTACGCCCAGCGCCGGCTGCACGCGATCCGGGGCGCGACCGGCGCCGGCGGCGTGCACCTGGGCGCCTACGGCATGGTCGAGGACCTCGTGCGCGACGACGGCCGGGGCAGCGCCGGCTACGTGCACACGCCGTCACCGTCGCACGCGTCGGCGGCGGCGATCCTCGCGAGCGGCTTCCTGTCGCACTCCGACGGCGGCACCCGGCACCCGTTCGGCATCGACCTGTCCTCGGCCCGCGTCCGCACCGCACTGTCCCTTCTGGACGGTGTGCGGGCCGGCCAGCCGCTCGGCGCGCTGCTCGGCTACCGCTTCGAGCGCGCCCTCCAGCAGGGCGGCCTGGCCCGCTTCGTCGACGACTTCCGTACCCTGTCGCCGCTGCCGGTCACCGGCTCGGCGACGGTGTCGGCGGGCAACGTCGTCGACGCGCTGGAACTGCACCGGCTCTGGGTCGCGGCCGGGCGCACCCAGCCCGACGCGTGGCCCGGCGGCACGGCGCGCACGCCGCTGCAGGCCGTGTTCAACGACCTCGACGACGCGGTCGACGCGATCGGCGACATCCTGCTGACCGAGGGCGTGTTCCAGCTCGGCCGGGGCAACGCCGAGCGGGCCTCCGCCGCCCTGCACGCCGCCGCGCAGCCGAGCGGCACGCCGCCCGAGCTGGAGGCGATCTACACGCCGCACGCGGGCACGGCCGTCATCCACCGGCTCGCCGTCCTGCTGCCCGGCGAACTGTCCTCGACACCCGGCTGGAACCAGCCCGCGTCGCTCGCCCGGCGGGCCGCCGCCGAGCCCCGGCTGAACGCCTGGGCCGCGCGCGTGCTGTTCGACCCGGAGCGGATCCGGTACCGGGTGCGGTACCTGCGCGCGTCCGACGGCCACCTCTTCGACGAGCAGGAACGTCACCTCGACGACCTCGTGCCGGCGATCTCGCCGCTCGATCTCGTGTACGCCGCCGCGGCGAACGCGCAGAGCCAACTGTCCGAAGTGGAGCAACGCATCACGTACCACGCGCTGCGGACCCGGCCGAACAACGTGCCGGCCGACGCGGTCGTGCGCGTGCTCGACATCGCCCCGAACGACGAGGACGCCGACGAGATCGGCATCGTCGAGGCGATGGAGCTGGCCCAGTCGCTCCGCGAGACGCTGACCGGTGCGCGGGCGGTCGGCCCCGACGACCTGTCGCTGCCGGACGCGCCGGGCACGGCGGCCGTCGACGTGGCCGAGGCCGAGAGCCGCGCCACCGCGGCCGTCTCCGCGCTGCGGTCCGCCGACACGGCCCTCGGAACCGCGATCACCGGTGAGGCCCTACGGACGGCGCTGTTCGGCGCGCTCGCGTTCGGCGTGCCGGGCGCGGTGCCGGTCTCCGCGTTCGGCGACGCCGCGGCCGACCGGGCCGAACTGGGCGTGCAGGCGGCGACGGTCCAGGCCGAGGTGCGGCGGCGGATCGCCGCGATCGACGGGCTCGCCGTGCCGCCGGCGTCCGATGTGGACGGTCGGGTCGCGTACGCGGTCGCCCGGCTGGAGACGGTGTTCGGCAACGGTTTCCGGGTGGTGCCGCGCTACCAGTCGCCGCCGCGCAACGACCGGAACCAGGTCGACGTCTCGTTCCCGGCCAGCGGATCGCTGCAGGGCGGCGACGAGCAGCAGGTGATCCGCTGGTTCCAGCGCCTGACCCGGGTGCGCGAGGGTGCCCAGCGCCTCGGCGACCTCCTCCTGTACGCCGACGCGCTCGGCGGCGAGGATCCGGCCCGCTTCGAGGTGGCGCAGCTGCCGGCCACCCCCGGCGAGCGGTGGCTCGCGCTGCCGTTCGCGAACGGCACGCCACCGGCCGGGCGGGTGTCGGTGGTGGCGCACCTGCCCGCCGGTGCGCCGGACCCGAACCGCAGGTTCGCGGGGCTGGTCGTCGAGCACTTCACCGAGGTACTGCCGGCGCCGGCGAAGACCACCGGGCTGGCCCTGCACTACGACCAGCCCAACGCCGCGCCGCCGCAGGCGATCGTGCTCGCGGTGCCGCCGCGCCCGAACGAGGACTGGACGCTGGAGAAGCTGCGCGACGTCGTGCTCGACACGCTCGACCTCGCGAAGATCCGGATGGTCGACCTCGACGCGTTGCAGGAGGCCGGGCAGTTCGTCCCGGCGACGTACCTGGGGTTCAACGCGAAGGGCGTCACCGTCGCCACCGACTTCCTGTCCGGCCGCGGCATCCCGCTGGGCTGACCCGTTCATGGTGAAGGGACAACGACATGCCCCGGCTTGACACGCTCTCCCCGGCGTCGGGGCCCGGCGGTGCCGAGGTCACGCTGACGGGCGCCGACTTCGGTGCGCGCAACGCCGCCTCCGCGGTGCGGTTCCGCGTACCGGACGAGGGTGCGGCACCGGTTCCGGCGGAGGTGCTGGCGTGGACGGCCGACACCGTCCGGGTGCGCGTGCCGCCGTTGGCGAGCTTCGGCTCCGGCGGACCGCTCGACGTCGCCGTCCACACCGACGCGGGCGACAGCGATCCGCTGACGTTCGTCGTCGAGGAGGAGGCGCCGCCGGTCCTGTCGGCGGTGAACCCGGTGCGCGGGCTGGAGAACGACACCGTCGTGCTCACCGGCGAGCGGCTCGGCCGGCCGACCGCACTGTCCACTGTGGTCTTCCAGGCACCCGGACCCACTGACGTCACGGCGCAGGTGCTGAGCTGGACGCCGACCTCGGTGCGCGTGCGCGTCCCGTCGCTGGAGTCGTTGGGCGGCGCGGGTTCCCGGTCGATCGCGGTGCGGACCCCGTGGGGACGCAGCGGTGCCGTCGGGTTCCTGCTCGGCGAGCTGCCGTCGATCTCGGCGGTGCTGCCGGCGAGCCCGTCACCGGGTACGACGATCACCGTCGAGGGGCGGGCGTTCGGGCCACCGGCCGGCGGGCAACTGCGCCTCGTCGCGGTGTTCGACACCGAGGACCCGAACGCGCCGCCGGTCGTCACCGCGCCGGCGATCCTGTCGTGGACCGATGTCGAGATCCATGCCGCGCTGCCCGACCTGCGCGGCCTGCGCACCACCGGCATCCGCGACGTCGTCATCACCACCGAGTGGGGCCGGAACGTACCCGACCAGCGCAGCCGGATCCTCATCGAGAGCCGCGCGTCGATCACCACGTGGACGCGGGTCGAGCCGCACGCGCGCACCGCCGACCTGCAGCGGGGACTCGACCTCGGGCTGCAGGCGCGCGTCTACGATCCACTGTGGATGCTCGGCCGGCAGTGGCAGCTGCTGGAACTGCGCGGCGAAGACGCGGGCACGCCGGTCGACGTGCGCGTCGACGGCAAGGTCACCCCGCTGTCGCGCTGGCGTCCGCGCGACGGCCAGAGCGAGCACGTGCCGGTCGGGGTGCCGCTGGAGGCGCTGGTCGAACGCGAACGCGTCATCCCGCGCACGGGCGACGACGACGACCGCTCCTTCGGCGACCTGCGGCTGTCGGCCGAGGCGGGGCTGCACCTGCTGCGCCTCATCGGCGCTCGGCTGAGCGACGCGAAGACCCGCGTGTACCGGCGGCGGTTCCTCGACGAGTACGGCCTGCGAGCGCCGAGCGGCCTCGACGCGCGCAGCCGCCGGTTCCTCAACGTCATGGCCGACCGCGCGCCCGACGGGTCCGAGATCTTCAACGACTTCCAGGGCGCGCTCGACTCCCCGCCGCGCCTGCCGCAGCGCCCGGACATCGACCTGTCCGACCGCTCCGAGGTGGTGGCCGCGCTCCGGGACTGGTACGACTGGTGCCGCGAGCTGTTCAGCGAGCCCACCCAGAACGGCCGGGCGTGGGACCCGAAGCGGATGGAGTACGCGTTCGCGGCGGGCGCGGGCGGGCTGGTGCTCGACGCGCCCGAGCACGACGGCGGGCACCTCGACTGGTACTCGTTCGTGCGCCGCGCGCCGGGCTCGTCGCTCGGTTCCGCCGCGAACGGCCGCGGACCGGTGAACTTCACCCGCCGCGCCGTGCCGGTCCCGGTCAGCTATCCGGGCATGCCGGTGCCGCGCTGGTGGGAAATGGAGGACCGGCGCCTCGACTTCGGCTCGGTCGCCGCCGCGCCGAACGAGTTGCTGAAGCTGGTGCTCGTCGAGTTCGCCACCGTGTTCGGCAACGACTGGTTCACCGCGCCGCTCGACGGGCTGCCGGTCGGCACGCTGTGCGAGATCGCGACGGTGACGGTCACCGACGCCTTCGGCACGACGACGACGCTCACGCCGTTCGGCGACGGCGCCGGTACGGACTGGCGGATGTTCGAACTGTCGCGGTCGGACGGCGTTTCCGACGCCGGCAACGCCCTGCTGCTGCTCGACGCGCTGCCCACCACGCAGGAGTCGGCGCCGGTGGAGGAGGTGCTCGTCGTGCGCGACGAGCTCGCCAACATGGCCTGGGCGATCGAGAACACCGTGGAGAGCCGCACCGGCCGCCCGCTCGACCGCTACCAGGACGAGGCGGAGCGCCGCACCGCCGCGGCGTCGACCGGACCGACCGGCGCGCGGCGGTACGTGCTGCAGTCACCGGTCCCCCGCAACTGGATCCCGTTGCTGCCGAAGTTCCTGCGCGACAACGCCGGCGCGGTGACCCAGCGGCTGCTGGCCCGCGGCGCGATGCGCGCCGGCAACACCACGATCCCGCCACTGGGCCGGCTGCTCGAACCCGGGCGCCCGCTCGACATCTTCGACGAGGAGGTGCCGCCGACCGGTGCGAAGGTGTCGCGGCTGTGGACGTGGGGACGGGCCGCCGACGGCACCACGCACCTGTGGCGGGCGCGCCGCAAGGGACCGGGGCGGGGCCCCGGTTCCAGCGGACTGCGCTTCGACGACACGCCACCGGCCTGATCAGCGCCGGCAGAAGGACCGGGCGAGCATGTCGTTGTACACGGCCATGCCCGGTCCGCCCATCGACCGCGGGTCATCGTTGATCATCAGTACGGTCTCGTGCCGGGTGTCGGGGCTGATCCAGGTGTACACCAGGTACCCGGGTGCGTTGCCGCTCTTGCCCCAGGCGGTGCCGCACGGCGTCGTCCACGAGTAGACGCCGAGCCCGGACCGGCTGGGCAGGTCGCTGTCGGTGACCTCGATGGTCGTCTTCATCGCCCGCATGAGCGCCGGCGACAGGAGGCGGCCGTCGAGCAGCGCCTGGAAGAACGTGGCGGAGTCGTCGACCGTGCTGGTGAGGCCGCCACCGGCCCACGAGAACGGGTACAGGTAGGTGATGTCGAAGTCGACCGGCGGGTCACCGAACAGGACGTAGCCGTGCGCGTGCCGGCCCGCGATGGTGGCGGTGGTCGGCAGGCTGGTGTCGCGGAGACCGAGCGGCCGGATGATCCGCGCCCGCAGTTCGTGATCGAAGCTGTGCCCGGTGACCGCCTCGACGATGTACGCGGCGAGAACGTAGCTCGTGTCGGAGTAGTAGAACCGGGTGCCCGGCGGGAAGAGCGGCTCGTGCTCGAAGGCGATGTCGAGCAGTTGCTGAGGCGTCCAGGCGTAACCCAGGTCGCCCGACATGGCGGGTTCGAACACCCGGGGGTCGTCACCGAAATTGAACAGCCCGCTGTTGTGCTGCAGCAGGTGCCGCACCGTGACGCCCGCGCCGTACCCGTGCGGGATCACGCCCGGCAGCAGATCGTCCACCGCGTCGTCGAGGCCGAGGCGGCGCTCCTGGACGAGTTGGAGCACGATCGCGGCGGTGAAACTCTTCATCTGACTGCCGGCCCGGAACCGGTCGGTGACCCGCATCGGCCGGCCCTCGACCTGATCGGCCAGCCCGCTGCTGAGCCGCAGCGTGTGCCGCCCGTGGCGATCGAGCAGCATCGCTCCCGGTGCGCCGGCGGCGACGAGCCCGTCGAGCGCGGCCTGAAGCTCCCGGTCCCCTCGCACCGACACGGCGGAATCCGTTGCGAGTGCCGGCTCCGCCGGAAGAGCCACCGCCAGAATCAACGACATCGCGAGCAACCTGTTGATGCGGTTCACGTCATGCTCCTGTCCATGCGCCGGAACGTGCCATTCACGCTGGCAGTTCCGGCACCCGGACAACAGGCGGGCAACCGGCCGACCAAGGGTGCGGTTTTCTGGTGGGCGGCAGGGGCGGGTTACCGCTTGTCGTGGCGGCGGAGCTGGTACTTCTTGATGATTTTGATGAGTCGCTGGGCGTAGCGGGGATCGGTCGCGTATCCGGCGCGCGCCAGCCGCTTCGCGAACGCCTCGGGGTTGGACCGGGCGGCGAACGCCTTGCTGTACCTCGGGTTCGTCGACATGAGGCGACCGTGGTCGGCGAACGAGTCGGCCATGCTCCGGTAGACGCGGAACGACGATATCGTGGCCCGGCACCCCGACCGCGTGCACACCCGGTCCCGCCCGTCGCGGCAGGTCTCGGCCACCGGGCCGGCCCCGGCCGGGCCGCACGTCATCCCGAAGTAGTTGCGCGAGGTGCGGGCGAGTTCGCTGGTCCCCCAACCGGTTTCGAGAACGGTCTGCGCGATCACCACCGACGCCGGTACCCCGTACCGCCGCTGGCTGGAGCGGGCCTGCACCGCGGCGGTGTCGAGAAACGCCCGTTGCGCGGCGGTGAGCCCGGCCTTCGAGCGTGGAGCGGCGGTCGCGGCGGTGGCCGCGCCGATCGCGGCGGTCAGACCCACGGTGACGCCGAGGGCCGCGACCGCGAGGAGACGGCACGCAGGAACCATGTCGGCATCATGCGCAGCGGGCGCGGCCCGGTGGACCGGAGTCGGGGTGCGGTCCGGGTGCGGAACGGTTGCCCCGTGGGGCACCGCCCCGGCACGGAACGTGGTGGTCTTCGATGTCCGCCAATGGGAAGCTGTCCGCGGGAGGACCCGATGCGTTTTCGGATCTTGGGGGCGATCGAGGCGTCGGTCGACGGGCGTCCGGTCCCGCTCGCCGCGACGAAGGTCCGGGCGCTGCTCGCGGTCCTCGCGTGCCGGCGCGACCAGCCGCTCGACCGCGACTGGCTGGTCGACGCGATGTGGCCGGTCGATCCGCCGCACTCGGCGCGGCAGACGCTGGCGCACTACGTCTGGCGGCTGCGCCGGCTGCTCGCCGACGAGGCCGGTCAGGTCATCCGCTCGGTGCCCGACGGATACCGGCTCGCCGTCGGGGCCGACGACGTCGACGCGGCGGTGTTCGAGCGTCGCGCGGCGGCCGGTCGCGCCGCGGCCGTGGCGGGCGACGTCGCGTCGGCGATCGACGAACTGTCGGCGGCGCTGGCGCTGTGGCGCGGGCCGGCGCTGGCGGGTGTGCTGTCGGTGCCAGTGCTCGCGGAAGCCGCGCAGGCGCTGGACAAGCGGCGCTGGGACGTCACCGAGGCGTGGGCGGAGCTGTGCCTGGAGGCGGAGGCCGGCGACGCGGACGCCGGCCGGGGCAACGATCTCGTACCGGCGCTGGAGCACGTGGTCGCCGTCGATCCGTACCGCGAGCGGGCGTGGCGGCTGTTGCTGCTGGCGCTCGCGCGGGCCGGTCGGCGTCCCGAAGCACTCGCCGCGTACCGACGGATGTGGCGCACGTTCACCGACGGACTCGGGATCGAGCCCGGCACAGCGGTCCGTGACGTGCACGCCCGTCTCCTGGCCGAGGACAAGGTCGAGGACAGGGCCGGGAACACGGCCGGGAACAGGGCGGAACTCCGGTCCGGACCGCGCGTCGCGCCGCCGGTTCCCCGGCAGCTGCCGGCCGCCGGTCGCCACTTCGTGAACCGCTCGGCCGAACTGGCGCAACTGGCGCACCTCGTCACCGAGACCGCCGCCGTGCCCATCGGCGCGATGAGCGGCACCGCCGGCGTCGGAAAGAGCGCGCTGGCCCTGCATTTCGCCCAGCGGGTGGCGGCCGACTTCCCCGACGGTCAGCTGTATCTGAACCTGCGCGGGTTCGACCCGGCCGGCCAGCCGGTCGGTCCGGCCGAGGCGATCCGGAGCCTGCTCGCCGCGTTCGGCGTCGTCGGGCCGCCGGGCGACCTCGACGCGCAGGCGGCGCTGTACCGCAGCACGCTCGCCGGCCGGCGGCTGCTGGTGCTGCTCGACAACGCCCGCGACACCGACCAGGTCCGGCCGTTGCTGCCGGGCACGCCGGGCTGCCTGGTGCTGGTGACGAGCCGCAGCCAGCTCACCGGCCTCGCGGCGGAGGGCGCGCTGCTCATCACGCTCGGCCTGTTCAGCGCCGACGTGTCCCGCGAACTCCTGGCCCGCCACCTCGGCGCCGGCCGGGTGACCCGCGACGCCGACGCCGCGCGCGTCATCGTCGAGCGGTGCGCCCGCCTGCCGCTCGCGTTGACAACGGTGGGCGCCCGGGCGGCGGCGCACCCGACCTTTCCACTGGCCCGGTTCGCCGACGAGCTCACCGACGCCGGCGCCGCCGGGCGGCTCGACGTCCTCGACGCGGGCGACAGCGCCACCCGGACCCGGGCGGTGTTCTCGTGGTCGTACCGGTTCCTCGGCGCGCCGACCGCGCGGCTGTTCCGGCTCCTCGGCGTGCACACGGGTCCCGACATCGCGCTGCCCGCGGCGGCCGGTCTCGCCGGTGCGCCGGCCGCGCGGGTGCGGCCGCTGCTCGCGGAACTGGCCCGCCTGCACCTGATCGGCGAGGACCGGCCGGGCCGGTTCGCGTTCCACGACCTGCTGCGCGCGTACGCCGACGAGCTGGCCCGGGCGACCGACAGCGCGGAGGAACGGCGGGCGGCGCTGCTGCGCGTCTCCGTCCACTATGTACACACCGGGATCGCCGCGGCGCAGCTGATCGACCCCGGGCGCCAACCGCCGCCGCTCGCGCCGCTTCCCGACGGCGTCGAGGCGCAGCCGCTCCACGATTACGCCGGCGCGATCGCCTGGTTCGACGCGGAGTGGCCGATCCTGGTGCGGATGGTCCGGCGGTGCGCCGACGTCGGTCTCTGCGACCCGGCCTGGCAGCTCGGCTGGGTGCTGTACAGCTACCTCGACCGGCGCGGGCACTTCCAGGAGAACCTCGCGGTCCAGCGGACCGGGCTCGACGCCGCGACAGCGACCGGCGATGCGGACGGCGACGGCATGTACCACGCGAACAGCGGGCTGGGCCGGGCGTACGGCCGGCTCGGCGCTTTCGACGACGCGGAGCGGCATCTCGGTGCCGCGATGGCGATCGCCCGCCGGCAGGGCAGCCACGGCCGGCAGGGCTCGCTCCACGGGACGCTCACCCAGCTCAACGAGAACCGCGGCGACCACGAGGCCGCGCTGCGGCACGCCCGGGAGGGCCTGCACCACATGGAGTTGCAGGACCACAAGCAGGGCATCGCCGCGCTGAGCAACGCGGTCGGCTGGTGCTCCGCCCAACTCGGCGACTACGCGACCGCCCTGCCGTACTGCGAACGGGCGCTGGCGCTGGTGCAGCAGATCGGCGACGTGCACGGCATCGCGAACACGTGGGACAGCATCGGCGTCATCTACCACGGTCTCGGCCGGTACGACGAGGCGATCCGCTGCTTCCACGAGGCGCTGCCGCTGATGCGCGCCGCCGGCGCCGCGTGGATCGAGGGCGTCACGCTGACCCACCTCGGCGACGCGTACGCCGCGGCGGGTGACCGCGACCGGGTCCGGCACGCGTGGACCGGGGCCGTGGAGATCCTCGACAGACGCGGTCCGGATGCCGCGGCCGAGGTCCGCGCCAAGCTCGCCGCACTGTCCTGACCTGCCGATACATCGGCGATAGAGCGGCGTCACATGCCTGCCCGCGAGGCTGGCTCCCACAGATCGATCAGAGCTGGAGGAGCCCCGATGAGAGCACCCCTGTACGTGGCGGTCGTGGCGCTGCTGGGCGTCGGCGCGATGGTGGCGGGAACCGCCGCGGCCGCCGCCGGCCCGGCGCCGTCCGCCATCGACGAGGACGCGGGCATGTATGCCACGGAGTTCGGCGTGCCCGTCGCCGTGGCGCGGCAGCGGTTGGCCAACCAGCCGACCGTGGACGCGTACGCGGCAGAGCTGGAACAACGTTTCCCGGACCGGGTGGCCGGCATCTGGTTCGAGCATCAACCCGTGTACCGGCTGGTCGTGCGGCTCACCACCGGCGCGCTCGACGCCGTGGCCGTGCCGGCCGCGATCGGCGTCACGCCGGTACAGGTCCGCGCGGACGCCGCCGCGTCGTTGCGGACGGTGCGGGCGGAGCTCGACCGGCTGCGGCCGCAGATCGACCGTGACCTGCCCGGCATGGCATCCGGCCTCGACGTGCGCACCGGCGAGATCGTCCTGCACACGTCCGGCGCCGGCGCGGCGACCGCCCAGCGGAGCATGGACGGCGCGCGCCTGGCGAGTCCGGTGCCGGTGCGCGTACGCACGGACAAGAACACGATGCAACTCAACAACATCCACGGCGGCAAGCGCCTCTCGGAGTGCACGTCGGGGTTCACCGTGCAGCACAACACCAGTGGCGCCAAGGGATTCATCACCGCCGGGCACTGCGGCCCCAACCAGGTCTACTACGAGACGGCCACCCACGCCTACCACACGACGTACCAGTCGGGTCTGTGGGACGGGCACCACGACGTGCAGTGGCACACCGTGCCCACCGGCGGCAACGTGTACCCGCGCTTCTACGCCAGCTCCGACACCACACCGCGCGACCTGACCGGCAGCCGCGGCCGCGACCAGCAACAGGTCGGCGACTACGTCTGCCACCGCGGCCGGATCACGAAGTACAGCTGCGGCACCCTGGAGGACAAGGCGTACGCCCCCACCTACGGGTGCAACGTCGGTCGGTGCGCCAACACCTGGATGTTCGTCCAGGGCAGTCAGCTGGCGTGTTACGGCGGCGACAGCGGCGGCCCGTGGTTCGTCGGCAACATCGCCGTGGGCGTCCACTCCCTCGGCGCGACCACCGGCACCGCGAACGGCGACTGCAGCGCGGCCGTGTACATGGCGATCAACTACGCGTCGGACCTCGGCGTGCACACGCTGCGCGCCTGACCCCACCAGCACCGTCCGCCCGCCCGGTCCCCCGCCCGGGCGGGCTCGCCGGTGTGCCGCTCGACCCGGTCGCGCAGGGCGAACCCGGCGTCGGTCGCCGTGCCGTCGGCGTGCACCAGCCCACGAGCCTTTCCCCGCCGCGGCCGGCACCAGCCCGTCGATCTTGCAGTTGTGGTGCCTCATAAACAATCACAAAGCCGGGCAACTCAGGCACCACAACTGCAAGATCGACGCGGGCTAGGCGGTGACGTGGACGTCGGGGATGCGGTTCGGGTGGAGGAACGTCAGGAGAGCGGTGGCTTCGGCCTCCAGGGCCTCGGTCTCGGGGGGCGTGAACCGGCGGAAGCCGCGTACCGCGAGCGTGGCTCGGGTGCGGTCGGCGGTCGTGCGCCAGGTGGCGGCCACCATGCCGTCGACCAGGACCGAGGACGGCATCATGTTGGAGTCGGCGGCGTAGCCGTGGGACGCGTAGTCCACCGCACCCGGGTCGCCCAGCACGCGGCGCCGGTCGGCGTAGGAGAGCAGCAGGTTGTCGAAGTCGTAGAGGAAGCGGACCGGGGCCGGGGTGTCGGCGGGCGGCCTCGGCGCGTCGGGCAGGTCGAACAGGTCCGCACCGTCCTCGCCGGCAAAAACGCGCAGGCGCAGCCCGTCGACCACCTCGGCCAGGCGGGTGAGGCCGCACCAGGCCTGGATGTCGCGGACCGTGGCCGGGCCGAACGCCGCCAGGTACCGCAGCACGAGGTGCTGCAGGGAACCCGTGGTGACCGGGCGGCCGAGCCAGGTGTCGAGCGGCGACTGGAGCGCGCGTCCGGCGCGACGCCACACGCCGCGCGGCGGCACCTGCACCATCGGCAGCCAGGCGCGGGCGGCCTGCGCCAGCGCACCCGCGTCGCGGCCCGGAAACCGCCCGGCCAGCAGCCGGCCCAGATCGGACGCCAGGAGCGGCTCCGCCTCCACGAGGGCGCGCGCCGCCGCGACCAGGTCGTCGCGGTCGAGGTCGCGGAGGTGACGCCCGAACGCGCCCATCGTGCTGCGCTCGATCGCGGGTTGGGTGAGGGGACGGAAGACGAGCGCGTCGTCGGCGGTGAGGAGGTGGATGGTGGACCGCATCGCCGGCAGCCGGACCAGGTCCCGGGTGACCAGCAGCTCGCCGGCCGCGACGGCGTCGAAGCCGGCCAACCGCGTCCACAGGCCCACGTACCACGTCTGCGGGGTCTGCGCCTGCAACCCCGCCAGGTGCCGCACGGCGGCCGGCACCGGCAGCTCCGACCTGTCGAGCAGGAGCTGCCGGGCCAGCGTCGCGCGGTTCACCGCGCGTCGACCGAGGACGGTGGTCATGTCAGCGGAAGTCGGCCAACGCCGCGCGCAGGTCGGCCACCACGAGATCGGGCTCCTCCATCGCCGCGAAGTGTCCGCCGCGTTCGAGGACGGTCCACCGCACGATGTTGTTGGTCTCCTCGGCGACGCGCCGCACGGGCGAGCCGATGTCGTGCGGCGCGATCGCGACCGCCGTCGGCACGGTCGAGGGCGGGTCGGGCTCGCCCCAGGCCTCCGCGCCGTCGCGGTAGTAGCGCGCCGACGATCCGGCCGTGCCGTTGAGCCAGTAGATCATCACGTTGGTCAGCAGCGCGTCGCGGTCCACGGCGTCCTCCGGCACGTCGGTGGAGTCGGTCCAGTCCTTGAACCGCTCCGCGATCCAGGCGAGCTGTCCGACCGGTGAGTCGGTCAGCGCGTAGGCCAGCGTCTGCGGCCGGCTCGCCTGCAGCATTCCGTACGCGCCGAGTTCGTACTCGTACCGGTACCCCTGCTCGACCGCGCGCCGCTCCGCCGGGTCGGACATGTCGGCCGTCTCCGCGGTGACGCTCGCGCCGAAGAGCTGGGTGACGTGGATCGCGACCACGTGCTCCGCGTCGACGAGCCCGAGTTCCCGGCTCACGGCCGCACCGAAGTCACCGCCGTGGGCCGCGTAGCGGTCGTACCCGAGCCGGCGCATCAGCTCCGCGAACGCCCGCGCCGCGCGCTTCACCGTCCATCCGCCCGGGGTCGGTCCGGACAGGCCGAAGCCCGGCAGGGTCGGCACCACCACATGGAAGGCGTCGGCCGGATCGGCCGGATCGGTGAGCGGACCGATGACGTCGAGGAACTCGACGATCGACCCCGGCCACCCGTGCGTCAGGACCAGCGGCAGCGCGCCCGGCACGGCCGACCGGACGTGCAGGAAATGCACGTCGTGCCCGTCGATCCCGGTGCGGAACTGCGGGAAACCGTTCAGCCGGGCCTCCTGTGCCCGCCAGTCGTACTTCTCCCGCCAGTACCCGGCCAGCTGACGGGTGTAGTCGAGCGGGATGCCGTGCGTCCACCCGACGCCCGGCGCCTCGTCCGGCCAGCGGGTGGCATCGAGCCGGCGGTCCAGGTCGTCGAGCTGCGCCTGGGGAACGTCGATGCGGAACGGGCGGATCTCCTCGTCGGTCATGCCCACAACGCTAGGCGTTATGGAGGACGGTTATTGTCCGCCATTATGGAGAGATGAAGAATCCCTCGCGGCTGCTGCGACTGCTCACCCTGTTGCAGGCCCGGCGGGACTGGAGCGGGCCGGAGCTCGCCGAGCGGCTCGGCGTCACCACCCGCACCGTCCGCCGCGACGTCGACAAGCTGCGCGACCTCGACTATCCGGTGCACGCGGGCACCGGTCCGGGCGCCCGCTACCGGTTGGGCCCCGGCGCGGCGCTGCCGCCGTTGCTGCTCGACGACGACGAGGCCGTCGCCGTCGCGGTGGCGCTGCACACCGCGGCCAGCAGCGGGGTGGCCGGCGTCGGCGAGACGGCGCTCGGCGCCCTCATCAAGGTGGAGCAGGTGCTCCCGGCGCGGCTGCGGCACCGGGTCGGCGCGCTCCAGATCGCCACCGTTCCCACGTCACCGAGCGGTTCCCTCGTCGACGTCGACCTCCTGACCGCCGTCGCCGCCGCCTGCCGCGACCGGGAGCGGCTGCGGTTCGGCTACCGCTCCTACACCGGCGGCGAGTCCGTGCGGCGCACCGAACCGCACCGCCTGGTGTCGTGGGGCCGGCGCTGGTACCTCGTCGCCTGGGACCTCGACCGGGCCGACTGGCGCAGTTTCCGGCTCGACCGCATGACCCCGCACCTGCCGACCGGCCCGCGGTTCGCGCACCGGGAGCCGCCCGGCGGCGACGCGGCCGCGTTCGTCGCGCGCTCGGTCGCCGACGTGTGGACCACGCATGCCCGGGTCCGCCTGCACGCGTCCGCCGACGCCGTGCGCGACCGGATGTGGCCGGTGCACGGCCGGCTGGAGCCCGTCGACGAGCGCAGCTGCGTGCTGCACTTCGGCGCCGAGAACCCGGAGATGCTCGCCTACCTGCTGGTGATGCTCGGCGTCGACTTCACCGTCGAGTCACCGGCGGGCTTCGCCGAGCACCTGCGGGCCGTGGCCGGGCGCTTCGCCACGGCCGCCGCCGCCACCGAAAGGCATCAGGAAAAGTCACCGGCGTGATCGGCGGCCCAGGTTTCGAAGGAAAGTGCGGGGTGACCGGTGAGCAGCTCGACGGTCTTCGTGACGGCCACCGGCCGGTCGACGGTGGACTCCCACCAGTTCAGGAGCGCGTCGGCGTAGTGGCCGGGGATGTACTCGGCCATCTCCCGCTTCCACTCGTCCCGGGTCACGTGCCCGACCGGCACGGGCCGGCCGAGCACGGCGCCGAGCCGGTCGAGCTGCTGGGCGAACGTCAGCGACTCGGGTCCGGTGAGGGTGTACGCGTCGCCGCGGTGGCGCTCGTCGGTGAGCACCGCGTACGCGGCGTCGGCGACGTCCTTCTCGTGGATGGGGTCGGTGTGCGCGTCCGGGAACGGCAGGCTGACCGGGCGGCCGGCCCGGATCGGCCAGGCCCAGGCACTCGCGTTCGAGGCGAACGAGCCGGGCCGCAGGATCGTGACGGTGAGCGGCGACGCCAGCAGCGCCTTCTCGACGTCGAGGTGCGAGCGGGCGAGCGGGTCGTCGGCGGCGTCGGGCCCGAGAACGCTCGACGAGGAGAGCAGCACGACGTGCTCGACGCCGGCGCGGTGGGCGGCACCGATCAGGTCGTCGATCCGGGCGGGTTCGGCGTACAGGAAGACGGACCGGACGCCGCTCAGCGCGTCGGGAAAGCAGGCGGGATCGGTGAGGTCGAGCCGGACCGCGTCGACGCCGTCGGGCGGGGTGAGGCTGTCGGGTCGGGCGGAGCCGAGCCGCACGGGCCGGCCGCCGTCGAGGAGGAGACGGGTGAGGTGGGTGGCGACCGCGCCGCGGCCCCCGGTGATCAGGAACATCGGTGTCCTTCTAGTGGTCGGAGTGGTGCCCGGCTCGGGCGTGTCGAGGTAGCAGGCCGACCAGGCAGCAGCACGCGAGCGTGATGGCGGCCACGGTCAGCAGGCTGCGGGTCATGGCGGGGGCGGGCCCGGCAGCCGTGTGGAGGTAGACGGTGGTGACGGCGGCGGCGCCGAGCGCGTTGGCGAGTTGCTGCACCGCGGTGAGGGATCCGGAGCCGGCGCCCGCCTCCGCGGGCGTGACGTCGCCGAGCGTGATGTCGTAGACGGTCCCGAAGCAGGTGCCCATGCCGAGGCCGATCACCAGCGCGGCGGCAACGACCTGCCGGTCAGCGCGGTGCGCAGGGGTGAGTAACCCAGGCCGCCCTGCAGGAACAGGGAGACGACGTAGAGCAGGCCGCAGGCGACGGACGCCACCGTGAACCCGGCGAGGCCGGTGAGAAAGACGCGGCGGCGCCCGTACCGGTCGCCGAGCCGCCCGCCGACGACCAGGAGCACGCCCAGGGCCAGGGCATAGGACGCGCCGAGCCACTGGACGAGGGACGCGCCGCCGCCCAGGGAGGCAGTGATCGTGGGCGCCGCGAGGTTGGTGACGGTGGCGTCGATCAGGTCGAGGACCTCGGCCGCCAGGATCACGCCGAGGATCGCCCAGCGGAGCCGCGTGCCGGCGGACAGGGTGGTGGTGGTCATGAAAGAGCCTTCGTGAGCAGGACGAACGTTGTTCGTAGCGAACATCGTTCGTTCAACCATAGGAACGAACGCCGTTCGTGTCAAACGATGTTCGCTAGGCTCGTCGCATGAGCCAGCCGATCAGCCGCCGCGCCCGGCCGGCGAAGGCACCCCTCAGCCGCGACGTCATCGTGGCCACCGGCCTGGAGATCCTCGACCGGGACGGCCTGGACGCCCTGACCATGCGTCGCGTCGCCACGGAGCTGGACACGGGTCCGGCGTCGCTCTACGTCTACGTCGCCAATCGCGACGACCTCATGGCCGCGATGCTCGACGCGGCGCTCGCCCACGTCCCCCTGGCCGCCGACGGCACCTGGCGGGACCGGCTCATGGCCCTGGCCGCCGCCGCGATCGAGGCCATGAGCCGCCACGAGGGACTGGCCGCGGTCGCCCTCGGCCGGATCCCGACCGGCGACAACGCCCTGCTGATCCTCGACCGCATGCTCGTCCTGCTCACGGAGGGCGGCCTGGCCGAGACCACCGCCGCCTGGGCCGTGGACCTGCTCTACCTCCACATCGCGGCCGCCGCCGCGGAGCAGAGCACGCACAACACGAAAGGCGCCGGCGAGGAGGCCACCGTCGCCGCGGCCGACCGCCGTTACGCCTCCCTGCCGCCCGACCGCTACCCGATGATCACCTCGATGCGCGAGGCCCTGCTCTCCCCCGGCGACCGCGACGCGTGGGGCCTGAACGTCCTGATCAACGGCATCCTCCACACCCCCGCGCGGTGACGCCTACCGGCCGCCGACGGCCCGCCAGATCAGGGCGGCGGCACGGTTGGGCCAGTCGGGCGGGGGTGGGTCGCCGGCGAGGGCGCGGCCGTACCAGCTGCCGGTGCACATGGTGACGGCCACCTCGAGGTCGGCGTCGCCGTCGACCAGGTTCAGGTCCTGCGCGTCGCGGAGGATGGCCAGGATCCGCGCCCGTCGCGGCGCGATGACGCGGGCCCGGTAGCGCTCGACGACGCCGGGATCGGCGGTCTCCTGCAGCATCGCGCCGACCAGGGACATCCGGCCCGGCCGGCTGACACCGGCGACGAAGTTCTCGAGCTCGGCGACCAGGGCGGCCCGCGGGTCCGGCGTACCGGGCGGGACGGGCGGGACCGCTCGTGGCGCGACCGGGGTCTCGATGCCGTCGACGGCGGCGGCGGCCAGGTCGGCCTTGGTCGGCCAGCGCCGGTAGAGGGCCTGCCGGGTGGTGCCGGCCTCCTGCGCGATCGCGGCGATCGACATGCCGTCGAAGCCGTGACGCGCCAGATGTCGCTTGGCGACGGCCAGCACCCGCACGTCGATCCGGCCGTCGCGGGCCCGTCCCGGGCCTTTCCCATACACAGCAGTATTGTATTGTAAATTCCGATCAAGCGAAGAGGTGACCCCATGATCGTCGAATACATCCGGTACCAGATCCCGGCCGACCGGGCGGGCGAGTTCGAGGCGGCGTACGCGCGGGCGGCGGTGCCGCTGGGGCGGGCGCCGCAGTGCGTCGACTTCGAGCTGAGCCGCTGCGTCGACGAGCCGGAGAGCTACATCCTGCGGATCACCTGGACGTCCGCCACCGATCACCTGTCCGGCTTCCGGGGCAGCGCCAACTTCGGCGAGTTCCTGGCCGAGATCCGGCCGTACGTTCCGGCGATCCAGGAGATGCGGCACTACGAGCGGACGGCGGTGCAGGGCACCGGTGCGTCGGTGCCGAGCCTGTACGAGTGGGCCGGCGGTGCGGCGGCGTTCGAGCGGCTGACCGACGCGTTCTACCGCGAGGTGGTGCAGGACGAGCTGCTGGAGCCGCTGTTCGGGCACATGCACCCCGAACACCCGAAGTTCGTGGCGATGTGGCTCGCCGAGGTCTTCGGCGGCCCGAACCGGTACACCACCGAGCGCGGCGGCTACCCGCACATGCTCTCCCAGCACCTGGGCAAGGCCATCACCGAACCGCAACGGCGACGCTGGATCAGCCTGCTGGCCGACGCCGCCGACGAGGTCGGACTTCCCGACGACCCGGAGTTCCGGGCCGCGTTCATGGGCTACATCGAGTGGGGCACCCGCCTGGCCCGGGCCAACTCCCAACCCGACGCGGAACCGTTCGGCCAGGCCCCCGTGCCGCACTGGGGCTGGGGCGTGGCACCGCCGTACCGCGGATGAGCGCGCGGATGCCGGTGCGGCCGATGACGGAGACCGGGTCGGTCACCACCCTGGAACTGTTCCTGGACCTGGTGTTCGTCTTCGCCCTGACGCAGGTGACGGCCGCGATGGCCGACGACCTCACCGGCCACGGACTGCTCCGCGGCCTGCTGGTGACCGCGTTGCTGTGGTGGAGCTGGACCGCCTACGCGTGGCTGGGCAACCTGGTCCGCGCCGACGAGGGGGTCGCCCGGGTCGGGATGTTCGCGGCGATGGCGGCCATGTTCGTCCTGGCCCTGTGCATCCCGGAGAGCTTCGACGACGCGCCGGGCGGGCTGTCCGGGCCGGTCGTGATCGCGGTGTGCTACTTCGGCTTCCGCGCGGTGCACCTGCTGCTGTTCTACGCCTCGTCGCCGGGCGACCCGGCGCTGCGCGCCCAGTTGCTGCGCTTCACCCCGGCGATGCTGGCCGGCACCGCGCTGCTGCTCGCCGCCGCGGCCACCGACGGCGCCGCGCAGACGTGGCTGTGGGTCGCCGCCCTGGTGGCCGACTACGCGGGGACCTACGTCGGCGGGGTGCACGGCTGGCGGGTCCGCTCGCCGGGTCACTTCGCGGAGCGGCACGGGCTCATCGTCATCGTCGCGTTGGGCGAGTCGATCGTGGCGATCGGGGTGGGGGTCGCCCAACTGCCGATCTCCGGTCCGATCGTGGCCGCGTCGATCCTGGGCCTGGCGCTGGCCGGCTCGCTGTGGTGGGCCTACTTCGACGTCTCGGCGCGCGTCGCCGAGCACGCTCTGGCGGCCGCCGACGAGGAGCGGCGCGCCGGCCTGGCCCGGGACGCCTACAGCTTCCTGCACCTGCCGCTCGTCGCCGGAATCGTGCTGCTCGCCCTCGGTCTCAAGAAGGTCCTGCAGTACGTCGGGGACCATTCCCTTTCGGACCCGCTGAAGGGCATCGCGCTGGCGGCGCTGGTCGGTGGCGTGGTGCTGTACCTGCTCGGCCACGTCGCGTTCCAACGCCGCACCACCGGCCGGCTCAACCCGGTCCGGTTGGCGGTGGCGCTGCTCCTGGTGCCGCTCGGCTGGCTCGGTGGCGCGCTGCCCGCGCTGGTCACGCTCGCGCTGCTCACGGTCGTCGTCGCCGCCCTGGTCGCGTTCGAGTCGCTCAGCGATCGGCGGCCGGATACGTGACGTCGGTGACGAGGCCGCCGTCGGGGCGGGGGCGCGCGGTCAACTCGGCGTCGTGCGCGGCCGCGATCGCCGCGGCGATGGGTAGGCCGAGACCCAGTCCGTCGGGATTGGCCTGACGCCGGCCGGTCAGCCGCTGGAACGGCCGCAGCAGCCGCTGGATCTCGGCGGCCGGCACCACCGGTCCGGTGTTGGCGATCCGGAGGGTGGGCCGGCCGTCGACGGTGGCCGTCGTCACGTCCACGTGGCCGCCGGGCACGTTGTGGCGCACGGCGTTGTCGACGAGGTTGGCGACCAGCCGTTCGGTCAGTCGCCGGTCGCCGCGGACGGCGGCGGGCCCGAGCGTGGCGCGGACGTCCACCCCGCTCGTGCGCTGGCCGGCGACGACCTCCTCGGTGACGGTGCGCAGGTCGACCGGCTCGCGGTGTTCGAGACCGCGTTCGCTGCGGGCGAGCGTCAGCAGCGCCTCGATGAGCCGCTCCTGCTGGAGTCCCGCGCGCAGCACCCGCTCGCAGGTGGCGAGCAGCGTGCCGACGTCCGGATCCGGGTCGGCGATCGCCACCTCCAGCAGGGTGCGCTGCCGGGCCAGCGGCGTGCGCAGTTCATGGGACGCGTTCGCCACGAACTGCCGTTGCGCGGCGAACGCCGCCTCCAGGCGGGCGAGCAGGCCGTCGACCGTGTCGCCGAGTTCCTTGAGCTCGTCGTCGGGTCCGGCCAGCGCGAGCCGTTCGTGCAGGTTGTGCGCTGAGATGTCCAGGGTGGCGGCGGTGATCGTGCGGAGCGGACGCAGCACCCGGCCGGCCATCACCCACCCCAGCGCCAGTGACACGACGGTCATGATCGCCAGTGCGATGCCCGACTGGACCACCAGCAGCCCGCGCACGTCCGTGCTCTGCCGCCGGCCGGCGATGGCGTCCACCGGCGGCAGGGAGCCGCCACCCGGCGGCGGGTCGTAAACGAGGACCCTGATCCGGTCCCCCACCAGGAAATACGTGATCGCCAGCAGCACGATCCCGGAGACCAGGAACAGCGCGCCGTAGAGCAGCGTGAGCCGGAGCCGGACGGTGGGGCGGGGCCTCATCCCTCGTCCCCGATCCGGTATCCGGCCTGCGCCACGGTCTCGATCAGCGGCGGTTCGCCGAGCTTGCGGCGGAGCCGGCTGATCGTCACCTTCACGGCGGTGGTGAACGGGTCGGCCATCTCGTCCCAGACGCGTTCGAGCAGTTCCTCGGCCGGCACCACCCGGCCACCGGCGGCCAGCAGCAGTTCCAGCACGCCGAACTCCTTGGGTCCGAGTTCGAGCGGCCGGCCGTCGCGGCCGGCGGTCCCCCGGGCCGGGTCCAGCCACACCCCGTGCCGTCCCAGCACCGGCGGCAGCGCCGGCTGGGCGCGGCGGAACAACGCGCGGATCCGCGCGACCAGTTCCGTGAAGGCGAACGGTTTGGGCAGGTAGTCGTCGGCGCCCAGGGAGAGTCCGTCGACCCGGTCCTCGATGGTGGCGGCGGCGGTGAGCATCAGCAGCCGGCTGCGGCACCCGGCGGCGACCAGCCGCGTGCACACCTCGTCACCGTGGACGTCGGGCAGGTCCCGGTCGAGCACGATGACGTCGTATCCGCATCGCTGGGCGCGTTCCAGCCCGTCGGCACCGCCGTTGGCGACGTCGACCGCCATCCGCTCGCGGCGCAGCCCGACGCCGATCGCCTCGGCGAGTTCCACGTCGTCGTCGATCACCAGTACCCGCATGCTCCCAGCGTCCCCCAAAGGGCGTTGCGTGGCGGTGTCACCGCGGTGCAACCGGCGGCTCCGTAGAACTTTGGCTCTCGCCTTCACCGCTACGGAAAGGGTTGATGAACCCATGACCACGACTCGCCGAGCGACGCTCCGGCTGTTGGGTACCGCCTCGGTCGCCGCCACCGCGGGCCTGGCCGTCCCGGCCGGCCGCCCCCGACCCGCAGCCGCGCAATCGTCGCCGCGGGTGCCCGCCGGGCTGCGGCCCGGCGGCGAACTCGACCGGCTGATCGCCGACCTCGCGGCCCGGGACGTGTTCTCCGGCAGCGTGCTGATCACCCATCGGGGACGCACGGTGCTGTCCCGGTCGTACGGCATGGCCGACAAGGCACGCCAGGTGCCGATCGGGCCGGACACGTTGTTCGGCCTGGCCTCGGTCGCCAAGCTGTTCGTCGCCGTCGCGATCGCGCAGTTGGCGCAGCGCGGCACGCTCAGCCACCTCGACCCGATCGGCCGGCACCTGGACGGATTCCCGGCCGAGATCGCCGACCGGGTGACGGTCCACCACCTGTTGACCCACACCTCCGGCCTGGGCGACTTCTACGGCGACCCCGGTTTCTGGGACGTGGTTCGCACGTGGACCAGCGTGCGACAGCAGACCGACGCGATCGGCGCGTTCGTGCGCGGGGAGACGCTCGCCTTCCCACCCGGTGCGGGCAGCCGGTACAGCAACTCCGCGTACTTCCTGCTCGAACGGATCGTCGAGCGGGTGTCCGGGCAGGACTACCACGACTACGTCGGCGAGCACATCTTCCGCACCGCCGGAATGGGCAACGCCGGCTTCTACACCGTGCCGCAGTTGCGTACGGACCGCCGCATCGCCCACGGCTACTACCGTCCGCCGGGATCGACGGACCGCGTCGACAACCTCGACACGCAGATGTTCCAGCCCGGCGCGTTCGCGACCTGCGCCCAGATGGAACGGTTCGCCCACGCGCTGTGGGAGGAACGGCTCCTCGACCCGGCCTACACCCGCCTGACGCTCAGCCCGAGGCTGCCCATGCCACCGCCACCCGGCCCGGACCCGCTGACCGCCTTCACGGGCTACGGACCGATCGCCACCGTCGCCGGCGACCACTGGTCGTACGGACACAGCGGCGGCGCCACCAACGGCGCCGCGGCCGACCTGGTCTTCTATCCCGACAGCGGATACGTGACCGTGATCCTGTCCAACTACGAACCGGAAAGCGTCCGGGGAATCCCGGGCCTGGCCCGGCGACTGATCGTCGCGGGCTGACCACCCGCGTGTTGGTTTTGCGTGCACCGGCGGTACCGCGGCGGTGGTCACCGTCGGTACCACCCGGGCGGCCCGGCTCACCATGGGCGGCCCGCGGTAGGCGTGGATAGGCTGGCCGCGCCGGTGGGTGACATCGAGAGGGGCCGTGTGGTGCCAGCGCTTCGGATCCGTGGTTTCGCTCTTCCGGACGGCGAGCCCGTCGACCTCTACGCCGACGGCGACCGGTGGACCACGGATCCGGTGGCCGGCGCCGACCTGGTGGCCGAGGGCTGGCTGCTGCCCGGCCTGGTCGACGCGCACACGCATCCGGGTGCGGAAGAACCCGGCCAGCCGCTCGACCACGACGTTCTCCGGGCCGACCTGCGCGCGCACGTGGTGGCCGGCGTCGCACTGATCCGCGCACCGGGCCTCGCCGGTGATCCGCCCGACTGGTTCGGCTACCTCGACGACGGCCCGCGCGCCGTCCACGCCGGACCCTGGATCGCCCAGCACGGCCAGTTCTTCGACGGGTGGGGACGCCGTCCCGCCCTTGCCGACGTGCCCGCCGTCGCGGCGGCGCAGGCGGCACGCACCGGCTGGGCGAAGGTCGTGATCGACTGGTCCGTCGGCGACGACGTCATGCCGGTCGACGTGTTGCGCGAGGCGGTCGCGCGCGTCCACGCGGTGGGCGGCCGCCTGGCCGTGCACTCGCAGCACCCCGACGGCGGTGCGGTCGCGGTCGAGGCCGGCCTCGACTCGCTGGAGCACGGCATGTGCCTCGACCCGCAGTTGTTGCCCCGCATGGCCGAGCGGGGCATCGCGCTGACGCCGACCCTGTCGGTGATCACGGGTTCGCTGGAGCGGGCCCGATCCGCGCCCGACAGCCCACGCAAGCAGTGGTACGTGGCGGGAGCCGGCGCGCACGGCCCGCTCACCGCGGCCGCGGTCGAGGCCGGTGTGACGGTCCTGGCCGGCACCGATTCGCGTCCCCACGGCGGCATCGTCGGTGAGATCCGCGCCCTGGTCGCCGCCGGCGTGTCACCGCACGAGGCGATCGCCGCCGCGTCCTGGACGGCCAGATCCTTCCTGGGTCTGCCCGGCCTCGCACCCGGCGCCCCCGCCGATGCCGTCGTGTACGACGCGGACCCCCGCACCGACCTCGGCCAGCTCGACAAGCCCCGTGCGGTCATCGTCCGCGGCAAGCGCCTCCATCACCGGTAGCCGGGGGGCAGCATGTCGAAGACGCTGACGGCGAGCCGCACCGCCGTGCTGGTCTGCCAGGGGCGCGCCGCCGCCGACGGGCTGGTTGCTCCCGACCGCTTCGCCGATCCGACCGCCATGCCGCTCCTGCGCCCCGACGAGCGGGAAGCCGTCGAGTGGGTGCGCGACGGTACCCCGCCCCGGCAGTGGCGACAGCGGGTCGACTACGAGACGGTGCGGGCCAGCCGCGACATGATGGTGCCGCGCACGGTCGCCATCGACGATGCCGTGCGCGAGCGTCCCGGTCCGCAGGTGGTGATTCTCGGCGCCGGGTTGGACGGCCGGGCCTGGCGGATGCCGGAGCTCGCCGGTGCGACGGTCTTCGAGGTCGACCAGCCGGCCAGCCAGCAGGACAAGCGTGAGCGGTCCGCGCGCCTGTCCGGCCGCCCGCCCGCGTTCGTGCCGGTGGACTTCCGCACGGAGCGGCTGAGCGCGGGGCTGGCGGCCGCCGGGCATCGCGCCGGCGAGGCGACCACCTGGGTCTGGGAGGGCGTCGTGCCGTACCTGACCGAGGCCGAGGTCGCCGCCACGGTCGCGGAGATCGCGGCCGGTTCGGGGCCGGGCAGCCGGCTGGTCGTCAACTTCCAGACGCCCGCGGCGTCCATCGGATTCGGTCGCCTCCTGGCGCGGGTGCTCATGGCGTCGACGGGCCGGTCCACCGTCTGGAAGAACGAGCCGTGGCGCTCGACCTGGACGCCCGCCGCGATGGGCCGCCTGCTGGCCGCGCACGGCTACGCCGTCACCCGCGACGACGCCCTGGCGGAGACGGCGGCCGGGCTCGCCACACCGGTCCCCCGTCGCAGTTCACTCCCCCACAGTTGCGTGATCATCGCTGACCGGGACTGAGCACCCGGATTTCCCCTCGGCTCGCCATAACTCGATGGCGTGCGGCGGCCGCCCCCACTACCGTCATGCCCCACCAGGAAACTGCCCGCACCGTCAGAGGACAGGCCGTTGTACGCCAGCTGAGACGTTCATCGCCGAGAAGGCACCCCGCGCCCTGACGGGTCCGTGGCCGCGTAGCGCCGGAGCGCTGCCGGTCCGCTGCGGCGTGCCCTCGGCAGGTCCTCGACGTCCGGCTGCCCGCTTCGCGGCGCCCGTGGCTCGATCCGGTGCCGCGCCCCGCGCGGCGCCGAGCCCGCAACAAGGTCTCGCAGCCGATTGGCCTTCTGGTGCACGAAGACACCTTCCTCGTCCGCGCCACGACACAGTGGCTCGTACGTCCCACAGACTTCCCGACCATCCGGCGCCGCTGCCGGACCTGCCCTTCGGAGGAGCATCGAACCCAGGGAAAATTCCGCGTCAACGCGAACCGCAAGCTCCTCGACGTCTGGCTGTTGGCGCGGTGCGCCCGGTGCGGCGACACGATCAAGTTGACCGTGCTGGAGCGTGCCACCGTCCGCTCGATCGAGCCCACGATGCTCGACCGCTTCTACGACAACGACTCCGCGCTCGCGGCCGAGTTGCTGACCGGGCCGCACCTGGCGCACCGCAACGACGTCTGGCTCGACTGGACCGATGCGTGGACGCTGGAGCGGACCCCGGTCGAGCTGCCGAAGGCCGACATCCTCGACGTCGACGTCCGCTTCGCACAACGCATCCCGATCCGGCTGACGACGCTCATCGCGACGGGCACGGAAGTGTCCCGCGCCGAGGTCGCGAAACGCATCGCCGCCGGCCGGATCACCTCGGACCGCACCCTCGCCGGGCGCTGCGCACGGGATTTCAGCTTCGTGTTCCGGTGAGGAGGTTCAGGACAGGGTCCACCGGCGGTCGTCGGGCACCGGTCGCGTCGGCGCCGTGGGCAACAGCCACAACGGATTCGACGCGCCGATGACCGAGCCGTCGGCGGCCCGGACCTGGCTGCGTACGTAGGTGCCGTTTCCGGGTTCGATCCCGACGCGGCACAAGCCGCCCTTCACCGCCTTCGCGGGGAAGGGCCGGATCATGGTGGACGGCGTGAGGTCGGCGACACCTGCCTCGTCGACCACGCCGGTCACCACCTCCAGGGTCGCGTCGGGCGGCATCGCGGTGGCGACGACCTTGACGGTGACGCTCTTCCGGGCGGACACCACGACGCCGCCGAGGTAGCTGGTGCCGTTGATGCGCAGGTCCATCGAGCCCCGGTACCGGGCCATGTCGGTGAACCAGGCCGCGCCTTTGCGCATGGCGGTCACGAGCGCGGTCCGCTCCGTCGACGGCGCCCAGACGTAGGTGAGGTAGTGCTCCTCGTTCGTCAGCCAGTCGTGGCCCTCGTGGTCGTCGCTGCCGCCCACGGCGGTGACGAACAACGCGTTGCGCGCGGCCACGTCCAGCACCCACAGCAGATCGGTGATCTCCTTGCGGCCGATCTCGATCAGGTCGACGCCGATGGCGTTGCGTTCGACCATCAGCCGGGCGAGCCCGTCGCGCTTCTCGACGTCGAGCGGATGGTTCCAGCAGATGACGCCGCCGTGCGGGCGCAGCCGGGCGACCATCTCCTCGGTGCGGGCGATGGTGTTGTCGCGCCGGGGTGGGCTGGTGAAGGCCGGCAGTGTCAGGTCTCCGCCGTACCAGTTCAGGTGACGCACGAGGGAGATCTCGTAGGCGAGGTGTGGGGTGACGCTGTCGTACGCGTCGGCGTACTGTGCGAGCGTCTCGGCGCGCAACTGCTCGCCGGCCTGGCCCTGCCGGCGGGCGCGTTCGAACCTCAGCCGGTCGACCACGAAGGACACCGCCGGGCCCGTCGTCCGCACCCCGAACCGCAGGCCGGTCACCGCGTTGTCGCCCGCGACCAGGTCCGGCCACAGCCGCCGGACGTCGTCGACCGGCACGACCGTGAACCGTTGCCAGACACCGGCTTTCGCGGCGAGTCGCACGGTACCGACGAGCCCGGCCGCGGTATGGCCGGTCTGTGCGACACCGCCGATCTCGTACCGGACGGTGTAGATGCCGGCCGGCCGCCCCTTGTGCGCCGGGTGGTACGACAGTTGCAGTTCCAGCAGCAGTAGCGCGGCCGGCCCGTGCGCCTCCGGCAACGCGTCGAACGTCAGGGTCGTGTCGCCGATCGCGGCGTGCTCCGTGGCGTTCCACGCCGCGCCCGCGTACCAGAGCGTGCCGTTGCCGCCGCCGGCCGCCAGCCGCAACGCGTTGCCCACCTCGTCCGCCTCGCCCGGCGAACGCGGCCCGGCGACGAACGCGGCCGCCGCACCGGTCGGCGCACCCTCCACCGTCTGTGTCCAGGTCCAGTCCAACCCGTTCTCCGGCTCCACGGCCGCGTCGAACCGGACCTCCCGCCGATGGTCGTACGCGGCGATGCGAAAATCGTGGTCGGTGAACCAGACGACGTCCACCTTGTGCTTGCGCGCCTGCGCCAGGTGACTGTCGAAACTCCCGACACCTTCGCTGAAGGACCCGTGGACGTGCGTCGCCATGCTCACCGCACGCAACGCCGCCGGCTTCGGGGCGGCCAGCGGAACTCCGGTGCCCGCACCGACCGCCGCTGCGCCGGCGGCCGACAGCAGGGTCCGCCGACGCACCGGCGTACCGCGGACAGAGGGCCGACGGTTCATAGCTCGACGGTCCCCCACCGGGAGGCACCCCCGCAGCAGAACGCGCAAAGCGTCCGCGTCTCGTCACGCCATCCTCGCCGCTCGGGCAATCAGCGTCCACTGTGGACGGTGTTGTTTGATATGGACTTAGGAAATATTGTCGTACATACGTGCGAACATGGCGGGTATGGAAGACCGGCTCGAACCCGCCCACACCAGCCGCGCCGAGGCGATGCGCCCGCGTCCCTGACCCGCTACTGGCCGGCGCCGACCAGTGTCACCGGTGCCGGGCGGGTGGCGACCCAGGAGCTGACGGTGCTCGCGGTCGCCGTCGCCGTCAGGGCTGCGCCGACGATCGCCGCGACCAGTGTCCACGGCACGTCGAGGGTGGCCGATCCGGCGACGGCCGCGGTGGTGCCCAGCGCGCCGACGAACGTGGCTCCAGCGGCGAGTCCGCCGAGTACGACGCCGGCCGCCGCGACCGCGACCGACTCCACCAGCGCCGAGCGGACCACCTGGCCGCGCCGGAACCCGGTGACGCGGGCGGTGGCGAACTCCCGGCGTCGCGCCGCGGCGCCGATCATCACCGAGTTGACCACGCCGATGAGCGCGTACAGGCCGCCCAGGCCGAGCACGATCAGCATCACCTTGTCGTTGGTCGAGCTTCGCTCCTTCGCGTCGGCCTCGAGCCAGGCGCCCACGCCGGTCACCTCGGACACCCGGCCGATCGCCGCGAGTGCGGTGGCCACGGCAGCCGGGTCGGCGTCGGGTGCCAGGGTGACGAAGGACCGCGTCGGCGCGTCGGCCAGGAGGGCGGCCGGTACAACGTCGGGCGGCAGGAGCAGCCCGGCGCCGCCGCTCAGCGTCTCCGGAACCGAGGCCAGTACCGGCAGCGGGCCCAGGTCGACGCCCGGCAGGCTCACCCGGACCGTGCCGTGGTCCGGCACCCCGCCGCCGGGGCCGGCGGCCACGCCGCGTCCGCGCAGGCCGGCGATCGCGTCGCTGCCGGCGTGCGCGGCCGGGTAGGACGTCGGGTCGACGACGAGCGCCAGCACCCCCTCGGATTCCGCGTCCTCGCCGTGTCCGGTGTGGACGATCGCGGGGATCGACGCCTCGGTCGACGCCGCCGCGACGCCGGGCACCGCCGTGACGGCCGCACCGATCGGGCCGGTCCCCTCGACCACCAGGTCGGCGCGGGTCTGTTCCCGCAACTCGGCGACGGCCGCCGCGTGGAAGGACGTGCCGGCGCCGGCGTTGCCGACGACGAGCCCGACGAGCACGATCAGCGGCGCCGCCACCGACGCGCTGCGCCGGCGGTCGTCGCGCAGGTTCGCCCGGGCGAGGCCCGCCACCACCCCGGTTCCGGTGGGGACGAGACGACCGAGCAGCGGCACGAGGAGCGGCGAGAACGCGGCGAGGGCCACCGCGGCCGGCATGGCGATGTTCATCACGACGGCCTGCCCGCCGGCCGCACCGGCGTGCGGGGCGACGATCATCATGGCGACCGCGCCGCCGGTGAACAGCAGGCCGGCGATCCACCGGCTCGCCGTCATCACGCGGGCCGACGCGCCGGTGTCGCGCAACGCCTCCAGCGGGCGGATCCGGCCGGCCCGCCGGGACGCGACCAGCGCGCCGCCGAGGGCCAGCACGACGCCCGTCCCCACAGAGACGGCCAGGATCCAGTTCCGCCACTCGGCGGTGAACCCCTCGGGCACGAAGTCCGCGGAGACGAGCAACCGCGTCTGAACCGCCATCACCCCGAGCCCGGCCGGGACCCCGACCGCCGCACCGAGGCCGCCGAGCAGGACCGCCTCGCCGAGCAGCAGGCGGCGCACCTGCCCACGGCTCCCGCCGGTCAGACGCAGCAGCGCGAGGTCACGGCGGCGCTGCGTGACGGTGAACGCGAACGTCGAGCTGACGATGAACCCGGCGAGGAACGTGGCGGCGCCCATCACCACGCCGAGGACCGCCACCGCCGCGGACGCGTTGTCCTCGAACAGCATCCGCTCGGCCGGGCCGAGGGACGCCGGCGCCTTGAGCGTCGCCGCCGAGATGAGCAGCAGCAGCGACGACTGCACCAGCGCCACGCCGAGCGACACCGACAGCACGGCGCCGACGAGGACGGGAAAACGTTCGGCCACACCGGCCCGGCTCATACCCAGCATGTCACTGCTCCAACGTCGCGAGCCGGTCGGCGACCGCGCGCGGTCCGGCGCCGACCAACCGGTCGACGACGCGCCCGTCGCGGAGGAACACCACCGCGTCGGCGCGGGCGGCCGCGCCCGGGTCGTGGGTCACCATCACGATGCTCTGACCGCCGTCGGCCATCGCGCGCAGCAGGTTCAGCGCGGAGCGGGCGGCGGTCGAGTCCAGCGCGCCGGTGGGCTCGTCGGCGAACAGCACCTCGGGCCGGGTCACCATCGCGCGGGCGATCGCCACCCGCTGCTGCTGCCCGCCGGAGAGTTCCCGCGGCCGGTGCCGGGCCCGGTCGGACAGGCCCACCGCGGCGAGGGTGTCGCGGACCACCGACCGCGACGGACGCTGGCCGGCCAGACGCAACGGCAGGGCGACGTTCTGTTCGGCGGTCAGCGTGCCGATGAGGTTGAAGCTCTGGAACACGAAGCCGACGCGGGTGCGGCGGAACGCCGTCAGCTCCCGGTCGCTCGCGTCGGTGATGTCGGTTCCGCCGATGAACACCCGTCCCGCGTCGACGCGTTCCAGCCCGGCCGCGCAGTGCAGCAGCGTCGACTTGCCGGACCCGGACGGGCCCATGACGGCCGTCCAGCCGCCACGCGGAAAGTCGATCGTCACGTCGTCGACCGCACGCACGGCGGCCGATCCCCGCCCGTAGGTCCGGCTGATCCCGCGCAGCGCCACCGCCGTGGCCGGCACCGTGACCGTCGTTGTCGTCATACCTGCGACGTTAGGGACGGGCAGGCCCCGCGTCGCTGCCGCTGACCCCCCAGCCGTGGTAGGGCTGTCCGCAGCGGCCGCCGACCGGTCAGCAGGATCGTCGGTGCGCCCGCGGCCGGCATAGCGTCGTGCCCATCGATCTGATCATGAAATGGGTACACATGAACGAGCTGTTGCATCGACCGGTCGAACGCGGGCTGCTCCGGCGGCGGCTGCTGGAGTTCGCGGCCGTCTGCCTGGTGTTGACCTGGGTTCCCTGGGCGGTGTTGGGCGCGCTCGGCACGAGCATCGACGAGGGCCCCGGCGCGCTGATTTTCGGACTCGCGGCGAGCGGCCCGTCGTTGGCGGCGCTGGTTATGTGGTTGCGGCATCGAGGGGACGCGCGTGAGGGTCCCCGCGTGCGATGGTCCGTCGGTACACCGCTGGTTGCGGTGATCCTGGGCGGGTTCGCTCCCCTCGGCGCGGCGGTTCTGCTGAACCTGGACGACCTGTCGGCGATCCCGCGGCACGCCGAGTGGGTGGTCGCCGACGTCGGCGGCCCGCTGGTCGCGCTGGCCTACACGTTCGTGGCCGGGCCGGTGGCGGAGGAGTTCGGCTGGCGCGGGTACGTGCAGCCGCGCCTCAGGCAGTTCTATGGCCGGGCGGCGACCACCGTGGTGTTGGCCGCCGTCTGGGGCCTGTGGCACGTGCCGCTGTACTTCCTCTCGGGCACCGGGCAGCACGACGACGGCCTGTTCACCCAGCGGGGACTGGTGTTCTTCCTCGGACTCCTTCCCCTCACCTACCTCATGCTGTTCGTCACCGAGAGCCTGCGCGGCGGTGTGTTCGCGGCGATCCTCATGCACGCGGCCTGGAACCTCGCCGACGAACTGGTGCCGCCCCTCGGCACCGGCGGCGAGTGGCTCAAGCTTCTTCTGCTGACGGCCACCGCGGCACTGGTGGCCATTCGAACTCGGCCACGGCCCCGCCATTGACGTCCACTGTGGACAGTGCTACCTCTCCGTCCCAGACGACATAGCGCCCGGCGGGCAGATCGGGGATGAGCGCTCCGTACACGGGACGCGGTCGCACCGCGCGGACGCGTACCGCCGCGTGGGTCCGCACGGCGGTCGCGTCCGCGGCGCCGTCCGGATCGACGCGGCTCACGTGGATCTCCCGCCCGCACTGCTCGCCACCGGTGTAGATGGCCAGTGCGCCGCGGTCCGCGCCCAGCTCCAGGACGACGCTCGCCACCGCCGACGCGTCGGTGACGTGGTGATGATGTCCGCTCATCACTCGGCCGGGTTGTTGAACCCGTCGAGCGGCGTACCCAGGAACGGGAACGCCTTGAGGAAACCGGCCTTCACGTCCTTGGCGGTGAGACCGTCGGTGACCGCGGACGCCGCCGCGTCCGGGACGAAGGTCTTGTCCACCAACGCGAGCGTCAGCCCGGCGATGGCACGCAGCGACACCGACACCACGTTGTCCTCGACGCGGCGCCCGTTGGGGAATCCGGCGACGTCGCCGCCGACCACGCCGAGCTCGTTGGGTTTGGTCGCCGGCGGGATCGCCGTGTTCAGCCGCAGCATGTCGGCGAGCAGGGAACCGGTGGTGTTCTGGAAGCCCGGCACGACGCCCGCCGGGATTCCGGTGAGCAGGATCGCGATCAGGTCCGCGCGCTTGGTCTTCGCCTTGTTCGCCGCGTCGAGCTTCGGGAACACGTCCGGGTAGAGCACCGGCAGCAGGGCGGCCAGTTCCGGCTGCTCGACGAAGCCGACGAACCGCTTGTCCTCCGACGGCGGCAGCGTGTTCCACTGGTCCTTCAGCGCCATCGGCACGATGACCTCGTTGAACAACGGGTTTCCCAGCCGCGACACCTGGACGAACGGCCCGGTGTCGGCGTCGCGTCCGCCGGCCTCACCGAGGATGCGCACCTGCCGGCGGCTCGCCGCGGTCCAGACGCCGATCGTCGCGCCGGCCTCATCGTACCGGTACGCGCGGTACTCCTGCCGCAGGCTCGCGGCCGGTACCTGCAACGCGATGCTCAGGACGTTGAACCCGTTCAGCGCGTTCACGCCGTCGTCGGCCTTTTTGAACAGCGTGCTGCCGACCAGATGCTTGTCCTGGAACGGCCGCAGGATGCCGAGGTCGAAGATGGACCCGAGGTCGACGTAGAAACCGTCGGCGCGTTGCCCGGCGAACAGCAGGGTGCCGTCGTCGAGCTTCTTCACGGCGTCCTTGGCGAGGTCTGCGTACTTCGGTGTGGACGCCGGGCCGATGTTCACCGGCGGGCAGGGCACCTTGCGCGCGATCACCGTGCCCTTTCCGTGCCCGTCCAGCCGGGTCACGGTGTAGAACTGGCGGCGGTTCCAGTTGACGCTGTCCAGCGCCTCGATCGGCCCGGTGTTGTAGAGGAACGTCTTGTCGTTGCGGATCTCGGTCTCGAACCGGAACTGGAACGTGACGTCCGGCCGACCGTCACCGTTGTTGTCGACGTGGATCTCGTAGAGGACGTCGTCGCCGAACTCGTAGAAGTTCGGGCCGCCGGACGGCAGTTGCATGGGGAGGTAGTTGGCGATCAGCGTGACCGTGTCCGGCTTTCCCGGCGTGACGAACGCGTACAGGTCGGTGCTGTCGGCGACCGGGTCCTTGGAGATTTCGGGGGCTTCGCGGTGCGAAGACATGGCAGAAGAACCTCACGGGGGGGAAGAAGGGACGGGGATCAGCGCTTGTGTGCGGCCTTTGCCAACTTCCTCGCCAGATCCCGGTCGCGCACCTCGAAACGCTCGGTGCCGGTGAACACGTCGAGCGTGCCGGCGGCGAGACTCCGTACCCGCACCACGATCACGTTCGCGTCGTCGGCGGCCGGGCCCTGGGTGGGCTTGTCGAACGCGCTGGCCACCCCGATCGCCGTGCCGGCGGTCAGTCCGGCGCCGATGGTGGCCGCCGTCAATGCCTGCCGGCGGGACACCGAGAACCCGCCACGCCCATGCCTCGACCTGCTCATGTCAGCCTTCCTGTCGACGGAACGCGTCTTGCGTAACCGCCCGTACGGCGTCCGCGCTGACGCAGTTCCGTCGAAGACCGACTTAAGTTATCTCATGCGTCGAACCTGAGGTGCCTCCAAGCCTCCCCAAAGAATCGACGCGTGAGGGCGCGCAGGTGCTCAGTACCGGAACGTCTGGACGATCGTGCGCAGGCTGCCCGACATCTCCGCCAGGCTCTCCGCCGCCGTTCTGGCCTCGCCCGCGCCCGCCGTGATGAGCCCGACCGACGTCGCCACCTCGTCGACGGTCTCCGCCACCTGCCGGCCCACCGCGGCGGCCGCCTCGACGCTGCGGCTCATCTCCTGCGTCGTCGCCGACTGCTCCTCCACCGCCGAGGCGATGGTCATCTGGTACTCGTTGATCTGCGTGATGATGCCGCTGATCTCCTCGATCGCGGCCACCGCACCGGTGGTGTCGGTCTGGATCGCGGCGACCCGGCGGCTGATGTCGTCCGTCGCCCGGGCGGTCTCCTGGGCGAGGTCCTTCACCTCGCTGGCGACCACGGCGAAGCCCTTCCCCGCGTCACCGGCGCGGGCCGCCTCGATCGTCGCGTTCAGCGCGAGCAGGTTGGTCTGCTCCGCGATCGCGGTGATCGTCTTGATGACGTTGCCGATCTCGGCGGAGGAGTCACCCAGCTTGTTCATCGTCGTGTTGGTGCCGGCGGCGACCTGGACCGCCCGGCCGGCCACACTGACCGCCTGGCTGGTGTTCTGCGAGATCTCCCGGATCGAGGCGCCCATCTCGGTGGCACCGGACGCGACCGTCTCGATCGTGTGCGACATGTCGGCCGCCAGCCCGGCGACCTGGTGGGCCTGCCGGGCCCCCCGCTCGACGCCGGTGGCGCTCTGTGCACTGGTCGTCGACAGTTCCTCGGCGGCGTTGGCGAGCACCACGGCGTGGTCGGCGAGCTTCGCCACCGTCGCCCGCAGGTTGGTGGTGGCCCGGCCGAGGGCGGCGGCCATCCGACCGACCTCGTCACGCTGGTGGACGTCGGCGTCGCGGGTGAGGTCGCCGTCCGCGATCGCTTCGAGGACACCCGACACGCGACCGAGCGGCCGGGTGATCATCTGTGTCATGTAGAGGGCGAGCGCGGTCGCCAGCACCAGCGCGATGATCAGCAGCACCACGATGCCGAGCCGTACCGAGGACTCCGTCCGGTCGAAGTCCTGCCCCGCGACGAGTGCCTGCTCGGCCCGGGTGATCTCGGTGTCGAAGCGCTCCTCGTACACCTTGCGCAGGTCACGGTTGGCACCGAGAGCGGCCGTGGTGGCGGCCGCCGGGTCGCGGGAGTACAGGGCGAACTCGGCTTCGAGCGCGGTGAACCAGGCGTCGGTGCCCTGCCTGATCGCGTCGACCGCCGTGGGGTCGTCGGACCGGCCGGCCGCGGCGTCGAGCTGCTCGTCGACGGTGGCCTTGCGGCCCAGGGCATCGTCGCGGAACGACGTGTCACCCCGGATGAGGTAGCCGCGTTCGTCGTTCGCGGCCGCCTTCGCCGCCAGGGCCGCCTTGTTCAGCGCCGTGATGTACGGGACGGACCGGCCCACCTCCGCGTTCCTGGTGTCGCCGAGCCGGCCCGTGCCGGCGATGGCGAGCAGGCCGATCGCGGCCGTACCCGCGATGGCCACCCCGACCACGATCAGGATCTTGGTACGGACGCGGCGGGATCTGAGCCACAACATGGCTCTCCTTCATAGCTAGCCGAGCGGTCTACCCGTACCTGTTCGGCACACCGACCCGCCACTTGAGACGTTTGTCGTCCGAGTTGCGCGAAATCCGTTCAGTCGCGCCAGTGCGGGGGGCGCTTGTCGAGGAAGGACGCCATTCCCTCGTGGGCGGCCGGGGTCTGTGACGCGGCGGCCATCACCTCGAGCGCGATCGTGTAGGCGTCCGCCTCGGGACGGTCGAGCTGGGCGTAGAGGGTCTGCTTGCCCAGCGCCTTGCTCGCCCTGCTCCCCCGCGTCGCGCGGGCCAGCAGGTCGGCGACCGCGTCGTCGAGGTCCCCGTCGGGTACGACGCGGTTGACCAGACCCCATTCGAGCGCCGTCGCCGCGTCGATGGCGTCGCCGGTGAGGGCCAGTTCCATCAGGCGCTTCCGCCCGACGGCGCGGGCGACGGGGACCGCCGGCGTGTGGCAGAACCAGCCGCCCTTGCCGCCCGGCAGGGCGAAACCGGCCGAACTCGCGGCCACCGCGAGATCGCACGAGGCGACCAGTTGGCAGCCCGCGGCGGTGGCCAGCCCGTGCACCCGCGCGATCACGACCTGCGGCACCGACTGCACGGTCCGCATCAGGTCGGTGCACAACCGCAGCAGCTCACGGACCCCGGCGAAATCGCGGGCCGCGACGTCGGCGAAATCGTGCCCGGCGCTGAACACCGGGCCGGCACCGGCCAGCACGACGCCCGACGCGTCCGATCGCGCCGTGTCGGTGAACGCCGCGAGCAGTTCGGCGAGGTGCCCGGCCG
This sequence comes from Virgisporangium aurantiacum, assembly GCF_016863635.1. GTDB lineage: Bacteria > Actinomycetota > Actinomycetes > Mycobacteriales > Micromonosporaceae > Virgisporangium > Virgisporangium aurantiacum. The sequence goes on along the minus strand of NZ_BOPG01000037.1, from coordinate 5,248 downwards.
ACAGCGAGTTGCGCCGCGCGGGACGGTTCATCGTGATGACGACGGTGTCGTCCTTCCGCTCCACCAGGATGTGCTCGTATTCACCCACGCCCCCACGTTACGGCAGCCGGGTCAGCGCCTGTCGGCGCAGGCTCAGGAGAAGAAGGACCCGTACGGGCCGTTCAGGATCTGGGTCTTCTGGGCCTGGCTGAAGTGGGTGTTCGGGTAGCTGTAGAACGACGCCGACATCGGCGTGCCGTCGGTCGACGTCGAGTCCGGCAGGCCGAAGGCGTGGCCGAGTTCGTGCACCATGCCGCCGTACCACCGGTTCATGTTGCCGCCGATGCCGGCGGCGCCGTCGGCGTCGTGGCCGCTCAGGATGACCCAGCCGCCGCCACCGCCACCACCGGAGCACAGCGCCTCGGCGCTGATCTCGCCGACGTTGACCCAGCGGGTGTCCGGCGCGCGGAGGCTGAGCTTGCGCATCAGCTCCTGCTGCATGTTGAAGACCACCCACCAGTAGCAGTCGTTGCCGTTCGGTGTGTCCTCGTACCAGGCGTGCGGGTGGTCACCGTTGACGACCTCGACCACCGGGTTGTTGAGCGCGAACGTCCGGCCCAGCTCCTGCCGGTAGTACCGCTGCGCCTCGCGCAGCACGTTCGCGATGCCGTCCGGATAGCGCTGGTCGTACGCGACGTCGGTGGGCTTGAGCCAGTAGGCCCGGACCGTGCGCACCGGCGGCACGCCCGGCGACGTCGGCGTGGACGGCGACACGGTCGGCGTGGTGGGCGTGGACGGCGACGTGGTCGGCGTGACGCTTCCCGTGCAGGCGACGCCGTTCAGGGTGAAGCTCGTCGGCGTCGGGTTGCTGGCGTTGTTCCAACCGCCGTTGAAGCCGAACGAGGTGCTGCCGTTCGTGGCCAGGCTGCCGTTGTAGGACGCGTTGACGGCCGTCACCGCGCTCCCGCTCTGCGTCACGGTCGCGTTCCACGCCTGGGTCACGGTCTGCCCCGCGGCGAACGACCACCTCAGCGTCCAGCCGGAGACCGGGTCACCGAGGTTCACGATGCCGACGTTCGCGCCGAACCCGCCCGCCCACGTCGAGCCGACGGTGTAGGTCACCCGGCAGCCGGCGGCCGCGGCGTAACTCGTGTTGGTCACCGCGGTGGCGGTGGCGACGCTGACGACCGCGGCGGCCGTCGCAGCGACAACGATTCTGGGTCTGAGGTGCACGTCGTCTCCTCCGGGGGAAGCCGGCGGAGTCGTCCACCGGCACGGCAGAATGCCGTCACGTCCGCCCGGTGAACGTGGAGCAACCGCGTCCAATAGTTCTTGACGTTTCGACGTGTGTCAATGGACGGAGCGCACCGCCGAGGCGTGGAGCCGGGACCGCAACTTTCGACGGCGGGGCTAGGGAAAGAAGATTCAATTGAGATACTCCAATTTACAAATGGAATCTCTCAAATCTTCATACTCTTGAATTTGCCACCCTTGGGGGGACCCGGAGTCCGGCAATACATCTGTTAACTTCAATTTATCTCCAATGCGCGCCGGCCTCCGGCAAGAATCGAAACTTTCCAATGAGGCCGGCTTGCGCACGGGCGCCGTAATGCCCGGCAACCCCAATGAAGGGACGACGGTCGTGATCACCCTGCCCCGAGAACGCCTGCTCAGAGCGGCCGAGATCGGTAGCCGTGCGAGTCTGCCGCTCCTGCGCGGCTCGCTCGGAATCGTATTCATCTGGTTCGGCGCGCTCAAGCTGACGCAGTCGACGCCGATTGCGGACCTGGTAGCGGCGACGGTGCCGTTTCTACCGGAATCATGGTTCGTTCCGGCGCTCGGCGCTTTCGAGGTTCTCATCGGCCTCGCGCTACTCGTCGGGCGCTGGATCGGCATTGTCGTGGCCCTCATGGTGGCCCACCTCGCCGGAACCTTCCTCGTGCTCGTGATGCAACCCGACGTCGTCTTCCAGCGCGACAACCCGCTCCTGCTCACGATGACCGGTGAGTTCGTGGTCAAGAACGTCGTGCTGATCGCGGCCGGAATCGTGCTGGCCGGATCGACCCGCCAGGCCAAGCCCGGCTGAGGGTCAACCCGGCTCATGGGGAACCGGCGGGGGCCGGGCGGTGTCCGAAGGATATGGCGACCCGGCGGCAGGTGCTGACATCGATGGGCGGCGTGGCGGTGCTCGCCGCGTGCGGAGAAGCAACAAGCGGAGAACCAGGGAAGCAGACCACCCCGGACGCTCCCGACGGTCTCATCGTGGCCGCCACCCGCGCCGGCCTCGTCACGGTCAACGGCGACCGCCGGATCGAGCACGGACCGGCGGCGGTCCTGTCGGGTGACGGCGACCGCGTCTACGCGGCGACGGTCGACGGGTCCGCGACGACGCTCGTGACGACCGACCTCCATACCGGAGCCGACGTCGGCCGCGTCCGGCTCGCCGGCGCGTGGACGCCGCGGGTCGTCGGCCCGACCGGCGGGTTCGCGGCGTTCACCCCACCGGATCCGGCCGGCTCGACGGCGGGAACCGTACCGGCCGGCCGGACCCACACGCCGGTCCTGATCGCCGCGCCCACCGGTGAACTGCACCGGCTGGACCTGCCGGGCAACGTCGCCCCCGACGCGGTCAGCGTCGACGGTGCCGCCCTGTTCGTGCTGGAGTGGCTGCCCGCGCAGTCACCGGAGCGGTACCGGGTACGGATGGTCGACCTCCCCGACGGCGCCCCGAAACCGTTGCTGACCCGCGACAAGGTACCGGTGCCGGCCGAGGAGGAGATGCGGGGCGAGGGCAGGCAGGCCGTCCTGTCTCCGAACGGGCAGGTCCTGTACACGCTCTACACCCACCAGCCCGACCACCAGCACACCCGCGACATCGTCGCCGGCCGTCCCGGCGGGGCGCACGCGTTCGTCCACGTCCTGCACCTCCTCGGACGGTGGGCCTACTGCCTCGACCTGCCCGATCCGTTCGGCCACGGCCCGGCCGCCGGCCACGCGATCGCGCTGCGCCCGGACGGGCGGCAGCTCCTCGTCGCCGACCTCACCGGCGGCCGCCTGGCCGTGGCCGACACCGAGACGCTGACCGTCACCCAGGTGCTGGCGGTGCCCACCGCGTCCGGTCCGGCCGGGCTGGCGGCCACGCAGGTCCGCACGTTCCTCGGCGCGGACGGGAACGTCGCCGTCGTCGACCACGGGTCGGGATCGACGACGCCGTGGTGGAAGGCGCCCGGCGAGATCCGCGGGCTGCGCGTCGACGGCGCCGGAAGCCGGCTCGCCGTCGCCGATCCCGGCGGGGTGACGTGGGTGCGTCTCGACACCGGCAAGCCGGCCGGCCGGGTGCCGGTCGACGGTCTCACCGACCTCGTACACGCCGCGTGATCCGACGGAGCTCCGACCGTCCGCCATCCGCCTCAACGGCTGTGGTCGGCCGTGTACGCCGCTACCCTGGGCACCCCGACCGGCGAGGGGGTGGGGCGCATGGACAGGGTCGCGATCGTGACCGGTGCGTCGACGGGGATCGGCGCGGCCACCAGCCTCCGCCTGCACCAGCTCGGCTTCCGCGTCTACGCGGTCGCCCGCCGGTTGGACCGGATGGCTCCGCTCGCCGCGCTCGGCATCCACACCGTCCGGGTCGACGTCACCGACGAGGCCGGCCTGGTGGCGCTGGTCGATCGGGTCGTCACGGAGTCGGGTCGGATCGACGTCCTGGTGAACAACGCCGGATACGGATCCTTCGGCGCGGTCGAGGACGTGCCGCTGGACGAGGCCCGGCGGCAGTTCGAGGTCAACGTCTTCGGCGCGGCCCGGCTGTGCCAGCTCGTGCTGCCCCACCTGCGGGCGCGGGGCTCGGGTCGCATCATCAACGTCTCGTCGGTCGGCGCGCGGATGTACCAGCCGCTGGGCGGGTGGTACCACGCGACGAAGTACGCGCTGGAGGGTCTCAGCGACTGCCTGCGGGTCGAGGTCCGGCCGCTGGGCATCGACGTCATCATGATCCAGCCCGGCGGCATCGAGACGGAGTTCCCGCGGGTCGCCGGCGAGCGGCTGCTCGCCATCTCCGGCGACGGCGCGTATGCCGGCTACGCCCGCCGGTACGCGGCGTCGCTGACCTCGGACGCCAGGGGCCTGTCGTCCCCGTCCGTCGTCGCCCGGGCGATCGGCCGCGCCGCGACGGTGCGGCGTCCCCGCACCCGCTACGCGGTCGGACGCGGTGCGAAGGCGGCATTGCTCGCCCGTTGGCTGCTGCCCGACCGCGCCTACGATCGCGCGCTGGTGGCGCTGTTCACCGCGCTGGCCAACGCCACCGCCCGGGCCGCCCAACGCTCGTGAGACGCCGGCCGGTCCACTGTGGACACACCACCGTCACCTCGACAGGAACGCGACGCCGCCCAGGGCGCACACCTCGGCCGGCGTGGGCCGGGGTGCCTGCGGGTCGGCCGGCCGCCAGTCGGCGACGGAGCAGACACCGGGCGGCACCAGGTCGAGGCCGTCGAAGAAGCGTTCGACCTCCGCCTGGGACCGCAGCCGCACCCGGTCCTCCCGCCGCTCGGCCCGGGCGTTGGCGGCCTCCACGATCGCGAGCTGCTCGGGCGGCATGAAGTCGGTGGTCGCGTTGCTGACGACCAGACAGCTGCCGGCGGGAAGCGCGTCGAGCAGGTGACGCACCAGTTCGTACGGGCCGTCGTCGTCCAGGATGAAGTGCATCACGGCGACCAGGAGCAGCGCGACGGGCTCGTCGAGATCGAGCGTCGCGAAGACCTCCGGGCTCCGGAGGATCGTGTCCGGCCGGCGGAGGTCGGCGTCGAGGTAGGCGGTGCGGCCCTGCGGGGTGCCGCGCAGCAGCGCACGTGCGTGCACGAGCACCAGCGGGTCGTTGTCGACGTACACGACGCGTGCGGTCGGGTCGACGCCCTGCGCGACCTCGTGGGTGTTGTTCGGCGCGGGCAGGCCGGTGCCGATGTCGAGGAACTGGCGCACCCCGGCCTCGGCCAGATGCTTCACCGCGCGGCCGTGGAACTTGCGGCCCTCCTTGGCGGCGACGCTCACCGTCGGCATCATCTGCTCGATCATCGCGGCGGAGTCGCGGTCGGCCTGGAAGTGGTCCTTGCCACCGAGCCAGTAGTTGTACCGCCGCGCCGGATGCGGCTGCGACGTGTCGATCCGGCGGTTCCCTGCCTGTTTCCGCGGTGCCTGTTCCTGCGGTGCCTGTTCCTGCGGTGCCTGTTCCTGCGGTGCCTGCTCCTGCGGTGCCTGCTCCTGCGGTGCCTGC
>NZ_BOPG01000036.1 GCF_016863635.1 Virgisporangium aurantiacum | reverse complement strand
TCCTGCGGTGCGTCGCCCACTATCGACCCTCTCTGATGTTGCTCTCAGTGGTACCACGCCGCGTCCCGGAGTCCACGACCGGATCGGCAACGGGGAACGTCCGCTGAACCGACGGTCGGCAGCCGCCGCCGGACACCCGACGGCGGCTGCCGCTTGCGCTCAGCCCACGGTGCAGAGCTGGTCGATCGTCGCGGCGTCGGCTGCGATTCTCCCGATGATGTCGTCCGGAATCTGTCCGGTCTCGAGGCCCTTCTTCATGTCGGCGTAGTCGTCGGCCAGTGCCCGCATCGCGTCACGGACGTCCTCGTCCTTGGCCTTGTCGGCGGCGGCGTTGAGGGCGTCGATCGTGGTCTGGAGTTCCTTCGGGTCCGCGCTGGGGTCGTACGCGAGAATGGCCGCCTTCCCGTCCGTGCAGCCGGGATCGAGCACGGTGGAGTTGGAGAGCGCGATGTAGGCCGCGGTGCTGCCCGCCATCATCACCAACGAGATGACGACACCGGCGACCGCCAGTCCGCGTCCCTTCTTGCGGTCCCGGCCGGTCTGGAAGATCGCGACCAGGCTGAGGATGAATCCCAACGGACCGCCGCAGAAGGCGAGAATGAAGCCGACGATCGCCAGCACGCTCGTGCCGCGGTTCGGTGGCGGCGGCGGATACATGGACGGGCCGGCGGGTTGCGGACTTCCCTGGTACACGGACACGATTGATGACCTCACAATTGTCGATCGATTGGTATGCCGAACGGCGCGCGAAGTGGCGCCATCGTCGATGACGAAGGCGAAACGAAGACGACGACGGTGACGCGTGCCGGGTGTTACGGGCCGGAACAGATGGCAGACGGCGCTGCCCTTGGCGGCATTGGGAAGGCCATCTTCAGGCCGGCGCTCAGCGGTATCAGCAACGCATCGAGTAAGCAGCCCATGACGATGGTCCGCTTCACTGTCTTCCCCCGTATCTCCTGCCAATGGAACGGTCGCCGACACTAGTAAGTGACATCAATAAATGTCCAACCGGCAAGGACCCGCGTGTGGCGGGTGTGTGGCGCCCATGTGGTGACGGTTCGGAATCGCGTCGTCGCCGCCACCGTCCCCTGTGGACTGTCACCGCCATCGACGACGAGCCACGCGTATGTCCACTGTGGACACAGGGGCCCTCACCGCCGGTAGACGCGGGCGAGCGCCGGTGTACCCCCGCCAGTCGCGCCGGACCCGGGCGCCGTCGGTCTCGCCGGTGGCCGGCCATGGACTCCGACGGAGGAGTTGATCTTTGGACCGGGCGCTGAGGCACCAGCCTCGGACCAGAAGACGTGCCTGATTGCCCAGTCAGGAGATCAACTCATCGACCGGCGTCGCTCGGGTGCCCAGATCGTGGAGGATGATCAGGCCTCCAACACTGATCATCCTCCACGATCTGGCGCCAGCTTGGACTACCACGCCAAGCCCGGCCGCAACCGCCGGCCGGGCGGTGCCTACGGAGCGGCGTCGACGCTCATGGTCCGCTCGTAGGCGGCCTGGAGCCGTTCAGACGGACGGGGCGCGGAGGGGTCGGGCCGCGGGCTGCCGAGGTGGACCTCGCGGAGCTCGTCCATCATCGCGGCCACGAGCTCGGGACCGCCGTCGCGCAGCAGTTCGGCGCGGACCCGCAGGCGCCGGGAACCGTTCCGGTGGACGAGGCCCCAGTTGCCCAGCGCGACCATGATGGGCAGCACCTGGATCCCCGCCTCGGTGAGGGAGTACATCGCCCGCTGTCCCCGGTTGGCGTCCTGACGGGTGAGCAGACCCGCGGCGGTGAGCTGCTTGAGGCGGCTGCTCAGGATGTTGCTCGCGATCCCCTCCTCGGAGCCTAGGAGCAGCTCGCGGAAGTACCGGCGATTGCCGAACATGACGTCGCGCAGCACCAGCATCGCCCACGGATCGCCAAGCACCTCGACGGCGGCGTTGATCGGGCACCCCGAGCGCGCCTCGCTCCGCATCTGCCCACCCCTTCCGGCCAGTGGTTGCAATCTACCATCACCTTGCCTAGCATGAGGAACTAGTTGCAGATCACAATCACTATTGAGGTGAAGACCATGGGCAAGGTGCTGATGCACTTCGCGGTGTCGGTGGACGGGTTCGTCGCCGGGCCGGGTCACGACATGAGCTTCATGGCGAAGGCGACGGTTCGGGACGGCCTGCACAGCGAGTACATCGAGAGCACGGGCGCGATCCTCGCCGGTCGCGACGGCTTCGACAGCGCCATCGGTGACTCCCGCCCCTACGGCGGCGCGTGGCAGGGGCCGATCTTCGTGCTCACCCACCATCCCGAGGACGCCCGCCCCACCGAGGACATCACGTTCCTGTCCGGCCCGGTCGACGAGGCACTACGGATCGCCCTCGACGCGGCCGGGGGCAAGAATGTCGAGGTGTTCTCACCGACCATCTGCGCGCAGCTGCTGCGGCTCGGACTGATCGACGAGATCGACCTCCACATCGTCCCCGTCCTCCTCGGCGACGGTATCCGGCTGTACGACGCGCTGGGCGGGCAGCCGCTCCACCTCCTGCGCGACGGCGACACGCCGACCCGCACCGTCGACCTGCGCTACCGCCCGATCCGTGCCACCGTCGGCGATGAGCGACATGGCGACGAGTGAGATACAGGACCGGATCCAGCGTCACCTCGACACGCTGGTCGACACGGGCGCGGAGACCGGCGTGCAGGTCGCCGTCTACCGGGACGGCGCGCTGATCGTCGACGCCGCGGCCGGCACGACAACCGGGCGACCGGTCTTCAGCTTCTCCACCGGCAAGAACATGTCGGCGACGCTCGCGCACCTGCTCGTCGCGCGCGGCTTCCTCGGGTACGACAGCCCGGTCACCGACCTCTGGCCCGAGTTCGGCGCGCGCGGCAAGGAAACGGCGACGCTGCGGCACGTGCTGACCCACACGGTCGGTCTACCCGCGATGCCCCGCGCGATCACGCCGCGCGACCTCCCCGACTGGCACCGGGTGTGCGGGTCGCTGGCGGCCGCCGAGCCGCGCTGGCCGCCGGGTGCCGCCACGGGCTACCACTCCTACACGTTCGGCTATCTCGTCGGCGAGCTGGCCCGCCGCGCGACCGGAAAACCCATACGGGACCTGCTGCGCGAGTGGATCACCGCACCGCTCGGTATCGAGGGGCAGCTCCACTTCGGCGTCCCGGCGAAGTCGCTGCCGGGGGTGGCGCGCCTGGAGCAGCCGGCGCGGCAGTGGCCGGCACCCCCGGACGACGGTGACGCGATCCTCGCGCCGTGGGAGAGCCGGCCCGATGCCGGCTTCGGCAACGACGACGCGATCCTGCGCGCCGACATCCCGTCGGTCGGTACCGTCACCGCGCACGGTCTCGCCGCGATGTTCAACGCCGTTCTGCGGGGCACGCTCGTGGACGCCGCGCGGCTGGCGGAACTGTCCGCGCCCGCGTTCGAGGGCACCGATCGGGTTTTCGGCACCCCCGCGCGCATGGCGCTGGGCTTCCCGATCGGGCGGATCGGGGCACCGGCCGGGGAGAACTCGGTGGCATTCGGCTGGCCGGGCGGCGGCGGAAGCTACGCCTACGCGGACCCCGCCCGGAACGTCGCCTTCGCGCTGACCAAGACCCGGCTCCGCCCGAACTTCGACACCGCGCTGTCGGTCACCGGAATCCTGGCCGACCACCTGGCCGCGACGCCATAAGGAGAAAATCATGTCCACCCCGCAGACCAGCCTCGGTTCGTTCTCCACGCCGGGCGCGAGCCCGACGCCGTGGGAGGCAACGGAATGGGCCCTGCGCCGGATCCAGAAATTCCAGCTGTGCACGGTGCGCCCGGACGGCCGCCCCCACGTCACACCGTTGCTGGCGATCTGGTCGCTCGGCGCGATGTGGTTCACCACCGGCGAGAACGAGCAGAAGGCCCGGAATCTCGGCGCCAACCCGCACTGCGCGCTGACCACCGGAACCGACACGCTGACCGGCACCGACCACGTCATCGAAGGCACCGCGAGCCTGGTCACCGACCGGCCCACGCGGGAGACCGTGGCGACCGCGTTCGAAGAGGCATACGGTTGGCAGCTCACCCGCGAGGACGGAACCTGGCACCAGCTCGGCGACGCCATCCGCACCGGAAGCGTTCAGCTCTACCGGGTCCGGCCCGACAAGGGATTCGCGTTCACCACCGGCAACGAGTCGGCCCAGACCCGCTACCGGTGGAGCTGAGTCCCGCCCGCAGAGCATATTGAAAAGGTCATATCGAGACGCCGGCGACGGGGAGACCCGGTCGGCAAGCGCCATTTTCGACGGAAAAGTCCACCCCGGGCGTGCCCGGATCCGCATTGCGAGATTCCCCTGGGGGCCTGTCTCTAACCGGGTCATGCGCGAAGACTGCGGACTAGCCAACGCGCGCGCATCCAGTTCGGGGCGTACTCCGCTCCTTCCTCCCCCGGAGGCGTCATGGCGCAATCGGACCATGCACTAGTGGACGGGTCGGACCGCGACTTCGGCCGCCGTCGATTTCTCACCGGCGTGGGCGCCGGTCTTTTCGGGGCGGCGGCCGGTGGCCTGGTGCTCGGCGACGTCGAGGCGCTCGCCGCGGAGGTCGAAGGGCCGGTGGTCACCGCGGCACCGGATCCGCGGTTCAGCCGCATGTTCCAGCTACCGTCCTTTGTGGACCCGCGGTCGGCCGCGGTCCGCAACGCGATGAACGAGATCGGGCGCCCCGGCGGCCTGATGGACGCCAAGGACCCGTTGCAGGAGGGTCCGGTCCGGCTCGTGACCAACCCGGAACTCAGCCCGAACAACCGGGACAACGTCATCAGCAACATGACCGCCGGAACCACGTTCGTGGGCCAGTTCCTCGACCACGACGTCACGTTCGACAACACCTCGCCGCTGGGCACGCCCGCCGAACCCGCGGCCACCCCGAACGAGCGCGACGCCCGGCTCGACCTCGACTCGGTGTACGGCGGCGGCCCGTCGGTGTCGCCCAGCCTCTACGACTCCCGCGACCCGGCCAAGTTCCTGGTGAGCAGCGGCGGACGGTTCGAGGACCTGCCGCGCTTCAGCAACAACCTCCGGGCCTCCATCGCCGACCCGCGCAACGACGAGAATCTCATGATCGCCGGCCTGCAGGTCGCGTTCCTGTTGGCGCACAACAGAACCGTCGACGACCGGCGGGCACGCAACCTGCCCGGCGACCCGTGGTTCTACGCCCGCCGCACGATGATCCACCACTGGCAGTGGATCGTCGTCAACGAGTTCCTGCCGCAGATCGTCGGGCAGCCCCTCGTGTCCGACATCTTCCGCAACGGCCGGCGCTGGTACCGGTTCAACCGGCCGACGATCCCGGTGGAGTTCCAGACCGGCACCTACCGGTTCGGGCACAGCCTGATCCGGCCGTCGTACCGCGCCAACCGCACCGGAAACCCTGATGGCACCGCGTTCTTCGGCTTCATCTTCGATCCGGCGGGCGAGGGCCAGCGCGACCCGGTCGACCTGCGCGGCGGCGCCCGCGCACGCCGGCGCTTCATCGGCTGGGAGACGTTCTTCGACTTCGGCGGCATCATGACCCAGCACACGCGGCCGAACAAGCGGATCGACACCAACATCTCCACGCCGCTGTTCAACCTGCCGTTGCAGACCATCGCCAGCGGCACGCCACCCACCTCGTTGCCGCAGCGCAACCTGCTGCGCCACCTGACCTGGTCGATGCCGTCCGGCCAACGGGTCGCCGCCGCCACCGGCACGCCGGTGCTGTCGTCGGCGAACTTCCCGGAGCTGCGGCAGTTCGGCCTCGGCCTGGAGGCCAGCACCCCGCTGTGGTACTACATCCTGCGCGAAGCGCAGTTGCTCAACGACGGCCTGCGCCTCGGGCCGGTGGGCGGCCGGATCGTGGCCGAGACCATCATCGGCCTGCTCCAGATGGACGAGTTCTCCTACCTCAACAACGGGTTCTCGCCGACCCTGCCGAGCCAGACGCCGGGCACCTTCCGGATGACCGACCTGCTCCGCTGGGCCCGCGTCGACCCGTTCACCCGCAACGAGCCCCAGTAGACAGTGATACGCCGCCCGGGTGACCGGGCGGCGTACGGCTCACACCAACCGGTCGAGGTCGTAGACGAGTTCGGAGTACGTACGCGGGTCCAGCTCCGCCGCGTCGCCGCCGTGGAACGTGACGCCCTCGATGTGTTGCGGTTCAACCGATTCAGCGGTGTCGGTCGCGTGCCAGCCGGGATCGGTCTCGAGGATCGCCCAGAGCTTGCCGCCCAACGGCTTGGCCATCTGCACGCTCGAGTCGTGCCACTTCTGCCAGCCACGCGCCTCCAGGCCGCGCAGCTGCCCGTACGTCACCGTGTGTCCGCGCAGCCGGGCCAGCACGGCGTCGAGGCCGGCGGCGCGACCGGTGTCGGCAGCCCGGAACACCGGCCGGGCCAGTTGCGGGAACGGTTGCAGGATCTCGTAGTCGGCGAACAGCTGGGACCACACCGGCACGGCGTCGGCGGCGAGATCCAGCGGGTGCAGCACCACGACCGACGCGTCCCGCGGCAGCTCGTACAGCTTGTCGTCGATGTCGGCGAGCGTGCCGTCCTCGGCCACGCGGAAGGTGACCGGCAACTCGGCGACTCCCCAGACGAGACGCTCGGCCAGGTGGCGCATCCACGGGTGCCGGGCGTACCGGTCGAGGAACACGTCGGCACCGATCGCCCGTCCGGTGCACATGGCCCGCTCGATCCGGCTCAGGTGCAGGGTGGCCGACGCGCGGGCGTCCTTGCGCAGCGCGGTGAGCCGGGCCTTCGCCGCCTTCATCCGTTGCTTGTCGTCGTTCTTCCCCGGCCGCGGCAGGTCGGGCAGCAGCGCGCCGTTCGCGTCGCGCAGCACCGGCAACAGGTTGGCGTCGAAGACGATCCGGTAGGTGTGCGAGCCGGTGTCGAGGACGTCGGCGCCGTCCTCGTCCAGGCCGAGTGTCGGAACCAGCCGGTCGGCGAGTTCGTCGGTGGTGAGGCCGCGGCTGTAGGCGATGGCGTCGATGCGTTCGCGGGCCGCCGCCGCGAACGCCGGGAACCGGGACTTCTCCGCGAGCAGGTTGATGTTGATCAGCGCGGTGTCGGTGCCGATGTTCAGCAGCGCGTCGAGGGCCGCCTGGGCCCGGGCGGCGGCGTTCTCCCCGGGCCACTTGCGGGCGAGCGCGGTCAGCCGCCGGGCGCAGTCGTCGTCGCCGAGCAGGCCGACCGCCTGCATGCACCAGGACGCCTTCGGCGGGGCACCGGCGGCGAGCCACGCCTCGAACAGCGCCCACGCGAACGCGGCCCGCGATGCCGGCGTGTAGCCCGCCTTCGCGGCGAGCACGCCCGGATGCACCTCGTCGGCGTTGGACCAGGCCAACTGCACGAGAAGCAGGTCAGCGTCCGGCGCGGTCGTACCCGGCACCGGTACGAGCGGCGGCAGCGCCTGCGCCGCGGCGAACGCGGGCACCGGCGGCCGCTTCGCGCCGGGTGCGGTCAGCGGGTCCGCGTCGAGCATCGCGAGCGTCGCCGCGTCGACGTCCAGGTCGGCGGCGAAGCCGAGGATGGTCGCGCGGTGCCCCCGCGCGTCGAGATACCGCAGGACGCGCGCGGCGCCCGTGTCGGCGCGGTCGGCGGCCCACAGCGTCAGCGCGCCGGCGGCCGCGTGCCGCGGGTGCCGGAGAATCCACGACCGGGCGGGCGCCTTGTTCTTCTTGCCCGCGAACGCCTTCACGATCGCGGGGACGATCGACACGTCCCCGAACGGCTGCGCGGCCTGCAGCCCGTACTCCAGCGAGTCCGGTTCCGCCAGCGCGGCGTGCAGCAGCGGCAGGTGCGAAAGACCGCCGCGGTACAGCACCGGCACCAGGGCATAGCGGACGTAGTAGTCCATGGCGAAACCCAACGCCAGGAGACGGTCGTGCACCCGGGCCGGGGTCAGCGCCAGGTCGGCGACGCCGGTCGGCACCGCCCACCGCTCCCGGTTGGCGACGAACGCCTCCAGCGCCTCGGCGTCGCACCGGGCCACGGAGACGCCGTTCCAGGTGACGGCGTCGTCGTGGGCACCGACCCGCTGGGCCGCCTCGATCTCCTCGTCGCGCCACGACTGCACCGGCTCGATCGCCAGGGTGGTGCGCAGCGGACGCCCCCGCCGGGCCGGCGGCGGAACGTAGTCAACCGGCGCGCCGAGCCCGGCGAGGACCGCGTCGTCGTCGGCGGCGGGCGGCCGGACCGGACCCGGCTCGATGTCCGCGCCCACCAGGGCGAGCAGTTCGTCGTCGCCGTTCTCGCGGGCGAACCGGCGGACCCGGTCCGGATCCAGGCCCGCGGCGCGGAGCAGCCCCGCCGTGCCCCACCGGTGGCCGTCGCGCCGCTCCCGCAGCAGCGCGGCCAGGGTGTGCTCGTCGTCGACGTGCGCCAGCAGCCGGCACCACAGGTCGTTGTGGTAGAAATCCCTCTCCCACGGCTCGCCGGGCTTGAGCCGGGCCAGCACCTCGCCGGCGGCGCTCCCGGCGATCTCCAGCACGGAGGCCAGATACATGCGGCCGCCGCTGAACGGCGCGAAGAACTGGTGCCCGATCTTGCGGTTGGCCTTGATGAACCGCTCCAGCGTGGCGAGGTCGCCGGCAGCGATCGCGCTGGCGTGCACGTCGCAGTTGCCGAACTCGCCGAGGTGGCGCAGCGCGTCCTCGTGCACCCGCCGTTCCTCGGCACCCGCCGCCGGACCCAGCGGCAACAGGAACGTGGTGGCCCACCGCACGCTCGCCGCCCGGCGGTGGGTGTGGCTGGTCGGGGCCAGTTCCGCCGTGGCGTCCAGGATCGCGGACCGGGCCTCGGCGTACTCCGCGTCGCCCGCGAGCACCAGCAGCTCCCGCAGCCGGCCGAACGGCCCGGCGCCGACATAGGGAAGCTCGCTCTTGATCCCGGCGAGCATCCGGCGCGCGGCCCCGGGCAGGCCGACCGAGGCGACCAGGAAGTCGGCGACCCGCTCCTCGATCTCCGCGCGGAACGCGCCGACGAACGTGTTGTACCGCTCGAAGACCAGTTCGACCAGCCTGATGTCCTCCTCCGCGGTCCCGGAACGCGGCCGCGGGTCGAGGATGCGCTCACCGATCTCGCGCCGGTGGTGGTGGTCGCTGGTCGCGTGGTTCCAGATGCCCGACCGCTCCCCCTTGATCACCATGGTGTACCGGTCGGTCGCCCAGAACGCCCGGCGCAGCGCGGCCCAGGCCTCGTCGAGCGCCGGCAGCGGACGGATCTCGGTGGGGATGCCGCCGCGCCGCGGGTACAGGGCCGACCGCAGCCACGGGCTGACATGGACGCCGTCGCGGCGCTCTGTGGGCGTCACCGATGATTGCCCCGCCGCGGCGGGACGGTCCGCACCGAGCCAGGAGACGGTGCCGTCACCGTCGCCGATCAGCAGGCCGGAGCCGAACGGCTCGCAGCACCACAGCATCGCGACCGAGACGAACTGCTCGAAGCGGACGAAGGTACGGCCGTCGTCGGCGGAGACCAGGACCAGCCCGGCCGCACCGACGATCACGACGCGACCGTCCGGCAGGTGCCGCACCGAGGTGAGCAGGCTGTCGGCCGGCACCGGGACGCGCTGGAAGCTCTCGCCGGCGTCGTCGGACCGGAACACCAGCCCGTCCACGCCGACGGTGAGGATCGTGCCGGTCGGGGTCACCGTCGCCGACATGAGGTCGGCACCGGCCTCGAGGTTGAGCCGCCGGACCGACCTGTCCCGGCACACGTACAACCGGCCGGGTCGGTCGGTGGGGACGAGCACGCCGAGGGGGCTGTCGCTGATCCGGGCGATGGACTCGTCGACCCCGCTGACGCGGCGGAACTTCTCGCCGTCGGTCGAGGACGCGAGGTAGCCGTTGTCGCCGGCGACCCACAGGCGGCCGTCGCGGTCGGCGACGACGCCGAACAGGCAACCGCCGGTGCCGGAGGTCAGTTGGCGCCACGAATGGCCCCGGTCGGTCGACCGGGCGATGTACCCGTACTCGCCGACGACCCACAGCCCGTCCTCGCGCAGCAGCGCCCCGCGCAACCCGCGGCCCGGCGAGATGACCGGGTGGAAGGCGTACCCGTCGGAGGAGACCGCCGCCAGGCTCCGGCCCTGCCCGCCGACGGCGACCGCACTGCCGTCGTGCGTCGCGATGCCGAGGATCAGCTGGCGCGGATTGTCGGTGTCGGCGCACGCGCCCATCCGGAGACCGGCCAGCGGATCCATGTCGATGCCTTTCGTCGGACTTGTCGTGTCGCGCCGCCGGGATGATGCCACATCCCGTGCCGCCACCGTCGGCCCGACCCTTCGGCACACCCTCGCATTTGCTCGATGCCCGGCCGGAGTCTTACCCGGCCCGCAGCGAAATGGTGCCATTTGCTGGCGGGCGCTCGGTGACCGGTCATGCCTGCACGAGAGCCGGACCGACCCGCAGCATGGGGACCACCCGTGTACCCCCGGCGGGCAAGGAGGCCTGTGTCGTGACCACCCTCGAAAACTCGACGCCGACAGCTGGCGGGAGAAGTCGACCCGGCGGCCGGAAGCGTCTCGTCCGGCTGGCCGCGGTCGGGCTGCTGATCCCCGCGCTCGCGGTGTTCGGCAACACAACCGGAGCGGGCGCGGCGCCCGCGACCAAGGCCCCGTTCACGAAGGCGCCGGCCGGGCTGAAGATCACGAATCTTCCGCTGGGCGTGAAGAACAAGCCGGTGACGGTCGTCGTCGAGCTCGCCGGCGACCCGGTCGCGGTCGCCGACGCGAACGCCGCGACGCCCCTGACCCAGGACCAGAAGCGCCAGCACCAGGACCGGTTGCGCCAGGAACAGGCGCCGGTCGCGCAGCACGCGCGCAATCTCGGCGGCACCGTGCTGGGCACGTACCAGCACGCCTACAACGGCATCAAGGTGCGCATCCCGGCCGGTAAGGCGCCCGAGCTGGCCAGTGCCGCCAACGTCGTCGCGGTGCACCCGGTGCAGACCATGAAGCGCGACAACGTGCGCGGCGTCCCGCTGATCGGCGCGCCGGCGGCCTGGAACGGCGCGGGCAACGTCCGCGGCGAGGGCATCAAGGTCGCCATCATCGACACCGGCATCGACTGGACGCACGCGGACTTCGGCGGACCCGGCACCCCGGCGGCCTACGCCGCGGCGCACGCGGCCGAGGCCGCGCCAGCCGACCCGAGGTACTTCGGCCCGAACGCGCCGAAGGTGAAGGGCGGCATCGACCTGGTCGGCGACAGCTACAACGCCGACCCGAACAGCCCGGCGTACCAGCCCGTACCGCACCCGGACCCGAACCCGTTGGACTGCAACGGCCACGGCACGCACGTCGCCGGCACCGCGGCGGGCTTCGGCGTCACCTCGGACGGCCGGACGTTCACCGGCCCGTACAACGCCGACACCGTGTCGTCGCGCTCCTGGAACGTCGGCCCGGGCGTGGCGCCCAAGGCCGACCTGTACGGCATCCGCGTGTTCGGCTGCGAGGGCTCGACCGACGTCACCGTCGACGCCATCGAGTGGGCCGTCGCGAACGACATGGACGTCATCAACATGTCGCTCGGCTCGCCGTTCGGTTCGAAGACCGAGCCGTCCGCGGTGGCGGCCGACAACGCGGCCAAGGACGGCGTCATCGTCGTCGCGTCCGCCGGCAACGAGGGCCCGAACCCGTACATGGTCGGTTCCCCGTCGACGGGCACCAACGTGATCAGCGTCGCCGCGAACGACCCGACCCAGAGCTTCCCCGGCGCGACCCTGACGCTGAGCACGGGAGCGACGATCCAGGCGATCAACGCCAACGGCGCACCGCTGCCCAGCGGCCCACTGCCGATCGAGGTGTTGCGCAACAGCGCGGGCGGGATCTCGCTCGGCTGTGATCCGGCCGAGTACACGGCGGCCGGCGTCGCCGGCAAGCTCGTCGTCGTCCAGCGCGGCACGTGTGCCCGCGTGGCGCGGGCCATCTACGGCCAGCAGGCCGGCGCGGCCGCGGTGCTGATGGTGAACTCGACCGACGACTTCCCGCCGTTCGAGGGTCCGATCACGGCCAACCCGGACACCGGTGAGCCGTTCACCGTGACGATCCCGTTCCTGGGCGTGCCGTCGAGTTCCGGCCCCGCGCTGGTGGCGGCCGACGGCGGCACCGCGACGCTCGCCAGCCTGACCCTGCCGAACCCGGGCTACCTCGCGCCCGCCAGCTTCTCCTCGGGCGGTCCGCGGTCCGGTGACAGCTGGCTCAAGCCCGACGTCACCGCGCCCGGCGTCAGCATCTTCTCGGCCGGCGTCGGCACCGGGAACAACTTCGCCGTCATCTCGGGTACGTCGATGGCCGCTCCGCACACCGCCGGCATGGCGGCGCTGGTCCGGCAGGCGCACCCCGGTTGGCGGCGCGTGCAGTACTGGAAGGCGGCCATCGTCAACACCGCCGACCCGGGGAAGGTCACCGGGTACAGCACGCGCATCGCGGGCTCTGGCCTGATCCAGGCACCGCCGGCCGTCACCACCGAGGTCGTCGCGCTCGGCGACGTGGGTACCGCCTCGGTCAACTTCGGCTTCGCCGAACTCGACCGGGACTTCAAGCAGTCGAAGGTCATCGTGCTGCGGAACTTCGGCAACACCCCGGCGACGTTCAACGCGTCGGTCGGCACCAAGGCCGGCAGCCCGCACAGCACGAAGTTGAGCCGCACCCGGGTCACCGTGCCGGCGCGCGGTGAGACCAGGATCGACCTGTCGCTGTCGGTGACGGCGTCCACCGCGGGCACCTCCGCGGAGTTCGCCGACGTGGCCGGTCTTGTCACGTTCACGCCGGCGAACGGCAACAACCACGGCGTCGCGCTGCGGGTGCCGTACTACATGGTGCCGCAGGCGGTCTCCAACATCGAAACGAAGATCGACACCAATGCGCTGCGCCGCAACGGCTCGGCGGTCGCGACGGTCACCAACCGGCGCGGCGTCGTGCCGGGTGCCGCGGACTGGTACGCCTGGGGTCTGTACGACTCGCGCGACCGTGGGCTGGGCTCCAACGACATGCGGGCCGTCGGCGCGCAGACCTTCCCGGGTGACGGCGTGATGGCGTTCGCGATCAGCACCACCCGTCGATGGTCGAATGCCAGCACCAACGAGTTCGACGTGTACGTCGACGTCAACGGTGACGGCGTCGACGACTACGTCGTGGTGGGTGTCGACCTCGGGCTGCTGACGGCCGGCGAGGCCAACGGCGAGATGGCCGTGGCGGTGTTCGACCTGCGCACCGGCGACGGCACGATCGAGTTCCTCGCCGACGCGCCGACCGACAGCAGCACGCTGGTGCTGCCGGTGCTGTTCGAGCAGCTGTGCGCGGCCGGCTCGCCGTGCCTGTCCGCGGCGAACCCGCGCCTGAAGTACCACGCGGTGAGCTTCGGGCAGACCGACAACACCACCGACACGATCGAGGGCGTGGCGTCGTTCAACGCGTTCACGCCGGCGATCAGCACGGGCATGTTCGACGTGGTCGCGCCCAACGCGTCCGCGTCGGAGACCGTGACGATCAACGCGGCCGAGTTCGCGCTGACCCCGCCGCTGGGTCTGATGATCGTCAGCCACGACAACCGCAGCGCGGACGAGGCGCAACTGATCCCCGTCCGACGCTGATTCCAACGCAGAACCGGAGCCCCCGCCGTCCGGCGGGGGCTCCGCTGTATTACGAGCCCTGGGCGCCGACGGCGGCGACCACCTGGGTCTTCACGTACAGCACGGAGCGCACCACCGTGCCGGGCGCGGCCCCGGTCCACTGCGGATCGGTGGACCCGACCTCCCGCGTCACGAGCACCTGCCGGTTGGCCAGCAGCGTGGCCTTCTCCGCGTCGAAGAACAGCTCGTACCGCAGGTGCCCGGTCGTGATGCTGACCGTTGTCGCGGGCCGGCCCGCGTCGTCGGTCCGCGTGCCGTCGAGGTGGACGCCGCGCAGGCCGGCGAGCACCGTGAACAGGGCCGAGCGCAGCTTCGGCGGCGCGATGGGCGACGCCAGCAGCGCGGCGGTCGCCTGGAAGATCTCGGCCTCCACGTTGCACGACGCGGTGTCGGTCGGGCACCACCGGATCGCGCCCGGACTGTTGTCGCCCACCTGAACCTCCAGCCAGTCCCGCAGGCGACCCGGGTTGGTCGGCAGCGTCCGCAGCAGGTCGAGCTCGCGCCGCAGGCCGGCGCCGCGCGCGGTCACCGCACCGGTGCGCACGAGATGGTCGTCGAGGAGCAGTTGCCAGACCTCCAGCGTGCCGGGGTCGTCGGTGAAGCTCGGCAGGTCGTAGAGGCGCGGGCTGCCGGCCGCGATCCACGCTTCGCGGTCGGACGGGGCGACGACCGTCTTCGCCGCCTCCTGGTCGTACCGCTGCCGGTCGGGCAGGGCGAGCCAGATCCGGTTGGTGAACCGTTGCTGGACGAGGAACGAACGGCCGACCGGGTCGACGGGCGTGTCGATGTGGACCGTCTCGAACCGGGTCTCGGTGTACCAGACCGTTCCGTCCGCGACGCGCGGGGCGGTCGCGGCCGCGGCGGCCGTCGCGGCCCGGTCGAGGACGGCCGCGGCCGCCGGTTCCGCTCCGGGGGGACCGTCGGGCAGCAGCCCGGCGACGATCCCGGTGCCGATGACGGCGCCGGCGACGGCCACGGCGGCAACCTGCGTGAGCCGACGCGCGAGCGGTCGGCGGGTCGGCAGGCGCCGCGTCAGGCGGTCCAGTTCGCCATCGGCGACCGGTGGGACGCCGGACGTATCGCGCGCCACCGCCGCCAGCGCCCGCCACGACGCGAGGTCGGCGTCGCAGCGCGCGCAGTCACGGACGTGGTCGCCGACCCGCCGGTGGTCCGGCGCTGCCAGTTGCCCCAGGGCGTACTCGTCGAGCAGGTCGATCGGGTGGCCGGTACTCATCGCGTCACCTCATGGTTTGCTTCCGTGATCAGTTGGGCCAGGTCCCGACGGGCCCGGTGCAGACGGCTCTTCACCGTCCCGACGGGCACGCCGAGCACCTCGGCGATCTCCGGCTGGGACAGCTCGGCCACGAAGGCGAGCGCGATGATCTCGCGGTGGTGCTCGGGCAGGCGCTCGATCGCCGCCGCCAGTTGGGCACGGGTCACGGCGGCGAGGCTCAGCGCCTCCGGCCCGTCGGCGTCCGAGGCCACCTCGTCGAGGCCGGTGTTGTCGGCCAGCGGCAACGGCCGGCGGCGGCGCCGGTTCAGCGCGTGATGGCGGACGACGCCGTACAGCCAGCTCCGCACCGTCGAGCGCCCTTCGAACCGCGCGGCGCGCCCCCACACGGTCACCAGAGCGTCCAGTACCACCTCCTCGGCCGCGTGCCAGTCGCCGATCAGGCGGTGCGACAGGGCCAGCAGCCCTGTCCGGTGACGCAGGTAGAGCTGCCCGAGGGCGTCGGCGTCGCGACGCTGCGCAACGCGCCACAACAGCTGCTCATCGGTCTGCACGGCAGTGGTCATACACGATGGCTCCTCCCAACGGACGCCGCAGGACGCCCCGGATGTCACCTGTGATGTGTGCCGGATGCCACCGCCGGTTCCCGTCTGCCGCCTGCGACTTCCGAGCGAGCCGGCCCCGGACCTGATCCAAAAGTCGGAGCGGCAGGACCCGTCTCGAGCCGGAGGTGCCCGGCCCCCCGGATTTCTATCGTGGAGGCATAGGAATTCCGCACAATTCGGGGGAGAAATCAATGACCAAGCACGAGGACGCCTGGAGCGGGACCGTCGTCAAGAAGTCCCGCGCACTGCTCGACGGCTCCAACCTCTACCGGCGCCTCACGATCCGGCTCGACGACGGAACGAAGATCGAGGTCAAGGTCGATCGGGACCTGTGGAAATCGGTCGAGGTGGGCGAGCGCCTGGTGAAACAGGAAGGCGCCAAGCCGCGCCGCGGCTGACGACAGGAAATTGCCGTGACCCAGACCACGATCCGCCGCTACACCGGCATGTTCGGCCTCATCGCGAGCCTGTGCACCGTTGTGCAGGTACCGCTCTATTTCGTCTACGAGACGCCACCGGACTGGAACATCCTCACCCGGAGCCTCATCGGCATCATCGCCTGCATCTTCTACATCGTCTATTTCATCGGGCTCCGCCAGCTCATCCGCCACGCCGACCCGGGCTACGACTGGATCGCCGGCACGGTCCAGACGGCGGGTCTGCTCTGGGTGGTCATGGTGTTCGTTCCGCAGTCGATGGAGGTGGGTGCGGCCATCTCGGTGGACCACGACATCGACACGACCACCGACGGTCCGTTCGCCGCGGCCCAGTACCTCATGCAGGGCGGCATCGCCCGGCTGCTCATGGCACTTTTCCTGATCGCGCTCGGCATCGCCGTGTCGAAGCTCGGGGTGCTCCCCCGGTGGGTGGGGCGCTCCGCGTACGTGCTCGCCGTCATCAACCTGGCGTTCGTGCCGGCCGTCTACTTCGGCGACGACGCGGCCAACTTCTACAGCGCGCAAGGGTGGGGCACCACCGCCAGCATGGGTGCCCTGTGGAGCTGGTGGACCCTCGCGGTGAGCATCAGCCTCCTGCGCAACGCCCGTCGCGTCGCGGCTCCGGCCCGGCCCGCACCGGCGACCCACGCTCCGGCGCGGTAAGCGGATGACCGGGGAGGACCGGCATCCCCCGGCCGTCCTCCCCTTCCCCGCCGGGCGGTGCCGGTGATGGAGCGATCGGGGTGCAACCCGCTCACGGCGCCGCCGAACCGCTCTGTCGTTCCCGCTCCGCCAGGACGGCCGCTGCCCTGACCAGATCGTGGTGAGCAAACACGGGGATACCCCGACGGCGCAACGCCTCGGCCGCGACGCCGCGCCCAGGAACGGTGACGCCGGCATCGGCCGCGCTGCCACCGACAATCTCGGCCGGCGGACGCGGCACCGGGAATCCGACGGCCAGTTCCGGACACAGCGACACCAGACGCCCCTCCGCGGACCACCGACGCCAGATCGGAGAGCTGACCGGTACACCGGTCTCGTTGAACCGGATCGGTGCGCCACCCAGGCAGCCGCTGACCAGAACCTTCAACACGACATCAGCGTAATGCGCTCGCAGGCGTGAGCCGCTGGTCGGCACCCAGCGATACCTCGTCCAGATGGAAGCGCGACGCGGATAGCGGTGCGGCCTCCGCCCGGCGGGCGGAGGCCGCGATTCACACAACCGCTATCGGACGCTCAGCAGCCGGGCAGCGACACCCCGCCGAACTGCGAACGGCGGAACAGGTTCCGGCCACCCGGTGTCCGGTCGACGGCGTCGATCCACTGGGTCGACGAGCCGTCGTTGCCCATGTACCTGTCGTGGTTGAAGAACGAGATCTCGACCCAGGTTCCGTCCAGGGCGCACACGTGCCAGGTGTCGTACACGGTGGGATCGGTGCCATCGGCACGAACGGCGTAGTCCGTGGCGTAGGTCGTCACGTACTGCTTGGAGGCGTTGGAATAGAACGTCCAGACGTCGTTGGAGATCCGGCAGAAGATGAACTGCTGGTAGCCGTTCCCCGATCCGGTGGCCTTGAGCCAGTACGGCCAGTACGCCGTCGCCTCGACGTCGTGGTTCAGTTCCCCGTGCGCCAGCGTCCGCCAGCCGCCCAGGCAGCTCATGGCGGTGACGCCGCCACCCGACGCCGCGGCCCGGCCCGACGCGGCGGACTTGTCCGGCACGCCGCCCGTCACCGTCGCGGCCGGATCCGCGGAATAGGTGACCGGCACCATCCGGTCTCCGACCGGCAGCGTCGCCGGCAGGTCCGCGCCGGCACCCACCGGCCCGGCAGCCGCCGGCGCCACCGGCATCAGCACCGCGGTCACCGCCAGCACCGCCGCGCCGAAGCTCGCGGTCGCCATTCTCCTGATCGACATGCGCTCCCCCTCTGTATCGACCGAACCCGATGGACCAAGGCTCGGCGAGGAGGCCCGGTAGTTGCCAGGCATTACCGCGGCATTTTGAATTCCGGTGCGCTGCGCGGGTTCGCGGTCACGCCGCCCGGCGGAACCATTCGACGGTCGCGGCCACGGCGTCGGCGGTCGGCGTGACCCGGACCGGTCCGAACGCGTCGCGGAACGCCGTGTCGTCGACGACCCAGGCGCGGTCGCGCTGGTACCAGGTCTCGCCCAGCTCGCGCACCACCGGGTTGAACAATCCGATCAGACGCTGCATCCCGCGCCCGAGGCCGGCGGTCTTCGGAGTGCCACCGGCCGCGGCCCGCACCCGCGCCAGGAACTCGCGTCCGGTGACCGGCGGATCGACGGGCAGGTGCCACGCGCGCCCGTCGGCCTCCGGGCGCTCGCCGAGGGTCACCAGACCGGCGGCGACGTCGGGCAGGTAGGAGACCGTGTGCGGCTGGTCGAGGTCGCCCATCCAGCGTGCCGTCTTCCCGGCCACGGCGGCGGCGAAGACCGGCGGCCCGAGGACGGTGTTCATGCCGCCCGGCCCGTAGTAGTCGGAGGCGCGGCCCAGGGTCGCGCGCACCCGGCCGTCGCGGTGCGCGGCGAGGATCAACTCGGCGACCGTCGCGCGGGCCCGGCCCTTCGGGGCCGTCGCCGCGTACGGAAGGTCTTCCGTCATCGGCCGGTCTACGGGCCCGTACATGTAGAGGTTGTCGGCCATCACGAGCCGCGCGCCGGCCGCCTCGACGCCGGTGAGCATCGTCCGCGTCAGGTCGGGGAACTCGGCGGCCCAGCGGCCGTAGGCCGGTTGCGCGCACTGGTAGACGACCGCCGCGCCGGCGCAGGCCGCCTTGGCGCCGTCGGTGGTGGTGATGTCGGCGCGGAGGCCGTGCGGGCCGGACGCACCCCGGCTGACGGCGCGGACACGATGACCGCGTGCGGTCAGTTCGGCGACGACGGCCGTGCCGATCGCGCCGGTGGCGCCCAGTACGACGTGCAGATCCGACATGGTGACGTCTCCTCGTCCCCGAAGTTTTGTGACGCTGTTATATAACCACGTTACGATATGGTTGGCAACATGGCGAGGCCACGGAAACGCGACTACACCGAGCTCCGGCTCGACCTCATCGACGTCGGTGGGCGTCTCCTCGCGGAGGAGGGTCCGTCGGCGCTGAGCACCCGGCGCGTCGCGCAGCTCACCGACGTGTCGACCACCGCCGTCTACAGCCTCTTCGGTGACAAGGCCGGCCTGATCCGGGAGATGTTCCTGGCCGGGTTCGAGCGCCTCGCCGAGTCCTTCGCCGCCGTCCCGCACACCGCCGATCCGGTGGCCGACCTGCTGGAGCTGGGCCGCGCCTACCGGGCCAACGCACGCGCGAACCCGCACCTCTACGAGCTCATGTTCGGCCGTCCCATACCGGAGTTCGAACCCGACGCCGACACCCGCGCACGCATTCAGGGGACGTTCGACTCGCTCACCGCCGCCGTCGCGCGCTGCATCGACGACGGCGCGTTCGCACCCGCGGAGCCGTACCACGTCGCCGTCCAACTCAACGCGACCGCGCACGGCCTGAGCAGCCTCGAACTCCGCGGCGCGCTGGGCGACCCGGCGGAGGCCGACGCCCACTGGGAACGCACGTTCGCGTCGCTGGTCCGCGGGCTCGTGGCGTGACCGGCTGACGGCTTTACGGGGTCAGCTCTCCCGGGTCCACGCGGGCGTGATCCGCTTTCGGTGGTCGTGTGCTGGGTGCGCTGCCCCTCGACGTCACCCCGTCGCATGAAATCGACGACCGGGTCGATGCCGCGGGGAATGCACCGTCACGTCGTGGGTGAAGACGGTGTCGACGTCCGGCATGGTCTTCTCCCTCGTTCCGGTTCAGGCGGCGGCCAGCACCGCGTGGGCGCGGTCCAGAACGGTGCGCAGGACGCGGGTCGCGGCGGCCAGGTCCTCGGCCGGCAGGTCTCCCCACAGGCCCTGGGTGATCGGTCCGATCGCGGTGCGGACCCGCGTCCAGCGCGCGTGTCCCTCTTCGGTGACCTCGACGCGGTCGTTGCCGCCGTCACCGTCACCGTCGCCGGCGCGCAGGAACCCCGCGGCGGTCAGCTCGGCGATGCGGTCGGCCACCGATGCCCGGCTGAACTGGGTGGCACCGGCGACCCGGCGGACGAGCTCGGCCCGGTCGACGGCACCGCCACCGACCACGGTCAGCGTGAGGGTCACCCACTGCGGTTCGGTGATGCCGGTCCCGGCGAGCTGCCGGTCGAGGATCGCGTTGAGCGCCTTCTCGGTCTGGCCGATGAGCGCGGTGCCGAATGGCTGGTCTGCGGTCGTCACGACGACCTCCCATCTGTTTCCCGAAGAAACGTTTATCATCCGAACGTTTCTGACGAGAACGAACGTATATCGTTAGTCCGACTAACGCAATCGGTATGATCAGCGTCATGACCAGCAGGGCCGAAGCCGCGCACATGCCCGACGACGGCGAGATCAGGACGCCGGACAGGCTGCGCGGGCGGGCCAGTCGCCTGCTGGCACACGTCTCCGCGCAGTCGGACCGGCTGATGACCGAGGGACTGGCCAGAGCCGACGCCCACCGGTGGCACTACGCCGTGCTCGCCTCGTTGCAGGAGTTCGGCCCCGGCAGCCAGGCGACGCTGAGCCGGCGCACCGGCATCTACCGCAGCGACATGGTCGGCATCCTCAACGAACTGTCGGAACGCGGCTTCGTCGAGCGGACCCCGGACCCCGACGACCGCCGCCGCAACGTCATCACGATCACCGCTCGCGGCGGCCGCCAGTTACGCCGCCTCGACAAGCTCCTGGACGACCTCCACGAGGAGCTGCTGACCCCCCTGCTCCCCGCGGAACGCGAGCAGTTCGTGCGCCTGCTCACCCGTCTCCACGACCACCACACCCGGCCGGCACCCCCGCCGATCGCCTGACCCCGGGGGTCTATCCACGCGGTGGCGGAAAGCGGGGCTCGCCGAGCGTCTCGGTCTCGATCCGGTACTCGTCATAGTCGTACCGGGCCGGCCGCGACCGTTCCCGGGCGAGCCTGCCGGCGGTGGCCCGGGTGTGCGGGTGGTCGTCGCCGAGCACGCGCCGGAAGCCGACGAGGGTGTGTTCGTCCAACTCGCGCGCCGCTTCGAACTCGCGCAGCTGGAGCAGGTCCCGGGCGAGGTTGCTGGCCGCGCGCAGGGTGTCGGGGTGGTCGTCGCCGAGGACCCGCCGGAACCGGGCGAGGGTGTCCTCGTCGAGCCGGCGCGCCGCCTCGAATTCACGAAGCTGCAGCAGGTCCCGGGCGAGGTTGCAGGCCGAGCGCAGGGTTTCCGGATGGTCGTCGCCCAGCACGCGCCGGAACCGGGCGAGGGTGTCCTCGTCCAGCCGGCGCGCCGCCTCGAACTCGCCCAACAGTCGCAGGTCCCGGGCCAGCCTGTTGGCCGCGGCCAGGGTGTCCGGGTGGTCGTCGCCGAGCACCCGCCGGAAGCCGGCGAGGGTGTCCTCGTCGAGCTCGCGCGCCCGCTGGTACTCACGCAGCCGGCGCAGGTCCCGGGCGAGGCTGTTCGCCGACGCCAGCGTGTCGGTGTGGTCGGCGCCGAGCACCTGCCGGAAGCGGGCGAGGGTGGCCTCGTTCAACCGGTGCGCCGCCTCGAACTCGCCCAGCAACCGCAGGTCCCCCGCGAGCCGGCTGGCCGCGCGCAGGGTGTCGGGATGGTCGTCGCCGAGCACGCGCCGGAACCGGGCGTGGGTGTCCCGGTCGAGGTCGCAGGCCTGCCGGTACTCGCCCAGGGAACGCAGGTCGGCGGCGAGATAACCGGCCGCCGTCAGGGTGTCGCGGTGATCGTCACCGAGCACCCGCCGGAACCGGGCGTGGGTGTCCCGGTCCAGTTGGCAGGCCTGCCGGTACTCACCCAGCAGACGCAGGTCGGCGGCGAGATAACCGGCCGCGGTCAGCGTGTCGGCGTGGTCGTCACCGAGCACCCGCCGGAACAGGGTGAGGGCGTCCTCGTCCAATCGACGCGCCTGCTCGTACTCACCCACCTCCCGGAAATTGAAGGCGAGGCGGTTGGCCGACACCAGGGTGTCGGGGTGGTCCGCGCCGAGCCGGGCGCGGCAGATCGCATGGGACCGTTGGGACAGCGCGAGCCCGGCGCGGGGCTGCCCCTGGCTCTGCAGGTAGGTGGCGGCGGTGCCGAGCAACCAGGACACCTCCTCGAGGACCGCGTCGAGTTGCCGTTCGGGGTCCGTGGCGGCCCGCACGTGGGGAAGCAGTTGCCGCCAGGTCGGCCACACCGCGGCGTCGCCCCACGGGTTCGCCGGCGCCGCGTCGTACAACAGCCGCACCGCGAGGTCCTGCCAGCCGTCACCGAGCTCCGTGCGGGCCCGCAGGAGCGCGGCCGGAATCCGGTGCACCTGCACGCTGTCCGGAGTGGTGCGGGCCATGCCGCGGCGGCGCAGGATCGCACCGAGCTCGGGGAGATCGAGGGGATCCGCGGCGGCGTCCGCCAGCGGCTGCGGCAGCCGGTCGGCGTGCCCGGAGACGACGGTGAGCGGTACGGGTTCCGGGGCCAGCCAGGCGACCACGGTCAGCAGTTGCAGCGCGGCCGGGTGGTCCGCCGCCAGCCGGTCGAACGCCACCGCCCACGACGCCGCGACCGACACCGGGTAGCTCCCCGCCGTGCCACGGCCGAGGGTCCGGTCCGCCGACGCGGCCAGCAGGCCGAGGTAGGTGTCCGCGGACAGGCCCGTGTCCGCCAGCAGGGCCGCCGCCTGGTCCACCGCCAGCGGCAGGTCCCCCACCGCGTCGGCGATCCGGTCGGCGTCGACGGCGTCCAGCCCGGGTGACCGGGACGTCAGCAGCCCGACGGATTCCGCCCGGGTGAACACGTCCACGTCGACCGGCACCGCGAAACCGGACCAGTCCGGACTCCGCGAGGTGATCAGCACGTGACCGTCGCCGCCGGGCAGGAACCGGGTCAGCGCCTGCGGGTCCTCGGCATTGTCGAACACCAGCAGCCACCGCTCGCGGTCCCGGAGCGTGCCCAGCAGCCGGCCGATCGCGATGTCGGCGCCGTCGGTGGCGCCGGCCAGGTCGAGGGCGCGGGCCAGTTGGGCCAACCGATCCGGGATCAGCGCCGCGTCCTCGGTCGGCACCCACCAGGCGACGTCGTAGTCGTCGCCGTACCGGTGGGCGTACTCGATCGCCGCGGTGGTCTTGCCGACCCCGCCCATGCCGTGCACCGCGACCCGCCGCCGCGAGAGCAGCCCCGTCCGCACGTCGGCGAGCAGATCCTCCCGGCCGGTCACGGTGATCGAGCGGGCGGGGATGTTCCACACCTTGGCGACGGACAGGCCCGCCGCTCGCGGGTGGGGCAGCGTGGTCAGCGCCTGCAGCAGGGCCGTCTCCAGCTCGGCCGCGCTGGCGACGGTGGCGACGACCAGATCGTTCCCGTCCCGGAGCCGGGACCGGAACGCCGCCTGGCGAGGACCGTGCGCGAGGTCGACGAACAGACCTGCCGGACCCACCACGTCCTCGCTGAGCAGGAACACCAGTCGCGGCATGTCGGCCTCGGTCGCGGCGGCGAACTCCAGCTCCGTGTACGACAGCTCGGGCCGGTCCCGTACCGGGGTGCCGTACCGGAACCCGGCAATCAACACGTACACGTCGGCCGCGTTCACCGCGTCACGGCACACCCGTGCCGGGCTCTGGTCGCGGGCGGCGAAGTACGCCATGTCGGTCACCGCGTCGCCCGCCCGGGCGACCGCCGCTTCCGCCGCGTTCACGAACGACCGACCGTCCGGATACCGGCGCAACTCGGCGCTGTGACTCAGAAACACCCGCCGAGGCACCGCCATGCATCGAGCTTCCCATCCGGCGCCGAACCAATGAAAGGCACAGTGGACCGCGACCGGCTGGGATACTCGGCGACGTGATCACGGATCCCGGTGAGGTCGCGGCGGTTCTGGACGGCACCGGTCTGGCCGGGCTGCCCGTCACCCACGGGCTGGACGGCACGCTCGTCGTGTCCGGCATCGACCCGGCCGGTCTGCTCGACGCGTGGCGGGCGGCGCACGCGCTGGTTCCGCTGACCGGCCGTTGGCCCGTCCTGATCGCGACGGACCCCGACGACGACGCGCTGCTGGACCCGGACCCCGAGCCGGACCCGATCCACCCGCCCGCCGACGAGCTGGCGGACCTGGACCGGGCCGCCCGGACGACCGATCCGTGGCCGTTCTTCGAGAAGGGGCCGCCCCAGGTCTACACCGCCGACCGGGCCTGGTTCGTCGGGAGCGGTCACGGGGTGGACCTCACCGCCGAGTTGCGACGGCACGTCGCGTTCCCCGCGCCCGGGTCGGTGCTCCAGCGGTGGATGTTCGACCGGGTGAGCGCGGATCCGGAGCTCGTCGCCGAGGTACGGCGGCACACCCGGTACGCGGTGCGGACCGACTGCTGGTTCGTCCCGAAAGCGGTGGCGGTGCTGTTGCTGCCGACCGCGTCGCCGTGGCTGGCACCGGCCTGGGTCGAGTACCACCGGGCGCCCGGTCACGACCGCGAACTCGCCGCCGCGTTGTGGCAGTGGCACCACCGCTGGGACGCGCACCTCGTGGCCTGTTGGGACACCATGCTCCAGTTCGTGGTCCACCGCCCACCGGGCCCCGGCGAGGCCGCCTTCGAACTCGCCGGCCAGCTCCTCGACGTCGCGACGCACCTGGAATTGCACCAGTGGGAGCTGGCCACCGTCCTGCCCGAGGGCACCGCGTGGTTCCTCCACAGCCGTCCCTGATGGGCCGCCGCGATCAGTTGAGATTTCCCTCCATGCCGCTGTACACCTCGGTCGCCTCGCAGAAGCCGTACCCGAGGTGCTCCGCCAGGGCCAGCGCCTCGTCGATCTTCCGCAGTTCCAGCGCCCAGTCGGCCCGGCCCAGCTTCTCCTCGGCGCCGTGGAGGACGGCGTCGCGTCCACTGTGGAGGGTGGCGCGGACGGCCTGGATCCGCGCCGGCGGAACGTATCCACCGGCCATGTAGTTTCCGATGATGGTGCCCTCGCTGGTCCACGACACCTGCGGGAACTCGGCGCTGAGCGGGCCGAGGAGATCGTCGGGCGCCTCGAAGCCGGTGGCCGGCAGCCCGCCCGCGTCGAGCAGGTAGGTCGGCCAGGTCTTGCCGCGCGACATCCAGCCCGGCACGAGGTCCGACACGAAGTTCAGGAGCATGTACACGGTCTCCTGCCCCAGGATGTCGACCGGCTTGAGCTCCTTGCTGCCCCAGCTCATCGTGGTCTCGCCGGCACGCAGCGCGGCGACCGCCGCCCGCAGGATCTTCGGACGCCAGTTGAACGATCGCGTGAGGCCGGCGTCGTCGGGCAGGTGGCCGCCGCTGTCGGGTTCCACGGACGCGACGAGGGCGGGATCGAGCCGGGCCACCATCTCGCGGGCCAGGTCGTCGACGCCGTCGAGCGGCGTGTTCAGGTAGCGGACCGCGCCCTCGGCGACCTGTGCGGGATCGTCGGCGACGATGAAGAACGGCCGGCCCCACACGTGGAGCATTCCCTCGAACGTGTCGATCCCGTTGTTCCGGGCGGCCCGCATGGCGCCGAGCGCCCAGCTCTTGGCCCGGAACCGGACCCGGCGGAGTTGCACCGCGCGCTGCACCAGGTCGTCGATGGCGTCGTCGTCGCCGTGTCCGGTGATGTACGGCAGGACACGGTCGTGGATGAGCGCGATGTCGACCGGATGGAAACTCGTGTCATAACCCACGGGCGGGGACCATACCGGTTGATCCCGAATCGCGCGCGCTCCGTCGGGAATCAACGCACCTCCATGGCATGACGTGCGACACCCCGCGGCAGGAGCAGGCTCGCCGCGGCGATGGCCGCACCGGTCGCGGACGCGATGAGGAAGACGGTCCGGTAGTCATCGGTGCCGGCCGCGCCGCCGGCCGCGACCGAGAGCGCCGCGAGGCCGATCGACCCGCCGACCTGGCTCGCGGTGTTGGCCAGGCCGCCGACGGTCCCCGCGTCACCCTCGCCGACGCCGGCGGTCGCCGCGGCCATCAGGCTCGGGAACACCAACCCGATGCCGGTCGCGACGATCAGCGTCGGCGCGAGAATGCCTGTCACGTAACCGCTGCCGGTTCCGTGGGCCGAGCCGGCGAGCCAGCCGAACCCGACCACGAAACAGGCGCAGCCGGCCGGCACGAGCGTCCGCGCGCCGGTTCGCGGCAGCAACGCGGCGGCCGACCGCGCGACCACCACGAACATCACCGCCGCGGGCGTCTGCGCGAGACCGGTGCGCAGCGCGCTGTAGCCGTAAGCGTTCTGCAGGAACAACGATGTGAAGTACCACATCGCGATCGCGATCCCGCCGAACAGCAGAAGCATGCCGTTGCCGACGGCCACGCCCCGGATCCGGAACAACCGCAGGGGAATCATCGGTCCGGTCACCCGCGCCTCCACCGCGACGAACACGGCGAGCAGCAGCAGACCCGCACCGGTCACCGGCCAGTCGTGGTGCATCACCCCGTAGACCAGTGCGGCCAGCCCCGCCGTCCCCGTGACCGCGCCGACGAGGTCGAGCGGTTCCCGCCGGCCGGCCCACGCACGCGTGAGCGACCGCGCGGCCACGATCGTCAGCACCGCGCCGATCGGCACGTTGATGAGGAAGATCCAGCGCCACGACAGTCCCGTGGTCAGCGCTCCGCCCGCGATCGCGCCGGCCATGCCGCCGACGCCGCCCGCAGCCGACCATGCGCCGAACGCCCGGGCCCGCGCGTGCTCCGCCGTGAAATAGATATTGATGACGGCGAGAGTGGCCGGCGCCAGCAGGGCGGCACCCGCACCCTGTGCGAGGCGGGCCGCCACCAGGATCCCCGGCGCACCCGCCAGGCCGCCGGCGAGGCTCGACGCGGAGAAAACGAGGAGACCGGCGATCAGCGTCCGGCGGTGGCCGAACAGGTCGGCGGCGCGCCCGCCCAGCAGCATGAAGCCGGCGAACGTCAGAAGGTAGGCGTTCACCACCCAGGGCAGTCCGGCCGGCGCGAAACCGAGGTCGTCGCGGATCGCGGGAAGCGCCACGTTCACGATGGACGCGTCCAGAATCACCATGAACTGGCAGGCGCACGCCAGCGCCAGAACGGCCCGCTTCATCGCGTGCCCGCCAGCAACCGGCTCGCGATCCCGGCCAGCCGACGCCCCTGGTACCGCGCCGCGGCGAGCGCCGCGTCATCGCGAATCCCGCCGGTGGTCGAGGTACCGTACGGGTTGCCGCCCGCCGCGTACACGACCGGATCGGTGTATCCGGGCGGGACGATCAGCGCGCCCCAGTGGTAGAAAACGTTGCCCAGCGACAGAATCGTGGCTTCGCTGCCGCCGTGCCGGTTGTGCGCCGACGTGAACGCCGTCACGGGCTTGTCGGCGAGCCGCCCTTCCCGCCAAAGTTCGACGGACCCGTCGATAAACTGCTTGAGCTGCGCGGCCGGCGTCCCGAATCGCGTCGGCGTCCCGAACGCGAACGCGTCCGCCCAGGCAAGATCCTCAAGCGCGGCCGTCACCGGTTCTGCTGTCGCCTGAGTTGTCGTTGTTCGCGCGGCCGTTGCCGGCGCGGCGGTTGCCGGCTCGCCCGTTGCCGGCTCGGCGGTTGCCAGGTCGGCGACCCGGCGCAGGCGGACCTCCGCCCCGGCCGAGGCGGCGCCCGCGGCAACCGCCTCCGCGAGCGCCCGTACGGCGCCCGTCGCGCTGTAGAAGATGACGGCGACCTTCACGGTCATGTGCGTGGCTCCCCGGGTTAGAATTAGTTATGCGCATAATGTTATGCGCATAACTAATGTGTCAAGGAGCGCCCGTGGACTTCGCGCAAGCCGACGCCATCAACCAGGCCATTCGCCTGCTCAGCCTGCGTCACCGGGCCCGGGCCGCGGCCCTGCTGGCGCCGCTCGGCCTGCACCCCGGCCAGGAGGCGCTACTACTCGAACTGGCCCGCACCGGCCCGATGATCCAGGCCCAGCTCAGCGACGCCCTCGGCTGCGAGCCCCCCAGCGTCACGCTGATGACCCGCAAACTCGAGGCCAGCGGCCACATCCGCCGGGAACCGGCGCCGGGCGACAAGCGCGCCAGCGTGGTCGAGCTCACCGCGAGCGGAAAAGCTTTAGCGGACCGCGTGAAGGAGCTGTGGTGCGGGCTCGCCGACGAGACCGTGGCCGGCCTGCCCCCGGCGACCGTGGCCGAGCTTCCCGGTCTCCTCAACACGTTGACCGGAAACGTCGACCAGCGGCGCCCCGCCGGCGCCAAGTCGCGCCGGGGACGGTGATGGACGCACCGGACGCGTCGCCACCGCGCGTCGGACCGCTGGTGCTGCACGGATTCGGGCCGGCCAACCGTGCGGTGGGCGTCCCCTGAAATGCTTTCGCTCGCCCGAATTCCGGCCGCCGGCGCCGATGGTGGGCCTGGGCCTGCCAGTGCGAGATGAGCGACGGCCTCGCCGACGAGTCCGCGCTGATCTACGACGCCGACGGCGTCACCCTGACCACGCGCGGCGATCGCGGAACGCGGCGCTGGAACGCCAGGTTCCCGCCATACCAACGGTCATTCCCGAACCCGCGACGCCCGTCGGTGGCGGTGCCACGGCGGCGGAGCCTGCGCGGACCGACCGCCGCGCGGGGCATCCAGGTGTGATCCGGATGGGCATCCGCCCACTCGTTGCCGTGCCCGTCGGCGGGCGGGGAGGAAGTCGCGCGCGGGCCGGATGGGGCATGCGCTAGTCTGTAGCGGCTACACGGGACGTGGCGCAGTTTGGTAGCGCACTTGACTGGGGGTCAAGGGGTCGTCGGTTCGAATCCGGCCGTCCCGACTTTGTAGAAGGCCAGCTCAGCTGGCCTTTTCTGTTTATGGCGATCGATGCACTGATCGCGACCGGACACTTGATTTGCCCGTACGCGCGTACTGCTTGCGGAGCGGCGCTGCTCAAGGCCGGATTCTCGGGCTAACGACGGGTCGTTGTCGGCGCCGGGCGGCGGCGTGGCGGCCATCAGGGCTGGCGCCGGACGTCACCGTTGAGCTGTGATTATGCGACCTTCGATGAACGAGCGCGATCTCTCGAACGGCCCCTTGACTCGGTCCCCGGAAGATCATCCAGCGGCCGTCCACAGTGGATGATCACGACACATCAATGACACGTACGCCTGTACGGTGATCTTGTGTCTGTCGCGGGACTGATACCAGGCCGTGCCGGCTGGTCCTCGGCTGAAGGACCGCTGATCCACCTCGGCGAACGACCTCAGGGCCCGATCGTGATCGCCGCCGGAGCCGTTACCCCCGTTAGCTGATTCCCTGACGCGAGCGCCCATCAAGACTTCACAGCGGGTCAACCAGCCCTCGACCAATCGCCGCGACCCAGCAGCGATCGACAGGGCCATTGAACCGCCGTCTGCGCGCACGGACACCGGATCCGGATACGGGATCACGCGACGCGAAAGGCCTGCATCCCGGCGCCGGTCGGGCAGGTACGGTCAGTCGGTGACCACGATCCAGCAGATCGACGGAGTGGACTGGGGTGACCCGCCGCTCGACAGCTCGACTCTGGTTCGACGCTGTACGGCACTGCGACGTAAGTCTCTGGACCGCTTCACGGCTGAGGACCTACGGATCATGCTCGGGCAACGGGAAGCAGTGGCGGTCCTGCTACCGCTCGCCATCGACATGCTTGTGGACAATCCACTCGCCGAAGGCGACTTCTATCCTGGAGACCTGTTGATGACGGTCCTGAGGCTGCCGTCGTCCACGTGGATCCGCCTGCAGGAGGAACGGAAGCGTCTCACCGCGGCTGTCGCCACGGTCGACCTCGACCGGGCCGACCTGCCGCCGGAGGTACTCGACACTGTGGCGGTGGCGAAACAGAACCCCGTCTGATCGATGATCCCCTGTCGGAGACCATCTGCGCAGCGCTGCTCGCGGCAAAAGAGGTCGCCATGATCGGAATGGCGACTCCGCGGGACGGGTCTCACTCGATCTTGGCGAGAGGGGGTACGGGCCCGGCAGAGAGTTCTGCCGTGCGGGGTCCGGTAGTGAATCCGGTCCGCGCTCGTGTCGTCGCGGTGCGCGGTTAGCGACGCCGGGTTCCCGGGGGTGTCCGGTTCCGATGACGACGCCGTGCCTCGGTCATCTGATCATTCTCGTTCGGGCCAGGGGTAGCCGAGCCGCTCAGCGTCGTCGTGGGAGCCGCCGACGACGGCGGCGCGGGTCTTCGGGTCGGCGGTTTCGAGTTGTCTGGCAAGGCGATCGGCCTGGTCGGCGGCGGGTGTGTCGTCGATGGTGATGCTGTGTTCGAACTGGAGCCAGGGTTCGTCGTCGGTGGGCTCGGACCGCTGCGAGTAGATGAAAGAGAACCGCAGTCGGGTCGGATCGTCGG
The DNA here is from genome assembly GCF_016863635.1 of Virgisporangium aurantiacum. Classification (GTDB taxonomy): domain Bacteria; phylum Actinomycetota; class Actinomycetes; order Mycobacteriales; family Micromonosporaceae; genus Virgisporangium; species Virgisporangium aurantiacum. The sequence goes on along the minus strand of NZ_BOPG01000036.1, from coordinate 76 downwards.
GCGATGCCCAGGCGAAGCCCGGGTGGCATTGCCACCGGGTCAACAGATCGGGCTCGGCGTCCAGCCGTTCCTGGAG
>NZ_BOPG01000035.1 GCF_016863635.1 Virgisporangium aurantiacum | reverse complement strand
CGTCGCGGGACCCGCTGGAGATCGCGCTGATCGCGGGCGCGTGCGCGGGCGCCTGTGTCGGGTTCCTGTGGTGGAACACGTCACCGGCGAAGATCTTCATGGGCGACACCGGGTCGATGGCGCTCGGTGCGCTGATCGCCGGCATGGCGGTGGCCACGAAGACCGTGTTCATGCTGCCGATCATCACGGTGCTGTACTTCATCATCACGGTGACGTGGGTGATGCAGATCGGTTCGTACCGCACCACCGGTAAACGTATCTTCCGGATGGTGCCGTTGCAGCACCACTTCGAGCTGGCCGGGTGGAGCGAGGTCAACGTCGTCATCCGGTTCTGGATCGTGGCGGGGCTGGGCGTCGCGGCGGCGCTGGGCCTCTTCTACGCGGACTTCCTCCGCGAGATGAGCGGAGCCTCGTGACCGTCTCGATCAAGATCATGTTTTCAGGAAGAAACCTGCAGCCACACTCCACGTTTCTCCCTCAAACGATGATCATGGACGGTGCGGAGCGGTGGCGGGGCGCCCAGGGTCGCGGGGGTGACGCGAAGCGCACTGGATCGAGCGTCGTATATGTGCCGGGTGGGGTGATCGCGTGAGTTACGCGGGGCGGCGGGTGCTGGTCGCGGGGGCGCGGATGGCCGGCGCGGCGTCCGCCCGGGCGTTGCTGGCCGCCGGGGCCGAGGTCACGGTGGTGGACGCCAACGCCATGCCCGCGCTGGAGGAACTGGCCGCGGCGGGTGCCCGCACGGTCGTCGGCGCCGGGCTCGACCTGCTGAAAGAGCAGCAGGACGTGGTGGTGTCGCCCGGGTTCGCCCCGCACCACCCGCTCGCGGCGGCGGCCGTGCAGCAGGGGCTCGACGTCTACTCGGAACCGGAGCTGGCCTGGCGCCTGCGCGGGCCGGGCGCGCCGCCGTGGCTCGCGATCACCGGCACCAACGGCAAGACCACCACGGTGACCATGTTGGCCGCGATGCTCGCCGCGGGCGGGCTCCGCACGGCGGCGCTGGGCAACATCGGGGAACCCCTCGTGGACGCGCAGAGCCCGGAGAAGTACGACGTGCTCGCCGTCGAGCTGTCCAGCTTCCAGTTGTACTGGTCGAGCCGGATGGCGCCACAGGCCGGCGCGTTCCTCAACCTGGCCGACGACCACCTCGAGTGGCACGGCACGCGCGAGCACTACATCGACGCGAAGACCAACGTGTGGCGGGCCGCCCGGGCCGGTGCCGGCGGCGCCGTCGGTAACCGCGACGACGCGCTGGTGGCCGCGCTGCTCGGGCAGATCGCGGGCGGGATCGGGTTCACCACGGCCGGCTGGGACCCGGGCCAGTTCGGGCTCGTCGACGGCGTGCTCGTCGACGCCGACGGCAACCGGATCATCGAGGCCGCGGCGATCCGCCCACCGGGCACGCACAACGTGGCCAACGCGCTGGCGGCGGCGGCGCTGGCCCGCTGGTTCGGCGTCCCGCTCGACGCGGTTCGCAGGGGGCTGGCGGGTTACGTACCCGAGCCGCACCGCAACGCGCTCGTGGCCACGGTCGACGGCGTCGCGTACGTCGACGACAGCAAGGCGACCAACCCGCACGCGGCGGTCGGCTCGCTGACCGCGTACCCGCGGGTGGTGTGGGTCGCCGGTGGCCAGTTGAAGGGCGTCGATCCCGACGACCTGGTGGCGACCGTGGCCGATCGGCTGGCCGGCGCGGTACTGCTGGGCGTCGATCGAGGGCTGATCCGTGCCGCATTGGCCCGACACGCGCCGCAGGTCCCGGTGGTCGAGGTGTCGACCACCCATGATGGGGCCATGGACGAGGTGGTGCGCGCGGCGGCCGGACTGGCCGGAAGCGGCGACACGGTGCTGCTGGCGCCGGCCGCCGCGTCGAAGGACATGTTCGCCAGCTTCGAGGCCCGCGGCCACGCGTTCGCCGCGGCCGTGCGCAGGCTGGGTACCCAGGAGACATCGTGACGACCACGTCGTCGGGTAACCGGGGTGATTCTCCCGGGCCGCCGGCGGTGGACCCCGTACTCCGCTCGCCCGGTCGCCCGGCGGGCGTCGCCACGCCGTCTCCTCTGAAAAGCCCGGCCGGCGGACCCCTCGCGGCGCTCCGCGGCATCCTCGCGCGACCACTCGCGTCCTATTATCTTCTGCTCGCGACCGTCGGCCTGCTGGTGCTGATCGGCCTGACCATGGTCTTCTCCGCGACCAGCCTGGACGCCAACGGCAACCCGTACTCGTCGGTCAAGAGGCAGCTGGTGTCGGCGGGGGTCGGCCTGGTGGCGTTCTGGATCTGCCAGCGGCTGCCGTCGCAGACCTACCGGCGGATCTCCCGGGTCGCGCTGATCTCCTCGTTCGTGATGATCACGATGGTCGACGTGCTCGGCATGCTGTCGGTGATGCAGACGCCCGAGGGCATGAAGCCGAAGGCGGCGAGCATCGGGCCGATCACCGCCGACCAGTTGTGGTTGCACATCGGGCCGGTGCAGTTGCAGCCGTCGGAGCTGGCGAAGCTGGCGTTCGCGTTGTGGGCCGCCGACATCCTGGCCCGCAAGGGACCGGCGATCGCCGAGTGGCGCGAGGTCGCGGTGCCTCTGTTCCCGGTGTCGGGCCTGCTGTTCCTGCTGGTCGGCTACCACGACCTCGGCACGATGCTGTGCCTGCTGGCGATGTTCATCGGCATCCTGTGGGCGGCCGGCGCGCGGCTGCGGGTGTTCGGCGCGATGATCGGCGTCGGCCTCGCCGGCGTGATGGCGCTGGTGTTCATGCCGGGCAAGAACGTGTACCGGATGGAACGGCTGGCCGTGTGGCTCGACTTCCTGTTCGGCGACGGCCGTGCCACGAACTCCAGCGACGAGGCGTACCAGGCGGCGCAGGGGCTCACCGCGCTCGGCAACGGCGGCTGGTTCGGGGTCGGGCTGGGCGAGGGCCGGCAGAAGTGGGGCTACCTGCCCAACGGTCACAACGACTTCATCTTCGCGGTGATCGCCGAGGAACTGGGCGTGGTCGGGTGCCTGGTGGTGCTGGTGCTGTTCGGCGTGCTCGCCTACACCGGGCTGCGGATCGCGCGGCGGGTCAACGACCCGTTCCAGCGGCTGGTCGCGGCGGCGGTCACCACGTGGCTGATCAGCCAGGCGATGATCAACATCGGCGGCGTGACCACGTTGCTGCCGATCACCGGCCTGCCGCTGCCGTTCATCTCCGACGGTGGCAGCGCGCTCCTCGTCGGGCTCGCCGCGGCCGGTGTGCTCACCGGGTTCGCCCGCTCCGAACCGGACGCGGCCAAGGCCCTGCACGCCCGGCCGCCGCGCAAATGGGTCCGGCTACTCTGGGCCCCGCTACCGCCGCTGCCCGCGGCGCGTAAGGGGAGGAAGCCCAGTGGTTGATCTACGCTCAGTCGTGCTCGCCGGTGGCGGGACGGGCGGGCACATCTATCCGTTGCTGGCGTTCGCCGACTGCCTGCGGCGGCACGACCCGGCGCTGCGCATCACGTGCGTCGGCACGCCCCGCGGCCTGGAGAAGGACCTGATCCCGGGTGCCGGGTACGACCTGCGCATGGTGCCGGCGTTCCAGCTGCCGCGCAGCGTCAACTGGAACCTGTTCCGCACGCCCGACCGGATGGTGACGTCGACCAAGGCGACCCGCAAGATCCTCGACGAGGTGCAGGCCGACGCGGTGGTCGGGTTCGGCGGGTACGTGGCGGTGCCGGCGTACCTGGCGGCGTGGCGGCGCAAGACGCCGTTGCTGATCCACGAGAAGGACGTGCCGGTCGGCGTCGCGAACCGGCTGGGCCTGCGCGTCACCGATCATGTGGCGCTCGGGTTCCCGCACCAGCTCACGCAGGAGCCGCGGGTGGCGGGCAAGCGGGTGGTCGGTGTGCCGCTGCGCCAGTCGATCTCCACGATCGACCGGCCGGCGCTGCGCGCCCAGGCCCGCGCTCACTTCGGCCTGCATCCGGATCTGCCGACCCTGTTCGTGTTCGGGGCCTCGCAGGGTGCCCGGTCGATCAACCAGGCCGTGCTGGGCGCCGCGAAGGCGATCACGTCGGCCGGCGTGCAGGTGCTGCACATCGTCGGCGCGCGCAACGACGACATCACCGTCCCCACCGATCTCGCCGCGCCGTACGTGGCGGTCAAGTTCCTCAAGGAGATGGAGCTCGGGTACGCGGCCGGTGACCTGGCGATCTGCCGGGGCGGCGCGATGACCTGCGCGGAGACGGCCGCGATCGGCATGCCGGCGGTGTACGTTCCGTTGCCGTGGGGCAACGGCGAGCAGCGGCGCAACGCGCTGCCGGTGGTGGAGGCCGGCGGTGGCCTGCTGTGCGAGGACGCCGACCTGACCCCCGCCTACATCGAGTCGACCGTGCTGCCGCTGGTGCGCGACCCGCACCGGATCGCGGCCATGAGCCACGCGGCCGCCGGCTACGGCCGTCGCGACGGCGACGAGCAGTTGCGGAACTATCTCCTGGAGGTCGTCGGTGGAGCCCGTTAGTGCCGACCTGACGGCGGAGGATCTCGGGCGGGTGCACCTCATCGGCACCGGTGGGGTCGGCATGGCCGGGCTGGCCCGGCTGCTGCTCACGCGGGGCATCCCGGTGTCCGGGAGCGAGCTCCGGGAGTGGCCGACGCTCGCGGGGCTGCGGGCGCTCGGCGGCACGGTCTTCATGAGCCACGCCGCGTCCAACCTCGACGGCGTCGACACGGTCGTCTACTCCACGGCGATCCCGTCCGATCACATCGAGCTGGTCGAGGCGCGCTCGCGTGGGTTGCGGGTCCTGCACCGGTCGCAGGCGATGGCCGCGGCGATGAACAAGCGGCGGGCGATCGCCGTCGCCGGCACGCACGGCAAGACCACCACCACGTCGATGATCACCGTGATCATCCAGCACGCCGGGCTCGACCCGTCGTTCTTCATCGGCGGCGAGATCTCCGAGGTCGGCTCGAACGGGCATCACGGGGGCGGCGACCTGTTCGTGGCCGAGGCCGACGAGAGCGACAAGTCGTTCCTGATCTACCGGCCGCACGTCGCGGTGGTCACCAACATCGACGCCGACCACCTGAACAACTACGGCGACCTGGCCGGCCTGGAGGACGCGTTCGTCGAGTTCGCCGGCCGGGTCGACCCGGCCGGGTTCGTGGTGACCTGCGCCGACGACCCGGGTGCCCGGCGGTTCGCCGCGCGGGCGCCCGGCACCGTCTTCACGTACGGAACGGCCGAGGACGCCGACCTCCGTCTCGTCGACGTCGTGTCGTCGGCGACCGGGGTGCGCTACCAGGCGGTGCTGAACGGCGAGCCGTTGGGCGAGATCAGCTTGCCGTCGCCCGGCCGCCACCTCGGCCTGAACGCGGCGGCGGCGGCGCTGGTGGCGCTGAAACTGGGGCTGCCGTTCCAGGTGATCACCGAGGCGCTGGCGGCGTTCCCGGGCGTGCGGCGCCGGTTCGAGTTGAAGGGCGCCGTCGGCGGGGTGCGCGTCTACGACGAGTACGCCTACCACCCGACCTCGATGAACTTCGCCATGGAGACGCTGCGCGAGGTCGCCGGCGACGGCCGGCTGATCGTCGTGTTCCAGCCGTACCGCGTCTACCGCACCCGCGACTTCGAGGCCGAGATCGCGGCCGCGCTGTCGCTCGCCGACGAAGCCGTGATCATGGAGGTGTTCGGCCCGGGCGAGGTCCGCGAGCCGGGCCAGGGCGGGGTCGCGCTCACCGCGGCGGTGTCGCTGCCCGACGACCGCAAGGTGTTCGTCCCGTCGTGGGAGGACGTGCCGGGCGAGGTGATCCGGCGGGCCCGGCCGGGCGACGTCGTGGTCACGATGGGCGCGCCGCCGATCTCGCTGATGGGCGACGAGGTGCTGGGGGCGTTGTCCGCCGGGGTTGCTTCTGGTGGCTGAGATCTCCGGTCCTCCCGGTGGCTGACACGCGGTGGCGGCTGGTCCGGGCGCGGCAGGACGCCGTTCCGGACTCGGTGCGCCGCTTCAGCGCGCGGGCCCGGCGGCACCGGTTGCGCCGGGCGGCACCGCTGCTCACGGCCGCCGTCGTGGTCGGGCTGGTCGGCATCGGCGCGGCCGTCGTCTGGTTCACCCCGGTGGTCGCGGTCGAGGAGGTGCGGGTCACCGGCGCGTCGCTGGTGTCGGTGGACGCCGTGCGCGCGGCCGCCGCGGTGCCCGTCGGCCGGTCGCTGGCGCGGGTGGACGTCGGTGCGGTGCACCGTCGTGTCGCGGCGCTGCCGCCGGTGGGTCACGTCTCGGTGGGTCGCGAACTGCCGGGCACGGTGACCATCAGGGTGACCGAGCGGACGCCGGCCGCGGTGGTGGAGCGGTCCGGTTCCGACCCGGGCCTGTGGCTGATCGACGCTTCCGGCGTGGTCTACGCGAAGGCCGAGTCGCGGCCGGCCGGCCTGGCCCTCGTGCGGATCCCCGCGCCGTCCCGCGACGACCCGACGACCCGGGCGGCCCTGACGGTGCTCCGGGCGCTGCCGCCCGAACTGCTGCGACCGATGGCCGTGCTGGCCGCGGACGCCCCCGCCAGGATCAGGCTGGAACTGACCGACGGCCGCACCGTCATCTGGGGCGACGCGACGGAGAACGCCGAAAAGGTCCGGGTGGTCCTGGTGCTGCTGACGAAACCCGGCCGCACGATCGACGTCAGCGCCCCGTCCCTGGTAACGGTCCGCTGATTCGCCAGGGTGGCCCGTGCGCCATCCGGGGGCGTATGGGGATTCTGGGGTTCGGCGGCGGGTTTGTGGTGATTCGTGCGATTATGTTTTCGCGCAGAAACGGCGATCGGCGCACGCAGGTCGAAAGAACCTTCCTGGCCGACACGCCGAGAGCGGTTCTTGGATCACGCGCCGTATCCGCCTACCTTTCTCGCAAGCATTGGTTGACATAACTCTCATCCTCAACTAAAGGTTGAGGGTTTGCCGGAACCCTCGACCTGCCTGCATAAAACGGCTACCCGTGAACCAGGTCGGGTGGGCCGCCATCTGCGAAGGGAAGGCAACGCCCGATGACGCATCCGCACAACTATCTCGCGGTCATCAAGGTCGTCGGCATCGGTGGCGGCGGAGTCAACGCGGTCAACCGGATGATCGAGGTCGGCCTGAAGGGTGTTGAGTTCATCGCGATCAATACCGATGCGCAGGCACTGTTGATGAGCGACGCCGACGTCAAGCTCGACGTCGGCCGGGAACTCACCCGCGGCCTCGGCGCCGGTGCGAACCCCGACGTGGGGAAGAACGCCGCCGAAGACCACCGCGACGAGATCGAAGAGGTGCTCAAGGGCGCCGACATGGTCTTCGTCACCTGTGGCGAGGGCGGCGGCACGGGCACCGGCGGGGCGCCGGTGGTCGCGAACATCGCCCGCAAGCTCGGCGCGCTGACGATCGGCGTGGTGACGCGTCCGTTCTCGTTCGAGGGCAAGCGCCGCCAGGTGCAGGCCGAGTCGGGAATAGACGAGCTGCGCAACCAGTGCGACACGCTCATCGTGATCCCGAACGACCGGCTGCTCGCCCTGGGCGACCGCGGCATCAGCATGATGGACGCGTTCCGCCAGGCCGACCAGGTGCTGCTCTCCGGTGTGCAGGGCATCACCGACCTCATCACCACGCCCGGCCTGATCAACCTCGACTTCGCCGACGTCAAGAGCGTCATGAGCGGCGCCGGCAGCGCCCTCATGGGCATCGGCAGCGCCCGCGGCGACAACCGCGCGGTCGAGGCGGCCGAGTCGGCGATCTCCAGCCCGCTGCTGGAGCAGAGCATGGACGGTGCGCGCGGCGTGCTGCTGTCGATCGCGGGCGGGTCCGACCTGGGCCTGTTCGAGATCAACGACGCGGCGCAGCTCGTCACCGACGCGGCGCACCCCGACGCGAACATCATCTTCGGCGCCGTGATCGACGACGCCCTCGGCGACGAGGTGCGCGTCACGGTGATCGCGGCCGGGTTCGACGGCGGCTCGCCGGCCTACAAGCCGGCCGAGGCCCGCAAGCCCACCCGGCAGCCCGTGGTGATCGAGCCGGCCGCGCCGTCCCCTCCTCCGCCGAGCAGCACACCCAGCTCGACGCCCCCGCCGCGGCGCAGCGTACTGTTTGACGACGTGGACGTTCCCGACTTTTTGAAGAACGGCGCGTGACCGATCCCCGAGCGGATCAGCTCGCTCTGAACCTCAGCGCACAGCGCGAACGGCTGGCCGCGGCATGTGCCGCCGCCGGCCGTTCGGTGTCGGAGGTGACGCTCATCGCGGTCACCAAGACCTATCCGGTCGCCGATGTGCTGCGCCTCGCCAAACTAGGTCTCACCGACATCGGTGAGAACCGTGACCAGGAGGCGGCCGCGAAGGCCGCCGCCACGGCCGCCGCCGGTGCCACCGTGCGGTGGCATTACGTCGGCCAACTACAACGCAACAAGTGCCGGTCGGTGGTGACGTACGCCGACATGGTGCAATCCGTCGACTCGGCGTCGTTGGCACGTACCCTCGCCGCCGCCGTCGACCGGCACCGCACCCGCCCGCTCGACGTGCTCGTGCAGATCGGCCTCGACGGCAACGCGGGGCGGGGTGGCGCCATCGAGGGCGCGGCCGACCCGGACCGCGAGGTGCGCGCGGTGGTCGACGAGATCGCCTCGCACCGCTCGCTACGGCTGCGCGGTGTGATGGCGGTGGCTCCATTGCGGTGGAAGCCCGCTGCGGCGTTCGAGAAACTCGCCGACGTGGCCGCCTGGATTCGTGCCGATCACCCCGACGCGACCCTGGTTTCCGCCGGAATGAGTGCCGATCTCGAAGAAGCGGTGGCAGCCGGCGCGACACACGTCCGCCTGGGAAGCGCAATCCTCGGGAATCGTTTACCACCTGCGGTAGCCTGACGCAGGGTACCCGAATTACAGCGGTGTTGTTTATCGGCCGCTGGTTCGTGCCGGCCGGCGGTACCCGCGCATGAGTTCAGCTTGAACCGCGTGCGACAGGGGCGGCACGTCACGGGGGAGGTGTCGCATGGCGGACGGAGGAGCGCCCATGGGTGCGCTGCGAAAGGCGGGGGTGTGGCTCGGGCTCGTCGAGGATGACGACGACCGGGGCTACGACGACCGCTCCTACCGCGGGTACGGCGACGACTTCGCGGATGAGGACGACGTCGACGAGGCGCCGGTGGTGGCTCCGCGGGCCCGCCTGGGTTCCGACCGGCACGGCTCCGACCGGCTGGGTTCCGACCGGCACGGTTCCGATCGCCTGGGCTCTTCCGACCGGCTCGGCTCGGACCGGTTGGGTTCCGACCGGTTGGGTTCCGACCGGTTGGGTTCCGACCGGTTGGGTTCCGACCGGCTCGGCTCGTCGGACCGGTTGGGCTCGGACCGGTTGAGTTCGTCGGACCGGCTCGTCGCCGACCGCGCACCGGACCGCAGCGAGGCCGTGCGGCCGGAGCGGCAGACCGTGCGGTCCATCACCCGCCCCTCGACCACGTCGAGCTACGGGAGCCGGGACAGCCTTGCCCTCGCTCCCCGCGCGGCTGTCGCCGAACGGGTGAATACGGTCGAGGAGGAGGATCGTGGTCGGTATCAGATCACCACGCTTCACCCCACGACATACAACGAGGCGCGTACGATCGGTGAGCATTTCCGTGACGGCGTCCCGGTGATCATGAATCTCACCGAGATGGACGAGGCGGATGCGAAGCGTTTGGTCGACTTCGCGGCCGGGCTGGCGTTCGGCCTGCGGGGTACGATCGAGCGCGTCACAAATCGTGTGTTCCTGCTTTCACCCGCGAACGTCCAGGTCACGGCCGAAGACAAGGCGCGGATAGCGGAAGGCGGGTTCTTCAACCAGAGTTGAGCGAGGCCAGGTGCACGTCCCTTGCTAGCGATCACCCTTCAGGTGCTCTACCTGGTGCTCTACGTCTTCTTTCTGACGCTGATCGCCCGGTTCATCATGGGCTACGTGCTCACGTTCGGCCGGCGCTGGCAGCCCGGCCGGGGCGCTTCGGCGGCGATGGAAGTGGTGTGGAGCGTCACTGACCCACCCCTGAAAGCGTTGAGGCGGGTGATCCCGCCGCTTCGGCTTGGTACGGTGAGTCTCGACCTGAGCTCCCTTGTGCTGCTGGTTATCCTGTTCGTGCTGATGGACTTCGTGGTAAGGCCCCTGATCGACTCGGCAGCCGTTGCCGGTGCGTGATTGGCCACGTGGTCGAGACCGACCCGAGGAGTATCGATGCCGCTGACCCCGGCCGACGTCCACAACGTCGCTTTCAAAAAACCCCCGATCGGCAAACGGGGGTACGACGAGGAGGAGGTCGACGCCTTCCTTGACGAGGTCGAGCGCGAGCTCGCCCGTCTGATCGAGGAGAACAACGAGCTGCGGGCGCAGCTCGAACGGGGCGGCGGCGGCCGTCCGGCCGGCCCCGGTGCCGACCCACGGCTCGCTTCCGAGCTGGCCGAGGTCAAGTCGCAGCTCGACCGGATCCAGCGCGAGAAGACCCAGGCCGAGCAGGCCGCGCGGGGCATGCAGGCAGAGATCGAGCAGCTGCGTGCGCAGGGCCCCGGCGCCGGCGGCGGCATGACCGCGGGCGAGGGCGAGCAGCAGGCGCTGCGCGTCCTCATGATGGCCCAGCGCACGGCCGACGACCACGTCAACGATGCCCGGCGCGAGGCCGACAAGCTGCTGGCCGACGCCCGGTCGAAGGCCGAAGAGGTCACCCGCGACGCGCGCGCCAAGGCCGACGCGCTCGAGCGTGACGCGCGTCAGCGTCACACCGACGCCATCAGCGGCCTCGACGCCAAGCGCACCGCGCTGCAGAAGCACATCGAAGAGCTCAAGCAGTTCGAGCGCGAGTACCGCACGCGGCTCAAGGCGTACCTCGAGAGCCAGCTCCGCGACCTGGAAGGCCGCGGGCAGGGTCTGGAGGCGGAGCTTCAGCGGACCGAGACCTCGACCCGCGCCACAAACAGCGGTGGCCTTGCCGCTGCGAGCCTGGCCGGCTCCTACAGCGGGCGCGGCGACAGCAGCCGCTAGCCCCGCGGTAGCACGAACACGGCGACGCGCCGCCCACCCTCGGTCACGGGGGCACGGGCGGCGCGTCGCCATGTTCGTGTCGGCAGGGTTGTCTTGTGGCCGGCGGTGAATGTTGGAAGGCTGTTACACGTAGTCCGGGATCTTCCAGAATCTCCACCGGACCTGACTCGTTTTACCCGCGACAGCGCAGCCAGTTGTGGGCCGGAGGGTACTCGTGACAGTCGTTAGCCTGGTGCTGATCGTGGGGGCGGTGGTCCTGTTGGGCTACGGCCTGCTCGAGGGGTCGAACGCCTACCTCGTCGCCTCGATCCTGACCAGCCTCGTCGCGGCGCTGGCGCTGGTGGTCGGCTCCCGGCGCAGCGGTCGCGCGGCCGTCGCCGCGGCGATCGAGGCGGAGGAGGAAGCCGCCCGCTCCCCCCAGCGGCGCCGGAACCGGCAGGACCGGCTCGTGGGCGCGGGGGTCGGCGACCGTGGGGGAGACGGCGGCCCGGCCGCCGACGAGTTCGATGACGACGACGACTACGCCGGCGCCGCCCGCGAGACCACGCTGCTCGACGTGGGCCGGCGCGGCGGGGTCCCGGCGCAGTCCTCGGGCGAGCGCTACGGCGGCGGGTACGGCGAGCAGCAGTACGACGACCGCTACGACCAGTTCGAAGACGACGACGATGACGACGAGTTCGACGAGGAGGACCCGTCGGACGAGCCGCCGGCGCAGCGGGTGTCGCCCGCTGAGGTGGCCCGCGTCGCGCAACTGGACGCCGATGTCCTGGTGATCGACGGTCGGCCCCGTTACCATCTGCCCGGCTGCGTTCACCTGCTGGGCCGCGAGCACGAGTCGCTCCCGGTGAGCGAGGCGGTGGAACTGGGCTTCACGCCGTGCGGTCTGTGCGAACCCGACAGCACGCTGTTGGCCCGCGTCCGGAGGTAGGAGGTAGCGGCGGTCTTGGACGGTTCAGGATCGCTGGTTGCCGTTCGCGTCAAGCCCGGGTCGTCCCGTACCCGGGTCGGTGGGCGGTACGACGGGCCGCACGGTGCGGCGCTGATCGTCGCGGTCCACGCGCCGCCGGTCGACGGGCGGGCCACCGACGCCGCGATCGCGGCGCTGGCCGACGCCCTCGGACTGCGACGCGCGACACTGTCGCTACGGTCCGGGGCGACCGGCCGCGATAAGATCATCGCCGTGACCGACGCGCCCCCCGATCTCGCCGACCGGGTGGCGCGCCTGCGCGACGCGCCGCCGTAAGGGCGTGCGATGAACGATTCGATCAACGTCGCGCTGCTGATCGGCGCGGCGGTGCTGCTCATCGCCGTCGCCGCGGTCCGGCTGTCGAGCCGGCTCGGCCTGCCCAGCCTCCTCGTCTATCTCGCGCTCGGGATGGCGCTCGGCCCGATCGGGCTGGGCGTCCAGTTCACCGACGCCGATCTCACCCGCACGCTCGGCCTGTGCGCGCTGGTCGTGATCATCGCCGAGGGTGGCCTGACGGCCCGGTGGAGTGAGCTGCGGCCGGTGCTCGCTCCGGCGGTGGTGCTCTCCACCGTCGGGGTCGCGGTCAGCGCGGCGGTGGTCGCCGTGGCCGGTCACTTCCTGCTCGGCCTGGACTGGCGGCTGGCCTTCCTGTACGGGGCGGTGCTCTCGTCGACGGACGCGGCGGCGGTGTTCGCGACGCTGCGCCGGCTGCGCATCCGGCCGCGGCTGGCGGCGCTGCTCGAGGCCGAGTCCGGTATCAACGACGCGCCGGTGGTGCTGCTCGTGCTGGCGCTGTCGGTCACCGAGGGATCCGGCGGCGGCCACGTCTGGTGGGAGCACCTCCTCATCGGCGGGTACGAACTCGCCGTCGGCGGCCTGATCGGGGTGGTGGTCGGGTTCGGCGGCGCCTGGCTGCTGCGCAACGCCGCGTTGCCGGCGGCCGGCCTCTATCCGTTGGCCACGGTCGCGCTGACGGTGCTCGCGTACGCGGTGGGGCTGGCGGCGCACGCGTCCGGGTTCCTGGCCGTGTACGTGTGCGGGGTCGTGCTCGGCAACTCGCACCTGCCGCACCGCCGCGCGGTGCTCGGCTTCGCCGACGGGCTGGCCTGGTTGGCGCAGATCGGGCTGTTCGTGCTGCTCGGCCTGCTGGTGGAACCGGCCGACCTGGGCTCGGCCGTCATCTCGGCGCTGGTGATCGGGTTCGTGCTGCTGGTGGTGGCGCGACCGCTCTCGGTGGCGGCGTCGGTCGCGCCGTTCGGGTACCGGCTCGGCGACCAGATCTTCCTGTCTTGGGCCGGGCTGCGCGGCGCCGTGCCGATCGTGCTGGCGACGATCCCGCTCTCGGCCGGCGTCGACGGCGCGGGCATGCTGTTCAACGTCGTGTTCGTGCTGGTGGTGGTGTACACGCTGGCGCAGGGGTGGTCGCTGCCGCCCGCGGCCGGCTGGCTCGGGGTGCTGGCCCCCGACGAGACGACCGAACTGGAACTCGACGCGGCTCCCCTGGAACGGATGCGGGCCGACCTGCTCCAACTCGACATTCCGCCCGGGTCGAAGCTGGCCGGCGTCCACATCGACGAGCTACGCCTCCCGGTGGGAGCGGCGATCATGCTGGTGACCCGCGACGGGGCGGCGTTCGTCCCGGCACCGAGCACCCGCCTGCGCACGTACGACAGCCTGTTGATCGTCGCGGCCGACCGGGTCCGCGACGCCACCGAACGCCGCCTCCGGGCGGTCAGCCGCCGCGGCCGGCTGGCCCGCTGGTTCGCCGAACACGGGGACGAACCGGCGACGTAACCGACGGATTTGTGAAACTCGACGTGTCGGATGGGTATGCAGCGGGTAAAGGCATCCGGCAACCAGAAAGAAAGGTCCGTTTTGAGCTAACTGGTGTGGCATGGTTGGCGGGCGCCGGTACATTCCGTATTCTTGCCACCCACTGGAGTGCGCGGTGCCAGCACCGCGCGCCCGTCTTTTATCTGGGGGACGCATGGCCGAACGGTCATCCGCGACGCGAAAGGCAGCCGGGCGAGCAGCCCAGGTCGATGCCCCATCGCGCCGGTCGTCCCCTGCGCGCGCGGCCGCCGCCCCGGCGAACAAGTCGGCCGCGAAGACGGCACCGAAGACGGCACCGGCGAAGTCGAGCCCGGCAAAGTCGAG
>NZ_BOPG01000034.1 GCF_016863635.1 Virgisporangium aurantiacum | reverse complement strand
CCCCGCGAAGGCTAGCGCCGCAAAGGGCGGTGCTGTCAAGGCGACCCCCGCGAAGGCCGGCGCCACGAAGGCGGGCGCCGCAAAGGCGGGTGCCGGCAAGGCGTCCCCGGCGAAGGCGGCCTCGGCGAAGGCGGCTCCCGCGACGGCGGCCCCCGCGAAGGCGCCCGCAAGCAAGGCGGCCTCGGCGAAGGCTGCCTCGGCGAAGGCGCCCGCCGGCAAGGCTGCCTCGGCGAAGGCGGCGCCCGCAAGCAAGGCGACCTCGGCGAAGGCGGCCCCCGCGAAGGCGCCCGCCGGCAAGGCTGCCCCGGCGAAAGCGGGTGCCAGCAAGGCGGCTCCGGCCAGGGCAGGTGCCGGCAATGCGGCAAAGGCCGGGTCTGCGAAGGCGACTCCGGCGAAGGCGACTCCGGCGAAGGCGACTCCGGCGAAAGCCACTGCCGGCAAGGCGGCCCCGGCGAAGGCGACCCCTGGCAAGGCGGCCCCGGCCAGGAAGGCTTCCGCGAAGGCCGGCACGGCAGCCCCTTCCAAGGCGGCTCCAGCCAAGGCGAACTCGGCCAAGGCGGCACCCACTGCCAAGGCGGCCCCCGCCGTCACGGCAGCGAACAAGGCGACTGCCGGCAGGACCACGGCAAGCAAGAGCGCGGCCGGCACGGCAGTAGGTAACAAGACGGTGGCCAGCAGGGCAGCTGGAACCACGGCTTCGAAGACGGCAACGAAGACGGCCGCCGGCGTGGCGGTAGGTGCGAAGAAAACAGGCTCGTCCCGTCCCCCCGACACAAGCGACGTGTCCGGCGCCCCGCGCCGGGCACAAACCGCCGGCCCTGGCCGGACGACGACCTCTGACGGCCCGGTTCGGGCCGGCGGGGGAAACCCACCCAACGCAGTATCGACCACCGCGGCCGCCGCGGTCGAGGGAGCGACGATGGCCCAGACAGCACAATCCAAGCCGACCAAGGCGACGAAGGCCACGTCGGCCAAGTCAGCCGGCAACGCCGGGCGCGCCGCCGCCGCCAAGCGGGGCACGCGGAGCGAGGCCGACACCGAGGAGATCCGGAACGCGCTGCGTGAGCGGCACCTCGAACTGCGTACCGAGTACGACCAGACGGTGGCCGACATCGCCGAGTTGCAGCGCGACCGGTTGACCGACTCCGCCGGCGACGACCAGGCCGACACCGGAACCAAGACGTTCGAGCGCGAGCAGGAGATTTCGCTGGCCAACAACATCCTGGAGCGCATCAACCAGGTGGAGCGGGCCCTGGAGCGGCTCGACGAGGGCAGCTACGGCTGGTGCGAGCGGTGCGGGAACGCGATCCCGGTCGAGCGGCTGGCGGCATTCCCGTCGGCTACGCTCTGCGTGAGTTGCAAGCAGTTGGAGGAGCGCCGCTAGCGCTTCTCGATCAAGCGTGGAGTGGGTGGGCGTGGCGCAGGGTTCTCAGATCGACCGGCGCCGCGTCCTCACTCTTTTCTTCGGCATCGCCGTCGCGGTGACGCTGATCGACCAGGTCACCAAGCATCTCACCGTGGTGTACCTGGCCGACCGGGAACCGGTGAAGGTGCTCGGGGGCCTGGTCTATCTCATGCACGTGCGGAACAGCGGCGCGGCGTTCAGCATGGGCACCGGTGTCACCTGGGTGTTCCCGATCGTTGCGCTGGTCGTGACCGTGGTGCTCGGCTTCGTGATCCGTAACGTCCGGTCGACGGCGTGGGCGATCGCGCTCGGTCTGGTGTTCGGCGGGGTGATCGGCAATCTCGGCGACCGGCTGTTCCGGTCGCCCGGTCCGTTCGTGGGTCACGTGGTCGACATGGTCAGCCTCCTCGACGAGCGTGGCCAGGGCTTTCCCGTGTTCAACGGCGCCGACTCGGCGCTGACCATCGGCGTCGTCCTGATCATCCTGCTGGAGCTCAGCGGCCGGCAGCGCGACGGGACCAGATTGCCCAGCCGGGCCGAAAAAGCCGCCGCCGAAAGAGTCAAAGCCGAAGAAGCGGAAAAAGAGCAAAAAGCGGAAGAAGAGACGCGCGGATGAGCCGGGACCGACGGTCGATGCCGGTGCCCGACGGGCTCGACGGCATGCGGCTCGACCAGGCGATCGCCCGGATGTTCGGGCTCTCCCGCACCGGCGCGGCCGAACTCATCGACGCCGGTGACGTCGAGGTCGACGGATCGGTGAAGGTGAAGTCCGACCGTCTCAAGGCCGGCTCCTGGCTGGAGGTGGCGCTGCCGGCGCCGCCCGCGCCGGTGGAGATCGTTCCGGAGACGGTCACCGGGATGTCCGTCATCTACAGCGACGACGACATCGTGGTGGTCGACAAGCCGGTCGGCGTCGCCGCGCACCCCAGCCCGGGCTGGACCGGCCCGACCGTGATCGGCGGCGTCGCCGCGCTCGGCCACCGGGTGTCGACCAGCGGAGCCGCCGAGCGGCAGGGCGTGGTGCACCGCCTCGACGTGGGCACCACCGGGGTGATGGTGGTCGCCAAGAGCGAGCGGGCGTACAGCGCGTTGAAGCGGGCGTTCAAGGAACGCGAGGTCGACAAGCGGTACCACGCGGTGGTCCAGGGGCATCCGGACCCGTCGCGGGGCACGATCGACGCGCCGATCGACCGGCACCCGCACCAGGACTACAAGTTCGCGGTGGTGGCCGGCGGCCGGCCCAGTATCACCCACTACGACACGGTGGAGGCGTTCCCGGCGGCGACGCTCGTCGATGTCCGCCTGGAGACCGGACGGACCCACCAGATCCGGGTGCACTTCGCCGCGCTGCGGCACCCGTGCGTGGGGGATCTCACGTATGGTGCCGATCCGACGCTCGCGGCGCGCCTCGGGCTGCAGCGGCAATGGCTGCACGCGGTGCGTTTGGGCTTCGCCCATCCGGGCACGGGAGAGTACGTCGAGTTCGAGAGCCCGTACCCGAAGGACCTGGCTGCCGCGTTGACCTCTCTGCAGGCGTAACCCCGGTGCCTCGCCGCGACGTTGAGTAGTGGGGCCCGGGCGGGAAGTCGCACAATTCTTCGCCTTGGCCAGTGGTCTGATCCGCGTTACATCCGTAGCCTGTAGCGGACGCGGTGGTGTGGCTGGCAGCAGTTGATCTGTCGCCGACCGAGGCGACCGGCAGCAGTTGATCTGTCGCCGAGTGAGGCGATGGAGACCGGCCGCGAGGTCGGGCGAGAAATGGGGAGTTGTCCGTGGAGCGCACCGATGCAAGTTGGGGGCGTCCCGCGGAGGATAACCCCCGGTGGAGGTCACTCCTCGACCGCGCTCTGTTAGGCCGGGGTGGCCCCGGCGACGACGACTACGACGGCCGTTTCTCGGAGGACCGATTGGCCCAGGCCAGAACGGCGCGTTACGCCGACGAGGGGTACCGCGACAACGGATACGGCGAGCAGGGATACCGCGATGCCGGCCGTGATGCCGGCTACAGCGAGTACAACGGGCGCGGTTACGAGCCGCGCCGCGAGGACTATCCCCAGCCTCCGCCGCAGGAGGCGTACGAGGAGTACCCGCGCAACGGGAACGGCAACGGCTACGGCTATGCCCAGGTCCCGCCGCAGCAGGGGTACGACGAGTACGCCGGTTACCCGCAGCAGGCCGAGGGGTACGAGCAGCCCGTCAACGGCTACGAACAGCCGGTCAACGGCTACCAGCAGGAATGGCAGCAGGCGGCCGAGCCGGCGCCCGTCGCCACCGACGCGTTCGTCGAGGTGCTGCGGCGCGAGCTTGCCTCACCGCACGTGCTCGCGTTCGCGAACCCCAAGGGCGGCGTCCACAAGACCACGGCCACCGTGCTCACCGCGGCGTCCGTCGGGAGCGTGCGCGGCAAGGGCGTGCTGGCCTGGGACGACAACGAACTGCGCGGCACGCTCGGGCTCCGGGCCGGGTCCGCGCGGCACGCGCGGACCATCCGGCACCTGGTCAGAGATCTGGTGGACGTCGAGGGAGCGGCCGGTTACGACCTGCACACGCGGCTCGACGACTACCTCCGGCACGCGTCCGACGGCACGTACGACGTCCTCGCCGGTGAGGAGAACCCGCGGTTCGCGCAGCGGCTCGACCCGTACACGGTGAAGCGGGTGCTCGACCTGCTGCGCCGCACCCACGACGTCATCTGCGTCGACACCGGTAACAACGTGGAGAGCCCGAACTGGCAGACCGTGCTGCAGGCGGCCGACCAACTCGTCGTCACCACCGTGCCGCGCGAAGACGCGGCCTTCACCGCCGACTGGATGCTCGACCTGCTCGACGAGGCCGGCATGGACGACATGGTGTCGAACGCGGTGACGCTGCTCTCGTGCCCGTCGCCGAACGCGACGCCGCTCATCGAAGACCTGGCCGCCCACTTCGCGGCACGCACGCGCGCCGTCGTGGTGGTCCCGTACGACCCGGCCCTGGAGAGCGGCTCGCTGATCGAGCTGTCGGACCTCCAGCCCGCCACCCAGGCCGCCTGGCTGCGGGCGGCGGCCGTGATGATGGACCCGTACGCCCGCGACAGCGACCCGTACGCCTAGAGCGCGAACAGCACGCCGGCGGCGGCGAGGGCGACGATCAGGACGCCCAGGATGACCCATCCCAGGACGGGCAGTCGGAGGTTGCCGCCGGCGGCGCGGTGCCGGGCGGCCTGGTGCACGATCGCGGGATACGGCGATGCGTGGTACACCGCTGGAGCCTCGGTGCTCATGGGGGCCTCACAGTGCTTGCGGGGGTAGTGCCAGCCACATCGGCAGGGCAGCGCGGTGGGTAAGAGTTTTGCCACGACGGGTCATGGATAGTGCCAGCCTTGTCCGGCGGTGTGGTGCGACGTGTCGCACTGGTCGAAGTCCGCCGCGGACGGACTAGGCTCTCCTGAGTCGCCAGCCCGGGTGGGGTGCCTCGGGTTCTCGGCGTGAGATTAAGGGGGCGCGGCATGGGTGACTCGTTTGTGCATCTGCACGTGCACACCGAGTACTCGATGCTCGACGGCGCCGCTCGGCTCAAGCATCTTTTCGAGGAGACCAGCCGCCAGGGCATGCCCGCGCTGGCGATGACCGACCACGGCAACATCTACGGCGCCTACGACTTCTACAAGCAGGCGACGGCCGCCGGCGTCAAGCCGATCATCGGCACCGAGGCGTACCTCACACCGGGTACCCACCGGGGCGACCGGACCCGGGTGCGGTGGGCCGACGGCGGCGAGAACGACGTCTCCGGGTCCGGCGCCTACACCCACATGACGATGCTCGCCGCCGACGCCGACGGCCTGCACAACCTGTTCCGGCTCGGCAGCCGGGCGAGCCTGGAGGGCTTCTTCTACAAGCCCCGGGCCGACCGCGAACTGCTGAACCAGTACGGCAAGGGCATCATCGCCACCACCGGATGCCCGTCGGGCGAGGTGCAGACGTGGCTGCGCATCGGCAACTTCGAGAAGGCGTGCGAGTCGGCCGCGGAGTTCCGCGACATCTTCGGCCCCGACAACTTCTACCTCGAACTCATGGACCACGGGCTCGACATCGAGACCCGCATCCGGCAGGACCTGATCGCGCTCGGCAAGCGGCTCAACCTCAAGCCGGTCGCCACCAACGACCTGCACTACACGTTCGAGCCCGACCACGACGCGCACGAGGTGCTGCTGTGCGTGCAGTCGGGGTCGACGCTGGCCGACCCGAAGCGGTTCAAGTTCGACGCGCGCGACTTCTACCTGAAGTCGGCCGAGCAGATGCGCAAGCTCTGGGACGCCGAGGTGCCCGACGCCTGCGACAACACGCTCGAGATCGCCGAGAAGATCGGCGACTACAAGAGCGTGTTCGCGTCCCGGAACCTGATGCCGCAGTTCCCCGTGCCCGACGGCGAGACCGAGGAGAGCTTCCTGCGGGCCGAGGTGCGGCGCGGCATGGAGCGCCGGTTTCCCGGCGGCGTGCCGGAGGGCCACTCCAAGCAGGCCGAGTACGAGCTCGACGTCATCTGCAAGATGGGCTTCCCCGGCTACTTCCTGGTCACCGCCGACCTCGTCGACCACGCCAAGAAGGAGGGCATCCGGGTGGGCCCGGGCCGTGGCTCGGCCGCCGGTGCCCTGATCGCGTACGCGCTGGGCATCACCGAGCTCGACCCGATCCCGCACGGCCTGCTGTTCGAGCGGTTCCTCAACCCCGACCGCATCTCGATGCCCGACATCGACATGGACTTCGACGAGCGCCGGCGCGGCGACATGATCCGGTACGCCACCGAGCGGTACGGCGAGGCGCGGGTCGCCCAGATCATCACGTACGGCACGATCAAGGCGAAGGCCGCGGTCAAGGACGCGGCGCGCGTGCTCGGCTACCCGTTCGCGATGGGCGACCGCATCACCAAGGCCATGCCGCCGCCGGTGATGGGCAAGGACATCCCGCTCACCGGCATCTTCGACCCGAAGCACCCGCGGTACCCGGAGGCGGTCGAGTTCCGCCAGCTGTACGACTCCGACGGCGAGGTCAAGAAGATCGTCGACACCGCGAAGGGCCTCGAGGGGCTCAAGCGGCAGTGGGGCGTGCACGCGGCCGGCGTCATCCTGAGCCGTGACCCGCTGGTCGACGTCCTGCCGATCCACAAGCGCGAGCAGGACGGCGCGATCATCACCCAGTGGGACATGGGCGCGTGCGAGTCCATCGGCCTGCTGAAGATGGACTTCCTGGGGCTGCGCAACCTCACGATCATGGACGACTGCCTCATCTCCATCAAGGAGAACCGGGGCGACGACCTGGTGCTGGAGCAGCTGCCGCTCGACAACAAGGCCGCCTACGAGTTGCTGGCGCGCGGCGACACGCTCGGCGTGTTCCAGCTCGACGGTGGCCCGATGCGCTCGCTGCTGCGCTCGATGGTCCCCGACAACTTCGAGGACATCTCCGCGGTGCTCGCGCTGTACCGGCCCGGTCCGATGGGTGCCAACGCCCACAACGAGTACGCCGACCGGAAGAACAACCGCAAGCCGGTGGTGCCGATCCACCCGGAGCTGGCGGAGGCGCTCGAAGACATCCTCGGCGACACGTACGGCCTGATCGTGTACCAGGAACAGGTCATGGCGATCGCGCAGAAGCTCGCCGGGTACTCGCTCGGCGCCGCCGACCTGCTGCGGCGGGCGATGGGCAAGAAGAAGAAGGAGATCCTCGACAAGGAGTACGTCCCGTTCTCCGAGGGCATGAAGGCCAACGGCTACTCGCCGGCGGCGATCAAGACGCTGTGGGACATCCTCGTCCCGTTCTCCGACTACGCGTTCAACAAGGCGCACACCGCCGGCTACGGGCTCATCGCGTACTGGACCGCCTACCTCAAGGCCAACTTCGCGCCCGAGTACATGGCGGCGCTGCTCACCAGCGTCGGCGACGACAAGGACAAGTCGGCCGTCTACCTGGCCGAGTGCCGGCGCATGGGCATCAAGGTGCTGCCGCCCGACGTCAACGCGTCGACGCTGCGGTTCACCGCCGTCGGCAACGACATCCGGTTCGGCCTGGGTGCGGTGCGCAACGTCGGCGTCAACGTGGTCGAGGCGATCCGGCGGTGCCGCAAGGAGAAGGGCGACTACACCGACTTCTACGACTACCTGCGCAAGGTCGACCAGGTCGCCTGCAACAAGAAGAGCATCGAATCATTGATCAAGGCCGGCGCGTTCGACTCGATGGGGCACACCCGCAAGGGCCTGCTCGCCGTGCACGCCGACGCGATCGACGCGTTCGTCGACGTCAAGAAGAACGAGGCCGTTGGCCAGTTCGACCTGTTCGGTTCGATGTTCGACGACGGCGACTCGTCCGGCGATCCCGGCCTGGTGGTGACCCCGCCGATCCCGACCTCGGAGTGGGACAAGTCCGACCTGTTGGCGTTCGAACGGGAAATGCTCGGCCTGTACGTCAGCGACCACCCGCTGTTCGGCCTGGAGCACGCGCTGAACAAGGCCGCCGACATGCAGATCGCCCGCCTCAACGAGGAGGGCGCGGTCTCCGACGGCTCGGTGGTCACGCTCGCCGGCATCCTGTCCGGGGTGCAGCGGCGGATCACCAAGCAGGGCAAGGCGTGGGCGTCGGCGTCGCTGGAGGACCTCACCGGCGCGGTCGAGGCGCTGTTCTTCCCCAACACGTACGAGCTCGTCGGCCAGTACATCGCCGAGGACGCGATCGTGGTGGTGAAGGGGCGCGTCGACCGGCGCGACGACCAGCCCCGGCTGATGGCGATGGACCTGTCGATCCCCGACATCAGCGCGCCCGACGACCACAAGCCGGTGGTGCTGGCGCTGCCGCCGTCGCGATGCACGCCGCCGCTGGTGGAGCGGTTGAAGGAGGTGCTGGCCAGCCATCCCGGCTCGGCCGAGGTGCACCTCAAACTGGTCAACGGCAGCCGGAGCACGCTGCTGCGGCTCGGCCCGCTGCGGGTCAACGCCACGCCGGCGCTGATGGGCGACCTGAAGGCGCTGCTCGGCCCCGGCTCGCTGGCGAGCTGAGGGGCACCGCCGCGCCGGGGGCTTGACCGGCGTCCGGCACTCAGGTGGGCGTGGCAGGATCACAAGGTGAACTCGCCATCATCCGGACCCGACGAGCCACCCGCGCCGGTCGATCTGACGAAGCCCGCGCCCGCCCCGCCGGCGCCGGCCGACCAGCCGATATGGGCGATCGGCCCCGACGCGGTCGGCAACGGCTCGGTCGGCAACGGCCCGGTCGGAAACGGTGAGAACGGGTACGCCGCCCCGCCGCCCGACTGGGTGCCGGTGGTCGGCGAGCCGGAGGTCCGCACCACCCCGCGCGATTGGCTGATCGAGATCGCCGCCGCGCTGGCCGTCGCCGTGGTGCTCACCGGCCTCGGCGCGGGCCTCGCCTACGTGTGGGCGGAGATCAGCCCCCGCACGGTTCTGGAGATGACCGCCGACGGCGCGGTGTACACCGAGCCGCACCCGGAGGGGTACGTCGCGGGCGAGAGCGTCTACCTGCTGATGACCGCCGGGGTCGGGATCCTGGCGCCGGTGGCGGTGTGGCTGCTGCTGCGCCGGCGCCGCGGCCCGATCATGCTCGCCGGGCTCGCGGTCGGTTCGGTGGCCGGTGCGACGCTGATGGCCTGGCTCGGCCAGCGGATCGACCTCGATGAGTACCGTCGGTTGCTGACGAGCGCGCCGGTCGGCTCCCGGTTCGAGATCCCGGTCAAGGTGTACTCGGCGGTGATCGACCTGGCCGGGTTCCGGATCCAGGGTGCGGTGCTGGTGCAGGCGATGATCGCGGTGGCGATCTACACCTTCCTGGCCGGTTTCTACCCGACGCCGAGCCTGCGACCGGAACGCGCGGTTGTGCACTGGGTGCCGCCGGAACCGGCGCCGGGACCCGATCCGGAGGCCGCCCCGGAGCCCGCCCCGGAGGACGAGAAGGCCGGCGACATGGTCAGTTCGGGCTCGCCGGAGACGTCAGATCACCGAGCGGCGCCGGCACCGCCCGCAGGCGGTTGAGCAGCGTCACCTCGCGACGCAGCAGCGTCCGTTCGGCCCGCAGGCGGCGCACGGTGTCGTCGGCGGCGAGCAGCCGCTGCCGATCCTCCAGCGGCAGCACCGCACTCGCGGCCACCAGGTACGAGAGCACGCCGGGCCGGTCGGGCAGCTGCTCGCCGACCTCCGGCGTCTGCTGCCGCATCATCGTGATGTACCGCTGGAACAGGTCGAGGACCGTGGTCGACAGCCGCTCGGCCAGTTGCTCGTCGCCGGTCGGCTCGCTCAGCAGCTCGACGTCGGCCACCAGGTACGGGGCCGGATCGTCGACGAGTTGCTTCGTGCGGAACCGCCGCCGCCCGACCGTCACCAGGTCGAACCGGCCGTCGGGATGCTCGGTGACCGTGCGGACCTCGGCCGTGCACCCGACCTCGTAGAGGGTGAGCGACCCACCGGCGGTGAGGCCGCCCGGCCCGGTGGACTGCACCTCCCAGCCGCTCTTGATCGCGACGACGCCGAACTCGCGCGTCTGGTCGGCCGGCAGGTCGATGAGGTCGCGGACGAGCGAGCGGTAACGCGGCTCGAAGATGTGCAACGGCAGCACCAGCCCGGGGAACAGCACCGTGCCGAGCGGGAAGAGCGGCAGCCGCGCGGTCACGGCCAAAGACTAACCCGCACCGGCTCGACCCGCCGGGCAACTCACGTCGCGTGCCGTGGCGGCGCCGTCTCCTTCCACGTGACGCCGAGGCGGGCGGCCACCCCGTCGAGCGCCTCCCGGGTCCGGGCGGCGACCGCGAGCGGCTGCTCGGACCCGTCGGCGGTGTCGTGGTAGACGAGCGCGTCCGGGGCACCGTGCACGGTGACGTTGCCGCCGAGTTCGCGCCACGGCAGGAAACCGAGTGCCGGCAACGGATCCGGGGCAGCGGCCCGGTCGGGGACGGCCGTCCAGCCGACGTACCTCGGCAGGCGGACCACCGCCATCAGGAGGAAGAACTCGGACAGGCTGCGCGCCTGCACCCGCCATCTCTCGTCGGCGGTCACCAGCGCGGGCGGGTCCGACAGGTCGGCGTGCGCGGCGGCGTAGCCCCACTCGTTGCAGTACTGGTACTCGGCCATGAACCGGCACACGCGCAGGTCGGTGGTGCCGAACAGGCCCGGCGTCAGGTCGATCTCGTCACCGCCGCCGGCCTCCAGCGACGGTGGGTAGATCGGATGCGTCCAGTAGAAGCGGGGGTTGGCGACGAACGAGTTGAACGGCAGGCTCCACCACTCGTCCAGGGCGCCCGGCACCTCCAGGGCGAGGTCGACGTGCTCGAAGTCGTCGTCTTCGTCCTCGTCGTAGGACGACGGGTCGTCACGGAGTTCGTCGAGCCGCTCACGGTTGTCGTCGATCCAGCCGATGCCCGATTCGTCCTCGATGTCGAGGCCCCACTCGCGCTGGAACGCGTTGAGCAACCGCCACCTGGCGTCCGTGGTTTTGGCCGCGTCGAGGCGGGCGCGGAAGGACCCGTAATCGATGACCGTCGTCATGGTGGGAACCCTAGCGACGGAGATCAAGTCCGGCCCTCGGACACCGGCGCGGGCGGGAACGGGCGGCACCAGGCACGACCTAGACTTGTCCGGGTGCTGACCCGGATCGACCTGCGCGGTTCCGCTGCGGACCCGCGCCGTCTCCTGCCCCGAGCCGCCGTCGACGTCACCGCCGCCACCGAGGCGATGCGGCCGATCGTCGAGGCGGTGCGCGAGCACGGTGCCGACGCGGTGCGCGCCGCCACCCGGAAGTTCGACGGGGTGGAACTGGAGCATCTCCGGGTACCCGTCGAGGCCCTGAGCCGGGCCGCCGACGCGCTCGACCCCGACGTGCGGGCCGCGCTGCTGGAGTCGATCGGGCGGGCCCGCCAGGTGCACGCCGATCAGCGCCGCACCGACGTCACCACGAACGTGGTGCCGGGCGGCACGGTCACCCAGCGGTGGATCCCGGTCCAGCGGGTCGGGCTGTACGTGCCCGGCGGGCTGGCCGCGTTGGCGTCCAGCGTGGTGATGAACGTGGTACCGGCGCAGACCGCCGGCGTCGAGGGAATCGCCGTCAGCAGCCCGCCGCAGCGCGACACCGGCCTGCCGCACCCGGTGATCATGGGCGCCTGCTCGCTGCTCGGCATCGACGAGGTGTACGCGGTGGGCGGCGGCCAGGCGATCGCGATGCTCGGCTACGGCGTACCCGGCGAGTGCGAGCCGGTCGACATGATCACCGGTCCCGGCAATGTGTGGGTCACCGCCGCGAAGCGGCTGCTGCGCGGCGAGGTCGGCATCGACGCCGAGGCCGGGCCCACCGAGATCGCGATCCTCGCCGACGACACGGCCGACCCGGTGCACGTCGCGGTCGACCTGATCAGCCAGGCCGAGCACGACCCGATGGCGGCGAGCGTGCTGGTCACGGCCAGCGAGGAACTGGTCGGCAGCGTCGAGAAGGAACTGGTGGCCCGGGTGGCGGCAACGAAGCACAGCGAGCGGGTCACCACCGCGCTCACCGGTCCGCAGTCGGCGGTCGTGCTGGTCGACGACCTGGCGGCGGGCCTCCGGGTGGTCGACGCCTACGCCGCCGAGCACCTGGAGATCCAGACCCGCGACGCGCGAAAAGTGGCCGAACGCGTGCGCAACGCCGGCGCGGTCTTCGTCGGTGCCTGGTCGCCGGTATCGCTCGGCGACTACTGCGCCGGGTCGAACCACGTGCTGCCCACCGGCGGCTGCGCCCGGCACCAGAGCGGGCTGTCGGTGCAGACGTTCCTGCGCGGCGTGCAGCTCATCGAGTACGACGAGGCGGCGCTGCGCGAGGTGGCCGGCCACGTGGTCGCGCTCTCGCACGCCGAAGACCTGCCCGCCCACGGCGAGGCCGTCACCGCGAGGTTTTCGACATGACGCTGCCGTTGAGGGACGAGCTGAAGGGGCTCAAGCCGTACGGCGCGCCGCAGCTCGACGTCGCCGTGCGCCTGAACACGAACGAGAACTCGTACGCGTTGCCGGAACCGGTCGCGGCGGCCGTCGAGAAGGCGCTCACGGGCGTCCTCAAGGATCTGAACCGGTATCCGGACCGCGACGCGAAGGCCCTGCGCGCCGACCTCGCCGCCTACCTCGGGCACGGCCTCGGCGAGGCGAACGTGTGGGCGGCGAACGGCTCCAACGAGGTGCAGCAGCAGTTGCTGCAGGCGTTCGGCGGGCCGGGACGCCGGGCGTTGGGCTTCACGCCGTCGTACTCGATGCACCCGTTGCTGTGCGCCGGAACCGGCACCGGGTGGATCCCGGCGAAGCGCGGCCCCGACTTCGACCTCGGCCCGGGTGAGGCGGTCGCGCAGGTGCGCGAGCACCGGCCCGACGTGGTGTTCCTCTGCTCGCCGAACAACCCGACCGGCACCGCGTTGCAGCCCGACGTGATCGAGGCGGTCGCGAACGAGGCGACCGGGATGGTGATCGTCGACGAGGCGTACGCCGAGTTCGCCCGGCCCGGAACGCCCAGCGCGCTGGCGCTGCTCGGGAGGTACCCGCGGCTGGTCGTCACCCGGACCATGAGCAAGGCGTTCGCGTTCGCCGGCGGCCGCGTCGGCTACCTGGCGGCCGGGCCGGCGGTGGTCGACGCGATGCTGCTGGTGCGGCTGCCGTACCACCTGTCGTCGCTCACCCAGGCCGCCGCGCGGGCCGCGGTCGGCCAGGCGCCGGCGCTGCTGGCCACGGTCGACGCGATCAAGGAGCAGCGCGACCGCATCGTGGCGGAGCTGCGACGGGACGGGCTGACCGTCGCCGACAGCGACGCAAACTTCGTGCTGTTCGGGCGCTTCGACGACCAGTCGGCGGTGTGGCGGGCGCTGCTCGACCGCGGCGTGCTCGTACGCGACGTGGGGCTGGCCGGGTGGTTGCGCGTCACCGCCGGCACGCCGGAGGAGACCGACGCGTTCCTGCGGGCGATCAGAGAGGTGCTGTGATGGGACGCGTCGGGAGCGTGGAGCGCAACACCCACGAGAGCAAGGTGAGCGTGCGGGTCGACCTCGACGGGTCGGGTTCCGTCGACGTGTCGACCGGCATCGGCTTCTACGACCACATGCTCGCCCAGCTGGGCAAGCACGGCGGGTTCGACCTGCGCGTGCACACCACCGGCGACCTGGAGGTCGACGCCCACCACACGGTGGAGGACACCGCGCTCGCCCTGGGCACGGCGTTCGCCGAGGCGCTCGGCGACAAGGCCGGCCTCACCCGGTTCGGCAGCGCGATCGTCCCGCTCGACGAGGTGCTCGTGCAGGCGTCGGTCGACCTGTCGGGGCGCCCGTACGTGGTGCACGACGAGCCCACGACCATCGCCCCCTACATCGGGCCGGTGTATCCGACCAGCCTCACCCGGCACATCTGGGAGTCGTTCGGGCACACCGCGAAGATCACGTTGCACGTCACGGTGCTGCGGGCGTCGCGGCCGGGGGCCCAGCCCGACGCGCACCACGTGGTCGAGGCGCAGTTCAAGGCGGTCGCGCGGGCGCTGCGCCAGGCGGTGGCGGTCGACCCGCGCAACGCCGGCCAGGTGCCGAGCACCAAGGGCGTCCTGTGAGCACGGTTCTGACCGTGGTCCTTTTCGCGCTGGGCGGCGTACTCATCGGTGGCGCGTGGTCGATGCGGCAGCAGGGTGCGTCGACGAAGGCGGTCGCGCTCTTCGGGGCGATGGCGCTCATGTCGGTGACGGCCGGCGCCCTCCGACTCGTCTACGGCTGAGGGGAGGCTCTCGATGGCAACGGTTGTCGTGCTCGACCACGGGTCGGGCAACCTGCGGTCGGCACAACGCGCGCTGGCCCGCGTCGGCGCCGACGTCACCGTCACCGGTGATCTCGACGCGGCGGCCCGGGCCGACGGCCTGGTGGTGCCGGGCGTCGGCGCGTTCGCGGCGGTGATGGCCGGCATCGACGCGATCAACGCCGGTCCGGTGATCGCCGACCGGGTGCGGGCCGGCGCGCCGGTGCTCGGCATCTGTGTCGGCATGCAGGTGATGTTCGCGGCCGGCACCGAGCACGGGGTCGAGACCAAGGGGCTCGGGCTGGTGCCGGGCGAGGTCACCCGCCTTGACGCGCCGGTGGTGCCGCACATGGGGTGGAACGTCGTCCGGTGGCCCGCGAACGCCCGCCTGGCCGAGGGGTTGGGCGAGGGCGAGCGCTTCTACTTCGTCCACTCGTATGCGGCCCGGCCGACGCCGGGCCTGGACGGGGCAGCGGTGACCGACCACGGCGGGGATTTCGTCGCCGCGTTCGACACCGCCGTGCTCGCGGCCACCCAGTTCCACCCGGAGAAGTCCGGCGACGCCGGTGCCACCCTGCTCCGGAACTGGGTGCGATCGCTGTCATGAGCAAGGAACGTGCGGTGCGGCGGGCGGCCCGGCTGGCCGAGGCGGAGGCCGCCCAGGCGCGGCGCGACCGGCTCCAGGCCCGGGCCGCACAGCGCCGGGCGCTCGCGCGGCGGTTGCGGCCGCGCGTGGGTCGTACGGGACGCATGTTCGCACGTCGCTCGCGCGGCCAGCGTGCCGCGATCGTCGCCGGCTGCCTGGGTGTGCTGGTATTGGTCTGGCTGCTCGTAGGGTCCCTGACGCTGCGTGTAGCGATTACCGTGCTCGTTGTACTCGTCGCACCCGCCATCGTGGTGCTGGCCTTCGACCGGAGGATCTGACGTGACCCTGACCCTGCTGCCCGCTGTGGACGTGTCCGATGGCCAGGCGGTTCGCCTGGTACAGGGCGCTGCCGGCAGCGAGACGGTGTACGGCGATCCGCTGGAGGCGGCGCTCGCCTGGCAGCGCGACGGGGCCGAGTGGATCCATCTGGTCGACCTCGACGCGGCGTTCGGGCGCGGCTCCAACCACGAACTGCTGGCCGACGTGGTCAAGAAGCTCGACGTGGCGGTGGAGCTCAGCGGCGGCATCCGCGACGAGGACACCCTGCTCCGGGCGCTGGCCACCGGCGCCGCGCGGGTGAACCTCGGCACCGCCGCGCTGGAGAACCCGACCTGGACCGACTACGTGTGCGGCCGGTTCGGCGACAAGGTCGCCGTCGGGCTCGATGTGCGCGGCGAGACGCTGCACGCCCGGGGCTGGACCAAGCCGGGCGGCAACCTGTTCGAGGTGCTCGAACGGCTCGAACTGGCCGGGTGCAGCCGGTACGTGGTCACCGACGTGCAGCGCGACGGCACGCTGAGCGGCCCCAACCTCACGCTGCTGCTGCAGGTGTGCGAGCGCACCGAGCGTCCGGTGATCGCCAGCGGCGGCATCGCGAAGCTCGACGACCTGCGCGCGGTCGCGGCGCTGGAGCCGGTGGGCGTCGAGGGCGTCATCGTGGGCAAGGCCCTGTACGCGAGCGCGTTCACCGTTGACGACGCGCTGCGTACGCTGCGCGGCGCGGTGTGACCGTGAGCGTCGCCGTTCGCGTGATCCCGTGCCTGGACGTCGACGCCGGTCGGGTGGTCAAGGGCGTCAACTTCGTCAACCTGCGCGACGCCGGCGACCCGGTGGAGCTGGCCGCCGCCTACGACGCGGCCGGTGCCGACGAGCTGGTGTTCCTCGACGTCACCGCGTCCTCCGACGGCCGGGCCACGATGCTCGACGTGGTGCGCCGCACCGCCGAGACGGTGTTCATCCCGCTGTGCGTCGGCGGCGGCGTGCGGGCGGTGTCCGACGTCGACACCCTGCTCCGGGCCGGTGCCGACAAGGTCGGGGTGAACACGGCGGCGATCGCGCGGCCCGAGCTGATCAGCGAGATCGCGGAACGGTTCGGCAGCCAGGTGCTCACGCTGTCGCTCGACGTGCGGCGGAACGACACCGGCTCGTTCGAGGTGACGACGCACGGCGGCCGCCGCGGCACCGGTATCGACGCGATCGAGTGGGCCGCCCGCGCCGCCGAACTGGGCGCCGGCGAGATCCTGCTCAACTCGATGGACCGCGACGGCACCAAGGACGGCTTCGACCTCGAGCTGATCACCGCCGTCCGGGCGGCCGTGACGATACCGGTGATCGCCTCCGGCGGTGCCGGTGCCGTGTCCCACTTCCCGCCGGCGGTCCGCGCCGGTGCCGACGCGGTGCTGGCCGCGAGCGTCTTCCACTTCGGGGAACTGAAGATCGCCGACGTGAAGCACGAGCTGTCGGCGGCCGGCGTATCCGTCCGCTGAGATCAGGGCCGGGCGGCCCAGGTCTTGTGCAGTGCGGCGATCGCGGCGGCCACCGCCGGGCGCCGGGCCGAGGCCCGGCGGGTCGCGACCAGGACCCGGCGGGACGCCTGCGGGGCGACCTCGCGGGCCACGGTTCCGGGCGGGAGGGCGGTGCGGGCCAGCCTCGGCACCAGGGCAACCCCCAGGCCGGCGGCCACCAGGGTCAGTTGGGTCTCGAACTCCGCCACCAGGAGGTTCGGCCGGGCGCGGGGGAGGACCCGCACCAGCCACTCGTGGCAGACCGTGCCGGGCGTCGACCCAATCCAGCGTTCATGCTGGATGTCGGCCAGCGCCACCGGACCCGTGCCGGCCGCCAACGGGTGACCGGCCGGGACGACGAGGTCGGCGACGTCGTGCCCGAGCACCTCGTGCTCCAGTTCGGGCGGGAACGTCACCGGTAGCTCCGGCCACTCGTCCAGGACGGCGACGTCGACGGTGCCGCGGCGCAGCGCCTCGATCATCGTGTCGCGGTCGGCCTCGATCAGGCCGGTGGACAGCGTCGGATGGTCGACGGCCAGCCGGGTGAGCACCCCCGGCACCAGCCCGCGGCAGGCGGTGGGGAACGACGCGATCGTCAGGTTTCCGGCGACGACGCCGTGGTGCGCGGCCAGCGCCGCCTCGGCCTCCTCGACCGCGGTCAGCGCCCGGGTGGCGTGCTCCACCAGGACCCGGCCGGCGCTGGTGAGCCGCAGGCCGCGGCCGTCCTTCTCGACCAGCACGGTGCCCGTCTCGCGTTCCAGCTTCCCGAGGTGCTGCGACACCGCCGACGGCGTGCAGTGCAGGGCGGCGGCCGCCGCGGTGACCGTCCCGTGGCTCGCGACCGCACACAGCGCCCGCAGCCGACCGAGTTCAATCATGTAGCGAGGCTAACAGGTAACGCATAGAAACATTCGATGGTGCTTCATGACCTTGACGGGCACGATCGGACCCCGTGAAGCCTCGCGATCTGGCCCTGGCCCTGCTCGTCGCGCTCGTGTGGGGCGTGAACTTCGTCGTCATCGAGGTGGGGCTGGACACGATGCCGCCGCTGGTGTTCGTCACGCTGCGGTTCGCCGTATGCGCACTGGCCGTCGTCTTCGTCGGACGTCCCACGGTGCCCTGGCGGTGGATCGTCGCCGTGGCCCTGAGCCTCGCGGTGGTCAAGTTCCCGCTGCTGTTCGCCGGCATGGCGGCCGGGCTGCCGGCGGGGTTGTCCGCGCTCGTGCTGCAGTGCCA
Source organism: Virgisporangium aurantiacum (assembly GCF_016863635.1). Taxonomy (GTDB): domain Bacteria; phylum Actinomycetota; class Actinomycetes; order Mycobacteriales; family Micromonosporaceae; genus Virgisporangium; species Virgisporangium aurantiacum. The sequence goes on along the minus strand of NZ_BOPG01000034.1, from coordinate 326,668 downwards.
GGCCGTGTTCACCGCGGTGTTCGCGGCGGCGTTCCTGCGGGAGCGGCCGGGCCGCCGGGTCGTGGTGGGGCTGGGCGTCGCTACCGCGGGCATCGTGCTGCTGGGTGCGCGTCTCGGCGCCGACCGGCCGGTGACGGCGTTCGCCCTGGTGGTCGCGGCGGGTGCGGCATGGGGGCTGGCGAACGTCGCGATGCGCAGGGCGACCGCGCCCGACCTGCTGAACTTCATGGTCTGGGTGAGCGTGGTGGCGACGCCGATCCTGGCCGCGCTGTCGCTCGCGGTGCACGGGCCGGGCGAGGTGGCGGCGGCGCTGCGGGCGCTCGACCCGGGCGCGGTCGGCGCGGTCGCGTACATCGCGGTGCTGGCGACGCTGTTCGGGTTCGGCGCGTGGGGGACGCTGATGCGCCGGTACGGTGCGGCGACGGTCGCGCCGTTCGCGATGCTGGCACCGGTGTTCGCGTTGGCCTCCGCGGCGGTGCTGCTGGGCGAGGAGGTCGGCTGGACGCAGGTGGTCGGTGGATCGGCGGTGCTCGCCGGCGTCCTCCTGGGTGCCGTGCCCGTGCGGGTCGGCGGGGCGACCGGTAGGTTTCGGGCGTGGACCTAGGCGATTCCGAATCGTCGATCACCGTCATCTGCGCCCTGGCGATGGTGGTCGGCGTGCTCGGCGTGATCATCCCGCTCGTGCCCGGCGTGATCCTGTGCTGGACGGCGACGGTCGTGTGGGCGATCTTCGGCGGCGTCGACAGCGTGGGCCGGTGGGCCGTGGTCGCCGTCGTCACGATCGTGGCGCTGCTCGGGCTCGTGTCGAAGTACGCCTGGCCCGGCCGCAACCTCAAGCGCAGCGGCGTACCGAACCTCACCCTGCTCGCCGGCGGGGCGCTGGGCCTGGTCGGCTTCTTCGTGATCCCGATCGTCGGCCTGCCGATCGGCTTCATCCTCGGCGTCTGGCTGGCCGAGTGGCGACGGGTGGGCGACAGCAAACAGGCATGGCCGTCGACGAAGGCGGCGTTGCAGGCGGCGGGCCTTTCGATGCTCATCGAACTGAGCACCGCGCTGGTGATCGCCGGCACGTGGACGATCGGTCTGCTCGCCACCTGAAACGGGCGTCAGGAAACCCGGCAGCGCAGAATAGCTCCCGAATGTTTCTCGCCATCGCTTTCCTTACAAGCTACTGCGCGGTAACCTCAGCGACGCCTGTGATTGTGGACACGTGCGTGGAGGTTCGATGCGACGCGTTGCCGGCATTCTTCTTGTCACACTGGGTGCATTCGGTATAACGCTCGGTCTATTGATGCCCACGGTCATCTACGATCGGCTCGCCGTCGCACCCCTCGACCCCGATAGCGAGACGGTTGCCCAGGGCACCAACATGACAGTGTTCTACCCGGGTGAATTGGCCAAGGGCGGTAACCCGATCCGTACCGACGCCACGGTCACCGCCCGGCGGATCGTCAGCGGTCAGTACGACGCCCCCGAAGTGAAACTGAACGGCGACGTGGCCCTGTGGCGGGTCGGCCTCGTCGTGGAGGACGAACGCGGCACGCTCATCAACGCCATCGAGCAGTGGGTGTGCGTCGACCGGCGGACCGCGGAGGGCCTGCAGGACTGCGAGAAAGAAAAGATCGACGACGGCACCGAGACGACCGACGTCGACCAGCGCGGCCTGCAGTACAAGTTCCCGTTCGACACCCAGAAGAAGGACTACACGTTCTTCGACATTTCGTTGCGCCGCGCGCTGCCGATCGCCTACGACGGCGAGGAGTCGGTGAACGGCCTGGCCACGTACCGGTTCGTGCAGCGGATCGAGCCGACGAAGGTCAAGACCCAGCAGGTGCCCGGCAGCCTGTTCGGCAGCACCGAAGGCACGCTGTCGAGCGACCAGATGTACGAGAACGTGCGCAAGATCTGGGTCGAGCCGCACACCGGGCAGATCGTCAAGGGCGAGGAGCAGCAGCGCCAGTTCCTCCAGGGCCCGGGCAACAAGCAGTTCGTGGTGCTGGCCGGCACGCTCGCCTGGACGCCGCAGACCGTGCAGCAGCAGGTCGACAAGGCCAGCGAGGCCGCCGACCGGCTGGTGCTGCTGACCCGCACCGGCCCGATCGTGATGTGGACGGTCGGCGGGCTGATGGTCATCGGTGGCGTGCTGCTCCTGGTGTCGGGCCGCGGCACTCCCCGGAGCCGGCACCGTGGTCGCCCGAAGGCCGTGGAACCGGAACCGGTACCGACCGGCTGACATGACGCCGAGCCGGTGCTCCGCGGGCACCGGCTCGGGTCGACAAACCCGGCGTCAGCGACGCCGCAACACCATCGCGAGGTTCCACGACACGACCTCGCGCACCACCGGGACCCGCACGACCCAGCGGGCCCACCACGGGTGATACCTCGGCAGGAAGTGGACAAGGTCCGCCTGTCCGGTACCGCGCGCCCATTTCAGGGCCGCATTGATCGAGATGGGGTAGAGGCTGTGTCCGAACCGGTTCTTCGGCTCGTGACCCGTCCGGCGGCGGTAGCGGCGGGCGGCGTACCCACCACCGAGGTAGTGCCAGGGCGCAGTTTCGTGTCCACCCCAGGGCGACCACCACGGCGTGAACGACACGAACACGGTTCCGCCGGGACGCGTCACGCGCACCATCTCGTCGAGCATCTTGTGCGGGTCGGGCACGTGCTCGAGCACGTTCGACGAGTAGCACACGTCGAACCACGCGTCGGCGAACGGCAGCGCCATCCCGCTCGCCCGCACCATTCCCGCCGCCGGGCCACCGCGGGCCGACAGTTCACCCGCGTCGGGGTCGACGCCGATGTAACCGGCGCCGGCGGCGCGGAACGCGTCGGCGAAGTAGCCGGGGCCGCCGCCGACGTCGAGCATGGATTTTCCATCGAGCGGGGTATATGTCTTCAGGAGCGCGACCGAGTCGTCGGCCAGTTCCTTGTAGAAGCGGTCGGGGTCGGTCTGCTCCACCAGGAAGGCGCGGAAGAGCCGCACCGAGCGGTCAAGCGTCGCGTGGGTCATGTGGCCACCTGGCGGTCGTCATGGTGAATGTACTTATCACGACATGGCGTGATACAGGCCATCCGGAGTCCGGTGGTTCCGAACGTTACGTCGAGCGGATCGCGGTCGGTCTGGCGGCCAGCGGCCACCGCGTCACCATGTTCTGCGCGCGGCCCGCGGGTGGCCCGCGCGACGAGGTGATCGACGGCGTGCGGTACGTGCGCCGCGGCGGCCGGCTCACCGTCTACCTGTGGGCGGTGATCGCCGTGCTGCGACTGCGCCCCGACCTGGTGGTCGACGTGCAGAACGGCATGCCGTTCCTGACCACGCTGGTGGCCCGCTGCCCGGTGGTGGTGCTCGTGCACCACCTGCACAAGCTGCAGTGGCGGTCGTGGTTCGGCCCGGTGCTCGGCCGGGTCGGCTGGTGGCTGGAGTCGTGGGTGGCACCGCGCGTCTACCGGAACTGCCGCTACGTCACGGTGTCCGAGCACACCCGCACCGAACTGGCGCTGCTCGGAATCGATCCGGAGCGCGTCGCCGTGGTGCCGAACGGCCTCGACCCGGTACCGCACGTCACCTCCGGCCGCGATTCCCGGCCGCTGCTGGTCGTGGTGAGCCGACTGGTGCCGCACAAGCGGATCGAGCACGCCGTCGAGACGGTCGCCCGGCTGCACCGGCGCTGGCCGGACCTGCGGCTGGAGATCATCGGCCGGGGCCCGTCGGCCGAGCCGCTCGCCGCGTACGCCGCCGCGCACGGCGTCGCCGACCGGGTCACCATCCACGGCTGGGTCGACGAGCAGGAGAAGCACGAGATCCTGGCCCGCTCGTGGGTCCACCTGTGCCCGTCGGTCAAGGAGGGCTGGGGCATCGTCGTGATGGAGGCCGGTGCCCACGGGGTGCCGACGGTCGCCTACCACGCCGCGGGCGGCGTGGGGGAGTCGGTGCTGAACGGGAAGACCGGCCTGCTCGCCGACGACCTCGACGAGTTCGTGACGGCGGTGGAGGGCCTGCTCAAGTGCGGGCTGATGCGCACCGCGCTGGGCGAGGCCAGCCGCGAGTACGTGGCGGGATTCGAGTGGGAGCACAGCGTCCGCAGCTTCGACCGGGTGGTGCGCGCGGTGCTGGCCGGCCAGCCGGTGGGGAACGCGTCGCGCCACACGCCCGCCGCCACATAGGCACGCAAAGAAGAACGGCTCAGCGGGATCGAGGGTCCCGCCGAGCCGTTCAGCTGTGTGCGTGGGGGGTCAGCGCTGGCCGTAGGGAACGACGTCGCGCTGCTTGACGTTGGTCTCGCCCTTGAACGTGGCTTCGACATCTTTGTCGGGCGCGTTGGTCGTGACGATCGCGGCGGTTGCGCCCGCAGCGAGGCCGATGCCGAGAACGGCGGAGATCAGGATGGCAGCGACCATGCGCACGGGGGAGCCTCCTCGTCAGATCGCACCATGTTCGGCGACGGACATGAATGTACTCGTCGGTAACCTACGTCGCAACCACCAGCCGAGCGCGATCAGAACCGTGATCAGGACGGCCGCGTCGACCGCGATCACCGCCGTGCGCGCGGCCGTGTGGTCGGTCACGGTCCGCGGTGGTTCGGCGACGCTGCCGGGGACGCGGTACAGCGCCAGCCACCGGCCGTCGAGGACGGGCGTGAGCCTGGCCAGCTCGGACGGCCCGACTGCGCCCGGGGTGCCGTACTCGACCAGCACCCAGCCGATCCCGAGCCTTGCCAGCCGGTCGGGGTCACCTATCGCCGCGCCCACCTCGGCCGCCCGCCGGTCTTCGCCCTGCAGCGCCCGGTCGCCGACCACCAGCGTGTCGTCGACGACCGTCGACCGGTTCAGGAACCGGGGGGCGGGGTCGAGCTGGGTGCGCCGGTCGTTCCAGTCGAACTGCCGGAACGGTTGGAACGGCAGCACGAGCACGTCGCCCGGGCGCGGGTCGCGGTCGAGCTCGGCGCGGACCGCCGACCAGTCGCGCGGATAGCGGACGGGCTCCAGCCGGCCGCCGACCCCCCACGCCAGCCCCGGCAGCAGCGCGACGGGCAGCAGCGCCGCACCGATCAGCGCCGCCGTCCGGGCCCGTGGCCCTATTGGTGGTATCGCGTCGACCGCCATCGCGCAGCCCAGCGCGGCCGGCAGCGCCCACCACGCGACCCACTTCTGGCCGTCGCGCAGGATTCCGGCGCCGGGCACGTCGGCGACGAGCCAGCGGACCGCGGCGTCGAGCCCCGGCACGGTGGACGCGACGGCCATCGCGATCCCGAGCAGCCCGAGCCCGGCCAGCGCCAGCACCGGCGCCCGCCCCCACACCCGCGCGAGCCGCCAGAGCCCGTAGCCGCCGCCCGCCACCAGCAGCAGGGCCACCAGCGGCACCAGCACACCCGACCGGCCGGCCGGCACGGCGTCACCGTTCCAGATGCCGCCGAGGCCGAGCACGCTGACCACCGCGCCGCCCGGCCCCTCGCTCCGCGCGGCGAACGCGTCGACGGCGGCCGGATCGGACGCGCCGTTGCCCGTCGCCCCGTGCAGCAGCCCCGGCAGCCACCACGGCGCGTTCATCCCCACCATCAGGGGGACCGTCCGCGGTGCCTTCCGCAGCCCGGCGGCCGCCACCGCCGCGCCGGCCGCGAGCACCCCGCCGGTCGGCACGAGCACCGCCGGCGCGCAGGCCAGGATCAGCGCCGGCCAGCCGCCCGCCGCCCCCTCCCGGACGCGCAGCCCGGCCGCCCAGATCCACGGCAGGCATGCGTACGCCACCAGCACCGACCAGTGCCCGATGAGCAGCCGTTCCGCGACGTACGCCGTCCACGTGTAGAAGACCGCCGCGACCAGCGGTGCGGCCGGACACAGGCGGGCCGCGCCGTAGGCCGCCGCCCACACGGTGAGCAGCAGGACGACCTTCTGCAACACGTCACCCGGAATGACGGTGGTCGCGAGCGCGACCACCGCGTCGGCCGGTACCGCCCGGGGCAGCGCCGACCCGAGCCCGACGCTCTCGGCCAGCAGCGGCTGCCGTGGCGTGAAGACCATGTCGTACCGCAGCACGAAACCCGGTGCCAGGGCCGGGCCGACGATCACGAGCGCCGGCACCGCGCAGGCGGCGGCGAGGACACGCCCTGGCCATCGTGGTCGGTGTGTCATCGGCTCTCCCGGTGGGCGGTCATCCCCGATAGAGTCTGGATGTTACCGACCGGTAAGCCGGCATTGGGGAGGGGTTGCGATGGCGGTCGCCGCGGCACGGCCCGTGGCCCGGGTGCACCGCCAGGCGCTGATCGTCTCGGTCGCGTCGCTGGCCGGGAACGTCTCGAACTACGTCTTCACCGTGGTGGCGGCGCGGCTGCTCGTCCCGGCGTCGTTCGGTGAGCTGTCGGCGCTGATGGCCGTGCTGGTGGTCGGCATCGTGCCGGCGATGAGCGTGCAGACCGGGGTCGCGCTGTACGTCGCCACGGTCGGGCGGACCTCGGCCCGGCGCTCTGCCGTCGGTTCGGCCGTCGGCCTGGGCGTCGGGCTCGGCGCGGCGGTCGGGGTGACGGCGCTGGCCAGCGCGCCCGTGCTCGTCGCCCTGCTGCACCTGCACGGCGCCGGGCCGGCCCTGGTGCTGCCGGTCGCGCTGACGGCGTTCCCGGTGTACGGCGCGCTCTGCGGCGTCCTGCAGGGCCGGCAGCGGTTCGGGTCGCTCGCGCTCGTGATGGGTCTCGACACGGTGCTGCGCATCGGCGGCGCGATCGCCGGCCTCGTGATCGGACGCAGCGCGACCGCCGCGCTGGCCGGGCTCGCCACCGGCATCCTGCTGGCGACCGCCGCCGCCTTCGTCCTCTGCGGACGGCCGTGGCCGGCCCGCCCCGCGCCCGCCCTCCTGCGCGGGGTGGCCCACGCCGCCTATGCCACGGTGGGCCTGGTGGTGCTGCTCAACCTCGACGTGATCCTCGCCCGCAACGTGCTGTCGGCGCACGCGTCGGGGGTGTACGCCGTCGGCGCGGTGCTGGCCAAGGCCGCCTACTGGCTGCCGCAGGCGGTCGCCGTCGTCGTGCTGCCCCGGCTGGCCGACAGCGCCGGTCGCCGGTCGGCGCTGCGGACCGGTGTGCTCGCCGTGCTCGCGATCGACACACCGGTGGTGCTGTTCGCGGCGCTCGTCGGGCCGCGGCTGCTACCGGTCATCGGCGGTGCGGGATACCGAGGGGAGGTCGTGCCCCTGTGGCTGTTCGCGCTCACCGGGTCGCTGCTTGCCGTTGCCCAGTTGCTGCTCTTCTCCCGCGTCGCGAGCGGTGACGTGCGGTCGATCCTCGCGGTGTGGGTGGCCATCGCCGTCGAGATCGGCCTCGTCGCGCTCTGGCTCAACGGGTCGGTCACCGCGGTCGCCGGTGCCGCCGCCACCGCCGCCGGGCTGCTGGTGCTCGTCGGCGTCGGCGCGGAGGTCGTCGGGGTCGGGGGTGCCGGGGACGACGATCGCCGCGGCGGCGACCCCGGCGCAGACCGCGGTGAGCATGGCGGCCTGGGCGACGGTGCTGTAGGCCCAGTTCTGCGAGTGCCCGCTGAGCCGGCCGGCGACCGCGACCACGGTGGCGACACCCGCGCCGCCGAGCGCGATCCAGGCCATGGCCCGCGGGTACACCTGCCGCACCAGCGCTCCGGCGATGAGTAGGACCAGGGCCAGCACACCGGACAACGCGGCTACCAGCCCGAGCACGGCGACGGTGAAGACGTAGCGCCCGATGCGGCGGCGAGTCGGCGCGGGGCCTGACGGCACCGGGCGGCGGAGCGGTGGCACGGCGGCGAACAGCACGACGAGCAGCGCCGCGCCCGCACCTATCGCGAGCCCGCGCCGGTACGGACGGTCGGGCGTGAACTCGAGCCGCACCAGCCCGCCTTCGCCCTCCGGCACCACCCACGCCTGCTGCCAGCCGTCGACGCGGGTGGCCCGCAGCGGCTGGCCGCCGAGGGTGGCGCGCCAGCCCGGGTTGGCGTTCTCGGGGATCACCAGCAGCGACCGGGGACCGGCGGCGACGCGGATCGCCCGGTCGGTGGCGGTCCACTTCGTCACGGTGGTGGCCCGCTCCGCCGGGGGATCCGACATCGGACCCGCCGCGACCGGGCGCAGCGCGGCGTCCTGGATCAGGAACGAGGCCGAGGGCTCCGAGTGCAGGCGGTGCTCCCCGGCCGGCAGGTCCAGCGCGTCGGCGGCGAACAGGTCGCAGATCGTCGCCGGCAGTGGGCGCCGGCTGCGGAAGTCGTCAAGCGTCCCGGTGATCGAGGTCTTGAACCGGACCCCGTCGAGCTCGACGACCGGGCCGCGCCCGCACGGCACGTCGAGCGGGGCGTCCGGGCCGAACGGTGGCCGCAGGCCGGCCAGCGCCGGCAGGTCCACCTCGGCGAAACCGGGCGTCGCCTGGCTCGCGTTGCGGCGGTCGAGCACCCGCGAATCGAAGCCGGTGATGACGATCTCGACCTTGTCGGTGACGATCGGATCGAAGGTGGCGCTGCCGTCGGCGCGCAACGTGGCTGTGCGGGTGCCGACCGGCGTGCGTAGCTCGATCGTGGTGGCGCGGGAGCCGACGGGACGGCCCGGGAAGCGGACGGAGATCCGGTCAAGGCTGCGCATGTCCGTCCAGAACAGCTTCAGCGTCGGCGCGGTGTCGCCGACGTCGGCCAGCCACGCGGTGGTCGGGTCGCCGTCGATCGCGGCGAACGGCCCGACCCGTGGGTCGCCGGACAGCGACGAGGATGCGTCGGCCTCCAGCAGCGCCGGGACCAGCGGCGGCAAGGCGCCGGGACGCGGCACCGCGGTCACGGTCAGGCCGTAGCGGGCCGGCCGCGGGGTGCGGAACAGCCGGTCCAGGCCGTGCGCCTCCTCGCCGGTGCGGGCCAGCAGGGGGTCGCAGCGGACCGCGTTGCCCTCGTTCGCCGCCGGGTAGCAGGCCCCGCGGGGATAGTGGCCGCGGCTGAACGCGTACCCCGGCGCGTCCGCGGCGGCGCTCTGGTCGACGGGCACCCGCAGCGCCCGGCTGGTACCGACCCCGGGTAGCCCGAGTTCGTGAATGCCGACGTTGCCGGTGGTGCGCCCGCCCGTGACCGAGAGCACCGTGACCCGCACGGTCGTCGCCAGGCCGGCCGGCGTCGCGTAGACGCCTTCCGCGCCCGGTGTCACGTCGTGTTCGACGGAGCCGCGGTCGGTGGTGAGGCGGAACCGGGTGACCTGCCAGCCCACCCGCACGTCGTCGACGAACCTGAGGCGGACCTCGGGGATCCGGCGCGGAGTGTCCAGCGCCACCTCCAGCCACTGGCCCACAGGCCCGTCGAGGGACGCGCTCACCCAGGCCGTCGCCGGGTCGCCGTCGATCGCGGCGAACGGCAGCCGCGACGGCTCGGTGCCGGTCGGCGCGTCGGCGAAGCTCGCCGCGGTCGAGGCGGTGACGGCGCGGACGCCCTGGTAGACGGCCGTGGTCTGATGCTCCTCGCCGGGGAACGGCAGGATGTCGAGCGCGGTCCGGCCCTGGCGGGAGTTCTCGGCCGCGGTGAACGTCTGGCTGACGTTGTCCCGCACCCGGCCGACGTTGCGTTCCCGGCGGCGCAGCCCGTCGGTGACCAGCCAGGGACCGGTCGCCTGTGGCTGGTCCTCGTCGCGGTCGCCGGCGAGCAGAGCGGGCCGGTCGGCGCTGATCAGGTCCTGTTCGAGCAGCGGCAGCAGCGATTCCGGGCCGCCGCTGACGGTCGCGACCTCGGCCGTCGGCACCGCGCGGACCGTCGGCACCCGCTCGCCGACCGCGTAGATCTCGATGAGCCGGGGCGGCTGCTCGCCGTAGTCGACCGGGCTGCGGGTCTCGTCCGGCGGGGCGAGCTGCGGCCCGAACTCCTTCACGAGGCGTAGCCCCGGGGAGCGCGCGAGCGCCTGCCGGATCACCGTGATCGGCGGGATGTCGGGCCGGGAGCGGTCGATGTCGTTGCGCAGCAACAGGTAGCTGTAACCGTTGCGGGCCAGGTAACCGGCGAGCCCGGGCGAGCCCCGGCCGCCGGCGAGGACCTCCTCGACCGTGTCCATGACCCGGGTGTTGCCCTCCGAGCCGAGCGGGACCTGGCTCCGCAGCGCCCACGGCGCGCCGGCGAGCGGCTGGATCGGCTCGTCGATGGTCCGGCCCCAGGCGTACTGCCCGAAGCCGGTGCCGGGCACGAGCAGGGTGCGGGCGTCCCGGTCCTGGGCCGCGAGCCAGCCGGCGGCCTGCCGCCAGTAGCCGGGCAGGTCGCTCCAACCGGGACCGGGCCGCAGGGCGATCATCCAGGCGGGCGCGGCCACGACGGTCACCAGCAGCAGCGCGGTGGCCTGAGCGACCCGGTGGTAGCGCACCGGGACGCGGCGGAACGCGCCGGCGGGCACCCGGGTCAACGCGTGCATCAGGCCCAGGGCGAGGGGCAACCGGAGCACCGGCTCGAACTTGTGCACGTTGCGCAGCGGCGCGAGCGGGCCGTCGAGGAGGTGGCGGGTGGCGTGGGAGAGCGGCGAGTCGAGCGCGCCGACGAACCCCACCGTGATCAGGGTCAGGCCGGCGAGCGTTCCGAGCACCAGGAACCGGCGTTCCGGCAGGCCCCGCGCGGCGAGCCCGGCCAGGCCGGCAGCGGCGAGGGCCATCGTGGCGGCCATCAGCACCGGGTTGTCGACGAGCAGGAAACCGGCTGGCCACCACGGTTCGCCCTCGACCACGTACGCGACCCACTGGTTCGTGCCCCGCACCGCCTGGAACAGTGACACGACGCCCGTCGTGTTCGCCGCCGACTCGATGTAGGTGAGGAACGGCAGGCTGTACCGGCCGAGCAGCACCAGCGGCAGCATCCACCACAGCACGCAGCCGGCGATCGAGACGATCCACCAGGCGACAAGCGCGAGGTGCCGGCGCGTGACGGGGCGGGTCAGCAGCCACAGCGCGGGCAGCACCAGCACCGCGGCGACGATCGCGGCGTTGACGCCACCCATGCAGAGCACGGCGAGGCCGGACAGCGCCGCCGCCCGGCGCGGTGCCCGGATGCGGATCAGGGGCAGCAGTACCCACGGGAGGAGAGCGGCCGGCAGCATCTCGGCGGACACCGGGCCGATCTCGGTGAGCATCCGCGGCGCCAACGCGTACGCCAACGCGCCGAGGTGCTGGGCGACGTCCGCGGGCCGCAGGGCGGAGCTTCCGGACTCACCGGGTTCACCGGGTCGGCCGGGCTCGCCGCCGGGAGAGCCGACGCCGAGGGCCCGGGCCACCAGCAGGACGCCGCCGAACGCCAGGCACAGCACCAGCGCGCACCACAGCCGCTGCGTGATCCACATCGGGACGCCCAGCGCCTGCCCGGCGGCGAAGAACGGCCCCATCGGGAACAGGTAGCCGTACGCCTGGTTCTGCAACTCGCCGGAGGTGGCCATCGGGTTCCACAGGTGCAGCGAGCGCTCCATGAGCCCAGCCGGGTTCACGGTCAGGTCCAGTTTGGTGTCGAAGGTGATCCGGCCCGGCCGCTGGATGAACGAGATCGCTACCAGGGTGAGCAGGCTGGCGACCGTCAGCGGGCGCCGGCGCACGGCGTCGACCGCGCCACGCAGCCGTGCGGTGGGGCGGTTCGTCACGGGCGCACGTCGATCATGGTTGGGGCCTCGGCGTTCCGACGGTCACCTCGTTGGTGCACGCCGTCACGTTCGGGTCGAGGATCGTCAGGTTGACGTGGTCTCCACCGCCGCCGACGACGATCACGATCTGGTTCACCCCGTGCCGGATCTGGAACCGCGTGACGGTGCTGCCGAAGGAGACGACCGCCGGCGCGTCGCCCCCGCTCAGGTAGACGACCCGGATCGCCCATCTCCAGGCGAACACGTCCTTCTGCAGCTCGACGCGGGCGGTGCGGCCGCCGGTCGCCTTGTAGCCGCAGTTGGGTTCCGGGCCGGGACGGTTGGTCACGCCGTCGATCTGCACCGGCCGGATGTGGCCCTGGTCGTTGAACATCCGTGGATTCTCGGCGGCGGTGACGAACTGCGGCCGTGGCTCCAGGAACCGGAACATGTGGGACTGGAGGTTGTCCGGCGCGGACACGCCCGGCATGACCCAGTCCGGAACGACCGCGTCCAAGAACACCTCGTTGCGCGGCGCCTGCGCCAGTTCGGCCCGCACGGTGGCCAGGTATTCGCGGCCCACCTTGTGCTTCCAGTCGTCGCCGAAGCGCGCCGACGTCCACCCGCCGCTGCCGACCAGCAGCACAAGCGCCGCCACGAGCGCGGCCGCGGCGGCGACGCGCCGCCCGTCCGGCCTCGTCGGCGCGGTTGCCGGCGCGTCCACCGGCGCGGGTTCCGGTGTGGTTTCCGGCGTGGTTTCCGGCGTGGCTTCTGCCGCGGCCGCCGCTGGTGCGGGGGCGAGGCCGAAGAGCGCGACCCCGACGCAGAGCGCGCCGACGAGCCCCACGTCGGTGACGTACCGGGTGGTCAACCCCGCGGCCGGGCTGTAGATACCGCCGAGGCGGGTGGTGGCGAGCAGCACGACGGTCATGGTCATGTCGAGGGCGAGCAGCAACCAGGCGCGGGCGGCGATCCGGCGGCGGCTCACCGTGACGATCACCAGGGTGGCGAACGCGGCCCAGGTCGCCCATCGCAGCACCTCGGGCGTCGCGGTGAGCGGCGGCCCCTCGCCGACGTCGATCCAGCGCCACGGGCCACCGATCAGGCCGGGCAGCAGCGTCGTACCCACGATCTCGCGGGCGAACGTCACGACCTCACCGGTGTTGGCGGGCTGGCGGGCGCCCGAGGGCGCCAGCGCGAGGTACAGCATCACGTAGCCGCCGGCGAGCGCACCGAGCACCAGCCACGAGCGCCAGAACCGGCGCACCGTCTCGACGGTGCTGCGCACCGGGCCACCGCTGACCAGCAGGCAGGCGGTGAAGAGGAAGACAATCGGCGCGAGGAGCAACGTCTTCTCGAAGAACAGCACTCCCAGCGCGAAGGACAGGCCCAGCGAGACAAGGTGCCGGGTGCGGCGGGTGCGGGCGTACTTCACCTGTGCGCCGAGCGCGAGCACCAGCGCCAGGAGCATGCCGAGCTGCGACCCGCCGACCGCCCACCAGGCCGTCGCCTCCAGCGTGAGCGGGCTGAACAGGAACATCGCCAGCGGGATCAGCACGCCCCAGGTCGCCGGCAGCACCAGCCGCAGCAGCCGATAGAACGCGACCGCCAGCACGGCCTGGCCGGCGAGCATCACGACCAGGTACGGCGGGTACGACATCGGCCAGGCGGTGGTGACCACCCAGGTGACGAGCATCGTGCCCGGCATCAGGTGGTTGTTGTACACGAAGAACATCAGGTCGGGGAACAGGTCCAGCTCGGCCGCGCGCCAGGCCAGCGAGAAGTCGTCGTAGACCAGGTAGCCGCCGGCGCCGACCTGGGCCCGGATCACCAGGTGGACGGCGATCAGGCCGATGGCCGCCGCCCGCACCGGGTCGGTGCCGTACCACCGGGCCAGCCAACCCTCGCGCCGGCCCGGGGCCGGATGGGGTGGCGCGACGAGGCCGGCGGTTTCCGACATGCAGGGAGCCTGCCATGCCGCGGCTACCGATCGGTAGCCGTCGCCGATTACAAATCGTCTCGATCCGCTCGGTTGCTATCCTGTCGCGCGTGCACAGCGGCGAGCCGGTCGAACGCGACCCCGGCCGCGTTCCCGGCCGCGATTCCAGCTCAGCCCACGAGGCCTGGCTGCGCGCCCGCGCGACCGTGGGCCTGTACGGCGATCCGACCGTGCCGTGGAGCATCGTGCTCCAGGCCGACCTGAGCGAGCCGATCGAGGCCGGAACGCTGCATGCCCGCCTGGCCGCTCTCTCCGCGCGGTACCCGCACCTCGGTGGCGCGCCATCCGTCGTCGCCACCGGCCGGCCGGACGAGGTGCGCGACGACTTCGCGGGGCGCCCGTACGACGGGCGTGAACCGCTGGTCCGGGCCGCCCTCGTCGGGTCCCCTCCGGTGCTGCTGCTGGCCGGGCACCACGGTGCGGTCGACGGCCTCGGCCTGCTCGCCCTGCTCGGCGCGGCTGTCGACCAGCCGGTGCGGACGAACGTCGTGGGGATGCGTGATCGGGTCATCGCCCCCTCGTTCGCACTGGCCGCCGCCCGCCGGGTCGGCGAGGCCGTCTTCGCGCCGCCGACGCGGGTGCGCGCGGTCCCGCCGGCCCGGCCGGATGGCCGGGGCGAGGTCCTGGTGGCGGAGCGGCTGCCCCGGCTGCGCGCCGGCACCGCCGCGGTGACCGCCGCCGCGGTGGCGGTGGTCCAGGACTGGAACGGGGGGCGGCACGGCCGCGTGGTGGCGGCCATCGGGGCGTCCCGCCGCGACGGCGACGATCTCACCCCGGAGCACCGGGCAGCGTACCTCCGGCTGCGGCTGCCACCCGGAGCGGATCGCTCGCTGGTCCGGACGATGCTCGAGAACCAGGTACTCGAACCCGACTTCCCGCCGTCGCGCAACGTCGTGGTGCGCCTGGGCGCGCGGGTGCTCGCCCGGCGGCTGGGCGCCACGTTCCTGGTCTCCAACCTCGGCGCGGTGGAGATCGGCGGGCCGGTGGCGTCGCTTACGTTCTACCCGCAGCCCAGCGGGCCGTCCGGGGTGGCGGTCGGCGTGGTGAGCACCACCGCGGCGACGGCTCTGACGGTGCGTGCCCGCCGCCGCGACTTCACCGCCGCCGCAGCGGCCGACCTGCTCGCCCGGCTGGTGGCCGCGCTGCGCTGATCACTTCCGGCATGACGGCGGCTGGCAGCCGAAGTCGGACAGGGCGGCGAAGAAGATCCCCCGGATGTCGTTCGGTTGCCGGGCGACGTACACGCGGCCGTCGACCGTCTTCGCGATCTCGTTCAGCTCGTTGACGTCGATGCCGTCGCCGAGGCCCATGAACAGGATCGGCAGCGGGCGGCGCGGGTCGGCGAGCTTCTGCAGTTCCGCGAGGAGCTGGGCGCGGCTGATGCTGTTGTCGTCGTCGTTGCGGCCGTCGGTGGCGATCAGGAGGACGTTGATCCGGCCGGGCATCCAGGTGCGGCGGGCCTCCTGGTAGGCGGCCAGCGTCGTGTCGTAGAGGCCGGTGTCGCCGTCGGGTTTCGCCTTGATGGCACCGAGCGCGCTGACGATGCGTCCGCGCTGGTTCGCGAGCGGACCGGTGGGCACCAGCACCTGGTAGTCGAGAGTGCCGTTCATGCGGGTGGAGAACACCCAGATGCCGAGTTCGGTGGAGTCGAGCAGGAGACCGACGCCCTCCTGGCCGGCCTGCATCATCAGTGACAGCCGGGTCTGCCCGGTGGGTGTCCGCTCGTTCATCGACCCGGAGACGTCGATGACCGCGAGGATGCGCGCCGACAGTTGCACGCCGGTCCACCGGCTGAGCACCTGCACGAGGTCGTCCTCGGTGGGCATCGCGACGGGGTTGATGGGTGCGGTGCTCACGCGGCTGGCGCTCGGTTGGGGGTCCTTCATCGCGGGTGGCGTGCCGTCGGGGTCGCGGAAGCCGGCCTTCTGCAGGGCCTGCCTGGCATCGGGACGGAGGAGCCGGTCGAGGAACGCGGTGGCGGCCGCCACCTCCGCCTTCTGCGCTCCCGGTAGCACGACGTACGGGAAGTCCAGCGTCGGCACCGTGCTGCCCGGATAGGACGCGACCAGCGACGTCGCCGCTCCGCCGCGCGCGTTGTGCCGCAGCAGCGCCTGCTCCGAGGTGAGGAACGCCGGGAGGGTGCCGGCGCCGCCGCCCGCTTCCGGCAGACGCAGGTACAGGTCCGCGGCCCGCGGGGCGACGTACTGCGTGAGCCGGCGCAGCACCAGCGACTCGGCGGGTCCCGCGTCGGAGCGGTTCGCCGTGGCGGCCTGCACGCCGATGAGCCCGGCGATCCCGACCGGGTCGGCGGCCGGGTCGGGGATGCCGACCGGCAGGTTTGCGCCGGTGCCGAGCAGGTCGGCCCACGGAACGGGCCGGCCGGGCCACCCCAGGTTGCCGGCGGCCGCCTCGGTGAGGGCGATGACCACCGGCGAGGTCGCGATCGAGGTGCCGGTCTCCGGGATCGTGAACGCGCCGCGGGCCTGCGCCCG
Source organism: Virgisporangium aurantiacum (assembly GCF_016863635.1). Taxonomy (GTDB): domain Bacteria; phylum Actinomycetota; class Actinomycetes; order Mycobacteriales; family Micromonosporaceae; genus Virgisporangium; species Virgisporangium aurantiacum. The sequence goes on along the minus strand of NZ_BOPG01000034.1, from coordinate 310,617 downwards.
GCCGAGCCAGAAGCTCGACTCCGGGATCCACACCTGCGGCAGGATGCCCGGCGGCGGGTTGGCGAGAATCTCGGCGTAGGCGGAGGAGTCCCGTGCGGACACCCTGATCTCGGCGCAGGAACCGGCCGCGCCCGGCCCGGCCAAATCGCCGAGCGCCGGTGCGAGCGCCGGTGCGGCGGCCACTTCGAGCACCACCGGGCTGGCGCACGTCTCCGACCCGAGGGCAGCGTTGATCCAGGTGACGCTCGCCCACGCGGCGAGCACGAGCACCAGGGCGCCACTGAGCCAGATGACCGGCGGCGGCACCGGACGTCCACGGAAACTGAGGCGGCGCCGGGTCTTCGTCGGCGGCGCCTCGGCAGCTGCGGGCTGTGGCTGTGATGGCGGCTCTGGTGCCGTGGCAGCGGCACTCTCGGACATGGGGGAGAGCCTGCCACGGGCGGCCTACCGGTCGGTAGCCCCAGCTGCGTCGATGGAACCGAATTGTCACGCATCGCCGCCGCAACAACGTGGGTGATTTTGCCTGCTCCAGCAGACAAAATCACCCACGTTGTTGTGGAACACCCTGGTTCAGAGATCAACGGAGTCCACGATCGCGGGGATCGAGCGGCTCAGCGGGAGCGGATGGCGCTCAGTGGGCGGCTCACGCCCACCTGGGACCGGTTGTTCCGCATGCGCAGCGTCATCGGTTCGCGGCCGGCGACCCGGCGGCGGCACGCGACCAGGTGGCCGGCCAGGACGGCGGCGGAGCCGGCCCGTACGCAGGTGTCGGCGCCGGCCTCGAGGACCTCGGCCACGCGCTCGGCCGTGGCGGTGGATTCGATCAGTACCACCAGGCGGGTGCCGTCGCCCAGGGCGCGGTGGGCGGCCTGCACCTCGGCGGCGGTCGGGTAGACCAGCAGGGCCAGGTCGTCGGGGCCGGCGGCGGCCGGGCCGGCGGCCGGGGTGACCGTCCAGGCGGAGGGTAGGTGGCGGATCAGGCCTTCGACGAGGCCGATACCGGGGCCCGATCCGGCGTCACCGACGACGCGCACGGCGCCGCCCGTCGGTGCCACGACGTTCCTGACGTTCGGGTCCACCCGCATGGCTCCTCCAAATGGCCGGCGACTGGATCACGATCGCAGTCCGAACTGAACATGGGGTGTGCTGAAGCTGGGTGTCTCCTGTGTGCCGCAGGACACCTTCAAGCGGCGGCGTCCAAGGCGTCAGAGGCGGCGGGGGCGGTGCGGGTCGGCATGCGGCGCCGACGGGCCAGCCAGACGACCAGGAGTGCGTAGCCGGTCACCACGGGTATGTCGATGGCCAGGCCCAGCAGGGACATGTCGGCCGCCGTCTCGTCCACGTCGAGGAGGCCGAACGCCGCGGCCCACGTCATCGACAGCAGGTTGTTGGCGGTGTGCAGCGCGATCGACGCCTCCAGCCCACCGGTGCGCACCGTCACCCAGCCCATGAAGCTCGCCCAGATGACCAGGTCGACGAAGCCCCACGGGGTGCCCCATCCGTGGACGGCCGCGAACAGCACCGCCTGCACCAGGATCGCCGGCCACAGCCACCGGGTCAGCGCGCCGACCCCCTGCAACAGCCACCCGCGGAACGCGTACTCCTCGGCGGCGGCCTGGACCGGCACGATCAGCACCATCACGAGCATCGCGCCGAGGAACGGCCCGACGCCCACCCAGGCGCCGCCGTCGGTCTCGTCGGCGGATTCGGGGAAGAACGGCGCGAGAGCGAACGACGCCGCGAACATCAGCGCGATCGTCGCGAACGCGATCGGCAGGCACCGGCCGAGCCAGCCCCACCGCACCCGCCCGGCCACCGACGACAGCGTGCCGGGCGGCCGGCGTTGCAGCAGCCGGGCGGTCAGCAGCACGACCGGGAGGCCGACCGCGATGCTGGCGAAGGTCAGGGCGGCCTCGACCAGCGGCGGCAGGATCGGAAAGTCGTCGCCATCGTGGGGGACGCCCACGACCTCGCCGGCGATCAGCGCGGCCGCGTAGAGCACGGCGGCGAGCACGAGCGTCCCGACGAGGATCAGGACGGTACCGAGGGCCGTGCGCCACCACGCGGCCGCCGACCCTCGCGCCATCCGGTGGTAGGCCGTGTCGGTCACGCCGGCTCCCCACTCCGTGGTGACCCGCCCTGACCGGGCGGGCTCTGCTGAACGGTGCCCTCGCACAAGTGCTCGGGCACGGCCGGAGGATGCCGTGGGACGGGACCGAACGCAAGTGCGAATGTTAGGTTTCACAGGGTGAAGTCGATCCGGACGTACCACCCGCGGCGCGGGCGGCTCAGCGGCCGGCACCACGACGCCCTCGACCGCCTCCTGCCCACGCACGGCATCAGTGCCGACGGGCCGGTCACCGCGGAATCGTTGTTCGGCGTCGACGTGCCGCTGGTGGTGGAGATCGGCTCGGGCATGGGTGAGGCGACCGCCGCGATGGCGCAGGCCGATCCCGGCCGCGGCTACCTCGCCGTCGAGATACACACCCCCGGCGTGGCCAACCTGCTCGCCACCGTCGAGGAACGCGGGCTCACCAACGTGCGCATCGCCTTCGAGGACGCGTTGGAAATCATGGGACGCGTACCGCCCGGCACGCTGGCCGCCGTGCACGCCTTCTTCCCGGACCCGTGGCCGAAGGCACGGCACCACAAGCGCCGCCTCGTGCAGCCCACGCACGTGGCCCTGCTGGCGAGCCGGCTCGCACCGGGCGGGCTGCTGTGGTGCGCCACCGACTGGCCGGAGTACGCCGAGGCGATGGCGGCGACGCTCGATCGGGATCCGTTGCTGATCAAGGCGGCGGCCGACGCTCACGTGCGTCCCATGACGAAGTTCGAGAAGCGCGGCCGCGACGCCGGCCGCGCGATCGCCGACCTGCGCTACATCCGACGATGACCGGCCTCATCGAGCTGGTGCCGCCCGACGACCTGCCGGACGACGAACTGCCCGACGCCATCTACGAGGCGTTCGCGACCTGGGCGGGCGACCGCGGTCTCACGCTGTACCCGCACCAGGAGGAGGCGCTCCTGGAGATCGCGTACGGCTCGAACGTCATTCTCAGCACGCCGACCGGGTCGGGCAAGAGTCTCGTGGCGGCGGCCGCGCACTTCGCCGCGCTGTCGAAAGGCCGCCGGACGTACTACACCGCACCCATCAAGGCGTTGGTGAGCGAGAAGTTCTTCGAGCTGTGCGCGACGTTCGGCGCAACCAACGTCGGCATGCTGACGGGTGACGCGAGCGTCAACGCCGACGCGCCGATCGTGTGCTGCACGGCCGAGATCCTCGCGAACATCGCGCTGCGGTTCGGCGAGCGGGCCGACGTCGGCATGGTGACGATGGACGAGTTCCACTTCTACGCCGAGCCCGACCGCGGCTGGGCGTGGCAGGTGCCGCTCATCGAACTGCCGCAGGCGCAGTTCGTGCTGATGTCGGCGACGCTCGGCGACATGGACCGGTTCAAGGAGGACCTGACCCACCGCACCGGTCGGCAGACCACCATCATCCGGTCGGTCGACCGGCCGGTGCCGCTGCACTACGAGTACGTGCTGACGCCGTTGCACGAGACGCTCGAGGAACTGCTCACCACGAAGCAGTCGCCGGTGTACGTCGTGCACTTCACCCAGCAGGCCGCGCTGGAACGCGCGCAGGCGTTGATGAGCATCAACGTGTGCACGCGGGCGGAGAAGGACGCGATCGCGGACCTCATCGGTAACTTCCGGTTCACCGCGGGGTTCGGGAGCAAGACCCTGTCGAGGTTGGTGCGGCACGGCATCGGCGTGCACCACGCGGGGCTGCTGCCGAAGTACCGCCGGCTCGTGGAAACCCTTGCGCAGGCGGGGTTGTTGAAGGTGATCTGCGGGACCGACACGCTGGGCGTCGGCATCAACGTTCCTATCAGGACAGTGCTTTTCACCGGACTGTCCAAATACGACGGCGTGAAGACGCGGCTGTTGAAGGCGCGCGAGTTCCACCAGATCGCCGGGCGGGCGGGCCGGGCCGGCTTCGACACCATGGGAACCGTGGTGGTGCAGGCGCCCGAGCACGTCATCGACAACGAGCGGGCGCTGGCGAAGGCCGGCGACGACCCGAAGAAGCGGCGCAAGGTCGTCCGCAAGAAACCACCCGAGGGGACGATCGGGTACGGCCGCCCCACGTTCGAGCGCCTGATCGAGGCGGAACCGGAGCCGCTCACCTCGCACTTCCAGGTGAGCCACGCGATGCTGCTGAACGTCATCAGCCGGCCGGGCAACGCGTTCGACGCGATGCGCCATCTGTTGACGGAGAACCACGACGACCGTCCGACGCAACGCAGGCACATCCGGCGGGCGATTGCCATCTACCGGGCCTTGCTGGCCGGTGGCGTGGTCGAGCGACTCGAGACGCCCGACGAGGAGGGTCGCATCGTGCGGCTCACCGTCGACCTGCAACTCGACTTCGCGCTGAACCAGCCGCTGTCGCCGTTGGCGCTGGCCGCGTTCGAGCTCCTCGACCGCGAGTCGCCCATCTACGCCCTGGACGTGCTGTCGGTCGTCGAGTCCATTTTGGACAATCCGCGGCAGGTGCTGATGGCACAGCAGTCGAAGGCGCGCGGCGAGGCCGTCGCGGCGATGAAGGCCGAGGGCATCGAGTACGACCAGCGGGTCGAACTCATCGAGGGCGTCACCTATCCAAAGCCGTTGGCGGAGTTGCTGGACGCGGCGTACGAGCTGTACCGGCGCGGGCACCCGTGGGTCGCCGACCACGAACTCGCGCCGAAGTCGGTGGCCCGCGACATGTTCGAGCGCGCGATGACGTTCACCGAGTACATCAGCTTCTACGGGCTGACCCGCTCCGAGGGACTCGTGCTGCGCTACCTCGCCGACGCCTACAAGGCGGTGAAGCAGACCGTTCCCGAGGACGCGCGCACCGAGGAACTCACCGACCTCATCGAGTGGCTCGGTGAACTGGTGCGCCAGGTCGACTCCAGCCTCATCGACGAGTGGGAGAAGCTGCGCGACCCGACGGCCGCCGAACGCGAGGCCGGCGAGGCGGTGCACGCGATCGAGGACCGGCCGCCGGCGGTGACGCGCAACGCCCGCGCGTTCCGCGTCCTCGTCCGCAACGCCCTGTTCCGGCGGGTGGAACTGGCGGCGCTGCACCGCTGGTACGACCTCTCCGAACTCGACGGCACCGTCGACTGGGAGGCGGCGCTCAAGCCGTACTTCGAGGAGTACGGCGAGATCGGCATCGGCCCCGACGCGCGCGGGCCGGCCCTGCTGATGATCGACGCCGGCCGCGAGAAGTGGACGGTGCGCCAGATCTTCGACGACCCGAACGGCGATCACGACTGGGCCATCCACGCCGAGATCGACCTGGCCGAGTCCGACGAGATCGGCGCGGCCGCGGTGCGGATCACCGGGGTCGGTCCGGCATAGCGGTAGTCGGCAGACAAATCCCCGACTACACAACGTAGATACGCGGGTGCGCCGTTCGGAGACCGGATCGTGTCCGCTCTGGCGAGGGCGGAGGTCGTGATCGTTCTCATCGGGAAGTCCTGGCTCGCGATGGGAGACGGGTCCGGGCGCCGCCTGATCGACAGCGACTCGGACTGGGTTCACCACGAGGTCCGGTTGGCGCTGGGAAACCGTAAGACCCGGGTGATCCCGGTACTGCTGAACGACACTCCGATGCCCAGTGCCGAGGCGTTGCCGGAACCGCTGCGAGCCCTCGCCGGCCGTCAACACCGCCGGATCGAGGAATCCCGGTGGCGCGAGGACGTTTCCAGCCTGGTCAAGGAGCTGTCCGCCGAGCGGGTGCGACGGTCGGCGGCGCGTCGACGCAAGCGGCGGTACCGGCTCGCCGCGGCCCTTGTCGCGCTGCTGCTGGTCGGCGCCGGCGGATGGTGGTTGGTGCGGAGGCTGACGGCCGACGAGTTCACCAGGGACCCCGAGCTCGCCCAGTTCGCCACGAACGTCCGGGCGGACGTCGGCGACTGCGCTCGTCCCGAGCCTCTGGTCTATCTCGGCGAGATCGGGGTGGACCAGCCGGTCGGAAACGACGCGAACGCGATCGTGCGATGCGCAGGCGATCAATGGGCCGCCTACTTCATCAGCTTCCGTAACCACGGAAAGAGGTCGGATCTGTTCAACCCGATTCGTGCGGGCAAGGACACGTGGCGTGCCTTCGACAGTTGGGGTTGGGAAATCGGGCCGATACCGGCCGGCCAGGTGACGAAGGTGCGGATCTGCTACATCGCCGGCGGCGGAAATCTCGGCATCTACTGGGAACCGGCCCAGGACGACGACGACCACGCGCGACGGTACGCCGGCGTGCTCGTCGCCGGGGGAATCGAGCCCGAGGTGCTGGTCAAGATCTGGGACGGCCGGACGTAGCGCCGTCAGGTGGCCTGCTTGATCACCGAGCCGGTGGTCGTTCCGTTCTCCGGGCCGGTGAAGCACAGGAACAGGTTGACGCCGTTGCGCCACTGCCACTGGGCGTAGCGGTTCCAGTCCTTCGTCTTGTTCTTGTCGGCGGTTCGCGCGTCGAGGGTCGCGGCGCTGCAGCCGGCCTTGACCTCGGGTGACTTGTCGAGCTGGTCGGAGCCGGCGAAGCCTTCGGAGGGGAGGATGCCGCCGGCGAACAGTTCCGTGGTGTGGGCCTTGGCGCAGTCGATCTCGTCGTCGTCCTCGGACTCGCAGACCGGCGTGGTGGGGCAGAAGAGCGCCTTCTCCGGTGCTTCGCACCAGGCGAAGCCGGTGGGCGCCGGCCCGCGGTTCGCCGTGGGGGACGCGCTGGCGCCGGTGGTGGTGGCGTTCGGTCCCTGTGCGCCGGTGCCGGGCTCCTTGGTGTCACCGACCGCGTCGCGGACGAACCAGATCGTGCCGGCGGCGAGCACGATGACGGCGAGGCTCGCGGCGATCGCGAGGATCATCGCGCCGCGCGGGGCGCCGCGTCGGGCGCGTCGGGGCGGGGGCGGGGCGGCCCAGGGGTGGTTGGCCTGCGGGCGGCCGGTCCAGGCCGCACCGGGGTCATGGGGGACCGGGATGCCGGTGTCGGTGTTCTCGCCCTCGAAGAAGGCGGCACCGGAGACCGGACCCGTCGGCACGGCGGAGACCTGGCCGGTCGGCATTCCGGAGACCGGCGTTCCCGGTAGTCCGGACACCGGTCCCGGGATCACCGGTCCCGGGGTACGCGTCTGCCGGGGCCCGCCGGAGGTCGGTGCCGCTCCCGAGGTCGGCGCGGCGTTCTCCACCGAGGCCAGCGCACCCAGCGCGACCGGAAGCTCCGGCTGCTCGGGCACCATCGGCGCGACGCCGAACCGGCCGTGCAGCCGGGTCGCCACCAGCGGGATCCGGCTCGACCCGCCGACGAGCAGGATCCCAGTGATCGGCTGGCCGACGCCGTCGAGAAGGCGGCGGGTCTCGTCGACGGCGCGGTCGACGAGGGGACCGGCGAGCCGGTCGAGTTCCTCGCGCGTCAGGTGCAGCGTCTCCGACCAGCCGGGCACGGTCACCGGCGCGACCGTCGTGCGCGACAGCATCTCCTTGGCGACGCGCACCTCGGCCCGGAACGTCCGCCGGTCCCGGAGTTCGGCCGGATTCGACGGCCGGGACAACCGCTGCCACGTCGCCGGGTCGCGCGCCGCCACGAGCTGGCCGAGGTGGCCGACCAGCGCCTCGTCGACGTCGAGGCCGCCGAGGTTCTCCAGGCCGCTGACCCCGGTGACGCGGCTGCCGCCCGGATCGAGGCGCACCAGCGCCAGGTCGAGCGTGCCGCCGCCGAAGTCGAAGACCAGCAGCGACTGCCCGTCGGGCACGTGCCCGCCGAGGACGCGGGTGCAGTAGGCGGCGGCGGCCACCGGCTCGTCGACGAGCACCGGGTCGGCGATGCCGGCCTGGCGGGCGGCGTCGATCAGCACCGACCGGCGCAGGCGGCCCCAGTCGGCGGGGCAGGTCAATACGACGCTCGATGCATGCCCCGCTTCGGAAACGACCCGGTGCAGCAGCGCGGCGAGCAGCGTGGCGACCGGGTACTCGGAGTCGCCGAGCAGCACCGTCCCCTCGTCGATGCGCCGCTTCGGGTGCGGGTCGTACCGGTGCGGTTCCAGCTGGGCCAGGCGTTCGGCGTCGCGGCCCACGTGGATGCCTCCGCCGGCGGCGGCGAAGACACCGGAGGGCAGCACCGGGGAACCGTCGAAGAGAAGGGGACGCGGTTGCTGGCCCGGCCGTTCGACGACCGCGACGGTGTGCGAGGTGCCAAGGTCAATCGCTAACCGCGTCATGACGGGTCCCCACTCCGTGGTGACCCGCCCTGACCGGGGCGGCTCTGCTTAATGGTGCCCTCGCACAAGTGCTCGGTCACGAAAGAACTCCCGCCGTGCGGCGCGCGACCTTCTCCCGGATGTCGGCGGCGAGCGCGTCGACGCCGACGAGCCGGTGGATCAGGTCGGGCTCGGTGGTGAGCGCCCGGAACGTCAGGCCGGTCGTGACGCCGTGGCCGGGCCGGTGCACCACCTCGATCGCCGAACCGGCTTCGACCGGGCCGGGTTCGAGCACCCGCAGGTACGCGCCGGACACCGCGCGCTCGGTGAACCGCTTGATCCAGCGTGGCTCGTCCATCCAGCGGGCGAACGTCGTGCACGGGATGCGCGGCGCGGTGACCTCCAGCAGCACCCCGCCGATCCGCCAGTGCTCGCCGATCAGCGCGCCGGTGACGTCGAGGCCGAGCGTCGTGAGGTTCTCGCCGAACTGTCCGTTGGCGAGCGGCCGGCCCAACTCGGCCGACCAGGCGTCCAGGTCTTCGCGGGCGTAGGCGTAGACGGCCTGGTCGCCGCCCCCGTGCACCGATCCGTCACCGATCAGGTCGCCGCCGACGCCGCTGCCTCCGTCGCCGGGGACGTCGAGGCGGGCCGGGCCGGTGACCGGCCGCTTGTCGATGCCGGTCAGGCGGACGGTGCGGCCGCGGTCGTCACGGGGGTGGGCCAGATTGACCGAGAGCAGAGTCGCCACGGGTGGCAGCCTAGGCCCTGCCCGAAGGGGCACGGCCACGGAACTCGTCGGCCAGCAGAGCGTAGACGTACTCGTCGCCCCATTCGCCCTTGAAGATCTCGTTCTGGACGAAGTGCGCCTCCCGCCGCATGCCGAGCCGCTCCAGCACCGTGGCCGACGCGGTGTTGCGCGGGTCGCAGCGGCCGATCACCCGGTGCAGCTTGAGGTCGTCGAAGGCGAGCGCCAGCATGGCCGTCGCCGCCTCGGTGGCGTACCCGTGACCCTGGTGCGCCGGCGTGACCACGAACCCGATCTCGCCCTGCCGGTGCTCGCGGCTGAGCCACTTCAACACGACCTCGCCCACCAGCGGCCCGTCGTCGAGCAGGTCGACCGCGAGCACCAGGCTCTGGCCGGCGTCGGTGAGCGTCCAGTTGCCGATCTTCGCGTCGAGCATCTTGCGGGCGGCGGCGCGGTCGGTGGTCACCTCCCAGTAGAGGAAGCGCACGACGTCGGGATCGCTGACGTAGGTGTGGACGGCGTCGAGATCGTCACGGGTGAACGGGCGCAGGGCCAGCCGGGGAGTGCGGATCGGATACGTCGGGCGCAGCACCCGGCTGACGGTATCGCACCGTGAAGAGCGGCAGGAACGCCTGCGTGAGCGGCCCGATCGCCAGCGCGTACACGACCGTGCCGAGGCCGACCGAGCCGCCCAGCAACCAGCCGACCGCGAGCACGGTGATCTCCAGCCCGGTGCGCACGAGCCGGATCGACAGCCGCGGGAAACGCCTGGCAAGTCCCGTCATGAGGCCATCGCGCGGTCCCGGCCCGAGCGCGGCGCCGATATATGACGCCGTGGCGATGCCGTTCAAGGCGACCGCGGCCACGAGAACGAGGACCCGTGCCCACAGCGGATCGACCGGAGGGATCACGGCCAGCGCGGCCTCGACGGCCAGCCCCACGACGATCGCGTTGCTGACCGTCCCGATGCCCGGACGCTGGCGCAACGGGATCCACAACAGCAGCACAGCGGCGCCGGTGATGATCACCACCCAGCCGAACCGGAGCCCGGTGCGCTCGCTCACGCCCTGGTGGAAGACGTCCCACGGGTCGAGCCCGAGATCGGCGCGGATGAACATCGCCATGCTCACGCCGTACAGCACCAGGCCGACCTGCAGCTGGAGGAACCGCCGCAGGAACCGGTAGCGGAGTGGCATGCGGTTGCCAATTTCGGTCACGCATGCCAATCTCGTGGCGATTGGCCTTCGACAAAAGAACCAATTTCCCGGAGGTGGACGTGGCGGGGATCATGCGGGGAGTCCAACTGGCCCGTTTGCTCGGCGAGTGGCACGTGCGCACCCATCGTCGTGGCCCCGAGTACGCCGCCCTGGCCGAGGCCGTGCGCGGCCTCCTCACCGACGGCCGGCTGGCCCTCGGCGTGCGGCTGCCGGCCGAGCGGGAACTCGCCGACGCGCTGGGCATCAGCCGCACCACGGTCACCGCGGCGTACCGCACGCTGCGTGAGTCGGGTCACCTCACCAGCCGGCGCGGTGCCGGCAGCTGGACCGAACTGCCCGGCGGGCACCGGATCGGCAGCGGCGGCGTGATCATGACGATCGACGACGGCGACGACGACGTCATCGACCTCAACTGCGCCGCCCTCGCGGCCCCGCCGCAGATCACCGACGCGGTGCAGAAGGCCGCGCTCGACCTCCCGCCGTACCTGAGCCGGCGCGGTTACCAGCCCACCGGGATCGTGCCGCTGCGCGAGCTGGTCGCGTCCCGCTACACCGAGCGCGGCCTGCCCACCGACCCCGAGCAGATCATGATCACGGCCGGCGTGCAGCAGGGGCTCGACCTGCTGGTGCGGCTGTTCGCCGCGCCCGGCCAGCGGGTGCTGGTCGAGGCGCCCACCTACCCGAACGCGCTCACCTCGCTCGCGTCGCACCGGCACCGGATCCTGACCTACAACCTCGACGCCAACGGCTGGGATCCCGAGCTGATGCTCTCGACCCTGCGCGGCGCGTCGGCGCGGCTGGCCTACCTGATCCCCGACTTCCACAACCCGACCGGGCACCTGATGCCGGAGCCGTTGCGGGCGCGGCTGCCCGCCGTGGCGCACGCGGCCGGCACCGAACTGGTCATCGACGAGTCGTTCGCCGACCTGCGGCTGGACGCCGGCGCCAACCCGCCGCCGGTGGCCGTCTACGACCGGGGCGCGCGCACGGTGTCGATCGGCGGCATGAGCAAGCCGTTCTGGGGCGGGCTGCGCATAGGCTGGATCCGGGCGGCGGCGCCGACCATCGCCCGGCTGGCCGCGCTGCGGGTGAACGTCGACATGGCGTCGCCGGTGCTGGAACAGTTGATCGCGGTGCACCTGCTGCACGCGTCCGACGAGATCATCGCGGCCCGGCGGCGCGACCTGCGCGCCCAGCGCGACGCGCTGGTGGCCGCGCTGCGCGCGGAGTTGCCGCAGTGGCGCTTCACCGTGCCGTCCGGTGGCCTGTGCCTCTGGATCGAGCTCGACGCGCCGGTGGCGACGGCCCTGGCCCGCGCGGCCGCGGAACTCGACCTGCGGATCGCGCCCGGCCCGAGGTTCGGGGTGGACGGGACCTTCGAACGCTTCATGCGCATGCCGTACGTGCTGCCCGTGCCCCAGGTACGCGAAGCGGTGGCGCGCCTCGCCGAGGCGCGCCACCGGGTGGAACGTCCGACCAGGCGCTGGTCCGAGCCCGCCGTGGTCGCGTAAGGAAAGGTCAGACCTCGGCCACCGCGCCGGAGTACATCCGCGTGATGTCGCTTTCGAACGTGGTCTCGACCACGCGGCGCTTGACCTTCAGCGACGGCGTGAGCTCGCCCTCCTCGATGCTGAAGTCCCGCGGGAGGATCACGAACTTCTTGATCGTCTCCCAGCGGTTCAGGCGGGCGTTCAGTTCCTTGACGTAGCCGTCGATCAGGTCGCTGGCGGCCTTCGACGCGACGATGTCGCCGTACGCCTTGCCCTCCAGCGGGGTGCCGGCGGCCCACTGGGCGATCGCGTCGGGGTCGAGGGTGACCAGCATCGAACAGTAGTTGCGGGCCTGCCCGATCACCACCGCCTGCGACGTGTACGGGCAGATCGACTTGAACATGCCCTCGATGTGGCTGGGCGCCACGTACTTGCCGCCCGAGGTCTTGATCAGGTCCTTCTTGCGGTCGGTGATCCGCAGGTAGCCGTTCCCGTCGAGTTCGCCGATGTCGCCGGTGCGGAACCAGCCGTCGTCGGTGAACGCGGCCTCGGTCTCGGCCGGGAGGTTGTGGTAGCCGCGCATCACGGGCGTGCCGCGGAGCAGCACCTCGCCGTCTTCCGCGATCTTGCACTCGAGGTCGCCGATGGCCTGGCCGACCGTGCCGAGCTTGACCGCCTCCTCGCGGTTGATGAACGACCCGGCCGACGTCTCGGTGAGCCCGTAGCCCTCCAGGACGTTGAGGTTCGCGGCGTGGAAGAACTCGCCGATCTCCTTGGCCAGCGGGGCCGAACCCGACACCATCGCGCGGATCCGGCCGCCGAGCCGCGCGTGCAGCTTGCTGAACACCAGCTTCGTGGCGATGCCGTACTGGAACGCGAGCAGGCCGCCCGGCGTGCGGCCGGCGTGCCGCTCGGCGGCGTGCCGTTTGCCGACGCCCAGCGCCCACTGGAAGATCTTGTACTTGGCGCCGCCGCCCTCCTTGGCCTGCGTCACCACCCGGTTGTAGACCTTCTCGAAGACGCGGGGAGCGGCGCACATCAGCGTCGGGCGGATCGTGCCGAGGTTGTCGATCAGCTTGTCGACCCGGCCGTCGACGTACGTGGGCAACCCGACGTAGATGATGCCGCACAGCAGCGTCTTGCCGAACGAGTGCGACAGCGGCAGCCAGAGGTACTGCAGGTCGTCGGCGTTGAGCAGGCCCAGTTCGGCCTGCCGCTGGCCCTGCCACACCCAGCCGGCGTGCAGCAGTTCGACGCCCTTCGGGCGGCCGGTGGTGCCGGACGTGTAGATCAGCGTCGCGAGGTGCTCGGGCTTGACCGTCTCGGCGATGTCCTCGATCAGCGTCGGCTTCTCGGCGAGCACCGCCGTGCCCCGCTCCTCGAGTTCGGCGAGCGTGATCTGGCCCTCGCTGGGCGTCCCGTCGATGACCACGACGGCGGTGAGGTCGACGCCGGTGAGCTTCGCGGCCTGGTCGGAGTTCTCCGCGAACAGCACCTTCGACCCGGAGTCACGGACGATGAACTGCGCGTCGTCGGCCTCGGTGGTGGGGTAGACGGTGGTGGTGGCCGCGCCCGCGCACATGATGCCGAGGTCGGCGAGCACCCACTCGTACCGGGTGCCGGCGAGGATCGCCACCCGGTCCTCCGTGCGGATGCCGAGGTCGTACAGGCCGGCGGCGATCGCCTTGGCGCGCACCGACACCTCGGCCCAGGTCAGCCAGACCGGCGGGCCGGAGTCTCCGGGTGCGGGGTGGGCGAGCGCTCGTTTGTCGGGCGACTCCGATACACGTTTGAGAAACATCTCCGGAATTGACCGGTACAAAAGGTCAGTCATATCGGGGGGCCTCCGCGCGCGAAAACCACGTGACCGGCGTCACGTCAGGGGTTGATACCGAACAGTAGTGTTACCGCCGCGCTTCGACCAGAGCCGTATGGTCACACGCCCAGGCGGGCGTTGCGCAGCCGCTCGACCAACTCGTCCGGGCCGGTCAACGCTACATCCGCAACCTGCTGGCGACCTGTCAGGAACATGGCCAGTTCACCGGGCCGGCCGCGCAACGAAACCTCCCGGCCGCCGGTGCCGGCCGACACCCGGCCGTGACCGGGCGACTCGATGACGAGGGCGGCGGGAAACTTCCGCAGCGTGAGTCGGCTGGTGCGGCGCACCGTGTTCCACAGCGCACCCTCCAGGCCCGGATCGATCGCGCGCGGCCGCCAGTTGGGCTGGGCCCGCCGCACGTCCTCGTGGTGGACGTACATCTCCAGCGTGTTGGCCAGCTCGTCGGTCAGCGGGTTGCTGACCGGGCTCCACACCGGCGGCTTGCGCAGCTGGGCGACCAGAGCGGCGTAGTCGCGCCGGGCGATCGACTGCTGCCGGCGCTCGGTGTAGCCCTTCATCGGCTTGATCAGCACGCCCGACGCCGCGACCGGGTGGCGTTCCCGGAGGAGCAGGTGGGCGAGCAGGTCACGGGTGGCCCACCCGGTGCACAGCGTCGGGGCCTCGGCACCCACGGCGAGGAACGTGTCGGCGAGTGCCGCCCGCTCGGCTTTCGCGTACTTCGTCACGCGCAGAACCATAGACGGTGCCGGTAACTCCGGGGGCGCGAGCGGCAGCGAGCGAAATCAGACGCTGTGACGGCGGACACATAGAAATAGCAGGTGCGGCGCGCGGGCGTCCCGGTAAGGATGGATAGTCGGTCTCGGGCTTACTCAGGAAGGGGCGTCGGTGGAGGACGAACGGGTACTCGGCCGGGGCATCCGCATCCTGGGTCTGGCCATCCGCAAGGAACCCCGTATGTTCGCGATCGCCGTCGCCGGCAGCGTCGTGTTCGCGCTCCTCACCATCGCCACGGCGTTCGTGCTCGGCGCGGTGATCGGTCGGGTCGTGGTGCCGGCGATCGAGGGTGCCGACGTCACCCGGGCCGCCGTCGCGAGCGGGGCCGCGCTGATCCTCGGCATCTCGGTGGGCAAGGTCGCGGGGCTGTGGGGGCGCCGGTTGGGCGCCGGCGCCATGCAGTACCGCCTCCAGGCGCGCTACCGCCGCGAGGTCACCCGCCGCTACCTGGCCCTGCCGCTGTCCTGGCACCACCGGCACCCCACCGGCCAGTTGCTGTCGAACGCGAACTCCGACGTCGAGTCGGCCTGGTACCCGATCGCGCCGTTCCCGTTCGCGGTCGGCACCGTGGTGATGCTGGTGGCGGCGATGGCCGCGCTGTTCGTCACCGACTGGGTGCTGGCCCTGGTGGGGCTCACGGTCTTCCCGGCGCTGCTGGCCGTCAACGTCTTCTACTCCCGCCGCATGGCGCCGCGGGCGGCCGCCGCCCAGCGCCTGCGGGCCGAGGTGAGCGGCATCGCGCACGAGAGCTTCGACGGCGCGCTGGTGGTCAAGACGATGGGGCGCGAGGCCACCGAGACCGAGCGGTTCGCCGCCCGCACCGGCGACCTGCGCGACGCGCTGATCCGCGTCGGCCGGGTCCGCGGCCTGTTCGACCCGATGCTGGAGGCGCTGCCCACGATGGGCACGCTCGCGGTGCTGCTGGTCGGCGCGCTGCGCCTGTCGCACGGCGCCACCACGGTGGAGAACGTCGTGAGCGTCGCGTTCCTGTTCACCGTGATGGCGTTCCCGGTGCGCGCGATCGGCTGGGTGCTCGGCGAACTTCCGCGCAGCGTGGTCGGGTGGGAGCGCGTCGCCGGCGTCCTCGCGGCCACCGGCGACATGAAATACGGCGAGGGGACGCTCGCGGAGCACGACCGGCCCGCGGCGCTGTGCTTCGACGACGTGAGCTTCCGGTACTCCGAGGGCCCGGAGGTGCTGCACGGGGTCACCTTCGAGGTGCCGTCCGGGCGCACCGTCGCGCTCGTCGGGCCCACCGGCAGCGGCAAGTCGACGATCGCCGCGCTGTCCGCGCGTCTGGTCGACCCGGTCTCGGGCCGGGTGGCGCTCGACGGCGCCGACCTCGCCGGCCTCACCCACGCCGCCGTCGCGAGCACGGTGGCGCTCGTGCCGCAGATCCCGTTCGTGTTCGACGACTCGGTGCGCGGCAACGTCAGCCTCGGGCGCGACGGCGTCGACGACGGGCAGGTGTGGCGGGCGCTGCGGCAGGCACAGGCCGACGGGTTCATCGAGGCCCTGCCCGAGGGGCTCGACACCGAGGTGGGCGAGCGGGGAACGTCGCTGTCCGGCGGGCAGCGGCAGCGGCTGACGCTGGCCCGGGCGATGGCCGGGCGTCCGCGCCTGCTGGTGCTCGACGACGCCACCAGCGCCGTCGACCCGCGCGTCGAGGCCGCGATCCTCGCCGCCTTACGCGCCGGCGATGCCGGTGCGTCGATCCTGGTCGTCGCGTACCGGCGGGCGACGATCGCGCTGGCCGACGAGGTGGTCTACCTGGAGCACGGGCGGGTGGTGGCGCGGGGCAGGCACACCGACCTGCTGGCCACGGTCCCCGGGTACGCGAACCTGGTCACCGCCTACGAGCAGGCCGACGCCGAGCGGGAACGCGAGCAGGCATATGCGTAGCGCGTCCACCGAGAAGCAACCCGAAGGCACCTGGCGGACGCTGCGGCGCGGCCTGGCGATGTCGCCGGAACTGCGTACCGGCCTCGCCGGCACGCTCGGGCTGGCGCTGATCGCCACCACCGGTCGCGTCGTGACGCCGGTGGCCGTGCAGCAGGGCATCGACCACGGTCTCCGCGCGCCGGGCGGGGCCGACGTCGGCGCCGTCGGGGTGATCGTGGCGATCACGCTCGGCGTGCTGATGATCACCATGTCGTGCACGTTCCTGATGAACGTGCGGCTGTTCACGGTCAGCGAGACGGCGCTCGCCGACGTGCGGGTGCGCACGTTCCGCCACATCCACGACCTGTCGACGCTGCACCAGCAGGCCGAGCGGCGCGGGTCGCTGGTGTCGCGGGTGACCACCGACGTCGACCAGATCAGCCAGTTCCTGCAGTTCGGCGGCATCATCCTGTTGATCAGCTTCGGGCAGCTGACGGTCACCACGATCGTGATGGCGACGTACTCGTGGCAGCTCACGCTCGTCGTCTACGTGGCGTTCCTGCCGATGGTGTTCATCAGTCGGATCTTCCAGCGCAAGCTGGCCCGGGCCTACACGATCGTGCGCCAGCACGTCGGCGCGATGCTCGCCGCGGTGGGCGAGAGCGTGGTCGGCGCCGACGTGATCCGCGCCTACGGCGTCGCCGGGCGCACCGAGGAGCGGCTCGACGCCGCGATCGAGCGCAACCGGGCCGCCCAGTTCAAGGCGATGCGCACCACCGTCGCGAGCTTCTCGGCGGCCGAGCTGACCGCCGGGCTGGCGCTGGTGGGTGTCGTGCTGATGGGGCTGCGGCTGGGCATCGACGGGCATCTCACGGTCGGCGAGCTCACCGCGTTCCTGTTCCTGGTGACGCTGTTCATCCAGCCCGTGCAGGTCGCCACCGAGATGCTCAACGAGGCCCAGAACGCGATCGCCGGCTGGCGCCGGGTCCTCGACATCGGCGACGTGGAGCCCGACGTGGCCGATCCGGGCGAGGCGGGTACCGACCTGCCGGCCGGGCCGCTGTCGGTGGCGTTCGAGCACGTCCGGTTCGCCTATCCGGGCGGGCCGACCGTGCTGCACGACGTCGACCTGGCCATCCCGGCGCAGACCCGGGTGGCGGTGGTCGGCGAGACCGGCAGCGGCAAGACGACGTTCGCGAAGCTGCTCACCCGCCTGATGGACCCGGCCGAGGGCGCGGTGACGCTCGCCGGCGTGCCGCTCACCGACGTGCGGTTCGAGTCGCTGCGCCGGCGGGTGGTGATGGTGCCGCAGGACGGGTTCCTGTTCGACTCCACCGTCGCCGCCAACGTCCGCTTCGCCCGGCCCGACCTCAGCGACGCCGACCTGGATCTCGCGTTCACCGAACTGGGCCTGGCCGACTGGGTGGAGGGCCTGCCGGCCGGCCTCGACACGCCGGTCGGCGAGCGCGGCGAGGCGCTGAGCGTCGGCGAGCGGCAACTGGTGGCGCTGGCCCGGGCGTACGTCGCCGACCCCGACCTGCTGGTGCTCGACGAGGCGACCAGCGCCGTCGACCCGGCCACCGAGGTCCGGCTGCAGCGCACGCTCGACGCGGTGACCCGGGGGCGCACCACGATCGCGATCGCCCACCGCCTGTCCACCGCGCAGGCCGCCGACGACGTGATCGTGTTCGACAAGGGCGTGGTGGTGCAGCGCGGTTCGCACGCCGAACTGGTGGCCCGGGCCGACTCGATCTACGGGAAGCTGTTCGCGTCCTGGCTCGACCAGACCCGGGAGCAGCAACCCGCCTGAGTCAGTAGCGGCGGAACCAGGCGCGCACGGGTGGGGTGTTGAGCAGCACCAGGTAGAGCGTCGGCAGGACCAGGCCCGACAGCGGGTCGGCGACGCCGGTGGTGACCAGCGTGTACACGTTGATGCCGAGGCTCACCGCGCTGAGCACGAGCACCAGCATCCGGGCGCCGCGCCGGCCGCGGTGCAGCCGCCGGCCGATGGAGAGCGCGATGAAGCCGGCCACCAGGGCGAGGGCGGCGATCGCGAGCCCCATGCCGGTGACGGCGCCGCGGATGCTCTCCGGCACCGACGTGTCACCGATGCGGCCGTCGTTGAACGTGATCACGCCGATGACGCCGGCCCCGAGGATCAGCACCAGGCCGGTGACGTACTGCAGGACCGCGACGATGTGCACCCCGACCGGCGCGGCGCGCAACCCGTACTGCGGCGGCGCCGGTGGCGGCCCGAGGTAGTAGTCGGGCGACTGGCCGGGGCCGGGTGGCTCGGCGGGCCAGGACCCGTCGGGCCACGTCTGCGTGGCGGGCTGGCCCGGGTATGCCGGGTAGCCCGGGTGCCCCGGGTGGTTCTGGGTGGCCGGGTAACCGCGGGTGGCTGACTGCGCCGGACCGTAGCGCTGCGGGTGGCCGGGCCAGGACCCGTTCTGATAGGCCATGGGGTCCAGAATGCCCCAACCGCGCCACCCGGCGCGGCAGCGGATCAGTCACATTTCAGAAGAGCTTGAGCGGCTGGTCGAGGTAGCGCTGGATGTTCGGGCCGACGGCGGCGACGACCGCCTCCGGCGCGGCGCTGGCCAGCGGCTCCAGCTTGATCACGTATCGCATCATCGCCAGGCCGATCAGCTGGGACCCGATGAGGTTGCCGCGGGTGGGCACCTCGGACGGGTCGACGTCGAGGTGGTCGAGCGCCCGGCGGAGCACCTGGGTGGTGAGGAACTCGCGGAGCAGGCGGGCGGCCAGATCGCTGCGGACGGCGCTGCGCACCAGGGCCACCCCCGCCGCGCCGGCCGGGCCGTCCCAGATCGTGAGGAACATGCGGACCAGCCGTTCGCCCATGCCGTCGATGCCGCCGGCCGCCACCTGGGGCAGGATCTTCGCCGGATCGAGCGGGAAGTCCATCGCGGCGACGAACAGCTGGTCCTTCGTGCCGAAGTAGTGGTGCACCAGAGCGGGGTCGACCCCGGCCGCACCGGCGATCTGCCGGATCGAGGCGCCGTCGAAGCCGTTCTCCGCGAACGCGGAGCGGGCGGCCGACAGGATCGCCTCGCGGGTGTCCTGGCGGCCGGGTCGCCGTCCGGTGCGGGCCAACGGGTGCCTCCTCGGGTGCGGGTCAGGCGGTGCGCCGGCGAAGGGTAGCTGCTCCGGCGAGGAGGGCGACCACGACGCACCCGACGATGATGCCCAGATCCCGCCACAACGTGCCGGTGGGTTCCGCGTGGGCACCCACCTCCTGCAAGGCTTCCACGGAGTACGACATCGGCAACACGTCGCTGATCGCCTGCAGCCAGCCGGCCATCTGCGCGCGGGCCGTGAACAGGCCGCACAGGAGCACCTGCGGCAGGATGACGGCGGGCATGAACTGCACCGCCTGGAACTCCGAGCTGGCGAACGCGCTGAAGAACAGGCCGAGCGCGACGCCGAGCACCGCGTTGGTGATCGCGAGCACGATCACCAGCCACTGCTCGCCCAGCGTGTCGAGCCCGAGCAGCCAGTACGAGACCACCGAGACCACGACGGCCTGCACGGCGGCGGCCACCGCGAACGCCAGCCCGTAGCCGAACAGGATGTCGGCCTTGCCGATCGGCGTGGTGAGCAGGCGTTCCAGCGTGCCGCTGGTGCGTTCGCGGAGCATCGCCACGCTCGTCAGCAGGAACATGATGACCAGCGGGAACACGCCGAGCATGATCAGACCGATGTGGTCGAACAGCAGCGGCTTGTCCTCGAACAGGTAGCGCAGCAGCGTGAGCAGCACGGTCGGGATGACGATGATCATCGCGATGGTCCGCCGGTCGTGCCGCAACTGGCGCAGGATGCGTCCGGCGGTGAGCAGGGTCAGCCGGGGTGACATGTCAGGCCACCTTCTCCTTCTCGCTGGCCAGCACGAGGCGGAGGAACGCCTCGTCGAGGTCTTCGGTGCCGGCGGCGGAGCGCACGGCGGCGGGGGTGTCGTCGGCGATGAGGTCGCCGTCGCGGATCAGCAGCAGCCGGTCGCAGCGGCTCGCCTCGTCCATGACGTGGCTGGAGACGATCAGCGTGGTGCCGGCGGCGGCCAGGGCGCGGAACCGGTCCCACAACTCGTTGCGCAGCACCGGGTCCTGCCCGACCGTCGGTTCGTCGAGGACGAGCAGGTCGGGCTCGCTCACCAGTGCGCAGGCGAGCGACGCGCGGGCGTGCTGGCCGCCGGAGAGCGTGCCGACCAGCTGACCGGCGGCGTCGGCGAGCCCGACGTCGGCGATCGCCTGGTCGGCCCGGGCGGCGCCGACGCCGAACAGGCTGGCGAAGTACCGGGCGTTCTCGCGCACGGTGAGGTCTGCGTAGACGCTCGGCGCCTGGGTGAGGTAGCCGATGCGCCGGCGCAGCGGCGGCGCGCCGGCCGGCTGGCCGAACACGAGCACCTGACCGGACCGGATCTTCTGGACGCCCACGATGCTGCGCAGGAGCGTCGTCTTTCCACTGCCGCTGGGACCGAGCAGGCCGGTGACCATGCCGGCCTCGATGGTGCAGGTCAGGCCGTGCAGCACCGGCTTGGCGCCGCGGGTGACGACCAGGTCGCGCACCTCGACCGCGTGTTCCATACCGATCTCCATTCAACGGGTGTTGAATTCAACGGTAGGTGAAATACCGGTGATCGCGCAAGACGGGACTTCGAGTGCCCTTGACTTAGAGCGCACTCGAAGTAGGAGGCTGGAGGACGTGAGCATCGGAACGGCACGTGCGTACACCGTCAGCGAGGTCTCGGCCCAGACCGGCCTCTCCGCCCACACCCTGCGCTGGTACGAACAGGTCGGCCTGCTCGACCCGGTGCACCGTGACGCCGCCGGCCGCCGCCGTTACAGCGAGGACGACCTCGGCCGGCTCGGCTTCCTGCTCAAGCTCAGGTCCACCGGCATGCCGGTGCGCGACATGATCCGGTTCGTCGAGCTCAGCCGGCTCGAGAACGACGCCGGGGTCGCGGAGAAGCTGCAGATCCTGGTCGACCACCGGGAGCGCGTCCTCACGCAGATCAACGCGTTGCAGGAGGACCTGAAGGTCATCGAATTCAAGATCGACATCTACTCGGGAATCGAGGCGTCATGAAGCAGCGCATTCTTGGAGCGAACGGTCCGTCGATCGGTGCGGTCGGGCTGGGCTGCATGTCCTTCAGCGACGTGTACGGGGTCGCCGACGACGACGAGTCGATCGCGACCGTCCACCGGGCGCTGGACCTCGGCATGAACCACCTCGACACGTCGGACATGTACGGCGCCGGCCACAGCGAGGAGGTGGTGGGCCGGGCGATCAAGGGCCGCCGCGACGACGTGTTCCTCGCGACCAAGTTCCTCACCCGGTACGGGCCGAACGCGAACCGGTCGAACTGGATGTCGCCCGACTCGGGCCGCTGGCAGGACACGTCACCCGAGTGGGTGCCGCAGGCCTGCGAGGCCTCCCTCACACGGCTGGGCGTCGACGTCATCGACCTGTACTACATGCACCGCAAGCTGCCCGAGGTCGAGATCGAGGACACCGTCGGCGCGATGGCGAAGCTGGTCGAGGCCGGCAAGGTCCGTCACCTCGGCCTCAGCGAGGTGTCGCCGGCGACGCTGCGCCGGGCCCACGCCGTCCACCCGATCGCGGCCGTGCAGGTGGAGTACTCGCTGTTCAGCCGCGACCCGGAGGACGAACTCCTGGACACCTGCCGCGACCTCGGCGTCGCCCTGGTGGCCTACTCGCCGTACGGGCGCGGCCTGCTGACCGGCACGGTCACCCGTGACTCCCTGCGCGAGGGCGGTGACTTCCGGTCCGTCGCCGCGCCCCGCTACACGGCCGAGAACATCGACCGGAACCTGAAGCTGGTCGACACCGTGCGCGCGGTGGCCGACGAGGTGGGCTGCACGCCGGCGCAGGTGGCGCTCGCCTGGGTGCTGGCGCAGGGCGACGACATCCTCCCGATCCCGGGCACCCGCCGGGCGAAGTACGTCGAGGAGAACACGGCGGCCACCGAGGTCAAGCTGACGGCGCGGCAGATCGCCACGCTGATCGACGGAATCCCCCGCGACGCGGTCGCCGGCGACCGCTATGGGGAGGCAGGTATGCGGGCGGTCAACCTGTAGCTGTCACAATGGCACGGTGTTACCTGACGAGGTCGCCCGGCAGCTGAAGCGCAACGCAGACGGGCTGATCCCCGCGATCGTCCAGGAGAACGGCACCGGTGAGGTGCTCATGCTGGCCTGGATGAACGACGAGGCACTGCACCGCACGCTCACCACCGGCCGGGCCACCTACTGGTCGCGCAGCCGGGGCGAGTTCTGGGTCAAGGGCGAGACGTCGGGGCACCACCAGCACGTGCGCTCGGTCAAGGTCGACTGTGACGGCGACACGCTGCTGCTCACGGTCGACCAGACCGGGGCGGCCTGCCACACCGGCGCGCACAACTGCTTCTTCACGGAGCTGACGAAATGACCACCGGCGGGGTCGCGCCCGACGAGGCCACGTTCCGGCAGTTGGCCCGGCGGCGGCGGGTGGTCCCGGTGGTGCGGCGGTTGCTCGCCGACGCCGAGACGCCGGTGGGCGTCTACCGGAAGCTGGCCGGCGGGCCGGGCACGTTCCTGCTGGAGTCCGCCGAGCAGGGCAGCGGATCCGGTTCCGGCAAGGCGAGCGCGGTCTGGTCGCGGTACTCGTTCGTCGGGGTGCGCAGCGCGGCGACGCTCACCGAGCGGAACGGCGCGGCGGTCTGGCTGGGCACCCCGCCCGACGGCCTCGGTGACCACCCGGATCCGGCGACGGCGCTGCGGGAGACCGTCGCCGCGCTCACCGGGCCCGACCCGGAGGACCTCGACCTGCCGCCGCTGTCCGGCGGGCTGGTCGGTTTCCTCTCCTACGACTTCGTGCGGCGCATCGAGCGGCTGCCCGAGCTCGCGGAGGACGATCTCGGCCACCCCGAGCTCGGGATGATGCTCGCCACCGACCTGGTGGCGCTGGACCACTACGAGGGCGTCGCGATCCTCATCGCCAACGCGGTCGTCCCGGCCGACGCCACCGACCACGATCTCACCGCCGCCTACCACCAGGCGATCGGCCGGCTCGACGCGATGACCACGGCCATGTCGCGGCCCACCCCGCCGATGGTGTCCACAGTGGACAAACCGACGCGGGAGGCGGCGACGAGCCGCACCGAACCGGGCGGCTACCCGAAGGCCGTCGAGAAGGCCATCGAGGCGATCCGGGCCGGCGAGTGCTTCCAGATCGTGGTGGCGCAACGGTTCGAGCGGCCGACCACGGCCGATCCCGTCGACGTGTACCGCGTCCTGCGTGCCACCAACCCCAGCCCGTACATGTACCTGCTGCGGTTCGACGGCTTCGACGTCGTCGGCTCCTCGCCCGAGGTGCACGTCAAGGTCACCGGGAGAAGGGCGCTGCTGCACCCGATCGCCGGCACCCGGTGGCGCGGCGCCACCGCGGAGGAGGACGCCGCGCTCGCGGCCGAACTGATGGCCGACCCGAAGGAACGCGCCGAGCACGTGATGCTCGTCGACCTGGCCCGCAACGACCTCGGGCGGGTGTGCGTGCCGGGCACGGTCGAGGTGCCAGAGTTCGCGACCGTCGAGCGGTACAGCCACGTGATGCACATCGTCTCCACGGTGGTCGGCGAGCTTCAGGAGAGCCGCACCGCGTTCGACGTGCTCGCCGCCACATTCCCGGCGGGCACGCTCAGCGGCGCGCCGAAGGTGCGCGCGATGGAGATCATCGAGGAGCTCGAACCCACCCGGCGCGGCCTGTACGGCGGCGTCGTCGGCTACTTCGGGTTCGGCGGCGACATGGACACCGCGATCGCGATCCGCACCGCGCTCCTGCGCGACGGGGTCGCCTACGTGCAGGCCGGCGCCGGCATCGTCGCCGACTCCGATCCGGTGGCGGAGGAGACCGAGTCGCGCAACAAGGCGGCCGCGGTGCTCGGCGCGATCGCCGCCGCGGAGACCCTGAAACCCGCGCGATGAAACGGGAACGCGGGTACGCCGTGACCGCCGCCGTGGTCGGCGCGGGCGCCGCCCTCCTGGCCGCGTCGCGCGGGTGGTGGGACGCGGGAGCGGATCCGGTTCCGGGGACGTTCGGACCTGCGGCCGACCAGGTGACCGGGAGCGACCGCTACCCGTGGCTCGCCGCGCTGGCGTTGGTGGCGCTCGCCGGCGGTGGTGCCCTGCTCGCCACGAAAGGCTTTGTGCGGACGGTGATCGGCGGCCTGCTGCTGTTCTCGGGCGTCGGCATCGTGCTCGCGGTGGCGCTCGCGGTGGCGCGCGACGCCGCGCCGTTCTGGCCGATCGTGGCCGCGCTGGGCGGGCTCGCGGTGTTCGACGCCGGCTGGCTCACCGTCTACAAGGGACGGTCGTGGGCGACGATGGGCGCCCGCTACGAGCGAAGCACGAAACAGCCGAGCATGTGGGACGAACTCGACCACGGCCGGGACCCGACGGCATGAACGTCTTCGACTTTCCGCGGGCGTACGAGATGGCGTTCTCGTACCGCGACGTGCCGCACGAGGTCGACGCGTTGCTGAAGTGGCACGGCGGCGGCGTCGCCAGCGCCCTGGAGGTCGCCGCGGGACCCGCCGACCATGCGCTCGAACTGGTGGCGCGCGGGCTCAGCGCGTCCACGATGGACCTGAACCCCGCGATGTGCGTGCGCGCGGCCGAGCGCGCGACCGAGCGTGGCCTCGCGCTGCTGAGCGTGACCAACGCCGACATGGTCGCCTTCGATCTCGGCCGCGAGTTCGACCTGGTGTTCTGCCTGATCGACTCGCTGGCGTACGTGCTCGACCTGGAGTCGCTCACCGCGCACCTGGCCTGCGTGCGGCGCCACCTCGCGCCCGGCGGCGCCTACGTGGTGGAGACGCTGCACCCGGCCGACGGGTTCGGCGTCGGCCAGCACACCGAGACCGACTGGACGGTGGAGCGCGACGGCGTGCGGGTCCGGGTGCGCTGGGGACAGGGTGACGAGCCGATGGACCCGGTGACCCAGGTGACCAACGCGGTGGTGACCATCGATGTCTGCGGACCGTGGGGCGAGCAGCGCATCGAGGAGACGATGGCGCAACGCTTCTGGACCCGCGACGAACTGCGTGCGGCGGCCCGCCTGGCGGGGCTCGAGGTGACGGCGCAGTACGGCGACTTCGACGGCGGTGCGATCGACGCGGAACGCGCCTGGCGGATGATCAGTGTGCTGCGGCCCGGCGGATAGTCCGTTTCGTGACCGGAACGGGCACTTCAAGGGGTGCATTATGCCTTACCGCTGGTGGTGGGCCAGCGCGTACCCCGGACGCCCCGCTGCTCGGCCAGGCAAATAGCATCGCTCGCATGACACCCGAAGAGGGGAGTCCGCAGATCCCGAACGAGGGCGGTCGGGTCCTTGACGACATCCTGGTCGGAGTGCGCGAGGACGTAGCGACACGGCAGGCCGAGGTCCCGCTCGAGCGCATCAAGGAACTCGCTGCGGCGGCGCCACCCCCACGCGACGCGTACACGCTGCTCCGTGCGCCCGGTGTCGGGGTCATCGCGGAGGTCAAGCGGTCCTCGCCGTCGAAGGGCCGGTTGGCCGACATTCCCGATCCTGCGGCACTCGCCCGCGAATACGCGGCCGGCGGCGCGCGCTGCATCAGCGTGCTCACCGAGGGCCGCCGGTTCGGCGGCAGCCTCGACGACCTCACGGCCGTGCGAGCCGCGGTCGAGGTGCCGTTGCTGCGCAAGGACTTCGTGGTCTCCAGCTACCAGATCCACGAGGCCCGCGCCTACGGCGCCGACCTGGTGCTGCTCATCGTGGCGGCGCTCGACGACAACACGCTCAGCGGCCTGCTCGACCGCATCGAGAGCCTGGGCATGACCGCGCTCGTCGAGGTGCACGACGAGGAGGAGGCCGACCGGGCGCTCACCGCCGGTGCCCGCGTCATCGGCGTCAACGCGCGCGACCTGCGCACGCTGGAGGTCGACCGGTCGGCGTTCGAGCGGATCGCGCCCGGGCTGCCGTCCAAGGTCGTGAAGATCGCCGAGTCCGGTGTCCGCGGACCGCACGATCTGATCCGGTACGCGTCGGCCGGCGCCGACGCGGTGCTCGTCGGCGAGGGCCTGGTGACGCAGAAGAGCCCGCGCGACGCGGTGGCCGAACTGGTGACGGCCGGCAGCCACCCGGCGACGCCCCGGCCCGTGCGATGACGGCTTCGGTCGCCGGGCTGATGCCCGACGCCTTTGGACACTTCGGCAAGTTCGGCGGGCGGTTCGTGCCGGAGGCGCTGATCGCCGCGCTCGAGCAGCTCGACGCCGCGTACCGGCACGCGATGGCCGACGAGGCGTTCCAGGTGGAGTTCGGCCGGTTGCTCCGGGACTACGCCGGGACGCCGTCGATGCTGTACCACGCCGAGCGGCTGTCGTCGCACGCTCAGGCGCGGGTTCTGTTGAAGCGGGAAGATCTCAACCACACCGGCGCGCACAAGGTGCGCAACGTGCTCGGCCAGGCGCTGCTCACCAAGCGGATGGGCAAGCCGCGGGTGATCGCCGAGACCGGTGCCGGCCAGCACGGGGTCGCGTCGGCCACCGCGTGCGCGCTGCTCGATCTCGAGTGCGTCGTGTACATGGGCGAGGAGGACACCCGGCGGCAGGCGCTGAACGTGGCGCGGATGAAGCTGCTCGGCGCCACGGTGATCCCGGTGTCGACGGGCTCGAAGACGCTGAAGGACGCGATCAACGAGGCGCTGCGCGACTGGGTGACCAACGTCGACAGCACCCATTACCTGCTCGGCACCGCCGCCGGCCCGCACCCGTTCCCGGCCATGGTGCGCGACTTCGTGCGCGGCATCGGCGTCGAGGCCCGGCAGCAGACGCTCGACAAGTTCGGTGTGCTGCCCGACGCGGTCGCCGCGTGCGTGGGCGGCGGGTCGAACGCGATCGGCGCGTTCCACGCGTTCATCCCCGACGAGTCGGTGAAGCTGTACGGGTTCGAGGCCGGCGGCGACGGGGTCGACACCGGCCGGCACGCCGCCAGCATCACCGGCGGGTCCACCGGCGTGCTGCACGGCGCCCGCACGTTCCTGCTCCAGGACGACGACGGGCAGACCGTCGAGTCGCACTCGATCTCGGCCGGGCTGGACTATCCGGCCGTCGGGCCGGAGCACGCGTGGCTGCACGACCTCGGCCGGGCGATCTACGAGCCGGTCACCGACGCCGAGGCGATGGCCGCGTTCAAGTTGCTGTGCGCCACCGAGGGGATCATCCCGGCGATCGAGAGCGCGCACGCGCTCGCGGGCGCCCTGCGGATCATCCCCACGCTCACCGGGGAACTGGGCCGCGAGCCCACCGTCCTGGTCTGTCTGAGCGGTCGCGGCGACAAGGATGTCGAGACCGCCGGCTCATGGTTCGAGGTGCTGTGAGCGTTTCTGATGCGTTCGGCAAGGGGCGGCCCGCGCTGATCGGGTATCTGCCCGCCGGTTTCCCGTCCGTCGACGGCGCGGTCGACGCGATCACCGCGATGATCTCCGCCGGGGTCGACGCCGTCGAGGTCGGCTGGCCGTACTCCGACCCGGTGATGGACGGCCCGGTGATCCAGCGGGCCACCGAGGCGGCGCTGGCTCTCGGCATCCGGTCGGCCGACGTGCTGCGCACGGTCGAGCGGGTGGCCGGCGCGGGGGCGCCGGTGGTGGTGATGACCTACTGGAACCTGGTCGAGCGGTACGGGGTGGCGCGGTTCGCCCGCGACCTGGCCGCCGCCGGTGGCGCCGGCCTCATCACCCCGGACCTGATCCCGGACGAGGCCGCCGAGTGGATCGCCGCGGCCGACGACCACAAACTCGACAAGATCTTCCTGGTGTCGCCGTCGTCGACCGATGCGCGCGTGAAGGCCACCGCCGCCGCGTGCCGCGGCTTCGTGTACGCGACCGCGGTCATGGGCGTCACCGGCGCGCGTGACCAGGTGTCGTCGTCGGCGCCCGATCTGGTCGCCCGGGTGCGCGCGGTGAGTGACACGCCGGTCGCGGTGGGGCTGGGCGTGCGCGACGGTGCGCAGGCGGCAGCGGTCGGCGCGTACGCCGACGGGGTCATCGTGGGCAGCGCGCTGGTCTCGGCACTGGCCGAGGGTGGCGTGACGGCGGTCGGCGCTCTCGCGGCCGAGCTGGCCGCGGGCGTCGCGGGCGTCAGACGCTGACGGCTTCCGGAATCTCGGGTTCCTTGTCGCGCTCGACGGCGCACACCACACCCGAGCGGCCCTCGGTGGCATGGGCCAGGGCGTGCCGCGTGGTGGCGGTCATGGGTTCCGGCAGGTCGTCGGGGGCGTGCCAGGAGAGGCGCGCGATCCGGGGCGAGTTGACCGCCACGTCGGAGGCCGACAGGCGACCGCGGAACACGTAGGTCAGGACGTCGGGAAGGTCGTCGCCGCAGCCGTCGCCGGTGAGCCGGTACAGCCCGACCAGGTCGACGATCTCGGTCTCGCACCCGGTCTCTTCGCGGATGTCGCGGATGGCGGCGTGGATGGGGTCTTCGTCTGTGCGGATCTTGCCACCGGGGAGGCCCCAGAGCCGGTGACCGTGACGCTGCTGGCAGAGGAGGACGCGGCCGGCTTCGTCGGTGATCACCGCACCGACGGCCGATGTGAGGGAGTTCATAGGAGGAAAGCCTAGAACCGGGCGCGACGCCGCACCAGGCCAACGGCGGACCGGGGGTCGACGGTAGCGTGTGCACCCGTGAACCTCGCCGCCATCCCCAGCCCTACCCAGAGCGTCTGGCACCTGGGGCCGCTGCCACTGCGCGCCTACGCGGTATGCATCATCCTCGGCATCGTCGCCGCGTGCGTGGTCACCGAGTACCGCATGCGTGCGCGCGGAGCCCCGAAGTCCCTGGTCCTCGACCTCGCGGTGTGGGCCGTGCCGGCCGGCATCATCGGCGCCCGGATCTACCACGTGATCACCTCGCCCGAGGCCTACTTCGGCGCCGACGGCGACCCGGTGCGCGCCCTCTACATCTGGGAGGGCGGGCTCGGTGTCTGGGGCTCGGTGCTCGGCGGCGCGGTCGGCGCCTGGATCGCCTGCCGGCGGCTGGGCATCCCGCTGTCGTTCGTGGCCGCCTGCCTGGCGCCCGGCCTGCCGCTGGCGCAGGG
Organism: Virgisporangium aurantiacum; assembly: GCF_016863635.1. Classification (GTDB taxonomy): domain Bacteria; phylum Actinomycetota; class Actinomycetes; order Mycobacteriales; family Micromonosporaceae; genus Virgisporangium; species Virgisporangium aurantiacum. Next base: position 281,299 of record NZ_BOPG01000034.1, on the reverse strand, counting down.
CATCGGCCGGCTGGGCAACTGGTTCAACAACGAGTTGTACGGGGGCGCGACCACGCTGCCGTGGGGCCTCAAGGTCTACGAGTTCGACACGGCGTCGGGCAAGGCGGTCGAGACGGCCACCGGCGAGCCGTCGGTGCTCGGCACGTACCACCCGGCGTTCCTGTACGAGCTGGTGTGGGACTTCGGCGTGGCGCTGCTCGTCTGGCAGCTCGACAAGCGGTTCCGGTTCGGCAAGGGCAAGGCGTTCGCGGTGTACGTGATGGCGTACTGCGTCGGCCGGTTCTGGATCGAGCTGATGCGCACCGACCCGGCGAACCACATCCTCGGCATGCGGCTCAACAACTGGACCGCGATCGTGGTGTTCCTCGGCGCGCTGATCTACTTCCTGCGGGTCAAGGGGCCGCAGGAGTACCTGCGGGTCGACGAGGACGGCACGATCACCGTGATACCGGCGCCGGGCTCACCCGCGTCCGCTGAAACCGGGACCGGGCCCGAGGCCGCGATCGAGACCGCGACCGACACCGACACCGACGACGACGCCGAGGTCGCGGACGAACCCGACGACGAGCCCGACGGGGTCGATCTCAGCAAGGAACCCGACGAATCCGGCGACGAACCGGATACCGGCGACAGCGAGCCGGCACAGTCCCGTCCCGGCACCTAGGTGGCCGCGCGCACGGCTGTTGTCGTCGGGGCCGGCATGTCCGGCCTTGCGGCGGCGGGCGCGCTGGCCCGGACCGGCTGGCGGGTCACGCTGCTCGAACGGGCCGACCGGCTGCGCCAGGGCCGGGCCGCCGTGCTGCTGTGGCCGAACGCGCTGCGGGCGCTCGCGTCGCTCGGGCTCGGCGGCGCCGGGGGCATCGACGCGATCGCCACGCCGGTGCCGCCGGTGGGCGTCCGCCGTCCCGACGGGCGCTGGCTGCACGAGCCCGACGGAACCGCGCCGCCGGTGGTGGCGGTGCACCGGGCCGACCTGCACGACATGCTCGTCGCCGGGCTCGGCGACCAGGTGGAGATCTGCACCGGCGTCACGATCCGGACGACGCGGCCCACGACCAAGCGGCCCGGGGTCAGCGACGGCACCACCACGTGGGAGGCCGACCTGATCGTCGGCGCCGACGGGGCCGACAGCGTGCTGCGCCGCCGCCTCGCCCCGGCGGCGACGCTGGTCAGCGGCGGGTACGCGCTGTGGCGGGCGGTGATCCCGTGGTACCGGGTGCCGAGTCTCGGCGACAACCTGGCCGGCGAGTTGATCGGCGACGGGCACCGGTTCAGCTACGCGAGCCTCGGCGACCGGGGGGAGAAGCGCGGTGGCGTCTCCTGGTTGGCGGCGGCGCCGGGCGCGGCCCGTCCGGAGCCGGCCGAGACCCAGCTGACGCTGCTGCGCCGGTGGTTCGCCGGGTGGCATCCGCCGATCGGCGACCTGCTCGCCGCCACCGAGCCGGAAGACCTGGTGCAGGAGACGGTGCGCGACCTGCGTCCGGTGCCGCGCCTGGCGCACGGCGCGGGCCGGGGCGGCTACGTGCTGGTCGGCGACGCGGCGCACGCGATGTCGGCGCACGCCGGGCAGGGTCCGGGCCTGGCGACGGAGGACGCGGCCACGCTGCAGGCGGTGCTGCACGGCGTGGTGCCGGGCGGCTCGCTGGGCGAGGCTCTCGACGACTTCGCCCGGCTGCGCTCGGCCCGGGTCAACCGGATGTCGTCGCACGTCCGGCGCCTGGACGCCGCCCTGCACTCGCGGGGCCGCTTCTCGGTGGGCAGCCGCTTCGCTCCCCGCCTGCTCGACCGGGTGGCCGCCGTCGCGGCCGACTGGGACCCCCCGTCCCGCTAGCGGGCGGCCTCGTTCGGCTGGAGTTGCGGGGCGGTGAAGCCGCAGTGGGTGCACTTGGAGACGTCGACGTCGGGCGCCGGCGCGGCCCGGGGTTCCGGGCGGATCATGACCGCGGCCAGCGCGGCGCCGGCCAGGAGCAGCCCGGCGCAGATGAGCATCGCCGTGCGGAAGCCGCTCGCGAACCGGTCGACGTCGGTGTAGTTGGCGCCGGCCAGGCCCGCCACCACCGGGATCACCGCGACCGCGAGCAGCCCGGCGACCCGGGCGACCGCGTTGTTGACCCCGGACGCCACGCCCGAGTGCCCGGGCGGCGCCGAACTCAGCACGGTGGCGGTGAGCGGCGCGACCAGCGTCGACAGCCCCAGGCCGAAGACGACGACGGCGGGCAGCACGTCGACCACGTACGACGCCTTCTCGTCGACCCGCAACGTGAGCAGGGCGCCCGCGGCCGCGAACAGGAGCCCGACGATCAGCAGCGGACGGGCGCCCACCCGGTCGGCCAGCGCGCCGGCCCGCGCCGACAGCAACAGCATGAGCACCGTGGCCGGCAGCATCGCGGTACCGGCGAGCAGCGGCGAGAACCCGGCCACCACCTGGAGGTGCAGCACCAGCAGGAAGAAGAAGACGCCGAGGGCGGCGTAGGTCGCGAACGTCACCAGGTTGATCGCGGTGAACCGGCGGCTGGCGAACATGTCCAGCGGCACCAGCGGGTGGTCGGAGCGGCGCTGAACCAGCACGAACGCGGCGAGCAGCGCGGCACCGGCGACGACGGTGCCCACGACCAGCGCGTCGAGGCCCGCGCCGGCGCGGATCAGGCCGTAGGTGAGCAGCCCCAGCCCGGCCGCGGCGAGCACGCTGCCCGGGATGTCGATGCGTTTGGGCGCCGACTCGTCGCGGGACTCCGGCACGTGGCGGGCCGAGACCAGCAGCACGACGGCCGCGAACGGCAGGTTGACCAGGAAGACCGCCCGCCAGTTCCACTCGACCAGCCAGCCACCGGCGAACGGGCCGACCGCACCGGCGACGCCGCCGAGCGCCGACCAGGCACCCACCGCGCGGGACCGGTCGGCGGGGTCGAACGTCGCGGCGATGATCGCCAGGCTTCCCGGCGTGAGCAGCGCACCACCGACGCCCTGGAGGGCCCGGCCGACGGCGAGCAGTTCGACGGTCGGCGCCAGCCCGCACAGCACCGAGGCGAGCGCGAACCACGTGACGCCGACCTGGAAGATCTTCCGCCGGCCGTAGTGGTCGCCAAGAGATCCGCCGAGAAGGATGAATGCGGCGAGCGTGAGGGTATAGGCGTTGACGACCCACTGCAGCCCGCTGAATCCGGCGTCGAGATCGGCACCCAGCCGGGGGAGTGCGACGTTGACCACGGTGGCGTCCAGCATGACCATGCTCGACCCGAGAACCGTGGCCAGTAGCACCCATCGAGCGGGCGCGGTCCCCATACGCATGCACGTAATCTACAGATCACCGCCGTCCGAAAGGGTTTTCCCGTGGCAGTTCTGCTGGTCACCGGCACCGACGCCGCCGTGGGCAAGACCGTCGTCACCGCCGCGGTGGCGGCCGCGGTTGGCGCGTCCGGCGCCAGCGTCGCGGTCCTCAAACCGGCGCAGACGGGCGCCCGGCCCGGTCGCGAGTCCGATGTGGACACCGTGCGCCGGCTGGCCGCGCCCGCCCACGCCCGGTCGCTGGCTGAGTACAGCGAGCAGCTGCCGCCGCTCGCGGCCGCCCGGGCCACCGGCAAGCCACCGGTGGCCCTCGACGACGTGCTGCTCGCCGTCGAGGAGCTCGACGCGGAGCACGACCTGGTGGTGGTCGAGGGCACCGGCGGGCTGCTCGTCCCGATGGGCGACGGGTGGACGACCGCCGACCTGGCCCAGCAGCTCGGCGGGCTGGCCCTGGTGGTGGCGCGGCCCGAGCTGGGCGCGATCAACCACACGGCGCTGACGCTCGAGGCGCTGTCGCACCGCGGCTGCCCGGCCTACGTGGTGATCGGTGCCTGGCCGGTCGCGCCCGACGCGGTGCACCGGATGGTGCTCGCCGACCTGCCCGGTACCCGGGCCGGCGTGGTGCCCGACGGCGCGGTGGGCTGGCCGCCGGAGCGGTTCCGGCGGGCGGCGCCGTCGTGGTTCGCGCCGGGCTTCGCGGCCGCGGTGACGGTGGAACCCTGAGCGTCTCAGCCGTTGGTGTCCAGGCCGGGGCCGCCGTCGGCACCGGGCGGCGGGGCGTACTTCTGGCACGCCTTGTCGGCGGCCTGGTAGGACGGGCTCGCCGGGTCGAGGCCGGACGTGTTGCCGTCGGCCTGGATGCCCTGGTCGGTCGGGTCCGGGAAGTTCTCGACGCCGTTGTCCCGCATGCACTTCGCGTACGCGCGCAGCTGCTCCAGCCGCTGCGGGTCGAGTTTCTGCGGCTCGCCGCCGTTGGGCTCGTACTGCCGGCAGGCCTGCGCCGCCTTCTCCACCTTCGCCGGGTCGAGGCCCTCGAGGTCGATGCTCTGGCCGCCCTTGTCGTTGAACTTCGGGTCGGGGTAGTCGGGCACGCCGTTCTCGCGCATGCACCGCGCGTGTCTCAGCGCCTGCTCCTTCTGGTCCTTGGGCGCCGCGGCCGAGGCGCTGGCCTTCGCGCCCGCGTCGCCGGCCGTGGCGACGCCGTCGCCGCCGTTCTTCCCGCCGCAGCCGGCCACCGCCAGCAGGAGGGTGATGAATACCAGAGCGATCGTCCTCATGCGGAGGAGTACAGCGGGGCGGCCATTTCCCGGCCGTCACCGGAAACGCTTACGCCGAGGTGACGCCGCCCGCTGCGACGATGACCCCGTGCGCATCCTGGTGGTCGAGGACGAACCCCTGCTCGCGGACGCGGTCGCGACGTGGCTGCGCGGCGACGCGCACGCCGTCGACGTGACGCACGACGGCGGCGCGGCCCTGGAACGGATCGGGCTGCACGACTACGACGTGGTGGTGCTCGACCGCGACCTGCCGGTGGTGCACGGCGACGACGTGTGCCGGGTGCTCGTCGACGACGGCGCCACGCCCCGGGTGCTGATGCTCACCGCCGCGACCGACGTCGCGGACCGCGTCGCCGGCCTCGCGCTCGGCGCCGACGACTATCTGCCCAAGCCGTTCGCGTTCGCCGAGCTGTCCGCGCGGGTGAATGCGCTGGGACGCCGGGCGCGGCCCGCGGCACCGCCGGTGCTCGCCCGCGCGGGCATCCGGCTGGACCCGCACCGGCGCGAGGTGTTCCGCGACGGCCGGTACGTGCCGCTGTCGCGCAAGGAGTTCGCGGTGCTCGCCGAGCTGCTGCGGGCCGACGGCGCGGTCGTCTCCGCCGAGCACCTGCTGGAGAAGGCGTGGGACGAACACGCCGACCCGTTCACGCACGCGATCCGGATGGCGATCCTGAAGCTGCGTCGCAAGCTCGGCGATCCGCCGGTGGTGCTGACCGTGCCGGGCGTGGGGTACCGGATCCCGTGAGGCTCACCATCCGGGCCCGGCTCACGCTCGTGTACGGCGGGTTGTTCCTGGTGGCCGGCCTCGCGCTGGTCGGGGTCACGTACCTGCTCGTGGCCGGGCGGGTGCCGGGCGAGGAGAGCACGTCGGTCGCGGGGTCACCGCCCGAGACGAAGGCCCCGCCCACGTGGTCGCACGTGGTCGACGACACCTGGGACGACGCCCTGGACGCGCTGCTCGCGGGTGGCCTCGTCGCGCTGGCCGTGGTGGGCGGGGTGGCCGTCGCCGTCGGCTGGCTGCTCGCCGGGCGGCTGCTGCGCCCGCTGCACCGCGTCACCGAAACGGCCCGCCGGATCGCCGTCTCGCCCGCGCGCGGCCTGCACGAGCGCATCTCGCTGGTCGCGCCGGAGGACGAGCTCAAGGAGCTGGCGGACGCGTTCGACGTCATGATCGAGCGGCTGGACCGGTCGTTCGACAGCCAGCGGCGGTTCATCGCCAACGCGTCGCACGAGCTGCGGACGCCGCTCGCCGTGAACCGGGCGCTGATCGAGGTCGCCGTCCTGCAGCGGCCGGAGGTGCGCGACCTCGGCGCCACGCTGCTCGACGTCTCGGCCCGGCACGAGCGGCTGATCGACGGGCTGCTCCTGCTCGCCCGGTCGGAGCACGAGGTGATCGACCGGGCCTACGTCGACCTGGCGGATCTGGTGGAGCGCGTGGCCGACGACGCCTCCGTGGACGCCGAGCTCGGGCCCGCGCCGACGACCGGGAACGCGGTCCTCCTGGAACGACTGGTGCAGAACCTGGTCGACAACGCCGTGCGCTACAACGTTCCGGGCGGGTGGGTCCGGGTGACGAGCGGCGCGTCCGGCGACCGGGCCCTGCTGGAGGTGCGCAACACCGGGCCGGTGGTGCCCGGGTACGAGATCCCGGGGCTGTTCGAGCCGTTCCGCCGGTACCCGCGTCGCCCGGCCGGCGGCGGCCCAGGTGGTAGTACCGCCGGTGCCGGGCTCGGGCTGTCGATCGTCCGCGCGATCGTGACCGCGCACGGCGGCGACGTCCGCGCGGAGCCCAACCCCGGCGGGGGCCTGATCGTGACGGTGACGCTGCCGCGTCCGCTACCGTGATCCCCGTGCGTGTCTGGGTTCCGTATTCCGGGGTGGTGGGCCGGCTGCCGGCCGGTCTGTCGGTCGACGTCTACGACAGCGGCGACGAGCCGCCGGACACGCTCGACGAGGTCGAGTTCTACGTGGCGCCGTACACGTTCGACCTCGCGCCGCTGGAGCTGATCAAGCGGATGCCCGCGCTGCGCGTGGTGCAGACGCAGACCGCCGGCTTCGAGCACGTGCTGCCGTACCTGCCCGACGGGGTCACGCTGTGCAACGCCGGCGGCGTCCACGACACCAGCACGGCGGAACTCGCCGTGACGCTCATGCTGGCGTCGCTGCGCGGCATCCCCAGCTTCGTGCAGGGCCGCGACCAGCAGGACTGGCGCTTCGGTTGGTACGACGCGCTCGCCGACCGCACGGTGCTGCTGGTCGGCTACGGCGGCATCGGCAAGGCCGTCGACCAGCGGCTGGCCGGCTTCGAGGTCGACGTGCTGCGGGTGGCCCGCTCGGCGCGCGACGGCGTGGCCGAGATGGCCGACCTGCCCCGCCTGCTGCCCCGCGCCGACGTGGTGGTGCTGTGCGTTCCGCTCACCGCCGACACCCGGGGACTGGTCGACGCCGAGTTCCTCGGTCGGATGCGCGACGGCGCGCTGCTGGTGAACGTCTCGCGCGGGCCGGTGGTCGACACCGACGCCCTGCTGGCCGAGCTCTCCGGCGGACGCCTGCGCGCCGCGGTCGACGTCACCGATCCGGAGCCACCGCCGGCCGGACATCCACTGTGGACGGTGCCGGGGCTGCTGATGAGCCCGCACGTGGGCGGCAGTTCGTCGGCGTTCCGGCCGCGCGTGGAGAAGGTCATCGTCGACCAGGTGCGCCGCTTCGCCGCGGGTGAACCGCTGCGGTACGTGGTGCGCGACTGAGGCGCGATCGCCGCATCCGGCGTACCGTGATCCGGTGTGAGTGATCAGGCCAAACCGGCGGCCCACACCGACACCGAGCTCAAGCACAGCCCCTGGCTGGTGCTGGTGATCCTGTGTCTCGGCTTCTTCATGATCCTGCTCGACACCACGATCGTGAACGTCGCGATCCCGGCGATGAGCGACAGCCTGCACGCGTCGCTGGCCGACGTGCTGTGGATCCTGAACGCCTACATCCTCGTCTACGCGGTGCTGCTGATCACCGCCGGCCGCCTCGGTGACCTCTACGGCCCGAAGCGGCTGTTCATGGTCGGCCTGGTGGTCTTCACCGGCGCGTCGGTGGCGTGCGGGTTCGCGCAGAACCCCGACCAGCTCATCGTGTTCCGGGTGCTGCAGGGCATCGGCGGCGCGCTGTTGACGCCGCAGACACTGTCGGTGCTCACCGTGATCTTCCCGCCCGACAAGCGCGGTGCCGCGTTCGGGATCTGGGGCGGGGTCGCCGGCATCGCGACGCTGGCCGGGCCGGTGATGGGCGGCTGGCTGGTCACCGACTTCGGGTGGCGATGGATCTTCTTCGTCAACCTGCCGGTCGGCATCGTCGCGCTGGTCGGTGCCGCGATCGTGATGCCCGACCTCAAGCTCAACCGCCGACACAAGCTCGACTGGCTGGGCACGGTCCTGGTCACCGCGGCCCTGTTCCTGATCACGTTCGGGCTGATCGAGGGCCAATCGCACGACTGGGGCGAGGTCTGGGGACCGATCACGATCGTCGAGATCATCGCGGCCGGCGTCGTGCTGCTCGCCGCGTTCTTCTGGCACCAGTGGGCCGTCCGCGAGAGCGAGCCGCTCGTGCCGTTCCAGATCTTCCGCGACCGCAACTTCAGCGTCATGAACTACGTCGCCGCCGCGATCGCGTTCGGCATGCTCGGCCTGTTCCTGCCGCTCACGATCTTCCTGCAGTCGGTGCTCGGCCTGTCCGCGCTGCAGGCCGGCCTCACGTTCGCGCCGATGTCGCTGATCTCGATGTTCATCGCGCCGTTCGCGGGGCGGCTGTCGGACAAGACGGGCGGCAAGGCGATCCTGTTCGTCGGGCTGAGCCTGTTCTCGCTGGGCATGGGCGTGCTGATCGCGTCCTCGCACGTCGACTCCACTCAGTGGCATCTGCTGCCGGGCCTGGTGATCGCGGGCGTCGGCCTGGGTCTCACGTTCGCGCCGCTGCAGACGGTGGCGATGCGCAACGTCGAACCGCGGATGGCCGGTGCGGCGTCCGGGATCATCAACACCACCCGGCAGTTGGGCGGTGTGATCGGGTCGGCGGCCGTCGGCGCGTTGCTGCAGGCCCAGCTCACCGACAAGATCGGTGACGCGGCGCGGGCGGAGTCGGCGGCGCTGCCACCGGCGCAGCGCGAGGAGTTCCTCACCCGGTTCGCCGGGTCGGCCGGCAACCTCGACATCGGCAGTTCGGCCGGTGGTGTCACGTTCCCGCCGGGCACGCCGCCGCAGGTCGTGGAGCTGGCGACGAAGATCTTCCACACCGGATTCGTCAACGGCATGCGGGTGACGCTGTGGCTGCCGATCGTGGTGCTCGCGTCGGGTGCGCTGTCGGTGCTGCTCGTGCGGAAGCGGCAGCGCCAGAGCCAGCCGGAGCCCGCTTATAGCTCGCAGGATTGAACATATCGCGTTGCGGTATATAGTGAACTCGTGACGCCTTTGGAACGGCGGTGCCGCCGCCTGCTGTGGTTGTTGCCGCCGGGCGAACGGGAGGCCCGGGGCGAGGAACTCGTCGGGCTGCTCTGCGACGTGAGCGGCGGCCGGTCGCGTCCGCACCGCGCGGAGGTGCTGGCGTTGATCTGGCTGGCGCTGCGGTTACGGCTGCGAACCACGCGCACGCCGGTGGTGATCTTCGGAACGGCGGTACTCATCGCCGCCGCCACCCAGTCGCTGGGTCGCCTGATCGACCAGCACACCGGTGCGGTGCTGGAGCGCGACATGGGCCCGTTCCGCGACGGGCTTCCCCTCGATCTCGGCGTCGCGCTGGTTCCGCTGGTGGTCGCGGTCGCGTGGCTCGCCGGCGCGGTGCGGGTCGCGCTGGCCGTGTGCGGGACGCTGCTCGTCGTCCTGACCGCGCTGTTCGCGACCACCGTCGGCGACGTGCTGAGCGGCCCGTACGCGGCGGAGAACATGCGCACCCTGCTGCTCTTCATGTCGGCGCCGGTGGGGGTCATGGCGATGCTGGTGGCCGCCCGGCGGCTGGGCTGGACGCCGCCGCGGCCGCTGGCGCTGTGGCTGGTGCTGCTCGGGCTGTCCGTGCTGGCGTGGAAGGGCGTCGGCGAATGGGGCCGGCACGGCGTGTACTTCGCTCCGTGGACGTACTGGGCGGTGAGCGTCGTCGGTCTGGTGGCCGGGGCGGCGGCAGGACTGTGGCTGGCGCGCCGCCACCGGTGGCCGGTGATGCTGATCGCGGCGATGGCCGGTGGCGGCCTCGGTGAGCTGCTGGGCGGCTGGCCGCCGGTGGCCAACGCGCTCGTCGTCGGCGTCTTCGACGATCAACCGCTGCCGCTCGCGCTGGTGCTGGTCGCGGTCGGCGGGCCGGCCCACCTGCTGATGGAGCGGCTGCGCCCGGCTCGGGGCCCGTCGGCACCGCCGGCCGAGGGACTCCCGGCCGCCGGCTGAGGTCATTCGGCCCGGATCATTCGGCCCGGATCATCCGGACCAGGGCGCGCAGGCCGGTGAGCAGTTCCTGGTGGTCGCTCACGCCGTTGAGGGTCGCGTCGACGTGGCGGGCCACCCGGTCGAGCGTGCGGCGGAGGTCGTCGTCGGCCGTGCGGGCGGCGGCCCGGTCGGTGGCCTGCGCGTCCGCCAGCCGGGCGAGGTCGGCGGTCAGCTGGGTCCGCACGTGCGCGAGGTCCGCGGCCCGGCGGCGGAGGTCGTCGTCGACGCCCGTCAGCCGGTGGTCGGCCTGTTCGCGGAGGGCGGTCAGGTCGCGGTCGAGGTCGTCGACCCGGCTCTTCAGCGTCAGCACGTCGTCGCGGGGGAACGTGGTCTCGCGTTCGAGCGTGCTGATCCGCTGCCGCAGGTGGGCGAAGTACGCCGAGGCGGGCCGCAGCACCGTCGACAGCAGGAAGAAGCCGGCCAGGTAGTACCCGACCACCTCGCCGGTCGCGTACGCCACCACGGCCGTCACCGCGGCCGTGCCGACGTGCCCGCCGATCGCGAACCGCAGCATCCACCGGGCGATCCGGCGCGCCTCCGCGATCCGCTCCGGCCGCACCACGATGCCGCGTCCGGTCGACTCCGTCTGCTCGGCGGCGACCCGCCGGGCACCGAAATACAAGTTCCAGGGGACGGTGACCAGCACGGCCGCCCACGTCAACGCCGCGACGGTCGCGCCCACCGTCCACAGCACCTCCGGTGCCACGCCCGCCAACCGCCCGAGCCAGGCGAACAGCAGCGCCGTACCGGCCGCCGCCACGACGACCACCCACCACCGCGTCAGGTTCATGCGGTCCAGCCTCGGCCACCGGCCGTCCGCGCGGATCCGCCCGGCTACTCAGGCCGCCCTGAGTACCGGCTCACTCGTGGATCGGGAACATCTCCGCGTAGGGGTCGGGCTCGCCGGTCATCGGGTCGAGCCCGGCGACCAGCCGGCGACGCTGCTCACGCCGGCTGATGAACGGCGCCGGCCGCCCCCACAACGACGCGTCGCCGAGCGGGCAGCGGTCGAACTCCGCGCGCATCAGCCGGACGATGAACCGGACCATGCCACAGTCGAACAGCGCCCAGTGCGTCTCGTCCGAGCTCATGTGGCGACGCCACACGACCACCGGCCACGCGTCGGGATCCGGGCCGGTCGTCAGCCAGCCGAGCAGGTTGGCGTTGCACCCGCCGCCCCAGGGCAGCACGTCTCCGGCGACCCCGGTGACGCCGCCGTCCTCGTTCCACAGGGTGCGGAACTCGTCGGTCTCGGTCGCGATGCTCGGGCCGATGACATCGATCTCCATGGGTGGCAGGACGACCATGTTCAGGATGTCGCCGACGCCGTAGGTGTCCAGGAACGACCGGTAGTCGGCCGGCAGTCGGGTGCCGAGGCTCGCCTCGGCGGCGGTCCAGTCGATCCGCTCGGTGCCCCCGGGTTCCATCGGCACGAGCGCCCGCAGTTCCACGACATCGGAATGCTCAGCCACGGCCGGATCCTAGTCCGGGCAGTTGTTGCTGGTGTTCGTCAACGTGTACTCGTGGTCGTCGGTGGTGATGCCGGACGGGTGGCCGTCGAACCAGGTTTCGACCTTCTGCCGGCCGCGGCGTTGTTCGTAGTGCAGGTGCGGGGCGCCCGAGTCGCCGGTGCTGCCGACCCGGCCGATCTGCTGGCCGCGCTCGACGTGGTCGCCCTTGGCCACCATCGGCGGCTCGATCATGTGCAGGTACTGGGTCTGCCACTTGCCGCCATGATCGATCTTGACCCAGTAGCCGCCGCCGCGGCCGTGCGGGCCGGTCGGGTTGTCCGGGGTGCGGGCGCCCAGCGTCCCGTTGATGCCCGCGGCGACGACCTCGCCGGCGTACGAGGCGAGCACCGGGCGTCCCCAGGCCTCGCCCTGGGTGGGGAACAGGTCGACGTCGAAGTCGTCGTGGCCCGGGTACGTGCCGAGCTTCCAGGTCTCGCCGCAGGCGACGGGCAGCTGGAACAGCGGGCGCGGGCCGGGTGGGAGGAGCGGCGGAACGACGATCACGGCCCCGGCGACGGCCACGCCGAGCACGCACGTGATCACGGCCGCCCACACCACGCGTCCCCCGGTGATCTTCACATTGAAAAGCGTGACAGACACCGGCAAGGCTTCTAGGTTCTGACCATGCCCGTACTCCAGGATCTGGTCGCCGCGCTCGCCGCCCGCACCGTCGAGGTAGTGGACCTGACCGCACCGCTGTCGGCGGAGACGCCGATCCTCGCGCTCCCCGAGCAGTTCGGCCAGACGTGGCCGTTCGCTCTCACCGAGATCAGCCGCTACGACGACCGCGGACCGGCCTGGTACTGGAACAACATCACCACCGGCGAGCACACGGGAACGCACTTCGACGCGCCGATCCACTGGGTCACCGGGCGCGACGCGGCCGACGTCGCGCGCGTTCCCGCGTCCCGGTTGATCGCGCCCGCGGTGGTGATCGACCGCGCGGCCGACGCCACCGAAAATCCCGACTTCCTCCTTGAAATCTCCCACATCAGGGAGTGGGAGGCCGCGAACGGCGCGCTGCCGGCCGGCGGCTGGCTGCTCTACCGCACCGGCTGGGACGCGCGTGGCGACGACGCCGCGGCGTTCACGAACGCCGGCAGCACGCCCGGCATCTCGGCCGAGTGCGCGAAGTGGCTCGCCGAGGAGACGCCGATCCTCGGCGTCGGCGTGGAGACGGTGGGCACCGACGCGGGCGCGGCGCACTCGTTCGACCCGCCGTTCCCGTGCCACTCGTACCTGCTCGGCAACGACAAGTACGGGCTGACCCAGTTGCGCAACGTCGCCGAACTGCCGCCGACCGGCGCGGTGGTGATCGCCGGTCCGCTGCCGATCGTCGGCGGCTCGGGCAGCCCCTGCCGGGTGCTCGCGCTCGTCGAACGATGACGTCGGATGCGAGTACGGCCGAGGTCGTCGGCCGGGTGCTCGCCGCGCACGGCGTCCGGCGGGTGTTCGGCGTGGTCGGTAGCGGAAATTTCCACGTGACCAACGCGCTCGTCGCCGGCGGCGCGACGTTCGTCGCCACCGCGCACGAGGCCGGTGCCGCCACGATGGCCGACGCCTACGCCCGCACCAGCGGCGCGGTCGGTGTCGTGTCCGTGCATCAGGGTCCGGGCGTCACGAACGCGTTGACCGGCATCGCGGAGGCGGCGAAGAGCCACACGCCGCTGATCGTCCTCGCGCCGGAGGCCACCGCCGAGCGGTCGAACTTCTTCATCGACCTCCGCGCCGCCGCCACCGCGGTGGGCGCGCGGTTCCAGCGGGTGCGGGCCGAGCGGGCGGCCGAGGACGTCACCGCCGCGTACCGGGCCGCGGCGCAGGGCAACTGTGTGGTGCTCGGGCTGCCGCTCGACGTCCAGGCCCGGTCCGCGCGGTTCTCGGTGCCGGAACTGCCGGAGCAGTTGGCGGAGCCGGTGCCGTCGGTGGCTGAGCTGGTCGCGGCGGTCCGGGCCGCGCAACGTCCGGTCTTCATCGGTGGACGCGGTGCGCGCGGCGCCCGGGAACCGTTGGTACGGCTGGCGGACCGGTGCGGCGCGCTGCTCGCCGTGTCCGCCGCCGCGAAGGGACTCTTCACCGGCGACCCGTGGAACCTCGACGTCTCGGGCGGGTTCGCCACCCCGCTGGCCGTCGAACTCATCGGCGCGGCCGACCTGGTGGTGGCGTGGGGCAGCACGCTGAACATGTGGACCACCCGGCACCAGCGGCTCATCGGTCCACATGCGACGGTGGTGCAGGTCGACCGCGACCCGACCGCGCTCGGCGTCAACCGCCCGGTCGACGTGGGCGTCGCCGGCGACGTGGCCGCCGTCGCGTCCACTGTGGACGAATTGCTGGATCCCTGGCGCGGCAACGGTTACCGCTCCGACGATGTCCGGGCCCGGATAGCCTCGGATGGCCGCTGGCGCGACGTGTCCTATGTGGACGATTCCACGGCCGGGCGGATCGACCCGCGCACGGTGAGCGTCGCGCTCGACGACCTGCTGCCGGCGGAGCGCACGGTGGCCGTCGACTCGGGCAACTTCATGGGCTACCCGTCGATGTTCCTGTCGGTGCCCGACGTGGTCGGATTCTGCTTCACGCAAGGCTTCCAGTCGGTGGGGCTGGGGCTGGCGAGCGCGCTCGGCGCGGCCGTCGCGCGGCCCGACCGGCTCACCGTCGCCGCACTCGGTGACGGTGGATTCCTGATGTCGGCGGCCGAACTCGTCACGGCCGTGCGGCTGGGGTTGCCGCTGCTGATCGTCGTCTACAACGACGCCGCGTACGGCGCGGAGGTGCACCACTTCGGGCATTCGCTGGAGACGGTCACGTTCCCGGACACGGACCTGGCGGCGATCGCCCGCGGTTACGGCTGCGACGCGGTGACCGTGCGGGCCGTCGACGACCTCGATCCCGTCGTCTCCTGGCTCGCGGGTCCGCGCGACCGGCCGATGCTGGTCGACGCGAAGGTCACCGGTGAGCGGGGCTCGTGGTGGCTGGAGGAGGCGTTCAAGGGTCACTGACCTCGGCGGCGATGTCCTCCGGCGCCCGCATCCGCCAGGCGTCGGTGACGAGTTCGCGCAGGCGGGCATCGGTTACCTCGGACAGTCGCACCATCACGAGCGGGAACCCGTCGTACCCGGGGTTGGTGAAGAAGATGCCGGGTTCGCCGAGCAGCAGCGCCTGCTTCTCGGCCTCGTCGCCGACGTAGAGCACGGCGATGTCGGTGCGGATGACCCGTGGCTTGCCCGGCAGTCGCTCCGGATACGACCAGACGAAGCCCCTGTTGGCGACCCGGAAGTCGAAGCCCTCGGAGTCGATCTCGACCACGTGGGGCAGCGAGAGCGCCACCCGGCGCACATCGTCGGCGTCGACCATGACGGACAGGCTAACGGCTCGCCAGTTCGCCGTCGGCGACCAGTCGTTCGCAGCGCCGGCTGCCCCACGCGCCCAGCGGGCGGAGCGCCTCGTTGAGCGTTCTTCCGTGCTCGGTGAGGGAGTACTCGACCCGCGGCGGCACCTCGCGGAAGACCTCGCGGTGGACCAGCCCGTCCTGCTCCATCTCGCGCAGGTGCTGGACGAGCATCTTCTCGCTGACGCCCGGCAGCCCGCGCCGCAGTTCGCCGAAGCGACGCGTGCCGTAGTTGTCGAGTTCCCACAGGATCAGCGACTTCCACTTGCCCGACACCACGTCCATCGCCGCGTCGATGCCGCAGATGTACGGCCCGCGCCTGTCGGTCGTCATCGTTCCTCCTCTGACACTTACGAAATGGTAAGTACCGAACTAAATAGTGGGTACTTGCCGCCACGAATGTACCCGGCGAACGATGATCCGCGTGACCACATTCCTCGGGCTGGGCGAGATGGGCAGTGCGCTCGCGGCAGCCAATCTGAAGCACGGGGCCGGAACCGTTGTCTGGAACCGGAGTCCGGGCAAGGCGCCGAGCGGCGCGACGGTCGCCGACACCGTCGCGGCCGCGGTCGCCGCCGACCCCGTGATCGTCGCGTGCCTGTTCGACCTCACGTCCGTCCACGATGTTCTCGACCCGGTAGTTCTTGGCCCAGCGGCCGGCGGCCTGGCCGGGCGGACGCTCATCAACCTGACGACCACGACGCCCAACCAGTCGCGGGGCCTGGCCGCATGGGCGGCCGACCACGGCGTCACCTACCTCGACGGCGCCATCATGGCCGTGCCGGGCATGATCGGCGGGCCGGGTTCGGCGGTGCTCTACAGCGGTGACGCCGGCGCCTTCGAGGCCAACCGGCCGCTGCTCGACCGGTGGGGGACGAGCACGTTCCTCGGCGTCGACGCCGGCGCCGCGGCGCTGTACGACATGGCGATGCTCACCGGCATGTACACGATGTTCGCCGGGTTCCTGCACGGTGCGGCGATGGTCGCGGCCGACGGCGGCTCGGCGCGGGGGTTCGCCGCCATGCAGGCGCCGTTCCTCGCCGCGATGACCGGTGGACTCGCGGGGATGGCGTCCACTGTGGACAGCGGCACGTACACCGGGCAGAGCCTGTACTTCACCGAGACCGCGCTCGCCGCGCTGCTGACCGCCAGCGAGGAGCAGGGCGTCGACACCCGGTTGCTGAAGCCGGTGCACGACCTGGTTCGCAGCCAGATCGAGGCCGGTTTCGGCGCGCAGGGAACGGCCCGCATCTACGAGGAGTTGAGACGATGAACACCACGGTGATCGGGCTCGGCCCGATGGGCCGGGCGATGTCGGCCGTGCTGCTGCGCGCCGGACACGCGGTGACCGTCTGGAACCGCACCGGTGGACGCGCGGCGGAACTCGTCGCCGCCGGCGCGGTGCTCGCGGACACACCGGGCGACGCCGTCGCCGCCGGCGACCTGACCATCCTGAGCCTCACCGACTAAGCGGCGATGTACGAGATCCTCGACGGGACCGTCCTCACCGGACGGACCCTGGTGAACCTCAGCTCCGACACGCCGGACGCGTCGCGCGCGGCCTCGTCCTGGGCCGCCGGACGCGGTGCCGACTTCGTGACCGGCGGCGTGATGGTGCCCGCGCCCGCGGTCGGTCACCCGGGCGCGTACGCGTTCTACAGCGGACCGCGCGACGTGTTCGAGCGGCACCGGCCGGTGCTGGCACTGATCGGCGACACCCGGTACCTCGGCGCGGATCCCGGCCTGGCCCAACTGTTCTACCAGGCGCACCTCGACGTGTTCCTCACCTCGCTGTCCGGGATCCTGCACGCCACGGCCCTCGTCTCGGCCGCGGGCGCGGATCCGGCCGGGTTCCTCCCCGGTGCCCTGGAGACCCTCACCGCCATCCCCGCAATGGTCGGCGACGGCGCGTCGTTGGCCGCCGCGCTGGCGACGGGCGAGCACCCCGGCGACCTGAGCACCGCGCTGATGATGGGTGCCACGGCGGAGCACATCCTGCGCACGAGCGAGCGGTACGGCGTCGACCTCGCGTTGCCGGCGGCGGTGCGGTCGCACTACGAGCGGGCGATCGCCGCGGGACACGGCACCCGGAACTGGACGGCGCTGTACGAGGTCATCAGGGCATAGTTGCCGGCATGAGTATCACCAGACTGGGCATCGTGGGGCTGGGCAACATCTCGCGGGCGTATCTCGACACGCTCGCGCGTCACCCGGGCGTCCGCATCACCGCGGTGGCCGACCTCGACGGATCGAGGTCGGCCGCGGCCGCCGCCGGGCTCGAGCACGCGGAGGCGCTCACGGTCGATCGGTTGCTGTCGAGCGGAGACGTCGACGCGGTGCTGAACCTCACGATCCCGGCCGCGCACACCGCGATCGACCTCGGTGCCATCGGGAACGGGAAGAGCGTCTACTCGGAGAAGCCGCTCGCGGTCACGTTCGACGACGCGGCGCGGGTGGTGAGCGCGGCCGCGACGGCGGGCGTCGGTGTCGGGTGCGCGCCCGACACCGTCCTCGGTACCGGGACGCAGACCGCGCGGGCCGCGATCGACGCCGGCCGGATCGGACGCCCGCTCGCCGCGACCGCGACGATGGTGACGCCGGGGCACGAGCGCTGGCACCCCGATCCCGACTTCTACTACCGGCCCGGCGGCGGGCCGCTGCTCGACATGGGCCCCTACTACGTCACCGCGCTGGTGCACCTGCTCGGGCCGGTGCGCGCGGTGGTCGGCGCCGGCAGCCGGTTGCGCGGCGAACGCGTCATCGGTTCGGGTCCGCGGGCGGGGGAGCGGATCGCGGTCGAGGTCGACAGCCACGTGACGGGGGTGCTGTTCCACGAGAGCGGCGCGCTGTCGACGGTCACCACGACGTTCGACGGTGTCGCGACGGCGGCGGCGCCGATCGAGGTCCACGGCGAGTCCGGGACGCTGTCCGTCCCCGACCCGAACCGGTTCGACG
The DNA here is from genome assembly GCF_016863635.1 of Virgisporangium aurantiacum. Lineage (GTDB taxonomy): Bacteria > Actinomycetota > Actinomycetes > Mycobacteriales > Micromonosporaceae > Virgisporangium > Virgisporangium aurantiacum. The sequence goes on along the minus strand of NZ_BOPG01000034.1, from coordinate 263,427 downwards.
GCGAGCCGTCGCTGTTCGAACTTGGCGGTTCCGGCTGGCGTCCGCTGGCAGCGTCGGCCGGCTACGTCGACGGCGCCCGCGGCGTCGGCCTGCTCGACTTCCTCGCGGCCACCGACGACCGGCCGGCCCGCGCGGGTGGTGATGTCGCCCTGCACGTGCTGGAGGTGATGACGGCGCTGCTGCGCTCGTCGGCCGAGGGCCGCCGCATCGACCTCACGACGACCGTCGAGCGACCGCTCCCGGTCGCGCTGGTGCCGGCGGCCGAATGGCGCGGACATCCGATCTGACGCGTGACGTCCCTTGCGTCCCGGGCCGTCCTACATACATGAGTATCAGATCGATGGTCAGGGTTGTCGTGGCCACCGCGACCGTCGCGAGCGCGGCGGCCTTCCCGGTCGCGGCGCGGGCCGAGAGCGGCGTGCCCGTTCTCAACTGGACGCCGTGCGCCGACGACGCCGCCTATCAGTGCGCGCCCGCACAGGTCCCGTTGGACTACCGCCGTCCGGCCGGCCCGAAGATCACGCTGCAACTGCGGAAGGCGCCGTCGACCGACCCCGCCAAGCGGATCGGGACGCTGTTCCTGCACGCCGGTGGCCCGGGCGGGTCCGGGTGGGGCTGGGTGTCGTCGTACGCGACGAGTTCACCGGCGGAGGTCCGCGCGAAGTTCGACATCGTCGGCTACGACGCCCGCGGCGTGCAGCGCAGCGGCCCGCCGCTGACCTGCCTCGACACGCCGGCGTACCGGAACCAGTGGGCGCAGGTGTCGACGACGCCGACGCCGACCTCGTTCGACACGGCGGTGCGGCTCGCCGCCGAGTTCGACGCCGCCTGCCAGGCCAACTCCGGCGACCTGCTGCCGTACGTCGGGGCCGAGTACCAGGCCCGCGACCTCGACCTGCTGCGCGCGGCCGTCGGCGACCCGAAGCTGACGCTGTTCGCCGAGTCGTACGCGACGTACGTCGGTACCGTCTACGTGAACCTGTTCCCCCAGCGGACCCGCGCCGTGGTCCTCGACGCCGGCTACGACCCGGAGAAGTACGCCAACGACCCGTACGCCTACGACCATGGCCAGTACGTGGCGACCGAGTCGGCCATGTTCCGCTTCCTCGACTGGTGCGCCGCGAACCCGGTGGACTGCCGGTTCGCCGGCGCGGTACCCGGGTCGACGACCACGAGCCTCGCGAACCGGATCAGGGCCGTCCTGTCCTCCCTCGACGCCGACCCGATCCGGGACACGGCCGGCAACGTCACCGTCAACGGCGCGACGATGCTGTCGGAGCTGACGTTCCGGCTCAACTCCGGCACCCGCCGCTGGGTGACGTTGGGCGCGGACCTGCTCGCCGCCGAGTCGCGCACCGGTTCGTTGATGTACGTCATCCCCGACTCCGACACCCGGTTCAACGCGGCGAACGTCTCGGTGGAGTGCGCCGACCGCGTCTACCCCCGCAGCCTTCCGCTGCTCCGCGCGAAGCTCGCGAAGGCGGCGGCCGACGCGCCGCTGACCGCGCCCGGCATGGCGTACGGCCCGCCGGCCTACGACCAGACCCACGCGCCGGCCTGCCTGCAGTGGCCGGCCGAACGGCGCAGCCGCTACACCGGCCCGTTCCACGGCCGGGGCTCGTCCCCGGTGCTGGTGGTCGGGAACACCGGCGACCCCGACACGCCGTACGCCGACTCGGTGACGCTGTCGACGACGCTGGCGAACGGCCACCTGGTGACCTGGGAGGGCGAGGGGCACACCGCGCGCCGCAAGAGCCTCTGCGCCGAGGGTCACATGTACGCGTTCCTGCTCGACCTGACGGTCCCACCGGCGGGAACGGTCTGCCGGGACGCTCCCATCCCCGCGTAGTTCGCTGTCGGCGTAGGCGGCGGCGCGGCCGGTCGTCCTAGTGTCGGCGGATGACCACGATCGGAGACGTCGTCGGGCGGCTCGTCGGCTGGATCGAGCGGCTGATGCCGGCCGGTGACCGGCGCGACGCGTTGGCGGCGGAGCTGGCCGCCCGGTTCGGCGCCGACGACGCGCCGGTCAGCGCCGCCGGCTGCGCGGCCGTCGAGCGGTGCGCGTGGACGGTCTCCCGGCACGTCGCGCTGATCCACGAGCCCGGCGGCAGCGAGCCTGCCGCCGGGCCCGGGCATGATCCGGAGTGGCCGCCGCCGGATCCGGACGACGTGCGGCGGCGGGCGGGAGCGGTCAGCCGGGTCTGCCGCCTCGCCGACGGCACCGGCGTGCTGCGCCTCGACAGTCTGGACGCCGTCGGGCTGGCCGGCCCGTACCTCGACGCGGCGTTCACGCTGCTGCGCGGTGCCGACCGCATCGTCCTCGATCTGCGTGCCAACGGCGGTGGCGATCCGGCGACCGTCGCGCTGGTGGCCGGCCGGCTGCTCGGCGACGCGGCGGTCAAGCTGTCCGACGTCGTCTACCGCGACGGCGTCCGCCAGTGGTGGACGCCGGACCTGCCGCCCGGCACGGCGCTGCGCCAGGACGCCCGGGTGCTCGTCGGGCCGGGCACGTTCTCGTCCGGGGAGGCACTCGCGTACCACCTGCGGAGCCACGGCCGGGTCACCGTCGTCGGCGCGGCGACCCCGGGCGCGGCCGATCACGTGCTGCCGGTCCGGCTCGCGCCGACGGTGCTCGCGCACGTGCCGAACGCGTCCGTCGTCGACGCGGTCACCGGCGGCAACTGGGAGGGCACCGGCGTCGTTCCCGACGAGCCGCTAGGAGGCCTCCTGGGCGTCCTGATCGAGGAAAGCGAGCGCGGTGGCCGCGAACAGGGGTGACACGCCGAGGTTGTAGTGCGTCAGCCCGGGCAGGATCGCGAGCGCGTGCCCGCCCTTCGGCCGGCCCTCACCCATCCAGCCGCCGTCGCGCAGCCCGCCGTCGAGCAGGTTGAAGATCTCCACGTAGTGGCTCGGCGGCGCCATGTCGGAGTCGGCGGCCACCACCAGCGTCGGGACCTGGAGGTTGCGGATCTGCTCGGAGAAGTCGAAGTCCTTGGCCATGAACGTGCCGATCTTGTCGAGCAGCTGCGGGAAGTCCTCGGGACGCGGTGCGACCTCCTGGTACAGCTGGTACATCGGCGTGTCCTTCAGGAACTCGGCGGCCGCCGCACCCACCTGGAGCTGCTGCTCCAGCATCTCGGGGTAGATGGCGCTGCGACGGATGTTCGCCGAGGCCGACACGACCCGGTTCAGCTTCTCCGGGTGGCGGAATGCCAGGTGGTACGCCACCCCGCCGCCGAGCGAGTAGCCGACCACGTCGGGCTTCTCCAGCCCCAGGTGGTCGATGAGCGCGGCGATGTCGTCGGCCATGAGGGCCGGGTCCATGGGACGGTCGACGTCGGCGGTGCGGCCGTGACCCTGGAGGTCGACGGCGATCACCTGGTGGTTTTCGGCGAACGCGGGCAGCACCGGCCCGAACATCGCACCCGACATGAGTCCGCCGTGGAGCAGGATCAGCGGACGACCCGTTCCGTGCGTCTCGTAGTAGAGGTGGACCCCGTTCACGTCGGCGTACTCGCCCATGATCACTCCCTGGTTTTCTCTGCCTCGGCGGTTCGGTCACGGGTAGGACCGGGCGGCCGCCGGAGACTCATCGGTCGCGGGCGAGAAATTTCGCCAGCGCCACGCGTACCGGGCGATCGCCACCATGCAGACGACCTCCGCGGTCGCGAAGAACGCGTAGTGGAGGTTAGCCGTGCCGCCGCCGATCGTGAACGGAACGGTGACGCCGCACGCGACGATGTTCGCCCACCGGTTCGCCCGGTACGGCAGGACCCGCGACAGGAACACCATGGCGATCGGTATCTCCAGCAGCACCGCGAACACCAGCAGGAGCCCCGGGGCGATCCGGAGGGTCATCATCTCGGCAAGAGTGCCGGGCGTGATGAGGTTCAGGATGTCGGCGAAGATCATGTTGATCAGCACGACGATCCACAGCGTCGACATCGTCACCCGGGGATCCCGGTTCATGGCGCCCTCCACGTGTTCGGTGGGGCCAGCGTCGCTTGCGGCGAGCGAGTGGCGCGTCGGTCTCCGGTCGGTAACCGGCCTACCGAGGTAGCGGCGCCGGAATCGACTTTGGACGGATGCTCCGGGCTCCGCCGCTGCGTATCGTCCGGGCATGACCGATCCGGTGCGGGTCCTCATCGTCGACGACGATCCGCTGGTGCGGGCGGGCCTCGCGATGATCATCGCCACCTCGGCGGAGCTCGCGCTGGTCGCGGAGGCGGGTGATGGCACGGAGGTGGCCGCCGCGGTCGAGGCGCACTCGCCCGACGTGGTTCTCATGGACATCCGGATGCCCACGCTCGACGGTCTCACCGCGACCGAACTGCTCCGGGCCCGGCCCGATCCGCCCGAGGTGATCGTGCTGACGACGTTCAACGCCGACGCGTACGTGCTGCGCGCGCTGCGGGCCGGCGCCAGCGGCTTCCTGCTCAAGGACACCCGTCCCGCCGAGATCCTCACCGCGATCTCCCGCGTCGCCGCCGGCGATCCGATCCTGTCGCCGGTGGTGACCCGGCAGCTCATCGCGCACGTCAGCGACTCCGGCGCCAACGCGCGGCGGCGGGAGGCGCGCGATCAGCTGGCCCGGCTGAGCGACCGCGAGCGCGAGGTGGCGCTGGCGATCGGCGCCGGCCGGGCGAACCGCGACATCGGTCGCGACCTGTTCATGAGCGTCCCGACGGTGAAGTCCCACGTGTCGCACATCCTGACCAAGCTCGGCCTGAACAACCGCACCCAGATCGCGCTGCTCGCCCACGACGCCGGCCTCACGTCGCCATGAAGGCGCCGGACCGCGAACGCGGCGGCCGGTCACGGTGACCGGCCGCCGCGCTGTGTCTCAGCAGAGCGGGCCTCAGAAGCGGCAGCCGAGCCCGGCCGCCAGCGACCTGGTCAACGCGCCGTCGTCGGTGTCGCCGTCGAGGGACCAGATCATGCCGCCGCCCAGCCGCTGGGTGCGGATGTAGCGGGCCTTCTGCGCGATGAGCGCCGGATCGTCGAGGGTCCAGAACGTGGAACCGTTGAAGATCCAGGCGTGCCCCGCCGCGGTGTCGCGGTAGACGCGGAACCCGTCGGTGCCGATCAGGGCCGACACCGCCCGGTACGTGTTGAGGCCGGGTGCCGCGCCGGTTGCCGGCTGGAACAGGCCGTTGTTGGCCGTGCTGGTGATGCCGGTCCAGCCCTGGCTGTAGTACGGAACGCCGACCACGAGTTGCTGTCGCGGCGCGCCGCGCTGCAGCCATGCGTCCACTGTGGACGTCACCGAGAAGTCCGGCGTGGTCGGGTTGCCGCTCGGCACCCGGAGCGCGGAGTGCTGGTTGGTCAACGGTTCCCAGGTTCCGTGGAAGTCGTAGCCCTGCAGCGTGCCGAAGTCGAGGTTCCGGAAGATCTTCCGGGCCTCGAAACCGGCGTCGATCGCGGTCGGGTTGGCCGGCAGGAACGCCGACAGGACGTAGTGCTTGCGGGTCTGCCGACCGTAGGCGTCGAGTTGCTTCCGGAACTCCTCGACCACGGCCGTGAAGTTCTGCTTGTCTTCGGGCCGGATGACGTTGCCGACGTTGCCCGGCGAACCGGGCCACTCCCAGTCGAGGTCGATGCCGTCGAAGACGCCCTTCGCGCTGCCGGGGCCGCCGCGGCCGTCGAGCGCCGGCAGGTTGCCCTTGACGTAGAGATCGATACAGGACGCGACGAACGCCCGCCGCGACTCCGGTGTGAGCACCGCGTCGGAGAAGTACTTCGACCACGTCCAGCCGCCGAGCGAGATGAGCACCTTGAGATCGCGGTGCTTCGCCTTGAGCTTGCGGAGCTGGTTGAAGTTGCCGGCGAGCGGTTGCTCGGCGGTGTCGGCCTTCCCGTCGACGCTCTCCGCCTCCGGGTAGCCCCGCTGGAAGTCGGCCCACGCGTCACCCTGGCCGGGTTCGTTGCGGATGAAGCACTTCCCGTCGGCGCCGACGTTGCCGAAGGCGTAGTTGATGTGCGTCAGGCGACGGGCCTGCCCGCTGGTGTCGATGTTCCTGACGAGGTATCCGCTGTAGTTGCTCCACTGGGTGTAGTAGCCGACGCGGCGTGGTTCGTCGTCGTGACCTCCGCCGCCCGATCCGGCGTGGGCAGCGGTGACGGGTAGGCCGGCGGCAGTGGCGGCCACGATGGTCCCCACCGTGATGAGTAATCGGGTGCGCACGAGCCCCTCCAGAGAGGTACGCGACCGTCCCGCCCGACGGCCGTGGATGGGTGGACTAGACCAGTGCGCCGAACCTACGGGTCGCGTCGGGGGTCGTCAATGGGTCAGACGCAGGTACCCGTGCCGGCGAGGAGCCAGGGGAGGTTGAACTTCCGGAAGACGATCGAGCGGTGCGACGTCAGGCTCGTGGTGGAGTCGCGGGCGTTCTCGTTGACCTCGACCAGCGCGCCGATGTGGTAGTCGTTCGTGCGGGCGAGGCTGGAGTACCCGCCCTCCTTGACCACACCCGAACCGAGGCCGGCCCACCCGGGCGTGCCCGGCGCCGGCAGTGGCACGTCGGCCAGGGCGCGGGAGCAGCTCCAGGAGACCGCCTCGTCGGTGCTGACCCGGACCCGCATCGCCGTGCGGGTGCTCGTGCTCGCGGAGTTGAGGAAGATGATCCGGCTCGGCGCGTCGGTGTTGTAGCGCATCACCGACCCCTCCGAGCGGGGGTCGGGCAGGCCGTTGTCGGCGCGGAAGGGGTCGAACGCGCCGTCGAGGGTGCCGCGGGTCACCCAGCGGCGCTTGGTCGCCTCGACGGTGTCCTTCCAGTAGGCGGCGGCGCGGTCGTTGCGGTAGAGGCGCCCGTCGGCGAGTTGGAGGACGGTGGCCTCGCCGGTGCCTTCCTGCGGCACGCCGGTCGCGGCGTTGTTCACCGGGACCTGCGTCCAGCTGACGCCGTGATCGCGGCTGATCAGGTTGCGGTGCTGCGCCGGAATCACCAACGTGCCGTCGGTCGTCTGGATGCCGACGCCGGGGCCGACGGCGTCCCAGTCCCACACCGTGCCGTCGGCGTGCTCCTTCGGCTTCAGCTGTTCGCTCAGGTCGACCGGATCGGCCCAGCTGACGCCGTCGTCGGTGCTGGAGGTGAGGAAGACGCGGCGCTGGTCCCACCGCGTGATCGGGGTCCAGCCGTCCACCTCGCCCTGGCTGGTGCCCTCCGGGTTCCACGACAGGAAGAGCCAGATGGTGCCGGTCTGCCGGTCGACGACGGCGGTGGGGTTGCCCCACGTGGCCTGGGTCTTGCCGACCACCTCGTCGAGCGCCGACCAGTTCTTCCCGTTGTCGGTCGAGCGCTTGAACATCACGTTGATGTTCCCGTAGTCGCGGTTGCTCGCCGCCCGCCCCTCCGCGAACGCGATCAGCGTGTTGGCCTTCGTCCGCACCAGCGACGGGATGCGGAACGAGTGGTAGGTGACGCCGTTGAGCGACTCGCCGGCGCCGTCGAACAGCAGCTTCATCGTGTGGTCGGCGGTGGCGGCACCGGCTCCGGGTGCGCCGAGCAGTGTGCTCGCCGCGACGGCGGCGGCGAGCAGACCGGCGGTCGCCAGGCTGGGCATGCGCATGAAGGGAACACCCCCGTATTCGAGATCGTCGATACGTTGGTCACCCTAGCGATGCGTTCGACAGTCATCAATGGTCTGGCCGTCGGATGGCATACCGTCATATCTCCGCGGGTGGATGCTCCAGCGCCCACGCGCAGATCGCCGCGAGCGGTTCGCGCAGCGTGTGGCCGAGCGCGGTCAGCTCGTACTCGACGTGCTGCGGCGCGGTCTCCCGCAGCACCCGCCGCTCGACCAGGCCGTCGGCCTCCATGCCGCGCAACGTCTCGGTGAGCACCTTCTGGGTGATGCCGGGCAGCCGGCGGCGGAGGTCCGCGTGACGTTGCGGTCCGGGCAGCAGCGAGTAGACGACGAGGACGCGCCACTTCGCGGCCAGCCGCTCCAACGCCCGCCGGGTGGCGCAGCTCTCCTCCAGGACGTCGGGTACCACGAGGTCCATCGCCGATCTCCCGCTTCTGCGCCGCTTCATGGGCACCGCGAAGTGCCTTCTGGCCGGTGTTCCGTGGCGAGCCTAGCCTTGCGGGCGTGAGCGAATTCCAGATCGACCGGGTGACCTTCCGCAGCGGCGACGTCGACCTGGTGGGGGTGCTACGGCTCGTCGACGGACCGGCGCCCGCCGTGGTGCTCACCGGTCCGTTCACGGGCGTCAAGGACCAGGTGGTGGGGCTGTACGCCGAGCGGCTCGCCGCGGCGGGGATCAGCACGCTGGCGTTCGACCATCGCGGGTTCGGCGAGAGCGGCGGCCGGCGCGGCCACGAGGACAGCGGCGGCAAGCTGGCCGACCTGCGCGCGGCGGTGGATCTGCTGGCCGAGCGCATTTCTGGGGAACGCGCCCCGGCCGATCGCCTCGGTGTGGTCGGCATCTGCCTCGGCGGCGGTTACGCGGTGCGGGCCGCGGCGCAGGATCCGCGGTTGCGGGCCGCCGTCGGGATCGCGGGCGCGTACAACAGCCCGGCCTGGTTCGCCCGGCAGATGGGCGTCGACACGTACCGCTCGGCGCTGCGGTCGTTCCTGGACCGGTACGACGAGTTCGTGCCCGCGGTCGCCCCGAACGGTGGCGAAGCGGCGATGGCCGGCGACGAACCGTATGCCTACTACGGCACCGCGCGGTCGGCGTCCCCGCATTGGACGAACGCCGTGACGCGCGGATCGCTGCATTCGCTGATGACCTTCGACGCGCTCGGCGCCGCGCCGTTGCTCGCCGGGACGCCGCTGCTGATCGTCCACGGAAAGGTCGACGCCTACTGCTCGCCGGACCTCGCCGCCGCCATGCATGCGGAGACCGCCGGAGACAAGGGCATCGTCTGGCTCGACGCCAACGAGCACATCGACCTCTACGATCGCGAGCCGTGGGTCACCGAAGCCGTCGACGCCACGGCCGGATTCCTCCACAAGCGTTTGATCACACCGTAAAGCTCAGTTTCGACGGCTCGCCGCGGGTCAGCCGGGCGACGTGATCGGCGACGTTCACACAGTCGCCCAGCGTCGCGCCGGCGTCGAGCCGCTCGACCACCCGCTCCTCGGCCGCCATCACGTCGGCGGCGGCGGTGAGCTGTGCCTCGGCGTCGGCGGGGTCGAGCACGACGATGCCGTCGAGGTCGGCGATCACGAGGTCGCCCGCGGTCACCGGCACCCCGCCGCAGCTGACGGTGCCGCCGACCGTCACCGGGCGGACCGTCGTGCCCGCCATCGGTCCGACGTGCCGGCTGTACACCGGCAGCGGGCAGGTGGCGACGAACCGCATGTCCCGGTACCCGCCGTCGACGATGATGCCGGCCAGCCCCTTGCCCAGCGCCGCCCGCGCGAACAGTTCGCCGGCCAACGCGGCCTCGCGCCCGCCGCCGTCGACCACCAGCACGTCGCCCGGCGCGGCCCGCTCGATGGCCTGGACGACACCGAGGAAGTCGTCGCGGCAGCGCACGGTGAGCGCCGGCCCGCACAGGATCGGCGCCGCCGACCGGCAGCGCAGGGCGGGCGACATGACCCGCACGTCGCGGGCGACGTCACAGATGGCCGTGGTGTCGACGGCGGCGGCGAGCCGGCGGACGGTGTCGAGAAAGGTCATGCCCACGACGCTAACGTGTTCTACCTGGCCAGTTGGCGGACCAGCAGCGTCCACAGCACGCGGGCCGCGGCGTCGGCCGCCGCCGAGCGGTACCGGTCGTCCTTGCGGGGATCGGCGTGGTCGGCGACGCCCTTGACCACCGCCCAGGCCGGCAGCCCGAGGTGGTACGCCGTCGTGGCGACGGCCGCGGCCTCCATGTCGAGCCCGACGACGTGCCGCCCGCCCCGGGCCGCGAGGCGTTGCCAGATCCGGCCGTCCTTGACCACCATGTTGCCGCTGACCATCGGCCCGATCGCGAGCCGGAACGGCAGGTCCGCCAGGTCCTGGGCGGCGCGCACCCAGCCGTCGGGCATCGGGATCTGGCGGTGGTTCGCGGTGAACCCCTCGACCGTCCGGTGGCCCTCGTCGTAGACGTACGTGCTGTCGGCGATGACCACGTCACCGAGGTCGACGGCCGCCGGGTTGCCGGCGCAGATGCCGGACATCGCCAGGCACTGCGGGCGCAGCCGCTCCGCGAGGCACGACGCGGTCGCGGCGGCGGCGATGCACCCGGTGCGGGTGGCCCGGGCGACCGCGACCCGGAGCGCCGACCCGTCCGCGAGCACGAACCGGCCGATCTCGTACGGGGTCGGCCGGTGCGCGTCCCGGCACTCCCAGGCGTCGATGCCGGGATGCTCGCCGATGCCGTCCAACCCGGCGTCGACGGTGGCGCGGTGCTCGACCGCGAGAGCGGTGACGATGAGCGCGTCGATCTTCATGGTTCCCTCCCCAGGGTCATGGGGAGCACTGTGCGGTCGCCCCGTTGCCGGTCACCTTGCAGGCGGCTTGCAACCGGTTTGCCAGGGCGATGTCAGATGTTGCGCAGTTCGAAAACACGCTATGGATTGGAGTAGTTACTGTCTGACACTTGCGGTACATGCGCTGGGATTGGGGGGCCGCCCAGTGGACTTCGTGATTCTCGGCCGCACCGCCCTGCACGCCGACGGCCGACCGGTCGACCTGGGGGCGGCGAAGCAGCGGGCGCTGCTGGCCATGCTGCTGTTCCACGTGCGGGTTCCGGTCCGCACCGACACGCTGCTGCACCAGTTGTGGGGCGATCAGCCGACGCCGCGGTCGAACCTCTACGCGCTGGTGAGCCGCACCCGCCGGGTGCTCGACGGGATCGGACGCCCCGACGCGCTCGTCCGCGTCGACAGCGGGTACCGCCTCGACCTCGACCCCGACCTGGTCGACTTCCACCGCTTCCGGCGGCTGGTGGCGCGGGCACGCGACGCCGCACCGGCCGCGGCCGCCGCCATGCTCGTCGAGGCGATCGGGTTCTGGCGCGGCGAACCCCTGGCCGACCTGCGCGGCCCGTACACCGAGCAGTTGCGGAACCACATGCACGACGAACTGGTCGAGGCACACAAGCTGCTCGCCGACCACGAGCTGACGCTCGGCCAGCCCCACCGCGTGCTGGCCCGCCTCGAACCGTTCGTGCTCGACCGGGACCTCGACGAGGCGCTGGCGGAGTACTGGATGCGCGCGCTGGCCGCCACCGGCCGCGTCGACGACGCACGGACGTTCTCCGTCCAGTTCCGCAAACGGTTCCGGCGCCGGTTGCACACCGACTCGCGGGTCACGATGCCCGCGTTCGCCGGGGCCGGCGCGGTGCCACGGCCGGCGGCTCCGGTGCCGCGCCAGCTTCCGATGGACGTCGTGGACTTCACCGGCCACGAGGACCTCCTCCACGACATCGACGACGCGGCCGGCGTGGGCATCGTCGTGCTGAGCGGGATGCCCGGCGTGGGCAAGACGACCCTGGCCGTCCACTGGGCCCACCGCAACCGCGACCGCTTCCCGGACGGCCAGCTCTACCTGAACGCGAACGCGTTCGGCACCGGGCCGGACCTCGAACCCGCGCGCGCCCTCGGCCGGTTCCTGTCCGCGCTCGGTGTCGCGGCCGATCAGGTGCCCGGTGACGTCGATGAGCGGCGCGACCTGTTCAACGACCTGCTCGCCGATCGACGGGTGCTGTTGGTACTCGACAACGTCCGCACCACCGAACAGGTGCGCCCGTTGATCCCCACCACCGGGCCGTGCGCGGCCATCGTGACGAGCCGGAACAGACTGCGCGGCCTGTCCATTCGCGAGGGTGCCCGCTGCATCACGGTCCCGCCGCTGTCGGCGTCCGATTCCACGGCGCTGCTCACGGCGGTGATCGGTCCGCGCCGCGCCGCGGCGGACCCCGACGGGGTCCAGGAGCTGGTGCGCCTGACCGGCGGCCTGCCACTCGCCGTGCGGATCGTCGGTGAACACGTGGCGGAACGCTCCCACGTTCCCGTTGGCGATCTGGCCGGAGAGTTCTCCCGGCACCTTCTCGGCTCCGACGGCGATGACGAGGAGGCCCGGTTGGAGACCGTGTTCGCCTGGTCCTACGACGCGCTGCCACCGGCCGACAGCCGCCTGTTCCGGCTCCTCGGTCTGTTCCCGGGTCCGACGATCAGCGTCGAGGCGGCCGCCGCCATGGCCGGCGACCCCCGGACCGCCGTCCATACCGCGCTGCACGGCCTGGCCCGCGCGCACCTGATCGGTCACGACACGGTTGGCAGGTTCCGCCTGCACGACCTCCTGAAGCGCTTCGCGGCCGACCGTGCCGAGGAGCAGCCCGCGACGTTCCGGCGGGACGCGGTCCGCCGCCTGGCGGACTGGTTCCTGTGGTCGATGATCGACGCGGCGCGGGTACTGGCACCCGACCGTCCCCGGGTGCCGGATCTCGTGCCACCGCAGGGCGTCGAGCCGATGACCTTCGACACCGACGCGGCGGCCGTCGCATGGTGCGGCGCCGAGCGGGCGAATCTCGGCCCGGCCACCCGTCAGGCCATCGATCTCGGCCTGTTCCGACCCGCGTGGCAGCTGATCGGCACGGCGCACGAACTCTATGACCGGTACGGGCGACAGGATGACGTGCTCGAGTTCTGCGCACTGGGCCTGACCGCGGCCCGCCTGGACGACCACCGGGACGGGCAGCTCGGGACCCTGGTCAATCAGGGGTCGACCTACTTCGCCATGCGCGACCACGACCACGCGACCGAGAGCTTCACCGCCGCGCTCCAACTCGCCCGCGATTCCGACGACCCCGACGCGCAGACCGTGTGCTTGCACAACATCGGCTCCGTGCGGCTGGCCACCGGGCAGACGGCGGCGGCCGTCGTCGCCTTCACCGAGGTGCTGGCCATGTGCCGTCGCACGGGCAACCGGGTCGGAGAGAGTTCGACGCTCCACCGGCTCGGAATGGCGTGCCGGCGGCTCGGTCGCTTCGCCGAGGCGGCCGGCCACTTCGCGGAGGCCCTCGCGATCCGGACGCGCGATCAGGCCGTTCGAGGGCAGGGCGAGACCCACGCGGCGCTGGCCGCCCTGTTCCACGAGACCGGCGAACAGGATCGGGCGTTGACGCACTGCCGGAAGGCGGTCGACTGCGCTACCCGGATGCACGACGACATCGTTCGATGCGATGCGCTCATCACGGCAACTCAGATCGCCCTCGCGACTGGCCGGTCGGAGTCCGCGTTGGACGACGCGGAGCGGGCCGTGGAAATCGGTCGGGCGATCGGTGATCCGGTCCGTCGCAGCCGCGCACTGGTGGTGCTCACGGAAGCGATGACGGCCACGTCGGGCGCCGTTGCGGCGGCGGTGACGCGGGCGGAGGCGATCGAGTCGCTCGGCGAGTTGCCGACATCAATGGCAGAAGAATTGCTCGTCCGACTGCTGTGAATAGTGGGCTGCCGCCGTTGGAATGTATCGGCAGCAGCCCGGAAATCACGTTAGAAAAACAGCGCGCACCACTTGTACCACTCGACCGAAGCCGCGGCGGCGAGCACGATCACAGCACTGAACATCATTGTCCGATCGCCGTGGGGAGGATCAACGGATAAGATCGTTACTGCTGCCCACGCCGCCCGCAATCCCCCTTTTATCACGTTTTGAGGAAAGTACTCCGCGTGTCCGGTAGTCAGCTAAACGTCATTCATTTATCGCAGATATTGACGCAATTAGGTATAGGAACGTTCTTCAATGTTCATGCGTGCAACTGCGGAATAGTTAAAGCCATCGCGTCGACCATCTGACTGCGCGACACCACGCCCACGCTGATCGGTATCGTGCGGCCATGTTGTTCACGCCTGTGCGTCGACGGTTGGTGTTTTCGTTTGGTGGCGGGGAGATCGTGGGCGACCTGCACCTGCCGCCCGCGGCCACCTCGACCGCGCCGGTTCCCGCCGTGGTCACGGTGCACGGGTCCGGGCCGATGTCCGGCGAGTACGCGCGCAACTGGGAAGACATGGGTAGCCGGCTGGCGGCGGTCGGCATCGCGGTGTTCGGGTACGACAAGCCGGGATGCGGCGAGTCCGGGGGTGACTGGACGCGGTTGACGTTCGCGGACCGGGCGGCCGAGACGGTGGCCGCGGTCACCGCGGTCGCGGCCCAGCCGGAGATCGACGGGGAGCGGATCGGGCTGCTCGGCGGTAGCCAGGGAGGCTGGATCGCGCCGCTGGCCGCGAACATCGACAGCCGGATCAGGACGATCATCACGTTCTCCGGGCCGGGCGTCTCGGTCGCGGAGAGCGAGGAGTACCAGATCGGGGCCGAGGGAGCGGCCGAGGGCTACACGTCCGAGGAGATCGCCGACGCGCTGGCGTTGTACCGGCGGGTCCTGAGCCGGTTGCGGGCCGGTGACGCCGCCGCGGCGATCCTCACCGACGAGATCCACCTGGTGGGCACCCGCGCCGCCGAACTGGCCGAGGTCACCAGCGTGAAGGAGCTGGAGTTCTTCGCCGGCATCGCCGACTTCGACCCGGTCCCGGCGCTGGAGAAGCTGACCTGCCCGATCCTGGCGATCTTCGGCTCCGACGACGTCCTGGTGCCCACGGAGGCCAGCGTCGCGGCGTACGAGGCCGCGTTCGCCCGCTCCGGCCACCGGGACCACGAGATCGTCGTCTTCCCCGGCGCCGATCACGGGCTGCGGGTGCCCGACCCGGCAACCGGGCGGCCGCGGCGCGCTCCCGGCTTCTTCGAGCTCATCACCGCCCGGCTCGTCCGTACCCTGCGCTAGCCGCACGACGACCGGATCTGGGAGACAAAGGTCTGTCGTAGCCGACCGTTGTCTCCCAAGAGCTGTGCGCGTCGAACGGCTACGTGGGTGCCGGCACCGGGGTCGGTGGGAGGCCGAACCGGGCGAGCAGGTCGGCGCCGCCGTCGAAGACGAGGATCCGGGCGATGCCCGTGTCGGTCGTGGTGAGGACGCCGAGGCCGAAGGCGCGGTAGATCCCGTCGCCGTCGCGGCGGTATGCGGCGGCGGCCGGTTGTCCGTTGGCGGTGGTCGGCACCATGCGCCAGTCGCCGGGGGATCCGACGACGCCGGTGAGGAACCGCAGGCAGGTGACGCGTCCGGAGAACCAGGTGCGCGTGCCGACCAGTTCGATCGCGGCGTCGGTGCGCAGGGCGCGTTCGAGGGCCGCGACGTCGGCGTGCTCGAACCCGGCGATGTACTGGTCGAGCAGCATCCGGGCGTGCGGGTCGGTCGGCTCGGTCTGTTGCTCCGGGTGCGGTGATGCCTCGTCCAGGCGGGCCCGGGCCCGTTGCAGGGAACTCTTCACCGCCGCGGTCGTCGTGTCGAGCATGGCGGCCACGTCGGCGGCGGGGAAGGCGAGGACCTCGCGCAGGATGAGCACGGCCCGCTGACGTGGGGGCAGGCACTGGAGGCTGGCGATGAGCGCGAACCGCAGGCTCTCGCGCTCCGCGACGATCGTGGCCGGGTCCGTCGAGTCGGGGATCGGTTGCAGCCAGGCTACGTCCGGGGCCATGGACGGGGCCGCGGACGGGACCGCGGAGGGGTCGGACGTGGGACCGGCCAGGCCCGACGGGATGGCCCGCCGGGCGCGCTGGTCGAGCGCGGTCAGGCAGGCGTTGGTGGCGATGCGGTACAGCCAGACGCGCACCGACGACCGGCCCTCGAACCCGTCGTACGACCGCCACGCCCGCAGGTACGTGTCCTGCACGAGGTCCTCGGCCTCGTCCACCGAACCGAGCATCCGGTAGCAGTGCGCCAGCAGCTCGCGCCGGAACGGTTCGGTACGACGGGCGAAGTCGTCTCCCCTCACAGGCCGAGCCTAGGACGCACCCAGGCGGCCATTCTCCGGATCGCCTCGTCGGCCTCCGGTGCCCGACCCGCGGCCATCTGGAACGTGTGCAGCATCGCGGGGAAGACGTCGATCCGGACGTCGACGCCGCCCGCCCGGGCATGCTCGGCCAGCTGCCGCGCGTCACCCACAAGGGTTTCATCGCCGCCGACCTGGATGTAGATCGGTCCGAGGCCGCGGAGGTCGGCGCGCACCGGGCTGGCCAGCGGATCGCGCGGATCGGCCGCGCCGAGGAACATGCCCGCGATCTGCCGCACGGACTCGCGGTGGAAGAACGGATCCCGGTCGCGGTTCGTGTCGTACGACCCGTCGACGGCCTCCATGTCGACCCACGGCGAGAACGGCATCGCCGCGGCCGGCAGCGGCAGGCCCCGCTCCCGGGCCCGGAGCTGGGTGGTGATCGTCAGCCCGCCGCCGGCGGAGTCGCCGGTGAACGCGACGTGGTCGGCGCGGATCCCCTGGTCGAGCAGCCAGCCGTAGACCGCGGTCGCGTCGTCGACCTGTGCCGGGTGGGTGTGTGCCGGCGCGAGCCGGTAGTCGAAGATCAGCGCGCGGGCACCGGTCGCCTTGGCGAGGTGGCCGAACAGCTTGCGGTGCGTGTACATCGAGCCGCCGATGAACCCACCGCCGTGCATGCACAGCAGCACCCGGTCGGCGACGCTGCGTTTCGGCGTCACCCACATCGCGGGGAGGCCGGCGGCCTCGGTCTCGACGTAGTCGACCGCGCGGGGTTCGGCGGTCAGATTGCCCCAGGACTCGTCGTCCATGCCCTCGGTGTCCGGTTCCACCATGGCGCGGCGGGACGCCACCCAGTGGCGGCGGACCGCTTCGGACTGCTTGCTCGGCATCGTCATGCACATGTAGACCGGCCGCGCCGGAAAAAGAATCGTGGACCGTTCATGAACCGTTCGATCGTCTCGTCTGTGCTGGCATGAAGATCTTCATCGCCGGTGCGTCCGGTGCGATCGGCCGCCACCTCGTGCCGCAACTGGTGGCGCGCGGCCATGCGGTCGTCGGGTCGACGCGGTCGGCGGCCAAGGTGGACGCGCTCCGCGCGCTCGGCGCGGAACCGGTGGTCGTCGACGCGCTCGACCCCGACTCGGTGGCCGGGGCGGTGGCCAGGGCCGAGCCCGAGGTCGTCGTCCACCAGCTCACCGCGCTGTCCGGGCCGGCCGACTTCCGCCACGTGGCGCGGATGGCCGCCGCCACCGACCGGCTGCGCACCGAGGGCACCGACCACCTCCTGGCCGCCGCCCGGGCCATCGGCGCGCGCCGGGTCGTGGCGCAGAGCAACGCGATGTGGATGGAACGCACCGGCGGGCCGGCCGCCGACGAGAGCGTCCGGATCGAGCCGCACCCGCCCGCGGACGCCGCCCGGTCGGTGGCCGCCCTGCGCCACCTGGAGGACGCGGTGACCGGCATCGCCTGGGGCGCGGGCATCGCGCTTCGCTACGGTGGCTTCTATGGTCCCGGGACGGGCATCAGCGCCGAGCCGGACGCCGTCATGGCCGGGTACGTGCGCGGGCGGCGGTTCCCGATCGTCGGTGGTGGCGGCGGGGTCTGGTCGCTGGTGCACATCGTCGACGCCGCGTCGGCGACGGTCGCGGCCATCGAGCGCGGTACGCCCGGGATCTACCACGTCGCCGACGACGAGCCGGCACCCGTGCGGGTGTTCCTGCCGGAGCTGGCCCGCGCGCTGGGCGCGAAGCCGCCGCGGCGCGTGCCGGCCTGGCTCGCGCGTCTGGTGGCGGGCGAGGGCGCGGTGAGCCTGATGACCCGGGCCCGCGGGATCTCCAGCGGGAAGATCAAGAAAGAACTGGGGTGGACGCCGCGGTACCCGACCTGGCGGACCGGCTTCGCCGAGGGACTGCGTTGACCGCGGACCTGTACGGCGAGCTGCGGCCCCGGGCGTTCGCCATCGCGTACCGGATGCTCGGCAGCGTCAGCGAGGCCGAGGACGTGGTGCAGGAGGCGTTCCTGCGGATGCACCAGCTCCAGGAGCCGATCGTCTCCCCGCGGGCGTACGTCGCCACGCTCGTCACCCGGCTGGCCATCGACCACCTCCGGTCGGCCCGGGTGCGGCGGGAACGGTACGTGGGTGAGTGGCTGCCGGAACCCGTGGTCACCGACCTGTCACCGGCCGAGCAGGCCGAACAGGCCGACTCGCTGTCGCTGGCGTTCCTGGTGCTGCTGGAGAGCCTGACGCCGCGGCAGCGGGCCGCGTTCCTGCTGCGCGAGGTGTTCGACTACCCGTACCAGGAGGTCGCCGACATCGTCGGGACCGACGTGGACGGCGCGCGGCACCTGGTCTCGCGGGCCCGCGCCTCCGTGCGGGAGCGCCGGCCGCGCCACCGCGCCTCCCGGGAGCAGCGCGACGAACTGGCCGCGCGCTTCTTCGCCGCCGTCGAGAACGGCGACCTGCGGGAGCTGGAGGCGCTGCTGGCGAACGACGTGGCGCTGCACGGCGACGGCGGCGGCACCGTGCCCGCGCCGCCGCGTCCGATCACCGGTCGCGAGCGCGTGGCGCGGACGCTGCGGGCCGGCCGGTCGGTGCTGGCCCGGTTCGGCGGCGTGCGCCTGACGGCCGTCGAGGTCAACGGCGGACCCGGCGCCATGGTCTTCGACACCGGGGACCTCCTGGTCGCGGTCGTCGGGCTCGACGTCGTCGACGGCCGGATCCAGGCGATCCGCTCGATCGTCAACCCCGACAAGCTGCGGCACCTCGGCGAGGTCAGCGACCTCGGCGCCCGGCTGCGCGCCGGGCGCCGGTCCTGAAACCGCCTAGTCGACGAGGGCGCCGGCGGACAGGTTGGCGATGGCTCCGGTCATCGCTCCCGCCCGGTCGGACGCCAGGAACGCGGCCGTCTCCGCGATCTCGGCGAGCCGGGGCAGCCGCTTCAGCAGCGTTCCGGATGCCAGCCCGACCTCGAGGAACTCCTGGACCGACGAACCGGACGCGGCCGCGAGCGGCTCGAAGAGGTCCGCCGTGTAGGAGCCCGCGGCCGGCGCGTCGACCGTCGCATGTGGACGGATGCCGACGACGCGGATGTTGCCGGGGGCCAGTTCCGCGGCCAGGACCCGGGTGAAGGCCTCCTTGCCGGCCGCGCTCACGGCGTGGCCCAGGATGCCGGGCACGGCCAGCTTGGCGCCCGGTTCGGACAGGGTCAGGATGACGCCGGGACGCGCCCGGCCCATGTGCCGCGCCACGGCCTTGCTGGTGATGAACAACGTCCGGAGGAAGCCGTCGACCGGTCGCATGAACTCCTCCAGCGACAGGTCCGCCAGCGGGGTTCCCTGGTCGTGCATGACGCTCACGGCGTTGAGGGCGACGTCGATGCTGCCGGCCGTCGCCGCAACCGCGTCGGCGTGCCGGTCGACCGCACCCTGGTCGAAGACGTCGACCAGCGCCGTCTCGACCTTTCCGCCCGTGGCGGCGACGTCGTGCGCGACGGCGTCGAGCTTCGCCTGTGTGCGGCCGGCGATGAAGACCCGCGCGCCTTCCCGGGCGAAGACCCGGGCGACGGCGCCGCCGATGGCACCGCCCCCGCCGTAGATCACCGCGTTCTTGTCCTCGAGTAACATGGAGCGAATACTAACCACGGTCAGTTGTTAAAAACAACGAGGAGGGCCCAGCCGATGCCGACCAGTCGCAGCTATCGGGACTCGTGCGGGATCGCCCGCGGTCTCGACGTCGTCGGGGAGCGGTGGGCGCTGCTGGTGGTCCGCGAGCTGCTGCTGACGCCGCAACGGTTCTCGGACCTGCGGCAGGCGCTCCCGAACGTCAGCTCGAACCTGCTCGCCGACCGGCTCCGGGAGCTCGAGCAGAACGGCGTGATCCGCCGCCGGCAGGCACCGGCGGTCTACGAGCTCACCGAGTGGGGCCGGAAGCTGGAACCGATCCTGGTGGCCCTGGGCGACTGGGGGATCGACGCGCCGGAACCGCCGCCACCGACGGCGCTCAGCGCCACGTCCGTGCTGATCTTCCTGCGCGGCGCCGCCCGCACCGACCCCGCGGCGCCGCCCACGAGCTACCGGCTCGAACTCGACGGCCGGGTGTGGACGGTCCGCACGGCGTCCGGGCGGGTGGAGGTGGAAGCCGGCGAGCCCGCGACGGCGGACGTCTCGCTCCGCGCGGCGGCCGGGACGTTCAGCGCCCTGCTCGCCGACCCGGCCGCCCTCGCCACCGCGGTCGCCGACGGAAGCGTCGCCGTCGTCGGGGACCAGTCGGCCATCGAACGGCTGCTGCACGCGGTCACCGGTCCGGGCCGCCTATGACGCGTCCCGGATCTTTCCGGCCGGCGGCGGCACCTCGCCGGAAGCGGTGACCCGCAGCCGGGCCAGCGTCGCGCCGCCGTCCCGCAGCAGGACGCCGTCGGCGTCCTCGATGAACAGCAGATCCGCCTCGACGTGCCGGGCGGCGGCCGACAGCAGCAGCCCGACCACCGGATCGTCCCGCTCCCGCCGCAGCGTCTCCAGGTTCCGCAGTTCCCGCAGCAGCAGCCCGCGCTGGTTGGTCAGCACCGCGCGCACCGTGTCGGCCGATCCGGACCGCGCGGCGGCGGTGACCTTGAGGAAGAAGTCGTCGCGGAAGCCGCTGCCGCGCGGGCTCGGCGTGCCGAGCCACTCCGCCAGCTCGGCCCGGCCGGTGTCGGTGATCGCGTAGACGACGCGATCGGGCTTGACCTGCTGGGCGTGGCGTTCGGACACCACCTGGCCGTCGCGGGAGAGCCGGTCGAGCACCTGGTAGAGGTGACCGATGTTGAGCGTGCCCCACTGCGGACCGACCGCCGCCTCGAACGCGCTCTTGAGCTCGTAGCCGTAGCTGGGGCGGGCCGCCAGGAGTGACAGGACCGCGTGCTGGATGGGCATCTTCACCCGCTCCCGGGTCGCTCTTGCATTGTGACAATGTATCGCGCACAGTGGCGGGGAGCGATCGGGGGAGGGTGAGCGGTGGTCCGGTTCATCTGGCGGTACCTGCGCGGCCGGCTCGGTAGGTCGGTGGCGCTGCTGACGGGCGTGTTGGTGGCGACCACCGGCTTCGTCGTCCTGACCGGCACGACGGACACGTCCAGGCTCGTGGTCACGGGTGTGCTGGCGCGGGAGACGTCCGCCGCGTACGACATCCTGGTCCGCCCGAAGGGGGCGCGCACGCCCCTGGAGGCGGAGCAGCGGCTGGTGCGGCCCAACTACCTGTCCGGGCAGTTCGGCGGGCTCACGCTCGACGACTGGGCGAAGGTGCGCGGGGTACCGGGGGTCGACGTGGCCGCGCCGATCGCGATGATCGGCTACTCGACGATGAGCCTGCCGGTGCCGTTCGACCTCACCGATGCCGTCGACCGGAGCCTGGACAGCCAGGTGATCCGGATCGACACCACCTTCGAGGCGGAGCGCGGCCTCTCCCACGGGGTCGCCGATCCCGGTTTCGTCTACGTGACGAAGAACAAGGTGCTCTTCCTCGACCTCGTCGACGACGCGGCCCCGCTCGACCGGCCCTCGCGGTACACCGACGGCCGCGAGTACCCGCCGGTCGACTGCGGCGGCGACATCGCCGCGTTCCCGCCCCGCGAGGTGCTGCCCGACGGGCGCACGGTGCCCGTCTGCGGCATCGGCCCGGAGGTCGCGCTGACCACCCACCCCGGCGCCGGCGAGACGCGCTCCGAGCTGACGGGTTCGTGGCTGTTCACGGCCCACCTGCGCCCCGACGGACGCTTCGAGACCGACGCCCACCACCGGCCCGGAACGCCCGTCGCCGCCCCGGTCGACCGGTTGGTCGTCGAACGGTACGTCAGCGTCCCGTACCTGCTCGCCGCCGTGGACCCCGACGCCGAGGAGCGCCTCGTCGGTCTCCGCGGCGCCACCGTCGCCGGGCGTGCGCTCACCGGCGGAGACCGGACGGCCGACGCCCCGGCGACGGCGAACATGGCCGCGCAGCGGGTCTTCCCGGTGATCGCGACCAGCCGGTCGTACATCGACATGCAGGGCAACACGCGGTACTCCCGGTTGCCGCCCCAGCAGGTCGCCGGCCTGCGATCCGCGGCGCTGCTCCCGGCGCTCACCGGTCCGCGGGGCACGCCGGCCGGCGAGTGGCGCGGCGACGTCGACGACCGGTACCTCGAATCGGTCACCGACCGCTTCGCGAGCGACGCCTGGGGCGACCTGCTGGAGACCGTGGTGCAACCCGGCCCGACGACGTACGAGCGGCTGCCCGACGGCACCCTCCGCGCGACGACCGTCCCGCAGACCCCGAACATCTTCGGCGCCGGCCGGTTCGCCGGCCTGGCCGAGCCGTGGCTGACCGCCGACCCGTGGTTCCGTCCGCTGAAACGGATCGAGCTCGTCGACTCCACCTCCGGCGGGGCGATCCAGAGCTGGAAACCCGTCGGCGTCTTCGATCCGGAGAAGCTGGCCGGCTTCAG
This sequence comes from Virgisporangium aurantiacum, assembly GCF_016863635.1. Classification (GTDB taxonomy): domain Bacteria; phylum Actinomycetota; class Actinomycetes; order Mycobacteriales; family Micromonosporaceae; genus Virgisporangium; species Virgisporangium aurantiacum. Next base: position 241,204 of record NZ_BOPG01000034.1, on the reverse strand, counting down.
CGACGTCTCCCGCGTCCCCCTCGAAACCTACGAGCCGCCGGCCGCCGCGGGCGCCGACCCCGCGAGCCGCGGGGCCCTCGGTGACCGACCGCTCCTGCCCGGCGGCAACCCGGGCGGCTACCTGGCGGCCCCGCCGCTGCTGCTCACCAGCCTCAGCGTCGTGCCGACGCTGTTCGAGCGGCACCCCGCCCAGGCCGCCGCGCCGATCAGCGCGATCCGGGTCCGGGTCGCCGGCGTCTCCGGATACAGCGAGGTCAACGCCGAGCGGGTCCGGGCCGCCGCCGAGGAGATCGCCCGCCGCACCGGCCTCGACGTCGACATCACGCTCGGCTCATCGCCCGCGCCGCAGACCGTGGAACTGGCCGCGGGCGCGTTCGGCCGGCCGGTGCTGCGGGTCGGCGAGGGCTGGTCGTCGATCGGCGTGGCCAGCCGGATCGTGCGGGCCACCGACCGCAAGAGCCTGATCCTGTTCGTGCTGGTGCTGGTCGTGTGCGCGCTCTTCCTCGGCAACGCGGTGAGCGCGGCCGTGCGCGACCGGCGCACCGAGCTGGCCGTGCTGTCCTGTCTGGGCTGGCCGGCCCGGCGCATCGCCGCGTCGATCCTCGGCGAGGTGGCGGTGATCGGCACGGTCGCCGGGCTCGCCGCCGTGGGCCTGGCCGCGCCGCTCGCCGCGCTGATGGACATCCGGGTGACGATCGGGCAGGCGGTGCTCGCCGTCCCGATCGCGCTCGCGCTGGCGCTGGTCGCCGGCGTGGTCCCGGCGGTCGGTGCCGCGCGGACCCATCCCGCGACGGCGCTCCATTCGGTCCGGGGCCCGGTGCGTGGCACGGCCCGGCGGCGCCGGCACGCCCGCACCGTGTTCGGGCTGAGCCTGGTCAACCTGACCCGGGTGCCGGGCCGCACGGTGCTCGGCGCCGGCGCGCTGGCGATCGGGGTCGCCGCGCTGACCGTGCTCGCCGCGGTGACGTTCGCCTTCCAGGGGACGGTCGTCGGCACGCTGCTCGGAGACGCCGTCTCGGTGACCGTGCGGGGCGTCGACCAGCTCGCCGCCGTGGCGACTGTCCTGCTGGGCGTGGTGGCCGTCGCCGACGTGATGTACCTCAACGTCCGCGACCGCGCCGCCGAGCTCGCCACCCTGCGCGCGTCCGGCTGGACCGAGGCCGCGCTCGTCCGGCTCATCGCCTACGAGGGCGGGCTGTTGGGCCTGCTCGGCGCCGTCACCGGTGCCGGTACCGGGCTCGCCGTCGCCGCGTGGCTGGTCGGCGAGGTGCCGGCCCGTCTCGTCGCCGTCGCCGTCGGTTCCGCGGCCGTCGGCGTCCTGATCGCGGGTGTCGCCGCGATCGTGCCGACCGTCCTGCTGCGCCGCCTGCCGGCCGCGCGTCTCCTGGCCGAGGAGTGACCATGCTCAGGATCGAGAACCTGTCCAAGCGGTACGGGGAGATCGTCGCCGTCGACGGCATCAGCCTCGACGTGGAGCCGGACGCCATGGTCGCGTTGACCGGCCCGAGCGGCTCGGGCAAGTCGACGCTGCTGCACCTCGTCGGCGCGATCGAGCGGGCCGACGGCGGCTCCGTCACGGTCGACGACGTCGAGGTGACCGCCTTGAAGCGCGGGCGCCTGGCCGCGTACCGGCAACGGATCGGCTTCGTGTTCCAGCGCTACCACCTGCTCCCGCCCCTGACCGCGCTGGACAACGTGGTGGTTCCGACGCTTCCCTACCGCGTAGGCTACGACCGGGCTTCGCGGGCGCGGGAACTGCTCGACGCGGTGGGCCTCGCCGGCCGGGAGAAGGCGCTCCCGTCGGAGCTGTCCGGCGGCCAGCAGCAGCGGGTCGCGATCGCCCGCGCCCTCATGGTCGAGCCGAAACTGCTGCTCGCCGACGAGCCGACCGGCAACCTCGACTCGAAGACCGGCCAGCAGATCATGGACCTGCTGGTCACCCTGCGGAAGGACCGCGGAATGACGATCCTGCTGGCCACCCACGAGCAGCACGTGGCGTCCCGCTGCGACCGGCTGATCCGCCTGTCCGACGGCCGGATCACCGACGACGTCGACCTCCGCGACGGCGAAGACCCGGCGACGACGCTGGCCCGGGTCAGCCAGATCCGCCTCTAGCGTCACCGGTTGACGCGACCGCACCGGAGGCCCGCTGCCTGACAGAATCGTCAGGTGGTGGGTGAGCTGACCTCGCGCTGGTTGCGCCGGTGCGGCGGCACGACGGACCCGGCCCTGCGCCTGATCTGTCTGCCGAACGCCGGCGCCGGCGCGTCGATGTTCAACCGGTGGACGCTGCCCGACGAGCTGTGGGCCGAGGTGTGGGCGGTGCAGCCGCCGGGCCGGGAGAACCGGCAGAAGGAGCCGGCGTTCCGCCGGTTGGACGCGCTGGTCGGCGAGCTCACCGACGAATTGCTGCCGCTGCTGGACCGGCCGTACGCGCTGTTCGGGCACAGCATGGGCGCGCTCGTGGCGTTCGAACTGTGCCGCGCGCTGCGCCGGGGCGGCGCTCCGTTGCCGGTGCGGTTGATGGTCTCCGCGCACCGCGCGCCCGACCTACCGGGGTGGCGGCCGCGGGCCAGCACGCTGCCGCGTCCGGAGTTCCTGGCCCGGCTGGCGGAGCTGGCCGGGCCGTCGACCGTCGGGCAGGTCGATCCGGACCTGCTCGACTACCTCTCGCCGATGATGCGCGCCGACTTCGAGCTGTGCGAGACGTACGAGTACGTCGTCGAGGAGCCGATGCCGATGCCGTTCACCTGCTTCGCCGCGGTCGACGACCCGGAGGTGCGGGTCGACGAGATGCTCGCCTGGCGACGGCACACGACGGAGGACTGCCAGGTGTACCCGTTCGCGGGCGGCCACCTGTACGTCCGCGACCGCGCCGACGAGGTGCTCGACCGCATCGGCACGGACCTCGCCGCGCAGGGCGGGGTGATCGTGTGAGCGCGTCTTCATCGACGGATATAATTGCTGCCCATCGGGCGGGAGTGTGCTGATGGCGGGTCATCCGGACGACTGGGCGGTCATGCAGGGCGGCTCCGCCCAGCAGCAGGAGGTGTCGGCGCACTGCACCGCGCATCTCAACCGGATCAAGGCGGCATGGTACGAGGTCAAGGGTGACCCGGCGGCGATCACGGCCGCCATCACCACCGCGAGCAGCGCGGCCCACGACCTGAAGGTGGCGGCGGCCAAGGTCAAGACGACCGTCGAGCTGCGACTGATCGACCCCAACTGGTCCGGCACGCTCGCCGTCGCCACCCGTCGGGAGTTGACGACGGCCCACCGTGGGCTGGCCGCGCTGGCCGACCTGCTCCAGGCGTCACCCCGGGCCGACCGCGCGCCGACCTCGCTGGTCGACCGGCTCAACGTCGCGGAACCACAGGTCCGGCAGGCGCCCCTCGACGTCGAGCGGATCGCCACGGGGTTCGTCCGGGACGCCGACGACCTGATCGGGCAGGCCGTCGCCAGCGAGTTCCTGCGCCGGATCCAGGCGGAGTTCAACGGGATCGTGGCCCGCTGGAACGCCGATACCGTTGTCGGACAACAGGAACAGGCGCTCGGCGCGGTCGTGGCCGGATTCCCGCGGGTGCCCCGGTTGCCGCCGCGCGGGCCGGAACCCCAGTCGTCGCTGGAGACCGTGGCCAAAACCGGCGCCCTGGCCACCGCCGTCACCGAACTGCGCGAGCAGGTCAAGACGCTCAACGGCGTCGCCGGGCGGTACCTCGCCGGGAGCGGACTGCGCCCGTTCACGTTCGGCCAGACCGCCTCCGGCCGGCGGATCGAGCAACTCTACGAGGACTTCCGCCGCGACATGGCGGACCGGATCCGCGGCTTCGCCGACCGGATCGACTGGCAGGCGACCGTCGCCGGCAATCTCCGGGCCGGGCTCGACGACGGCGACGCCCAGGGCGCGAGCACGTTCAGGACGCTGAAGGCGCAGCGTCCGACGTCGTTCGGGTAGCGGAGCCGCTCACCCGTCGACGCGGAGCAGGAGCTTCCCGACGACGTCGCCGTCCGTCAGCAGCGCGTGCGCCGCCGCCGCGTCCGCGAGCGGCAGAACCTCGTGAACGTGCGGGACGAGTACGCCCTCGACGGCCAGCGCGGCGGTCGCGGCCAGCGCGGCCGGCAGATCCAGGCGACCGAGCGCGATGAGCCCGTTCAGCTGGAAGCCGTGGATGGACACGTTACGGGGATAGAAGTCCCGGGTGTCCATTGTGGTCGGTGCCAGCGCGACGTTCGCCACGGCGATCACCCGTCCGCCGGCTGCGGCCAGCGTCAGCGCGTGGCCGAACGTCGGCCCGCCGACCAGATCCAGCACGACGTCGGCGCCGCGGTCGCCCAACAGCCGCCGGACGGCCGCCGGTGCGTCCTCCCGGGAGTGGTCGACCACGTCGGCCGCGCCGGCCGCACGCGCGGCCGCCGCCTTGGCCGGTGATCCGACGACCGCGACGACGCGGGCGCCGAGGTGCGCGGCGAGCCGGACGGCGAGGTACCCGACGCCGCTGGCGGCCGCGAAGACGACGACCGTGTCACCGGGGCCGACCGCCGCCAGCCGGGTGAGCGTGTACCAGGCCGTGACGCCCGCCACCGGCAACGCGGCGGCGGTTCCGGCGTCCAGACCGTCCGGGACGGGCGCCAGGCGCGACCGCGGCACCGCCACCCGCTCGCCGTACCAGCCGGGCCGCCCGCCCGACCCGAACACCCGGTCGCCGGGGCGCAGGTCGTGCACGGCGCTCCCGACCGCCACCACGACGCCGCAGCCCTCGGCACCGAGCACCGCCGGCAGGCCGCCGCCGGCGTGGTAGTTGCCGGTGCGCCGCAGCACGTCCATCCGGTTGACCGCGGCGACCTCGACGCCGACGACCACCTCGTGCGCCTCCGGTTGCGGCTCCGCCAGCGACCCGGGCCGCAGCACCTCGGGTCCCCCGAACTCCTCGACGATCATCGCCCGCACGATGTGCCCTCCCATCGGTGTTACCGGTTGAGAAGGTAACCTTAGGGTAAGCGCTGCTGCGTTACCAGATCAGCAGGTAATGTTTCCGGCGTGGGAGTCGCGGCGTTTCGCTTCGTCGGCGGGCGGTTGTGCCTCGACTTCGTCGCCACTCTCGGCAAGCGCGGGATCGTCGACCTGGAGCGCCTGCGGACCCCGGCCGACCTGGCCCGCTGGGCGGTGGAGGCCGGCCTCTGCCGAACCGCACCGGCGGTGGTCGACGCCGACCTGTCGGCCGCCCGCACCCTGCGCGAGGCGATCCACCGCCTGGTGACCGGATCCGGCCGCCGGCCCGCACCCGCCGACCTGCGTACGGTCAACGACCGGGCCCGCCGCCGGCCGGTGCCGACGCTCGGTTGGTCGGCGTCCGGCTTCCACGCCACGTCACACGTGGCCGACGCCCACGACGTCCTGGCCGCGGCCGCGGCCGACGCGGTCACCCTGTTGACAGGCCCGGACGCCGAACGGGTCCGCAAATGCCTGGCGCCCGACTGCACCCTGCTCTTCGTCGACCAGTCGCAGAACGGACGCGTGTGGTGCGCCATGAACGCCTGCGGTGCCAAGGCGAAGATGCGCTCCCTGCGCGAACGTCGCCGGAGTCAGTGACCCGGGCTCAGCAGTCGAACACCGACCAGCAGATGTCGTTCCGCAGCCGCTGGTCGTCGAGCACGAGTTCGCGGATCGCCGCGGGGAGTTGGTCGCGCTGCCATCGGCACTCGGTCCGCCCCGCGGCGTCGGCTTCGCCTGCCGGCGCGGCGGCACGCGCGGCCTTGATGGCGTAGGCGGCCGCGCCGAGTTCGTGCGCGGCGACGTGTGCGACGACCGCCGCCTGACCGGCGGCGTACGCGACATGCCGTGCGGCGCCTCGCAGTTCTCTGGCCGCACCCATCGCATGGCCGCCCGCCGCGCGGGCCCGCATCATCGTGACCTCGTCACGCACCCAGGCGCGGGCGTGCTCGATCGCCTCACGTGGGCGCGGATCCGCCGGCCGGACCGACTCGAACAGCGGAAGGACGTGCTCCGCGCACGACGCCGCCCAGAGGGCGAGCAGGTGGTGATCCGAGTCGGTGAGGGTTCCGCCGCGACGAAGCGTGATGAAGCGGGGATCCCGAACCGCCGGAAGAATCATGAGCCCGTTCCCGCATAGTGGCGCAGGCCCGCGCGCCAGGTCCACATCGCCACGGCCCACACCGCGGCGGCCGCGAGCGGCGTGCACCAGCCCAGCCACTGCGGCAGCCCGGCCGGGCCCGGCTTGTCCAGCAGGACCAGCACCGGCAGGTAGGCGACGAACGCCGCCGGCACCACGAACGAGAACAGCACCCGCACCACCGGATGGTAGACGCTGGCCGGGTACTGCGCCGCGTAGTTGCCGCCGTAGGTGATGGCCGACGCGAACTCGCCGCCCTCGACCAACCAGAACTGCACCGCCGCGCCGGCGACGATCAGGCCGCCGTAGATGCCCGTGCCGGCCAGCACCGTCATCACGACGAGCCCGACCTTGGCGGGCGTCCAGTCGACGTCGCTCATCGGCACGGCCACCGCCAGGATGACGAACCCGGTCGCCGTCCGGCCCAACCGTCTCAGCGTGATGTCGGCGGTGGCGAGCTGGCCGAACACCGACAACGGACGGAGCATGAACGCGTCGAGGGTGCCGGTGCGCACGTAGACAGGCAGGTTGCTCACGTGCCCGACGAACAGGTCGGCGATCGTGAACGACACGTGCGACAGCGCGAAGATCATGGCGGTGGCGGCGAAGTCGAGCCCGCCCAGCACGGTGACGTTCGTGAAGATGACGTAGACCTCGGCGAAGCCGATCGTCGTGCCGCCGATGCTCACCGCGAGGTCGATGGCGAACGAGCGCCGGTACGTCGTCTGCGACTTCATCCGCGAACCGAGGATGACCCAGTAGGGCCGGAGCGAGTCAACCACCCTGCACCACCAGGCGTCGCGCACCGCGGCGGTACACGACCTGACCGAGCCCGAGGAGAGCGCCCGCCCAGCCCACCTGGACGGCCATGACGGACAACGCGTCCAGGCCCTGGACCCGACCGGTGACCACGTCGATGGGCGCCTGGAGCATCGACGGGAACGGCGTGCACGCGGCGAGCGTCTTCAACCAGTCCGGGAACCAGTGCACGGGCACGATCAGTCCATTGAGGACGCTCACCGCGACGAGGTACGTCGCCATCGGTCCCCGCAGGTCCATCAGCCAGAACCCGGCCAGGTTCACCAGCCACCGCCCGGCGAAGGAGATGACCACCGCGAGCACGAGGCTCACCACCCCGAGCAGGTACGGCAGCGGGCTGGCGGGCAGCGCCACACCGGTGACCAGCGCACCGATGATCAGCGGCGGCGCGCCGCGCGGGATCAGGTCGAACGCCGCCCGGCCGAGGTCGCCGGCCAGGTATGCGAACTGGGGATCGACCGGCCGGCCGAGGTCGACGGCGATGTCGCCGGTGCGGATGCGCATCGCGAGATCGGTCCACTGGAAGATGTACACCGAACCGAGCAGCGCCTGGCCGACCCACACGTACGTCGCCACGCCGACCGCGTCGTACCCCGCGACCGTGCCGCCGGCAACGCCCACCACCGCGATGGTGACGTTCGCGCGGACCAGCCCGAAGACGGTGTTGGAGAACGCACCCGCGAGGGCCGCCAACCGGTACGTGGACCACCGGCGGAAGCCCATCGCCACCAGCGTGGCGAACAGGACGGCCTCGGCACGCACCGCATTTCCGACGCCGCCCCCGAACACGTCGACATACTATGCGAGCGTGACCGACCCGATCATCGACGTACGTGAGTTGCGGCGCGAGTTCGTCGTACACACCCCGTCCGGCAAATGGTTGCGGCGCAACCGCACCACCGTCAACGCCGTCGACGGGCTCACGTTCGACATCCCGCGGGGCGCCGCGGTCGGCTATCTGGGCGCGAACGGCGCCGGCAAGTCGACCACCATCAAGGTCCTGTGCGGGATCCTGGCGCCGACGTCCGGAACCGCGCGCACGTGCGGGATGGAACCGGTACGTCACCGCAAGCGGCTGGCCCGCCAGCTCGGCGTGGTGTTCGGCCAGCGCAGCCAGCTGTGGTGGGATTTGCCGCTGCGCGAGTCGTTCCGGGTGCTCGGCGCGATCCACCGGCTGGCGCCGGCCACGCTGCAGCGGCGCACCGAGGAGCTGATCGACCGCCTCGACCTCGGCGAGTTCGTCTCGACCCCGGTGCGGCAGTTGTCGCTCGGCCAGCGCATCCGCGGCGAGGTGGCGGCGGCGCTGCTGCACTCCCCGCCGCTGCTGATCCTCGACGAGCCCACCATCGGGCTCGACGTGCTGAGCAAGGAGCGCCTGCGCGTGTTCCTCACCGAGCAGCGTCAGCTGCACGGCACCAGCCTGCTGCTGGCCACCCACGACATGGGTGACGTGCAGCGCCTCACCGAGCGCATCCTGATCGTCGACCACGGAAAGCTCGCCTACGACGGCACCCTGACCGGTCTCGCCGAGCGGGTCGGCGCGGAGCGCGTCATGGTTCTGCAACTCGCCGGGCCCACCCGCCCGCTCGACGACATCCCCGGCACCCGCCTGCTCGACGTCGAGAGCGGCGGGTCGAAGCAGCGGTTGTCGTTCGTGCCGACGGACACCACCGCGGCGCGCATCCTGGAACTGGTCGGCAGGCACGCTCAGGTGAACGACCTGACGCTGGAGGAACCCGACATCGACGACGTCGTGCGGCGCAACTACCTGCGCTCGGCCGAGGAGTCGATGCGCGGCTGACGCGTCGCGAATCGCTTGATGTGCGCGGCGATCACGTCGGCGTGGTCCTCCAGGGCGAAGTGGCCGGTGTCGAGGATGTTGAGGTCGGCCGCCGGGAGGTCGCGCGTGAACGGGTGGGCGCCGGCCGCCGGGAAGATGGCGTCGTTGCGTCCCCACACGATCAGCGTCTCGGGCCGGTGCCGGCGGAAATACTCCTGCCATTGTGGGTACCGCGCCGGGTTGGTGCGGTAGTCGTACAGGAGATCGGTCATCGCCGGCAGCACGCCGGGACCGTCGAGCAGCGCGCGTTGCAGCACCCAGCTGTCCGGGCTGACGCGGGTCGGGTCGGCAATTCCGTGGACGTAGTTCCATCGCAGCGCCTCGTCCGACGTGGCGGCCGTGACGATCGCCGCGCGGTTCTCCGGTGTCGGGTCGGCCCACATCGCGCGGACCGGCGCCCAGAACTCGTCGGGCAGTCCCTCCTCGTACGCGTTGGCGTTCTGCACCACGAGGAAGGCGACCCGCTCCGGATGCCTTGCGGCCAACCGGAATCCGACCGGTCCGCCGAAGTCCTGCAGGTACAGCCCGTACCGGTCGAGGCCGAGCGCGTCGGTGAACGCCTCGACCACGTCGGCGAGGCGGTCGAACGTCCAGGTGAATCCCGGCGGCGTGGCGCTGTGGCCGAAGCCGGGGTAGTCCGGCGCGACCACGTGGAAGTCGTTGCGCAGCAACGGGATCAGATCGCGGAACATGAACGACGACGCCGGAAAGCCGTGCAGCAGCAGGATCGTCGGGTTCGCCGGGTCACCGTCCGCGCGGTAGAAGACGTCGGCGTCGTGGATGCGGACCGTGCGGTAGTGCGTCATGTCGGTTCCTTCTGTCGGTGATTCGTTCGGTGACGAGGAAGAACGCGAGGGCGACGAGGCTGATCCCGGCGCCCAGCGCGCACACGCCACGCCATCCGGCGGCGGCGTACATCGTGGTGGAGGCCGCGGCGCCGGCGGCCGATCCGATCGAATAGAAGATCATGTAGACGGCGGTGAGCCGGCTCGGCGCCCGATGATCGGCCCGGTGTACGACGTTCTGGTTCGTCACGTGCACCGACTGCAGCCCGAAGTCGAACGCGACGACGCCGATCACGAGGCCCCACAACGACCACGGCAGCAGCACCGCGGGCAGCCACGCGGCGAGCATCACCACGAGCCCGATCGTGGTGACCCGGCGCGCCTTCCCGCGGTCGGCCAGCCGCCCGGCGCGGGTGGCGCCGAGCGCGCCCGCCGCGCCCGCCAACCCGAACAGCCCGATCGCGGTCGTCGACAACGCGTAGGGCGGCGCGCTGAGCGGCAACGCCATCGGCGTCAGCAGCACCGTCATCGCCGCGAAGGTGAGCAGCGCCAGCACCGCGCGGACCCGCAGCACCGGAACCTCGACGAACAACCGCGCCGTCGACCGGAGCAGGCCCGGATACGACAGCCACACCCGTTGCTGCGGACGGCGGGGGAGGGTGCGGCGCAACAGTTCGGCCATCACGAGCGCGAGCGCGGCCGCGGTGAGGTAGACGGCGCGCCAGCCGGCCACGTCGGCGAGCGTGCCGGCGACCACCCGGGCGAGCAGGATGCCCAGCACGATCCCGCCGGTCACCGTGCCGACGGCGGCGCCGCGGTCGGCCGGCTCGGCGAGACCCGCGGCGTGTGCCACCAGCACCTGCGTGACGACCGCCAGCACACCGGTCACCGCGAGCGCGCCGAGCAACCACCGCGCCGACGGCGCCACCCCGACCGCGGCGAGCGCCACGGCCGACAACGCGAACTGGCCGACGATCAGCCGCCGCCGGTCGAGCCGGTCGCCCAGCGGGACCACGAGCGCCAGCCCCAGGCCGTAGCCCACCTGGGTGGCCGTGACGACGGTTCCCACGGTCGCGCGGGGCAGGTCGAAGTCGGCCGCCAGCACGTCGAGCAGCGGCGGGGCGTAGTAGACCGAGGCCACCGCCACGCCGCCGGCCGCTGCCAGCACGAGGGTCCGCTGCACGTCCGTCCAATCTGGTTTTAAGATGCAACCAAGGCAGCTTTGCAGATTGGGTTTCAAGATGCAACCATGACTTCGTGGTAAAACGAGTCAGCCATGAGAACGCGTGCTGTCCCGTCGCGCGGCCGCTCGACGCCATCGGTGACGGCTGGTCGCTGCTGATCGTGCGCGACGCGTTCGACGGGCTACGGCGGTTCGGGCAGTTCCAGAAGAGCCTGGGCGTGGCCAAGAACATCCTCACCGCGCGGCTGAACAACCTGGTGGGGCAGGGGATCCTGGAGACGGTCCCGGCCGAGGACGGTAGTGCGTACCGCGAGTACGTCCTCACCGCCAAGGGACGCGGCCTGTTCCCGGTGCTGGTGGCACTGCGACAGTGGAGCGACGAGTTCGCCTTCGGCCCCGACGAGCCCCACTACCGCATGGTCGACCGCGAAACCCGGCAACCGTTGGCCCGACTGGAAATCCGCTCCGCCGACGGCCGCACGCTCACCCCGGAGGACACGGTCGTCGAAATGACGGCGATTTAGCTGACGGTGGATGAGGGCACCTATCATCGACGGGCATGACGGGGGTTGAGACGGCGGCTCGCCATGGGCTCCGCAGGCGGGCGACGGCGGGCGCCCTGGGCCTCGTCGTGTTGGTCTACTTTGCCGCCTGGTTCGCCATCATGTTGGCCGGGCTGTTCGGCGGGCCGATCGACTACCGGATGGCCGGTTCCATCGTGCTGGCCGGCGCCGGAACCGTGCTGATCGTCGGCATTCCGTTGATCGCGGCGTGGGTTCTGGCCGGCCGCGGTTCCCCGCCGTCCATCCGGCTGGAGCCGTGGCTGCGGGTGTTCCTCGTCGTGTCGGTGGTGATGCTCGTCGGGGTGATCGCGTGGCGCGGCGTGGTGTCGCCCTTCGCGCCGGTGGCCACCCGCCTCGACCCGGCGTGCGCGTCGCTCGACGCGGCCGGTCTCGCCGCCCACTGGCCGGCCGACACCCGCGAGCTCAATCAGGACGACACCGACTTCGACGGCGACCTCACCCCGTACTCGATCTGCGGCTGGACGATGAAGCTCGACGCCAAGCCACCGGCCCCCTACGTCGGCGTGTCGGCACGGGTGACGCGCTTCGACGGGACCGGCACCTCCTCGGGCCTCGCCGCCGCGATCCGCTATTTCCGCGGCGACCTGGACGACATCACGAGCCCGCTGCGGATCGACGACATCGGCGACGAGGCGTACGCCACCAGTTCCACCACGTCCGCCGAGGTCGTGGCGCGACGGGCGAACGTCGTCGTGAGCGTGGAGTTCTCGTTGCGCGGAGACTCGTCGGGCCCGGACCCGACGATCGCGGTCACCGCCGCGCGCGACCTGGCCGGCCGCATCGTGGCCGGCATCAAGGTCCGGTAGCTTCCGGCGTTCGCCGAGCCGCGGTGAGCCGGCCTTGACGAATCCTTGATGCCCGGGCGGCATGTTGGGTCGCGGAGGCCCCAAACCGCGAGGAGGACCGATGAGGATGAGGACGACCTGGACACGGGCGGGAGTGTGCGTGGCGTCCATCGCCCTGATGTTGGCGGCGGCCGCGGCACCGGCCGGCGCGGCCGGAATCGCCACCGGCCAGACATTGGGAGTCGGCGACGTTCGGTGCACCGATTACGTCCAGTCCGACAACGGGGTGAGATTGACCGGGTTCTTCACCAACGGCACCGGTGAGTGGACGGTGCTGCGGTCGAGCGCCGTGGGCGGTGCGGAGACCGTCGTCTTCAGCGCCGCCGCGGGTTCGCCGAGCGGCGCGCAGACGCCCATCGACCGGACCGTCGCACCGACGGCACCGGGCACCTTCGTCTACCGGGCGTGCGTCGTCGCCAAGAAGATCATGAAGTACAGCGTCTTCAGCATCACCCACTACCAGATGTTGCTCACCTCGACCAGCCCGACGGCGGTCACCGACCTCGGCCCGGAGACGGCGACGCTGTCGACGAGCGCCACGGCCTGCGGCGACCGCACCGCCGTCACACCCGGCACCACGGTTCGACTGGCGGGTACCGGAACCGGCCGCACCCAATGGTTCATCTCCGTCACCGGCAACACCAACAACTACGAGGGCAACTGGGCGGCCCTGCTCACCACCACCGACGGTGGCATCGATCAGACCGTCGCCCTGGATCCGGAGATCACCGAGGTGACGGCCTGCGCGGTCGGCTTCGTCACCACGGGCCGGATCACGGTGTCGTACGAACTGTCCATCGTCAGCTGAGGGTTCAGCCGGAGGTCGACGGGTTCAGGCGAGTAGCGCCCGTACCTCGTCGGCCTCCGGCACGCCCAGCTCCTCGAACATCGCCAGCGCCCGCCGCCAGGCCGCACGGGCCGCCGGCGCCGCACCGGTCGCATTGTGTACGGCGCCGAGTTCACGCAGGCAGATCGCCGTGCTGCGACGCTCGTCCACCCGTTCGGCGATCTCCAGGCCCGCGCGCAGGCAGTCCAGGGCGTCCGGATACCGGCCCTCGTGGCGGTGCACCCGGCCGAGCGCGATCAGCACGGTGGCCTGGCCGACCGGCGCGGCCAGCTCCCGGAACGCCGCCAGGCTCTGTCCATAGTGGACGAGTGCCTCGTCGTACCCGCCCCTGTGCTCGTGGACGTCGCCGAGGTTGGCCTGCGCGGCGGCCTGGCCCGGCCGGTTGCCGGTGCTGCGGAAGATCGCCAGCGCCTCGTCCAGGCAGCCCAGCGCCTGCCGGTACGAGCCGAGCCGGCCGTACACCTCGCCCAGGTTGTTCAGGCTGATCCCCTGGCTGTGCCGGTCGGCCAGGTCGCGGCTGATGGCCAGGCTGCGCTCCAGGCAGGACGCCGCCTCTTCGAGCTGCCCGAGACTGTCGTGCACCAGGCCGATGCTGTTCAGGCAGGCCGCCTGGCCGGCCCGGTCGCCGACCGTGGTGTACCCGGTCAGGCCGTCGTGCAGGCACCCGAGCGCCCGCTGGTACTCGCCCCGGAGTTCGTACGCCGCGCCCAGGTCGCGGCAGGCGTGCGCCTGCGCGGTCCGGTCGCCGGCGCGGACGGCGACCGCGCGCGCGGCCTGGTTGACCTCGATCCAGTCGTTGAGATACCCCCGGACGTGGAAGAACGCGAACAGGGCGCGGGCCAGCTGCGTCGCCGCGGCGTCGGGCAACTGCGAGGCGGCGCGCGGCGTGGCGGCGATCTGGCGCACGGCGGCGACCAGGTTCGGCCGTTCGGTCTCCAACCAGTACAGCGCCTGCGCGACGTCGTCGAAGGCCGCGCCGCCGGATGCCCAGGAGCCGGCGGTGGCCACCCGCCCGTCCGACGGGCGGAGCAACCGGAACGCCTGCCAGCAGGTCGCGGCGTACCAGCGGAGCAGCCGCGGCAACGCATCGTCCACAGTGGACGGCAGCGACCGGGCGTACAGCCGCATCAGGTCGTGCAGCCGGTACCGCGCCGGAGCGGGGCTCTCCAGCAGCTGTTCGTCCACGAGCCGTTCCAGCACCCGGTCGGCGTCCACCGGGTCGAGGCCGAGCAGCGCCGCCGCGGCCGCCAGGCCGAGCTCCTCGCCGTCCGGCAGCGCGAGCAGGGCCAGCGCGTGGGCCGCGGCGCGGTCGTCGGGGTCCTCGCTGCCGGCAAGGTGCGCGTGGCTGACCTCGATGCTCGACCGGACGTCCAGATCGGGCAGGGACAGCTCGTCGAGCCGGCGCCGGGCGTCGGCGAGCCGGCCCGCGAGGGTCTGCATGGTCCACGACGGGCGGGCGGCCAGCCGGCCACCGGCGATGCGCAGCGCGAGCGGCAGGCGGCCGCACCAGTCGGCGACGCGACGCGCGGCGGCGGCCTCGGCGGCGACCCGGCGAGAGCCGGCCAGCCGGCCGAGGAGCGTCACGGCGTCGTCCGGGGGCAGGACGCCCAGCGTCAGGTGCGCCGCGCCGTCCAGGGTGGACAGCACCCGGCGGCTGGTGATCAGCGTCGCGGTGGTCGCGCCGCCGGGCACGAGGGGACGCACCTGGGCCAGATCGCGGGCGTTGTCCAGGACGACGAGAAGTCGCCGGGTGGCGGTGGCGGCGCGGAACGCGGCGCTGGCCTCGGCGACCGTCGCCAGGTCGCTGTCGCGTTCGCCGAGCGCGCGCAGGAACCGGCCCAGGACGTCGAGCGGTTCCAGCGGTCGCAGCCCGGCCGACGAGCCCTGAAGGTCCACGTAGAGCTGGCCGTCCGGGAAGCCGGCGGCCAACCGGTGCGCCAGCCGCACCACGAACGCGGACTTGCCGACACCGCCCGGTCCGGCGATGGCGACGAGCGGCAGCCCGGCCCGAGCCGCCTCGAGCTCCGGTCGCCGGCCGACGAACTCGCCCACGTCCCGCGGCAGCTGCCGGGGTGCGGACCCGGCCGCACCGGACAGGACCTCCCGGTGCAGCCGCTGGAGCGACTGGCCCGGCTCGATCCCCAGCTCGGTCGCGAGCCGGCCGTGCAGCGACTGGTACACGGCCAGCGCGTCGGCCTGCCGCCCGGACCGGTACAGCGCCTCCATGTGCAGCTCGTGCAGCCGTTCGCGGAGCGGCTGTTCGAGAGCGGCCGCGGCGAGCGGGGAGACAGTGGTCGCGTACCGCCCGATGGTCATCGCGGACCGGGCCCACTGCTCCAGGATCGTGTACCGGCGTTCGGTGAGCGCGGTGACGGTGGCCCGCGCCGCGGGACCGAGGTCGATGCCGTCCAGCACGGTGCCGCGCCACAGCGCGAGCGCCCGACCCCACGCGTCGACCGCGGCGGGAAGGTCACCACGGTCGGCGGCCTCCTCGCCCGACAGCGCCAGCCGGTCGAACACCAGCGCGTCGAGCTCGTCGGGTGGGACATCGAGCTGGTAACCCGGCGGACGGGCCACGAGTCCGCGCAGGCCCAACGACGTCCGCACGGACCACACGTGGGTCCGCAGCGCACCCGCGGCGGTGCGGGGCGGCTTGATCGGCCACAGCGCCTCGGTCAACTCGTCGACGCTCACCGGCCGGTTGGCGTGCAACAGCAGCGTGGCCAACAGAAGGCGCGGCTTCGTCGCACGCAGTTCGGCCGGCCGCCCGCCGTCGAGATGGACGATCAACGGGCCGAGGATGCTGAACCGGGCACTACCGCCATCCATGCCGCAAGTGTGCTGTCTACCGTCCGGTCGCACATACCGCCGGAGCCTCAGGCGATCAGGCACCGCCGCCGGCGACGTCCGGCGAAGTAGCAGCAAGGAGGGGCTCGAGTTCGCCGATCAGCTGCTGCGGATTCTCGTACTCGATGGGCGGCCGATGCACCCAGGGGAACTTGAGAATGCCCGAGAAGACACCGAACGGACTGGTGCCCGCCCTCATGATCGGCACGACGGGCACCGAGAGGTTCGGGACGATGGCGAGCAGCTCCATCGGCGTGGACTTCGGGTCGGTGATGTCCACGACGACCAGCCGGCTGAGCCCGGCCAGCAGAATGATGCTCTCGACGAGGTCGCGCTCACGGGCACGCTCGAAATCGAATACGACCGGAATGAAGTCCCGTTCCTCGAGCGCCGTCGCCAGCTCGTCCAGGACGTCCTTGTGGACCTGGAAGCGTCCGAGGAGCAACACCCACTTCGACGTCGTCGCGTCGATGATCCGCGCGATGTTGGCGTTGTTGAGCGTGAGGTACATGAACGAGGCGACGTCGATGCCGTCAACGGTCGCCTGCCGTTCGATCCGCTGCCCGCCCACGAGCTCGTCGTAGTGGATACGCAAGCCGCTCTGGTCGGCATCATCCAGCTTCACATCCCACGCCGACAGTCCGTAGACCGTGCACCCGCGCAGGTGCGCTCGTGTCAGGTTCGTCCTGGCCAGCTGCACGCCCTGCAGGTTCGCCCCGGTGAGCCGGGCCCCTTCGAAGTTCGTCTCGTAGAAATCGGTCCGGCAGAAGTTGGACCCCTCCAGGTGTGCGCCGGCGAGGTCCGCTCTGGCCAGGATCGCCTGATGGAAGTTGGCATCCCGGAGCCGCATCCCCCGAAGATTCGCCTGGGTGAAGTTGGTGTAGCTGAAGTCGTAGCCATCGAGGACGATATCGGCGTCGCGCTCGGTGAAGTCATGGGCAGCGAGCATCGGATGGACCTCCGGATGCTCGCGCCGCCACTGGTTCCAGGCGGCTTTGCCGTCCCGGAGAATCCGCAGGTGTTCCGCCCGCTCCCGCTCGCGGGCACGGAGCTCCTGTGAGCTGTCGATGTACGCGCGCGCCGACTCGGCCTCAACCGGGTTGCCCTCGACCGTCAATCGGTTCTGGGCGTCGTGTTCGAAGGCGAAACCCTGGTAGAACTCGGCCATGGTCGGCCTCCTACCGTGACGACGAGGCGGCACTGTCAGGGTGTCACGCAATCGACGCGGGCGGAGCGGCTGCCGGACGCCCGTCCGACAGCCGCTCCGTCTGTCAGAAGATTCTGAACCGCCACGCCTGCGAGACGTCGCCGACCCAGCATGAGCTCAAGATGACCTGCGCGCCGTTGGACGTCGAGTTGTTGCGGACGTCGATGCACAGGGACGTGGCGATCCGGCTGTAGAACTGGTAGTAGTCCGGGACGCGGACCCGCCCCGCCCGGGGCCACCGTTCGCCGGGCCACGTCACCGGGTCGCACCAGAACACCTGCAGCGGCACGCCGTCCACGACCTCCTCCATACTGTTCGCCGCGATGTCGAGGCACAGGTCCGGGTACGCGCGATTGCGCAGCACGAAGTCCGACGAGCCGGCGATCGGTTGCGTGGCGTCCCATTGCTGCAACCAGCTCGTGCCGTCGCAGGAGCGCTGGACGACCAGCGCGTTCGGCACGGCGGACGTGGGCTGGAGGCACTTGCCGCCGTTGTAGTTCTGGATGTGGACGAAGGGCCACTCCGCCCGGGCCGGCCCGGCGGACACGACCACACCGGTCGCCGCGCATGCCATCGCCAGCAGCGCGGCCGCCAGCCTCCGGGTCGTCAACGCTTTCATCTGTTCCCTCCCTGGTCGTCGGATGCGGCCAGGGTTTCAGCGGACCGTCGCCCGCGGCCCGAATCCGGACACCGGCCGGTTCGGGGCCGGTGCGGCGCAGGTCAGCGGGGCGCGGAGGCCGCGCACACCGGACAGCGCCGGACAGCACCGGACACGACGGGGCGGGTGGCATGCTACTGACATGGTCGGGAGCGGGCAGCCGGACAGAACCGTCGTCACCGTGATCAACTACAAGGGCGGCGTGGGAAAGACGACGCTGGCCGCCAACATCGGTGCGGAACTGGCCTACCGCGGGAAGACGATATTGCTGATCGATCTGGATCCGCAGGCCAGCCTGACCTTCTCCCTGTACGACCCCGTCGTGTGGGAACGGGAACTGGCCGACGAGCGCACCATTCTGCAGTGGTTCGGCGGCGTGCTCTCGCCGGAATCGGCCGAGCCGTTGTCGAAGTTCGTGTCGACGCCACCCGCGGTCAACGCGGTGATCGCGGGCAACGGCAAGGGACGGCTCGACCTGGTCGCCTCGCACCTGGGCCTGATCGACGTGGATCTGGACTTCGCGGCCGAGCTCGGCGGATCCCGCTTCCAGCACGGCAGCCCGCGTTATCTGGAGCTGCACCGGTCACTGGCCGAGGCGCTCGCCGAGGAACCGTTCGCGGAGTACGACCTGGTGCTGATCGACTGCGCACCCAACTTCACCATGGTGACCCGGGCCGGGATCGTCGCCAGCGACTACCTTGTGGTTCCGGCCAAGCCGGACTACATCTCGACGCTGGGCATCGACTTCCTGCGCAAGAAGCTGTCCGAACTGGTGCACGAGTACAACCGGGTGGCGCCGCCCGGTGACCTGCGGATCGACCCGCGGATCCTCGGTATCGTCTACACCATGGTCCAGTACGCCAGCGCCGGCCCGATCAACGTACAGAAGAACTACCTCCGGCTCGGCGAACAGATCGAGGTGCCGGTCTTCCGGCAGACCGTGCGGGAGAACAAGACCACGTTCGGCAACGCCGGCGAGGGGGGCATCCCCGCGGTGCTCTCGCCCACGGCGAACGATGCGGTCCGGTACGAGCTTCAGCAGCTCGGCGTCGAGCTGCTCGCCAAGATCAGAATCTAGGGAGCGTTGGTGACCAACCCCGTCGACCGTACCCACGCGGTGCTGCTCCGGGTATCGGAGTTTCTCAGAACCCTCCCGGCCGACCAGCTCGACGACCTGATCGCCGGCACGGCGAAGCTCCAGGTCGTCGCCAAGGGCAGTCGTCCCGCGGCCCGGCGGCCGGCGGCCAAACCGCTGTCGGTGACGCCGGAGAAGGTCCGCGACGAACTGGTGGCCATCGGTGACACGGTCGGCGCCGAGCGATACGTCGACGATCTGAAGTTGACGGTTGTCCAGCTGAGGGCGCTCGCGAAGGAACTCGGGATCTCCGTACCCGGCAAGGCGGTGAAGGGCGAGGTGATCCGTCAGATCGTGCAGTGGACGGTGGGCCGGCGGCTCACCTCCGAGACGATCAGCCGGCCGGCACCGGCGCGGTTCTGACTCACGACGGGTCGAGCAGCTCTCCGACGCGCCGCAGGACCGCCTGCCACTCCGTTTCCGGTGCCGCCGCACGCAGTTGCCCGGCAAGGTGCTCCGCGAGGTGCTGCGCCTGCCGGGCGCTGAAGCCGCCGGGGTCGTCGCCGGCCGGGGCCTTCGGCGTGGCCGGCAGCGACAGCGGCAGCGGATCACCGACACACACGATGTCCAGATACGCCGTGGTGCGGGTGAGCGCGACGTAGAGCATGCGGTGGCCACGTTCGTAGTCGGCGACGATCTGCTCGGGTTCCACCACGACGACCGCGTCGAACTCCAGGCCCTTGGCCTCCTCGGGGCTGACGAGGTTGATCGCGGTGCCCAGTTCGCCGCGCTCGGCGCTGCTCCAGGTGGCGCCGTTGGCGGCCAGGGCCGCCTCCGTCTCGCGCCGGCACCGGGGTGGGCAGACGATGCCGACGAAGCGACCTCCGGCGGCATGCTCGATCGCGACGGTGACGGTGCGGCCCGCCCGCCCCGCGAGACCCACCTGGTGGACGGTCGGTGGCTGCGGTCCGTCGCGGATCACCTCCACGGGTGCCACGGCCGGCGCGGCGACGGGCAGCAGCCGGGCCGCCATCTCGTACACCTGCCGGGGGACCCGGTATCCGTACCGCAACGGAACCTTCTCCACGCCGGACGCGGTGGGCAGATGTTCGACGACCTCGTCCCACGTGTCGCGCGCCCACGGTCCGGTCGACTGGGCGATGTCACCCACGATCGTCAGCGCCCCGGTGGCCGACCGGCGCGCCACGCTGCGAAGCTGCATCGGTGACAGGTCCTGTGCCTCGTCGACCACGATGTGCGCATACCGGTGAACGTCCCCGTCGATGAGGTCACCGGCCTCGTCGAGCAGCGGCAGGTCCGCGGCCGACCACACCTCCTCGGTGAGCCGGTCCGCGGCACGACGGTGCAGCAACGCGATCTCCGCGGCGGTGAAGTCCGCGCCGGCGGCCGCCCGCAGCCGGCGGAGCGAACCGAACAGATCGCGCAGGAATCCGGCCGCCGACAGCCGCGGCCACAGCCGCTCGACCAGGTCGGCCACGGGCTGCCGTCCGGCCGACGCGGCACCGGCCAGGTCGGAGACGAGCCGATCGATCCGATCCCGGAACACCTCCCGTCGACCGGTGTAGGGAAGGTCGGCCGACCGACCCACCTCGATCGCGGCCGCGACCTCGGCATGCGGCAGTGTGTAGAACCGGCTCCCGATCATGAGTCGCTCGGCCGGTTCGGGGACGCCGATCCGCGCGTCCAGGGCGCGCGCCAGCAGACCGGCCATCCGCGCCTGCCCCTTGATGGTGGCGACCTCGACCGGCTCGACCCGGCCGCGCGTCACCTCGGGCGCCAACCGTCCGATGTCGCGCATGACCACCTCGGTGCTGCCCAGCCCCGGCAGGACCAGGCCGATGTAGTGCATGAACGTCGGATGAGGCCCGACGACCAGCACATCGGTGGCCCGGATCGTGTCCCGGTGGTGGTAGAGCAGCCAGGACACCCGGTGCAGTGCGACAGCGGTCTTTCCGGTACCCGGCCCACCCTCGATCACCAGCAGCCGATCGGCCGGAGCGCGGACCAGCGCGTACTGGGCGGCCTGCAGCGTCGCGACGATGTCGCGTAGGCGACCGGTCCGGCCTCGGGCCAACTCGGCGAGCAGGTGCGTGTCGACGGCCTCGGCAACGTCGGCGAACACGACGTCGGTCAGGTTGACGATGGTGTTGCCGTCACACTCGAAGACCCGCTTACGGTCCACGCCCTTGGTGTCGGCATGGCTCGCCTCGAAGTAGGCGGCCGCCGCCGGTGCGTGCCAGCTCACCACCAGCGGATCGTCCTCGGTGCCGTTGATCAGTTGCCGACCGATGTACAGCAGGCCGAACCGTCCGTCGATCCGTCCGAAGGCCACCGCCTGATCGGCACCCTGCAGCGCTTCCCGAGCGGCGTTCGCATACCGTTTGATCCGCGCCGCCGCACCGGGGTTGGCCCCCGCCGTGGCGAGATCATCGAGCCCCGCGAGCTTCTTGCCCCGGAACTCGGCGGCCAGGTCGAAGTACGCCTGCTCCGCCGCGATCTCGGCCGCCGTGCCGTCCACCCGACCCCCTAGAGTTCGAAGTCCCGGCCAGCCTAGGCTCCCCGCCGTCGACGCGGGTCGGCGTCAGGTGGGGTTCGTCGTGAGTTGCCGCGCGGAGGCGTGCTCGGCCCGGAGCTGGGTGCACGCCTGGACGAACCGCTTCGGGCTGAACTTGAAGTCGACGCCCTCGGTCGAGAGCGTCGAGTCGATGTGTCCGCCGTCGCGGAGCTCGATGACGGCAGCGCGTCCGGCCGGGATGGTGAGCCCGAGTACCCGTTGGCTGACGTGCTGCACGGTGATCCGCTCGATCGCCCGCCAGGGAATGGTCCGACGGGTCACCAGGCCACGGATCTGAATCCCGCCGCCGCCGACGAACACACCCATCCGGGCCAACCGGACGCACAGCGCGACCCAGAAGGCCCCGAGCACAACGGCGAGGATGTCGGCCGGCCGGCCATCGAGATGGAACAGCTCGGCCGAGGTCCGATGGAGAAACACCATCGCGGCGCCCTCCCACAGGGCCACGATCCATCGACCCAGGCCCGACCGGTACGGGCGCCGCCATCCGTCCACCGCACTCCTCAGATGCACGCGGCGAGGAGTGCAAACAAGATCTCGATTCCAGAACGACTGGCCGAGATCAACACCGACATCGCCGGCCGCCCGGGCAACCGGACACTGGACATCGAACCGACCCTGACCGCCGCAATCGGGCGGATCACCACAGAAGATGATCAAGTACGGGTCTGTTCAGTGCCCCCGGTGGGATTCGAACCCACACTGTCGGAGGTTTGAGCTCCGTTCCTCTGCCGGTTGGGATACGGGGACCGGTCCGCCCAACAGGATACCGACTACTCTGATCGCGACGGAAACGAGATCCCGTCCGTGGAGCGAGGGGGGTAGTCGGGCGTGACCGATGGGCGGGAGGCGGCGCCGACGCGCCGGCGGGTACTGATCGCCGAAGACGAAGCGCTCATCCGCCTCGACCTGCGGGAGATGCTGATCGAGGAGGGCTACGACGTCGTCGGCGAGGCCGGTGACGGGGAGGCGGCGCTCCGGCTGGCCGAGCAGTTGCGGCCCGACCTGGTGATCCTCGACATCAAGATGCCGATCATGGACGGCCTCACCGCGGCCGAGAACATCGCCGGCTCGCGCCTGGCGCCGGTCGTGATCCTCACCGCGTTCAGCCAGCGTGACCTGGTCGAACGGGCCCGGGCTGCCGGCGCCATGGCCTACCTGGTCAAGCCCTTCCAGAAGAGTGACCTGGTGCCGGCGATCGAGATCGCCGCGGCCCGGTTCGCCGAAATGACAGCCCTCGAGTCGGAGGTCGCCAGCCTGGCCGACCGTCTCGAGACCCGGAAGTTGGTCGAGCGGGCCAAGGGCGCGCTCATGACCACCTATTCCATGACCGAGCCGCAGGCCTTCCGCTGGATCCAGCGCACCGCAATGGACCACCGGATGACCATGCGCGACGTCGCCGACCGCATCATCGCCGAGACGGCCGCCGAACCCGAGGCCAATTCGTAACGGACGGCCTTCAAGGGACGGCTGCCCCACGAGACGCCGCCTAGACTCCCGGCATGCGTTTCGCGCTCGCGGTGGTCGGCGTGGTCGCGGCCCTCGCGGCCGCTTGCACATCAAAAGGCGATGAGACGCCCACCAAATCGCCCGATCCACCGCATTTAAACTGGCAGCAGGTATCCGTGCCGGTTCCGCCGGGCGACCCGGGACGCATCGTGGTGCGGGCCGCCACGGCCTGCGACGGGAAGTGGTACCTCGGCGGCGGGGTCGCCACCCCGACCGGCGACACCCGGCCGGCGATGTGGACGTCCACCGACGCGCGCACCTGGACGCCGTTGCCGCTGGCACCCATCTCCTTCTACGGCAAGCAGAACATCTTCTACACGCTGGCCTGTAAGACCGGCGGCCTGGCCGCGGTCGGCGCGCGGTTCGGCGGGGTCCACGGCAATCCCCGCGTGAGCACCTGGCGGCTCGGTGCCGACGGCACCCTGTCCGAGATCCCCGCCGCGTTCACCCTGTACGGGGGCGGCGACGCGGTCAACGTGGCCCGGATGGGCGCCGGGCCCACCGGCTTCATGATCACCGGCAACCGGGTCACCGGCGCGGCCGTCTGGACGTCGGCCGACGGCGCCGCGTTCGAGATCCACGAGAACGTCACGCCGCTGGCGAGCGACCCCGGCCTCGACGGCGCGGCGTCCGACGTGGTCGGCACCGCAAACGGCTGGGTGGTGGTCGGCGGCGGCACCCAGGCGGGCCGTGGCGACCGCGACCCGGTCGTGTGGACGTCGACCGACGGCGCGGCCTGGACCCGTACCGTCCTGCCCGGCTCGAACGACTACGAGGAACTGCAGCGGGTCGTCGGTTCGGGTGAGGATCTCGTCGCGGTGGGCCTCCGCGGTGGAACGTTCGGCGCCTGGCGCCGGCCGGCCGGGGGAGAGGCGTGGGAGGCGCTCGGCGCGTTCGGTAACACCCGCCCGCCCACCCCGTCCGGCGGTGGCGCCGCGCGGCCGGCCGTCGTGCTGTCGCTCGCCGCGGGAAACGCCGCGGGAAACCTGGCGGGAAACGGCGTCCTGCTGGCGACCGTCAGCGACGGGCAGCAGTACCAGCTGTGGGCGTCCCGTGATCTCGGCCGCACCTGGACGCGGGCGCCGCAGCCGGCCGAACAGGCCGCGGCGTCCGACTCGGCCGCCGCCGTGGCCTGGGCCGACGGGCACTGGCTCTACCTGTCCGACGACGCCGCCGCCGGCCGGGTGTGGGCAGCGGATAGTAGCGGGTGATCTTCCCCGGTCGAAGAGGGGAAAGGTAACGGCGATGTTGCTGGGCGCGGTCCGGATCGACTGCACGTAACAGTTTGGTCTTTGCCTAGGGTCCGGTGCTATTGGCAGGTTCTCTGCTCGGGTACTGTCCGGCCCGCGGACCGCTACGCAGGCGGGTGGTTCTCACCCGGTGGGACGGACTGCGCACTTCTACAACGAGGTGCGCCGTGCCGCCTTAAGCGTCGCCTGCACTTGGAGGAGGGCAAGGAGCCGTGAGGCGAAATCTACGCACGCTCGGCGGCGTGGCGCTGGTTGCAGTGCTGGCCGTTGCTGCGGCCGCATGCCAGGACTCGGGTTCGGACTCCGGTTCCGGCAGTGGTGAAAAATGTGGTGGCAAGCTCGCCATCTTCGGTGCTTTTAGTGGTGGTAACTCCGGCCTGGTCCTGCCGTCGCGTGACGCGGCGAAGCTGGCCGTCGAGAAGTTCAACGCCGCCAACTCGGACTGCAAGGTCGAACTGGTCGAGTTCGACACGGAGGGTGACCCCGCGAAGGCCACCCCGGTTGCCAGCCAGGTGGCCGGCGACCAGTCCTTCCTCGGCGTGATCGGCGGTCACTTCTCGGGTGAGACCCGGGCGACCGCGCCCACGTACGAGCAGGCGGGCCTCGCCATGGTGGCCCCCTCGGCCACCGCGACAGACCTGTCGACCAAGGGCTGGAAGGTCTTCCACCGGGTCGTCGGTAACGACGACTCGCAGGGCCCGGCGGCGGCCAAGTACATGAAGGACGTCTGGAAGTCCACCAAGATCTTCGTCGTCGACGACGGCACCGCCTACGGCGCCGCGCTCGCGGCGAAGGTGAGCAGCACCATCGGTACCCCGATCGGGTCCGACAAGGTCCAGGAGAAGCAGACCAACTTCTCCAGCACCGTCGGCAAGGTGAAGAACTCGGGTGCCGACGCCGTGTTCTACGGCGGCTACACCAACGAGGCCGCGCCGTTCCTGAAGCAGCTCCGCGCTGCGGGCGTCACCGCCAAGTTCATCGGTGGCGACGGCATCAACGACCCGGCGTTCCCGACCGGTGCCGGTGCCTCGGAGTCCGAGGGCGCGGTCGTGACCTGCCCCTGCCTCCCGGGTGACAAGTCGAAGGGTTCGTTCCAGTCGGACTTCAAGGCCAAGTACGGCGCCGCTCCCGGTGTCTACGCGGCCGAGGGCTGGGACGCGACGACGATCTTCCTCGACGCCTTCAAGGCCGGCAAGAACACCCGTAAGGACATCCTCGACTTCGTCTCCGCCTACGACAAGGACGGCGTGACCAAGCGGATCAAGTTCGACGACAAGGGTGAGATCACCGCGTCGAACCTGGTGATCTGGGCCTACGTGGTCAAGGGTGGCCAGATCGTGGCTGACCAGGAAGTCAAGTAACTCAAATAGAGGTTCTCGGGTGCGGTCGGAAGTTCGCTTCCGGCCGCACCCCCTCGTAATGGAGCCGCGGTGAATTTTGACGAACTCTTCGGCAACCTGGGTCAGTACACGATCGAGGGACTGTCGAAAGGGGCGATTTTCGCGCTGATCGCGCTGGGATACACGCTGGTCTACGGCGTACTCCGCCTGATCAACTTCGCCCACTCTGAGGTGTTCATGGTGGGGACCTATGCGGTCCTCGGCACCTGGACCCTCCTCGGCGCCACCAACAGCCCCGGCGTCGGCATGGTTCTCCTGCTCGTCGTCGCCGGACTGATCGGTGCGTCGATCGCATCCGGTGGCACGGCCCTGGTCATCGAACGGCTCGCGTATAGACCGTTGCGCAAGAAGAACGCACCACCCCTGATCTTCCTGATCACGGCGATCGGCGCGTCGCTGGTCCTCATGGAGATCTTCGGCTTCGTGCTCGCCAAGATCTTCGGCCAGCCGTTCGGCCGCCTGATCATCGGCATGCCGACGATCGTCAGGTCGAAGGAGGTGGTGAACATCGACATCCCGGTGCTCGGGAAGTTCGGGATCACCAACCTCCACATCATCGTGATCGTGTCGGCGATCCTGATGATGATCGCGCTCGACGTCTTCATCAACCGCACGCGCCTCGGCCGGGGCGTGCGCGCGGTGGCCCAGAACCCCGACACGGCGGCGCTCATGGGCGTGAACAAGGAACGCGTCATCATGCTGATCTTCGTGGTCGGCGGGATCATGGCCGGTGGCGCGGCGCTCCTGTTCTCCCTCCAGTACAGCCAGACCCGGTTCAACATCGGCTTCGTCCTGGGTCTGAAGGCGTTCACCGCGGCCGTGCTCGGCGGCATCGGCAACCTGCGTGGCGCACTGCTCGGCGGCTTCGTGCTCGGCATCGTCGAGGTTTACTTCGCCACCCTCTACAGTTCCAACTGGGAAGACGTGGCGGCCTTCATCGTTCTGGTCGTGGTGCTGATGTTCCGGCCCACCGGCCTCCTCGGCGAATCACTCGGGAGGGCCCGAGCATGAGTGATCAGAAAGAGGGCGTGCTGGATCTCAGCCAGCCGCCCCCACCCTCGCAGCAACCGCGCAAGAAGCAGTCGATCCGCGACCGGTGGGCCACGCTGCCCGGCTGGCAGAAACTGATCGGGCTCGCCGCGTTCATCGGGTTCCTGTACTACCTGCCGCTGTTCGGCATCCCCGGGCTGAACTACCTGCGCACCGACGCGATCGCACAGGGCACCTCGTGGGCCGCGACATTGTTCACGATCTCGATCTACGTGATCATCGCGATCGGCCTGAACGTCGTCATCGGCCTCGCCGGCCTGCTCGACCTCGGGTACGTGGGCTTCTTCGCGATCGGCGCCTACAGCGTCGGCCTCTTCGGATCGCCCGACTCGAAGGTGGTCGCGTGGATGCGGGAGGAGTTCAACCTCTCGCAGGACTGGGCGGTCTCCTGGGCGATCTGCATCCCCATCGCGATCGCGCTCACGATGATCTCCGGTGTCATCCTCGGCTGGCCGACGCTGCGCCTGCGCGGTGACTACCTGGCGATCGTGACGCTCGGATTCGGTGAGATCATCCGGATCACCGCGCGCAACTCGGAGTTCACCGGTGGCCCGCAGGGCATCACCTCGATCCCCGGGCCGCCCGGCGAGAAGGCCGACGGCACTCGGCTTTTCGGCGTGATCGACATCAAGCCCTGGTACTGGATGGCGCTCACGGTGCTCCTCATCGTGATCTTCCTGGTGCGGCGGCTGGAACACAGCCGGGTCGGCCGGGCCTGGTTGGCGATCCGGGAAGACGAGGACGCGGCGTCGGTGATGGGCGTCTACGGCTTCAAGTTCAAGTTGTGGGCGTTCGCGATCGGCGCGGCGCTCGGCGGCCTGTCCGGCGTGCTGTTCGCGAGCCGGCAGGGCTACGTCGACCCGGCCAACTTCTCCCTCGAACTCTCGATCATGTTCGTGGCGATGGTGGTCATCGGCGGCCCGGGCAACATGGCCGGTGTCGCCGTCGGCGCGATCCTGCTCACCTACATCCCGGAGCGGTTCCGCGAGCTGTCGGACTACCGCCCGCTGATGGTCGGTCTCGCGCTCGTGATCATCCCGATCCTGCGGCCGCAGGGTCTGATCCCGAGCCGGCGCCGCGCCCGCGAACTCAAGGACCGTGAAGAGGCGGTGGCGCCCAGTGCCTGAACTGACCAAGACCGAGGTGCAGCCGCCGGTCAACGCGCCGGCCGGCGGGGTGCTGCTCGACATCGACAACGTCACGCTGCGGTTCGGTGGCGTCGTCGCGCTGAACGAGGTGAGCTTCCAGATCCGGCAGGGGGAGATCCTCGGCCTGATCGGCCCGAACGGCGCCGGCAAGACCACCTGCTTCAACGTGATGACCGGGGTCTTCCGGCCCACGTCGGGCCGGGTGACGTTCGACGGGCAGCGGATCAGCGGCCGCAAGCCGCACCACATCAACCGGATGGGCATCGCCCGCACGTTCCAGAACATCCGGCTGTTCCCGGAGATGACCGCGCTGGAGAACGTGCTGGTCGGCACCGACTCCCGGCACAAGACCAGCGTTCCGGGCGCGCTGTTCCGGCTGTACCGGAAGCGGCCCAAGGAGCACGAACTGCCGCAGGTCGACCCGGCGAGTCCGTTCAGCGCCTGGCAGTCGTTCACGCGGTCGATGGCGAAGATCTTCGGCATCTCCCGGCACGCGCTGGAGGAGAAGGCGGCCGAGCGGAAGTCGTACGACCTGCTGAAGTTCGTCGGCATCGCCGACCGGGCCAACGTGGTCGCCCGCGAACTGCCCTACGGCTACCAGCGGCGCCTGGAGATCGCGCGGGCGCTGGCCACGGAGCCCAAGTTGCTGTGCCTCGACGAGCCGGCGGCCGGCTTCAACCCGGCCGAGAAGGAGGACCTCCTCCAGCTCATCAGGCGCATCCGCGACCTCGGCCACACGGTGCTGCTCATCGAGCACGACATGCGGCTGGTCATGGGCGTCACCGACCGGATCGTCGTGCTCGAGTTCGGACGTAAGATCGCCGAGGGCGCGCCGGCCGACGTCAGCCGGGATCCCAAGGTCATCGCTGCCTACCTGGGGGTACCCGACGATGCTTCTTGAGCTTCGTGACGTCACGGTCGCGTACGGCCGCATCGAGGCGCTGCACGGCATCAGCCTCGGCATCGAGCAGGGCGAGATCGTCGCGCTGATCGGTGCCAACGGCGCCGGCAAGACCACCACGATGAAGGCGATCTCCGGTCTGCTCCCGCTGCAGCGGGGCAGCATCTGGTTCCAGGGTCAGGACATCAGCAAGCTGCGGGCCGACCTCCGGGTCGTCCGTGGCCTGTGCCAGGCGCCCGAGGGTCGGGGGATCTTCCCCGGCATGACGGTGACCGAGAACCTCGACATGGGCGCCTACACCCGCCGGGACAAGGCGGGCATCGCCGACGACCAGAAGCGGGTGTTCGGCCTGTTCCCCCGGCTGGAGGAGCGGCGCAAGCAGGTGGCCGGCACGCTGAGCGGCGGCGAGCAGCAGATGCTCGCCATCGGCCGGGCGCTGATGGCGCGGCCGAAGGTGCTGCTGCTCGACGAGCCGTCGATGGGCCTCGCGCCCATGCTGATCCAGCAGATCTTCAACATCATCACCGAGATCGCCCAGCAGGGCACCACGATCCTGGTGGTGGAGCAGAACGCCCAGCAGGCCCTCTCCCGGGCCACCCGGGCATATGTCATGGAGACCGGACAGATCGTGAAGGAAGGGTCCGGCCGGGACCTTCTCAACGACCCGTCGGTCAAGGAGGCGTACCTCGGCGTCGCCTGAGGTCGTCACCTGAAGCTGTAGGCACCCGGCCGCGCGGTCCGCGCGGCCGGGTGTCGCGTTTTGTGTCAGACCCCCCGACTAGAGTTTCGGACGTGGGTGAGACCAAGCCAACTCTGCTGCTACTTGACGGGCATTCCTCCGCATACCGCGCGTTCCACGCGCTGCCCCCCGAGAACTTTTCCACCACCACGGGGCAGACCACCAATGCGGTGTTCGGGTTCACGTCGATGCTGATCAACGTGTTGCGCGACGAGAAACCCACCCACATCGCGGTGGCCTTCGACGTCTCCCGGCAGTCGTTCCGTACGGAGCAGTACGGCGACTACAAGGCCGGCCGGTCCGCCACCCCCGACGCATTCGTCGGGCAGGTGCCGCTCATCAAGGAAGTGCTCGACGCGCTACGCATCCCGTACGTCGAGAAGCCCGGGTACGAGGCCGACGACGTGATCGCCACGCTCGCCACCCAGGCCAGCGAGGCGGGCATGAACGTGTTGATCTGTACCGGCGACCGCGACGCGTTCCAGCTGGTCGCCGAGGGGGTCACGGTCCTCTACTTCATGCGCGGGGTCAGCGACATGGCCCGGCGCGACCCGGCGGGCGTCATGGACAAGTACGGCGTCCCGCCGGAGCACTACCGCGACCTGGCCGCGCTCGTCGGCGACAACAGCGACAACCTCAAGGGCGTGCCCGGCGTCGGCCCGAAGACCGCCGCCAAGTGGATCACCCAGTACGGCGGGCTCGACGCGCTGATCGAGAAGGTCGACGAGATCAAGGGCAAGGCCGGCGAGAGCCTGCGCGCCCACCTCGGCGACGTGCTGCGCAACTACGAGATCAACCGGCTGGTCCGCGACCTCGACCTGTCGGTGCAGCCCACCGAGCTCGCCTGGCACGGGTGGGACCGCGAGGCCGTGCACCGGGTGTTCGACTCGCTGGAGTTCCAGGTGCTCCGCAACCGGCTCTACGAGTACCTCGACGCGGTCGAGCCGGAGGCCGAGGGTGGCTTCGACATCGCGGGCACGCTGCTCACCACCGGTCAGGTCGGCGCGTGGCTGGGCGAGCACGTGCTGCCCGAGCAGCCGGTCGGGGTGGCGGTCGCCGGCAAGTTCGGCCGCGGCACGGGCACCATGAGCGGCATCGCGATCGCCACCGCCGGC
Source organism: Virgisporangium aurantiacum (assembly GCF_016863635.1). GTDB lineage: Bacteria > Actinomycetota > Actinomycetes > Mycobacteriales > Micromonosporaceae > Virgisporangium > Virgisporangium aurantiacum. Next base: position 210,675 of record NZ_BOPG01000034.1, on the reverse strand, counting down.
GGCGCCGGTGCCTGGTTCGACCCGTCGGCGCTCGACGAGTCCGACGAGACGGCCGTGCTCGCCTGGCTCGCCGATCCGACCCGGCCCAAGGTGCTGCACGGCATGAAGCGGGTGCTGCTCGCCGCCGCCGAGCGCGGGTGGGAGCTGCACGGCGTCGCCGTCGACACCGAGCTCGCCGCCTACCTGGCGCGTCCCGACCAGCGCACCTACGACCTGGCCGACCTCGCGCTGCGTTACCTGCACCGCGAGTTGAAGGTCGAGACGAAGCAAGACGACGCTCAGCTCGCGCTCGACGGCCTCGGCGACGAGGGCGAGGCCGAGCGCAGCCTCATGCTCCAGGCCCGCGCCACGCTCGACCTCGCCGACGCGCTGCGCGCCGACCTGTCCCGCGACGGCGGCGCCTCCGAGCGGCTGCTGGCCGAGGTGGAACTGCCGCTGGTCGAGGTGCTGGCGGGCATGGAGCGGGCCGGTATCGCGGCCGACACCGGGTACCTGTCCGAGCTCGAGGCCAACTTCGCCGCCGAGGTGAAGTCGGCCGCGCAGGGCGCACACCAGGTGGTGGGCCGCGAGTTCAACCTCGGCTCGCCGAAGCAGTTGCAGGAGATCCTGTTCAACGAGCTCGGCCTGCCGAAGACCAAGAAGATCAAGAGCGGCTACACCACCGACGCCGATTCGCTGCAGTGGCTGTACGGGCAGACCGAGCACGCGGTGCTCGCCCACCTGCTCCGGCACCGCGACGTGGCCAAGCTGAAGTCCACGGTCGACGGCCTGCTCAAGTCGGTCAGCGACGACGGCCGCATCCACACGACCTTCTACCAGACCGTGGCCGCCACGGGCCGGTTGTCGAGCACCGACCCCAACCTGCAGAACGTGCCGATCCGCACCGAGGAGGGCCGCCGCATCCGGCGGGCGTTCGTCGTGGGCGAGGGCTTCGAGAGCCTGCTGACGGCCGACTACAGCCAGATCGAGATGCGCATCATGGCGCACGTGTCGAAGGACGAGGCGCTCATCGAGGCGTTCAACTCCGGGTTCGACTTCCACTCGGCCACCGCGTCGTCGGTGTTCACGGTCGAGCCGGAGGCCGTCACCGCCGACCAGCGCCGCAAGATCAAGGCGATGAACTACGGCCTGGCGTACGGGCTCTCGGCGTACGGGCTGTCGCAGCAGCTCGGCATCACGCCCGACGAGGCCAAGGTCTTGATGGAGGAGTACTTCCAGCGCTTCGGCGGCGTGCGCGAGTACCTGCGCGCCGTGGTGCTGCAGGCTGGCCGCGACGGCTATACCGAGACACTGCTCGGCCGCCGTCGCTACCTGCCCGACCTCACCAGCGACAACCGCCAGCGCCGCGAGATGGCCGAGCGGATGGCGCTCAACGCCCCGATCCAGGGCTCGGCGGCCGACATCATCAAGGTGGCGATGCTCCGGGTCGACTCGGCGATCCGCGCGGCCGGCCTACGGTCGCGGATGCTGTTGCAGGTCCACGACGAGCTGGTGTTCGAGATGGCCGCCGGCGAGCGGGACGAGCTGGAGAAGCTGGTCCGGGCCGAGATGGGCGGCGCGTACGCGCTCGACGTCCCGCTGTCGGTGTCGGTCGGCTACGGCTCGAACTGGAACGCCGCCGACCACTAGCAGTTGCATCGCCTCGACCGTACGGTTGACGCTACATATCAGTAAACGTAATATCGCCGCGTGACTGCCATGCGAGAACCCACGTTCCTCGTCCTCACCGCGCTCGCCGCCGGCCCGCTCCACGGCTACGGCGTGATCCAGGAGGTCAGCGCCCTGTCGCAGGGCGAGACGGTGCTGGGCGCCGGCACCCTGTACGGCGCCCTCGACCGGCTGGCCGAACAGGGCCTGGTCGCCGTCGACCGGGAGGAGGCCGTCGACGGCCGCCTGCGCCGCTACTACCGCCTCACCGACGAGGGCGCGGGTGCGCTGGCCGCCGAGGTGGCCCGGTTGCGGCGCAACACCTCCGCGGCCGAGGCCCGGCTCCGCGGTCGCCCCACCACCGGCATCGCGTTCGGAGCCCAGGCATGACGGCCGCCGGTGAGATGGGCGCCGGCGAGTTGGGCGGCGCGGAGTTGGGCGGCGCGAAGATGCGCGGCGGTGAGATGAGCGGCGGCGGGGCCACCGGCGAGGCCGTCGGCGGGGCCGGCCGTGGGGTCAGCGGCGGGGTCACCGGCGGGACCCTCCGCGGCGGGACCGGTGCCGACCTGCGGGCGGGCGCACTGGAGCGCCGCTACCGGCGACTGCTCCTCGCCTACCCGCGGGCCTACCGGCGGCGCCACGGCGCCGAGATCCTCACCACGCTCATGGACGCCGCCGGGCCCGGCCGCGACCGCCCCGCCGGCCGCGAGGTCCGCAACCTGCTCGCCGGCGGCCTGCGGCAACGGTTCCGGCTCCCCGTCGGCCGGACGATGATCGCCGTCGCCGTGCTGTCGGCGCTCGTCGTCGGCGCGCTGGGCAGTGCGGCCGGGTCGGCGTTGGGCTGGGCCACCGCACCCGCGCTCCCGACCGATTCCACCCTGGGCAGGGTCGTCGGCGTGGCCCTCGGGCAGCCGGCCCACCAGGACATCGAGGGTGACGGCCAGCTCTTCGGCCTGCGGCAACGGGCCATGATGGGCATGGTCGTCCCGGTCGGCTGGAGCGCCGACGAGGCCCGGGCACGCCTGGCGGCGGAGGGTTGGCGGGTCGGTCCGATCCAGACCCGCGAGACCACCGTCCACTACGCCGACGACGGCACCACCCTTCCGGCCGACACCCTCACCTTCGTCGCCGTGCGGGACGGCACCGAGATCATGGTGACCGGCGTGATGGAGCGCCGGTACTCGCCGCAGGTGATGGTGATGGTGCAGCAGACCGAGCCCTGGTCGGTGCTACCGCTGACGCTCGCCGGCCTGATCGCGGGTCTGCTCGCAGGCTGGCTGCTCGCCGCCCGGATCGGTTACCGGGTGCGCCGGTTGTCGGCGTGGCGCCAGATGCCGCCGGTGACCGCCGCGACGGTCGCGGCCGCGGCGCTCGGCCTGTCGGCCCTGACGACCTTCCGGGCCGTCGGCGCGATGGTGACGGACGCGGCCGGCACCGACCCCCTGAGCCCGGACCGGTTCGGGTCGTTCCCCGCGTTCTCGGCGTACTACTTCGACTCGTCCGTGGACCCCGTTGCGCTCACCGGGTTCGGCGCGCTGGCGTTGCTCCTGGTGCTCGCGTACGCCGTCCCCGCGGAAACGGAACCGGCCCGCATTAGGGGGTGAACCCGGATCCCCGGGGGAACCCGAGGGCCTACCGTACGCAGCGTGACACTCATCACCACCAGTGCGCTGACCAAGCGCTATCCGGGCGGGGTGACCGCGCTCGACGGTCTCACCGTCGCGGTGGACCCGGGGATCGTGGCGCTCGTCGGCGCCAACGGAGCGGGCAAATCCACCTTCATCAAGATTCTTCTCGGCCTGCTGCCGCCCACCGACGGGAGCACCACCGTCCTCGGGCTCGATCCGGCGGAGAAGAGCGCGGAGATCCGTAGCCGGGTCGGTTACATGCCGGAGCACGACTGCCTCCCACCCGAGCAGTCGGCCGCCGAACTGGTGACCCACCTGGGCCGGATGAGCGGCCTGCCGCGCACCGCCGCCCGCGAGCGGGCCTCCGAGGCGCTGCGCCACGTCGGGCTGTACGAGGAGCGGTACCGGCAGATCGGCGGCTACTCCACCGGCATGAAACAGCGGGTCAAGCTGGCGCAGGCGCTGGTGCACGACCCGGACCTGCTGCTGCTCGACGAGCCGACCAACGGCCTCGACCCGGCCGGCCGGGAGGCGATGCTGGAGCTCATCCACCGCATCGGCACCGAGTTCGGCATCAGCATCGTGGTCTGCTCGCACCTGCTCGGCGAGGTCGAGCGGATCTGCACGGCGCTCATCGCGATCGACGGCGGCCGGCTGCTGCGGTCGGGCACGATGGCGGCCGCGACGACCGTCCGCGACGTTCTGGTCGTCGAGGTCGACGAGGGCACGGCCGAGCTCGAGGCCGCGCTCCGGGAGCGCGGTTTCTCGGTGACGCGGGACGCGCGGACGCTGCTCGTCAACTCGCCCGGCGGCGCCGACGAGGCGGCGGCCGACGCCGCGGCCGACGACACCGCCGACGCGATCGTGGCGGCGGTCGCCGACCTGGAACTGCCGCTGCATCGGCTCGACCGGCAGCGCCGCCGCCTGTCCGAACTGTTCGCGACCGAACCTGCCCGGGAGAAGGCCAGTGTCTGAATCGACCACGGGTGTCATCCACGACATCGGCTACCAGCGTTACACCGGTGCCCGCCTCGGCCGAAGTTACCGCGCCCGCAGCCTCTACACGCACAGCCTGCGCACCGCGTTCGGCCTCGGTCGGGGGTTCAAGGCCAAGCTGTTCCCGTGGGCGGTCGTCGCGATCGTGACGCTGGCGGCGACGTTCATCGCGGCGCTGGAGTCGCAGAGCGGCGAGCAGCTCAGCACCTATCCGGAGTTCGTCGACGCGATGGGCTTCGTGGTGATGCTCCTGCTCGCCTCGGTGGCGCCGGAACTGCTCACCCGCGACCTGCGGGCGCGCGTGCTCGTCCTCTACTTCGCCCGGCCGGTCCGCCGCGACGACTACGTGATGATCAAGTACGCGGCCCTGGTCAGCGCGGTGTTCCTGCTGCTCGGCGGGCCGCAACTGATCATGTTCCTCGGTGACGCGTTCAGCGTCGACGGCGTGGGCGACTTCCGCCGCGCGGTCACCGACCTGCTCGGCGGCTGGCTGTACACGTTGCTGTTCGCGCTGGTCATGTCCGCGGTGGCGCTGATGATCTCGTCGTTCACGCCGCGCCGGGCGTTCGCGGCCGGCGGCATCGTGGCGGTGTTCATGGTGACGATTCCGGTGGCCGGCGCACTGTCGGTGCTCAGCGGGACGCCCGGCCACCTGGCCGGCCTGGTCAACCCGGCCTGGGTGGTGTCCGGCGTGGGTGCCTGGCTCGCCCACCACGAGTCGCCGGTCGACATCGGAAACACCGGCCCGGTGTACGCGGTGACGGCGGTCGTGATCGTCGCCGCCTGCCTCGCTGTGCTGCTGGCGCGCTACCGGAGGGTCGAGCAATGAGCATCGAAGTCGTCAACGTGTCGACGTGGTACGGCGACGTCGTCGCGGTCAACGACGTGACGATGAGCCTCGGCGCGGGCGTCACCGGCCTGCTCGGACCGAACGGGGCCGGCAAGACCACCCTGCTGCACATGATGGCGGGCTTCCTGCCGCCGTCGAAGGGCGAGATCACGGTGTCGGGCCAGCCGGCGTGGCGCAACCCGGACGTGTACCGGCACCTCGGGCTGGTCACCGAGAAGGAGGCCGTGCACGGGTTCCTCACCGGCGCCGAGTTCGTGCTCGCCAGCGCGAAGCTGCACCGCCTCGCCGATCCGAAAAGGGCGGCTGAGAAGGCCCTGAACCTCGTGGAACTCGGCGACCCGCGGAACCGCAGGATCTCGACGTACTCGAAGGGCATGCGCCAGCGCGTCCGGCTCGCCGCCGCGCTCGTGCACGAGCCGTCGGTGCTGCTGCTCGACGAGCCGTTCAACGGTCTCGACCCGCGCCAGCGGATGCAGATGATGGACCTGCTGCACCGGATGGGCGACGAGGGCCGCGTGGTGCTGTTCAGCTCGCACATCCTCGAAGAGGTGGAGCAGGTCTCGGGCACCGTGCAGGTGATGGTGTCGGGGCGGCTGGCCGCGTCGGGCGACTTCCGCACGATCCGCCGGCTGATGACGAACCGGCCGCACGTGTTCAGCGTCAACACCAGCGACGACCGGCGGCTCGCCCAGGTGCTCATCGGGGCGCCGTGGGTGCGCGGCGTCGAGGTGGAACCGGCCGGCCTGGTGGTACAGGCCGCCGACTACGGCGCGTTCACCCGCGCGCTGCCCGGCATCGTGCGCCGCGAAGGCCTGCGCCTGCACCGTCTGCGGCCAGCCGACGAGTCCCTCGAAAGCGTCTTCTCGTACCTGGTGGGAGCCTCATGAACCCGACCATCGCCCGGATCACGGCCCGGGGGCTGCTCGGCCGTCGCCGGTTCCTGATCCTGCTCCTGCTGCCGGTGCTGCTCGTCGGGCTCACCGTTCTCTTCGGCGCGCTGGCGCCCGACTACAAGAACGAGTGGGTGCCGACGGTGCTCGGCGGGCTCGGGTTCAACGTGGTGGTGCCGCTGATCGCGCTGATCGTGGGCACCGGCGCGCTGGGCTCGGAGATCGACGACGGCACGCTCGCGCACATCCTGGCCAAGCCGCTGCCGCGTCGGGAGATCATCCTGACCAAACTCGTGGTCGCGGTGGTCTCGACGCTCGCGGTGGTGGTTCCGGCGATGTTCGTGGCGGGGACGCTCGCAGACGGCGTCCGGCTGGGTACGGGACTCGCGGTCGGCTCGGCCGTGGCGTCGGTCGCCTACTGCGCGATCTTCCTGGCGGTCAGCCTGCTCAGCGCCCGTCCCACGCTGGTGGGGCTGGCGTACATCCTGCTCTGGGAGGGCATGCTCACCGGGTTCATCAGCGGTACGGCGGTGCTGTCGGTGACGCAGTACGGCGTCGCGATCGCCGACAAGGTCGCCGGGTCCGCCCTGATCACGGGCCGGCTCAACGTCGCGGTCGCCGCGATTCTGGCCGGCGTCGCCGTGGTCGGTGCGACCACGCTGGCCGTGGACCGCCTGAAGTCCTACCGGCTGGCCGGCGAAACCGGCTGATCGGCAGCGGCCGGCGCCGGCCTGTTCCGTAGCCAGCGCAGGGCCATCGGGACCAGCAGCGCGGTGATCAGGGCGCTCACCAGGATGCCTCCGCGGGCGCCGGCCGTGGCGACCAGCGGGCCGCCGACCGCGAGGCCGAGCGGCATCGCGACCGTCACCATGGCGCCCCACAGGGTGAACACCGGCTGCTGGTCCTCCGTGCGGAGCAGGCTCTGCAACAGCGTGTAGGCGACGGCCAGGAACGGACCGTAGATGGCCCCGCCCAGCGCCAGGCCGGCGCCGGCCACCCACAGGTTCGGCGACACGGCGACCACGGCGGCGCAGCAGGCCCAGCCGCCGATGATCGCGACCAGCAGCAGTTGCGGCCGGATCCGGCGGAACTGGTTGGTCAGCAGCGCACCGACCAGCGCGCCGACGCCGAAGCAGGTCCACAGCGCGCCGTAGGCGCCGCCGTCGCCACGGAGTTCGCCGGTGACGAGCAGCGGCAGCGCCACCTCGACCGGACCGTAGAACAGGTCGAACAGGAACACGACCAGCGCCAGCCGTACCACCACCGGCGCCCGCCGCATGATCGCCCATCCGGACGAGGCGCGGCCGGGCTCCTCGGCGGGCGCGGCCACCTTCTTCGGGACGGCCACCGCGGCGGCCGCCAGCAGCGCCACGTACGACACGCCGACGATCAGCAGCAGCAGGTCGGTGCCGAACACGGTGACCAGCACCCCGCCCAGCGCCGGCCCGACGACGTACAGCGCGAGGTTGTCGGTGGTGCCGATCAGCCCGTTGACGGCCAGCCGCCCGTCCTCCTCGACCATCCCGGTGGCGGCCAGCCGGCGGGCGCTCGCCGAGAGCAGGCGCAGCAGCGACGCCACGAGCAACCCGCCCAGCAGCACCGGCAGCGTCAGCGTGCCGGCCAGCGCGAGCGCGCCGAGCAGCGCGTACACGACGACGTGCAGCGTCGAGTCGGCCAGCATGACCAGCCGCGGGTCGAACCGGCGCTTCCCGAGCCCGTAGAACAGGCTCAGCCCCATCGGCGCGAGGTACGGCGCGCCGGTGATCACGGCGATCGCCACCGCCGCGGGCATCCGGCCGTGCAGTTCGAGGGCGAGCAGCGGGAGGCCGACGAACGTCATGCCGTCGCCCATCTTCGACACCACGTCGCCGGAGAGCAGGGTGGCCAGCCGGCGGTCGCGGAGCACCTGGCGGTAGGAGAGGGGCGGCGTTCCGGTGGTGAGATCGGCGGTCACGGGGGAAGGTTGCCACCCCAACCGCGCTTGAGGTCAACCCGAATTCGGCTTGCGGGTGACGAAGATCGCGGTGCCGGGGAACAGCCGCCCCCGCAGCGGGCTCCACTGGCCCCAGATCCGGTCGTGCCCCGCCGGCCACTCCGGCTCGATGATGTCCAGCAGCGTGAACCCGGCCGCCACCAGTTCGCGGACCCGGTCGCCGACGGTCCGGTGCTGCTCGACGTAGGTGGGCTCGCCGTGCTCGTCCTCCTCGACGTACAGGCGCCGGTCGAAGTACGAGTGGACGGCCACCAGCCCGCCCTCGCCGGGATCGTCGAGGAAGATCCAGCGCATCGGATGGGTGACCGAGAACACCCAGCGCCCGCCGGGCCGGAGCACCCGGAACACCTCCCGCATGACGCGCTCCGAGTCGGCGACGAAGGGGATGGCGCCGAAGGCGGTGAAGGCGATGTCGAAGTGACCCGCCCCGAACGGCAGCTCTGACGCGTCACCCTGGATCAACGGTGCCCGTATCCCCGTCTTTTCATTCAGGACCGACGCGTGCCGCAACATGCCGGCGGACAGATCCATCGCGACCGGCCGGGCACCCTGCGTGACCAACCACCGTGAGCCGGCCGCCGCGCCGCAACCGACCTCCAGGACGCGCCGCCCCCGGACGTCGCCGAGCAGCCCGGCGGTGGCCTCCCGCAGCCCCTCCGGACACCAGAGGAGATCGGAATCACCGAGAAACTCCCCGTGTTCGGCCAGGTAACTGTCGGCGTCGGCGTCCCACCAGCGGCGGTTGGCGCGGCTGCTCTCGGCGGGGGAGACGGGGCGGCGGGCGACCCCGGGTTCGGTCATGCGGGCCACGGTACGGGAGTGCACAGCTGTTACCTGGGAGCGTTGGACCTTGTGGTATTGCGCACGGTAGGCTGTTCGATGCACATGTGGGCCTGCGTGCCTCGGTAGGGAGCAGGTTCGCGGTCGTCAGACAATCCGCGCCTTTCTCCGTGATTCGCGTACTTGCCCGGCGGCGGGGTCCACGCGCGCGCCCAGTCTTACAGACGCCACCATCCGACCGGAGCAACAGCCCACATGACGAGCAGCATCGAGGCCACCTCGAGCGCCACCCGCAACAAGGTCACCGTCGACGACATCGGTTCTGATGAGGACTTCCTCAAGGCCATCGACGAGACCATCAAGTACTTCAACGACGGCGACATCGTCGAAGGAACCGTCGTCAAGGTCGATCGGGACGAGGTCCTGCTCGACATCGGCTACAAGACCGAAGGGGTCATCCCCTCTCGTGAGTTGTCGATCAAGCACGATGTCGATCCCGCTGAGGTTGTGTCGGTCGGCGACCACATCGAGGCCCTCGTCCTCCAGAAGGAGGACAAGGAAGGCCGTCTGATCCTGTCCAAGAAGCGCGCGCAGTACGAGCGGGCGTGGGGCACGATCGAAAAGATCAAGGACGAGGACGGCGTCGTCCGGGGCTCCGTCATCGAGGTGGTCAAGGGCGGTCTCATCCTCGACATCGGGCTGCGCGGCTTCCTGCCCGCGTCGCTGGTCGAGATGCGCCGGGTGCGCGACCTGCAGCCCTACGTGGGGCGGGAACTCGACGCCAAGATCATCGAGCTGGACAAGAACCGCAACAACGTGGTCCTGTCCCGCCGCGCCTACCTGGAGCAGACCCAGAGCGAGGTGCGTACCGAGTTCCTCCACAAGCTGCAGAAGGGCCAGGTCCGCAAGGGCCAGGTCTCCTCGATCGTCAACTTCGGCGCGTTCGTCGACCTCGGTGGGGTCGACGGTCTGGTGCACGTGTCGGAACTGTCCTGGAAGCACATCGACCACCCGTCCGAGGTCGTCGAGGTGGGCCAGGAGGTCGAGGTCGAGGTTCTCGACGTCGACCTGGACCGTGAGCGGGTCTCCCTGTCGCTGAAGGCGACGCAGGAGGACCCGTGGCGTCAGTTCGCCCGCACGCACGCCATCCAGCAGATCGTGCCGGGCAAGGTCACCAAGCTCGTTCCGTTCGGTGCGTTCGTCCGGGTCGACGACGGCATCGAGGGCCTGGTGCACATCTCCGAACTGGCCGAGCGGCACGTGGAGATCCCGGAGCAGGTCGTGCAGGTCGGCTCCGAGGTCATGGTCAAGGTCATCGACATCGACCTGGAGCGCCGGCGGATCTCGCTGTCGCTCAAGCAGGCGAACGAGGGCTTCGTGGAGGGCGAGGAGCACTTCGACCCGACCCTCTACGGCATGACCGCCACGTACGACAACGAGGGCAACTACATCTACCCCGAGGGCTTCGACCCGGAGACGGGTGAGTGGCTCGACGGGTACGACAAGCAGCGCGAGGAGTGGGAGCGGCAGTACGCCGAGGCCCGCACCCGGTGGGAGGCCCACACCAAGCAGGTGCAGACCGCCCGCGCCGCCGACATCCCCGAGGCCCCGGCCGCCGGCGGAGCCGCGCCGGCGAGCAGTGGCGGCGGTGGCACGTCCACCTCGTCCTCGCGCAGCTCGACCGGCGCCGAGGAGCCGTCCGGCACGCTGGCCACCGACGAGGCGCTCGCCGCCCTTCGGGAGAAGCTGGCCGGTGGCAAGTAAGTAGCACCACGCTCTGTTGCAGATCCGCCCCCGTCGCACCCGCGGCGGGGGCGGTTCGCTATCGCGGGAGGCTTCTGTGCTGGTCGGACTGACGGGCGGGATCGGGGCGGGGAAGTCGGCCGTCGCGTCCCTACTGGCGTCGCACGGGGCGGTGATCGTCGACGCCGACACGGTGGCCCGGGAGGTCGTCGCGCCGGGGACCGAGGGGCTGGCCGCGGTGGTGGCGGCGTTCGGTGCCGCGGTGCTGCGTCCCGACGGTGCGCTCGACCGGCCGGCGCTGGGGCGGGTCGTGTTCGGCGACGAGGCGGCGCGCCGCCGGCTGGAGGGGATCACCCATCCGCTGATCCGGGCCCGGACCGCCGAGCTCATCATGGCCGCGCCGGCGGGGTCGGTGGTGGTCAACGACGTGCCGTTGCTGGTCGAGGGCGGGCTGGCCGCCATGTTCGAGCTGGTGATCATCGTGTTCGCGCCGCTGGAGGTGCGGATCGGGCGGCTCGCGGAGACCCGCGGGATGAGCCGGGCGGAGGCCGAGTCGCGGATCGCGGCGCAGGCCACCGACGAGCAGCGCCGGGCGGTGGCCGACGTGGCGATCGAGAACGACGGAACGCTCGACGACCTGCGGGAACAGGTCGACGAGGTGTGGCGGAGGATCGCGTCAGGCGAGAAGTTCCGCTAGCTGACCGAGGTCGGTGAGCCGCACGTCGCCGTCGAGGCCCTTGAGGGCGGCGGTGACCGCGCCGGCGGCGCGACCCGCGGCGAGCCCGGGCTCGGAGTCCTCCACGACGAGGCAGCGTTCCGGTGCGACGCCCAGCCGCTTCGCGGCCAGCAGGAAGCCCTCCGGGTCGGGCTTGCCGGCGCTGATGTCCTCGACGGTCACCAGCAGCGGCGCGACGATGCCGGCGGCGCCCAGCCGGGCCTCCGCCAGCCGCACGTCGGCGCTGGTGACCACGGCCCACGGCAGGTTCCGCCTCGTGAGGACGGCCAGCAGGTCCTCGACGCCGGCCAGCGCGGTGACGCCGGTGAGATCGTCGTACTGGAGCTCCAGTTGCCGGGTGGCGGCCCGGTCGACCGCGTCGTCGGTGGCGTCGGCGAACATCTTCCGGACGGTGCTGTCGGCCGGGCTGCCGTGCGCGATCGCCAGCACCGCGGCGGCGTCGACGCCGAACTCGGCCGCCCAGGTGGTCCAGGCCCGTTCCACGGCGGCGTCGGAGTCGACCAGGGTGCCGTCCATGTCGAGCAGGACAGCCTCGATGTCCGAAAGTTCAAGGCGAAGATCCACGGGCCAAACGTACCCGGGCCGCGCCCGCGGAGGCGGGCGCATTAAACAGAGTGAGGCGCTCGCGGGTGCCGGGGCGCTGCTCAAGGCGCCGCCGCACGGGTTGCGCTCACCGGCCTTGCCGGCCGAGGCTGCTAACCCGGCGCCGAAGGGTCCGGCCGGATCGATCATTTCAATCTAGCCGGGCCTACCTTCCGGTCGGCCACCCGCGAGCGGCCTACCCCCAAAACGGTAGCTTCATGATCTTGGTAAGACAATCGTGTATCGAAGCTGATCATGGCTGGGAGGGCCTGCACCCGAAGTTGTCACACCCCGGGGTTACGGTGGTTGGCATGTCGCTCGACATCCCGCGCCTCGACGGCGAGCTTCGCGTCGTCAGTGATTACCAACCGTCCGGAGACCAGCCGGCCGCCATCTCCGAGCTGGCCCGGCGCCTCCGCGCGGGCGAGAAACACGTGGTGCTGCTGGGCGCTACGGGTACGGGTAAGAGCGCCACCACGGCATGGCTGGTCGAGAAGATGCAGCGCCCGGCGCTGGTGCTCGCGCCGAACAAGACCCTGGCCGCCCAGCTGGCCAAGGAGTTCCGGGAGCTGATGCCGCACAACGCGGTCGAGTACTTCGTCAGCTACTACGACTACTACCAGCCCGAGGCCTACATCCCGCAGACCGACACCTACATCGAGAAGGACTCGTCGGTCAACGAGGAGGTCGAGCGGCTGCGGCACTCCGCGACGATGAGCCTGCTCACCCGGCGCGACGTGATCGTCGTGGCCACCGTGTCGGCGATCTACGGCCTGGGCACGCCCGCCGAGTACCTCGACCGGTCGGTCCGCCTGGAGGTCGGCAAGGAGATCGAGCGCGACAAGCTGCTGCGCCGCCTGGTCGAGATCCAGTACGCGCGCAACGACCTCGCGTTCAACCGGGGCACGTTCCGGGTCCGGGGCGACACGCTGGAGATCATCCCGGCGTACGAGGAGCTGGCGATCCGCATCGAGTTCTTCGGCGACGAGATCGAGCGGCTGGCCTACCTGCACCCGCTCACCGGCGACGAGATCCGCGAGGTCCCGCAGCTGCTCATCTTCCCGGCCAGCCACTACGCGGCCGGTCCCGAGCGGATGGAGCGGGCGATCAAGGCCATCGAGGTCGAGCTCGAGGAGCGGCTGGCCGAGCTCGACCGGCAGGGTGCCCTGCTGGAGTCGCAGCGGCTGCGCATGCGCACCACGTACGACATCGAGATGATGCGCCAGGTCGGGTTCTGCTCCGGCATCGAGAACTACTCGCGCCACATCGACGGGCGGGAGGCCGGCAGCGCGCCGCACTGCCTGCTCGACTACTTCCCCGACGACTTCATCACGGTGATCGACGAGTCGCACGTCACCGTCCCGCAGGTGGGCGGCATGTACGAGGGCGACGCGTCGCGCAAGCGCACGCTGGTCGAGCACGGGTTCCGGCTGCCCAGCGCGATGGACAACCGGCCGCTGCGGTTCGACGAGTTCGTCGAGCGGGTCGGCCAGAGCGTCTACCTGTCGGCGACGCCGGGCAACTACGAGCTGCAGAAGACCGGCGGTGAGTTCGTCGAGCAGGTCATCCGGCCCACGAACCTGGTCGACCCGGAGGTCGTGGTCAAGCCCACCAAGGGCCAGATCGACGACCTGATGCACGAGATCGGGCTGCGTACGGGGCGCAACGAGCGGGTGCTCGTCACCACGCTGACCAAGAAGATGTCCGAAGACCTCACCGACTACCTGCTCGAACACGGCATCAAGGTGCGGTACCTGCACTCCGAGGTCGACACGTTGCGCCGGGTCGAGCTGCTGCGCGAGCTGCGCAGCGGGGAGTTCGACGTGCTCGTCGGCATCAACCTGCTCCGGGAGGGTCTCGACCTGCCCGAGGTGTCGCTGGTGGCGATCCTCGACGCCGACAAGGAGGGCTTCCTCCGGTCGGGCACGTCGCTGATCCAGACGATCGGTCGCGCGGCGCGGAACGTGTCCGGCCAGGTGATCATGTACGCCGACAAGATGACCCCGTCGATGTCGTTGGCGATCGACGAGACGAACCGGCGGCGGGCCAAGCAGGAGGCGCACAACAAGGAGCACGGCATCGACCCGACGCCGCTGCGCAAGAAGATCGGCGACATCCTCGACGACATCTACCGCGAGGCCGACGACACCGAGGGTGCGATCGGCGGGCACGGCCCCGGCGGGGCGATCGTCGGTGGCGGCGGCCGGCAGATGAGCCGCGGCAAGGCACCCGTTCCGGAGACCCGCAGCCGGGCCCGCACCGCGACACCGACGCCGGCCCGTGCCGGCATGGCCAGGGCTGAACTGGCCACGCTCATCCAGGACCTCAACGACCAGATGCTCGGCGCCGCCCGCGAACTCCAGTTCGAGGTGGCCGCCCGCATCCGCGACGAGGTCAAGGAACTGAAGAAGGAACTCCGCGCGATGGACGTCGCCGGAGTTAAGTAGCAGCAGTCAAGTAGCGGCAGGCACGAGGCAGTTCGGCCGTCGACCGCCCCACACGTGGGTGCGGTCTGCGGTAGCGTCCGCGCGTCCATCAAACACCGCGCTCCGGGGGGATATCCATGACGTTCAACGAGCACCTGGAAACGTTCGCCGGGTTTCCGGTCGTCGAGTTCGACGCCGGGAACGTGCCGGACGTGGTCGATCCCGGCGTCGTCGCCTGGCGGCTGTCGGTGGATTACGAAGACGAGCCGGAGGTGTTCCTCGCGGCGCTCGACGCCCTGATCGCGGCGTTCGGGCCGGCCGTCGCCGCGCTCGTGATCGGGCAGTGGGGCACGGCGTACGAAGACCCGCCGCCGGTCGAGGAGATCGTGGCCCGGGCGGGTTCGCTGCCGAACCTGGAGGCGTTGTTCGTCGGCGAGATGACGTTCGAGGAGTGCGAGGTCTCCTGGATCGGGCAGGACGACGTGTCGAAGTTCCTCACCGCCTTCCCGCGCATCACCCACCTGTCGAACCGGGGCAGCACCGGCTTCTCCGCCGTCAGCAGCCCGGTGCTGCAGTCGCTGGTGCTGGAGAGCGGCGGGCTGCCGGCGTCCACGGTCCGCGGGGTCGGTGCCAGCGACCTGCCGGCGCTCATCTACCTCGAACTCTGGCTCGGCACCGAGGGGTACGGCGGCGACAGCGGCGTCGAGGACCTCGCCGAGATCCTCGGCGGCGCCCGCCTGCCGAGCCTGCGCTACCTCGGGCTCCGCAACGCCGAGCACGCCGACGCCGTGGCGGCCGTCGTGGCGAGCGCGCCCGTCGTGGCCCGGTTGGAGGTGCTCGACCTGTCGATGGGCACGCTCGGCGACGACGGCGCCCGGGCGTTGCTCGGCGGCCAGCCGCTCACCCACCTGCGGCGGCTCGACCTGCACCGGCACTACCTGTCCGAGGAGATGATGGCGCGCGTCGTCGCCGAACTGCCCGGCGTCGAGGTCGACCTGGGCGATCGGCAGAAGGACACCCGCGACCGGTACGTCTCGGTAGGGGAGTAGCGGTGGCGTTCTACAGCCGGGTCGAGCACTTCGCCGGTTGCCGGGTGGAGGACTACGACGTCCGGACGGCCGGGAAGGTCGCCGATCCGGCGGCGGTGGCGTGGCGGGTGTGTTGGGAGTACGCGGGTGGGCCGGCGGAGTTCGCCGCGGAACTCGACCGCTTCGTCGCCGAGTTCGGTGCGGTGGCCACCGCGCTGGTGATCGGCGAGTGGGGCGGCGCGAACCACCACCCACCGCCGGTCGACGTCCTGGCCGAGCGCGCGGCCGGCCTGCCGAACCTGCGGGCGCTGTTCGTCGGCGACATCACGATCGACGAGTGCGAGGTGTCCTGGCTGCAGACCGCCGATCCGGCCCCGTTGCTGGCCGCCTACCCCGGGCTGACCCACCTGCGGGTCCGCGGCAGCACCGGGTTCAGCCCGGTGACCCACGCCGAGCTGCGGGTGCTGGAGCTGGAGAGCGGCGGGCTGCCGGCCGAGACGGTCCGCGCGATCGGCGCGAGCGACCTGCCCCGGCTCGAACGGCTGGAGCTGTGGCTGGGCGATCCGCGGTACGGGGGCGACGCCACCGTCGACGACCTGGCTGAGATCCTCGGCGGCGCCCGGTTGCCGGCGCTCACCGACCTCGGCCTGCGCAACGCCTGGGACGCCGACGCGCTGGCCGCCGCGGTCGCCACGGCTCCGGTGGTGGCCCGGCTGGCACACCTCGACCTGTCGATGGGCGCGGTCGGCGACGACGGCGTGCGGGCGCTGCTCGCCGGCCAGCCGCTCACCCACCTGGCCACGCTGAACCTCCGGCACCACTTCGTCTCGCCGGAACTGGCCGCCCGGATCACCGCCGCCCTGCCCGGCGTCGCGGTCGACCTCGAGGAACGCCAGGCCGAGTACGAGGGCGACCGGTACGTCGCCGTCGGCGAGTAGGGGAGCGGGCATGAGGTTCGTCGACCACCCGGACGGCTTCGGCGGGCTGCTGGTCCGCACGTTCGATCCGGCCGAGCCGGTCGACCCGGCCGACACCGACTACGCCTGGCGGCTGGAGCTCGACTACGACGACGGCCCCGACACGTTCCGGGGGCTGCTCGACACGTTCCTGGAGACGGTCGGCGTCGACAACGTCGCCGCCCTGATCGTCGGCCAGTGGGGCGGCGCGGCGTACGACGAGAAGCTGCCGGT
Organism: Virgisporangium aurantiacum; assembly: GCF_016863635.1. Classification (GTDB taxonomy): domain Bacteria; phylum Actinomycetota; class Actinomycetes; order Mycobacteriales; family Micromonosporaceae; genus Virgisporangium; species Virgisporangium aurantiacum. Next base: position 194,186 of record NZ_BOPG01000034.1, on the reverse strand, counting down.
GCCGATGCTGGCCGAGAAGCTCGCCCCGTTGCCGAACCTGCGCGCGCTGTTCCTCGGCGACATGGTCCCGGAGGAGTGCGAGATCTCCTGGATCCAGCACGACGACCTCACGCCGTTGCTGGAGGCGCTGCCGCGGCTGGAGATCCTCACCGTGCGGGGCGGCGAGGGCCTGCGCCTGCGGCCCGTGCGGCACGAGGGCCTGCGCCAGCTGACGTTCGAGAGCGGCGGCCTGCCGGCCGCGGTGGTGCGCGCGGTCGGCGCCTCCGACCTGCCGAACCTGTGGTTCCTGGAGCTGTGGCTCGGCACCGGGAACTACGGTGGTGACACCACCGTGGCCGACCTCGCCGACCTGCTCGGCGGATCGCGGCTGCCCGCGCTGACGTCCCTGGGCCTGCAGAACTCCGAGATCGCCGACGACGTCGCGGCGGCGGTGGCCGGTGCCCCGGTCGTGGCCCGGCTGACGACGCTCGACCTGTCGATGGGGGTGCTCACCGACCGCGGCGCGGCCGCCCTGCTCGCCGGGCAGCCGCTGACCCACCTCGACGAGCTGGACCTGTGGCACCACTACATGTCCACCGAGATGATGGAGCGCATCGTCGCCGAGCTGCCCGGGGTGGCGGTCGACGTCGACGAGCAGATGCACGACGACGAAGACGACCGCTGGATCGCGGTGAGCGAGTAGAGGTGGCAGCGGTGCGACTGGCGGTGGTCACGAACCCGGGCGGGCGGCGGGCGAGGCTGTTCGCCGACGCCGTGCGGGCGGCCGGGCTGCCGCCGGCGGTGGAGATCCCGTGGCGGCGGCTCGCGGCCGGTGAGACGCCCGGGATCCCGCGCGGCGCGCTGGTGCGGATCGACTCGCCCGACGGTGACGCCGAGGTCGACCGGTTGCTCCGCGGCGACGCCGAGCCGGCGGAGCACGGCGAGATCCGGTCGGGGGAGGCCTGGTACGCCGGGTTCACGAAGGCGTTGGAGAGACTCGGCGGCACGCTGCTCAACGACCCGGCCGAACTGGCCGTGCTGTTCGACAAGCGGCGGTGCCACGCCGTCCTGACGAGCGCGGGGGTGCCGGTGCCGGAGGCGGCTCCACCGCTGTCCGGCTACGCCGACCTGCGCGGGGAGATGTGGGGCGCCGGCTGGAGCCGGGTGTTCATCAAGCCGCCGCACGGGTCGTCGGCGTCCGGGGTGATCGCGTTCGAACAGGCCGGACGGCGGTTGGTGGCCACCACGTCGGTCGAGGTGTCCGGCGGGCGGCTCTACAACTCGCTCACCGTGCGCCGGTACACCGACGAGGCGACGGTGCGGTACATCGTCGACCGGTTGGGGCCGCTGCACGTGGAGCGCTGGTACCCGAAGGCCGGTCTGGGCGGGCGCACGGTCGACCTGCGCGTGGTCGTGATCGGCGGCGAGCCGACCCACGTGGTGGTGCGGGCCAGCCGGCACCCGATGACCAACCTGCACCTGGGCGCCCAGCGGGGTGACGTCGCGGCGGTGCGGCGGGCCGCGGGCGAGGAGCAGTGGGCGGCGGCGATGGAGACCTGTGCCCGCGCCGCCGCGCAGTTCCCCGGCTGCCTGCAGGTGGGCGTCGACCTCATGTTCGCCAGCAATTGGCGGCGGCACGCGGTCGCCGAGGTCAACGCGTTCGGCGACCTGCTGCCGGGGCTGCTCAACGAGCACGGGCGGGACACGTACGCCGAGCAGGTGCACAGGTTGGTGGCGCGATGCTGAAGGATGTCGTCGGCACCCACGACATGCTGTTCATGACGCTCGACACGCTGCGGTACGACGTCGCGGCGCGGCTGCTCGACGAGGGACGCACTCCGAACCTGGCCGCCCTGCTGCCCGGAAACCGGTGGGAGAAAAGGCATTCGCCGGCGACCTTCACCTACGCGGCGCACCACGCGTTCTTCGCCGGTTTCCTGCCCACGCCGCCCGGTCCCGGGCCGCACCCGCGCCCGTTCGCGGCCCGGTTTCCGGGCAGTGAGTCCACTGTGGACGGTACGTGGGTGTTCGACGCGCCCGACATCGTCACCGCGTTCGCCGACGCCGGCTACCGCACCGTGTGCCTCGGCGGGGTGGGCTTCTTCAATCTGCGCTCGCCGTTGGGGCGGGTGCTGCCGTCGCTGTTCCACGAGGCGTACTGGGAGCCTGCCTACGGCGTCACCGAAAAGCACTGCCTCGAAGCGCAACTCGCGCGGCTCGAAGCCGCGCTCGCCGCGACGCCGCCCGCCCTGCCCGTGTTCGTGTTCCTGAACGTGGCGGCGTTGCACCAGCCGAACCGGCATTACCTCGAGGGCGCCGACGCCGACTCGATCGAGTCGCACGCCGCGGCGCTGGAGTACGTCGATCGGCAGATTCCGCGCCTGGTCACGGCGATGACGTCGCGGAACCGGCCGTGCGCGGCGATCGTGTGCTCCGACCACGGCACCGCGTACGGCGAGGACGGCCTCACCGGACACCGCGTCGCGCACGAAGTCGTGTGGACGGTGCCGTATGCGGAAATGATGCTGTGATGCTGGGCTCGCCGTACCAGGGCTACCTCTACGCGTACCCGCACAAGACCGCGTACCGGCCGTTGCGGCCGCGGCCGGCGCTGCGTGACGTGTGGGCGGGCGAGGACACGCGCGCCCTGTTCTGCTACGTGCACGTGCCGTTCTGCGAGATGCGGTGCGGGTTCTGCAACCTGTTCACCCGCGCCAACCCGCCGGCCGAGCAGGTGTCGGCATACCTGGCGCAACTCACGGTGCAGGCGGAACGGGTGCGCGACGCGCTGCCCGGCGGCACCGAGTTCGCCCGGGTCGCGATCGGCGGCGGCACGCCTACCTACCTCACCGCGCCGGAACTGGAGCGGCTGTTCGACGTCGTCGACGGGTTCACCGGCGGGGCGCGGGTGCCGCTCGGCGTGGAGACGTCGCCGGCCACGGCCACCCCCGACCGGCTCGCGGTGCTCGCGGCGCGGGGCGTCACGCGGGTCAGCATCGGCGTCCAGTCGTTCCTCGACGACGAGGCGCACCGGGCCGGGCGGCCGCAACGCCGCGCGGAGGTCGACCGCGCGCTCGCCGCGATCCGCGCGAGCGCCGTCGACACGCTCAACCTCGACCTCATCTACGGCATCCCCGGCCAGACGGCCGCGACCTGGGAGTACTCGCTGGCCACGGCGCTGTCGTGGCGGCCGGAGGAGCTCTACCTCTATCCGTTGTACGTGCGGCCGCTCACCGGTCTCGGCCGTCGTGGTGCCGCGGAAGATCCTTTATGGGACGCCGAGCGGCTCGCCCTGTACCGCCGAGCGGTCGAGGTGCTGGCGGGTGCCGGCTACCGGCAGGAGTCGATGCGCATGTTCCGGTTGGCGTCGGCGCCGGTCCTCGACGGGCCGGAGTACTGCTGCCAGGACGACGGCATGGTGGGGCTCGGCTGCGGCGCGCGCTCGTACACCACCGGGCTGCACTACTCGTTCGACTACGCGGTGGGCATCGGGCAGGTGCGCGCCATCATCGACGACTACCTCGGCCGGCCGGCCACCGACTTCGACGTCGCCGAGTACGGCTTCGCCCTCGACGCGCTCGAACAGCGCCGGCGGTGGCTCCTGAAGTCGTTGTTACGGGTCGGCGGCGTGCGCCGGGCCGGGTACGCCGCGCGCTTCGGGTCCACAGTGGACGACGACTTCCCGCAGTTGGTATCGCTCGCCGAATCCGGTTTTCTGGATGCGAACGCGTTGCGCCTCACCGCCGACGGGCTGGCGTACTCGGACGCGATCGGGCCGTGGCTGGTGTCGCCGGGCGTGCGGGCGGCGATGGCCGGGTACGCGACGCGATGAAACTGTCCATCCTGTACCGCGGGCCGCTGGCGTCGTGCAACTACGACTGCCCGTACTGCCCGTTCGCGAAGAGGCGCGACCCGCCGGAGGCGCTGCGCGCCGACCGGGCGGCCCTCGACCGGTTCGTCGGGTGGCTCGCCGCGGAGCGCGGCACGGAGATCTCCGTGCTGTTCACGCCGTGGGGCGAGGGTCTGTCCCGATCGTGGTACCGCGAAGCGATCGTGCGGCTGTCACACCTGCCGCACGTGGAGCGGGTCGCCATCCAGACGAACCTGGCCGCGCGGCCCGGGTTCCTGGCCGCGGCCTCGCCGGCGAAGGTGGCGTTGTGGTGCACGTACCACCCGGGCGAGGTGACGCGGTCGGCGTTCCTGGAACGGTGTCGCGAGGTGGCCGGGCTGGGCGTGCGCTATTCGGTGGGCGTGGTCGGGCTGCCCGAGCACCTCGACGAGGCGCGGGCGCTGCGGCGCGACCTGCCCGACGAGGTGTACCTGTGGGTCAACGCGGCCGACGGCCGCTCGTACGACGCCGCGGCGGAGGCCGACTGGACGGCGATCGACCCGCACTTCGGGTTCAGCGTGCGTCCGCACCAGAGCCTGGGCGCCGACTGCCGCACCGGTGACACGGTGGTGTCGGTCGACGGCGACGGGACGGTGCGCCGCTGCCACTTCGTCCGCGACCCGATCGGCAACCTGTACGACGGCTCCTGGCGGGCCGGCCTGCGTCCCCGCCCCTGCCCCAACACCACCTGCGACTGCCACATCGGCTACGTGCACCTGCGCACGCTGCCCCTGTACGACGTCTTCGCGGGCGGCGTCCTGGAGCGGATCGCCGCGCTTCGTTGAGCCCTGCGGGGGACAGGAAATGTCGTAGGTCATCGATACGGTGTGGGCATGTACCGACAAGGCGATGTGCTGATCGTCCCGATCGACGACCTTCCCGGCGGCCTCGTTCCCGGCCCGCGCGACGGTGGGCGGCTGGTGCTCGCGCGCGGCGAGGCCACCGGGCACGCCCACGTGATCACCGGTCCCGACGTGGCCCTGTACGCCGCCCCCGACGACATCGACCGGCTGTTCGTCGAGATCGTCACCAAGGCGCGGGTGGTGCACGAGGAGCACGGCGCCATCACCGTCCCGGCGGGGCGCTACCGCATCGTCCGCCAGCGCGAGTACGTGCCGGGCGACTACCGCTACGTGGCCGACTGATGGCACCGACCGATGTGGCCGCGGGAGCCCTCGGGCGGGCGGCCGCCGACGCGGCCGACGCCTGGGGCGAGGTCGGCCTGGCCACCGGGCCCACCGACCGGGCCGCGGCCGAGTCGGCCGTGCGGGCCGCCTATCGGGCCGCCGGTCTGGCCGAGCCCGGCCGCGTGATCTGGGCCGGGTCGCCGCGGGCGGGCGCGATCGCGGCGGCCGGCGAGCCCGACCGGGGCCGGCCGGTGCGGGCGACCCTGCGGAACGTGCCGTGGGCGGCGGCGCGGGCCGCGGCGTCGGCGGCGCTGGGGCCGGTGGGCTGGGCGCAGGTGTGGACGGCGGCGTCGGCGGGGTCGTGGCGGCTCGTGGTCGACCGGGTGGTCGAGCCATTGCGCCGGCACCTCACCGGCGAGCTGCCGGAGCACGCCCGCGACGCCCTGTTCGACGCGGTGTACGGCACCCACGAGGCGCCCTGGCTGGCGACGTTCGCGGCCACCGCCGAGGTCGTCGGCACCGGGCCGCAGCATCCCGGGTTGGCGCCGTTGGGCGCGGTCACGCGCCAGGTGGGCTGGTGGTGGCCGTACGAGCGGGTGGCCGTCCTCAGCGACCGGCCGACCGAACTGCACCGCGACAACATCGGCCGCCTCCACCGGGGCGACGGGGCGGCGCTCGGCTACCCCGACGGGTTCGGGATGCACGCCTGGCACGGCATGCCGATCCCCGACTCCCTGGCCGAGGTGCTGCCGCACCTCACCGCCGAACGCATCACCGCCGAGACCAACGCGGAACTGCGGCGCGTGATGCTCGAGCACTTCGGCTACGAGCGGTACGCCCGCGAGTTCGGCGCCACCCGGCAGCACGAAGACGACACCGGCGTGCTGTGGCGCGTCGCCATGGACCGCGACGAGGACCTGGCCATGGTCGAGGTGGTCAACTCCACGCCGGAGCCCGACGGCACGTACCGCGTGTACTGGCTGCGGGTGCCGCCCTGGGTACGCACGGCACGCCAGGGCGTCGCGTGGACGTTCGACGTGCCCGTCGAGGAGTACAAGCCGCTCGTCGAGACTTAGGCGTGGGCGCGCTTGCGGAAGGCCCGCTCGCGGTCCTTGCCGTCGAGCAGGACCTTGCGGATGCGGATGGCCACCGGGGTCACCTCGACGCACTCGTCTTCGCGGCAGAACTCCAGCGCCTGCTCCAGCGACAGCCGCCGCGGCGGGATCAGCTTCTCCGTCTCCTCGCCGGCGGAGTTGCGCATGTTGGTGAGCTTCTTCTCCTTGGTGATGTTGACGTCCATGTCGTCGGCGCGGGAATTCTCGCCGATGATCATGCCCTCATACACCTCGGTGGTCGGCTCGACGAACATCGAACCGCGCTCCTGCAGGTTCATCATCGCGAACGGGGTCGCCACGCCGGCCCGGTCGGCCACCAGCGAGCCGGTCGGACGGATGCGCAGGTCGCCGAACCACGGCTCGTAGCTCTCGAACACGTGGTGCAGGATGCCGGTGCCGCGGGTCTCGGTCATGAACTCGGTGCGGAAGCCGATCAGCGCGCGGGCGGGCACCAGCCACTCCATGCGGATCCAGCCGGTGCCGTGGTTGACCAGCTGCTCCATGCGGCCCTTGCGGGACGCGAGCAGCTGGGTGATGGCACCGAGGTAGTCCTCGGGCGCGTCGATGGTGAGGCGCTCGACCGGCTCGTGCACCTTGCCGTTGATCTCGCGGGTGACCACCTGCGGCTTGCCGACGGTCAACTCGAAGCCCTCGCGGCGCATCTGCTCCACCAGGATGGCCAGCGCCAGCTCGCCACGGCCCTGGACCTCCCACGTGTCGGGGCGCTCGGTGGGCAGGATGCGCAGCGAGACGTTACCGACCAGCTCGCGGTCGAGGCGGTCCTTGACCAGGCGCGCGGTGACCTTCGAGCCCTTCACCCGGCCCGCCAGCGGCGACGTGTTGGTGCCGATCGTCATCGAGATCGCCGGCTCGTCGACGGTGATGCGGGGAAGCGGGATGGGGTTGTCGGCGTCGGCCAGGGTGTCGCCGATCATGATGTCGGCGAAGCCGGCCACGGCGATGATGTCGCCCGGCCCGGCCTCCTGGGCCGGCTTGCGTTCCAGCGCCTCGGTCATGAGGAGTTCCGAGACGCGCACCCGGTTGATCGTGCCGTCTTCACGGCACCAGGCCACCGTCTGGCCGCGCTTGATCGTGCCCTGCCGCACCCGGCACAGGGCCAGCCGGCCGAGGAACGGCGACGCGTCGAGGTTCGTGACGTGCGCCTGCAGCGGCGCACCCTCCTCGTACGAGGGGGCCGGGATCGTCGAGAACAGCGTGGCGAACAGCGGCTCCAGCGTCTCGCTGTCGGGCATCGCGCCGTCGGCCGGCTGCTTGAGCGAGGCACGGCCGTCGCGGGCGCACGCGTAGACGATCGGGAACTCGATCTGGTGCTCGTCGGCGTCGAGATCGAGGAACAGCTCGTACGTGTCGTCGACGACGTCCTTGATCCGGGCGTCGGGCCGGTCGACCTTGTTGATCACGAGGATGATCGGCAGCTTCGCGGTGAGCGCCTTGCGCAGCACGAACCGGGTCTGCGGCAGCGGCCCCTCCGACGCGTCGACCAGCAGTACCACGCCGTCGACCATCGTCAGCCCGCGCTCGACCTCGCCGCCGAAGTCGGCGTGGCCGGGGGTGTCGATGATGTTGATGGTGTAGTCGCCGTAGTGCACCGCGGTGTTCTTGGCGAGGATCGTGATGCCCTTTTCCCGCTCCAGATCCATCGAGTCCATGACCCGGTCGGCCGCCGCGGCGCGCGCGTGGAACGCGCCGGCCTGGGTGAGCATGGCGTCGACCAGCGTGGTCTTGCCGTGGTCGACGTGGGCGATGATGGCCACATTACGGAGATCAGAGCGGACTGCCATTCCGCAATTCTCCCGCCCGCCGAACCGGGCGGACCGGCCGGGGGTCACCTAGCCTTCCGGATGTGACCCTTGTCTCGCGTGCGTTCGCCACCGTGGCCAAGCTCCCCGCCCTCCCCAAAAGGCCGGCGACGAAGCGCCGCGTCACGGTCCATCGTGGACTGTCGGTGCGGACGCGCGACGGCGTGATCCTGAAAACCGACGTCTACGAGCCCGTCGACCCCGACGCGCCGGTGCTCCTGGTACGCACCCCGTACGGCCGGGGCGCGCCGACGAACGTGATCGCGCGCACCGTTGCCGAACGCGGCTACCGCGTGGTGGTGCAGTCGTGCCGCGGCACCGCCGACTCCGGCGGAACGTTCGAACCCATGCGCAACGAGCGCGACGACGGCCTCGACTGCGTCGACTGGCTCAAGCGGCAGCCGTGGTACCGCGGCGCGTTCGCGATGTTCGGCCCGAGCTACGTCGGCTTCACCCAGTGGGCGGTGGCCGCCGACGCCGGCAGCGACCTGAAGGCGTTGTGCACCACCGTGACCGCGTCGTCGTTCCGCGACCCCACCTACGCCGGCGGCGGCTTCTCGTTCGACACCGTGCTCACCTGGAGTTCGATCCTGGCCGCCCAGCGCGGCCCGGCCACCGCGGCCGTCGCGGAACTCCTGCGCGGGCAGCCGAAGTTGAAGCGCGGACTGCACCACCCGACGCTGGCCGAGGCCGACGCGGTGGCCGTGGGCGCGGCGGTGCCGCACTTCCAGGAGTGGCTGCGGGAAACGGAGGCGGACGCCCCGTACTGGACCGAGCGCGGCCACACCCACCGGGTGGCCGACGTGACCACCCCGATCCTGATGATCGGCGGCTGGTACGACATTTTCCTGCCCTGGCAACTGGTCGACTACGCGACGCTGCGCGCGGCCGGCCGGCAGCCGCGGCTGGTGATCGGCCCGTGGCACCACGGCAGCACCGGCCTGCTGTTCGCGTCGGTGCGCGAGGCGCTGCCGTTCCTCGACGAGCACCTGCGGGGCGGCCCGCCCGCGACCGGCGCACCGGTGCGGGTGTTCGTCGGGGGGACGGAGGAATGGCGGGCACTGGATGACTGGCCACCTGCTCACGGCGTCCAGGAGTGGTTTTTGACGAGTGACGGTGGCCTTGCGCCGACGCGTGGACCCGGCACCGGAGGGCGGTCGTTTCGATATGACCCGGCGGATCCGACGCCGTCGGTCGGTGGGCCGCGGCTGATGGGGACCGTGGCCGGGATCCGCGACAACCGGCGGCTGGAGGCGCGCCCCGACGTGCTGGTGTACACGAGCGCGCCGCTGGCCGCGCCGGTCGAGGCGGTCGGGCCGGTGCGGGCCGTGGTGCGGACGACGTCGTCGGTGCCGTCGTTCGACGTGTTCGTGCGGGTCTGCGACGTGCACCCGGACGGCCGGTCGGTGAACATCTGCGACGGCCTGACCAGGGTGGCGACCGCGGACGGCGTGCTGGAGGTCGACGTGGAGCTGTGGCCGATGGCGCACGTGTTCGGCGCCGGCCACCGGATCCGGGTGCAGGTGAGCGGCGGCGCGCATCCGCGATGGTCGCGCAACCCGGGCACCGGCGCGGCGCTGTTCGAACCCGGCCCGATGACGGCGGCCGACCGCGAGGTCCTCGACGGTTCGAAGATCGTCCTACCTGCAACCCTGGAGTTGCACATCGACCCCTGAAGTGCGAGGGTCGGTGGGTGGACGACAGGATCGAACGGTCGATCGCGATCACCGCCGGGGTGGAGCGGGTCTGGGACCTGGTGACCCGCCCGGGCTGGTGGATCAACGACGGCGAGGTGGTGAACCACCGCATCGAGCGCGACGGCGACCTCTGCCGCGTGCACGACCCGACGTGCGGCGAGTTCGAGATCCGCGTCGTGGCGCTCGAACCGCGCACGTACGCGGCGTTCCGGTGGCGCAGCGACGGCGTGACCCGGTCGGTCGACGGGCCGACCACGCTGGTGGAGTTCTGGCTCGACGATCACGGCGACGGCACGGTGACCGTGCGGGTGGTCGAGTCGGGGTTCGACGGGCTCGACTCGGCCGAGGACGTCCGCCGCGCCAACCGTGACGGCAACGACAGGGGCTGGCACCAGGAGCTCGGGGCACTCGCCCGGGCACTGGCGTGATCGCCGGAGCGGAGCGTAGGCGGTCACGCCAGGGTCTTGTGCGGGATTTCGGAGGCACTGCGTGATCGCCTACCCGGTGTCGCTGGCCGCGCTCGCCGACGAGACGCGGTGGAACCTGCTGGTGCACCTCGGCGAGCATCCGTCGTCGGCGTCGGCGCTGGCCCGGGAGTTCCCCATCTCCCGGCAGGCGATCAACAAGCACCTGGCCGTGCTCGAAGGCGCCGGCCTGGTGGAGTCGCGGCCGGTCGGCCGGGAACGGCGGTACGAGGCCGTCGGCGCGCGGTTGTCCGAACTCGGCCGCCGCCTTGACCACGTGGCGCGGGCCTGGGACCGCCGGCTCGCCAACCTCAGGACAGAAGCGGAGAAATCATGATCGCGAAGACCGCACTCATCATCCGCCGGCCGGTCGAGGAGGTGTTCCGGGCGTTCGTCGACCCGGAGGTCACCACCCGGTTCTGGTTCACGAAGAGCAGCGGGCCGCTGGAACCCGGTGCCACCGTGCGGTGGGAGTGGGAGATGTTCGGCGTCGGCACGACGGTCACGGTCAAGGACGTCGTGCCGAACGAGCGGATCCTCGTCGAGTGGAACCCCGACGACCCGTCGACGGTCGAGTGGACGTTCACGCCGCACGAGCGCGGGACGCACGTCCGGATCGTCGAGGATGACATCAAGGGTGACACCAGTGATGCCATCGCGGCGCACGCGCTCGACAGCGTGCAGGGCTTCACTTTCGTACTCGCAGCCGTAAAGGCGCTGCTGGAGCACGGGGTCGTGCTGCGGGTGGTTGCTGACCACGGCTAATGCCACTACGGCTTGACATGACGTCACTAGTGATGCCACGATGATGTCATGACGAGCTACCCGTACCTCCCCGGTCCGATCCCGTTCAGCCGGCGCCGTCCGGCCCCTTCCGGCGGAGCCACGTACCGGCCCGCCCGCCGCATCGCGATCGACATGCGGCGCCGCCACGAAAGCCATCAAAGCCCCTGGTGACACGGAAGGGCCGCACCCCTTCCCGGGGTGCGGCCCTTCCAGCGGGGCTTACTTTACGGCTGGGGCCGTGCCACGTCGCCGCGCCAGGCACCGGTCTCGCCACCGCGGGACTCGATGAACTCCTTGAAGCGCTTGACGTCGCCCTTGACCTTCCGGTCGACGAAGCCGGCCTTGTCGCCGACCGTCTCCGCCACGCCCTCGGGTTCGAGGTCCATCTGGACCGTCACCCGGGTGTGGGAGTCGTCGAGCCGGTGGAACGTGACGACGCCGGCGTGTGTCGGGCCGTCGACGGACGTCCAGGCCACCCGCTCGTCGGGGTGCTGTTCGGTGATCCGCGCGTCGAACTCACGCTCGACACCGGCGATCTTGACCTTCCAGTGGGTCATCTCCGGAGTCACCTGACGGATCTCCTCGACCCCGTCCATGAACTGCGGGAAATCCTCGAACTGGGTCCACTGGTTGTACGCGGTCCGAACCGGAACGGCAACGTCGACGGATTCAGTGACCGTGCTCATGGTGCGTTCAACTCCTTCTCTAGCGGTGCCCAGTTCGACTACCCGACCGTCCTTCACCAAAACGGTCTGCTCCCGGATTGCGTCGATTTCCGCGCCGAGCAGGATCACGACCGCCGACAGGTACAGCCACATGAGCAGCACGATCACCGCTGCCAGCGCGCCGTAGGTCTTGTTGTAGGAGCCGAACGAACTCACGTAGAGGGAGAAGCCGAGCGAGGCCAGCAACCACAGCCCGACGGCGGTGACGTTGCCGGGGGTGACCCAGTGCCACCGGGCCCGGTGCGGGGCCGGGCCGAACCGGTACATCACCGACAGCCCGGTGCCGATCAGGACCAGCAGGATGAGCCAGCGGACCACCTGCGCGCCGACGGCGGCCACCGGGTCGAGCCCGATCCGGTCGAGCACCACCGGGAACGCGGCGACGAGCGCGATCGCCACCCCGGCCGAGATCAGCGCGCCGATCGTGAGCAGCAGCGAGATGCCCCGGAGCTGGGCGAAGTTCCGGGTCTCCTGCGCACCGTAGATGATGTTGAGGCCGGTCATCAGCGCCTGCATGCCGCCCGACGCCGCCCACAGGACGGCGAGGAGGCTCGCCACCAGGCCGAAGGTCAGGCCGCCGCCACCGGCGTCGACCGTCTTGTCCAACTGATCCGTGATCAGCGTGCGGGCGTCCTCCGGCAGCGCGCCCAGGATCGGCGACAGTTGCTCGCGCGCCTGCCCGGCGTCGGCGAACAACGCGTAGACGGTGACCATCGCGATGATCCCCGGGAACAGCGCGAGCATCCAGTAGAACGCCACGCCGGCCGACACGAGCGTCAGGTTGTCGTTGCTCATGTCCTCCTGCAGCCGGCGGAGGTAGCGCCAGGCCTTGCGCCACCACGGCTGCTTCGGCGGCGGCTCCGCGCGCGCGGGCACCGTCGCCTGTCGTTCCAACACCTGTTCCGCCACGAAGTCACCTATACCCACCGGGCGGTGTCGAAGTGCGGGAAACAACGCACGAACTGTGCGAGGCGCCGCTGCCGGATGGGGATTCAATCTCCCGGTCTATCGGAGGGTGGCTCGCGTGGCTCAGGTACATCACTTCGCGTACGGCTGGATCAACCCCGTTCTCGGGTTCGTTCTGGCGTTCCTCGGTTCGCTTCTGAGCCTCGTCCTCGCCGGCCGGGCCCGCGGAGCGGTGGGCTGGAGCCGGGGCCGCTGGCTGGTCATGTCGGCCATCGCGCTCGGCGGCACCGGCATCTGGCTGATGCACTTCATGGCGATCCTCGGCTTCGACGTCCCCGACACGCTGATCCGCTACGACCCGACGATCACCGCGGTGAGTTTCGGGCTGTCGGTCGTGATGGTGGCGATCGGGCTGTTCCTCGCCGTCTTCGCGATGCGGCCGTCGGCGGTGCGCATCGTCGCGGGCGGGATCGTCACCGGCATCGGGGTCGCCTCGATGCACTACAGCGGCATGTCCGCGCTCAAGTTCTCCGGGACGCTGTCGTACGACCCGGCGTTGGTGGGCGCGTCGTTCGCGATCGCGATCGTGGCGTCGACGGTGGCGCTGTGGTTCGCCGCGGTGATCAAGGGCGCCTCGGCCACGGTCGCCGGCGCGCTGCTGATGGCCGTCGCGGTGTGCAGCATGCACTACACCGGGATGGCGGCGGTGCGCATCGACCTCGCCGGCGACATTCCGCCGGTCAGCGGCGGGATGAGCGCGTTCGAACTGCTGGCGCCGATCGCGGTGCTCGCCTGCGTGATGATCAGCTCGCTGGCGTACGCGACGGTCGGTTTCACGGTGCGGCGCGAGAACGACCAGGAGGAGCTGATGCTGGCGCGGGCGCGGGAGATGTACGAAGCGGCCGCGCTGGTGCCCGCCGACGGTGCCGGCGGACGCCACAAGTAATCAGCGCTAGCTGGACACGTCCTTGCCGGCGAACCGGGCCCAGGCGGCCGTCAGGAAGATGACGGTGTAGCAGGCGGCCGAGAACAGGCCGGGTCGCAGCGCGGCGAGGCTCACCGGGTCGCGCAGCAGTTCGCCGTACTCCATCGAGTAGTGGGTGGGCAGGTACGGGCCGAGCCACTCCAGGCGCGGGATCACGTCGAGGATGTAGCTCACCACGATGAGGATCATCGTGGCGATCGTGGCGCCGATCGGCTGTTCGGTGAGCGTCGACACGAACAGCCCGATCGCGCCGAGCGCCGACAGGCCGATCGCGATGTAGGCGCACACCCCGAGCAGCCGCAGCAGCCCCTCGCCGAAACCGACCGTGGTGCCGGACAGCAGCAGGACGTCGCCGCCGCCGAACAGCGCCAGCCCGGCCACGGTCCCGACGGCCGCCACCAGCAGCGCCGCCGCGAACGCGAAGATCACCACCCCCGCGTACTTCACCAGCAGCAGCCGGGTGCGGTGCACCGGCACGGCCAGCAGGTAGCGCAGCGTCCCCTGGTTGGCCTCGCCGGCCACCGCGTCACCGGCGATCGCGGCGACGGCCAGCGGCAGGAACAGCGGCAGCTCCGCGGTGAGCGCGGTCAGCGCGACGAACAGGCCGTTGCTGGTGATGTCGTTGAAGAAGCTCGGCCCCTCGCCACCCTCGCCGCCGGGTCCGCCGCCCGGGCCACCGCCGGGCGGCCAGATCTTGGTGACGATGGCGATGATCAAGGGGATGGCCGCCAGCACGGCCAGTCCCGCCCAGTTCCGCCGCCGCCCGAAGATCAGCATCAGCTCCGAGCGGAGGAAGCGGGTGGAGAACGGCCGCGCCTTCACGACCACCTCGGCCGGCGACGCTTCAGCCACTGACATCGAAGCCCTCCCCGGTCAGCGACACGAACAGCTCCTCGAGGTCGGGCGTCACCACGGCGAAGCCGCGCACCGGCACGTCGTCGTGCACCAGCGCGGCGACGATCTTCTCCGGGGCGATTCCGCCGGGGAGGCCGGTCGCGCTGGTTCCGGCGGTCTCCACCTCGGTGACGCCGAGCGCTTCCAGGACGCGCGCCGCGTCCTCGGGCTGGTCGGTGTCGACCCTGATGCGGGGTACCGCCTGGGCCCGGAGTTGGGCCAGCGGCGCCTGTGCCACCAGTTTGCCGAGGTGCATGACGCCGACGTGGGTGCAGATCTGCTCCACCTCGGAGAGCAGGTGCGTCGACAGCAGCACCGTCGCCCCGTCGGCGGCCAGCGCGGTGATGATGGCGCGCACCTCGCGCGTCCCCTGTGGATCGAGCCCGTTCGTGGGCTCGTCGAGGATCAGCAGGTCGCGCGGCACGAGCATGGTCGCGGCCAGGGCCAGCCGCTGGCGCATGCCCAGCGAGTAGGCCCGGTACCGCTTCGTGGCGGCGGCGAGCAGGCCCACGCGGTCGAGGGCCTTGTCGACGCGCTGCTTCGCGGTGCGCGGGTCGGCGGTGCGGTCGGCCGCGTCGAGGCGGTGCAGGTTGGCCCGGCCGGACAGGTACGGGTGGAACGCCGGCCCCTCGACCAGCGAGCCGACCCGGGGGAGGACCGTGCCGGCGTGCGCGGGCATGGCCCGGCCGAGCAGCGTGTGACCGCCCGCCGTGGGCCGGATCAGGCCGAGCAGCATCCGGATCGTGGTGGTCTTGCCCGACCCGTTCGGCCCGAGGAACCCGTAGACCGCGCCGCGCGGCACCGCCAGGTCGACGCCGTCGACGGCGACCTGGCGGCGGAACCGCTTGGTGAGCCCGGTGCTCCCGACCGCTAAGTCGCCTCTCTCGGCGACAGACCTACCGTTGCGGTCGGTTCCGCTCCTACTTGGCACGGGCCGCCTCGTAGAGGCGCTCGGGCGAGACGGCGCCGGCGAAGACGCGGTTGTCGTCGGTGAGCAGCACGGTGAACAGTTTGCCGGACAGCAGGCGCCCGCTGCCCCAGTCGCCACTCACGCGGGGCAGGCGGTCGAGAACCGACTGCGCCTGCGCGCGTCCACTCTCATCGCTGTCACCCGAGGGAGCCGGCAGCGTCGTCGCGAGGACCGCGGTCCAGCCTTGGCCGATCACCTTCGACGCCTTCTCCGTCTTGCCGGCCGCGTCGGGCACCGTCTGCGGGGCCTCCTCGACGGTGGTGCCGGCCGGCGGCTTGAACACGAACTGCGAATCGCTCGGCCGGTCGAAGCTGACCTGCGTGAACGCGACCTCGAAGGCCGGCTGGCCAGTGCCCTTGGCGAACACCTGCACCCGCAGCGGCACGTGCTCCTTCGCGTCGATCGCGAGGCGCACCTGGCCCACCAGCGAGGCGGCGTCCTTCGGCGTGAGGATCAGCTCGTACGCGTCCCGGCCGGCGACCCGGGCGCTGGAGCCGGTGCTGACCGTGGTGGTCGGGTCGAGGGCCTTCAGCGCGAGGTCGGCGGCGTCCTGCGGGGTCTGCGGCAGGCGCGGGTCCGGCGTCGCTCCCGAGATCGTGCTGTGGACGGCCTTCTTCGCCTTGCTGTCCCAGTGCCACACGTCGGTGCCGTTGCGGATCACGTCGGCCTCGCCGAGCGTGCCGAGCAGCGCGACGCGCACCTTGTCGGGGCCGGAGTACCAGACCCGGGCGGTGCGCGAGCCGGTGAGCAGCTGGGTGATGTCGGTGCTGCCCTGGCTGTCGACGTCGGGCAGTTCGGGCAGGCCAAGGGCGGCGTTCGTGCGGACCGTGCCGGAGAGGCCGTCGAGCGGCGCGGTCTGCAGGTCGACCAGCAGTTGGGCGGCACTGCGGGCCGGCAGCGACGGTTCGGCGGACGCCGCGATCGAGCGGGCCGCCGCCCCGCCGCCGACGACCACGGCGGTGACGGCCACCGGGACGAGCCAGCGCAACGCCGGGCGGGTAGCAAAGATCGACATGTCCTATATGGTCCTCCGCTGCCACTGAGAGTGCGCTGAGAGTGCGCTCCCGGTTCGGGCCCGTGCGTGCCACGCTGTTGGGGTGCGGCTGCTGGTGGTGGAGGACGAGCAACGGTTGGCCCGGGCGTTGCAGCGCGGGCTGGCCGCCGAGGGGTTCGCGGTGGATCTCGCCCACGACGGGGTGAGCGGGCTCGACCTGGCCCGGCACGGCGACTACGACGCGATGATCCTCGACGTGATGCTGCCCGGCCTGTCCGGCTACCGCGTGGTGCGGCAGTTGCGGGCCGAGGAGCAGTGGCTGCCGGTGCTGATGCTGTCGGCCAAGGACGGCGAGTACGACCAGGCCGACGGCCTCGACTGCGGCGCCGACGACTACCTGACCAAGCCGTTCTCGTACGTGGTGCTGCTGGCCCGGCTGCGGGCGCTGCTGCGCCGGGGCGCGCCGTCGCGTCCCACGGTGCTGGTGGTGGGGGACATCGAGCTCGACCCGGCGGCGCGGTCGGTGACGCGGTCCGGGGAGCCGGTGGTCCTGACCGCGCGGGAGTACGCGCTGCTGGAGTACCTGATGCGCCGGCCCGACCGGGTGGTGTCCAAGATCGAACTGCTCGACCACGTGTGGGACGCCGCGGCCGACACCGCCCCCAACGTGGTCGAGGTGTACATCGGGTACCTGCGGCGCAAGCTGGGGCGCGACCGCCTGGAGACGGTGCGGGGAGCGGGCTACCGGCTGGCGCACGTCTCGCCGGCGGCCGGTGTCTCGCCTGTCTCGCCGGTGGCCGGAGTCTCGCCGGTCGCTGGCGGGTCGCCGGTGGCCGGAGTCTCGCCGCTCGGCGGCGGGGCGCCGCTCGGCGGCGGCTCCCCGTGATGCGGTGGTGGCGCGTCCGGTCGTTGCGGGCGCGCCTGGTGATCATCGGGACGTGCGGGTTGGCCGCGGGGTTCCTCGTCGGCGGGGTCGCGTTGTTCCTGGTCCTCGGCATCGCGTTGCAGCGTTCGGTGGACGCGGCGGCCGAGAGCACCGCGCACGACGTCGCGGCCCTCACCGCCGAGGGCGAGTTGCCCGACCCGGTTCCGGTGGCCGGCGGCCAACTGGTGCAGGTGGTCGACGCGGAGGGCCGGGTGCGGTCGGCGTCCGTCGGTGCCGACCGGCTGGTGTCGTTGCTCCAGCCCGACGAACTGGCGGCGGCGCGCAAGGGCGAGCACCAGTACGTCGACGGGAACCGGGTCGCGGTCGAAGGGCCGATCCGCGTGGTCGCGGTGCCGGTCGGCGATGACACTGTCGTCGTCGGGCGGCCGGTGGCGGAGGTGTTCCACAGCATGGGTGTGCTGCGCGGGCACCTGCTGGTCGTCTATCCGTTGCTGGTGATCGCGATGGGCGTGCTGGGCTGGCGGGTGCTCGGTGCGGCGCTGCGGCCGGTGGAGCAGTTGCGCGTGGGGGCGGAGTCGATCACCGGGTCGCGCCGCGACGACCGGCTGCCCGTCCCGTGTTCCGAGGACGAGATCCAGCGGCTGGCCATCACGCTGAACGGCATGCTCGACCGGCTGTCGACCGCGCGGGCGCGGCAGCGCGCGTTCGTCGCCGACGCCGCCCACGAACTGCGGAGCCCGCTGACCGCGATGCGCACCGAACTGGAGGTCGCCGGCCGCCACGGCGTCCCGCCCGACCTGGTGCCCGACCTGCTCGCCGACGTGGTCCGGTTGAGCCGCCTGGTCGACGACCTGTTGCTGCTGGCCCGCGCCGACGACGCCGCTCCCTCGAAGGACCGCTTCGCACCCGTCGACGTGGCCGACGTGCTGCGCGAGGCGCACGACCGGTGCCGCGGCGCGCGCGTGCCCGTCGACCTGCTGGTGGCCGACGGCCTGGAACTGATCGCGCTGGGCGAGCACGACGCCCTGCTCCGCGCGGTGGCCAACCTGCTCGACAACGCCGTGCGGCACGCGGCTGGCCGGGTGACGCTCACCGGCTACGCCGAGGCCGGGTCCGCGGTCGTCGAGGTGACCGACGACGGCCCCGGCATCCCCGCGCCGGACCTCGAGCGCGTGTTCGACCGCTTCACCCGCCTCGACGACGGTCGCGCCCGCGACGAGGGCGGCAGCGGCCTGGGCCTGGCCATCGTGCGCGAGTTGATCCGCCGCCACGACGGCTCGGTCACGCTGACCGACGCCGCCCCCGGCCTGCGCGCGACCATCCGCCTCCCACTGACCCGCGAACTGGTGTCCACCGCCTGAGCAGCCA
The DNA here is from genome assembly GCF_016863635.1 of Virgisporangium aurantiacum. GTDB lineage: Bacteria > Actinomycetota > Actinomycetes > Mycobacteriales > Micromonosporaceae > Virgisporangium > Virgisporangium aurantiacum. The sequence continues at coordinate 175,581 of NZ_BOPG01000034.1, read as the reverse complement.
CGAGATCAGTGGACCCAACGTGGTTGATCTTGCAGTTGTGCTCGCCCTTTCGTCGGAATGCTCCCGTTTTACGGCGAGCACAACTGCAAGATCGAGAACCGGGAGCTGTTCTCTGGCGTCGATCTTGCAGTTGTGGTGCCTTTTTCGCCTGTATTTACTACTGTTTGCGGCCCACCACAACTGCAAGATCGACTTGTCGGGACGGGCACGACGACCACCAGGTGCGTCCCCCGGACCGTGGAAGATGACACTGTCACTGTTGAGTGACAGTGTTACTGTCGTCCGCATGGGGTTCGAGTGGACGCTGGACGAGTTGGTCGCCCGGGTGTCCGCCGCGCTGGAGGCGGTGGACTATCCCGGCGCGCCCAACGGGCGGGTTCGCGACGTGCCCGACCGGCGGGCGATCCGGTGGTACACCACGATCGGCCTGCTCGACCGGCCCGACGGGATGCGGGGACGGTCGGCGCTGTACGGGCCGCGGCATCTCGCCCAACTGGTGGCGATCAAGCGACGGCAGGCGCAGGGGCGCAGCCTCGCGGAGATCCAGGCCGAACTGGTCGGCGCCACCGACACCGTCGTGTACGGGATCGCCGGCCTGGATCCGGCGCATGCGGGGACGCCGAAAGAGCCGGCACCGCGCGCACCGCGCGGCGCGTTCTGGGCGCAGCCGGTGACGGCGCCCGCACCGGAACCGGTCGTCGCGTCACGGGAACCCGGGGCACCGCAACCCGAGGCACCGCAACCCGCCGCGCCGGAATCCGGGCGCGAAGGCGCGGAGGGCGTGCTCACGGGCGTCACCTTGCCGGGTGGTGTGGTGCTGCTGTTGCCGACCCGGCCCGACCACGACGATCTCGCGGCGCTCCGCGCCGCGGCCCAGCCACTCATCGATCTGTTGACCACACGCGGCCTGCTGCACGACCCGAGGAGATCATCATGACCGTTCAGATCGTGCCGATGACCGACGAGCAGGCGGGCCGGGTGGCCGGTCCGCTCGACGACGGTGGCATCGGTTGCCTGCGCACCGAGCGGGGGAACCTGCCGCTCGCCGCCGTCGACGTGAAGACCGACGTCACCGGCCTGGTGTACAGCGTGGAGCTGACGCAGCAGTTCGTGAACACGCACGACCGGCCGCTCGAAGCGACCTACATCTTTCCGCTGCCCGACCGGGCGGCCGTCACCGGCATGAAGATGGTGGCCGCCGACCGTACGGTCGAGGCGAAGCTCCAGGAGCGGGCCGAGGCACGGGAGACGTACGACCGCGCGATCGCCGCGGGACAGCGCGCCTCCATCGCGGAGGAGGACCGGCCCGACGTCTTCACCATGCGCGTGGGCAACATCGTTCCGGGCGAACAGGTTTCGGTGATTCTCACGCTCGCCGGTCCACTGTCCATTTCGGACGGTGCGGCGCTGTTCCGGTTCCCGTTGGTGGTCGCCCCGCGGTACATCCCGGGCGCGCCGCTCGGCGGCGAGCAGGCCGGCGACGGGTGGTCGCCCGACACCGACGCGGTTCCCGACGCGTCCCGCATCACGCCGCCCGTGCTGCTGCCCGGATTCCCGAACCCGGTACGGCTGTCGATCGACGTCGGCGTCGATCCGGGCGGGCTTCCGCTGGGCGCGGTGCGGTCGAGCCTGCATGCGGTGTCCGAAGTGGACGGACGGTGGCGGATCGCGCCGGGCGAGCGGGCCGACCGCGACTTCGTGCTGCGGCTGGACTACGACAACGAGCGCACGGAGCCGGTTCTCGCGCTGCACAAGGACGACGGCGAGGACGGCGGAACGTTCGAGCTCACCGTCCTGCCGCCGGCCGGCAGCGCGCCGCCGCGGCCGCGCGACGTCGTCCTGGTGCTCGACCGGTCCGGCAGCATGGCCGGCTGGAAGATGGTCAGCGCCCGGCGGGCCGCCGCCCGCATCGTCGACACGCTCACCGACGCCGACCGGTTCGCCGTCCTCACGTTCGACCACGTCGTCGACACCGTGGAGGGCCTGCCGGCCGGGCTGGTGGCGGCCACCGACCGCAACCGGTTCCGCGCCGTGCGCCATCTGTCCACAGTGGACGCCCGCGGCGGCACCGAGATGCTCGCGCCGCTGCGGGAGGGGCGCGCGCTCCTTAACGACCGGCAGCGGGATCTGGTGCTGGTGCTCGTCACCGACGGCCAGGTGGGCAACGAGGACCAGATCCTCGGCCAGATCGGCGACCTCACCGGCATCCGCGTGCACACCATCGGCATCGACCGCGCGGTGAACGCGGGCTTTCTCGGCCGGTTGGCGTCCGCGGGCGGCGGGCGCTTCGAGCTCGTCGAGAGCGAAGACCAACTGGACGACGTGATGGCGCACATCCACCGCCGCGTCGGCTCGCCGTTGGTGACGGGGGTTTCCCTCGGGCCGGCCGGTCTGTCCATTGTGGACGGTACGGTGACGCCCACCCGGCTGCCCGACCTGTTCCCCGGCGTGCCGTTGGTGATCCGGGGCCGGTACACCGGTGCCGGGGGCCGGCTCGCCGTTCGCGGCACCGCGGCCGACGGCACGCCGTGGCAGGCCGACGTCACCGGCGAGCGGCACGACAACGCGGCCGCCACGGCGATCTGGGCCCGCGCGCACGTCCGCGACCTCGAAGACGCGTACGCCGTGACCGCCCGCACCGCCGCGTCGGACCTGGAGCGCCGCATCGTCGCGGCGTCGCTACGGTTCGGTGTGCTGTGCCGGTTCACCGCGTACGTCGCGGTCGACGACCGGGTGGTCGCCGAGGGCGGGACGCACAAGGTGGTGCAGCCGGTGGAACCGGTGTCCGGCTGGGAGATGGCGCAACCGGTCGCCTACGGCGCGCCGCGTCCGGCGCCGATGGCCGCGCAGGCGTCCACGGGCGGGCTCCGCCGGATGATGGGCCGAGCGGCCGGCGCCCCGCGGCAGACCGGTGGGGCGAACTACGCGATGGAGGCGGAACTCTCGGACGGCCTGCTCGACCGGGCCGCGCCGCCGAGCGCTGCGCAGTTCGCGCCGCCGACCGGGTCGCCGGTCCAGACTCCGCCGGCCGGACCGCCGGTCCCGGCTCCGCCGCCGCTCCTGGGCGCCCCGCCGGCGCCGGGCAGTGCGCCGGTTTCGGGCGGCCCGCTGGGTTCGGGCAGCGGACCGGTTAGCGCACCTCCGTTCGGGGCCGCGCCGTTCGCGCCCCCCGTCCCCGGCAACCGGGCACCCGAGCCGGCGCCGAAGCAGGGCCCGCGCGAGTCCGTGACCCGGGCCGGCGTCGTCGGTGCCCCGGCGCACGTCGTCATGCAGGTGGTCACCGGCGCACGCGACCAGTTGCAGCGGCTGCGCGCCGCCGCCGACCGGTCCGCCGCCGACCGGCTCGTGGCGCTCCGGACGATCGGGCGCTGGCTGAGCGGCGTCGCCACCGAACTCCGGCTGTCGGCGCCGACCGACCCGACGCTGACGCGGTACGCCGACCTGTCCACCGAACTCCTCGGCACCCCCACCGCGACCCCCGACCTGTGGTCGCGGACAGAGGCCGCCCTGGCGGAACTGGCCGGCGAGACGCCCGGGGAGCAGCGCGGCGAGCTGCCCGCGGAGCGGCCCGGGGCGGCACCCGCCGGGGGAGCGGCCGGCAGGGAACGCCGTCCGTTCTGGAAGCGCTGATCCGGGATGGCCGGCCCCCGCCCGGGGGCCGGCCACGCCGCCGCACAAATTCCTTCAGTGCGCCGGAGACCTGCCGATGAGAGCAGGCAATCCCGGACCGGCGAGCGGAGTTGAGCGCGTGTCACTGACGAATCTGGCGATCAGCCGCAGGCTCGGCCTGGGCTTCCTCGCCGTGCTGCTGACCACGGTCGTTCTCACCGTCATCGCGGTGGTCCGGGTGGAGGAGATCCAGGACCGCCTGGCGACGATCAACGACGAGAACGCCGTGAAACAGCGGTATGCGATCAACTTCCGCGGTAGCGTGCACGACCGCGCGATCAGCCTCCGCGATGTCGTGATGCTGTCGACGCCCGCCGACGCACAGCCCGAGATCGACAAGATCGGGGTGCTCGCCGGCAAGTACACGGACTCGGCGTCGAAGCTCGACGCGATCTTCGGTACGCCCGGCAAGGTCAGCTCCGCCGAGGTCAAGGCGCTCACCGAGATCAAACGCATCGAGACGGAGACGCTGCCCCTGATCAAGCAGGTGGTGGACCTGCGGATGGCCGGCAACGTCGACCAGGCGTTGCAGGTGCTCATGCAGCAGGCGAAGCCGTTGTTCATCGAGTGGCTCGCGGCGATCAACGTGCTGATCGACCTGGAAGAGTCGATGAACCAGGTCGAGAGCGCCGCCGCCCGGCACGTCGCCGACGGCTTCCTGACCGTGATGGGCCTGCTGCTCGCCCTCGCGATCGTGCTCGCCGGCGTGGTGGCCTGGTGGATCACGCGCAGCATCACCCGTCCGCTCGCCGACGCCGAGCGGGCCATGGCGGCCGTCGCCGCCGGTGACCTGACCCAGCGCCTCGACGTCCGGTCCAACGACGAGGTCGGCCGCATGGCCGGGTCGGTGAACTCCGCGCTCGCGCGGATCGGTGAGGCGATGGCCGGCGTCGCCGGCAGCACCGGCCGGTTGAGCTCGACCAGTCAACGGATCGGCAGCCTGTCGCACACGATCGCGGGCGGCGCCGCGGAATCGTCGGGCCAGGCCGACGTCGTCGCCTCGGCGGCGAGCGAGGTCTCCCGCAACATCCAGACCGTTGCCGCCGGCTCCGAGGAGATGGGCGCGTCGATCCGCGAGATCGCCCACAACGCGCAGGAGGCCGCCTCGATCGCCGGCCGGGCCGTGACGGCCGTGGAGGCGACGACCGCGACGGTCTCGCGCCTCGGCGAGTCGAGCCGGATGATCGGTGACGTGGTGCGCGTGATCACCTCGATCGCCGAGCAGACCAACCTGCTGGCGCTCAACGCCACGATCGAGGCGGCCCGCGCCGGCGACACCGGCAAGGGCTTCGCCGTGGTCGCGGGTGAGGTCAAGGATCTGGCCCAGGAGACGGCCCGGGCCACCGAGGACATCTCCCGCCGCGTCGACGCCATCCAGGCCGACACCACCAGCGCGGTCGCCGCGATCGCCGACGTGACGCACGTGATCACGCAGATCAACGACTACCAGACGACCATCGCGAGCGCCGTCGAGGAGCAGACCGCCACGACGACCGAGATGAACCGCAGCGTCTCGGAGGCGGCTGCCGGCTCGAACCAGATCGCCGCGAACATCAGCGGCGTCGCCACGACGGCGAAGACCACCACGGAGTCGGTCACCGCGTCACAGCACGCCGCCGACGAACTGGCCCAGATCTCCGACCAGTTGCAGGGCCTGGTGTCGAACTTCCGCTTCTGAGCCGAGTTGGCCCTTGCAAGGTCACCTTTTGCGGAAAGAACCTAAAGTCTCACTGCAGATTTCTTCCTCAAAAGGTGATCTTGGGAGCGCGGCCCGGCGCCGGGCGGGCCGGACCAAGCCGCGGGCCGGACCAAGCCCCAGGCGGGCCGGACGACGCCGTCCCCGGCGTGGGCCTCGCGGCGTGGGCCTCGCGGCGCGGGCGCGCGGGCGGGCCACGCCGGTCACCGGCGGCCGGGCCGATACGATCGGGCACAGAAGACTCATAAGGGAGATCAACCGTGTCCGCATCACGTGCCGCCGCCCCGCCCGACCGTCTCGCCCTGCCCGCGGGTACGACGGCCGCCACGGCCGTGGCCGAGGCCGGGCTCCAGGTCAACGGCCCGAACGCGATCGTCGTGGTGCGCGACGCCGAGGGGAAGCTCCGCGACCTCGACTGGGCGCCGGAGACGGACACCGAGGTCGAGCCGGTGCCGATGTCGAGCCCCGACGGGCTGACCGTGCTCCGCCACTCCACCGCGCACGTGCTCGCCCAGGCCGTGCAGGACATCTACCCGGAGGCCAAGCTCGGCATCGGCCCGCCGATCGAGCACGGCTTCTACTACGACTTCGACGTGGAACGCCCCTTCCAGCCCGACGACCTGTCGAAGCTCGAGAAGCGGATGCAGGAGATCGTCAAGGCCGGCCAGCGGTTCCGGAGAAGAAGGTTCGCCAGCCTCGACGAGGCCAAGCAGGAGCTGAAGGACGAGCCGTACAAGCTCGAACTCGTCGACATCAAGGGCGACGTCGATCAGGAAATGGCCGAGGTCGGAGCCGGAGACCTCACGATCTACGACAACCTCGACGCCGACTCCGGCAAGACCTGCTGGTCCGACCTGTGCCGCGGCCCGCACCTGCCGACCACGAGACTCATCCCCGCGTTCAAGCTGATGAGAACCGCAGCCGCCTACTGGCGCGGCAGCGAGAAGAACCCGCAGCTGCAACGGATCTACGGCACCGCCTGGCCGACGCGCGACGCGCTCAAGGACCACCTGCGGATGCTGGAGGAGGCGGCCAAGCGCGACCACCGCAAGCTCGGCGCCGACCTCGACCTGTTCAGCTTCCCCGAGGAGGTCGGCTCGGGCCTGCCGCTGTTCCACCCGAAGGGCGGCATCATCCGGCGCGAGATGGAGAACTACTCGCGGCGCCGGCACGAGGAGGAGGGCTACTCCTTCGTCAACACGCCGCACATCTCCAAGGGCACACTGTTCGAGATCTCCGGGCACCTGCAGTGGTACAAGGACGGCATGTACCCGCCCATGGAGATGGAGGGCGCCCAGTACTACCCGAAGCCGATGAACTGCCCGTTCCACAATCTGATCTACCGCTCCCGCGGGCGCTCCTACCGCGAGCTCCCGTTGCGGTTGTTCGAGTTCGGCTCGGTGTACCGGTACGAGAAGTCGGGCGTGGTGCACGGCCTCACCCGCGTGCGCGGCATGACGCAGGACGACGCCCACATCTACTGCACCCGCGAACAGATGGCCGGCGAACTGGCCAGCCTGCTGAACTTCGTGCTCGGGCTGCTCAAGGACTACGGACTGACCGAGTTCTACCTCGAACTGTCCACCCGCGACGACTCGCCCAAGTTCATCGGCGACCCCGCCGACTGGGACGAAGCCACCGAGACGCTCCGGAGCGTCGCCGAGGCGTCCGGCCTCGAACTGGTGCCCGACCCGGGCGGCGCGGCCTTCTACGGCCCGAAGATCTCCGTGCAGGCGAAGGACGCCATCGGCCGCACCTGGCAGATGTCGACCATCCAGGTCGACTTCCAGCTTCCGCCCCGGTTCGAGCTGGAGTACGCGGCCGCCGACGGCACCCGCCAGCGCCCGGTGATGATCCACCGCGCCCTGTTCGGGACGATCGAGCGCTTCTTCGCCGTGCTCACCGAGCACTACGCCGGCGCGTTCCCGGCGTGGCTGGCGCCGGTGCAGGTGGTCGGCATCCCGATCCGCGACGACCACGCGCCGTACCTCGACGAGTTCGTCGCAAGGCTCAAGCAAAAGGGCATCCGCGCGGAGACCGACCACTCCGACGACCGCATGCAGAAGAAGATCCGCACGGCGCAGCAGCAGAAGATCCCGTTCATGGTGCTGGCCGGCGATCAGGACGTCGAGGGCGGAACCGTGTCGTTCCGGTACCGCGACGGCTCCCAGCGCAACAACGTCCCGCTCGCCGAGGCCGTCGAGCACATCGCGACAATCGTCGAAAGCCGGGTCAACCAGGGGCCGTCAGCAGCGGAATAGGATCTCGGGCATGAGTACGCCCGACGATCTCGAACGCCTCTGGACTCCGCACCGGATGATCTACATCGCCGGTGCGGAGCGACCGGCCGAGGGCTACGACAAGCCGTCGGGCTGCCCGTTCTGCGTCGCACCGAAAGCGGAGCCGGACCAGACTCTCGTCGTGAGGAAGGGCGAGACCGTCTTCGCCGTCCTCAACCTCTACCCGTACAACCCGGGCCACCTGATGGTGTGCCCCTACCGACACGTGGCCGACTACACCGACCTCGACCCGGCCGAAACCGTCGAACTCGCGGAGTTCACGCAGTCCGCGATGCGGGTAATGCGTGCGGTCAGCTCCCCGCACGGGTTCAATCTCGGAATGAACCAGGGATCGGTGGCCGGCGCCGGCATCGCGGCGCACCTGCACCAGCACATCGTGCCGCGCTGGGGCGGCGACACCAACTTCATGCCCGTCATCGGCCGCACCAAGGTGCTGCCGCAGCTCCTGCACGACACCCGCGACCTCATCTCGGGGGCATGGAAATGAGCACGGTCGAGGTCACCCGCGACGGGCCGGTGGCGGTCGTCCGCATGAACCGCCCCGAGGTTCACAACGCCCTCGACCCGGCGATGCTCGATCTCCTCCTCGGGACGGTGAAGGAGACCACGGAGGACCCGGACGTACGGGCGATCGTCCTCACCGGCGGCCCGAAGGCGTTCAACACCGGCGAGGACCTCGTCGCCGCCGCCGGCCTCGAGCCGGAGCAGATGCGGGCACAGGCCGCCCAGTTCCAGGAACTGGCGACGGCGCTACGGTTCGCGCCGCAGCCGGTGATCGCCGCCGTCGGCGGCTACGCCTACGGTGGCGGGCTGGAGATCGCGGTCAACTGCGACGCCCGCATCGCCGCCGACAACGCGCGGTTCGCCTGCCCCGAGGTCGAGTGGAGCCTCACGCTGTCGAACGGTTCGTCGGTGCTGCTGCGCCAACTCATCGGCGAGGGCTGGACCCGCGAACTGCTGCTGTTCGGCACCGTCCTCGACGCCGCGTCGGCGTTGCGGGTCGGCCTCGTCACGCGCGTCGTGCCGGTCTACGACCTGGAGTCGAAGGCCGTCGCGATGGCGCATCAGGCGGCCCGCTACGCGAAGGAGGCGGTGCGGCTCACCAAGGAACTGCTGAACGCCGACCCGCGTCCGTGGCAGGAGACGCTCGACGCGGAGGCCGCCGCCGTCCTCGAAGGCTTCGGCAACGAGGAACTCCAGCAGCGGCTCCGCAACTTCGCCGAGCGCAAGCGCCACCGGCGTCCGTCCGGGCTGTGACACCCACGGTCGACGCGCTGCTTTCGCAGCGCGCTCAGGAAAAGGGTTCCGCGGCCTTTCTCCGTTTCTCCAGGCGCGAGCTCACTTACAAACAATGTGACGCGTTGAGCGCGCGCGCCGCGGCCGCATTCTCCGGTCTGGGGGTGGGCGCGGGTGACCTGGTGGCGGTGCTGCTCCCGAACTGTCCGGAGGCGGTGGTCACCTGGTTCGGCGCCAACCGCCTCGGCGCGGTGGCGGCACCGGTGAACACGGCGTTCCGCGGGCCGGCGCTGGCGCACGTCCTCAATCTCACCGGTGCGGCCGTGCTCGTCGTGGACGATTCGTTGGTCGGTGCGCTCACGTCCGTCCACAATGAACTGACCGCGGCCCGGACCCTTGTGGTGCGCGGCGACCACGAGGGGGTTTCGCGGCTCTTTCCACAGTGGACGGTGCTGCCGTATTCCGTGCTCGAAGCGCCCGGCGATCCGCCGCCGCCGGCGCACGGTGCGGCCGACCCGGCGCTGGTGCTGTTCACCTCCGGCACCACCGGCCGCTCGAAGGGATGCCTGCTGTCACACCGGTTCGCGGTGCGGCAGGCCGAGTTGATGGTGGAGAACTTCGGGCTGCGGGCCGACGACGTCCTCTACTGCCCGTTCCCGTTGTTCCACCTCGACGCGACCGTGATGACGGTGATGCCGGCCCTCGTGCTCGGCGCCACCGCGGCGATCGGCGAACGGTTCAGCGCGTCCGGTTTCTGGCCCGAGGTGCGGGCGATGGGCGCCACCGTGTTCGACTTCATGGGTGCGACGCTGACGATCCTCCACAAGCGACAGTCCCAGGTGGACGATCGCGCGCACTCCGTCCGCCTCGGCTGGGGCGTGCCGATGCCGGAGTTCGCGTCGTCGTTCGAGGAGCGGTTCGGGGTGAAACTGGTGGAGGCGTACGGCTCCACCGACGTCGGCGTGCCGATCTACTCCGACCCGTCGCTCCCGCGCCGCCCCGGCGCCTGCGGCCGCCCGATCCCCGCGTACGACGTGCGGCTCGTCGACGCCGCCGATGTGCCCGTTCCGGTCGGTGCGGTGGGCGAGATCGTGGTACGCCCGAACGAGCCCGGCCTCATCAACGACGGCTACCTCGGCATGCCGGCGGAATCCCTGGCCGCCCGGCGCAACCTGTGGTTCCACACCGGCGACCTGGCGCGGCAGGACGCCGACGGCTACGTCTACTTCGTGGGCCGCCTCAGCGACTCGATCCGCCGTCGCGGCGAGAACATCTCGGCCTTCGAGGTCGAGGAGGTGGTGGCCGCCCACCCCGACGTCCTCGAAGCGGCCGCCTACGGCGTCCCCAGCGACCTCACCGAGGAGGACGTGATGGTGGCCGTGGTACCCCGCCCCGGCCGGACGATCGACCCGGCGGCCCTGGTGTCCTGGTGCGCGTCGCGGATGGCGAGGCACATGCTCCCGACCCACGTTGACGTGGTCGGATCGCTCCCGAAGACCCCGACCGAGAAGGTCGAGAAGCACGTCCTCAAGGCCCGCGGCGTGACCCCGACGAGCTGGTCGCCATGATCACCGCTTCCGAGACCGTAATTGTTCAGGTGGTGCGTGTGCGTGCCCGCTTTGGTCGGATTCAATGAACGGGGAGATTCGTGTGTGCCATGACGTGGACGGACTTCCCCGCTCCGGATCTTGGACTACAAGAGGTGCCATAACCCCTACAGGAGTCCAAGATCCGCAAATCGGGCTCACGAAGGAATGTGGTTGTCGCCATGACAGCAACGGGATTCCAAGATCGTGAAAGCAGCCGCCTTGCGCATTCCTCACGTGCGCCTGGGTGGGTCAGCGGCGGCCGCATGGGGTGGGCGTCGAGCGGGCGGGGGTCGTGGCGGTTGCCGCATCGGTGGCGGTGGCCTCGATCCACCACTCGGCGGAGGGCCCCCGCCCCGGCGGGGTTGACCCCGACAGCGTGGACCCGTCCACCCGGAGTGTGACCCGCTGCGGTGCCGCACCCGGCGCGGCCCGGACGACCAGCGTGGCCGAGCGGATCGGCCGGGTGCCGGTGGCCGACACGGTGACGGTCCAGGTGGCGCCGTCGGCGCCGCAGGTGGGGTCCGCCCGGGTCACCCGCAGGACGAAGGGTGCCGGTTCGCGGGAGGGTGGCGGCGTGCCGAGGATGCCCGGCCCGCCCGGATCACGCGACGGAGGCGGGTCACCCGGGTCACCGGAACCACCCGCACCGCCCGGCTGCGCCGAGTCGCCGGGCCCGGCCGGGCTGGCGGAACCATGCTCGTCGGAAAGGGTGCCACCGGGGGTGGGGGAGTCGGTGGCCGGGGGAGCGGCCGGCGGGGTCTCGCCGGAGCGGTCGGCCAGCGGGGCGGGCGCAGAGCCCGTCGACAGCACGAACACGGTGGCCGCGCCCAGGGCGAGCAGGACCAGCAGGGCGGCGGCCAGCACCCGCCGGCGGGGAGTGGGGACGCGCAGGGACGCGGTCTGCTTCGGGAAGCCGGTCTGCGCGTCCACGGGGACCGGGTGGCCGACCGGGCGGAGCGCGTCGGGTTCGGCGAGGACGCCCGCGGCCACCGCGAACGGGCCGGCCACGTAGGCGGCCAGCAGCGCGGCCGGGCTGGCCAGGCGGCTGCGGCGGTCCGAGCAGGTGGCGCAGCCGTCCAGGTGGCGGCCGATGCGCTTGCGGAGCAGGGGGTTCAGGCGGCCGTCCCAGTCGACCAGCAGGGCGGCCAGGGTCGGGCAGTCGCGGCCGCCGGCCCGCGCCACCAGGAGGACGCCGATGGCGCGCTCCAGGGCCGTCCGGGCCCGCGACAGCCGGGCGTGGACGTGGTTGGTCGGCATCCCGAGCACGTCGGCCATGTCGCCGGCGGCCAGGCCGTGCCGCAGGGCCAGCTCGATCACCTCGCGGTCGCCGTCGCCCAGGCCGGCGGCCGCGGCGTGCACCAGCTCGCGGACCTGGTGGGCCTGCAGCGCGGCGGCGGGGTCGAGCGGTTCGGCGACCGGATCGCCGGCGGCTTCCAGGGGGACGTGGCGGGCGCTGGCCCGCGCGTGCCGGCGGCACTCGTTGCGGGCGATCGCGTACAGCCAGGCCGCCAGCCGGTCGGCGTCGCGGAGCTGGCCGGCCTGCCGGGCCGCGATCACGAACGTGTCCTGGACGACGTCGGCGGCCGCCTCGCCGTCGTGCAGCAGGGTGCGGCTGTAGGCGTAGAGGCGGGCGGCGTAGCGGCGGTAGGCGCCGTCGAGTCCGCGGGGGTCACCCGCGACGAGCGCCGCGACGAGCGCACGGTCCTCCATCGGCGGCACAGTAGGTCCTTCCCCCGTGACCGTCGGTGGTCTGCCGCTTAGCCGACAGCACCGACGCGCGATCCGCTAGGGAAGCTGCGCGAGCATCTGCTTCCCGATCTCGTTCGCGATCGCCTCGGCCGGTGCCGTCCCGCCGCCCTGGGCTCTCCGGTTGGCCATCACCGCGATCACGATTCCATCGTCGGGGTAGATCAGCAGGAAGGAGTCGGCGCCACGCTGGGAGCCGTTCTTCGCCACCCGTCGGTGTCCACTTTCGGTACCGATGCCGAAGCCGTATGCGTAGCCCCAGCCGGTCCCCGTCCACAGGTACGTCACGTTCGCCGGCGAGAGCACCGCGCCCGCCAGCAGCTGCGACCCGAGCCGGGTCAGGTCCTTCGGGGTGGTCTCCAGGCCGCCGCCGAGCGTCTTCCAGGAGATCTCGTCGCGCGGCACCTCGACCGGCGCCGCGCCGTCGTAGATCTTCGACCGGCGCACCGACGCGTCACCGGGTTCCTCCTGCCGCAGCGTGGTGAGGCCGAGCGGGTCGCAGAGCCGCTGGCGCAACAGCAGCGAGACGGGCGTGCCGCCGCTTGCCGCCTCCATGCCCGCGGCGGCGAGGGTGTACCCGTGCGTGCTGTACGCGTCGTTCATGCCGACCGTGCAGCCCGGCACGAGCGGGTCGGCCCAGAACATCGGCGCGGCGGCGCCGGCGGTGGCGTAGTCGGTGGTCGACATGGTGGCGTCGGCCGCGGCGGCGGCCGGATCGGTGCCCGCGTTCGCGTAGTGCCGCACGCACCCGCGGTTGCTCACCAACTGCTCGTACGTGGTGCCGCCGTGCTGGGCGGGCAGGCCGGGCATGTCGCCAGCCACCGTGTCCGTCCGCTTGAGCAGACCCTGCTCCTCCAGCCGCAGCGTGAGGATCCCGGCGACCGCCTTGGCCACCGACGCCGTGCGCAGCACGTGGTCGGAGTCCATCCAGACGCCGTTCGCGACGTCGGCGTGGCCGAACCCCCGCTGGTAGACGGCCTTGCCGTTGCGCACCACCGACACGCTGATGCCGGGCGTGCTCCCGATCAACCCGTCGACCTTGGCGTCGACGCCCGGGCGCAGCGGCCACGCCGGCCGGTCGGTGTTGGCCCGCCAGATCGCGGCGTACCGCACCCCGGCCGCGGTCTGGTAGCGGCCGGTGAAGATCTGGCGGTAGCCCAGGTCGACGTTGCGGTGCCACCGGTTCGCGTACTGCGGCCCGGTCAGGTCGCGGTTCGAGATCCAGTACCGCTTGTTCGGGTTCTCGATCCAGATGCCGCCGTAGCGCTGGCCCGCGCCGCCCGCCGACGAGCCGTTGACCGAGTCGAGGACCACCGGACGGAGGCCGGCGTCACGGTACTCGTCGAACCGCTGGCCGTACTCGGTCTCGCTGATGTCGCCGTGCAGGCGCCAGCCGAGGTGCTCCGGGTTGTCGATCCAGATCAGCGCGTACCGGGTGCCGGCCGCGGTCTGGTAGGCGTCGAAGTCGACGGGCATGCGGCCGAGCCGCTTCTGCTCCTCGTAGTAGTCGACGAACTGGGCGTAGGTGAGGTCGTGGTGGTCGTCCCCGGCGAGGCCCTCGACGTTCTGCACCCACGCGGCGGCGTAGTGCCGCGCGCCGTCGAGCACGTAGATCTCCAGGTCGACCATGCGGAAGTCGTGGACGTCGGCCCACTCGGTCCACTGCGCGTAGTCGGCCTCGGTCATCCGGGTCTTGACCAGGTAGCCGCGCTTGTCGGTGTTGTACTGGAACGCCGCGCCGACGCGCAGGTCGCCGCCGAACGTGTCGGCCTCCAGGTCGACGACGAGATAGCCGGCCTTGTCGTAGGCGGCGAAGTCCTGCTGGAAGTCGGCGAACGTGCGCCCGTGCACGGCGCCCCAGCCCACCTCGTCGGGATCGAAGGCTTTCGAGGACTGAACGGGGTGCGCCGACGCGGTCGGCGCCGCCGTGAGCAGGGCGGCGGTGGCCAGCATGACGAGCGCCACGACGACGGCGCGAGCCCGTCGACGGGTGCGCTGCCAGGCGGGGGATGCCTGATTCATCGCGTGCTCTCCCGTGGAGTCCGTCCCGAAGTGTGCCGGTTCACGGGGAAGAGACGCGACCCCTGAGACGACCAACAATTCCACCCTGTCGGCCACCTGACAGAAATCGCCGGACACCCGGAACAGCAGTGGACGCCCGACAGCACCATCGGGCGTCCACTGCTTCCAGGGGGAGTTATGCCTTGGCGTGCTCCTTGCGTACCTGGTCGGCGAGGTGCGAGGGCATCTGGTCGTACCTCGCGAACACCCGGGCGAACGTGCCGGCGCCCGACGTCATCGCGCGCAGTTCGACCGCGTAGCGCACCAGTTCGGTGGCCGGTACCTCGGCCTTCACGAGCGTGCGGTCGTTGCCGGCGGGATCCGGCTCGGTGCCGAGCACCCTGCCCCGACGGCCGGACAGGTCGCTCATCACCGCGCCGACGAACTGGTCGGGCACCCGGATCGTCACCTCGTCGACCGGTTCGAGCAGCGCGACCTGCCCGTGCTCGGCGGCGTCGCGCAGGGCCAGCGAACCGGCCGTCTGGAACGCGGCGTCGGACGAGTCGACCGAGTGCGCCTTGCCGTCGAACAGCCTCACCCGCACGTCGACCACCTGGTGGCCGGCGACGATCCCGCGCTCCATCTGGTGCCGGACGCCCTTCTCCACCGACGGGATGTAGTTGTGCGGCACCACGCCGCCGACGATCTTGTCGACGAACTCGAAGCCCGCCCCGCGCGGCAGCGGCTCGACCTCGATGTCGCAGACGGCGTACTGCCCGTGCCCGCCGCTCTGCTTGACGTGCCGGCCGTGCCCCTTCGACGCGGTGACGAACGTCTCCCGCAGCGCGACCTTCACCGGCTCGGTGTCGAGGTCGACGCCGCCGGACTTCAGCCGGTCGAGCACCACGTCGGCGTGCGCCTCACCCATGCACCACAGCACCAGCTGGTGGGTCTCGGCGTTGCGTTCCAGCCGCATGGTCGGGTCGCCGGCGACCAACCGGCCCAGGTTCTTGGCCAGCGCGTCCTCGTCGCTGCGGGTCTTGGCGACGATCGCCACCGGCAGCAGCGGCTCGGGCATCTCCCACGGCTCGATCAGCAGCGGGGTCTCCTTGCCGGAGATCGTGTCGCCGGTCTCGGCGCTGGTCGACTTCGTGATCGCGCAGATGTCGCCGGCCACGCAGGCGCTCACCTCGCGCAGGGTCGCGCCCAGCGGGGAGTAGAGGTGCGCGAAGCGTTCGTCGTTGTCGTGGTCGGGGTGGCCGCGTTCGCTCATGCCGTGCCCGGAGATGTGGACGACGGACTCGGGACGCAGCGTGCCCGAGAAGACGCGCACCAGGCTCACCCGGCCGACGTACGAGTCGATCGTGGTCTTGACCACCTCGGCGACCAGCGGCCCGTCGGGGTCGCAGGTGAGCGGCTCGCGCGGGCTGCCGTCGACACCGGCGACGGCCGGCAGCGGGTGCTCCATCGGCGACGGGAACCCGCTGGTCAGCACCTCCAACAGCGCGTCGAGGCCGACCCGGGTCTCGGCGCAGACCGGGACCACGGGATAGAAGTGGCCGCGGACGACCGCCTTCTCGAGGTCGTCGATGATCACCGAGGTCTCGATCTGCTCGCCCTCGAGGTAACGCTCCATGAGCGTCTCGTCCTCGCTCTCGGCGATGATCCCTTCGAGCAGCGCGTTGCGGGACTCCTCGATCAGCGGCAGGTGCTCGGCGTCGGGGTCGCGCACGTCGGGGGGATAGCTGCTGTAGTCGAAGACGCGCTGGGTGATCAGGCCGATCAGGCCGGCGACGCTCTGGCCGTCGTCGCCGTGCAGCGGCAGGTACAGGGGAAGCACGTTGTCGCCGAACACCCGCTGGCACTCGACCAGCGTCTCCTCGAAGTCGGCCCGCTGGTGGTCGAGGCGGGTGACGGCCACCGCGCGGGGCATGCCGACGGCGGCGCACTCCTCCCACAGGGCGGCGGTGGCGGCGTCCATGCCGTCGACCGAGCAGACCACGAACAGGGCGGCGTCGGCGGCGCGTAACCCCGCGCGCAGCTCACCGACGAAGTCGGCGTAGCCCGGCGTGTCGAGCAGGTTGACCTTGATGCCCTCGTGCTGGATCGGCGCGCAGGCGAGCGCCACCGACCGCTGCTGTTTCACCGACGCGGGGTCGGAGTCACACGTCGTGGTGCCCTCGGTCACCGATCCGGCCCGGCTGATGGTTCCGGTGACCGCCAGCAACGCCTCCACGAGAGACGTCTTGCCGGCGCCGGAGTGGCCGACCAGCACCACGTTGCGTACCCTGCCGGGGTCGCTCACCGCCGGCACAGCGCCGGCGACCCCCTTGTCCTGGTTCTTCTGCGCCATTACGCGCCTCCTGTCACCGGTTCAGATGTGAGACACCTCACGTCCGCTCGCTGTTTAAGCGATCCCACACCCGAACGCCACCCGACACAACCCCAACCTGAAACCTTCCAGGAACTCTATGTAACAAGCCGCGCCCTCAGGTCACCGCGCTCCCCAGGCGGTTAAGGTAGGTGCCGCCATGGCGAAGATCCTCAGCGGAGTGCGGCCGGCGGTCGGCAAGGTCGTCGACCCGGTGGCCCGGACGCTCCTGCGCGTCGGGGTCACGCCCGACGCGATCACCGTCGCCGGCACCGTCGGCATCCTCGTCGCGTCGGTGCTCGCCGCGAACGATTTCATCCTCGTCGCCGTGATCCTCGCGACGATCTCCGCGCTCACCGACATCCTCGACGGCGCGATGGCCCGGGCCCGCGGCACGTCGAGCCGGTTCGGCGCGTTCCTCGACTCGTCCCTCGACCGGGTCGCCGACGGCGCGATCTTCGCCTCGCTGGCCTGGTGGGCGGCCAGGGACGAGGCCTGGCACGCCGTGTTCGCCGCGCTGGTCGTGCTGATCGCGAGCCAGGTCACCTCGTACGTGCGGGCCAAGGCCGAGTCGCTCGGGCTCACCGCCAGCAACGGGGTCGTCGAGCGGCCGGAGCGCCTGCTGGGCATCGGCGTCGGCGGGTTCGCCGCCGGGTTCGGCTGGGACGTGGGCATGTACATCGTGCTGTGGATCCTGGCCCTGCTGTCGGTGGTCACCGTCGTCCAGCGGTTCCACACGGTCTACAAGCAGACGCGGACCGAGCCTTCGAACGGCGGGGTCGATGGGTAGCGCCACCGAGTTCGGGTACACGGCGGCCTGGCGGGTGGTGCGGGCGCTGCCCACGGGCGTCACCTGGCCCTTCTTCGCCGCGGCCGCGACCGTCGCGGCCCGGCGACGCGGCCGGGGGGTGCGGCGCCTGGCCGGGAACCTGCGCACGGTGGTCGGCCCGGAAATGCCCGAAAAGCAATTGGACGCGCTGGTGCGCCGCGGCATGCGCTCGTACACCCGGTACTGGCAGGAGGCCTTCAAGCTGCCGGCGCTGTCACCGGCGAAGGTGCGCGACTGGTTCCATCTCTACGGCGAGGAGAAGCTGGCCGCAGCGGTCGCCGCCGGCACCGGCGCGGTGATCGCGCTGCCGCACGGCGGTAACTGGGACGCGGCCGGTGCCTGGGTCGCCGCCAAGGGCTGGCCGATCACCACCGTCCAGGAGCGGCTCAAGCCGGAGGGTGTCTTCGAGCGGTTCCTGGCGTTCCGGCGGAAGCTGGGTATGGAGATCATCCCGCTGACCGGCGGCGAGCGGCCGCCGCTCGACATGCTGATCGACCGGCTGAAGGACGGCGCGGTCGTTCCGCTGCTCGCTGACCGCGACCTCACCTCCCGCGGGGTCGAGGTGACCTTCTTCGGTGGACGCGCGAAGATGCCGCCCGGCCCGGCGATCCTCGCCCTGCGCAGCGGCGCACCGCTGTATGTGGCGCACATGTGGTACGAACCAGGGCGTCCGGTCGCCGAGCTCGACGGCCCGATCGAGATGCCGGCCGACGGGCCGCTCGACGTGCGGGTGCGCGAGCTGACCCAGCGGATCGCCGATCGGCTCGCGGCGGGCATCGCCCGGCATCCGGAAGACTGGCACATGCTGCAACGGATCTGGCTCACGGAAACGGCCGCCACGTCGGCGGCCTGAGCAGCGGGGGAAGGCGAATGCGCATCGGCATCGTGTCGCCGTACTCCTTCGACCTGCCGGGCGGGGTCCAGAACCACATCCGCGACCTGGCCGAGGCGCTGATCACGCTCGGCCACGACGTCAGCGTGCTCGCGCCGGCCGACGAGGACGCCCCGCACCCGTCGTACGTGGTGCCGGCGGGCCGCGCGGTGCCCGTCCCCTACAACGGGTCCGTGGCGCGGCTGGCGTTCGGACCGGTCTCCGCCGCCCGGGTCCGCCGGTGGCTCGCCACCGGTGACTTCGACGTCGTCCACGTGCACGAACCGATCACGCCCAGCCTCTCGATGCTGGCCGTGCTGTCGTCGGAAGCGCCGGTGGTCGCGACGTTCCACACCGCCCAGCCCCGGTCGCGCATCATCGCCGCGGGGAAGGGCATCCTGCAGCCGATGATGGAGAAGATCACCGGACGCATCGCCGTGAGCGAACTGGCCCGGAAGGTGCAGGTGGAGCACCTCGGCGGCAGCGGCTGGGAGATCCCGAACGGGGTCGCGGTGGCGAAGTTCGAGGCGGCGACGCCGTTGCCCGGCTGGCCCGGTGCCGGCGGCGCGATCGGGTTCCTCGGCCGGTTCACCGAGCCGCGCAAGGGCTTCCCGACGCTGCGCGAGGCGTTCTGCCGGCTGGCCGGCGAGCGGCCGGGGTTGCGGCTGCTGGTCGCCGGGCCGGGCGACCCCGACGAGGCGGTGCGGCACGTGCCGGCCGGCATCCGGGAACGGATCGTGTTCCTCGGGCTGGTCTCCGAGGACGACAAGCGGCGCATGCTGCGCAGCGTCGACGTGTACGTGGCGCCGAACACCGGCGGCGAGTCGTTCGGCATGATCCTCACCGAGGCGATGGCGGCGAGCACGGCGGTGGTGGCCAGCGACATCGACGCGTTCCGGCGGGTGCTCGACGGCGGGGGGGAGCTGTTCCCGGTCAACGACGCCGACCGGCTGGCGACCGTGCTGGGTGAGCTGCTCGACGACCCCGACCGGCGGCGCGCGCAGGCCGAGCACGCCCGCAAGGTGGTGGCGAAGTACGACTGGCCGGTGCTGGCCCAGCAGATCCTGGAGGTCTACGCCACCGCGATCGAGGTGCACCACGGCGCCGGCTGAGTGCCTCCTACACTGCGTGGGGTGTGGTGGTGGGGGTCGACGGTCGCGGTGCTGGTGCTCGTCGCCGTCTATGCGCTCTGGGTGGCCGGGCGCCTTGACCGCAGCCACGCCCGCGCCGCCGCCGCCCAGGCCGCGCTCGACGCGCACCTGGTACGCCGGGCCGCCGCCGCGGCGGAGGCCGCCGAACCGCTGGGCGACAGCCAGTTGCGGTGGGCCGCCCGGGTAGCCCTCGAAGCGGATCCCGACGAGCGGGAGGCCGCCGAGAACGATCTCACCCGCGTGCTGCGGCCGGTGCTCACGGCGTCACATGAACTCCCCGGCGGGCCCGGCGGCGCGCCACCGGCCGTGAGAGCCGATCTGGCCCGCGCCAGCCGGCGGGTGGCCCTGGCCCGGCAGGTGCACAACGACCTCGTGCGCGACGCGCTGTCGTTGCGGCGGCGGCGCCTGGTGCGGGTGTTGCGGCTGGCGAGCAAGCATCCGGTGCCGCGCTATTTCGACATCGACGATCCGCAGGCCTGAAGCCGCCCTGTTCTGATTGGCTCTGCTCCCGGCCCAGCTCGCGGACGTACGATGGGGTGGAATCCCAAGATCTTGAAGGAGTGGATCACCCGTGTCCGCGCAGACCGAGAACCACACGCCCGTCACCGGCACCGCCCGCGTCAAGCGGGGCATGGCGGAGATGCTCAAAGGCGGAGTGATCATGGACGTGGTCACTCCCGACCAGGCCAAGATCGCCGAAGACGCCGGCGCGGTCGCCGTGATGGCCCTGGAGCGGGTGCCGGCCGACATCCGCGCCGAGGGCGGGGTGTCGCGGATGAGCGACCCCGACATGATCGACGGCATCATCAACGCCGTCTCGATCCCGGTGATGGCCAAGGCCCGCATCGGCCACTTCGTCGAGGCGCAGGTGCTGCAGGCGATCGGCGTCGACTACGTCGACGAGTCCGAGGTGCTCAGCCCCGCCGACGAGGCCAACCACATCGACAAGTGGGCGTTCACCGTGCCCTTCGTGTGCGGCGCCACCAACCTGGGCGAGGCGCTGCGCCGGCTCGCCGAGGGCGCGGCCATGATCCGCTCGAAGGGCGAGGCCGGCACCGGCAACGTCGTCGAGGCCACCCGGCACATGCGGCAGATCCGCGGCGACATCCGCCGGCTGGCGACGCTCGACGAGACCGAGCTGTTCGCCGCCGCCAAGGAGCTGCGGGCGCCGTACGACCTGGTCAAGGAGGTCGCCGAGACGGGCAAGCTGCCGGTGGTGCTGTTCACCGCGGGCGGCATCGCCACCCCGGCCGACGCGGCGATGATGATGCAGCTCGGCGCCGAGGGCGTGTTCGTCGGCTCGGGCATCTTCAAGTCGGGCGACCCGGCGAAGCGGGCGGCCGCGATCGTCAAGGCCACCACGTTCGCCGACGACCCCACGATGATCGCGAAGGTGTCGCGGGGCCTCGGGGAGGCAATGGTCGGCATCAACGTCGCGACCCTGCCCGACTCCGAGCGGCTCGCCACCCGTGGCTGGTGAGCTCCTGATCGGGGTCCTCGCCCTGCAAGGTGACGTGCGCGAGCATCTGGCCGCGCTGCGTTCGCTCGGCGTGGCAGCTGAACCCGTTCGGCGGCCTTCCGAGATCGACGATCTTGACGGGATCGTGATTCCGGGTGGCGAATCGACCACGATGAGCAAGCTCATGGTTGATTTCGGCGTGTACGAGCCGTTGCGCAAAAGGGTGCTCGACGGGCTGCCCGCGTACGGCTCCTGCGCCGGCATGATCATGCTGGCGTCCGAGGTGCTCGACGGGCGGCCCGACCAGGTCTCGCTGGGTGCTCTGGACGTGACCGTGCGGCGCAACGCGTTCGGGCGGCAGGTCGACTCGTTCGAGGCCGACGTGGCGCTCAACGGCGAGGATTTCCACGCGGTGTTCATCCGCGCGCCGTGGGTCGAACGGGTGGGCGACGACGTGGAGGTGTTGGGCCGCGTCAGCGCCGGGCCGTCAGAAGGTAGGATCGTCGCGGTACGCCAGCGGAACGTCCTCGCGACCGCCTTCCACCCCGAGCTGACCGGAGATCGTCGCGTACACCGGCTCTTCGTGGACATGGCGCGGAGGGCCAAGTCGACGGAGGATTGATGTCCGGCCACTCAAAGTGGGCGACCACCAAGCACAAGAAGGCTGTCGTCGACGCCAAGCGCGGCAAGCTGTTCGCCCGGCTCATCAAGAACATCGAAGTGGCGGCGCGCACCGGCGGCGGTGATCCGGCCGGCAACCCCACGCTGTTCGACGCCATCCAGAAGGCGCGCAAGTCGTCGGTGCCCGTCGACAACATCGACCGCGCGGTCAAGCGCGGCTCCGGTGCCGAGGCCGGCGGCGCCGACTGGCAGACGATCATGTACGAGGGCTACGGGCCGAACGGCGTCGCCCTGCTGATCGAGTGCCTCACCGACAACCGCAACCGGGCGGCCACCGAGGTGCGCACGGCGCTCACCCGCAACGGCGGCACGCTCGCCGACGCGGGCAGCGTGTCGTACATGTTCTCCCGCAAGGGCGTGGTGATCGTCCCGAAGGGCGACAAGACCGAAGACGACGTGCTGCTCGCCGTGCTCGACGCGGGTGCCGAGGAGGTCAACGACCTCGGCGAGGCGTTCGAGGTGGTGTCGGAGCCCACCGACCTGGTGGCGGTGCGCACCGCGCTGCAGGAGGCGGAGATCGAGTACGAGTCGGCCGACTCCTCGTTCCTGCCCAGCGTCCAGGTCCCCCTCGACGCCGACGGCGCCACGAAGATCTTCAAGCTGATCGACGCCCTCGAAGACTGCGACGACGTGCAGAACGTCTACGCCAACTTCGACGTCTCCGACGAGGTCATGGCCGCCGTCGGCTAGGCGCCCGGCGGTGGCTCCGCCGACCACGGGGCCGCCGGCAGCCATCCCCAGTTGGGCAGGAAGCCCTGCCCGTTGAGGATGCTCCACCCCACCAGGCCGCCGACGGCCACGCCCAGCACCACCAGGGTTCCGACGGCCATCAGCACCGTCGCCGAGGCGGCGGCCAGCGGCATCAGCGCGGCCGGCAGCCACCGCCTCCACCGCTCGGGGCGCGGCGGCACGGGCGCCGCCGGCGCCGGGCCGGCCACAGGGCCCACCGTCGGTCGCGCGGACGCCGGGGCAGGATCCTTCGGGACGCCCGGCAGCACGCTGCCCTCGGCCACCACCAGTTCGGGTTGCTCGATCGCCACCGGTGCCCGGCCCAGCGCGCGGAACAGCAACGTCGACAGCAGCGGGATCCGGCTGGTCCCGCCGACCAGGAACACGCCGGCCACCCCGCGCGTCCCCGCCGTCACCGCCGCCGTGAGTTTCGCCGTCGCCGCCACCGATTCCGCGAGCGCCGGTCCGACCGCCGACTCCAGTTCGGCGCGCGTCAGGTGGGCCTCGACGCCCGCGGCCGGCACCAGGATCTCCGCCGTCGCGGCGCGGGAGAGCCGCTCCTTCGCCGCGGTCACGTCGTCCCACAGCAGCCGGCGCCACCGGCGCTCCTCGACCGTCGCCGGGTGGGTGACCCAGGGGTGGTCGATGCCGGCGGCCGTGCCCAGGTGGTCGACCAGCGCCGCGTCCAGGTCGGCGCCGCCGAGGTCGTCACGGCCCGCGACGGCGACCACCTCGAAGCCGCGCGCCGTGCGGGCGACGGCCGTGACGTCGAACGTGCCGGCGCCCATGTCGTGGACGACCAGGACGGATCCGGTGGGCATCGTGTGGCCGAGCACGTGCACGAAGTACGCGGCCGCCGCCACCGGTTCGGCGACGAACGACACGGTGCCGAGCCCGGCCTTCTCCGCCGCCTCGGCGAGCACTCCCCGGCGCGGGCCCGCCCAACTCGCCGGGCAGGTCATCGTCACCTCGGGGCGGGCGGCGCCGACGACGCGGTGCCGAGGGCGAACCCGGTGGCGGGCATGCGGCAGAGTCTAGGCGCCCGGTTTCCGCGCCCGGTCCAGGCGCCGCGCCTCCGTCACCAGGCGGGTCTTCGTGCCGAGGGCGGCCACCTCGGCCAGGCCCGGCACCTCGATCGGGAGGCCGGTGGCGGCCGCGGTCTCCGCGGCCAGGGTCAGCAGGTCGGGCGCCCCCGGCGGCGGCTTCGGCAGCGCCAGGATCGGGGGCAGGGCCGCCGCCAGCAACCGCCAGGTGGTCGCGGGGGCACCGGCCGCCGCGGCGTCGCGCAGCGGACGCTCTATCCGGGACGCGGTGAGCATGCCCGCCGCGGCGAGCACACCGATCCAACGGCCCGTGGCAGGCGCGTCGAGGTCGCCGGCGCCGGCCAGGGCCAGCAGGGCGTCGACCGCGGCCACCCGGTCGGTCACGTGCTTCGCGGCCAGGCCGTAGGCGAGTGCCAGGGCGAGGGCCGGCCCGCCGGCGCCGGTGCAGGCGGCGATGTCGACCAGCACCGGCCCGGTCTCGTGCGGGCGCTGGCGGAACTGGGCCCCGCCGGCGATCGACGGCAGCATCCACGCGGCGACGAGTTCCCGGTAGCCGGGCAGCACCGCCGGCCACAACTTCGACCACAGCGGCAGGTACTCGCCGGTGTCAGAGGTGGGCCGGGTGAGCAGCCCGGTCGGGTCGTCGTACCCGGGCGGCGGACCGGTCGCGACCGCGATGCGGCGTTCGGGCATCCAGTCGATGTCGCCGGGGAAGCGGCCCTCGGCCCGGCGGGTCACCTCGACCGTGCGCGACTCGGGTGTGGGCAGGCCGCCGGCCCGCAGCCAGGCGGCCGTCCGGTCGCCGGCCGGGGTCCGCAGCCGCTCGGCCGCGCGCGCCGTCGCCTCGTCGACGCCGGCGGGCAGGCGCAGCAGGGCCTGGGCCAGGTCGGTCGGCCATGGCTCGCGACCGGTTCCCGCCGACGCCGCGAGCCGGTCGAGCAGGGCCGCCGGGTCGACGGAGCCGTTGGCGTGTGTCGGCGTCGCGAGCAGGGGCGGGCCGCCCGGCCGGACCCGCTTCGCGGTCTCGGCCAGCCGCTCGATGATCATCCGCTGGGGCGCCGGCTCCCGGTCGCGGGCCGGTCGCCGCACGAACCCGATCGCGGTCCGCACGGGGTCGTCGACGGGACGGGGGACGCCCGACGCGGCGTGCAGCGCGTCACCGAGCAGGTCGGCGACGCAGCTGTCGGCGTACGGACCGGCCTCCAACCTGAGCCGGTGCCGGACGAGCACCGGGCCGAAGGCGGCGCCCAGCCGGTCGCCGGCGAGCCGGACGCACCCGTCGAGGATCCGCTCCAGCGTCATCGCCGCGGGCCCGCCGTCGCGGTCGTAGATCGAGCGGACGAACGGGGCGATCTCCTCGGCCAGCTCGTCCGGGTCCACGATCGGTGGTGGCACGGGTGCCGGTCCCGACGCCGGCTGTAGCGCGTCCCCCGAAAGAACCGCGACGGGCGCGACCACCGCGACCGCCGGCCCCGCATGCTTCGCGACCAGCGCCGCCGCGCGGTCGCGGACCTCGACGGCCGGATGGTCGGCGGCGACCGCGGCCACGGCGGCGATCTCCGCGGCGCGGGCGGGATGCTCGCGGGCCAGCCGGTCGAGCCAGATCAGCTGGGTGCGCGCCAGCGGCTTCTCCGGCCGGGCCAGCACCGCCCGCGACGCGTCGAGCACCGCGTCGACCTCGGCGGCACCGGTGGCCCGGAGCCGCTTCTGCGCCATGACGGCCGCGGCGTTGGGACCGTCGGCGAGCAGCCGCAGGTAGTCGGCGGTGCGCGCGGTCGCCTCGGCCGCGGTGGGTTCGAGCCGGTCGTGCAGGGCGACGTAGCCGGTGAGGTCGGCCGGCTTGCCGCCGCGCAGCAGCCGCGCGACACATCCGTCCAGCAGGAGGTCGCGATCGAGCCGGCCCTCGGCGGCCAGCGCGGCCAGGGCCTGCGGCAGGTCGACGCGGACGAGCCCGGCGCCCGTCCGGTACACGTTGGTGCCGGCGTTGAAGTCCGCGCCGAGGCGGTCGACCTCGAACATCCGGGGCAGCAGCGCGTCGAGGAACGGGTCGGTGCGCAGCCGGTCGACGAGGGGCGTCTCCCGGTCGCCGAAGATCATGCCCCGCAGCCAGGCCAGGGCGAAGTCGTCGTCGCGCGGCGGCGGCGCGTTCTCGTGCGCGATCAACCCCGCGACGAACTCGACGGTCGTTCCCGGTGCGCGGGCGGCCAGCCGGTACGCCAGGTCGGCCAGCCAGCCGACGCCGTGGTGCCCGGCCACCGCGACGGCCGGCGCCACCGCGTCCCCCCGGATCTGGATCGTGCGGCGCGCGAGCAGCGCCGCGGCCTTCGCGGCGGTCGGCATGCACCCGACGGCCGCGACCGCGAGCGACGCCTCGCAGCCCGAGTACCACCAGTCCCGGGTCAGCTCGCGGACCAACCCCGGCAGCGCCGCGGCCACCGCCCGCCGCCCGGCCGGATCGAGACCGCTCACCGCCGCGGCGACCGCCCCGGGCGGACCGGTCCGGACGAGCGCCGCCAGGTCGGCCATCACATGCTCCAGAGCCGGATCGTGGTGTCGTCGGCGCCCGTGGCCAGGATGCTGCCGTCGGGATGGAAGGCGGCGCTGCGCACCGAACCCCGGTGACCCGTGAGGGTGGCCGCGTGCTCGCCCGACGGCAGGTGCCAGAGGTGCACCGGATCGACGTTGGCGACGCTGGCCAGCAGGGTGCCCGCCGGGTTGATGACGAGCCGGTTGATCACGCCGGTGTGGCGGCGTCGCAGCCGCCGCGCCGTCCCGCTGGGGAGGTCCCACAGCATGATGTCGCCGACCCTCCTGTCCAGGTCGAAATCGGCGCTCGCGAGCAGCGTGCCGTCGGGGTGGGCGGCGACGGCGTTCATGTCCCGCTCGAGCTCGAACGCGGGGTCGCCGAGCCGCGTCAGCCGGCACCCGGTGGCCGCGTCGTACAGGCTCACCGACGGCACCCGGTCGGCGACCGCGATCCGTTCGCCGTCGGGCAGATAGGTGACGGCGTACACGCCGCCGGTGCGCGGCGCCAGCCCCGCGATCTCCCGGCGCATGCGCCGCCGGTCCCGGAAGCCGGCCACCTGGCCGCCCGTACGCGTGTTCCAGATCCGCAGCCGGCCGTCGGAGTAGCCGACCGCCAGGTGACCGCCGTCGGGGCTGAAGGCGATGTCACGGACGACGTCGAAGGAGTACCGGACGCGTCCGGTGAGGGTCTGCGGCCGCCTCGCGGTCCCGGACAGGTCCCAGATACGGACCGTGCGCGTGCCGGTGGAGACCGCCAGGCGGGTGCCGGACGGGTCGTAGGCGACCTTCCCGATGTACAGGGCCTTCTCGGGGGCCCGCCAGAAGGTCTGCTTCGGCTCTCCGGTGCGGGCGTCCCAGAACCTGACGGTGCGGTCGCCGGAACCGCTGGCGAGGGTGGCGCCGTCAGGGCTGAACGCGAGGGTACCGACCCATTCGCCGGGCCCCTCGATCACCGTCAGGGGCTTGAAGGGCATCGTGTGCGGCTCCCGGAGATCGACGGTGCCAAATCCTACCGGGCCCGTTCACGCGGCCCACGGTAGCCGGGTCGCGTTCGTCATGAGCGCACGGTACGGCGGGGCCGGGCGCCGCCGCATCCGTCCAAAGTCGACGGCGTTCCAGCGCCGTTTCAGCGGTCGGTGGCAGAGTCCCCGCCAGGCCGTGAAGGAGGAACAGCGTGAGCAGGGTCCGCACGTTACGCCGGTTGCTGGTCGTCCTCGTGTTCGCCGGTGGTCTTGCCCCGGCCGGGCCGGCATCGGCCGGTCCGGTGACGATCCGGACGGCCGAGCTGAAGACGATCTGCGCGTCGTTCCACGGCTCCTACGACGAGGACGCCGACCGGTACGGATGCGCCTTCGGCGCCGGCGAGGTGGACTGCGCGGCCGGCACCGGGGAGTGCGGGTATCGCGGGCCCGGCGCGAAATCGCTCTGGGACGCGTGCGCGGCGGCGGGTTCGACGCTGAAGGAACCGGTGCCCTACTGGTACGCCTGCCAGCTCAAGGATTTCACCGTGGTCGTCGACTGCACGGTCCCGGATCTGCCGCCCGGCTGCCCGACCTGGCACCAACCCAACACGCCGCCGATCCGTTAGCGTCACCGGTCCGCGAGCTTGCGGGCGACGGCCTGCGCGTCCGGATGGGTCGGATCCGGGAACGCGGCCAGCGCGGCGCGCCAGGCGGCGGCAGCGGCGGCCCGGTCGCCGTCGGCGAGGCGGGCGTCGCCGAGGTGGTGGAGCGTGTCCGCCTCGTAGAAGCGGTCGCCGATCTCGCGGTACATCCGGGCCGCCTGCTCGTACCGGTCGATTGCCGACCGGTGGTCGCCGAGGTGGTGGTGGATGAAGCCGAGGCTGTCCGAGGCGGCCGCCTCGAACCGGCGGTCGCCGAGCCGTCGCAGCTGGGCCAGCGCCTGCTCGCACCGGCTCCGCGCGCGCAGGTGGTCGCCCCGCAGCGCGTGGTCCCAGCCCAGGGAGTTCAACGCCCGCGCGGCGCCGACCTCGTTGCCCGCCCGGCGGTAGAGGTGCACCGCCAGCCGCGCGTGGCGCAGTGCCCGGTCGGCGTCACCCTGCTGGTTGGCCAGCCAGCCCAACTGGTACTGGACCTTGGCCTGCCCCTCGTCGTCGGGCAACTGCCCGTAGCGGTCGAAGGCGCGTTCGAGGTGCTGCTGCGCGGCGTCGAAGCGGCGCAGTTGGGCGTACGCGGTCGCGAGGCTGCACTGGGCGTTGGCCTCGACGGCCGGCAGGCGTTCGCGTCCGGCCGCGTCGATCGCCAGGCGCTGGTTGGCGGCCTGGTCCTCCCAGTAGGTCCACCGGTCGAGGAAGCCCTGCATCGCCCGGGCCAACCGCCAGGTGTGACCGTCGAGTCCGCGCCCGGCGGCCAGCGCGATCGTCGCCAGCAGCGCCGATCGTTCGGCGACGAACCAGGCCGTCGCCCGGTCGTGATCGGGCAGGTCCACCGGGGCGCAACCGACCGCCGGCGGCGGGACGTCGATCGTTTCGCCGCGCGGATCGAGACGCGTGGCCGCCGCGATCGCGCTGTGCAGGTAGTGGTCGACCAGCCGGAGTTCGGCGGCGGCCCGGTCCGGCCCGCTCTCCTCCTGGAGCGCCAGTTCGGCGGCGTACGCGCGCAGCAGGTCGTGGAACGCGTAGCGGCCGGGTTCCGGCTCGGTCAGCAGGTGCGCGCGGGCGAGTTCGGCGAGCAACCGGCCGGTCTCCGCAGCTGGTAGGCCGGCGAGTCCGGCCGCGGCGGCGGCCGAGATGTCGGTGCCCGGATGCAGGCCCGCCAACCGGAACAGGCGCGCGGCGGCCCGGCCGAGTGTCCGGTAGGACCAGGAGAACACGGCCCGGACGTCGGCACCCCCGTCGGCGCCGCTCGGTGCGGACAGCACGCCCGCGGCGCCGCCGAGCTGCGCCGCGACGGCCGCGACGGACAGCTCGGGATGGATCGCACAACTGGCCGCCGCGACCGCGAGCGCGAGCGGCAGCCGGGCACAGCGCGCGATCAGCTCCGCGGTCGCCTCCGGTTCGGCGGCGAACCGGTCGGCGCCGAGGCGGCGGACCAGGAGCTCCCGGGCGTCGTCGCGGCTGGGCAGGTCCAGTGCCAGCGGACGGGCGCCCTCGGCGATGACCAGTTCCGCGAGCCGGTTCCGGCTGGTGATCACGACCGCGCTGGACGGTGACCCGGGCAGCAGCGGGCGCACCTGGTCCACGTCGCGCGCGTTGTCGAGCACCACGAGCATCCGCTTGCCGTTCACCACGCTGCGGAACAGCGCCGCCTGCGCGTCGAGCCCGGCCGGGATCCGCTCCCGGGCGACGCCGCACGCGTCGAGGAAGCCGCGCAGCGCGTCCGACGGGTCCAGCGCCGGCCCGGTCGGGTGGAACCCGCGCAGGTTCGCGTAGAGCTGGCCGTCGGGAAACCGGTCGGCGACACGGTGACCCCAGTGGACGGCGAGCGCGGTCTTGCCGACGCCCGCCATCCCGGAGATCACCGCGATCGGCACGCCGTGCGCCGCCCCGTCGCCCACGAGCGAGTCCAGGTAGGCGAGCTCGGCCCGGCGCCGGCTGAAGGCGTTGGTACCGGCGGGAAGCTGAGCGGGGACCACCGCGGTGCCCTTCACCGGGGGACGCGCGCCGAGCACCGGGTCCTGGCGCAGGATCGCGACCTCGAGGTCCTGCAGCGGCGGGCTCGGCGCGATGCCGAGGTCCTCGTCCAGGGACCGCCGCAGGCGCTGGTACGCCGCCAGTGCCTCCCGCTGCCGGCCCACCCGGTAGAGGGCGAGCATCAGGCACCGGTGGAGCCGTTCGTTCCACCGGTGCTGGCGCGCGAGCTGTTCGAGCTCCGCCGCGAGCCCGTCGTGGTCCGCGGTTTCCAGGCGGATCTCGGCGAGGGCGAGGGTGGCGTCCAGATGCAGTTCGGTGAGGCGCTCGGCCTGCCATTCCAACCAGGGGACGCCGACCGTGTCCGTCAGCGCGGGCCCGCGCCACAACGCCAGCGCCGCCTCCAGGTCGGATCGGGCCGCGGCCCGGTCGCCGACCCGCTTCGCGGCACCGATCAGCCCGTCGGCCACCTGCACGTCGGTGCCGAGGCTCAGCAGGTAACCGGGCGGTCGGGCGACGATGGCCGCGTGGCCGAGCACCCGGCGCAGGTACGACACGTGGCTCTGCAGCGTGTTGGCCGCCGTCGCCGGTGGCGAGCCGGCCCAGACCAGGTCGATGAGCTGGTCGGCCCGGACGACGTCGCCCGGGTGCAGCGCCAGCACCGCGAGGACCGCCTTGCGACGCAGGCCGGGGATCTCCACCACCTGGCCGGCGCGGGTGACGTCGAGCGGCCCCAGCAGCCGTACCTGCACGCGCTCCACCGTCCTCGCACCGTCGATTCCAGACCGGCGCGGTCAGCGTAGCGATCGATATCCACCGTTCCCTTGTCACGGCTCCGTCGTCGGTCGGGGGAACGTCTCGACGAGCGCGCAGGTGACGTGCCCGGTGCCGCCGACCACCCAGCAGGTCAGGCCGAAGAAGTCCCAGCTACCGGCGATGAACGAGACGCCGCCGAACGCCCAGATCGGGCGCGCCGCCCGCCCGTCGACGACCCCGTCGCCGACGTCGCCGATCGTCGCGTCGGACAGCTGCCCGTCCGTCGCCACGCCCAGCACCGTGACGCCGGCCGGCCGCTTCCCGACCAGCACCTCGACGACCTCGGCGGTCGTCAACGCCCGTCCGCCGGCGTCCGCGGCGATCGCCGTCGTTGGTGGGCCCAACCGCCGACCGAGCGCGCGCTCCACCTGCTCCACGACGTCCCCGATCAGCATTTCGACGCCACCGGGAAGCTCGACGACGGCCGGCGCCTGCCGCGGGGGCTCCGCCCGGGCGGCACCGCCGGTCACGGTGACGAGTGCGACCGTCGCCAGGGCCGTTGCGATCTTCATTGTTGTCTCCCTCCGGTTGCCGCGACCCTGCCGGCACCGGCTGAAACGGTGCTGGAGCGGCGGCCGGGAGCGTTCCAGCCCGGGTTCAGTGCGCGCTGCCATGGTGCTGGCTCCGGATTCGAGGGAGAGGAGAGAGGCATGCGGCTGACACATCGCCTGGCGGTGCTGACCGTCGTGGGCGGAACACTGGCGGGGCTGATCCTGGTGGCGCCGACCGTCGCGGCGGCGAAGGGCGCGTCGGGATGCGTCGTCGAGGAGCGCGGCGGGCGCTCGACGGATCCGGAGGGCGCCACGCGCGGCCCGTTCCGGTGCGCGGCGGGCACCTGGGGGTACGGCGAGGGCGCCCTCGTCACCACGGACCGGCTGATCGTCGACGCGGCCGGCGCGCTGAGGATCGACACGTTCACGATGTCCGAGCGGTCCGGCAACTTGACGTTCGGCGACCTGTCCACGCTGGCGCAACTCGTCAGCGGTGATCCGGCCGCGCGGATCGACCGCGCCGTCGTCACCGCCCGGAGCGACAAGCCGCCGACCCAGGCACAGATCGACGCGGTGCTGGCCGGCAAGCACGTCGACGGCATCACGGTGCTCGGGACCGTCGACCAGCCGGACGCCCGGATGACCCTGGGCGACCTGGTCGCCGGCTCCGGCGGTTCCGGGCCGAAATCGGTGTACTTCAACGCCCGGAGCTTCCTCGACGACATCATCGACTGGTTCGTCGACCTCGTCAGGAGCATCGTGGACTGGGTCGTCGCCCACTGCGACACCTACGTGGACGGCAACGGTTCCGTCCACGTGGTCTGCGTCTGGTAGGCCGCAGGTCCGTCTTGCCCGGGGCAGACCCGTCCGGTCCGCCCCGGCGCCCGACACGGAGAACCTAGATAGAACGAGTGTGAACGTATATGATCGTCCGTGACCGTTGGCGGACGATGAGACTGTCGGCGTTCGGGCTGAGTCAGCCGAACCGAGGTTAAGCTTGGTGCCCCAGGAGGTGGTGACGAGCGATGACCGGCCTCATGCTGCCGCCGATCGAGCAACTCGACGTTGACGATCTGGCGTCGCTGCCCGAGGGATACCGGTATGAACTGCACGAGGGAAACCTCGTCATCATGACCCCGTCGAGCTACTGGCATAAGGTGATCGCTCGTCGCCTGCTGCTGATGCTCCACGCGGTGGGAGCCAACGTCCTTCAGGATCCCGGCGTCCGCGGTGACCGGCCGCGCGACAACCGGCTTCCCGATCTCGGCGTCGTCAGCCACTTGCCTCCGGGCCTGGCGGCCTACTCGAATCTGCCCGGTTCCGCGTTCAGCCTTGTGATCGAGATCGTCTCCGAACACTCGGAAAATGGCGAGTACACCGACAAGGCTGTTTGGTACGCCCAGCGGGGAATCCCGGAGTACTGGATCGTCGAGCAGACCCCGGATCGCGCCGACGACGACGCCTTGGTGCTGATCCACCGGCTGACCCTCTCCGGCGGTCACCCCGCGTATGTTCGCGAGCAGACCCGGCTGCTGTCGGAGCTCGATACCGAGTACGCGGCCAAACGCAACACCGACTGACTGCCCAGGTTCGCACCTGGCGGAACCCCGGGATGATCCTTCCCACCACGGGGATTGTTTCGACGGGCCGCACAGACGGGAATCCCACATCGGTGCAGATCGAGGACTGGTTCCTGACGCCGAAGCAGCGGGGTAACCGCCGCACCCTGCTGCCCGCGTGGTGCGAAGGCAGTCTCGCCACCCCGATCGTCGACGGCGTGAACTACTTCAGCCGGCTGGTCGACGAGGTGGAGGCGCTCGGCCCCGGCGACCATCTGTTCTTCACCGACTGGCGGGGCGACCCCGATCAGCTGATGCGCGACGACGGTCCGACGATGGTCGAGCTCTTCCGGGTCGCCGCCAAGCGTGGGGTCGTGGTGCGCGGGCTGCTCTGGCGGTCGCACCTCGACATCGGCCAGTTCAGCCAGGAGGAGAACCGCGAGGTCAGCGAGAAGGTCGAAGCGGCCGGCGGGGAGGTGCTGCTCGACCAGCGGGTGCGCCGGGGCGGCTCGCACCACCAGAAGCTCGTCGTCCTGCGTCACCTCGACAATCCCGAACGCGACATCGCGTTCGCCGGCGGCATCGACCTGTGCCACAGCCGGCGTGACGACTCGGAGCACCGGGGCGACCGGCAGGCCGTGCCGATGTCGAAGCGGTACGGGGAGCATCCGCCGTGGCACGACGTCCAGGTCGAGATCCGCGGGCCCGCGGTCGGCGCGCTCGACACGTCGTTCCGCGAGCGGTGGAACGATCCGACGTCGACCGCCACCCGCCGCCCGATCGCCTGGCTGCACGACCTGATCCGCGGCGCCAACCTCGACCCCGGGCCGCTGCCGCCGCAGCCACCCGACCCGCCGCCGGCCGGGTCGCACGCGGTGCAGGTGCTGCGCACGTATCCGGCGACCAAGCCGCGGTACCCGTTCGCACCCGACGGCGAGCGGTCGATCGCCCGCGGGTACTCGAAGGCGATCAAGCGGGCCCGGCGGTTGATCTACCTCGAGGACCAGTACATGTGGTCCATCGACGTGGCCCGCCTGTTCGCCCGCGCGCTCAAGGCCAACCCCGACCTGCACCTGGTGGTCGTCGTGCCCCGGCACCCGGACGTCGACGGCGCCCTCGCCATGCCCCCGAACCAGGTCGGCCGCGCGCAGGCGCTGGAGGTGTGCCGGCGGGCCGGCGGCGAGCGGGTGCACGTCTTCGACGTGGAGAACCACGAGGGGACCCCGGTGTACGTGCACGCCAAGGTCTGCGTGGTCGACGACGTGTGGGCGAGCATCGGCAGCGACAACTTCAACCGCCGGTCGTGGACGCACGACAGCGAGCTGTCCTGCGCGGTCCTCGACGACACCCGCGACGAGCGCGCACCGAGCGACCCGGCCGGCATCGGCGACGGCGCCCGCGTCTACGCCCGTGACCTGCGGCTGCGCCTGATGCGCGAGCACCTCGACCGGGCCGACGACGAGTCCCTGATCGACCCCGACGAAGCCGTGAAGGAGATCGAGGCGACCGCCGACGCGCTCGACGCCTGGTATGCCGGCGGCCAGGTCGGCGAGCGTCCGCCGGGGCGGCTGCGGCGTCACCACCCGCAGAAACTGGGCCCGTTCGCCCGGCTGTGGGCGACGCCCGTCTACAAGATCGTTTATGATCCGGACGGCCGACCGTGGCGCAAACGAATGCGCCGCGCTTGGTAGGTGGTGACCTGATGCATGTCGAAGACTGGCTGCTCACAGCCGATGAACGCAGAAACCCGGCCACGGCGATCCCGGCGCACGTCGCCGGCAACCGGGTGGAGCCGCTCGTCCACGGATCGACCTACTTCGACCGGCTCGTGGGCGAGGTCGAGGCCCTGAAGGCCGGCGACCACCTGTTCTTCACCGACTGGCGCGGCGACCCCGACCAGCTCCTCCGCGACGACGGCCCCACCGTCGCCGACCTGTTCGCCGCCGCCGCGCGGCGTGGCGTGGTCGTCAAGGGACTGATGTGGCGCTCACACCTCGACCGGATGCAGTTCAGCGAGGAGGAGAACAGACATTTAGGTGACGACGTGCGCGCGGCCGGCGGCGAGGTGCTGCTCGACCAACGGGTCCGCCGGGGTGGCTCGCACCACCAGAAGGTGGTCGTCCTGCGTCACCCCGAATCTCCCGAACGCGACGTCGCGTTCGCCGGCGGCATCGACCTGTGTCACAGCCGGCGCGACGACGCGTCCCACGCGGGTGACCCGCAGGCGGTGAACATGTCGCCGAAGTACGGCTCGAACCCGCCGTGGCACGACGTCCAGTTGGAGCTCCGCGGGCCCGTGGTCGGCGCGCTCGACACGTCGTTCCGCGAACGCTGGACCGACCCCACCCGCCTCGACCTGCGCAGCCCCGTCGCCCTGGCCCGCGACCGCCTGAGCGGCGCCGACCTGGTCGCCGACCCGTTGCCGGCGCAGCCGCCCGACCCGCCGCCGTGCGGCCCGCACACCGTGCAGGTGCTGCGCACGTACCCGTCGCTGCGCACGGCGTACCCGAACTTCGCCCCCGACGGCGAGTTCTCGATCGCGCACGGCTACGCCAAGGCGATCCGCCGGGCGCGGCGGTTGATCTATCTCGAGGACCAGTACATGTGGTCGACCGAGGTGGCCCAGCTGTTCGCGGCTGCCCTCACGGAGAACCCGTCGTTGCACCTGATCGTCGTGGTGCCCCGCTACCCCGACGTCGACGGCGCGTTCGCGCTGCCGCCGAACCAGGTCGGCCGCGCCCAGGCGCTTTCCGTATGCCAGCGGGCGGGCGGCGATCGCGTGCACGTGTTCGACGTGGAGAACCATCGCGGTGACCCTGTGTACGTGCACGCCAAGGTCTGCGTCGTCGACGACGTGTGGGCGAGCGTCGGCAGCGACAACTTCAACCGCCGTTCGTGGACCCACGACAGCGAACTGTCCTGCGCCGTCCTCGACGACACCCGCGACGACCGGCATCCGCTCGACCCGGCCGGCACCGGCGACGGCGCCCGCGTGTACGCCCGTGACCTGCGGCTACGCCTGATGCGCGAGCACCTCGACCGGGCCGACGACGAGGCTCTGCTCGACCCGTCGTCGGCGGCCGCCGCGATCGACGCCGCCGCGTCCGCACTGGACGCCTGGTACGACGCCGGACGCGTGGGGGAGCGCCCGAAGGGCCGGCTGCGCCACCATCGGCCCGAGCGGCTGGGACGGCTGACCCGGTTGTGGGCGGTGCCCGCCTACCGCCTCGTCTACGACCCCGACGGCCGCCCGAGACGCCTCCGCCGTTCCCAAAACTGGTAGTGCCCGCCGCTGGTGCCCCGTTCCAGCCCCCACCCACCGCCGCCCCGGGGACTCGCATCCTAGCCTCCTAGGACGCGAAAGGCGGCGTGCCGCCCAGTGGTGTGGCGGCTCTTCACGGGCGGCGGGGCGCTTCACGGGCGGCGGGCGCCCATCGGCGGCAGAACGCTCACGGGTGGCGGGCGGTCACTGGCGGCGGGCGGTCGGTCCGGGCAGCAGAGCGCTCACCGGGCATTCGTGAACCTCATCCGTCGAAGTTGATGTTCATCCGTGCCCGGTCGTCGGCGCGGGCCGGCGGGCCGCGGCGATCTTGGACTGCAGGAGGTGCCCCAGGCCCGCGCGGAGTCCAAGATCCGCAAACCGGGTCTACGCGGGCTGGACAAAGCGAGCAAATCACCCGGGCACCGGGTCGCCGACCCGAAGCCACGAGAGTCGAGCGCGTACGGGAGTCCAAGATCCGCAAGCATGGCCGCCGCCGCGTGATCGGCGTCACTTTCGATACGGACCCGTTCCGTTTCGTCGCCAGCGACGATAGCTTGGGCACCGTTAGAAACGAGACCGTTCTGTATCGCTAATGGGGGTGGGTCGTGAGCGCTTCCGCTACGACCACGAGAAACGAGATCACAGCCAACACCGGGCACCCGCGCCGCTGGGCGATTCTCGGGGTGCTCGTCGTGTCGTTGCTGGTCGTCGTGCTGGACAACACCGTGCTCAACGTTGCCATGGGGGTGATCGCCGACCCGGTGGAGGGGCTCGGCGCCAGCCAGGGCCAGCTCGAATGGTCGATCAACTCGTACACGCTGGTCTTCGCGGGACTGCTGTTCACCGCGGGCGTCCTCGGTGACCGGTTCGGCCGGCGCCGCATGCTGCTGATCGGCCTGGTGCTGTTCGGCCTGAGCTCGCTGGCGAGCGCATACGCGCAGGACCCGACCCAGTTGATCGCCGCCCGCGCGCTGATGGGCATCGGCGGCGCGGCCGTCATGCCGGCGACGCTGTCGATCATCTCGAACGTCTTCGACCCGCGGGAGCGGGCCAAGGCGATCGGCGTCTGGGCCGGCGCGGTCGGCCTGGCGGTGGCGATCGGCCCGATCGTGGCCGGGCTGCTGCTGGAGCGGTTCTGGTGGGGCTCGGTCTTCCTGATCAACGTGCCGATCGTGATCGCCGGCCTGGTGGCCGTCGTCGCCCTGGTGCCGGAGTCGCGCGACCCGCACCCCGGTGCGATCGACATCTGGGGTGTCGGGCTGTCGATCGTCGGGCTGGTGCTGTTCGTCTACGGCATCATCGACGGCGGCGAGCACGGCTTCGACCGGCCGCGTGCCTGGGGCACGATCGCCGTCGGCGCCCTGGTGATCGCCGGGTTCATCTGGTTCGAGTCGCGGCTGCGGTTCCCGTCGCTCGACGTGCGGCTCTTCCGCAACCCGGCGTTCTCCGCCGCGGTCGGCGCGGTCGGCCTGGTGTTCTTCGCGAGCATGGGCGTGTTCTTCTTCAGCGTCTTCTACATGCAGCTGGTGCGCGGGTACACACCGCTGCAGTCCGGTCTGCTGCTGCTGCCGTTCGCCGCGGCTCAGCTGATCTTCGCGCCGCGCAGCGCCGCGTTCGTCCGGCGGTTCGGGCCCAAGGCCATCTGCGCCACCGGTCTCGCGCTGGTCACGGTCGCGCTGGTCGGCATGATGTTCATGGGGACGGACACCCCGCTGTGGATCCTCGGCGTGATCTTCTTCGTCATGGGTGCCGGCATGGCCAACGTGATGGCGCCGGCCACCGAGTCGGTGATGTCGACGCTGCCGCGGGAGAAGGCCGGTGTCGGGTCGGCGGTCAGCAACACGATCCGGCAGCTCGGCGGGTCGCTGGGCGTGGCGGTGCTCGGCTCGATCCTCGCCGCCGCGTACCGGGGCTCGATGGAGGACACCGTCGCCGGGCTGCCGGAGGCGGTGCGGCACACGGCCGGCGAGTCGATCGCCGGGACGTACGGCGTCGCCGAGAAGATCGGCCCGGCCGGGCAGGCCCTGATCGGCCCGGCGAACGAGGCGTTCGTCGACGCGATGCACCTGGCCGCCGGGGTGGCGGCGGCGTTCGGCGTGGTCGCGGTGATCGTCGTGCTGGCGTGGATGCCGCGGCGCAGCGCCCCGGTGTCGGCCCCGGCCCCGGCGGCAACAGCGGACCCGGCGGCAACAGCGGACCCGGCGGCAACGGCGGCGGCGGCAACTGCGGCGGCGACGGCGACAGCGGGAGCACCGGCCGGAGCGACGTCACCGCAGGAAGCGCCGGCTGCGGAGCCGGCGCGGACGTAGCAGGGATAATGAGCGGCATGACTACCGCCGCCGCGGCCGACTCGGAGAAGCGCTCTCCGGGTCGGCCGCGCAGTGCCCGGTCCGAACAGGCGATCATCGACGCCGTCCTCGAGATGATCGCCGACGGCGACGCCCTCGAGACGATCTCGATCGAGTCGATCGCGGCGCGGGCCGGTGTGGGCAAGGCGACGATCTACCGGCGCTGGGCGAGCCGGGACCAGGTCGTGATCGACGCGGTCGCGTCCATGAAACTCCCGATCCCGGAGGTCGCCGGCGAGTCGGTGCGGGCCGACCTGATCACGCTGATGTCGCAGATCGGCCAGCCCAACGGCGCCCGCAGCGGCAAGGTGATGACCTGCATCCTGCCGCAGATCGCCCGCAACCCCGACCTGCACGAGTGGTACCAGCAGGTGATCGAGCCGCGCCGTGCCGTCACCCGGGCGGTGCTGCGGCGCGGCATCGACACCGGCGAACTCCGCGCGGACCTCGACGTCGAGGTCGTTCTGCTGGTCCTCACCGCGCCGATGATCCTGCAGCGCACCATGCGCTGGAACCCCGCGCTCGACGGCCCCGATCTGGCCGAGCGGGTGGTCGCCGCTGTGCTGACCGGAGCGGCACCACCCGCCTGATCGGTCACGTGCGGTAACCATCCGGCTGGATGCGCCGGAAGCCGTGCCAAGTGACTCACCGTGCGGGCGAGAATCGGTGTTTCAGGCTCTGGTGTAGCGACACCCGTCGCCTACCGGTGCAGTATGGACGCAGGCGCGGAGGCGGACAGGGCCGGCGCAGGGACAAGAGGTGCGGAATGACGGTGGACCCGGGCACCCAGCTCACGGTGCAACCGGTCGGTGACGATGTCGTGCGGATCAGCGGTGAGCTCGACATCCGCACGTGCGAGCGACTGGAGCACACCGCCGGCGAGCTGGCCGATCTGGGCCGGCGGGTGGTGCTCGACATCAGCGAGCTCACGTTCTGTGACTCCACCGGGCTGGCCGTCCTGGTCCGCTTGCACAAGCGGGCCGAGGCCGCCGGCGGCACGATGGTGCTGCGCTCGCCCGTCCCGCGGGTACTCAACCTGCTCACGCTGACGGGGCTGACCCGGTTGTTCCACGTCGAGTAGCCGCATGGTGAGCACGTTCGGGCGGCCCGGCGGGTGGGGGGTCGCGGCCGGTTCGTTGGCGCCCCTCGTACCCGGGCTCCTGATCGCGACGGTGGAGATCAACGAGGGCACGAGCGGATCGCTCCTGCTGGCGGCCGTCGCCGTCGGGTCCATTCTGGGCGGGCTCACCGCCGGGACCGCCGCCGCGGTGCTCGCCACCGCGGCATACGCCCGGTTCGTCCTGCCGCCCGACCACGCGGTGTCGCACCTGGCCGGCTTCGTGATCGCGGCGGTCGTGGTGCTCGGCGTGTACTGGCGGGCCTACAACCGGTCCCGGGACACCGAGGCGGCCCGCGCCGCCGCCGAGATCCGCGCCCACGGACTTGCCGAGCAGGTCAGGATCCTCGGCCCGATGCTCGACTCCGCACCCATCGGGTTCGCGCTGATGGACCGCGGGATGCGCTTCCGCTACGCCAACGACCACTACGCCGAGTTCACCGGGATCCCGGCTGCCGACCACATCGGCCGCACCGCGACCGAACTGTTCGGCGCGAAGATCGGTCGTCTCGTCGACAAGGTCGTGGCCAAGGTGCTGGAGACCGGCGAGACGCAGGAGGCGATCGTCGCGCCGGTCGAGTGGCCGCACGGCGTCCGGCACTACCTGAGCAACCGCTACCCGATCCGCGACGCCGACGGCACCGTGATCGGCGTCGGTTCGGGGGCGATCGACATCACCGACCGGGTGAAGCTGGAGCAGGAGCACCGGCGCGCGCTGGCCGAACTGACCGCCACCGTCGAGTCGGCACCGAGCGCGATCGCGCTGCTCGGCCCCGACCTGGTCTTCCACCAGGCGAACCGGGCGTTCCAGGAACTGGCCGGCGATGGCGACCGGCCGCTCGTCGGCATCGCGCTCGCCGAGGCGTCCGGGTTGCCGCCGCTCGTCCGCGCGATGCCCGGCGGGGTCAGGGAATCCGGCGAGAGCGCGGCCGCGTCCGATGTCCCGATCCGGGGTGACGGTGTGAGCTTCGCGAACGTGAGCTGTTACCCCGTGCGCACCAGCGACGGGACCCTCGTCGCCGTGGCGTTGATCGTCATGGACGTCTCCGAGCAGCACCGTCTCGCCAAGCTGGAGGCCGAGGCACAGGCGCTGCGCGCCACGGCCGAACTCGCCAGCAAGCTGGAGCAGGCCCAGCAGCTGGCGCGCATGGGTAGCTGGGAGATCGACCTGGCCACCGGCGCGATCGCCGGTTCGGCACAAATGGCCGCGATCGTCGGCGACCCGGTGGCGTTCCTGTCCGGCACCGGCGACGTGCTCGTGCACCCGGTCGACGCCGAGCGCATGGCCCGCGAGTTCGAGCGGCTGCGCACCGGCGAGGCACCGTTCGCGGGCGAGTTCCGGCTGGTCCGCCCGGACGGCATGGTCATCGACGTCTACGGCACGGGCGAGGTGATCCGGAACGAGGCCGGCGAGCCGGCGCGGTTGTGGGGGACGCTGCAGGACATCACCGCCCAGCGGGCGCAGGAGCGGGCGGCCGAGGCGGCGATCCGGTCGGCCGATCACGCCCGCGCCCAGTTGGAGGCCGAGCACCAGGCGCTGCAGATGTTCGTGCGGGCGATGCTGCCGGCGAGCCTGCCCGTGGCGCCGGAGACGGAGATCGTCGCCGCGTACCTGCCGGTGGTGGAGCGGGTCGACATCGGCGGCGACTGGTTCGACTCGTTCGCGCTGCCGGACGGGCGGTTCGCGCTGGCCGTCGGCGACGTGACCGGCCACGACCTGCGGGCCGCCACGATCATGGGTCAGGTGCGCAACGCCGTGCGGGCGTACGCGGTCGAGGACCCGGCGCCGGGCGAGGTGCTGCGCCGGGTCAACCATCTGCTGACCCGGGTGAGCGACCTGGACCTGGCGACCATGGTCTACGGCGTCTACGACCCGAAGACCCACGAGCTGACCTGGGCGAACGCCGGCCACCCCGCCCCGCTGCTGCGGCACCGCGGTGAGGTGGTCCAGTTGGACCACCCGTCCGGCATGATCCTCGGCGTGTTCGCCGACGACGTCCACTACGCCGAGAACACGGTCCGGTTGGCGCCGGGGGACACCGTGCTCGTCTACACCGACGGGCTGGTCGACCACCGCACGGCCGATCCCCAGCAGTCGATGCGCGACCTGGTCGCCCTGGTCGCGACCGGGGCCCGGACGCCGGAACGGCTGCTGCGCGAGGTCACCGACCGCATGCTCGCGGCCGGGGGGCAGGAGGACGACGTGTGCCTGCTCGCGGTCCACCGCCTGCCCGAGGCCGTTCCGCCGCAGCCGGCGACGACCCACGACCGGGTGCCGAAGGGTGCCGCGGTGCCGCCGCCCACCGCTCCCAAGCCGGGCCCGGCGGCCCGGGCGGCGTGACCCCGCCGACCCGGTCCTAGTCCGCGTCGAGGCCGCGCTCGATGGCGAACCGGGCCAGCTCCACCCGGTTGTGGAGCTGGAGCTTGCCGAGCGTGTTCTGCACGTGGTTCTGCACGGTGCGGTGCGACAGCACCAGCCGCTCGGCGATCTGCTTGTACGACATGCCCTTCGCCACCAGACGGAGCACCTCGGTCTCGCGCGGGGTGAGCTCCGGCGCGTCCGGGTCGGCGGGCGTGGTGGCCAGGCGGCGGTACTCGCCCAGCACCAGCCCGGCGAGGCCGGGGGTGAACACGGCGTCGCCCGCGGCGGTGCGGCGCACGGCGTCGAGGAAGTCGGCCTGGCCGGCGGACTTCAGCAGGTAGCCGGCCGCGCCGGCCTTGACGGCGTCGAGCACGTCCTGCTGCTCGCCGCTCGCCGAGAGCATGAGCACCCGGGCCTCCGGGTGGGCGCCCCGGATGCCCCGGATCACCTCGTCGCCGCGCAGGTCGGGCAGTTGCAGGTCGAGCACCACGACGTCGGGACGGGTGGCCGCGGCCAGCCGCACCGCCTGCGCCCCCTCGCCGAGGCAGGCCACCACCTCGTACCCGGCCTCGGCCAGGTCACGGGCCACCCCGTCGCGCCACATCGGGTGGTCGTCGACGACCATCACGCGAACCGCCATGCCGGTCAGGTTACTGGCACCCGCAGCTCGACCTCGGTGCCCTGACCGGGCGCCGAGAAGATCACCACCTCGCCGCCGAGCTCGCTGATCCGGCCCCGGATCGACTGGCTGACCCCGAGCCGTCCCTCGCTCGCCGCCGTGTCGAGGCGCCCGGCGGGGATGCCCGGGCCGTCGTCGCGCACGGTGACGGTGACGGTGCCGGGCTCGCTCTCCACCAGGACCCACGCGCGCGGCTCGTCGCCCGCGTGGCGGCGGACGTTGTCGAGGGCCGCGGCCACCGCGCCCGTCACGGCGTCGGCGGTGTTTCCGGGGACGGGCACCGGCCCGGCCGGCGCCGCGAACGTGACGCCCGGCCCGGAGAGCGCCTCCAGCTTCGCGACCAGATTGACCTCCGCCGTACCGGTATGCGTGCTGGTGGCGCCACTGACCAGCGCCCGCAGCGCGACCTCCTGCTCGCCGGCCAGCCGACCCAGGTCGGCCGCCTCGCCGCCGAGTTCGGCGCCGCGCCGCTGCACCATCGCGAGCACCTGCAGCACCGAGTCGTGGATGTCGCGGGCGAGCCGGGCCCGCTCCCGCGACGCCGCCTCCAGCCGAGCCGCCTCCTGCAGCTTGTGCTCGGCCTCGGTGGTCAGCCCCACCACGTATCCGACGCTCGCCGCCGCCAGGATCATGAGCACCGCGCCGGTGATCGTGCTGACCCCGACCTCCTGCCGCACGTAGATGTCGCAGGCGCCGAGGATCGCCGCCGCGAGCAGCCCGAGCCGGCGCCCGCCGTACAGCGCCCACGCCAGCACCGGTGCGCCGTGCCACGTCACCGGGACGATCGAGAAGCCTTCCTTGAACTGCGCGCCGCCGACGATCCACCGGCTGGCCAGCACGAACACCATCGCGACGAGCAGGTCGGCGACGAGCACGGGCCACCGGTTCGAGCCGCGGCGCCGGTACAGGCCGGCCGCGGTGAACGTCCACACGACCATGCCGGCCAGCACCAGCCAGCCGGCGAGCGGGTGCTCGTAGTCGGGGGCGCGCCAGACCACCAGCGCGCCCGCGTAGACGAGCGCGGTGAACCGGAACACGGCGAGCGCCCGCCACATCGGGATCCTGAACGCCGTCCCCGAGGTCATGATGGCGACGTTAGTACCCTGGCGCCCTGTGACCGCTCTTGTCCGTCGGGCCGTCGAGATCGCCGACGACGTGCTGTTCCCCGCCGCGCTCGCCGTCGACCGGGCCGACCGGGTGCCGGCCGGGCACTTCGACCGGCTCGCCGGTGCCGGGTTGTACGGCCTGTTCGCGCCGCCGGCGGTGGACTTCCCGACCGTCGCCGCCGTCACCGCCGCGCTCGCCGGCGGCTGCCTGGCCACCGCGTTCGTCTGGATCCAGCACCACGGTCCGCTGATCGCGGTCGCCGAGCGGGCGCCGCACTGGGTGCCGCTCCTGGCGAGCGGGGAGCGGACGGCGGGCATCGCGATGGCGTCGGTGCGCGGGCCGGCGCCGGTGCGGGTCCGGCCGGTCGCCGACGGGTACCGGCTCGACGGGTCCGTCGACTGGGTCACCGGCTGGGGCCTGGTCGACGTCGTGCAGGTGGCCGCGCTCGACGAGAACGACGTCGTCCACTACCTGCTGGTCGACCTGACGCCCGGTCCGACGATGTCGGCCGACCTGGTCGACGTGGTGACCACCCGCGCCAGCCGCACGGCGACGGTGACGTTCACCGGGCACCCGGTCCCGGCCGACCGCCTCCTCCGCACCGTGCCGCTGGACGAGTGGACCAGGTCGGAGGCCGCCGGCTCCACGCTGAACGGCTTCCTGTCCATCGGCGTGGCGGCCCGCTGCTGCCGGCTCCTCGGCCCGACCCCGCTCGACGACGAGGTCGACCGCTGCCGCGAGGCCCTCCTGACCGCCGACGGCCCCGACGCCCGCCAGTCGCCTCCCTCGGCGACAGATCTACCGCTGCCAGCGGCCCGGGCAGCCGCGTCGGAACTGGTGCTGCGCGCGTCGGCCGCGCTCGTGGTGCACACGGGCAGCCGCGCGGTGCGGCTGGACAACCACGCCCAGCGGATCGCCCGCGAAGCGATCTTCCTGCAGACGTTCGGCTCCCGCCCGTCGATCCGCGCCGCCCTCCTGACGCGCCTGACGCGCGTGTCGCCTGCTTGACGGTGCGACCGGAGTACTAGTCTCGAACCGATGTTCGAGTGGCGGGAGGGGCTCGCGTGCGGGTGCTCGGCGTCGACCCCGGGCTGACGCGGTGCGGGGTCGGTGTG
Organism: Virgisporangium aurantiacum; assembly: GCF_016863635.1. Classification (GTDB taxonomy): domain Bacteria; phylum Actinomycetota; class Actinomycetes; order Mycobacteriales; family Micromonosporaceae; genus Virgisporangium; species Virgisporangium aurantiacum. The sequence continues at coordinate 131,239 of NZ_BOPG01000034.1, read as the reverse complement.
GTCGAAGGGCGGCCCGGGCGGCCGGGTGACCTGGTCTTCGTCGGCGTGGTGCAGACCGATCCCGGCCTCGAACTGTCGCAGCGGCTGCTGCACCTCGACCGGGAGCTCACCCGGCTGATCGCCGACCACCGCCCCGAGCAGGTCGCCGTCGAGCGGGTGTTCAGCCAGCACAACGTCCGCACGGTGATGGGCACGGCGCAGGCCGGCGCGGTGGCGCTGCTGGCGGCGGCGCGGGCCGGGCTGCCGGTCGCGATGTACACGCCGAGCGAGGTCAAGGCCGCGGTCACCGGGTCGGGGCAGGCCGGCAAGGAACAGGTGACGGCCATGGTCACCCGGTTGCTGCGGCTCACCGAGCGGCCGAAGCCGGCCGACGCCGCCGACGCGCTCGCGCTCGCGATCTGCCATACCTGGCGCGGCGCGGTGAAGAACAAACTGGCGGAGGCTGCCGCAGCCGCGAAGAAGGGAAGTTACCGATGATCGCCAGCGTCCGGGGCCGGGTGACCGCGATCGGGCCCGAGGGAGCCGTGGTCGAGGTCGGCGGGGTGGGGCTCGCCGTCACCTGCGCGGCCAGCACGCTCGCCGGCCTGCGGGTGGGCGAGGAGGCCCGGCTGGCCACCAGCCTGGTCGTGCGCGAGGACTCGTTGACCCTGTTCGGCTTCGTGAGCGACGACGCCCGTCACCTGTTCGACCTGCTGCAGACCGCCAGCGGCATCGGCCCCCGCATCGCCCTGGCCGCGCTCGCCGTCCACAGCCCCGACGTGCTGCGCCGGGCGATCGCCACCGCCGACGTCAGCACCCTCACCCGGGTGCCGGGCATCGGCAAGAAGGGCGCCGAGCTGCTGGTGCTGAAGCTGCGCGACAAGATCGGCCCGATCGGCGGCGACGTGCCGGCGGTGGCCGCGCCGCTCGCGGCCGCGTGGCACGTCCAGGTCCGCGAGGGCCTGATCGGCCTCGGCTGGACGCCCGCGCAGGCCGAACAGGCCGTCGCCACCGTCGCCGAGGGGGTCGACGGCGATCCGCCACCGGTTCCGGTGCTGCTCAAGCAGGCGATCCGGCTCCTCGGGACGAGTCGGTGAGCGACGAGACCTCGCCCGTCGCGGCACCGGAGGACCGGGACGCCGAGGCGACCGTCCGGCCGAAGCGGCTCGCCGAGTTCGTCGGGCAGGAGCGGGTGCGCGAGCAGCTCGAGGTGCTGCTGCACAGCGCGCTGCGGCGCGGCACCCCGCCCGACCACATCCTGCTCAGCGGCTCGCCGGGGCTCGGCAAGACCACGCTGTCGATGATCGTCGCCGCCGAGCTGGGCAGCGGCCTGCGGCTCACCAGCGGGCCGGCGATCGAACGGGCCGGTGACCTCGCCGCGGTGCTCACCAGCCTGGGCACCGGCGACGTGCTGTTCATCGACGAGATCCACCGCATCGCCCGGCCGGCCGAGGAGCTGCTCTACAGCGCGATGGAGGACTTCCGGGTCGACGTGGTGGTCGGCAAGGGACCCGGCGCCACCGCGATCCCGCTCGACGTGGAGCCGTTCACGCTGGTGGGTGCCACCACCCGGGCCGGCCTGCTCACGGGACCGATGCGCGACCGGTTCGGCTTCGTGGGTCACCTGGACTTCTACGAGCCGGCGGAACTGGAGCGGGTGCTCCGCCGGTCCGCTCAGATCTTGAACATCGAGATCACGCCCGACGGCGCCACGGAGATCGCGGGCCGCTCCCGCGGCACGCCCCGGATCGCCAACCGCCTGCTCCGTCGCGTACGCGACTACGCCGAGGTGCGCGGCGCCGGCATCGTCGACCTCACCGCCGCGCGCGCCGCGCTGAAGGTCTACGACGTCGATCCGCTGGGCCTCGACCGGCTCGACCGGGCCGTGCTGCGCGCGCTGGTGGAGAACTTCGGCGGGGGACCGGTGGGGCTGTCGACGCTGGCCATCGCCGTGGGCGAGCAGCCCGACACCGTTGCCGAGGTGTGCGAGCCGTTCCTGCTGCGGGCCGGTCTGCTGGCCCGGACCCCGCGCGGGCGGGTCGCCACCGGCAACGCCTGGCGGCACCTCGGCCGGACGCCGCCGAGCTCCCTGGCACCCCAGATAGCGACGCCGGTCACACAGGCACCGGAGGGTTTGTTTAGTCTGGACCCCTAGTGTCACGGTTGGCCTCTGGCGGGGTGAACCCGTGGCGGGTGGCGCGCGCGTGACGAAGCCGTGATAACGGCACCGAGGCAACGCGAAGTTTCACCGACTAGACTCGCCGCGGTTCGCGTGGCGAACCGGTTACCGCCCGGACGCGCCCCGTCCGGTCAAGGGAAGGCAAGGCCAAGTGTTGTTCGCTGCGGAAAAGTCGGGCGGAGGCGGGAGCTTCATGCCCACGCTGCTGATGATGGCGCTCCTCTTCGGTGCCATGTACTTCCTGTTCATCCGCCCCAACAAGAAGCGCCGCCAGCAGATCGATGAGATGCAGAAGTCGATCGGCCCCGGCGACGAGGTGCTGACCATCGGCGGCCTCTACGGCTTCGTGTCGGAGATCGACGACGAAAAGGTCGTCCTCGAGGTCTCCCCGGGCGTGTTCAACACGTATTCTCGGTCGTCGATCAGTCGCGTGGTTACCGCCGCGACGAGCGACGACGAGGAGGAAGAGGTCGAGGACGACCTCGCGCCGGATCTTGAGGCACGGCCGGCTCCAGACCTCGAGAAGAGGCCGGAGAGCTCGGAGACCACCGCCAAGAAGGTCGTAGACCAGGACTGACGCGCCGGCACCGCCGCCCGCGCCGTCCCTTCGTCATCCAGGGGAGACCGAACCACCGTGGCCGCACAACCAGGGCAGATCAAGCCCTCACGATACTTCGTGGCTCTGGCGCTGATCATCGTAGCCCTGTACGGGCTGGTGTTCTTCACCGGCGACAAGAAGCCCCATCCGAAACTCGGCCTGGACCTGCAGGGCGGCACCAGCATGACGCTGTCCGCCCGCACGCCCGGTGGTGGTGCGCCCAGCCGTGAGCAGATGGAGCAGGCCCGGCAGATCATCTCCGAGCGGGTCGACCTCAGCGGCGTCTCCGAGCCCAGCGTCACCATCGACGGCACCCGCAACATCGTCGTCCAGGTGGCCGGCTCCACCGACCCCGACGAGCTGCGCAAGCTGGTGCAGCCGGCGCAGTTGCGGTTCCGCAAGGTGCTGGCCTCCACGGCCGACAGCAGCGGCGAAGATCCCGAGGCCACCGCGTCGGCCAGCCCCAGCGGCTCGGCGAGTGCGAGCGCCAGTGCCAGCCCGAGCGCGAGCGCGTCGAGCGCGGCACCGTCGCAGAGCGCGTCGGCGAGCGCCTCGGGTGCGCCGAGCGGATCGCCCAGCGCCAGCTCAACGGTTGACCCGGAGATCCAGAAGCTGCGCGAGTCGGTGGTCAACAAGCTCGGTGACGTGCTGTCGATCGCCCAGCAGGTGCAGGACCCCAGCCAGGTCACCGGCGAAACGGCGGCGATCTTCGAGCCGTTCAAGACGCTCACCGGCGACGAGGTCGCGGTCCTCCCCGCGCAGATGCAGTACAACATCCCGCAGATCAGCTGCGCCAAGCTCAACCAGCGCCCGCCGGGCTCGATCGTCCAGCCCGACCAGGAGGTCGTGGCCTGCGGCGAGGAGAACGGCGCGCCCACGAAGTTCATGCTCGACAAGGCGTCGGTCGTCGGTGAGGACGTCGGTGACGCGAGCTTCGGCACCGACCCCACCAACGGCTGGGTGGTGTCGCTGGAGTTCAAGGGCGAGGGCCAGAACAAGTGGACCAAGCTCACCAGCGACGTCTACGGCGACGGCACCACCCCCGAGGAGCAGCGCCGGGTCGCGATCGTGCTCGACAACCGCGTGGTGTCGGCGCCCACCATCCAGGGCGTGATCGCCGGTGACGCGCAGATCTACGGCTCCTTCACCAAGAACGACGTCGACACGCTGTCGCGCCAGCTCAAGTACGGCTCGCTGCCGCTGAGCTTCAAGATCGAGTCGGTCGACACGGTCAGCGCGACGCTCGGTCTCGCGGCGCTGGAGGCCGGCCTGCTCGCCGGCGCGCTCGGCATCGGGCTCGTGGTGCTCTACTGCCTCTTCTACTACCGGGCGCTGGGCCTCGTGGTGGTGGCCAGCCTGCTCGTCTCGGCGGCCGCCGTGTTCGCGTCGCTGGTGCTGCTCGGGCGCAACTTCGGGTACACGTTGAGCCTCGCCGGCGTCGCCGGGTTCATCGTCGCCATCGGTATCACCGCCGACTCCTTCGTGGTGTTCTTCGAACGTCTGAAAGACGAGGTGAAAGACGGCCGAACCGTGCGGAGCGCGGTGCCCCGGGCCTGGTCCCGGGCCCGACGGACGATCCTGTCGGCCGACACCGTCCTGATGCTCGCCGCGGCGGTGCTGTACCTGCTCGCCGTCGGCGGTGTGAAGGGCTTCGCCTTCACCCTCGGGATGTCGACGATCATCGACGTGATGGTCGTGTTCCTCTTCACCCACCCGCTGGTCGCCCTGCTGTCCCGGGCGAACGCCTTCACCTCACCGCGCTTCTCCGGCCTCGGCAACGTGCGTTCCGACCGGTCAGCGGCCGCGTCGGCCACCGGCCGGTCCGGCGCACTGCGCACGAAGGAGTCCTGAGTCATGGGTGCTCTGCGCCGCCTCTACCGGGGCGAGACGAACATCAACTTCATCGGCAGTCGCAAGTGGTGGTACCTCGCCTCCACGATCATCATCCTGGTGTGCATCGCGAGCATGGTGTTCCGCGGCTTCCACTGGGGCGTCGAGTTCGCCGGTGGCACGCAGTTCATCGCGCCGACCAAGGCTGGCGTGTCGGTGCAGGAGGTCAGCGACGCGATCACGGAGGCCGGGGTCACGGTCACCTCGGCGCAGACCGTCGGCCAGAACGCGAACTACCTGATCCGTACGCCCAAGCTCAGCAACGAGGATCGCGAAGCCGCGACCGAAGCGATCATGGACGTCACCGGCGTCAACAAGGACCAGATCGCGGTCAGCGAGGTCAGCTCCTCGTGGGGTAAAGAGGTCAGCAAACGGGCCCTGTACGGCCTCGGCGTGTTCCTGGTGCTCGTCGCGGCCTACCTGTGGATCAGGTTCGAACGCGCGATGGCGATCGCGGCGATCGCCGCGCTGGTCCACGACCTCGTGCTCACCGCCGGCGTCTATTCGCTGGTCGGGTTCGAGGTGAGTCCGGCGACGGTGATCGGTCTGCTGACGATCCTCGGCTTCTCGCTGTACGACACCGTCGTCGTGTTCGACAAGGTGCAGGAGAACTCCCGCGGCCTGCTCGGCTCGACCAAGTACACGTACCCGGAGGCGGCGAACCTGGCCGTCAACCAGACCCTGATGCGGTCGATCAACACGTCGCTCATCGCGCTGCTGCCGGTGGGTGCCCTGCTGTTCGTCGGCGCCGGCCTGCTCGGTGTCGGCACGCTGAAGGACCTGGCGCTCGTGCTGTTCGTGGGTCTGGCGACCGGTGCGTACTCGTCGATGTTCCTGGCGACGCCGTGGCTGGTCGACATCAAGATGCTCGACACGCGGTACAAGCTGCACGCCCAGCGCGTCGCCGCCCGCCGCGCCGGCATCGACCCGCGCGAGGCCCGCAAGGCGGCCAAGAAGGGCCAGACCACCAGCCTCTCCAAGAAGCCGGCGCGCGAGGTCGACGAAGACGATCTCGACGAGGTCGAGAGCGTCGAGGACGACGCACCACCGGTGAAGAAGGCGCTGGCCGGTTCGGGGTCGCGGTCCGGTACGCGGGCGGGCTCCGGTGGCGGGGCCCGGTCGGGCGGCGGTTCCGGTGGGGGCCGGGCGACCCCGCGCAAGCGCCAGAGCGGCAAGCGCCGGTAGGGCGGGGACAACGCGTGACGGCCCGTGGTGACAGCGGCGAGGCGATCGCCGACCTGGTGGCGAGCCGGGTGCTCGACGTCCCGGACTTTCCGAAGGCCGGCATCGTCTTCAAGGACCTGATGCCGGTGTTCGCCGACGGGCCGACGTTCCGCTCCGCCATGGACGCGATCGTCGAGCACCACGGGCGTGGCAGCTTCGACGTGGTGGCCGGGATCGAGGCCCGCGGATTCGTGATCGCGGCCGCGGTCGCCTACGCCGCCGGGGTGGGAGTGGTGCCCGTCCGCAAGGCGGGCAAGCTACCCCGGAAGGTGCTGTCGGCCACGTACGCGCTGGAGTACGGCGAGGCGACCCTGGAGTTGCACGCCGACGCCTTCACGGCTGACCAGCGGGTCCTCGTGGTCGACGACGTGCTCGCCACCGGTGGCACGGCCGCCGCCACCCTGGGCCTCATCGAGCAGGCCGGCGGCACGGTCACGGGGTTCAGCGTCCTGCTGGAACTGGAGTTCCTCGGAGCCAGGGCCAAGCTCGCGCCCCGGGAGGTGCACGCCCTGCTGGCGGTGGCGTGACCGACCGGACCGACGAGTACCCGACAAGCACCCCGAGGCCGCGCTCACGTAGGTGAGCGCATTAATACTGGCGGGGATCGCAGCAGCCAGCGACGGGTACGATGGCGTCTCGGGCCGGGGTTCCGGCCTGAGTCGAGGGGGCGGAGACGGCGTGGTCGAGGAGGAGCGGTCGGTGTCCGGCGATGACGCGCCTCCCGTGGGGGGTGCCGGCAGCGGGGGAGTTCGGCCGGCCGGCGCGGCCGTGCCGACCAAAATGGCCCCCGAAACCGGCGGTGCACCCAATGGGACGAACGGTGGCCCCGCGAACGGTGACGGGCCCGCCGAGAACGGCGCGGTAGTCCTGCCCTTCCCCGGCGACGGATCCCGGCGCCAGGGCGAAACGCCCGGCGGCGACGCGCTTGACGGCGGGTCCACCGGCGCGGCCGACCCGGGATCGGGCTCGTTCGGGCTGCTCGGCACGCCCACCGGTCGGCGGGTCCGGGCCAGGCTCGCCCGGTTCAACGCGCCGTGGCAGAGCCAGCAGGTCAGTTCCGTGCTCGAACCGCTGATCTCGGTGCACAAGTCGTCGCACCCGAAGGGCGACCTGCGGCTGCTGCAGAAGGCCTACGACAAGGCCAACGAGCTGCACGACGGGCAGTACCGGCGCTCCGGTGACCCGTACATCACGCACCCGCTGGCCGTCGCCACGATCCTGGCGAACCTCGGCATGGACTCCACGACGCTGGCCGCCGCCCTGCTGCACGACACGGTCGAAGACTGCGGGTACCCGCTGGAGTCGATGCGGACCGAGTTCGGCGGCGAGGTCGCGCTGCTGGTCGACGGCGTCACCAAGCTCGACAAGGTCAAGCTCGGCGACGCGGCGAAGGCCGAGACGATCCGCAAGATGGTCGTCGCGATGGCCAAGGATCCGCGCGTTCTGGTGATCAAGCTGGCCGACCGGCTGCACAACATGCGCACGCTGACGTTCCTGCCGCGCGAGAAGCAGGAGCAGAAGGCCAAGGAGACGCTGGAGATCCTGGCCCCGCTGGCGCACCGGCTGGGCATGAACACGATCAAGTGGGAGCTGGAGGACCTCTCGTTCGGGACGCTGTTCCCGAAGCGGTACGAGGAGATCCACCGCCTGATCAACGAGCATGCGCCGCAGCGGGAGGCGCTGCTGCGCCAGGTGACGCAGAAGGTCGGCAACGACCTGCGCACGGCGAAGATCAAGGCCGAGGTGAGCGGGCGGCCGAAGCACCTGTACTCCGTCTACCAGAAGATGATCGTGCGCGGCCGGGAGTTCGCCGACATCTACGACCTGGTGGGCGTGCGCATTCTGGTCGACAGCGTGCGCGACTGCTACGCGGCACTCGGTGTGATCCACGCGAACTGGCAGCCCGTTCCGGGCCGGTTCAAGGACTACATCGCGATGCCGAAGTTCAACATGTACCAGTCGCTGCACACCACCGTGATCGGCCCGACCGGCAAGCCGGTGGAGATGCAGATCCGGTCGTACGCGATGCACCGCACGGCGGAGTACGGCATCGCGGCGCACTGGCGGTACAAGGAGACGAAGAACGCCACGATCGCGGGTCCGCCGGCGCACATCGACGAGATGACGTGGCTGCGGCAGTTGCTCGACTGGCAGCGGGAGGCGGCCGATCCGTCGGAGTTCCTCGATGCGTTGCGGTTCGACCTGTCGAGCCAGGAGGTGTACGTCTTCACGCCGAAGGGTGACGTGATCGCGTTGCCGTCGGGGTCGACGCCGGTCGACTTCGCGTACGCGGTGCATACCGAGGTCGGGCACAAGTGCATCGGCGCGAAGGTCAACGGCAAGCTGGTGCCGTTGGAGTCGTCGCTGTCCAACGGCGACGTCATCGAGATCTTCACGTCGAAGTCCGACACATCGGGGCCGACGCAGGACTGGCTCGGGTTCGTCAAGAGCCCGCGGGCGCGCACCAAGATCCGGCAGCACTTCAACAAGGAGCGCCGCGAAGAGGCCATCGAGCTGGGCAAGGACTCGCTGCTCAAGGCCATGCGCAAGCAGGGGCTGCCGATGCAGCGCCTGCTCACGTCCGATGCCCTGAACGCCATCGCGCGCGACCTGCACCTCGCCGACGTGGCCGCGCTGTACGCGGCCATCGGCGAGGGCCAGGTGTCGGCGCAGTCGGTGGTGCAGCGGCTGGTCGCCGGGTACGGCGGCGACGAGGGAGTGGTGGAGGACGTCGCCGAGACGGCGATCCCGACCCGCCAACCCCGGGTGCGCAGTTCGGCGTCCGACCCGGGCGTGGTGGTGCAGGGCGACTCCGACATCTACATCAAGCTGGCCCGCTGCTGCACGCCGGTGCCCAACGACGACATCTTCGGGTTCATCACCCGGTCCGGCGGGGTCAGCGTGCACCGCGACACGTGCGCCAACGCAGGCGACCTGAAGGCGCAGCCCGAGCGGATGCTCGAGGTGTCGTGGAAGCCGACCTCGGCGTCGACGTTCCTGGTGTCGATCCAGGTCGAGGCGCTCGACCGCAACCGGCTGCTCGCCGACATCACCAAGGTGCTGTCGGAGGAGAAGGTCAACATCCTGTCGGCGACGGTGAGCACCACCCGCGACCGGGTGGCGGTGAGCCGGTTCAGCTTCGAGATGGCCGACCCGCAGCACCTGAAGCACCTGCTGGGCACCGTGCGCCGCGTCGACGGCGTCTACGACGCGTACCGCGTCACCTCGGGGAACTGAAAAGCGCGCCCCCCGCGGGGGGCGCGCTTTCCGAGCGGCTCTTTACGCGGAGACCGCGCTGACCGTCACCGACTGGAACTTGATCTCGGTCTTGGGGTGGCCGCCGCCGGCCTGCTGGGCGTAGGCGCCGTCGTCGCCGCCCTCGGCGACCTTCTTGATGATGTCCAGGCCCTTGGTGATCTTGCCGAACAACGAGTACTGCGCCTGCAGCGGGCTGTCCTTGAACACGAAGAAGAACTGGCTGCCGTTGGTGTCGGGCCCGGCGTTCGCCATCGCGACGACACCCTCGGGGTAGGCCGGCCGCCGGTTCGTCGGCAGGTTCTCGTCGCCGAAGCGGTAGGTGGGCCCGCCCGTGCCGTCGCCGCCGGGGTCGCCGCACTGCAGCGCGCCGATGTCGGCGACCAGGCGGTGGCACTTCGTGTTGTCGAAGAACTTCTTCATCGCCAGGTACGCGAAGCTGCCGGCGGTGCACGGCGTCTTGGACAGGTCCATCTCGACCTGGATCTCGCCCAGGTTGGTCACCATGGTCATGACCTGCTTGCCGGAGCGCGGCACGTTCGCCTCGGGCTTGCCGACCTCCTTGACGGTCGCCGGCAGCGGCTCCTGCGAGGCCGACGAGCTCGGGTCGACCAGCGGCTTGTAGTCGCAGCTCGTGGGGCTGGCCGAGACCGAGCCGCTCGCGTTGGGGGCGACCGTGGGGTCGTTGCCGTCGTCGTCACCGCCGACCGCGATGGCGATCCACACGATCGCGCCGACCAGCACGACCGCGGCCGCGCCGCCGGCGATGAAGGTCTGGGTACGGCGGCGCTTGTGCGCAGCGTCGGCGCGCAGCGCCATCTCGCGTTCCAGCCGCGCCCGCGCGGCTTGCCGCCGGTCCCGGTCCCGGTTCGACGTCACGGTCGGTTCCCCCTGCACATTCCTTCTGGTGGATGGACACTAGCGACCCGCCGGCCGGCCGCCGGCACGGGCCCCTACTGCGTGGACGCTGAGGTCGTCGCCGACGGGCTGACCGACGCGGGCTGACTGCTCGGCGTCTCCGCGGGTGCGTCGTTGCTGCTCATGATCAACGACTGGATGGTGACGTCGACCTTCGGCTTGCCGTCGGTCGGACTGGTGCCGCCCTCGGCGACCCCGCTCTCGGCGATCTTGTCGACGACCTCGAGCCCTTCGGTGACCGTGCCGAGGATCGTGTACTTCGCCTGGAACACCGGCGAGTCCTTGTAGACGATGAAGAACTGGCTGCCGTTGGTGTCGTCGCCGGAGTTCGCCATCGCGATCATGCCCCGCGTGTACAGGGCCTGCCCGGCGGCGGCCGACGCGGAGGCGGACGGCGATGCCGACGGATCGGCGCTCGCACTCGGCAGCGGCGCCGGCAGGTTCTCGTCGGCGTAGCGGTAGCCCGGCCCGCCGCTGCCCGTCCCGGACGGGTCACCGCACTGCAGCACGTAGCCGCCGCTGGTGGTGAGCCGGTGGCACTTCGTGTTGTCGAAGTATCCCTTGCTGGACAGGAACGAGAAGCTCGCCGCCGCGCAGGGGACCTTGGCGGTGTCGATGATCGCCTTGATCACACCCTGGTTGGTGGTGATCGTCATCGTCTCCACGCCGGAGGTCTGGATGTCGCCGGTCGGTGGCCGGCCGACGTCCTTGACGTTCTCGCCGCCCTCGGTGCTGTTCCAGGCGCACGTGCCGCTGCCCTGCGGCGGGTTCTTGTCCTTCTCGCCATCGAAGAAGCCCGAGAACCAGAGCGCCCCCACGGCGATCAGCACCACCGCCAACCCGACCGCGGTACCCGCCTGGATCTGCCGCTTCTTTCGCGCCGCCGCCGCGCGACGAGCGATCTGGCGGTCCAGCTTCGCGCGGGCGAGTGCCCGTTGGCGGTCTCTGGTGCGGGCCACGATTCGGGTCCTCCGTAGGATGGCGGTGTCTACTCCCCGGCGTCGCGCGTTCCCGCGCGACACGCCGGAGCGAGTGTACGGTCCGAACCCTGGAGTCGTGTGGGCGACCTGTCTCGGTCTGGCTACAGATGTGCCTAACGAGACCTCGTTAAGCCCTTCGGAAAGGTGTGGCTGCGTGTTCATCGCCGGTTTCCCGGCCGATGCCTTCGGCACGAACTGCTTCGTGGTCGCCCCCGCGCCGGGCGAGGACTGCGTGGTGGTCGACCCGGGCATCGGGGTCACCAAGCGGCTCGACGAGGTGCTCGCCGAGCACAAGGTCAACCCGGTCGCCGTCCTGCTGACCCACGGGCACCTCGACCACACGTTCTCGGTGACGCCCGTCTGTTCGAAACGCGACATCCCGGCCTACCTGCACCCCGGCGACGACGAGATGCTCGTCGACCCGGCCAAGGGGCTCTCCGCCGACCTCACCCAGCTGTTCGGCGGCCGGTTCGAGTGGGTCGAGCCGTCCGACGTCCGTCCGCTTTCCGACGGCCTCGCCCTCGACCTCGCCGGCCTCTCCGTGACCGTCGACCACGCCCCCGGGCACACCCGGGGCTCGGTCCTCTTCCGGCTGCCCGGCGAGGCCGACGTCCCCCCGATCTGCCTGAGCGGCGACGTGCTGTTCGCCGGCTCGATCGGCCGTACCGACCTGCCCGGTGGTGACTCCGACCAGATGATGGCCAGCCTGCGCGACCGCATCCTGCCGCTGCCCGACGAGACGCTGGTGCTGCCCGGCCACGGCCCGCAGACCACGATCGGACAGGAGCGGGCGACGAACCCGTTCCTGCGTCAGGTTTCCGGCGCGGCACCGCGGAGAGGGTGGTAGATCATGGCTCGCGTCACGCCGCTGTCCGGCTTCCCCGAGTGGCTCCCCGGTGAGCAGTTCATCGAGAACACGTTCGTCGAGCGGGTGCGGCGGGTGTTCGAGCTGCACGGGTTCGCGCCGGTGGAGACCCGCGCCGTCGAGCCGCTCGACCAGCTGCTCCGCAAGGGCGAGACCTCCAAGGAGGTCTACACGCTGCGCCGGCTCCAGGCTTCGGAGGAGGCCGCCGCCGAAGCCGAGCGGCTGGGCCTGCACTTCGACCTCACCGTGCCGTTCGCCCGGTACGTGCTGGAGAACGCCGGCCGCCTGCAGTTCCCGTTCCGGCGCTACCAGATCCAGAAGGTGTGGCGCGGCGAGCGGCCGCAGGAGGGCCGCTACCGCGAGTTCCGCCAGGCCGACATCGACATCGTCGACCGCGACACGCTCGCCCTGCACTACGACTACGAGCTGCCCGTGGTCGCGGCCGAGGCGCTGGCCGCCCTGCCGATCCCGCAGGTGGTGATCCACACCAGCAACCGCAAGCTCGCGCAGGGCTTCTACCGGGGGCTGGAGATCGCCGACCCGCCGGCGGTGCTGCGCGTCGTCGACAAGCTCGACAAGATCGGCGCGTCGCGCGTGGCGGAGGAGCTGGTCGGCCTCGGCCTCAGCGACGCGCAGGCCAAGGCGTGCCTGTCGCTCGCGGAGATCGCCACGCCCGACGCCGCGTTCGCCGACGCCGTGCGTCGCCTCGGGGTGACCGATCCGCTGCTCGACGAGGGTCTCGACGAGCTGACGCTGGTGATGGAGGCCGCCAACGGCCTGGTGCCGGGCCTGCTGCTGGCCGACCTGAGCATCGCCCGCGGCCTCGACTACTACACCGGCACCGTCTACGAGGCCAAGATGCGCGGCTACGAGCAGTCCGGCGCGGTCGGCGCCGGCGGCCGGTACGACAACCTCGCCGAGAGCGGGTCCGACCGGTTCCCCGGCGTCGGGGTGTCCCTGGGCATCACCCGGATCCTCGGGCTGCTGTTCGGTGCGGGCGCGCTGTCGGCGTCCCGCCAGGTGCCGGCGTGCGTGCTGGTCGCGGTCACCGCCGAGGAGACGCGCGGAGCGAGCGACGCGGTGGCCGCCGCCCTGCGCCGCCGCGGCATCGCCACCGAGGTGGCGCCGGCCGCGGCGAAGTTCGGCAAGCAGATCCGGCACGCCGACCGGCGCGGCATCCCGTTCGTGTGGTTCCCGCCGTCGTCCCCGGCGGATCAGCACGAGGTGAAGGACATCCGCTCGGGCGACCAGGCCGTTGCCGACCCGCAGACCTGGGAGCCCCCGGCCACCGACCGGGTGCCGGACATCCTCACGCCGTAGCGAAGGGCCTGTCGTCGGTCAGCGTCACGAGCAGCGCGCCCGGGCCGGCCAGCGGCATCGCGTTCTCCGGGTGCGGCAGGTTCACCGTGAGCAGGGACCCGGCCGCCCGCGCGCCGCCGAGCACCGCCGGCCCGGCCCAGCCCTCGGCCGCCGGGCCCACGGCCAGGTCGTGGGCGAGCAGCGGCCGGCCGGCGTGCCGCACCCGCAGTTCCGACCGCAGGTCGCCGGGCGGCTCGCCGTGGCGCCCGCAGATCAACTCGTCGCGCCACAGTAGGCGGGCGTCGGGCGCGAGGTCGATCTCGGCGCGGCCGACGTGCCGGCAGCCGGCCGCGGCGATCAGGGGCTCCGGCAGCCAGCGGAGCATGGTCCCCGGCCCGAGCCGGACCGTGACGGTGAGCGTCGACCAGTCGGCGGTGCGCCCGGGGAGGGCGACCGTGGCGGCCACCGAGCGGATCTCCACGGCGGCGCCCGCGTCGAGGTCGACCGTGAGGCTCAGCCGGTCGCCGGCCAGCGGACCCGCGGCGCCGCCGACCAGGTGCACGATCGTGGCGCCGTCGGCGGCGGTGCCCGTCCGCCGGAGCAGCAGGGGCGGCTCGCCGTGCAGGGTGGTCAGCCGCGTGCCGTCGGCCCGGAGGACGGCGTTCGCAGTCAGACCCGGGTGGCGACGCACGCGCGCACCCAGTCGGCGACCGGGCCGGCGGCCGGATCGTCGACCAGCGACAGGAACACGGTCGGCGCGTCGCCGCGGCGGGCCCGCGCGTCCCGGTCCATCACGCCCAGGTCGGCGCCCACCAGCGGGGCGAGGTCGGTCTTGTTGATCACGAGCAGGTCGGCCGAGGTGACGCCCGGCCCGCCCTTGCGCGGCACCTTGTCGCCCCCCGCGACGTCGATGACGAAGATCTGCCGGTCGACCAGCCCCCGGCTGAACGTGGCGGTGAGGTTGTCGCCGCCGCTCTCCACCAGCACCAGGTCCAGGCCGCCGAGGCTGTGCTCCAGGTCCTCCACCGCGTCGAGGTTGGCCGCGATGTCGTCGCGGATCGCCGTGTGCGGGCAGCACCCGGTCTCGACCGCGCGGACCCGCTCGGCGGGCAGCACCCCGTTCCGGAGCAGGAAGTCGGCGTCCTCGGTCGTGTAGATGTCGTTGGTGACCACGGCGAGGTTGACGTCGGCGTGCAGGGTGCGGCACAACGCCGCCACCAACGCCGTCTTCCCGGACCCGACCGGCCCGCCGATCCCGATCCGCACCGCCCGCGGGTGGGTGTGGTCGATCGGCTCGTGCGGATCACCACCGACGTGGTCGTTATGTGGCGACATATCCGATTCCCTTCCGGTGGTTCCGGGGTGGAGCGGCCTCAAGATCGGGTTTTGAGGAAGAAACCTGCAGCGAGACTCCAGGTTCTTTCCTGAAACGGCGATCTTGGGCGGTCGATGGCGGGTCAGGAGGCAAAGAGGCGCACCTCCCACCGGGCGTGACGCTCGGCCCCGATGTCGAGCAGCGGCGCGGTCGCCGCGGGCAGGTGACCCTCGGCGGCCAGTGCCGCGGCGCTGGCGGCGGTGGCGTCGCAGTCGGCGGCGAGTCCGGCGAGGACGGCCTGCACCGCGTACGGGTCCAGGCCGAGCAGCCGCACGGCGGCACTGGCCGGCCCGGTGACCGCACCGTACGCCGCGACGATCGCGGCATCGGCCGGCGCCAGCCCCGCGCCGCACGCCACGACGCCCAGTGCCACCGCGTGGTGCGCACCCTCCGGCCCGGGCCACACCCCGCCCGGTGGCGTGGTAGCCGGGAGGGGCCACATTGCCCGGCCGGCCCGGAGCAACGCGCGGCCCTGGGCGCGGGACGCCTTCCGGAGCGCGGGCGACGGCGTCCGCGCGTTGAGTTCCGCGTCGAGATCGGCGAGTCGTGGCGGGTCGCCCGCGGCGTGGCAGGCGGCTGCGGCGTGGCAGGCGGCTGCGGCGTGGCAGGCGGCCGCGGCGAAGGCGGCCGTGACCAGGCCCGTCGTGGCGAGGCGGCCGCGGAGGAACAGCGCGAGGTCGGCGACCGAGGTGACCCGGCCCGCGGCGACGGCCTCCTCCAGGCCGCCGGAGTGGGCGTGGCCACCGGCCGGCAGGCGCGAGTCGGCGAGCAGGAGGAGGGTCGCAGGGGTCATCAGAACAGGAAGTAGCGCTGGGCCATCGGGAGTTCCTCGACCGGTTCGGGCTCCACCACCTCGCCGTCGACCGTGACGGTGAAGGTGTCGGGGGCCACCTCGATTCTCGGCAGCGCGTCGTTCAGCGGGAGATCGGTCTTGCCCCGGCGGCGCACGTCGGCCAGCGGGACCAGTCGGCGTTGCAGGTCCAGCCGGTCGGCGAGGCCGTCGTCCAGGGCGGTGGGGGACACGAACAGCAGCGAGGTCGCGGGGGCGGCCCGACCGTACGCGCCGAACATGGGACGGGGGAGGATCGGCTGGGGAGTGGGGATCGACGCGTTGGCGTCGCCCATCTGGGCCCAGGCGATCATGCCGCCCTTGATCACGGCGTGCGGGCGGACCCCGAAGAACGCCGGGTCCCAGAGCACCAGGTCGGCGAGCTTGCCCGGCTCGACCGAGCCCACCTCGGCCTCCAGCCCGTGGGTGATCGCCGGGCAGATCGTGTACTTCGCCACGTACCGGCGGGCGCGCAGGTTGTCGGCGGCGCCGTCACCGGCCAGCGGGCCACGGCGGGCCTTCATCACGTGCGCGGTCTGCCACGTGCGCATGACCACCTCGCCGACCCGGCCCATCGCCTGCGAGTCGGAGCCGATCATCGAGATCGCGCCGAGGTCGTGCAGCAGGTCCTCGGCCGCCATGGTCGACGGGCGGATGCGGCTCTCCGCGAACGCCAGGTCCTCCGGCACCGTGGGGTTCAGGTGGTGGCAGACCATGAGCATGTCGAGGTGCTCGTCGAGCGTGTTGCGGGTGTACGGGCGGGTCGGGTTCGTCGACGACGGCAGCACGTTGGGTAACGACGCCACCGTGATGATGTCGGGCGCGTGACCGCCGCCGGCACCCTCGGTGTGGTACGCGTGGATGCCCCGGCCGCCGATCGCGCGCAGCGTCTCCTCGACGAAGCCGGCCTCGTTCAGCGTGTCGGTGTGGATCGCCGCCTGCACGCCCGACGCGTCACACACCCGCAGGCACGCGTCGATCGCCGCGGGCGTGGTGCCCCAGTCCTC
This sequence comes from Virgisporangium aurantiacum, assembly GCF_016863635.1. GTDB lineage: Bacteria > Actinomycetota > Actinomycetes > Mycobacteriales > Micromonosporaceae > Virgisporangium > Virgisporangium aurantiacum. The sequence continues at coordinate 114,841 of NZ_BOPG01000034.1, read as the reverse complement.
GTGCAGCTTGAAGCCGCCGGCGCCGGCCCGCAGCTGCTCCCACATCGACTCTTCGGAGACCGTGTTGCCCTTGCCGAGCAGCAGCACGTTGACCGGCCACGGGTCGAGCGCCTCGAACATCCGGGCCAGGTGCCAGGCTCCCGGCGTGACCGTGGTCGCCTTGGTGCCCTCGGCCGGTCCGGTGCCGCCACCGATCACCGTCGTGATGCCGGCCGCCAGCGCCTCCTCCAAGATGGAGGGGCAGATCAGGTGGACGTGCGAGTCGATCGCGCCGGCCGTCAGAATGCGCCCGTTGCCGGCGATGATCTCGGTGCCCGGCCCGATCACGAGTGAAGGGTCGACGCCGTCCATCGTGTCGGGGTTGCCGGCCTTGCCGAGGGCCACGATGCGCCCGTCCCGGATGCCGACGTCGGCCTTGACGACGCCCCAGTGATCGAGCACGACGGCGCCGGTGATCACGGTGTCGGGCGCGCCGTCCGCACGGCTGGCGGTGGACTGGCCCATCGACTCGCGGATCACCTTGCCGCCGCCGAACACCGCCTCGTCGCCGCCGGCGCAGTGGTCGCGCTCGACCTCGATGAGCAGGTTCGTGTCGGCCAGCCGGATCCGGTCACCCGCCGTGGGTCCGTACAAAGAGGCATACCGGGCACGGGAAAGACTGCTCACGCCGTCACCTTCAAAGAAAGTCCCGGGACGACGCGCCGGCCGCCCAGCGCGACGAGGGTGACCACCCGCGGAATCCCCGGTTCGAAGCGGACCGACGTGCCCGCCGGCACCGCCAGGCGGTGCCCGGCGGCAGCGGCGCGGTCGAACTCGAGCGCCGCGTTGGCCTCGGCGAAGTGGAAGTGCGACCCGACCTGGACCGGCCGGTCGCCGGTGTTGACCACCCGCAGTTCCACGACGGCCCGGCCGGCGTTGATCTCCACATCGCCGGAGCCGAACAGAACCTCACCCGGGATCACGGCTTCACCTCGCTCCGCGACGTGAAGCCTCGGAGCCGATCCGCGAGCGGATCGACTCCGCTGAGCCGGATGGTGACCTCGCACAAGTGCTCGGTCACGGGATCGGCCCGTGCACAGTGACGAGCTTGGTGCCGTCCGGGAACGTGGCCTCCACCTGCACCTCCGCGAGCATCTCGGGAATGCCGTCCTGCACGTCGTCACGGGTGAGGACGGTGCGACCGGCGGACATCAGGTCGGCGACGGTGCGGCCGTCGCGGGCGCCTTCGAGCAGGAACGCGGTGATCACCGCGACCGCCTCGGGATAGTTCAGCCGCAGGCCCCGACCGCGCCGTTTCCAGGCGAGCTCCGCGGCGACGTGGATCATCAACCGCTCCTGCTCGTGGCGGGTGAGGAACATCCGGGCACCTCCTCGCGGGGCTTGGATCGTCGCAGGATGAAGTTTCCGACGCGTTACGTCCGGCCGTGGCCGAATCGGCGAGAACGGCCGGCAGAGTCGCGGGCACGGAGGTGTGGCCGGACGGCCCATTCCGGGCGGGTATTCGACCGATCGATTGCCCTCGGGGCACTCGTTAGGGTGGCCTCTTCAACAGCCGCCGCGTATCGATGGGACCAACGATGGGGAGGCACCGGCCGAAGCGCCTCATGAGCGCGTCGGTCCTCGGCACCCTCGGCGCGATCGTCCTGATCACCGCGCTGGCGGTCGCCGCCACCGTCTACGCCCGGCGCGGCACGCCGACCGGAACCGCCGACGGCGGGTGCGCGACGGACGTGCGCGTGGTCGCCGCGGCGTCGTTCGCTCCCGTGATCGAGTACCTGAAGCCCGCGCTGCAAGCCGGCGACGACTGCCTCGACGTCACCCTCGACGTGGTCGACGGCCGGGCCGCGCCCAGCCGCGCCGCCCAGCTGGGGGCGGACGTCTGGATCCCCGACGACGCCTCCTGGACCGCCGCCGCCGGACGCCTCCAACTGGCGCCGAAGGGCACCCTCGGATCGGGCACGGTGATCGCCACCAGCCCGATCTTCATGGTCACCGACGCCGACACCGCCGGCCGCGTGCGCACGGCCGGCGGCTCCTGGCTGGGGCTCGCCGGGCTCGTCGGCGACCCGGCCGGGGTGAAGCTCGCGGTCCGCGACCCGGCCGGGTCCGGCGAGGGCCTGGTCGCCGCCGGTGCGATCGGCGAGGGCGTCTGGGTGGCGCAGGGGATGGACGCGTCGTCGCTCGCGCTCAGCCGCGCGCTGCCGCACACCCGGACGGTCGCCGGGGACAAGCCGGCGCTGCCCACCCAATCCGGCGAGGTCGGCCTGGTGGCCGAGTACGCGCTCCTCGGCGAGGCGGGCCTGCCGGCCGGCATGACGTACCTGACCGGCGCCGACCGCAGCGCGGTGCTGCGGTACGCGTTCCTGCCGACGAATGCGGCCATGGACAACCAGGCGGCGGTCACCCGCCTGCTCGACGCGCTCCGCGGCACCCGCGCCGACGAGGCGCTGGCGGCGGCGAAGCTGCGCCGGGCCGACACGCTGCCGGTGGCCGGCGCGCCGGTGAGCCCGCTGCCCGGCCTCGCCGCCAAGCCGTTCGACGTGCTCGGCGCGCACCACGTCGACCACGTGTTCGCCACCTGGTACCCGGCCGACCGGCGCACCAGCCTGCTCATGGTCGTCGACACCTCCGGCTCGATGGCGTCACCGGCCCCGGGCACCAACACACCGGTGATCGACCTGGTCCGGCAGGGCGGCCGGTCGCTGGGCACGCTGCTGCCCGACGACGCCCGGGTGGGCCTGTGGGAGTTCGGCGCCGCACACCGGGTGGTGCTGCAACCGGCCCCGCTGACCCCGGACCACCGGGCCGCGTGGACGGCGGCGGTCGACGGCCTCGCCGCCCGCGACACCGGCACCGGCCTGTACGACACGATCCTGGCCGCGTACACGACCGCGCGGGACTCCTACGTCGACGGCATGCCGAACCAGGTCTTCGTGTTCACCGACGGGCGGGACGAGACCCCCGTCGACGCACCCCAGCTGGCGACGGCGCTGGCGGCGGCGCGGGACCCGAAGCGCCCGGTGCAGCTCAGCATCGTCTCGTACGGGCGGGAGAAGGACCGGGCGGCGCTGGAGACGGTGGTCAAAGCGGTGGACGGGTACGTGGAGACGCCCGAGACCGTCGACGAGGTGGGCGCGGTGTTCATCCACGTGGCGGCCGGGGGCCTGCACGAACACGAGTCGTGAGGCGTGCCGCGAGCGGCACGCCCGAAGCGCCTGAGAGAATGACCGACGGTCCGATCAACGCCGACAGGGAGTTCCACCGTGATCCGTAGCCACGACGCCGGTACGCTGCGCGCGTCGCACGCCGGCACCACCGTCACGCTCGCCGGCTGGGTGGCCCGCCGCCGGGACCACGGCGGCGTCATCTTCGTGGATCTGCGCGACGCGTCCGGGATCGTCCAGGTGGTCTTCCGTGAAGACGACGCCCACTCGCTGCGGAACGAGTTCTGCATCAAGGTCGTCGGCGAGGTGACGGCCCGCCCCGCCGGAAACGAGAACCCCGAACTGCCCACCGGCGAGATCGAGGTCGTCGCGGCAGAACTCACGGTCCTCTCGGAGGCCGCCCCACTCCCGATCCCCGTCGACGACAACGTCGACGCCGGCGACGACATCCGCCTGCGCTACCGCTACCTCGACCTGCGCCGCGGCGGCCCGGCCGGCGCCATCCGCCTGCGCTCGCGAGCGAACCAGATCGCCCGCGAGGTGCTGCACGCCCGCAACTTCCTCGAGATCGAGACCCCGACGCTCACCCGCTCCACCCCCGAGGGCGCCCGCGACTTCCTCGTGCCGGTGCGGCTGCAGCCGGGCACCTGGTACGCGCTCCCGCAGTCGCCGCAGCTGTTCAAGCAGCTGCTGATGGTCGCCGGGATGGAGCGGTACTACCAGATCGCCCGCTGCTACCGCGACGAGGACTTCCGCGCCGACCGCCAGCCCGAGTTCACCCAGCTCGACATCGAGATGTCGTTCGTCACCCAGGACGACGTGATCGAGCTCGGCGAGACGCTGGTCCAGGCGCTCTGGAAGGAGCTCGCCGGCCACGAGATCACCACCCCGATCCCGCGCCTGACCTGGCACGACGCGATGTCCCGCTACGGCTCCGACAAGCCCGACCTGCGCTACGGCGTCGAGCTGACCGATCTGTCCGAATATCTCAGCAGCACCGCCTTCCGCGTCTTCGCGGCGGCGATCGACGCCGGCGGCTACGTCGGCGCCGTGGTGATGCCGGGCGGCGCCTCGCAAACGAGGCGCGAACTCGACGGCTGGCAGGACTGGGCCAAGGCCCGCGGCGCCAGGGGCCTCGCGTACGTCGTGCTCGACGCGGAGACCGGCGAGCCCCGCGGCCCCGTCGCCAAGAACCTCAGCGAAGCCCACCTCGGCGGCCTCGCCGACGCCGTCGGCGCCAAGCCCGGCGACGCCGTGTTCTTCGCCGCGTCGACCAACCGCCGCGAGGCGCAGGAACTGCTCGGTGCCGCCCGCGTCGAGATCGCCAACCGGGCCAACCTGGTCGACCGGGACGCCTGGGCGTTCTGCTGGGTCGTCGACGCGCCGATGTTCGAGCCGACCGACGACGGCTGGACGGCCGTCCACCACCCCTTCACCTCGCCCACCGACGAGTGGATGGCGACGTTCGACCAGAAGCCCGGCGACGCCCTCGCCTACGCCTACGACATCGTCTGCAACGGCAACGAGATCGGCGGCGGCTCGATCCGTATCCACCGCGGCGACGTGCAGCGGCGGGTGTTCGACCTGCTCGGCATCACCCCCGACGAGGCCGAGGAGAAGTTCGGCTTCCTGCTGGAGGCGTTCAAGTTCGGCCCGCCCCCGCACGGCGGCATCGCGTTCGGCTGGGACCGCGTCACGATGCTGCTGGCGGGCGCCGAGTCGATCCGCGAGGTGATCGCGTTCCCGAAGACCCGCGGCGGCTTCGACCCGCTCACCGGCGCCCCCACGCCGATCACCGCGCAGCAGCGCCTGGAGGCCGGCGTCGACGCCAAACCGAAGCCGTCGGGCCCGGCGTCGGGCTCCGCGTCGGGCGCGGCCACCGGCACCGCGGGCGTCGCGGCTCCGGTCGCGCCGGCGTAATCGGTGGTCGCTGTTGTCGCGCGAGGTCCTGCTGGTCGTCGGGCTTTCGGGATACGCGGGAGACGCTCTCCGGCGTAACTCCGTCTACAGCCGCTGGGCCGTGGTGGGCGCGTCGCGGCGGACCGGCCTGGACATCACCGACCGCGCCGCGGTCGTGTCCCGGTTCGCCTCGGTACGCCCCGCCGCCGTGATCAACGTCGCCGCCGCGCTGGGCAACGCCGGCGGACCGGCCCAGGCCAGCTGGCCGGTGAACGTCCGCGGCGCCGCCCACGTCGCCGCGGCCGCCGCGGTCGTGGGCGCCCGCCTGGTCCACGTCAGCTCCGACGCGGTGCACGCCGGACGGCCCGAGCCCTACACCGAGGCCGACGACCCGTCCCCGGTCTTCCCGTACGGGGCCGCGAAGGCGGCGGCCGAGGCCGCCGTGTCGGCGGTGTGCCCGGACGCCGTGCTCGCCCGCACCTCGCTGATCGTCTCCGACGGCGTCGCGCCCCTGTCCCGCCACGAGCAGACCGCCCTGGCCATGACCCGTGGGGAGGCTCCCGGCGCCCTGTTCGTCGACGAGATCCGCTGCCCCGTACCCGTCGGCGGCCTGGCGGCCGCCCTGCTGGCGCTCGCCGGGTCCGACCTGACCGGCGTCGTCAACGTCGCCGGCCTGACCCCCATGAGCCGCCACGAACTGGGCATCCGAACCGCCCTCCGAAACGGCCTGGACCCGTCCCGCGTCCCCGCGGGAAAACTCTCCGACAGCGCGCTGACCCGCCCCGCCAAAATCCACCTCGACTCCGGCTACCTCCTGTCCCACTTCCCCGATCTGGAACCGCACCTCACCCTCCCGCGTTGATCTTGCAGTTGTGGTGCCAGGTTCGCCCTGGCTTGCCCCGTTTTGGGTACCACCACAACTGCAAGATCGACCGCGATCTTGGGGCGTTACCGCCACGCGCCGGACTTTGCGGCCTCCGCGACCACGGCGCGGAAGTCCCGCGCGGGGCGGGCGAGGATGCGTTCGACCTCGGGGGAGACGCTGGCGTTGCGGCCGTCGAGGACCTTGGCGAACAGGGCCGCCACCGCTGGAGCGGCCTCCGGGCCGACGAACTCGGCGGCCGCGCCGGCGTACTCGTCGACCGACACGGGCTGGTAGCGGACCGGGCGACCGGTCGCCGCGGCGATCTCGGCCGTCGCCTCGGCGAACGTGACCAGGCGGGGACCGGTCAGCTCGTACACGCGTCCAATATGATCTTCAGAGGTCAGGGCGGCGGCCGCTACCGCGGCGATGTCGGCCACGTCGATGAACGGCTCGGGCACGTCCGGGCTCGGGAGCGCCACGACGCCCGCCAGCACCGACGGCAGCAGGAACGACTCGGAGAAGTTCTGCGCGAACCAGCTGGCCCGCAGGATCGTCCACTCGACGCCGCTGCCGCGCACGGCGTCCTCGGCCGGCCAGCACTCCTCCTCGCCGCGGCCGGAGAGCAGCACGATGCGCCGGGTACCGGCGGCCACCGCGAGCTTGGTGAAGGCGCCGATCTGCTCGGCGGCGCCGGGGAACGCCAGGTCGGGCTGGTAGGTGACGTACATCGCGGTGACGCCCTGCACGGCGGGCTCCCACGTGGTCAGGTCGTCCCAGTCGAACGGGGGCCGGCCGGCCCGGGACCCGATGCGGACCGCCCGGTCGCGGTCGGCGAGGTGCTGCGCGACGCGGCGTCCGGTCTTGCCGGTGCCGCCGAGAACCAGTGTCAGTTCGGTCATGCATCGAGCGTCGTATGAAAGCGGCACCCCGAACATGGTTGAGAACCGCGCGCCCATGCGCGATCGTCTACACCCATGGACGCCCTCGCCTCACTGCTCGACGGGCCGCGCGCCCGCAACGCGTTCCTGATCCGGGCGCTGCTCGACCCGCCGTGGTCGGTGCGGATCCAGGACGAGGCGCCGCTCTGCGTGGTCGCGATGGTGCGCGGCGACGCCTGGGTGCGGCCCGACGACGCCCCGGCCGAGCACCTGCGACCCGGCGAGATCATGGTCGTCTGCGGCCGCGACCCGTACACGGTGGCCGACGCCCCGGACACCCGGCCGCAGGTCGTCATCCACCCCGGCGAGCGCTGCACCACGCCCGACGGCCGCAGCCTCACCGACGAGATGACTCTCGGCGTGCGCAGCTGGGGCACCAACCCGGACGGCGCGACGCTGATGCTGGTCGGCACCTACCAGATGGACGGCGAGGTCAGCCGGCGCCTGCTCAACGTCCTCCCGAAGCGGCTCACGATGCCGGCCGGCGCTCTCGACACCCCGCTGGTTCCGCTGCTCAACGCCGAACTGGTCAAGGACGAGCCGGGCCAGGAGGCGGTGCTCGACCGGCTGCTCGACCTGCTGCTCATCGCGGTGCTCCGGGCCTGGCTGGCGCGTCCCGACGCCGGGTCGCCCGGCTGGTACCGGGCGCACACCGACCCGGTCGTTGGTCCCGCGCTGCGCATGATCCACAACAACCCGGCCCACCCGTGGACCGTCGCCTCGCTGGCCGCGGGGTCCGGCGTCTCGCGGGCGGCGCTCGCCCGGCGCTTCACCGACCTCGTCGGCGAGCCGCCGATGAAGTTCCTCACCGGCTGGCGCCTCGCGATGGCGGCCGACCTGCTCCGCGAGCCCGAGGCGACGCTCGGCTCGGTGGCCCGCAAGGTCGGCTACGGTTCCGCGTTCGCGCTGAGCGCGGCGTTCAAGCGCGAGTTGGGCGTCAGCCCGCAGCAGCACCGCGAGGGCGTCGAGCTACCGGTGTTCGCGTAGCCGCAGGCTCGTCCGCTCCAGGGGTTCGCCGTAGCCGAGCCGTTCGTAGAGGCGACGCGGCCCGTCCGCGTCCGACATGACGCTCAGCGAGCAGCCGCCGAACTCGGCGCACAGCCGGCGGGTGAGCGTGGTCGTGAGCGCCGCGCCGAGCGACCGCCGCCGGTGGTCCGGACGCACGGCCACCCCGGCGATGTACCCGATCCCGCCGCGCGACCGGTCCGCGGCGACCGCCACCAGGTCCGTCCCGTCGCGGACGCCGTACCAGCGGCGGATCCGGCTGTCGCCGGGCCGGCTGGTGCTGTCCGGGAACGCCTCGTCGAGCAGCGCGTCGATCTCCGGATCGGCGTCCGGGTCCAGGGGCACGACCGTGACGCCGGCCGGGTCGGGCGGCGGGGCAGTGCGGGTGATCAGGTGCTCCCAGTCGTCGTGCACGTCGGAGTCGAACGGGGCGACCTGGGCCTTCGTCAGGTGCGGCAGGTGCACCCAGCGCGCGTCCCCTCGCATCCGCCGCACGAACGCGACCGCCGCGACCGCCTCGCCCAGCGCGAAGACCTGCGTCCGGTCCGGTTCGCGCGCGATCCAGCCGAGCAGGCCGTCGGCCCGGTAGCCGGTGACGTCGCCGGTGGTGGTGAGCATCACGTACGGGTGGCCGCCGGTCGCTGCCAGTAGGGCGTCCCGCCCGCCGATGACCTTGTATTCCACGGCGTAGGAGTCCACCACAACGGCGATTCCGGATGGGGAGCGGCTAGGGTCGGCGACGTGGATGACGGCCTTTTCGACCTTCCCGGTGCTGCCGCCGCCCCCGCTGACGGTTTTTCGGCACCCGCTGACGACTCGCCGCTGGCGGTGCGGATGCGTCCCGTCTCCATCGACGAGCTCGTCGGGCAGGGTCATCTGCTCGCCCCGGGCGCCCCGCTGCGTCAACTGGTCACCGGCACCAGCCCGATGTCGGTGATCCTGTGGGGCCCGCCCGGCTCGGGCAAGACCACGATCGCGCACCTGGTGGCGCAGGCCGGCGGCCGCACGTTCGTCGCGATGTCGGCGCTGAACGCGGGCGTCAAGGACGTCCGGGCGGTCATCGACACCGCGCGCCGCCGGCGCCGCTCCGGCGGCGACCCGACCGTGCTGTTCATCGACGAGGTGCACCGGTTCAGCAAGACCCAGCAGGACTCCCTGCTCGCGGCCGTCGAGGACCGGACCATCACGCTGCTGGCGGCCACCACGGAGAATCCGTACTTCTCGGTCATCTCGCCGCTGTTGTCGCGCTGCGTGCTGCTCACCCTGCGTCCCCTCGACGAGGCCGCCGTGCGCGGACTGGTGCGCCGCGCGTTGGCCGACGAGCGCGGCCTCGCGGGTGTTGTTTCATTGGCCACCGAGGCCGAAGATCACCTGGTCCGGCTCGCCGGCGGCGACGTGCGCAAGGCCCTCACCGCGCTCGAGGCCGCCGCCGCGTCGGCAATCGCGGCCGGTCGTCAGGAGATAGACCTGTCGACGGCCGAGCAGGCCGTCGACGTGGCCGCGCTGCGCTACGACCGCGACGGTGACGCCCACTACGACGTGGTCAGCGCGTTCATCAAGAGCATGCGAGGCTCGGACCCGGACGCCGCCCTGCACTACCTGGCCCGGATGCTCGCCGCGGGGGAGGACGCCCGGTTCGTCGCCCGCCGCATGATCATCTTCGCGTCGGAGGACGTCGGGATGGCCGACCCGATGGCACTGTTGGTGGCGAACGCCGCCGCGCACGCCGTGGAGTACGTGGGGCTGCCCGAGGCCCAGCTGAACCTGGCCCACGCCGTGGTCCACCTGGCCACCGCGCCGAAGTCCAACCGCGTGACCGCCGCGATCGGCAAGGCCCTCGACGACGTCCGGGCCGGGCGCGGAGGCTCGGTCCCGAGCCACCTTCGCGACTCACACTATTACGGGGCAAAAGGCCTGGGACACGGCGCCGGCTACCGCTACCCGCACGACGACCCCCGCGGTGTTGTCACCCAGCAGTACGCTCCCGACGGCCTGACCGACACCGAGTACTACCGGCCCAGCGACCACGGGGCCGAGCGTTCGGTGGCTGACCGACTGCCCAAGTTGCGGCGTATCGTGCGTGGCGGTGGTGGTCCGGGTGTTCGGGCCGCCTCCCCCAACGGTCGAGAGGAGACGGCGTGACCCCGCGGGACGTCGCCTGGGACGACGAACCCCCGACCCGAGGCGGCCGCCGCCGAGCCGAAGACCGCCCCGACGACGCCCCGGCTCCCCCCGGCGCTCCGGCTTCCCCCGGTGCCCCGGCTTCTCATGGTGCCCCGGCTTCCCACGGTGCCCCGGTTGGGCCCGGCGGTCCGGGCGGCCGCCACGGAGGTCCGCCGGAGCGCCCGGCGGGCGGCCGACGCCGCGCCGAAGAGCGCACCGGCGAGGTCCCCCCGGTCCCGAGACACCGATCCGGCGAGTACCCGACAGTCCCCGCAGACCGGCCGGGCGGCCGCCACCAATCCGGCGAATACCCGGCTGTGCCACCAACCGCCGTGCCGCCGAATGTTGTGCCACCAACCGCTGTGCCGCCGAACGTGGCGCCGCCGAACGCTGTGCCACCGAACGCCGTGCCGCGGGCCGCAGCGCCACCGAACGTCGCGCCGCGGGCCGCAGCGCCACCGAACGTCGCGCCGCGGGCCGTAGCGCCGCCGAACACCGTGCCGCCGAGCCAGGCCCAGCCTGGCCGCCACCAATCCGGCGAGTACCCCGCCGTCCCCCGCGAACGCACAGGCCGTCACCAGTCCGGCGAATACCCGGCCGTCCCCCACGACCGACCCGCCGCACCCCCTCCCCGCGAGCGCCCCGCCACCCCTCCCCGCGACCGCACCGGCGAGTTCACACCCCCTCCCCGCGAACGGCCCGCCGGTCCTCCGCGCGACCGGACGGGCGAGTTCCCGGTTCCTCCGCGCGACCGCACCGGCGAGTTCGCGGGTCCTCCGCGCGACCGGACGGGCGAGTTCGCCGGTCCTCCGCGCGACCGCACCGGCGAGTACGCCGCACCCCCGCGCGACCGGACCGGCGAATACCGCGCCGTCCCCCGCGACCGGACCGGCGGGTACCCGATCCCGGGCGACCGCACGTCCGCTCGTCCGCCCGCCGGCCCGGAGCGACACGGTCCCGAGCCGGGGCAGCCGCCGTACGGCCGGCCCGTTCCCCGGCAGCACCCCAACGACACGGGCGAGAACCGCCGGGTCCCCGACGACCAGGCCACCGAACACATCCCGGTGGTCAACGACGAGTCCCGTGCCGGCCGGCGCAGCGGCACCAGAGGCCTACGACCCCCGGCCTCGACGGGCCGGGCCACGCCCCCCGCACAGGCGGGCCGCGCCCAGGCACCCGCGGGACATGGCCAGGTACCCACGGGACATGGCCAGGCACCTGCGGGACATCCCCAGGCAGCGGCCGGTCATCCCCAGGCACCGGCAGGACATGGGCAGGGACCGGCCGGGCATCCCCAGGGACGAGCGGGTCGAGTCCCGGCCCCGTCGGGCCCGGTTTCGCCCGGCCCCATGGGTGGCGGCCCGGTCCCATCCGGCCGCGTGCCCGGCGCTGTGCCGCCCGGGCAGGCTCCCGTTGGCCGGGTGCCGGGTGCTGTCCCACCCGGGCAGGCGTCGGCTGGTCGGGTGCCGGGTGCTGTGCCGCCCGGGCAGGCTCCTGTTGGCCGGGTGCCCGGTGCCGTTCCGCCGGGACAGCCGCCGCTGGGACAGCCGCCGCTGGGACAGCCGCTGCCGGGACAGCCGCTGCCGGGACAGCCGCCGTCGGGTCGGGTGTCCGGTGGGGCGCCCGCGCAGCCCGTGCCTGGTCAGGTGCCGAGCGGCCGCATTCCCGGTGCGGTTCCCCCGGGCGTGAGGCCCCCAGGTGCGGTTCCCCCGGGTGTGAGGCCCACGGGTCCGGTGCCGCCGGGCGCGATGCCTCCCGGCGCCGCGCCGCCCGGTGGAACGCCTGGTGGAAGGCCGGGTGGAATGCCCGGTGGGCCGCCGGGTGGAACGCCCGGTGGAATGCAGCCCGGCGTACCAGCCCCCGGCATACCGGCCCCCGGCGGGATGCCGACCGGGCGAAGCGGACCGGTCCGGCCGAACCCCGGTGCGCCGGTCCAAGCGGCACACGCCGTCGCACCGCCGCATCCCGGTCGGGTGGCGCCGCCGGTTCATGGTGAGCCGCCGGCGGGTTCGCGCCCTGGTGAGGCTCCGCGCTCCGGGGCGCCGATGCGTCCGGGACGGGGTTCGGCGCCGCATCCGGGCTCGGCGCCGCATCCGGGCCCGGCGCCGCATCCGGGCTCGGGCCCGGCACCGCATCCGGGTGGAACCCAACCCGGGGTCGCGCGAATGCCCGCCGCACCCGCACGTCCGCCGGCGCCTCGGCCGTCGCCAGCGGGTGACGGTGGGGTCGGGGCGGAGCGGGCCCGGCACCAGGGCGCCGAGACCGAGGTCGGCCCGGAGGCGGCCGCGCCGGAGGACGGGCTCGCGGAGGCGTTGGGTTCGATCGCCGGGCCGCCGTCGGCGGGGTTGGCGGAGGCGCTGGGTTCGATCGCGGGGCCCGCCGCGCCGCCCCGACCGGACGTGGTCGAGGACCCGGCGGATGCGCCGGACATGCCCGAATCGGCCGTGCGGGGCAGGGAACCGGGCCTCGACGAGGAACTGCCGCGGGCTGCGGCGTCCACTCAGGTCCGTGCACCCGCGGACCCGGGCGGCCCGGGCGGCGGAGGCCTGGGCCTGGGACCGGACGTCAGCGGCTTCCGCCTGGACGGCCTCGACCGCGATCCGGACGCGGAGCCGGTCGGCGAGATCGGTGACATCACCGTCGATCCGCTGTTCGGGGGGACGCGGGCGATCCGCACCAATCGACGGGCGTCTCTGCGGCGCGAGTTCAACGAGGTGAGCCGCACCCGCGTCGCCATGATCATTGTGCTGGTGCTCGTCGTGCTCGGAGCGCCGCTCACCTTCTACGCGACCCGCGAAGCGGGCAGCGACCCGATGTTCGGCCACCTCAGCGGGCTCGCCGTGCCGGGATGGGCGGCCCGCGACGCGAAGGACGAGACGACCGGCAGCCGGTGGTGCATCGGCGAGTGCCAGCTGCGGCAGCGCATCCTGCGGTCCGAACGGAATCCGGAGGAGACGAGCGCGGTCTATGTGACGGCGTTGCGCAAGGCCGGGTGGGCGGAGTGGAAGATCGAGGGTTGCCCGTCCACCGATCAGGGCGGTTTCGAGACGTGCTGGCAGCGGGACGAGTACGTGCTCGACCTGTGGGTGTACCAGCCCGAGTGCGAGGTGCAGCTCAAGGTGCCCGACCCGAGCCAACCGGCCACACCGTTGGCGGAGGCCGTGTGCCCGCCGACCGTGGTCACCCTGAAGGTCATCAACAAGGTCTCGTTCGAAACGTGAGAAAGCCTGAGCACGTCTGAGCACGAACGACACGACCGGCCCGGAAGGCGAACGCCCACTACGGACGGTAGGGTCTCCACGTTGACCACGGGGAAACATGAGGAAAGGGGAGGTCCGTGTCACCTCTGGAGGTCGCGGGGCTCGTCGCCGCAATCGCGTTCGCCGTACTCGTGGTGGCGCTCGCCCTGCCGATCCTGAAGCTCCGGCACACCGTCGACGCCGCCACCCGCGCGATGAGCGACGTCGCCGACCAGACCGGTCCGCTCCTCACGCAGGTGAATGGCACGATCGGCAACGTCAACACGGCGCTGGTGCAGGTACACACGAGCCTCGACGGCGTGAACCTTCAGCTTGCCCGCCTCGACGCGATCACCAACAACGTCCAGCACATCAGCACGAACGTCGCCAATCTGTCCACTGTGGTCAGTGCGGCCGCGGCGAACCCGCTGGTGAAGGTCGCCGCGTTCGGGTACGGCGTCCGCAAGGCCGCGGCGAACCGCCGCCAGGCCGACGAGGACAAGGCCGTCCGCAGCGAACTCCGCCGCCAGCGCAAGGTTCGCCGTTCTTCCTAAAGGAGCAAACAATGCGTCGCCTCCTCTGGCTCGGGATCGGACTCGCCGTCGGTGCGCTGGTGTTCCGCGCGGTCGCGAAGAAGGCGCAGGCCTTCACCCCGCAGGGGGTCGCCGGCTCGGTGCAGCAGGGCGCTGTGGGCATGCTCGAGTCGGTCCGTACCTTTGTGGATGACGTCCGGGACGCGATGGTCGAGCGCGAGGAAGAGATCCGCTCGGCTTTCGACGAGAGCATGCTCCTGGACGAGGACCTGCATCCGGAGAAGGGCACCGACTACCGATGAAGACAGCGGACATCCGGCGGCGTTTCCTCGCACACTTCGAGGCGAACGGCCACACGGTCGTACCCAGCGCGCCGCTGCCCGCCATCGACGATCCGAACCTGCTGTTCATCAACGCCGGCATGGTGCAGTTCGTCCCGTACTTCCTCGGCCAGCGCACGCCGCCGTTCAAGCGGGCGGTGAGCGTGCAGAAGTGCCTGCGCACGCCCGACATCGACGAGGTCGGCAAGACCAGTCGCCACGGCACGTTCTTCCAGATGAACGGCAACTTCTCGTTCGGCGACTACTTCAAGGAAGGCGCGATCCAGCTCGCCTGGGATCTTTCCACGAAGCCGGTCGAGCAGGGCGGCTACGGCCTCGACGGCGACCGCATCTGGGCCACCGTCTACCTCGACGACGACGAGGCCATCGACATCTGGCACCGGGTGATCGGCCTGCCGAGGGAGCGCATCGTGCGCCGCGGCAAGGCCGACAACTTCTGGTCGATGGGCATCCCCGGCCCGTGCGGTCCGTGCTCCGAGTTGTACCTCGACCGCGGCCCCGCCTACGGTCCCGAGGGCGGGCCGGAGGTCGACGAGGACCGCTACATGGAGTTCTGGAACCTCGTGTTCATGCAGAACGAGCGTGGCGCGGGCACCGGCAAGGAGGACTACCCGATCCTGGGTGACCTGCCGGCGAAGAACATCGACACCGGCATGGGCCTGGAGCGGGTCGCGGCGCTGCTGCAGGGCGTCGACAACATGTACGAGATCGACGAGGTCCGCCCGGTGCTGGCGCGCGCCGCCGAGATGACCGGCCGGAAGTACGGCGCGCGGTCGGGGCACGCGGCCACCGAGAGCCACCCCGACGACGTCCGGCTACGGGTGATCGCCGACCACGTGCGCACCGCGTTGATGATCATCGGGGACGGCGTGACGCCGGCCAACGAGGGCCGCGGCTACGTGCTGCGGCGCATCATGCGGCGGGCCATCCGCGCCATCCGCCTCCTCGGGTGGCAGGAGCCGGCGCTGCCCGAGCTGCTGCCGGTCGCCCGCGACTGCATGTCGCCGTCGTACCCCGAGGTCGCCGAGGAGTACGACCGCATCGCGTCGTACGCCTACGCCGAGGAGGAGGCGTTCCTCGCCACCCTCCGGCAGGGCACGACGATCCTCGATACCGCGATCGCGGAGACCCGGAAGGCCGGAAAGCCCGCGCTGAGCGGCGACAAGGCGTTCCAGCTCCACGACACGTTCGGCTTCCCGATCGACCTCACCCTGGAGATCGCGCAGGAGGCCGGCCTCACGGTCGACACCGAGGGCTTCCGCTCGCTCATGTCCGAGCAGCGGGCCCGGGCGAAGGCCGATGCGCAGGCGCGCAAGACCGGCCACGCCGACGTGTCGGCGTACCGCACCGCGCTGGAGACCGGCGGCGCCATCCAGTTCACCGGCTACCAGGAGCTGTCGCGGGAGACCACGGTGCGGGCGGTGCTCGCACCCACCGGCGCCACGCTCCAAGCCGCGGGCGAGGGTGAGCGGGTCGAGATCGTCCTCGACGTCACCCCGTTCTACGCCGAGGGCGGTGGCCAGCAGCCCGACACCGGAACGATCACCGTCGACGGCGGGGTGGTGGAGGTCAAGGACGTCCAGCAGCCGCTGCCCGGCCTGATCGTCCACAAGGGCGTGGTGACGCGGGGCGAGGTGCGGCCGGGCCTCCCGGCCCTGGCCGAGATCGACGTGACGCGGCGCAAAGCGATCTCGCGTTCGCACACGGCCACCCACCTCGTGCACCAGACGATGCGCAACTTCCTCGGTGAGTCGGCCACGCAGGCCGGTTCGCTGAACGCGCCCGGCCGGCTGCGGTTCGACTTCAACACCCCGCAGGCGGTGTCGCCGTCGGTGCTGCGCGACGTGGAGCAGCAGGTCAACGAGGTCCTGATGGACGACCTCGAGGTCCGCTGGTTCGTCACGAGCCAGGCCGAGGCGCGGAAGATCGGCGCGATGGCCCTGTTCGGCGAGAAGTACGGCGAAGAGGTGCGGGTCGTCGAGGTCGGCGAGTACGCCCGCGAGCTGTGCGGCGGCACCCACGCCGGCCGGTCCGGCCAGCTGGGCCTGGTGAAGGTCCTGCACGAGGCGTCGATCGGTGCCGGCGTGCGCCGGGTCGAGGCGCTGGTGGGCATCGACGCGTTCGACTTCCTGGCCAAGGAGCACCTGCTCGTCAGCCGGCTGGCCGAGCTGTACCGGGTGCCGCTCGACCAGGTCGGCGAGCGGGTCGAGAACACGATCACCCAGCTGCGTGACGCCGAGAAGGAACTCGAAAAGCTCAAGGCCCAGCTGGTGCTGGCGGGCACCGCCGGACTGGCCGAGCAGGCGCGCGACATCAACGGCGTGGCCTACGTCGGGGTCGAGGCGCCGGAGGGTGCCGGCGGCAACGACGTCCGCACGCTGGCCCAGGAGATCCGCGGCAAGATCACGGGACGCCCGGCGGTGGTGGCCGTGGCCGCGCGCGCCGGCGGCAAGGCGTCGCTCGTGGTGGCCGTCAACCAGGCGGCGCGTGACCGCGGCGTCTCCGCGGCCGACCTGGTCAAGGGCGCGCTGAGCGGACGCGGTGGCGGCAGCCCCGACCTCGCGCAGGGCGGTGGCGTTCCGGCGGCCGAGGCGACGAACCTCCTGGCCGCCGTCGAGAAGGCGGTCGCCGGCGCGTGACGATTGGCTGAATCGTGACGGGTGTTCAGTGGGTACGCGGCGTACGCGTCGGCATCGATGTCGGCACTGTTCGTATTGGGGTGGCCAGATCGGATCCGGACGGGATCCTGGCCACCCCGGTGGCTACCGTGGCCCGAGCTCAGAGCACTCCGCCGGACCAGATACCCAGTGACATGTCTGAGATTTCAGGCATCGTTAAGGATCTGGAGGCAGTCGAGGTCATCGTTGGCATTCCTGTGTCATTGTCCGGATCCGAACAGCAGGCCGCGGCCGTGACCAGGCAATATGCCGACCGTCTAGCGACGCTCCTCGAACCCGTGCCCATCCGCTTCGTCGACGAGCGCATGTCTACAGTGGTCGCTACGCGTAGGCTGCGTGAGCGTGGCGTCAGGGGAAGGCGTCAACGCGCGGTGGTGGATCAGGCAGCCGCGGTGGAGATCCTGCAGAGCTGGCTTGATACGCAGCGGAGGCGAACGTGAGTGACGACCTCGGGTTGTCCTTCGACGACGGTGAGGGTGAACGCGGCCGGCACCGCCACCGTCGCCGCCCCGGCGGATCGGGTGGCGGGAAGACCGCGGTCGCGCTGATCGTCGTGGTGGCGATCCTCGGTTGCATCGGCGGCGGGGTCTGGTACGGCTTCGACAAGATCCAGAATCTGCTGGCGGCGCCCGACTACAACTCCGGCGGCAGCGGCGAGGTCCAGGTCTCGATCCTCGCGAACCAGACGGCCACCCAGATCGGCGCCGAGCTCGAGAAGCTCGACGTGGTCAAGAGCCAGAAGGCGTTCGTCGAGGCGGCCAAGGACAACCCGCGGAGCAAGGAGATCCAGCCCGGCGTCTACAAGCTGCGCAAGCAGATGCGCGCCGCCGACGCGCTGCTCCTGCTGCTCGACCGCGACCAGAGCCGCCAGGTCCTCAAGTTCACCGTGCCCGAGGGCAAGACGGTCATCGACACGCTGAACATCATCACCAAGGAGACGAAGATCCCGCTCGCCGATCTCCAGGAGGCGGCGAAGGATCCGAAGGCGCTGGGCGTCCCCGACTTCTGGTTCAAGCGCAACGACGGCAAGCAGGTGAAGCCGTCGATCGAGGGCTTCCTGTACCCGCAGACGTACGAGTTCGACCCCGGCACCAACGCGAAGCAGATGCTCACCGAGATGGTCGGCCACTTCATCGAGGTGGCGACCACCCTGAAGTTCGTCGACCGGGTGCAGGCCGAGCGCGGCATCAGCCCGTACGAGGCGCTGATTACGGCGTCGCTCTCCCAGGCCGAGGCGGGGGTCGCGGAAGACCTCGCCAAGATCGCCCGGGTCACGTACAACCGGGTCTACAAGGCGAAGATCCCGCTGCAGTACGACGTCACCGCGAACTACTGGCTGCAGCTCAACGGCAAGCCGATGAAGCCGTCGTCGGCCTTGACGGCGGCCGAGCTCGACGACAAGAGCAGCCCGTACAACACGACGAGTGTGAAGGGGCTGCCGATCGGGCCGATCAACAACCCGGGTGAGGCGGCGTTGAAGGGCGCGATGGACCCGCCGGCGGGTGACTGGATCTTCTTCGTGGCGATCGACAAGGCGGGCCACTCGGCGTTCGCGACCACCGACGCCGAGCACGAGGCCAACAAGAAGATCGCCTGCCAGAACGGCGTCCTCACGTGCTGAACCGGGCCGCCGTGCTCGGGTTGCCGGTGAGCCACTCGCTGTCGCCGGCGATGCACACCGCCGGGTACGCCGCCGCGGGTCTCGACGCGTCGTGGCAGTACACGGCCGTCGACTGCGCGGAGGGCGAACTCGCCGCGTTCGTGGAAAGCCTCGATGAGACGTGGCACGGGCTGTCGCTCACCATGCCGCTCAAGGAGGTCGCGCTCACCGTCGCCGACCGGGTCGACCCGCTCGCGCGGGCGCTCGGCGCGGCGAACACCCTGGTCCGGGGCGCCGACGGCTGGACGGCGTACAACACCGACGCGCCCGGAATCACCGACGCGCTCCGCACGGCCGGAGCAGGCGCCGGAGCCGGCACCGGCGCCGGGCGGTCCACCCGGATGGCGATTCTCGGTGGCGGCGGCACCGCCCGGGCCGCGCTCGGTGCCGCCGTCGACCTCGGTGCCGGGGTCACCCTGTACGTGCGGCGCCCCGAAGCGGGGGAGGACCTGCGCCCGGTCGCGCACGCGCTGGGCGTACCGATGACAGTCGAGACCTGGGGACGCGCGGCCGACGCCGCCACCTACGACGTCGTCATCTCCACCGTCCCGAAGGGTGGCGCCGACGCGCTGGCGGTCGCCGCCTGGGCCGCGCCCACCGTGGTCTTCGACGTGGTCTACGACCCCTGGCCCACCCCGCTGGCCGAGTCGGCGCGGCGGGCGGAGTGCCCGATCGTCAGCGGGCTCGACCTGTTGCTGGCGCAGGGGGTGCGCCAGTTCGAACTCTTCACCGGCGTCCCCGCTCCGGTCGAGGCGATGCGCGCGGCCCTGCAGAACCGCGTGTGACAGACTGTTCGCCGTGCTGCGCTGGTTGACCGCGGGAGAGTCGCACGGCCCCGCGCTGGTTGCTGTCCTCGACGGGGTGCCGGCCGGCATCGATGTCACCAGTGCCGACCTCGGCCGCGACCTCGCCCGGCGGCGGCTCGGGTACGGGCGCGGCGCGCGGATGAGCTTCGAGCAGGACGAGATCGAGATCATCGGCGGCCTGCGGCACGGGGTGACGCTGGGTAGCCCGGTCGCGGTGCGGATCGGCAACAGCGAGTGGCCGAAGTGGCAGACCGTGATGGCGGCCGACCCGGTCGATCCGGAGGAACTGGCGAAGCAGGCGCGGAACGCGCCGCTCACCCGGCCCCGCCCCGGGCACGCCGACCTCGCCGGCATGCAGAAGTACGGCCACGTCGACGCCCGGCCGATCCTCGAACGGGCCAGCGCCCGCGAGACCGCGGCGCGCGTCGCCGTCGGCGCGGTCGCGAAGGCGCTGCTGAAGCAGGCCCTCGGCGTCGACATCGTGTCGCACGTGGTCGAGTTGGGCAGCGTCGCGATCAAGTCCGGGCTGCAGCCGCGTCCCGACGACTTCGACCGCATCGACGCCGACCCGCTGCGCTGCCTCGACCCCGAGGCGAGCGCGCGCATGGTCGCCGAGGTCGACGCGGCCAAGAAGGACGCCGACACGCTCGGCGGCATCGTCGAGGTGCTCGCGTACGGGGTCCCGCCGGGGCTGGGCAGCCACACCCAGTGGGACCGCAAGCTCGACGCGCGGCTGGCCACGGCGTTGATGTCGATCCAGGCGATCAAGGGCGTCGAGATCGGTGACGCGTTCACGCAGGCCCGCTCGCGCGGGTCGGTCGCGCACGACGAGATCATTCCGACCGCCGACGGCGTCCGGCGGGTCACCGACCGGGCCGGCGGCCTCGAAGGCGGGATGACCACCGGCGAGCCGCTGCGGGTGAAGGCCGCGATGAAGCCGATCTCGTCGCTGAACCGCGCGCTGCAGACGGTCGACGTCACCACCGGCGAACCGGCCACCGCGATCAACCAGCGGTCCGACGTGTGCGCGGTGCCCGCCGCGGCCGTGGTCGCCGAGGCGATGGTGGCGCTGGTGCTGGCCGAGGCCGCCACGGAGAAGTTCGGCGGCGACTCGGTTGTCGAGATCCGCCGCAACGTCACCGCGTACCTCGACGCGCTGGTCATCCGGTGAAGCCCGCGGTGGTGCTCGTCGGTGTGATGGGCGCCGGCAAGTCCACGGTCGGGCAGGTGCTCGCCCAGCGCCTGGAAAGGCCCCTGCGCGACACCGACGAGGACATCGTCGCCACGGCCGGGAAGCCGATCTCCGACATCTTCGTCGACGACGGCGAGGACCATTTCCGTGCGCTCGAAAGGGCCGCGGTGAAAGCCGCGCTGGAGACCCACGACGGCGTCCTGGCGCTGGGCGGCGGCGCCATCCTCGCGCCCGAGACGCGGGACCTGCTCAAGGATCACCGCGTGGTTTACCTGGAGGTCGGGCTCGCCGACGCCGTGAGCCGCGTCGGGCTCGGCGCCGGGCGTCCCCTGCTCGCGTTCAACCCGAGGGCGACCCTCAGACACCTGCTCGACCAGCGGCGTCCCCTCTACGCGGAGGTCGCGACGATCACCGTGGCGACCGACGGCCGCACCCCCGAAGACATCGCGGACGAAATCCTGAAGGCTGTTGCTGATTTGTCGCCGAGAGAGGCGACGGGGTGACGACCACGATCGAGGTCGCCGGCGACCGCCCGTACCCGGTGCTCGTCGGCCACGACCTGCTCCCCGAACTCCCGCCGCTGCTCGGCAAGGCCTCCCAGGTGGCCGTGCTGTTCGCGTCGCCGTTGAAGGCACACGCGGAAAAGGCGATCAGCACCATCGAGGGCAGCGGCCGCACGGTCCTGCCGATCGAGGTCCCCGACGCCGAGGCCGGCAAGACCATCACGGTGGCGGAGCAGGCCTGGGAAGCACTCGGCAGGGCCAAGTTCACCCGCACCGACGCGGTGGTGGGCGTCGGCGGGGGAGCGGTCACCGACCTGGCCGGCTTCGTCGCGGCGTGCTGGCTGCGCGGCGTGGCGGTGGTGCAGGTGCCTACGAGCCTGCTCGGCATGGTCGACGCGGCGGTCGGCGGGAAGACCGGCGTCAACACCGCCGCGGGGAAGAACCTGGTGGGCGCGTTCCATCCGCCCGCGGGCGTCCTCTGCGACCTGGCCATGCTCGACACGCTGCCGCGCGCCGACCTCACCGCAGGCATGGCCGAGGTGGTCAAGTGCGGCTTCATCGCCGATCCGGTGATCCTCGACCTGATCGAGGCCGGCAAGCGCGACACGGCGATCGCCGAACTGGTCGAGCGCGCGGTCCGGGTCAAGGCCGAGGTGGTCGGCGCCGACCTGCGCGAGAGCGGCGTGCGCGAGTTCCTCAACTACGGCCACACGCTCGGCCACGCGATCGAGCGGTTCGAGGGCTACCGGTGGCGGCACGGCGACGCGGTGTCGGTCGGGTTGGTGTTCGCGGCCGAACTCGGCCGCCGAACCGGTCGATTGGACGCCGACACGGCGGCCCGGCACCGCACGGTGCTCGAATCGCTGGGCCTGCCGGTGCGCTACCGGCGCGACGCGTGGCCCGAGCTGCTCGACGCGATGCGCGTGGACAAGAAGGCCCGCGGGGCGCGGTTGCGCTTCGTCGTCCTCGACGGCCTGGCCCGGCCGTCGGTGGTGGAGGGGCCATCGGACGACGAGCTGCTGGCCGTGTACGGGAGTGTCGCGGAATGAAGGTGTACCTGCTCAACGGCCCGAATCTCGGCCGCCTCGGCAGCCGGCAGGTCGACGTGTACGGCGTCACCACGTACGACTCGCTCGTCGAGGGCTGCATCGAGTTCGGCAAGACGCTGGGGCTCGACGTCGAGGCCCGCCAGACCGACGCCGAGCACGAGATGATCGGCTGGATCCACGACGCCGCCGACGCGGGTGCCGCGGTCGTGCTGAACCCGGGCGCATGGTCGCACTACTCCTACGCCCTGCGCGACGCGTGCGCGCTGCTGCGGTGGCCGCTCATCGAGGTGCACATCTCGAACATCCACGCCCGCGAGGAGTTCCGGCACCACTCGGTGATCTCCGCGGTGGCGACCGGGGTGATCTGCGGCCTGGGTGTCGAGGGTTACCACCTGGCCCTTCGTTACCTTTCGACCCAGCGGGACCAGACCGACTGAGCGTCAGGGCGTATCCGTCGGTACACTTGCCCAGGCTCGATCGAGCCCCCATTCACGCCCGACCCCCGCCGGAAAGAGATTGCGTTAACTCATGGCCTCGACCAATGACCTGAAGAACGGCCTCGTGCTCAACCTCGACGGTGGGCTCTGGAGCGTCGTGGAGTTCCAGCACGTCAAGCCGGGCAAGGGCGGGGCGTTCGTCCGCACCACGCTGAAGAACGTGCTCTCCGGCAAGGTCGTTGACAAGACCTTCAACGCCGGCACCAAGGTCGAGACGGCCACCGTCGACAAGCGCACCATGCAGTACCTGTACGCCGACGGCGACGACTTCGTGTTCATGGACCTCGACACGTACGACCAGATCCCGGTGCCGGCCGCCACGGTGGGTGACGCGGCGAAGTACCTGCTGCCCGAGGCCGAGGCCACCGTCGCGACGCACGAGGGCGTGCCGCTGTACGTCGAGCTCGCCACGAGCGTCATGCTCGAGGTCACCTACACCGAGCCTGGCCTGCAGGGCGACCGGTCGACCGGCGGCACCAAGCCGGCCACGGTCGAGACCGGTGCCACCGTCAACGTGCCGCTGTTCATCACCACCGGCGAGAAGATCAAGGTCGACACGCGAGACGGCCGTTACCTCGGGCGCTCTTAATGCCCGAACCCGCGGTTGACGGGCACGACCACGACGAGGACACCTGGTTCACGTCCGACGCGACCATGCCGCTCGGCAACGTGTCGGCGCGGCGCAAGTCGCGTAAGCGCGCCCTCGACGTGCTCTACCAGGCCGACCTGCGCGACGAGTCGATCCGGGGCACGCTGGAGAGCTACATCGGGCGGATGCCGGAGCCCCGTCCGGAGCACCTGACGTACACGGTGCGCCTGGTCGAGGGCGTGATGGCGCATCTCGACCGCATCGACGAGGTGATCTCCTCCTACGCGGAGGGCTGGACGCTGGACCGCATGCCGGTCGTCGACCGCAACCTGGCCCGGATCGCGGTGTTCGAGCTGCTCTACGCCGACGACATCGATTCTCCCGTCGCGATCACCGAGGCGGTGGAGCTCGCCCGCTCGTTGTCGACGGACGACTCCCCGCGCTTCCTCAACGGCGTTCTGGGCCGCATAGCCGAGTACGCGGCCTGACCATCCGCGGTTCCACCCGGGACGCGAAAGAGGGCCACCCCCCGGCCGGGGACAGCCCTCTTTTTGCGTGTGTTCAGTTCTTCAGTTGGCGAACAGCGACCGGGGGTCGGTCACCAGCACGCCGTGCTCGTTGAGCCGCTCCACGAGGCTGGAGGTCGACTCGTCGTACACGATGGCCAGCGACCGCAGGTCGTCGGCGCGGATCGACAGCACGCGACCGTTGTAGTCACCGCGCTGCTGCTGGATGGCCCGGGCGTACCGGGCGACGTACTCGAGGGCCTCGCCGGCGACGTCGTACAGCTTCTCGAGGTCGAGCACGATCTTGCCGGCGGCCTCGTGACGGACCCCGCTGCCCTCGGGCAGCAGCTCCGCCACCGGCACCCGGTAGAACTCGGCCAGCTCCGCGAGCCGGGACACGGTGACGGCCCGGTCTCCCCGCTCGTAGGAACCGACGACGACGGCCTTCCACCGGCCGGCGGACTTTTCTTCGACGCCCTGAAGAGACAGCCCCTGCTGTTGCCGGATGGAACGGAGCCGGGCTCCTAGGGACTTGGCGTACTCAGACGGCATACGGACACTCCCAGTGACTGGTCCGAGGGTGGTTCCCCGCGATCGCTACGGAGCGTGACCGTAACTGGGTTCTGACATGCGGTCAAGAGGTGTGACCTAACCGATCGGTAAGCGGCGGGTCGCGAGGTACGGACGGGCTGGTTGGGTTGTTAGGCTGGCGGGCGTTTGGCGTCCTTTAACGACCCGTCCGGTGAGGCGGGGAAGGAGGTCCCTCCTTGGGCTACCCAGCGTCGCCTGTGCCCGCGGCCAACGCCGCCACGCAGGGTAAGACGATCCTCGAATCGGGAGATATCGGTCGAGTCATCGACAGAATCGCCCATCAGATCCTCGAAAAGACCTCTGGCGCAAGCGATGTAGCGCTGGTTGGTATACCAACTCGGGGCGTTCCGCTGGCCCGGAGGTTGGCACAGCGAATTGCAACTTTCGAAGGTCTCGACGTACCTGTGGGTGTGCTCGACATCACTCTGTATAGAGATGACCTTCGTCTCCGCGGAGCGCGAGCAATCGGTCACACAGAGCTACCTCGTGGCGGCGTCGACGGCCGCCGGGTCATCCTCACCGACGACGTCCTCTACTCGGGCCGCACCGTGCGGGCCGCCCTCGACGCGTTGAAGGATCTCGGCCGCCCGCGGGTCGTGCAACTCGCGGTCCTGGTCGACCGCGGCCACCGGGAACTGCCGATCCGGGCCGATTACGTCGGCAAGAACATCCCCACCTCCCACGCGGAGCAGGTGAAGGTCCTGCTGGCCGAGATCGACGGCCGCGACGAGGTCCTGTTGAGAGGAGAACCGGCATGATCCAGCACCTTCTCTCCGCGGCCGACCTCGACGCCGCCGCGGCCACCCTGATCCTCGACACCGCCACCGAGATGGCCGCGATGGCCGACCGCGACGTGAAGAAGCTGCCGACGCTGCGCGGCCGCACGGTCGTCAATCTCTTCTACGAGGACTCGACCCGCACCCGGATCTCGTTCGAGGCGGCGGCCAAGCGCCTGAGCGCCGACGTGATCAACTTCTCGGCGAAGGGGTCGAGCGTGTCCAAGGGCGAGAGCCTCAAGGACACCGCGCTGACCCTGCAGGCGATGGGCGCCGACGCGGTGGTGATCCGTCACCCGGCGTCGGGCGCGCCGCACCGGCTGGCGAACTGGATCGCCGGCTCGGTGCTCAACGCCGGCGACGGCACCCACGAGCACCCCACCCAGGCCCTGCTCGACGCGTACACGCTGCGCTCGCGGCTCGGCAGAATCGCCGGCCGGCACGTGGCGATCGTCGGCGACGTGCTGCACAGCCGGGTGGCCCGGTCGAACGTCCTGCTGCTGAACACACTGGGGGCCAAGGTCACGCTGGTCGCGCCGCCCACGCTGGTGCCGGTGGGCGTCGGCGCGTGGCCGGCGGGCGTCAGCTTCGATCTGGACGCCGTGCTGCCCGACGTCGACGCGGTGATGATGCTGCGGGTGCAGAAGGAACGGATGGGCGAGGCCTACTTCCCCTCCGCGCGCGAGTACTCCCGCCGGTACGGCCTCGACGGCCAGCGCATGCGCCGGCTGCCCGAGCACGCGATCGTCATGCACCCCGGTCCGATGAATCGGGGCATGGAGATCACGCCGGAAGTGGCCGACTCGGCCCGGTCCACGATCGTCGAGCAGGTCGCCAACGGCGTCGCCGTCCGGATGGCCGCCCTCTACCACATGCTGGGGAGCGTCAAGTGACGTCTACATATCTGATCACCGGGGTCCGGGTCCTCGACGGGCCGCCGACCGATCTGCTGCTGAAGGACGGCCAGGTCGCCGCAGCCGGCCCCGAGGCCCGTACGGCCGTCAATGTCGAACGTATCGACGGCGACGGCCTGGTGGCGCTGCCCGGCCTGGTCGACCTGCACACCCACCTGCGCGAGCCCGGCCGCGAGGACGCCGAGACGGTGGCCACCGGCTCCCGCGCCGCCGCCCTCGGCGGGTACACGGCCGTGTGCGCGATGGCCAACACCGACCCGGTCGCCGACACCGCCGGCGTGGTCGAGCAGGTGTGGCGGCTCGGCCGCGAGGCCGGGCTGGTCGACGTGCGTCCCGTCGGCGCGGTCACCGTCGGGCTGGCCGGTGAGCGGCTGGCCGAACTCGGTGCCATGGCCGACTCAGCCGCCACCGTGCGGATCTTCTCCGACGACGGCCACTGCGTCTCCGACCCGCGGCTGATGCGCCGGGCGCTGGAGTACGTCAAGGCGTTCGACGGCGTGATCGCCCAGCACGCCGAGGAGCCGCGGCTCACCGTCGGCGCGCTGATGCACGAGGGCGAGATGTCGGCCCGGCTGGGCCTCACCGGCTGGCCCGCGGTCGCCGAGGAGGCGATCATCGCGCGCGACGCGCTGCTGGCCGGTCACGTCGGCGCCCGGCTGCACATCTGCCACGTCTCCACGGCGGGCAGCGTCGACATCATCCGGTGGGCGAAGCAGCGCGGTGTCCGGATCACCGCCGAGGTGACCCCGCACCACCTGCTGCTCACCGACGTCCGGGCGGAGTCGTACGACCCGGTGTTCAAGGTCAACCCGCCGCTACGGACCAACGCCGATGTCGAAGCACTGCGCGCGGCCCTTCGCGAGGGGGTCATCGACGCGGTCGCCACCGACCACGCCCCGCACGCCACCGAGGACAAGGAGTGCGAGTGGGCGTACGCCCGGCCGGGCATGCTCGGCCTGGAGACGGCGCTCTCGATCATCCTGGAGACCGGCGGCCTGAGCTGGGACGAGATCGCCGAGCGCATGTCGCGCACGCCGGCCCGCATCGCCGGCCTCGACACGCACGGCGTCGACCCGGCGCCCGGCGCCCCGGCGAACCTCACGCTGGTCGACCCGGCCGCCCGCTGGCAGGTCGACCCCGGCGCGCTGGCCAGCCGCAGCCGCAACACCCCGTTCGCGGGAATGACGCTTCCGGGTCGCATCGTCGCGACGTTCCTCAACGGTGAACCCACGGTGCTCGACGGCAAGGCGGTTAAATGACGGCCCTATTGGTTCTCGAAGACGGCAGGACCTTTGAAGGCGAGGCGTACGGCGCGGTCGGCGAGGCGTTCGGCGAGGCGGTCTTCAACACCGGGATGACCGGCTACCAGGAGACGCTCACCGATCCGTCCTACCACCGGCAGGTGGTGGTGATGACCGCGCCGCACATCGGCAACACCGGCGTCAACGACGAGGACGACGAGTCCGGGCAGATCTGGGTCGCCGGGTACGTCGTGCGCGACCCGGCCCGGTCACCGTCGAACTGGCGCTCGACCGGCGGCCTGGCCGACCGTCTCAAGAAGGAGGGAATCGTCGGCATCTCGGGCATCGACACCCGGGCGCTCACGCGGCACCTCCGCGAGCGCGGCGCGATGCGCGTCGGCATCTCCACCACCCTGAGCCGGGACGACCTCCTGGCGACGGTCCTGGAGCAGCCGGCCATGGAGGGTTCCGACCTGGTCGGCGAGGTCACCACGAAGGAGCCGTACACGGTCGCGGCCGAGGGCGAGCACCGCTTCACGGTCGCCGCCATCGACCTGGGCATCAAGCGGAACACGCCGCGGCGGCTGGCCGCGCGCGGCGTCACCACGCAGGTCCTCCCGGCCACCGCGACCATCGACGACATCAGCGCCGACGCGGTCTTCCTGTCGAACGGACCCGGCGACCCGGCAACGGCCGACCACGCCGTGGAGCTGACGAAGCAGGTGCTCGACCGGGGCATCCCGCTGTTCGGCATCTGCTTCGGCAACCAGATCCTCGGCCGGGCGCTCGGCTTCGGCACGTACAAGCTCAAGTACGGCCACCACGGGATCAACTCGCCGGTGCTCGACCGGGTCACCGGCAAGGTCGAGGTCACCGCGCACAACCACGGCTTCGCGGTCGACGCGCCGCGCGACCGCCGGTCGGAGACGCCGTACGGCGGGGTCGAGGTCAGCCACGTCTGCCTCAACGACGACGTCGTCGAAGGTGTCCGGTGCCTCGACGCGCGGGCGTTCTCCGTCCAATATCACCCGGAAGCGGCCGCCGGCCCGCACGACGCCGACTATCTGTTCAACAGGTTCGTGGAGGTGATCGGTGCCTAAGCGCGCCGACCTGAGGCATGTACTGGTGATCGGGTCCGGCCCGATCGTGATCGGCCAGGCGTGCGAGTTCGACTACTCCGGTACGCAGGCGTGCCGGGTGCTGCGGGCCGAGGGTCTGCGGGTGTCCCTGGTCAATTCGAACCCGGCCACGATCATGACCGACCCGGAGTACGCCGACGCCACGTACGTCGAGCCGATCACGCCCGAGTTCGTCGAGCAGGTGATCGCGCGTGAGCGTCCCGACGCCCTGCTCGCGACCCTGGGCGGCCAGACGGCCCTGAACACGGCGGTGGCCCTGCACGAGGCCGGTGTGCTGGAGAAGCACGGCGTCGAGCTGATCGGGGCGAACATCGACGCGATCCGTCGCGGCGAGGACCGGCAGCTGTTCAAGGAGATCGTCGGCCGCGCCGGGGGAGAGGTGCCGCGCAGCCGCGTGTGCCACTCGATGGACGAGGTCCGCGCGACGGTGGACGACCTCGGTCTCCCGGTGGTGATCCGGCCCAGCTTCACGATGGGCGGGCTCGGCTCCGGCATGGCGCACACCGACGAGGACCTGGAGCGCCTCGCCGGGTCCGGGCTCGCCGCGTCGCCGGTCACCGAGGTGCTCATCGAGGAGAGCGTGCTCGGCTGGAAGGAGTACGAGCTCGAACTCATGCGCGACCGCAACGACAACGTCGTGGTCGTCTGCTCGATCGAGAACGTCGACGCGATGGGCGTCCACACCGGCGACTCGGTGACCGTCGCACCCGCGATGACCCTCACCGACCGCGAGTACCAGCGGATGCGCGACCTCGGCATCGCCGTGCTGCGCGAGGTCGGCGTCGACACCGGCGGCTGCAACATCCAGTTCGCGGTCGACCCCGCGACGGGGCGGCTGGTCGTCATCGAGATGAACCCCCGGGTGTCGCGATCGTCGGCCCTTGCGTCGAAGGCCACCGGCTTCCCGATCGCCAAGATCGCCGCCAAGCTCGCGATCGGCTACACGCTCGACGAGATCCCGAACGACATCACGCTGTCGACGCCCGCCGCCTTCGAACCGACCCTCGACTACGTCGTGGTCAAGATCCCGCGGTTCGCGTTCGAGAAGTTCCCGGCCGCCGACACCGAGCTGACCACCACGATGAAGTCGGTCGGCGAGGCGATGGCGCTCGGCCGCAACTTCACCGAGGCGCTCGGCAAGGCGATGCGGTCGATGGAGACCGCCGCGGCCGGCTTCTGGTCCGTGCCGGATCCCGTTCTGGACGCGGCTGAGCTGCTCGCCGCGCTGCGCGTGCCGCACGACGGGCGTCTCTACACGGCCGAACGGGCGCTGCGGGCCGGCGCCTCGGTGGCCGAGGTGGCGGCCGCGTCGGGCTACGACCCGTGGTTCGTCGACGAGATCGCCGGCCTGGTGGAACTGCGGTCCGCCGTCGCCGACGCGCCGGTGCTCGACCTGGCGCTGCTGCGCCGCGCGAAGCGGGCCGGGCTGTCCGACCGGCAGGTGGCGGCGCTGCGTCCGGAGCTCGCCGGTGAGCACGGCGTACGCACGCTCCGGCACCGGATGGGCCTGCACCCCGTCTACAAGACCGTCGACACCTGCGCGGCCGAGTTCGCCGCGGCCACCCCGTACCACTACTCGTCGTACGACGAGGAGACCGAGGTCGCGCCCTCACCGCGTCCCAAAGTATTGATTCTGGGATCCGGGCCGAACCGGATCGGGCAGGGCATCGAGTTCGACTACTCCTGCGTGCACGCCGTCCAGGCGCTCCGGGGGGTCGGCTACGAGACGGTCATGGTCAACTGCAACCCGGAGACGGTCTCGACCGACTACGACACCGCCGACCGCCTCTACTTCGAACCGCTCACGTTCGAGGACGTGTACGAGGTCTACCTGGCCGAGCACAACTCGGGCGTGGCGGCCGGCGGACCCGGCGTGGTCGGCGTGATCGTCCAGCTCGGCGGGCAGACGCCGCTGGGGCTGGCCCGGGGGCTCGCCCAGGCCGGGCTGCCGATCGTGGGCACCTCGCCGGATTCGATCCACTCGGCCGAGGACCGGGGCGCGTTCGGCGCGCTGCTCGCGTCGGCGTCGCTGCGCGCTCCGGCGCACGGCACCGCCACCAGCTACCCGGAGGCGAAGGCGATCGCCGACGAGATCGGGTACCCGGTGCTCGTCCGGCCGTCGTACGTGCTCGGCGGGCGCGGCATGGAGATCGTCTACGACGACGCGGTGCTGCGCGAGTACATCGGCCGGGCCACCGACATCTCGCCGGAGCACCCGGTGCTCGTCGACCGGTTCCTCGACGACGCCATCGAGATCGACGTCGACGCGCTGTGCGACGCCACCGGCGAGGTCTACATCGGCGGCGTGATGGAGCACATCGAGGAGGCCGGCGTGCACTCCGGCGACTCGGCCTGCGCGCTGCCGCCGATGACGCTGTCGGCCGTGCACCTGGTCGAGGTCCGCCGGTACACGGCCGCGATCGCGCGCGGGATCGGCGTGCGGGGGCTGCTGAACGTCCAGTACGCGCTCAAGGACGACACGCTCTACGTCCTGGAGGCCAACCCGCGGGCGTCCCGGACGGTGCCGTTCGTGTCGAAGGCGACGGCCGTGCCGCTGGCCAAGGCCGCCGCGCGCATCATGCTCGGCGCCACGATCGCCGAACTGCGGTCCGACGGCATGCTCCCGTCGCGCGGAGACGGCTCGACGCCGTCGCCGCGCGCGCCGTTGGCGGTGAAGGAGGCGGTGCTGCCGTTCAAGCGGTTCCGCACGCCGGCCGGGCGCGGGGTCGACAGCCTCCTCGGTCCGGAGATGAAGTCGACCGGCGAGGTGATGGGGATCGACACGGCGTTCGGGCACGCGTTCGCCAAGAGCCAGGCCGCCGCGTACGGGTCGCTGCCGACGACCGGCAAGATCCTGGTGACCGTCGCCAACCGCGACAAGCGCGGGATGATCTTTCCGGTCAAGCGGCTGGCCGACCTCGGCTTCACGATCGTGGCCACCGTCGGCACCGGCGAGGTGCTGCGCCGCTACGGCGTCGAGTGCGAGATCGTCCCCAAGCACTACGAGCAGGGCGAGACGGCCGTCAACGCGGTGGGGCTGATCGCGAGCGGCGAGATCGCGCTCGTCGTCAACACCCCGCAGGGCTCCGCCGGCCGCCAGGACGGCTACGAGATCCGCAGCGCCGCCGTGGCCGCCGACATCCCCTGCGTCACGACGATCCCGGGCGCGGCGGCGGCGGTGATGGGCATCGAGGCCCTGATCCGGGGCGAGATGAAGGTGAGACCGCTCCAGGAGCTGCACGCCGCCCTCCGCGAGGACTACGCATGATCCCCGCGCACGGGGGTGGCCGTGTATAGGGCGGCCACGCGGGTGCTCTTCCGGCTCGACGCGGAGGCCGCGCACGAGCGGACCCTGCGGACGTTGCGGACCGCCGCGCCGCTGTTGCGGATGCGGCGGGCGCCGGCGGCGCCGGTCAGCGTGTTCGGGATCGAGTTTCCGAACCCGGTCGGGCTCGCCGCGGGCATGGACAAGAACGGCGTGGCGCTGCGGGCGTGGCCGGCGTTGGGCTTCGGGTTCGTGGAGGTCGGCACCGTCACCCTGCACGCCCAGCCGGGCAACCCGCGGCCGCGGCTGTTCCGGCTGCCGGCGACCGGGGCGATCGTCAACCGGATGGGCTTCAACAATGCCGGCGCGGCGGCGCTCGCGGAACGCCTGCGGCGGCTGGGCCGCCTGCCGTACCCGCTGGGGATCAGCCTCGGCAAGAGCAAGGTGACGCCGCTCGCCGAGGCGGTCGACGACTACGTCGGGTCGCTGCGGATACTTGGGCCGTACGGCGACTACTTCGCCGTCAACGTCAGCTCACCGAACACGCCCGGCCTGCGGTCCCTGCAGGACCGGGCGTTTCTCGGCGACCTGCTGGGCGCGCTCCGGGAGCACACCGACCGGCCGCTGCTCGTGAAGGTCGCTCCCGACCTGACCGACCCGGCGCTGGCCGAGCTGCTGGAGGTGGCCGCCGAGCACCGGGTCGACGGGATTATCGCGACCAACACGACGGTGTCGCGGGCCGGCGTGGTGGCGTCGGAGTCGGCCCTCGCGACCTCGCAGGAGGGCGGGCTGTCCGGTCCGCCCGTCCACGATCGGGTCATTCAAGTAGTGAAGTTAATCACTTCGCAGAGTTCGATCCCGGTGATCGGGGTCGGCGGCGTCGACTCGCCCGCGGCCGCGCGGCGCCTCGTCGACGCGGGCGCGAGCCTGGTGCAGCTCTACACCGGGCTGGTCTACCAGGGGCCGGCGCTGGTGCGGGCCTGTGTCCGGGAACTGGGAGGGGTCCGGTGAAGCATTTCGGGGCGCGCCTGCGGGCGGCCATGGACGAGCGGGGTCCGCTGTGCGTCGGCATCGACCCGCATCCGTCGTTGCTCCACGCGTGGGGGCTGCCGGACGATCCGGCCGGCCTACGAAGATTTAGCGAAACGGCCATATCGGCGCTAGCTGGGCGGGTTGCCGCGATCAAGCCTCAATCGGCTTTTTTCGAGCGGCACGGCTCCGCCGGCGTGGCGGTTCTTGAGTCAACTATCCGACAGTTGCGACAGTCGGGGACTCTCGTGATCCTGGACATCAAGCGTGGAGATATCGGCTCGACGGCCGCCGCGTATGCGGACGCATACCTCGATCCGGCGTCACCGCTCGCCGCCGACGCGATCACCGCGAGCCCGTATCTCGGGTTCGGCTCGTTGCGTCCGATGATCGACACAGCCCTTGCCAGCGGCGCCGGGGTGTTCGTTCTGGCCCGCACCTCGAATCCCGAGGGCGGCGCGGTCCAGCGGGCCGTCGGGTCGTCGGGCCGAACTGTTGCGCAGACGATTATCGACGAGATTGCGCAGGTCAATGCCGGTTTCGACCCGATGGGTAACGTCGGCGCGGTGGTCGGCGCGACCATCGGTGGTGACCCTACGGAGCCGCCGCTGGACCTTGCCGGCATGCGCGGACCGGTGCTCGCGCCGGGCCTCGGTGCCCAGGGTGCGCGCCCCGGAGACCTGCGTTCCATCTTCGGTGCGGCGCTCCCGTCCGTGCTCGGGGCGTACTCGCGAGAGATCCTCACGAGTGGACCCGGTATCGACGCTCTCCGAGCCGCCGCCGACCGGGCCGCCGCCGACCTACGTCACAATTTGTGATCTCGTTCTTGAGGATCATGGCGCGCCAACGTTGCCGAATGCCGCGTGGAAGACTAGTTTTCCCCGCGCCAGTAACACCCGTTTCAGTAGTCACAGGAGTGCACAGCTACCCCGTGTGCACTCGGCGGGGGCACACTGCACGAAGTGCACCCGCAGTAACCCCAGCAGTTGTCCACCACATTCAGTCAAGGACCTGAGGAGACCTGGTGCCGCTTCCGTCACTGAGCCCGGAACAGCGCGCTGCAGCCTTGGAGAAGGCGGCGGAGATTCGCAAGGCCCGCGCTGAGCTGAAGGACCAGCTCAAGTCGGGCAAGACCTCGCTCGCCGAGGTGCTCGGCCGTGCCGAGGACGACGTCGTCGGCAAGCTGAAGGTTTCGGCCGTGCTGCAGGCGATGCCGGGCATCGGCAAGATCCGTGCCCAGCAGATCATGGAGAAGCTCAAAATTGCTGACAGCCGGCGCCTCCGTGGCCTCGGAGATCAGCAGCGCAAAGCACTGCTTGGGGAGTTCGCCAACAGCGGGAAATAACCGCTTGGTAGAAACAAGCAGTGAGCAACGATGACGACGCGCGCCCGGCAGCCCGGCTGACCGTCCTTTCCGGCCCCTCAGGAGTCGGCAAGGACAGTGTCATCGAGCTGATTCGGGCGCGCTCGCCCTGGGTCTGGCTGTCCGTTTCCTGTACTACGCGTCCGCCCCGGCCCTACGAGGTCGACGGCACCCACTACCACTTCGTCGACCGAGACGAGTTCCGGGCGCATGTCCGCGAGGGCGAGATGCTCGAATGGGCCGAGTTCGCGGGCAATCTCTACGGCACGCCACGCGGGCCGGTGGAGCGTCATCTCGCCCTCGGGGAGCCCGTGCTGTTGAAGATCGACCTACAGGGTGCCCGGCAGGTGCGCCGGTCGATGCCGTCGGCGCGGCTGGTCTTCCTCGCTCCACCCAGTTTCGAGGAGCTGGCCCGCCGGCTCACCGGCCGTGGCACCGAGGACCACGCGACGATCGCCCGTCGCCTGGCCCACGCCCGTGAGGAGATGGCGGCCGAGGCGGAGTTCGACACGACCGTCGTCAACGACAACGTCGAGCACGCCGCGGAGGAGCTGGTAGGATTGCTCGGTTCGCGGTTGTTCACCGCTCCGATAACTCTCCCGCAGTGATTGAGGTTTGATTCTCCGTGGCCGGAACCGTCGCCAACCCCGAAGGCATCACCAACCCGCCGATCGACGAGCTGCTCGAGAAGAGCTCCTCCAAGTACGCCCTGGTGATCTTCGCGGCCAAGCGCGCCCGTCAGATCAACGCCTACTACAGCCAGCTCGGCGAGGGCCTGCTCGAGTACGTCGGCCCGCTGGTCGAAACCACTCCGCAGGAGAAGCCGCTCTCCATCGCGATGCGCGAGATCAACGCCGGTCTCCTCACCGCCGAGCCGACCGAAACCGCCTGACTTGATCGTGCTCGGTGTGGGCGGCGGAATCGCCGCCTACAAGGCGTGCGAACTGCTCCGCCTGTTCACCGAGTCGGGCCACCCGGTACGGGTGGTCCCCACCGCGGCCGCCCTGGAGTTCGTCGGGGCGCCCACCTGGGCCGCCCTGTCCGGGCAGCCCGTCGCCACCGAGGTGTGGCACGACGTCCACGAGGTGCCGCACGTCCGGATCGGGCGTGCGGCTTCTCTCGTCGTGGTGGCACCGGCCACCGCCGACCTGCTCGCCCGCGCCGCCACCGGCCTCGCCGCCGACCTGCTCACCAACACGCTGCTCACGGCCCGCTGCCCGACGCTGTACGCGCCGGCCATGCACACCGAGATGTGGGAGCACCCGGCCACGCAGGCCAACGTCGCGCTGCTCCGGGCGCGGGGGGCCGTGGTGCTCGAACCGGCCGTCGGACGGCTCACCGGCCAGGACACCGGCAAGGGTCGGCTGCCCGAGCCGCCCGAGATCTTCGCCGCCGCGCTGGCGCTGCTGCGGCGGTCCGGCAAACCAAATGACCTCACCGGACGTCGGGTCGTGGTCACCGCCGGTGGCACCCGCGAGCCGATCGACCCGGTGCGGTTCATCGGCAACCGCTCGTCGGGCAAGCAGGGGTACGCGTTCGCCCGCGCGGCGATCGCCCGCGGGGCGTCGGTGACGCTGATCGCGGCCAATGTCACGCTGCCCGACCCGGCCGGCGTCGACGTCGTGCGGGTCGAGACCACCGAGGAACTGCGGGCGGCCACCGTCGCCGCCGCCGAAGGAGCCGACGTGGTGGTGATGGCGGCCGCGCCGGCGGACTTCCGGCCCGCGCGCTACGCGTCACAGAAAATCAAGAAGACGAATGACGGCGCCACGCCGACCATCGACCTGGCGCTGAACCCCGACATCGCGGCCGAACTCGGCGCGAAGAAGCCGGCCGGGCAGGTCCTGGTGATCTTCGCGGCCGAGACCGCCGGCGGCGACGCCGCGCTGGCCAACGCCCGCGAGAAGCTCGCGCGCAAGGGCGCCGACCTGATCGTGCTCAACGACGTGGGTGGCGGGCGCACGTTCGGCGCCGAGACCAACGCGGCCGTCGTGCTGGACTCCACCGGGCCGCGAGCGACGCTTGGTGAGATGACGAAGGACGAACTCGCCGACGCTGTAATCGACCACACACTTTCCCGGCTCGCGTAAGTGTCGGGTGCCTGCGGTGCTGGCTGCGCCGTAGACTCTCCCGAAACCCGCTAGGAAAGCTCTATTTCATCAGTCACGAGGGAGCACTGTGGCACGGCGCCTCTTTACCTCCGAGTCGGTCACCGAGGGCCACCCGGACAAGATCGCTGATCAGATCAGTGACGGCATTCTTGACGCGTTGATCGGCGCCGATCCACGCAGCCGCGTCGCAGTCGAGACGCTCATCACCACCGGCCAGGTCCACGTCGCCGGTGAGGTCACCACCAGCGCGTACGCCGACATCCCGGCGATCGTGCGGGAAACGATCCTCGGCATCGGCTACGACTCGTCGAAGAAGGGCTTCGACGGCGCGTCGTGCGGCGTCAGCGTGTCGATCGGGTCGCAGTCGCCCGACATCGCGCAGGGCGTCGACACCGCGATCGAGCAGCGCAGCGGCGAGGCCGCCGACCCGCTCGACAACCAGGGCGCCGGCGACCAGGGCATGATGTTCGGCTTCGCTTGCAACGAGACGCCCGAGCTGATGCCGCTGCCGATCGCGCTCGCGCACCGGCTCGCCCGTCGCCTCACCGCGGTGCGCAAGGACGGCACCGTCCCGTACCTGCGGCCCGACGGAAAGACCCAGGTCACCATCGAGTACGACGGGCTCAAGCCGGTCCGGCTGGTCACCGTCGTGGTGTCGAGCCAGCACGCGCCCGACATCTCGCTCGAGTCGCTGCTCTCGCCCGACATCAAAGACCACGTCATCGCGCCCGAACTCGGTGGCCTGAACCTCGACACCGACGGCTACCAGCTGCTGGTGAACCCCACCGGCCGGTTCGAGATCGGCGGCCCGATGGGCGACGCCGGCCTCACCGGCCGCAAGATCATCGTCGACACGTACGGCGGCTACGCCCGCCACGGCGGCGGCGCGTTCTCCGGCAAGGACCCGTCGAAGGTCGACCGGTCGGCCGCCTACGCGATGCGCTGGGTCGCCAAGAACGTGGTGGCCGCCGGCCTCGCCGAGCGGTGCGAGGTGCAGGTCGCGTACGCGATCGGCAAGGCCCACCCGGTGAGCCTGTTCGTCGAGACGTTCGGCACCGAAACCGTGCCGGTGGAGAGCATCGAGAAGGCCATCGACCAGGTGTTCGACCTGCGTCCGGCCGCGATCATCCGCGATCTCGACCTGCTCAACCCGGTGTACCAGCAGACCGCCGCCTACGGTCACTTCGGCCGCGAGCTGCCCGGCTTCACCTGGGAGCGCACCGACCGCGTGAACGACCTGAAGAGCGCGGCGGGCGCTTAACATCGCCGCTTGGACCTGTTCGAGGTAGAGGTACCGGGAGCCGCTTCCGCGGCCCGGGCGGCTGCCACGGCCAAGGGGCGCGGCAAGGCGGCCAAGGCCGCCAAGGAACCGGCCGCGACCGCGCCGGTGGCGCGGGTGGTGGTCGAGGTCGGGCTGCCCCACCTCGACCGGCCGTTCGACTACCTGGTGGCCGCCGCCGACGACGCGGCTGCCCGGCCGGGCGTGCGGGTGCGGGTGCGGTTCGGCGGGCAGTTGGTCGGCGGCTTCCTGCTGGAGCGGGTCGACCGCTCGGAGCACGACGGCCGCCTCGCGTTCCTCGACCGGGTCGTCTCGCCGGAGCGCGTGCTCACCGCCGAGGTGGCGGCCCTGGCCCGCGCCGTCGCCGACCGGTACGCGGGCACGCTGGCCGACGTCCTGCGTCTGGCGGTGCCGCCCCGCCACGCCCGCGCGGAGGCCGGTCTTGACATAAACGACGCTCGATCCAGTGTGGAATCCGGCCCGGAATCCGCACCGGATCGAGCGTCGTTTGTGGAAGACCCCGGGTGGGAGCGGTACCGGACCGGTGCGGCCTACCTGCGGGCGCTCGCCGATGGGAAGGCGCCCCGGGCGGTGTGGGGCGCCCTGCCGGGCGAGGACTGGCCGGCCCGCGTCGCCGCCGCCGTGGCCGCCGTGCACGCCACCGGCCGGGGCGCGCTGGCCGTCGTCGCCGACGCCCGGGACCTCGACCGGCTCGACGCCGCGCTCACCGCGCACCTCGGCTCCGACCGGCACGTCGCGATCAACGCCGCGCTGGGCCCGGCCGAGCGGTACCGGCGGTTCCTCGCCGCCGCGCGCGGGTCGGTCCGGGTGGTGGCGGGCACCCGCGCCGCCGCGTTCGCGCCGGTGGAGAACCTCGGCCTGGTGGTGATCTGGGACGACGGCGACGACCTGCACGCCGAACCCCGGGCGCCCTACCCGCACGCCCGGCAGGTGCTGCTGACCCGCGCCGAGCGGGCCGGCTGTGCCGCCCTCGTGGGCGGGTTCACCCGCACCGCCGAGGCGCAACAGCTCGTCGAGGCGGGCTGGGCGCACGAGCTGGTCGCCGATCGCGCCGCCACCCGGGCGCACGCGCCGCGCGTCGTCGCGTCGGGCGAGGACAACGACCCGGCCGCCGGCTCGGCGCGGCTGCCGACCCTGGCCTGGAAGGCGGCCCGGACGGCGTTGGCCGCCGGCGCGCCGGTGCTGGTGCAGGTCCCGCGCCGCGGGTACGTGCCGTCCGTCTCGTGCGCCCGGTGCGGCACGCCGGCCCGGTGTAAGCACTGCTCCGGGCCGCTCGCCCTGGCCAGTGCCAGCGGCGTGCCGGGCTGCCGCTGGTGCGGCCGGGCCGCCGCCGACCATGCCTGCGTCACCTGCGGCGACCGGCGGATGCGGGCCTCCGTCATCGGCGCCCGGCGGACCGCCGAGGAACTGGGCCGGGCGTTCGCGGGCGCGCCGGTGCGCACGTCGGGGCGCGACGCCGTGCTGGCCACCGTCCCGGCCGAGCCGGCCGTGGTGGTGTGCACCCCCGGCGCGGAACCGGTGGCCGAGGGCGGCTACGGCGCCGTGCTCCTGCTCGACACCTGGGCGCTGCTGACCCGCGCCGACCTGCGGGCCACCGAGGAGACGGTGCGCCGCTGGTTCGCCGCGGCGGCGCTGGCGCGTCCGGCGGCCGACGGCGGCCAGGTGGTGGTGATGGCCGAGGGGGGATTGGCCACGGTCCAGGCGCTGGTGCGGTGGGACGCGGCCTGGCTCGCCGCCCGGGAACTGGCCGAGCGGCGCGAGCTGGGCTTCCCGCCGACCGCGCGGATCGCGTCGGTGACCGGTGCGGCCGACGCGGTCGCGGACCTGCTGGCCGCGGCCGACCTGCCGGCGGAGGCCGACCTGCTCGGGCCGGTGGACACCGGCGAGGAGGGGCAGGAGCGGACGCTGGTGCGCACGTCCCGCGGCGACGGGCTGGCGCTGGCGGCGGCGCTGAAGGTGGCGATCGCGGTGCGCAGCGCGCGGAAGGCGCCGGGGACGGTGCGGGTCCAGATCGATCCGCTCGAACTGCTGTAGACGGCCCGGGGTGCGGCGGGGCGACCAGGGAAGAAGCCCCACCGCACACCAAGGCGCCGGCCGACCCCGAAGGGTCGGGCAGGAGGTCCGGCGGCCGTTCCTCAACAGTGCGTCGTGAATCGGCCCTTGCCATCGGCTGCTCGGTGCGGGCGTTCGCCTGATCGCACCACATCCCGCTGCTAGGCTTCGAACACGGTAAGTGATTACTCGATAGCTTGTAGTGCTTGCCCCTGGGGAGGCGCAACATGCAGGTCGCGATGGACGGCGAGCTGGCCCTCTATCAGCAGATGATCGACAGCATCACCGACTACGAGGTGATCAAGCTCGACGACACCGGGCACGTGCGCACCTGGCACGAGGGCGCCGCGCGGCTGTTCGGATACGCGGCGGGGGAGATCATCGGACGTCCCGGCAGCGTCTTCTACCCCGAGGACGACGTGCGCGACGGCCGCCCCGCCCAGGATCTGCGCGCCGCCGCCGAGACCGGCCGCCTGGACGCCGAGGGCTGGCGGGTCCGCAAGGACGGCACCCAGTTCTGGGCCTCGGTCACGCTCACGCCGATCCGGGGGCACGGCGGCACGCTGCTCGGCTTCGTCCGCGTCACCCGCAACCACACCGACCGGCGCGAGCAGGAGATCGAGATGCGCGCCGTCGAGCGGATGCTCGACGCGATCACCGACTACGAGGTGATCCGGCTCGACACCGACGGCGTGATCCGGTCGTGGAGCCCCGGCGCCGAGAAGCTGAAGGGCTACCGGGCCGCGGAGATCATCGGTCACCACGTGTCGACGTTCTACCCCGAGGACGACGCCCGCAACGGCGTGCCCGACCGGGAGATGGCCGGCGCCGTGCGGCTGGGCCGGCTGGAGACCGAGGGCTGGCGGGTCCGCAAGGACGGCAGCCGGTTCTGGGGCAGCACGATCATGAGCCCGATCCGCGACGACTCCGACACGGTGATCGGGTTCGTCTCCGTCGGCCGCGACCTGTCCGACAAGCGGGCGCAGGAACTGCTGGTGCAGCGTCAACAGGACGAGATCCTGGAGCTGTCGACGCCGGTGATCCAGGTCTGGGACAAGGTGCTCGTCCTGCCGATCATCGGGACGCTCGACAGCGCCCGCGCCGCCCGGCTCACCGAGGGGCTGCTCGAACGCGTCGCCGCGTACCAGGCCGAAGTGGCGATCCTCGACGTCAGCGGCGTGCCGGCGGTCGACACGGAGGTGGCCCAGCACATGCTCAAGACCGTCGAGGCGGCCCGGCTGATGGGAGCCACCAGCATCCTGAGCGGCGTGCGCCCGGAGACGGCGCAGGCGATCGTGCACCTGGGCATCGACCTGGGCTCGCTGCGCAGCCGCAGCAACCTGCGGGAGGCGCTGCAACTGGCGCTCACGATGGTGGGCGCGGCGCCGGCCCTGACCGGCAACCGCGACCGGGACGCGCTGGTGGGCAGCCATGCCTGAGCTGGTTCCGATCATGCGGATGGGCGGCAACCTGCTCGTCATGCTTCAGGGCGACCTTGAGGACGCCACCATCGAGGAGATCGAACGGGAGGTCACCCGGGAGGTGGCCCGGACCTCGGCCCGCGGCGTGCTGATCGACGTCAGCGGGCTGTCCGTGGTGGATTCGTTCGTGGCCCGGATCATCTCGCGGATCGTCGCGATGATCCGGCTGCTCGGGGCGGATGCCACGATCGTCGGCGTGCAACCGGCCGTCGCGATCACACTCGTCGAACTGGGCGTGCCGCTGCGGCACGTCGACACGGCACTCACAGCGGAGCAGGGTATGGCGCGTCTGCGCGGACGTCGCGATGAGTACGTCCACTGACCTTGCCGACCCCCAGGCACACACGCACACGGTCCCGATCGCGGCGGAGGGCGACCTCCTCCGGGTCCGGGCGGTTCTCCGGGCCGAGGCCCGGGAGGCGGGCCTGAACCTGACGGCCGCCACCAAGCTCGTCACCGCGGGCAGCGAACTGGCCCGCAACATCTTCCGGTACGCCACCCACGGCCAAGGGGTCGCGACGATCGAGCCGGCCGAGGACCACGGCCGCCGCGGGGTGCGGGCCACGTTCCGGGACAACGGGCCCGGTATCGAGGACATGGAGGCGGCCATGCGCGACGGCTACAGCACCGCCGACAGTCTCGGGCTCGGCCTGCCCGGCAGCCGCCGGCTGGTCGACGAGTTCAGCATCGAGTCCGACGTCGGCAAGGGCACCACGGTCACGATCACGCAGTGGGGCCGTTGAGCCGGTGACCGGGGTGAACGCGCCGCACCGGGTGCTGGTGGGAGGCCGCCAGCCGGCTCACGCGCGGTGGCCGGTGGGCGCCGACGCCGACGTCGGCGCGGCTCGTCGCGAGGTGGCGAAGCTCGTCGACGACCTGAGCCCGGACAAGGACCGGCACGGTCGCGCCGAACTGGTCGTCACCGAACTCGCCACCAACCTGGTGCGCCACGCGGGTGGCGGCTGGCTGCTGGTCCGCGCGCTCACGCCGTCCGCTATCGAACTTGTCGCCGTCGACGACGGCCCGGGCGTGACCGACCCGGCCGGCGTCCTCGCTGGCCCGGGAGCCGGGCCGGGAGCCGGGCGGGTGCCGGACGCGGCGGGCCTCGGCTGCGGCCTCCGCGCGGTCCGCCGGGCCTCGGCGCGGTTCGACGCCTGGACCGGGCCGGGCCGCGGCACGGTGATCCTGTCGGTGGTCGATCTCGCGGAACCAAAAGATCATCCGGGACGCCCACCGGAGCCGCGCCGCTGCGCCGGCGTCTCGGTCGGCGTCGTCGATCCCTGCGGTGACGGGTGGGCGGTCGCCGAGGACGGCGACGTGCTCACCGTGGCCGTGGTCGACGGGCTCGGCCACGGCCCGAAGGCGTCGCTGGCCACCGACGCGGCGCTGATCGGGTTCGCCGCGGGCGTCGACGACTTCGAGCAGTTCGTGCCGCGCGCCAATGCCCGGATGCGCGACACCCGCGGCGCCGCGGTGACGATGTGCCGGATCGACGCCGCCGAGGGTCTGCTGCGCTACTTCGCGATCGGCAACGTCAACGGCCGCGTCGTGCCGGCATCCGGTGACGCGCGCGGGCTGGTCACCTACGGCGGCACGCTGGGGCTGCACGTCCAGCCGCCGCGCACGCGGATCGCCTCGATGCCGTTCCCGGCCGGCGCGAGCCTGGTGCTGTGGACCGACGGCCTGTCGTCCCGGCTCGTCCCCGACCCCGAGCTCCTCGGCCACGATCCGGCCGTGGCCGCGGCGACCCTGCTCCGCGATCACACCCGCAACCGCGACGACGCCACGGTCGTCGTCGTGTCACCGGGAGGGGCCCGATGACCGGCTTCGATGCTCTTCCGGCCGAGATCGAGGCCCTGCGCGCCGAGGTCGAGGCGTTGCGCGTCGAACTCGACGAGACCAGCCGCGGCCTGCTCGCCGTCTACGCCGAACTGTCCGACAAGAGCGACGAGCTCGAACGCGCCCGCGCCGAGGCCCAGCGCACCGCCGACGCGAAGGCCGCGTTCCTGGCCAACATGAGCCACGAGATCCGCTCGCCGCTCAACGCCGTCATCGGCTTCACCACCCTGCTGCAGGGGACCGGACTCACCGCCGAGCAGGCCGAGTACGCCGGCATCGTGCGCGGCGCCGGCGACCACCTGTGCGGCGTGATCGACGAGATTCTCGACCTGTCGAAGATCGAGTCCGGCCGGCTGGAGCTGGAGAGCATCCCGTTCGACCTGGTCGCGTGCGTCGAGGACGCGGTGACGATGGTCGCGCCCCGCGCCGAGGAGAAGGGCCTGGCGCTGGCATCGCTGTTCGGCCCCGGCACGCCCGACACCGTGGTCGGCGATCCGGTGCGGCTGCGGCAGGTGCTGGTCAACCTGCTGGCGAACGCGGTCAAGTTCACGCGGGAGGGCGAGGTGTCGGTCGAGGTTGACGTCGTTCCC
The DNA here is from genome assembly GCF_016863635.1 of Virgisporangium aurantiacum. GTDB lineage: Bacteria > Actinomycetota > Actinomycetes > Mycobacteriales > Micromonosporaceae > Virgisporangium > Virgisporangium aurantiacum. The sequence continues at coordinate 71,523 of NZ_BOPG01000034.1, read as the reverse complement.
GGCGCCGTCGCCGTCGCCTTTGCCGGCGCCTTTGCCGCGGGCCGCCGGTGCGACCTGCGGATGACCGTCCGCGACACCGGGATCGGCATCCCCGAGGACGCGATCGCCCGCGTGTTCGCCCCGTTCACCCAGGCCGGCACCGACACCACCCGCAAGTACGGCGGCACCGGGCTCGGCCTGTCGATCTGCCGCGAACTGGCGCAGCTCATGGACGGCGGCATCGAGGTCGAGTCCAGGGTCGGTGTCGGCTCCGCGTTCACGTGCACGGTGTCGCTGGAACAGGCCGAGCCGGGTGTGCCGGACGGGCCCGACCTGCGCGGGTTGCGGGTGCTGGTCGAGCACGGACAGCCGCTGGTGCGGGAGTCGCTGCGGCGCCAGCTGAGCCGCTGGGGGGCCGAGGTCGTGTGCGGGGGCGGGACGCCGTTCGATCTCATGATCGTGGACGCGCGCAGCACGCCCGCCGGTGCCCTCGCATCCGGGTCGACGGCCGTGATCGCGGTGGTCGGACTCGCCGACCGCTCGCCGGCCGACAGCCGGTACACGGTGCGCACGCCGGTGCGGCGCGCCCCGCTACGCGACGCGGTGCTGGGCGCACTGGGCCGCCGGACCGCCGACCTGGCGCTGGCCCACTCCCGGCCGGTGGCGGCGCACGAACAGCCGGTGGCGGCGCACGAATAGCGGGCGGCTCAGGTGGGCTTGGCGAAGCGTTCCACGGCGGCGAGCAGGGTGTTGCGGTTGAACGGCTTCTCGACCAGCGCGCTGTTGTCGTCGAGGTGCACCTGGGGGCCCAGCGCGGCGGCCGTGTAGCCCGACATGAACAGCACCGGCAGGCCGGGGTGGCGGTCGCGCATCGCGGCGGCCAGGTCGGGGCCGGTCATTCCGGGCATGACCACGTCGGTGATGAGCAGGGCCGGGTCGGCGACGGTCGCGAACGTGTCGAACGCCGTCTCGGCCTCGGTGGAGACGGTGACGGTGTAGCCGGCGGGTTCCAGGAGCCGGCGGATCAGCTGGGCCAGCTCGGGCTGGTCCTCGACGACCAGGACGTGCGCGGTCGACGTCCGCGCCGGTGCGGGTGTCGGCGGCGCCGCCGGCGCGACGATCGCGGCGGCCGGGTCACCCGAGCTCACCGCCGGGATCGCCGGCTCCGGCCCGATGGCCAGGTCGGTGGCCGGGAGCCGCGGTTCGGTGGTGGGTGCGGCGGGATCGGTCGCCGGCAGGTAGAGCTGCACCGTCGTGCCGATGCGGGGCTCGGACTGCAGCGTGATGTAGCCGCCGATGCCGCGCAGCACGCTCATCGCCGTCGACAGGCCCAGGCCGACGGCGGCCGACTTGGTGGTGAAGAACGGTTCCAGGGCCCGCTGGCGGGTCTGCTCGTCCATGCCGGCACCGGTGTCGGCGATGACCAGGCGGACGAAGCGCCCGGCCACCGACGCGTCGTCCAGGTCGCCGGGCGCCACCACGACGTTGTCGGCCTTCGCGGTCATCACGCCACCGTGCAGCATCGCGTCGCGGGCGTTCGCCGCCAGGTTCACCAGGGCCTGCTGCAGCGGACCGCGTTCGGCGCGCACCGGCCACACGTCCGGGCTGTGGGTGAAGTCGAGGTGGATGTGCTCGCCCAGCGTGCGGGCGAACAGCGGTTTGATGTCCTCGAGCAGGTCCGGCACGCGGATGGTCTCCGGGCGGCTGCCGCCGCGTCCGAACGCGAGGAGCTGGTGCGCCAGGGCCCGGCCCTTCACCGCGGCGTGCACGATCTCGGCGGCGAGCTGGTGCTGCGGCGAGCCGGGCTCCGCCGTCCCCGCGATCATGTCGGCGGAGCCGCCGACGATGGTGAGCACGTTGTTGAGATCGTGGGCGATGCCGCCGATGAGCTGGCCCATGCTGTCGAGCCGGCGCAGGTGGTCGAGCTGGCGCTTGAGTCCGCGGGCGTCGACCTGCTCGGTCCGGTCGGTCACCAGGCAGAGCGAGTTGCCCGGGTGGCCGTGGTCCTCCTGCAGCACCGACAGGCACAGCCGGACGCTGCGGGTCGACCCGTCGGCGCGCACCACGCGGGCGTCGGCGACCGCCGAGCCGGCGGGTTGCGGCGTGCTACCGGGCTCCTCCGGCGCGGGTACGAGAGCCGGCCCGGGCATCGGTTCGGCGGCCGCGCCGGAGATCCAGCGGGCCAGCAGGCGCTGCCCACGGTCGTCCAGGAAACCGCTCAACGGCAGGCCGACCAGCTGTTCCCGGGGCATGCCCAGCAGGCCCGCGCACGGCTGGTTGGCGAACGTGGTGACGCCCGTCGCGTCGATCTGCAGGACGCCCTCCGGAATGCTCTCCAGCACCCGGCGGAACCGCTCCTCGCTGACCTCCAGCCGCTCCAGCGACCGGGCGGTGGCCAGCGCCAGGGCCAGCTCACCGGCGATGTCGCGGATGAGGTCGGCGTCGGCCTCGGTGTAGGCGCCCTCCGGCGTGGTGCGCGCGACCAGCAGGTACCCGAGGTACTTGTTGTCGGCGATCAGCGGGCACAGCAGCGCGGCGGAGACGCCGGCGGCGGTGGCGCGCTCGCCCGGCACGTCGGCGGCGCGGCGGGCGGGGGCGAGGTCGGCGAGGCGTTCGGGGGTCAGCGGGGACAGGATGACGGGCCGCCGGGTGGCGCGCATCGACTCCGAGTAGGGGTCCTCGGGCGCCGCGCCGCGCCGGGTCAGCGCCTCGCCGAGCGCGCGGGACCGCTCGGGGTCGGGGTGGTACGCGATCATCACGCCGTAGCGGTCGTCGTCGCCGACGAGTTGGACCGCCGCACCGTCGCCGATCATCTCCGCGGCGGCGCGCGTCGCGGTTTCACACACCCCCTCGACCCGGGCCGACCCCCGGGTCAGCGCCAGGGCGAGGTCAGCGAGCGCGTAGGTGGAGGACGAACGCGAGCCAGTCACCATGTTGTTACTATCCGTCATGCGCTGGCCCCGCGTGGGCGGATTGAACGTCAGGTGACCAGGAACTGGTGGGTGGCGAGTTCCCGGTAGAGCGGGCTGGTGTCGAGCAGTTCCGCGTGCCGGCCGACGGCCACCACCCGGCCGCCGTCGACCACCACGATCTGGTCGGCGTCGATCACCGTCGAGAGCCGGTGCGCGACGATGATCATCGTGCGGTCGGCCGACACGGCGTCGATCGCGGCCCGCAGGGCCGCCTCGTTGCGGGCGTCGAGGTTCGACGTCGGCTCGTCGAGGAGCAAGATCGGGGGTGACGCGAGCAGCGTGCGCGCGATCGCCAACCGTTGCCGCTCGCCGCCGCTGAGCAGCACCCCACCCTCGCCCACCTGGGCGTCGAGGCCGTCGGGGGTGCGGGCGACCAGGTCGCCGAGGTTCACCGCGTCGAGCACGGCGAGCAGTTCCGCGTCCGTCGCGGCGGGGACCGTCAGCAGCAGGTTGGCCCGTAGCGTGCCGGCGAGCACCGGCGCCTCCTGCTCCACGTAGCCGAGGCGGCCGCGGAGCACCTCGCGCGGCAGCCGGCGCACGTCGACGCCGTCGATCCGCACCGCACCGGCGTCGACCTCGTAGAACCGCTCGACCAGCGCGAGCACGCTCGACTTGCCCGCGCCCGACGGGCCGACCAGCGCGGTGCGGGTGCCCATGGGCACCGCGAAGCTCACCTGCCGCAGCACCGGCGGCCCGTCGCCGTAGGAGAAGTCCACCCCCGCGAACTCGACGGCCGGCGCGGCTTCCACCGGCCGCGGCGCCGGTTGCGGCGCGTCGGGCTCCAGCGGCAGATCGAGGACCTCGTGGATGCGCTCCAGCGCGGCCAGCCCCATCTGCAACTGGGTGTAGACGTTGAGCACCCGGCCGAGCGGCATCACCAGGAAGAACAGGAACAACACGAACGCCACCAGGTCGCCGACCGACAGCGACCCGTCGGCGACCCGCGCCCCGCCGATGCCCAGCACCAGCAGGAACGCGCCCTGGATCGCGGCGACCCCGATCGGCCCGATCCACGCCTGCAGCCGGGCCGCCCGCAGGCCCGCCCGGTACGCGGCCTCCGCCGCCGCGCCGACCGCCTCGGTCTCGCGCTCCTCGGCCCGGCTGGCCCGGATCGTGCGGGCCGCGGTGAGCGCCCGTTCCACGGTGGCGGTCATCTCGCCGATGCGCTCCTGCGCGGCCCGCGACGCCGGACGCACCCGCCGGGCCACCACCATGCCGCCGCTGAGCGCCAGCGCCACGCCGCCCGCGGTCACCGTGAACATCAACGGATCCAGGAGCACCATCGCGATCACCGCGCCGGCGATCATGATCATGCCGGACGCCATGTCGATCAGGCCGGAGGTGACCACCGCGCGCAGCAGCGTGGTGTCGGCGCCGACCCGGGAGAGCAGGTCGCCGGTGCGGCGGCTGTCGTACTCGGCGATCGGCAGCCGCAGCAGGTGCCCGGCCAGCGTTCTCCGGGAGGCGAGCACCACGCCCTCGGCGGTGCGCTGGAGCAGGTAGTCGCGGACGGCGTTGAGCCCCGCGACGATCGCGAGCAGCGCCACCAGCCCCGCCACGAGCCGGCCGGCCGGCTCGCTGTTGCCGATCGCGTCGAGCACCGCGCGGGTGAGCAGCGGCTGCAGCAGGGTGGCCAGGGTGCCGGCCAGCGACAGCGCGGCGACGAGCAGCAGGACCCGGCGGTGCGGACGCAGGTAGGGCAGCAGCGCCCGGAGATCGATCCGCCGCGGTTTGACCGACATCCCTCGACGGTAATCCGCGTGTTGTACCGTCGCGGGGCCGTCCTCTCAGGCGTTCCTCAGGAAGGATCCGCTAGCTGTGATCGACCCTCTGCTGGAGCGGCTGGCGGCCGCGCACGGCGTGGCCACCGAGTACGAGAACTGGCAACGGCGGCCCACGGCGATCGCGCGGGAGACCGTCGTCGAGATCCTGCGGTTGCTCGACGTCGACGCGTCGAGCCCGGCCGCGATCCGGGCGGCGCTGGCGGAGGCGTCGGCGCGTACGGCGACGCACGGGGCCATCGTGGTAACGGAGGGGGACGCCCATGCCGTCCCCGATGGTCTTTTGATTCTGGAGGACGGCCGTGAGCGGCCGATGGCCGCGACCCTGCCGCGCGACCTGCCCCTCGGATATCACCGCCTGGTGCACGCGGGCGGCGAGACGGCCGTGATCGTGACCCCCGCGCGCATCGCCCGGCCGGCGCCGACGTGGGGCTGGATGCTGCAGTTGTACGCGCTGCGGTCTTCCGGGTCGTGGGGCATGGGCGATTTCGGGGACCTGGCTTCCTTCGTTCAGCGTTCTTCTTCCGACGGCGCGGGGTTCGTGTTGCTCAATCCCCTGCACGCGGTGGCGCCCGGGCATCCGGTGCCGGCGTCGCCGTACTCGCCGACGAGCCGGCGGTTCATCAACCCGTTGTATCTCCGGGTCGACGGGCCGTCGCCGGTTCCTCCCGGCGAACTCATCGACTACGACGCGGTGTGGGCGGCGAAGTCCGCGGTGCTGGCCGGGCCTTCATCCGCGGCGGTGCCGTCCGATCCGGCGTTGCGGGACTTCGCGACGTACTGCGCGCTGGCGGAGGTGCACGGGCGGAACTGGCGGGAGTGGCCGGCTGATCTTCGGCATCCTTCTTCTGAAGCCGTTGCAGTTGCGCGCTTTGAGTTGGCGTCGCGGGTGGCGTTCCACGCGTGGCTGCAGGAGCAGTGTGACGAGCAGTTGGCGGCCGTGCGGGCGGCGGCGGCCGGGATGCCGATCGGCATCGTCCAGGACCTGGCGGTCGGCATCGACCCCGGCGGCGCCGACGGCTGGCTGCTGCAGGACGTGCTGGCCGACGGCGTGCGGGTCGGCGCCCCGCCGGACGCCTTCAACCAACTCGGCCAGGACTGGGGCCTGGCCACCTGGCGCCCCGACCGGCTGGCGGCGGCCGGCTACGCCCCGTACCGCGACCTGGTGCGGGCGATGCTGCGCCATGCCGGCGGCCTGCGGGTCGACCACGTCGCGGGGCTGTGGCGGCTGTGGTGGGTCCCGCCGGGCGGCACCGCGGCCGACGGGACGTACGTTCGGTACGACTCGGCGGCGATGGTGGGGATCCTCGCGCTGGAGGCGTCCCGGGCCGGTGCCGTGGTGGTCGGCGAAGATCTGGGGACGGTGCTGCCCGAGGTCACCGAGGGGCTGGCTGCTCGGAACATGCTGGGCTGCGAGGTGCTGTGGTTCGCCCGGTCGCGGGACGGCTCGTTCGTGCCACCGTTGTCGTGGCCGGTCGACGCGCTGGCGACGGTGTCGACGCACGACCTGCCCACGGCGGCCGGCTACCTGACCGGCGAGCACGTGTCGGTGCGCGCCCGGCTGGGCCAGCTGACCCGGCCCGAGGCGGAGGAACAGGCGGATGCCGACGCCGACCGTTCCTTGCTGGTGTCGTTGCTGCGTTCCCTGGGTTTCGTGGGTGCCTCGCCGTCGCTCGACGAGCTGATCCTGGGGCTGCACAAGCTGCTGGCGGCGACGCCGAGCACCCTGGTGGCGGTGTCGCCGTACGACGCCGTCGGCGAGACGCGGCAGCCGAACCTGCCCGGCACGATGGACGAGTACCCGAACTGGCGGATCCCGCTGCCGGTCGCGTTGGAGGACCTCTTCGACCACCCTCGGGTGCGCGCCATCGTGGCTATCCTGAAGTCCCGCACACTTCCGGATCTTGGACTGCACGAGGTGTCATAGGCCCTCCGGGAGTCCAAGATCCGGAAGACGGACGTGCGTTGACCGCGGCGTCAGCGGGTGACTTTCATGGCGCGGTCCAGCGCTCGCTCCAGCACGACCAGTAGGGCGTCGCGGACGGACAGGCGGTCCCGGGCGTCGAAGGCGACCACCGGAACCGTCTCGTTGACGGCCAGCGCCCAGCGCACCTCGTTCATGTCGTGCGCCAGATGGCCGTCGAACGCGTTGACGCCCACCACGAAGGGGACCTTGGCGTTCTCGAAGTAGTCCACGGCCGGATAGCAGTCGTCGAGGCGGGTGCTGTCGACGACCACCAGCGCACCGAGCGCGCCGCGGGACAGATCATTCCACATGAATCCGAAACGGTCCTGGCCCGGCGTGCCGAAAAGGTACAGCTTCAGCGTCGAGTCGATGGTGACGCAGCCGAAGTCCATCGCGACGGTGGTGGTGGTCTTGCCGACCCGCATGCCGGGGTCGTCGACGCCCACCGACTCGATGGTCATCACCGCCTCGGTGGTCAGCGGCTCGATCTCGGAGATGGCGCCGACGGTGGTGGTCTTGCCGACGCCGAAGCCGCCCGCCACCACGATCTTCACGGGCAGCGGGGGAGCGGCGCGGCGTCCGGTTACCGCCGTGCCGGTATCAGGTGATTGCACGAAGTCCACGAATCACTCGCAAAATGACGTCGGGGGAATGGTTCTCGATTACGTCCTGGTGGTGGATCTCCAGGTGGCCCGCGGCGCGCAGGTCGCCGACCAGGATCCTGGTGACGCCCAGGTGCAGCCGCAGCCGCGCGGAGATCTCGGCGACGGACATCGGTACGTTGCACAGCGTGATGATGGCCCGCAGCTCGGACGGCAGGCCCGCGGTCGCGTAGTGCGCCGTGCCGGCGTCGTCGTAGTTCGACGTCACCTGCGTCTCCAGGCTGATCTCCCGGTCACCCGAGGAGACCCGCCCGGAGGTCAGGACGAACGGCCGCAGCGTCTCCTCGGCCGGTTCGGCCGGCGCGGGAGACGGAGTGAAGTCACCGAACGCGTGACGCAGATAGGGCGGCAGTCGAGCCGCCCCTCCGGCGTCCGGTGACTGGGTCACGGCTGAACGGAGTTCTTCAGCTCAATGATCAGTTGCGGGGTCAGCGCGGCACCGGCGCGGTTCGCGAACAACGTCATCTCGTACGCGACGTTGCCCAGGTTCGCGGTGCGGCTCGCGATCACGCCCATCACCGATCCGATGCTGATCGCCGTCACCAACAGGTACCCGCGCGTCAGATCGACGATGACCCGGTTCAGGTCACCCATGTTGTACATGTGCGCCGCGCCGCCCGCGAGACTGGTCATGCCGCTCACCACGGCCGCGAGACGGTCGGCGTTGGCCCGGTCCTGGATCGCCGACATGGCGATCGGCAACCCGTCGGACGACACGGCCACCGCCTCGATCACGCCCACGGTGTTCTGGGTGAAGTTGTCCAGCAGCCAGTTGAAGGTCTTGGCCTCGGCACTCAAGTTATGTGTGACGCTCATGAACTTCTGTCGCTCCTTGGTTCAGCGTGCTGGAGAGCTTCGGTGACCCCGAACTCGAACTGCTCGACGAGGCTGCGCACCTCGTCCGGGTCGATCTGGGTGAAGGCGGCCGGTGCCCGGTCCGACTGGGGCGGCACCAGGCTGGTGGCGAGCGTGGCGCCGGGCACCCGCCGGTTCAGCGACGTGCCGGTCGGGCGGAGCTGGTATCCGCCGGCGCTGGTGGTGTCCGAGTGCGTCGCCGGCCGCGGCGGCGTGTAGACCGGCAACGCCTCGGTGGGCGCATAGATCGACGCCGGCAACGCGGGCTGCTCGGCGTTGCCGGCCGCGCTGGCGTGCTCGGCCGGGGCGGCGTGCCCGGCCGCGCTGGCGGGCTGGGCGGCGAGGCCGGCCCCCGCCGGCTGTGCGGCCGCCGCCGGCTGGGTCGGCAGTTCGCGTGCCGCCGTTGCCGGTTCCGGGGTGACGGGGTAAGCGGCGGCCGGCCACGGCGGTGCGACGGGGGACGACGGCCGCAGCGGGGGAGCCGGAGCGGGCTCCTCGTGTGCCCGGTTCACGCCGAACTCGAACTGTTCGATGAGGTCCCGGGCGGCGTCCGCGTCGAGCGGGCTGGGGGGTTGGCGATCGGCCGGGCCCGCGGTGCCGCCGCTGATGAGGTTGGCGCCCGGTACCCGCTGCCGGAGCCCGGACGGGCTGGTCGGACCGACGGGGTGCCCGTTCGCGGCCCCGTTCTCGCCCGCCGGAGCGCCGGGAGCGCCGGGAGCGGCCAGAGCGGCGGGGCCGTCCGGCGTGGCCGGCGGCCAGGCCGGCGGATTGGCGACCGGTGCAGCGAGAGCGGGCGGTGAATCCGACGGGGAGTTCGGGGACCCGAGCGCGAACGCGTTCCAGGACGGTGCGCCGTCCTCGATCATGTCGCGGAGGCGCTGGAGCGCGTCGCCGCGGGGTGGGAGGGCGATCGTGCCACCCAACGCGGCCGGCCGGGACCGCGCACCGACCAGCTGCAGTTTGCCGGGCGTCGACGCCGGGTCGACGGCCGGTGCGGCCGCGACCAGCACCGACATGGGCAGCTCGACGGTGGCCGTGACGCCACCGCCCGACGTCGCGGCCAGGTGGACGCGCAGCCCGTGCCGGCGGGCCAGCCGGCCCACCACGAACAGGCCGAGCACCTGGGTGGGTGCCAGGTCGAGACGCTCGCGGCGCTCCAACCGGGCGTTCTCCTCGGCGATCCGCTCCGGCGACAGGCCGATGCCGTGGTCGGTGACGGTCAGCCGCACCGAGGAGCCCGTCGACACCGCCACCACCGACACGCGGGTGTGCGGCGGCGAGAACGACGTCGCGTTCTCCATCAGCTCGGCCATCATCTGCACCGCGTCGGCGATGATCGCCGGGGTCAGCACGATGTCGCCCGGTATCCGCACGTCGACCCGGACGTAGTCCTCGACCTTGGCCAGCGCGAGCCGCGCGGCGTCGGCGAGTGGCATCGGGGCGACGTGCTCCTGTGCCCAGTCGGCGCCGGAGAGGACGATCAGGCTGGTCGCGTTGCGGAGCAGCCGGTTGGAGAGGTGGTCGAGCCGGTACAGGTTCGAGAGCTTCTTCTCGTCCTGCTCGTCGTTCTCCAGGCCGTCGATCATGGACACCTGGCGGGACACCAGGCCCTGGGTGCGGCGGCCGATGTGGCCGAACATCTCGGCGACGTTGCGCCGGCTCGCCACCTGCCGCTCGACCAGCTGGGCCGCGGTGTCCTGCACCCGTTCGAACGCCCGGGCCAGGTCGCCGACCTCGTCGCGGGCGGTGACGTCGACCGCTTCGAGGTGGACGCGTTCGATGTGCTCCGTCTCGTCGTCGGCGATGCGCACCAGTTCCGCCTCGGCGAACCGCGCGACGCGGTCGGCGGAGACGGTCAACCGGGTCAGCGGCCGGGCGACCGCCCGCGCCACCGCGAGCACCAGCAGGACCACCAGCAGCAGGATGGCCAGCGCGCCACCGCCGACGCCGTACGCGGTGACCAGCGCCCGGTTCTGCCGGGCACCGACGGCCGCGGTGACGTCGGCGACGATCCGCTTCTCGACGAAGTTGCCCAGCGCGATGAACGACTCCAGCGACGGGAACAGCGACGCCACCGGGAACGCGGCGATCTCCTTGAGCGGGTCGGCGGTGAAGCCGGTACCCAACCGGTCGGTGAACGCCTGCGCGACAAGCTGGTACAGCGAGATCTGGGTCGGCGTCGCGAACGACGTGAAGCGTTCGAGCGACTCGCCCAGCAGGTCCTGTTCGGTGTTGAACCGGGCGGCCAGGACGGCGCTCGGCTCGTGGGCGAGCAGCAGCAGGAACGCGGCGCCCTCGCTGTTCGCCTCGTCGGCGCGCAGCAGCGCGTCGAGCGCGACGATCTGGCGGCCCTCGTCGCTGGACGCGTCGACGCCGTCGACCAGGCGCAGCGAGTTGATCAGCTCGTCGATGACCTCGTCGTAGCCGTCGGTGACCGTCGACGTCGGCGCGGTGTTCGCGAGCACCGCCAGCCGCAGGTCGGCCAGCTTCTTGACGCCGTCGATCGCGTCGTCGACCTCGTCGGGCAGCTCGTCGCCGAGCTCGAACCGCACGTCGGTGATCCGGTCGGTGACCGCCGACATCTGCAGCACCAGCCGGTTCCGGTCGACGGCGCCGATCAGGAAGCCGACGGCCAGCAGCCGCTCGCGCTGCAGGTCCTGGCCGAGCGAGCCGACCTGGCTGGCGACCCGCACCGAGCGGGCCGTGTCGCTGGCCCGCGACGCCGACTGGATGCGCCCGACCACCACCGGGATCGTGAGCGCGGCGACGGCGACCAGCGGGATCATCACCAGCAGGGTCAGCTTGGCGCGGATCCGCAGCCTACCGAGAAGCACCGAACTGCTCCCACTGGGCGAGCTGGGCGAAGGCGGGATCCTCCAGCGGAGCACCGGGATGCGGCGAGGCACCGGGATGCGGCGAAACACCGGGATGCGGCGAAGCACCAGGATGCGAGGCACTGGGTGGCGGCGGCCACGCATGGCGTCCCGCCGGCACCAGCTCCGGAGCGGGCGCCACGCTCACCTCCGTCACCCCGACCGGGCCGACCGGAGGCCCGGCGGCCGCCCGCGGGCGCCGCCGCGCGATCAGGTCGAGCGCGAGCCCGGCACCGACCAGCAGGACGGCCACGACGGCCGTGGCCGCCGCGAGCAGGAGGCGCGAGTTCAGGTCGGACACGCGGCTGTCGACCAGCACGTCGATCTCGCGGAGCATGGCCTGCGACAGGTCGGCGGCGGCGGTCTGCGCCTCGGCCCGGTTGCGCGCGATCCGCGCCGGGTCGACCGTGACCGTGCGGCCCGGCAGCAGCGACGTCGACGGGATCAGCAGGTCGATGATCTTGCGGAAGCGGTCGAGCCGGCTGAGCAGGTTCGCGCCCAGCGTGCGGCTGCCGGTGGCGTCGACGGCGAGGCGGACCCCGTCGGCGAGGTCGGACGCGTTGCTGGCGAGTGAGTTCTGCTGCGAGATCAGGTCGCCGGCCGAGGCCTGCTGCTCGGCGGCCGGCTTGCCCGCCGCGATGACGGCGAGGTCGGCCAGCTGACCGGCGGCGGCGATCGCCTCGGGAAGCTCCTGCGCGCCCGCGTCCTGCAGGTAGAACGTGTCGGCGTCGGGGTCACGGACGAGGTTCGAGCTCGTGCGCACCTTCTCGACCAGCGCCAGCAGCAGGTCGGTGACCTCGGTGTAGGCGTTGTAGGTGTCCTGGGCGCCGAGGGAGCGCAGGTCGGTGAGCGCCTCGATCTTCGCGCGGACCTCGGCCCAGCGCTCCTCGGTGCGCAGGCTCGCGCCCAGCCTGGCGTTCGTGGCCGAGGCCGCCTGGACCGCCCGGTTCAGGTTCTCGCGCGGCAACTGCTGGCCGCTGACGGCGGCCGCCTGCGCGTCGATCAGCGCGATCTCGACCGGCAGCAGCGCGCTCAGGTACTCGATGCCCTGGTGTTCGAGGTCGGCGAAGTCCTTCTGATCGCTGGTGGAGGTGTAGACCAGACCGAAGAGGGTCAATGTCGGCACCAGGATGACGATCGAGAGAACCATCCGGAGCGTCCGCCCGGCCGCCCCACGCACCCACGATTGTCCTGCGGAGGAATCCATCCCCACCCTTCCCCGACGGTGAGCACGCGTGGCCTGCGGTTTTTCGCAGACTTTCGGCCAACGGCGGGGAGATTACGACCGTGTGCAGTCTTCGCATCACCGCGCGGGCGGACGGATGCCGACACCGGTGAGGTGGATCGTGTCTACCGATTGGTCGATCTTCGGTCGGGGGCCTGGATGTTGAGCGGGGCGGGCGGTAAGGTTCCGCACCCTCGTTTCCTACGTGATTACCGGTTCACAAGCAGCCTGTTGAGGTCGACCGGTTGGCCATCGCGACGCAGCCGGACGATCAGGTGCGGAGGGCCGCCCGGGCCCGGATGAGCTCCGCCACGGACTTCGCGGAGAAGGGGCAGCCGCTGGCCTTGTACGGGGCGTCGCCGTCGACCACCTCGCTGACCGAGCCGACGCCGTGCTCGGAGAGGTGGGCCTCCAGGCCGCGGAGCAGGCCGGTGGTCGGCTGGCCGACCGCGCGGCAGGCGTCGACGTACACGCCGATCAGCCAGGGCCACGCCGTTCCCTGGTGGTACGCCTCGGCCCGCACCGGTTCCGGGCCGGCGTGCCGGCCCTGGTAGCCGTACTCGGTCGGGGCCAGGGTGCGCAGGCCCAGCGGGGTGAGCAGGGAACGGCTCACGGCGCGTACGGCCGCCGGGTCGGCGCCGTCGAGCGGGGCGTAGGGGAGGGCGTAGGCGAACAACTGGTTCGGACGCAGCACCGGGTCGTCGAGGTGGGTGCCGCCGCCCAGCGGGTACGCGGCCGGTTGGGCGTCGACCACGTCGTAGAGCCAGCCGGCCGGGGCCAGGTAGCGCTTGCTGAAGCTGCGCTGGGCGGCGTCGTGGCCGGCCCACAGCGCCCGGGCGTCCTGGCCGGCGCGCTCGGTGAGCTTGGCCAGCGCGGCGAGGGCGTTGACCCACAACGCGTTGACCTCGACCGGCTTGCCGTCGCGCGGGGTCACCGCGTGGCCGTGGGTGCGCACGTTCATCCACGTGGCCGCGGCGTCGGACGGGCGCAGGGCGAGTAGGCCGTCGGTCGGGTCGAGGCGGGCGGCGAACGGCGCGTCGTCGGCGGCGTAGCCGGCCAGGATGGTGTCGAGCGGCGTGGCCAGTTCGGCGCCGAGGTGACCGTCGCCGGTGGCGGCGACGTGCCGGTCGACGGCGTGCACCAGCCACAACGGCGCCTCGCAGGCGCCCTGGGCGAGGTCGGCGACCAGCGCCGGCGAACTCGCGTACCGGCGCAGCAGCGCCGCGCCCTCGGCGGCCCGCCCGGTGCGCAGGAACAGCCCCTCGTACGAGGCGAGCGCGTCGCGCATCCAGCAGTCGAACCACGGGTACCCGGCCACCACGTCGGGTCCCTTCACGATGAACGCGTCGGCGGCGAGGGCGAGCGTCGCATCGACGTCGTCGTGCGGTTTCGCGGCCGCGACCACCGAGCGCGCCCGCTTGCGCGCGGCCGCGATCACCGCGGTGGCCGGCGGCGGCTGGTGGCGCAGGTCGCCGGCCCAGGCCGAGACCTCCATGACGTCGCCGGGTTCGAGGGTCGCGGTGAACGACCCGGCGCACCACAGGTCCTCGATCGGGTCGAGCCCGCGGGCGGCCTCCTCGCGCAGGTGGGCGTCGAACCACCACTCGCCGCGCGGACGCCAGCCGGGGCCGGCCAGCCGGTACCCGTCGTCGACGACCGCGCCGTTCGCCACCCGGGTCTGCACCGGCGCCGCGCCGGACGCCGTGCGGTTGCCGTGGGCGTCGCGCCACGTGCACAGCGCGGTGAGCGCGACCCGCACCGGTCCGGGCGCGGACACCAACCGGTGCACCACGCCGAGACTCGTCTGCCCGTGGACCATCGCCAGTTCGCGCTCGAGCACGACGTCGCCGATCCGCCACCGCCACCGGGGCAGCCCGTCGACGACCTCGAACAGTTCGAGGTGAAGGTGCCCGGCCGGCGAGACCACGCCGGACGCCCACTCGTGCGCCGACAGCGGCACCGGCGTTCCGCCACCGATCGTGACGGCCGCGTCGAGCGCCGCGAGGCCCATCCGCCGCCCGTTGGGGCCGGGTACGACCAGCAGCCCGTGGTAACGCCGGGTGCGCACGAGCGACGCGGTTCCCGACGCGAAGCCGCCTGTGCCGTCGGCGACCAGCCATTCCCGGTGGGCGCCACCGGACGGACCGGTGACGTCGGCGCACACCTCGGGCCCGAAAGCGAATGTCGACCGATTACCCACGCGCCAGCGCCCCGCCTTCGCCGTACGGCTTTTTGCCTGCCGACACCTTACTCGCCGTGGCCGTTAGCCACACCGCTGAGACGGGCATAGGCAGGGCACCACCCACCGGAGTGGGACCATGAACGTTCCGGTGTTGAACGAACGGAGCGCGAGCATGCAGGTCTGGCCGGGCCAGCGGTACCCCCTCGGGGCGGTCTACGACGGGATGGGCACCAACTTCGCCGTCTTCTCGGAGGTCGCCGACGCGGTGGAGCTGTGCCTGTTCGACGACGACAACAACGAGCGGCGCATCCCGCTGCCCGAGGTCGACGCGTTCGTCTGGCACGGCTACCTGCCCGGCATCGAGCCCGGCCAGCGGTACGGGTTCCGGGTGCACGGTCCGTACGACCCGGGGCGCGGGTTGCGCTGCAACCCGCACAAGCTTCTGCTGGACCCGTACGCGCGCGCCATCGACGGCGACATCGACTGGGACCCGGCGCTGTACGGCTACGAGTGGGGCTTCCCGGACTCGCTGTCGACGCTCGACTCGGGCCCGCACATGCCGAAGGCGGTGGTGGTCAACCCGTACTTCGACTGGGGCAACGACCGGCCGCCGCGGGTGCCGTACCACAACAGCGTCATCTACGAGGCGCACGTGAAGGGCCTCACGATGCGGCACCCGGAGATCCCCGAGGAGATCCGCGGCACGTACGGCGCGATCGGGCACCCGGCGATCGTCGAGCACCTGCAGTCGATCGGTGTCACCGCGATCGAGTTGCTGCCGGTGCACCACTTCGTGCACGACCACCGGCTGATCGAGGCCGGCCTCAGCAACTACTGGGGCTACAACAGCATCGGCTACTTCGCGCCCTACCACGGCTACTCGTCGATGGGTCGACGCGGCCAGCAGGTGCAGGAGTTCCGCGCGATGGTGAAGTCGTTGCACGCGGCCGGCATCGAGGTGATCCTCGACGTGGTCTACAACCACACCGCCGAGGGCAACCACCTCGGGCCGACGCTGTGCTTCCGCGGCATCGACAACCAGCACTACTACAAGCTCGCCGAGGAAGACCCGCGCCACTACACCGACTTCACCGGCTGCGGCAACAGCCTCAACGTCCGCAGCCCGCACAGCCTCCAACTGGTGATGGACTCGCTGCGGTACTGGGTGCAGGAGATGCACGTCGACGGGTTCCGGTTCGACCTCGCCTCCGCACTGGCCCGCGAGGGCGACCACAGCTACGTCGACCGGCTGTCGGTGTTCTTCGAGGTGGTGCAGCAGGACCCGGTGCTGAACCTGGTGAAGCTGATCGCCGAGCCGTGGGACGTCGGGCCGGGCGGCTACCAGGTGGGCAACTTCCCGCCGCTGTGGACGGAGTGGAACGGCAAGTTCCGCGACACCGTCCGCGACTTCTGGCGCACCCAGCCGGAGACGCTCGGCGAGTTCGCCAGCCGCATCGCCGGCTCGGCCGACCTGTACCAGGACGACGGCCGGCGCCCGTTCGCGAGCATCAACTTCATCACCGCGCACGACGGCTTCACGCTCACCGACCTCGTGAGCTACAACGACAAGCACAACGAGGCCAACGGCGAGGACAACCGCGACGGCGACAACCACAACCGGTCGTGGAACTGCGGCGCGGAGGGCCCCACCGACGACGTCGGTATCAAGACGCTCCGCGCACAGATGCGGCGCAACTACCTGGCCACGCTGTGGCTCAGCCAGGGCGTGCCGATGCTGCTCGCCGGCGACGAGATGGGCCGCACGCAGCACGGCAACAACAACGCCTACTGCCAGGACAACGAGCTGAGCTGGGTCGACTGGGAGAGCGCCGACGAGCAACTGCTCGAGTTCACGAAGCGGCTGTCCGAACTGCGCGGCCGGCACCGGGTGTTCCGCCGGCGCAAGTTCTTCACCGGCCGCCCGGTGCGACGGGTGGCCGGCACGCCGATCCCCGACCTCGGCTGGTTCGCCCCCGACGGGAGCGAGATGGACGACGCGGACTGGTGGCACAACTTCGGCCACTCGATCACGTTGTTCGTCAACGGCGAGGGGATCCGGGAACTCGGCCCGCACGGTGAACGGCGCACCGACTCGTCGTTCCTGCTGCTGTGGAACGCGTACTGGGAACCACTCGAATTCGTGCTACCGGGGCCGGAGTACGGCCAGAAGTGGTCTGCTGTACTGGACACCGCCGATCCGCGCGACGGCACGGTGGTCGAGGCCAACAACAAGCTCCTCGTGCGGGAGCGGTCCCTCGTCGTCCTCGACCGGGTGGTGTGAACATGGGTATCCCCAGCGGCACGTACCGCGTCCAGGTACGGCCGGGCTTCGGCCTCGCCGCCACGGCCGGCCTCGCCGGCTACCTGGCCGACCTCGGCGTCTCGCATCTCTACACGTCGCCGCTGCTGGAAGCCGTCCCCGGCTCCACGCACGGCTACGACGTGGTCAACCACACCCGCGTCAACCCGGAGCTCGGCGGCGAGACCGAGCGGCAGGCGCTGGGTGACGCGCTGCGCGACAACGGGCTCGGCCTGGTGGTCGACATCGTGCCCAACCACGTCGGCGTCGCCGTGCCGCACGCGAACCCGGCCTGGTGGGACGTTCTGAAGAACGGCCGGAAGAGCGAATACGCGCACTGGTTCGACATCGACTGGGACCGGGGCCGCATCCTGATCCCGGTGCTCGGCAGCGACGCCGACACCGACAAACTGCGGATCGAAAACGGGGAACTCCGGTACTACGACCACCGCTTCCCGCTCGCGCCGGGAACGGGTACCCACGACGAGCAGCACTACGAACTCGTCGACTGGCGGCGCGGCAACACCGAGATCAACTACCGGCGGTTCTTCGCGATCACCGACCTGGCCGGGCTGCGCGTCGAGGACCCGGACGTGTTCGAGGCGACCCACGCCGAGATCCTGCGCTGGTACAGGGCGGGCGACGTCGACGGCATCCGGATCGACCACCCCGACGGCCTGCGCGACCCGGCCGGCTACCTCCAGCGGCTGCGCGACCACGCCCCCGACGCGTGGCTGGTGATCGAGAAGATCCTCGAACCCGGCGAGGACCTGCCGGCCTGGCCCGTCGACGGCACCACCGGCTACGACGCGCTCGTCGAGGCCGGCGGCGTGTTCGTCGACCCGGCCGCCGCCGACGCGTTCACCGCGCTCGACACCCGGCTCGCCGGTGCGCCGCACGCCTGGATCGACCTGGTCCACACCGGAAAGCTGGAGGCCGCGACCCGGTTGCTGGCCGCGGAACTGTCGCGCCTGTCGTCGCTCGCGGGCGGCGGGGAGGGGACGGGAGAGGCGCTCGCCGAGATCGCCGCGTCCTTCCCGGTGTACCGCAGCTACCTGCCCGGCGCCGGTGGTGAGCATCTCGCCGAGGCGCTCGCGGCCGCGCGGGTCCGCCGCCCCGACCTCGTCGATGCGATCGACCGGCTGGCGCCCCGGCTGGGCGCCGGCGTCGACGAGCTGGCCGCCCGCTTCCAGCAGTTCACCGGCGCCGTGATGGCCAAGGGCGTGGAGGACACCGCGTTCTACCGCTGGTCGCGGTTTGTCGCGCTGAACGAGGTCGGCGGCGACCCGTCCCGGTTCGG
The DNA here is from genome assembly GCF_016863635.1 of Virgisporangium aurantiacum. Lineage (GTDB taxonomy): Bacteria > Actinomycetota > Actinomycetes > Mycobacteriales > Micromonosporaceae > Virgisporangium > Virgisporangium aurantiacum. The sequence goes on along the minus strand of NZ_BOPG01000034.1, from coordinate 53,429 downwards.
TCTGTCGCCCGCGGCGTTCCACGCGGCCGGTGCGCGCCGCCAGGCGGCCTGGCCCCGCTCCATGACCGCGCTCTCCACCCACGACACCAAGCGCGGCGAGGACGTCCGGGCCAGGCTCGCGGTGCTGTCGGAACTGCCCGACGAGTGGGGCGCGGCCGTCGACCGGTGGAGCGCCGCCGCACCGGTGCCCGACCCGGCCACCGCGCACCTGCTGTGGCAGACGGTCGCCGGCACCTGGCCGATCGGGCGCGAGCGGCTGCGGGCGTACCTGGAGAAGGCGATCCGGGAGGCGTCGACGCACACGTCCTGGGCGGAGCCGAACGGGTCCTTCGAGGGTGCCGTCCGCGCGGCCGTCGACCGGGCCTACGACGACCCGAGGCTGCGCGCGGACATCGACGCGTTCGTCGCCGGAATCACGCCCGCCGGCTGGTCGAACTCGCTGGGCCAGAAGCTGGTGCAGCTGCTCATGCCCGGCGTGCCCGACGTGTACCAGGGCACCGAGCTGTGGGACAACTCGCTGGTCGACCCGGACAACCGGCGCGACGTCGACTTCGACCTGCGGCGCGACCTGCTCGCGCGGATCGCCTCCGGCTGGCGTCCCCCGATCGATTTCGGTGGGGCGGCCAAGCTGCTCGTCGTCACCTCGGCTTTGAAAGCCCGACGCGGCCGCGACCTGACCGATTACGCCGCGCTGGCCGCGCGTGGCCCGGCGGCGGACCACTGCCTGGCGTTCTCGCGGGGCACCCTGATCGCGATCGCGACGCGGCTGCCGCTCGGCCTGGCCCGGCGCGGCGGCTGGGGCGACACGACGCTCGCCCTGCCGGGCGGTGTGTGGAAGGACGCACTGACGGGGACGGTCGTTACCGGGCAGTCGCCGTTGATCCGTGATCTGCTGGAGACGTATCCCGTCGCGCTGCTGGCAATGGACGAAAAATGACCTCTGTTTCGGTCTGGGCGCCGAACGCGCCCCGGATGCGCGTGCGCTCCTATGAAGGCACAGACGGTCTTGACCATGAGATGACCAGGGGTGACGGCGGCTGGTGGTCGGCCGACATCGCCGGGCCTGACTATGCCTTTCTGATAGCGGATGGTGACAGTCCGGTACCAGATCCGCGTTCGCTCTGGCAACCTGAGGGTGTGCACCGGGCGAGCCGCCTGTACGACCACAACGCCTTCAACTGGACCGATACGGCCTGGACGGGTCGACAACTGCCCGGAAGCGTCCTGTACGAGCTGCACGTGGGCACGTTCACGCCGGAGGGCACGTTCGACGCGGTGATCGGGCGGCTCGACCACCTGGTCGACCTCGGCGTCGACATGATCGAGCTGCTGCCGGTCGCCTCGTTCAACGGCGAGTACAACTGGGGCTACGACGGCGTGTGCTGGTACGCCCCGCACGAGGCGTACGGCGGGCCCGACGGGCTCAAGCGGCTGGTCGACGCGTGCCACCGGCGCGGCGTGGGTGTGGTGCTCGACGTGGTCTACAACCACTTCGGGCCGTCCGGCGCGTACGCACCGCAGTTCGGGCCGTACCTGTCCACGGGTACGAACAGCTGGGGCAGCTCGATGAACCTCGACGGGCCCGAGTCCGACGAGGTCCGGCGGTACATCGTCGACAACGCGCTGATGTGGCTGCGCGACTACCACGTCGACGCGCTGCGCCTCGACGCCGTGCACGCGCTGGTCGACCACCGGGCCGTGCACCTGTTGGAGGAGCTGGCGTCCGAGGTCGACGCGCTGTCGGCGCACGAAGGCCGCCCGCTGACCCTGATCGCCGAGTCCGACCTGAACGACCCCCGGCTGATCACGCCGCGCGAGGCCGGCGGCGCGGGCGTGCACGCCCAGTGGGACGACGACGTGCACCACGTGCTGCACGCGCTGCTCACCGGCGAACGGCAGGGGTACTACGGCGACTTCGGGTCGCTCGACAGCCTGGCCACGGTGCTCACCGGTGCGTTCTTCCACGCAGGCACGTGGTCGAGCTTCCGCAACCGGGTGCACGGCCGGCCGGTCGACCGGTCCCGGACGCCCGGCCACCGGTTCGTGGCCTACCTGCAGAACCACGACCAGATCGGCAACCGCGCGGTCGGCGACCGGTTGTCGGCGACGCTGTCGCCGCGGCTGCTGAAGGTCGGCGCGACGCTGCTGCTCACCGCGCCGTTCACGCCGATGCTCTGGATGGGCGAGGAGTGGGCGGCGTCGACCCCCTGGCAGTTCTTCACCAGTCACCCCGAGCCCGAGCTGGCCGCCGCGGTCGCCGCCGGCCGCCGCCGCGAGTTCGCCGCGCACGGCTGGGCCACCGAGGACGTGCCCGACCCGCAGGCGCCGTCGACGTTCGAGGACTCGAAGCTGGACTGGTCGGAGGTGGGCAAGCCGCCGCACCGCGACCTGCTCGCCGTCTACAAGGAGCTGATCAAACTCCGGAAGGCGCGGCCCGACCTCTCCGATCCCCGGCTCGACCGGGTGGAGGTCTGGCCCGGCGACCGGCACGTCGCCATCCGCCGCGGCGGGTGCGTGGTGGTTGCGAACCTGGCGCCGGAGACCCAGCGGATCAACCTGCGCGGGATCCCGCGGACGGTGCTGTTCGCCAGCGAGCCCGGGCTGGCGCTCTGGCACGACTCGGTGGATCTCCCCGGCGAGTCCGCGGCGGTCCTCGCCTACGCGCGGCGCTGAGGCGACGTCCGACGCAGTAGGATGGGCGGTCGTCCCGCGCCGGAATCGTTTGCCAGGAGTCCCGCTTGTCCGTCCAACCGATCCGCCTCTTCGGCGATCCGGTGCTGCGCACGCCCGCCGAGCTCGTCGTCGACTTCGACAAGGAGCTGCGCCGCCTCGTCGCCGACCTCACCGACACCATGCGTGAGCAGGAGGGCGCCGGCCTCGCCGCGCCGCAGATCGGTGTGGGCCTTCGGGTGTTCACATTCGACGTCGACGACGTGCTCGGACACCTGATCAACCCGGTGCTGCACTTCCCCGACGGCGAGGAGCAGGACGGCCCGGAGGGCTGCCTGTCGATCCCGGGCCTGCACTTCGACACCAAGCGCCGGCAGAACGTCGTGGCCAGCGGCTTCAACGAGTACGGCGACCCGGCCCAGGTCACCGGCGAGGGCCTGCTCGCCCGCTGCGTCCAGCACGAGACCGACCACCTCGACGGCGTCCTCTTCGTCGACCGGCTCGACCCGGAGGCCCGGAAGAACGCCATGAAGGCGATCCGCGAGGCGCCGTGGTACGACCCGGCCGCGCCGCCGGTGGTCAAGGTGAGCCCGCACGCGTCGGGTCCGTTCGGCCTGTGACGCCCATGAGGCTGGTCTTCGCCGGCACCCCCGAGGTGGCCGTGCCCGCGCTCGACGCCATCGCCGCCTCCGCACACGACCTGGTCGCGGTCGTCACCCGGCCCGACGCGCCATCCGGACGGGGCCGCCACCTGGTCCGCTCGCCCGCCGGGCGGTGGGCCGACGAGCACGGCATCGAGGTGCTCACCCCGCAGCGTCCCCGCGAGCCCGAGTTCCAGGCCCGCCTCAAGGAGATCGCGCCCGACTGCGTCCCGGTGGTCGCGTACGGCGCGCTCGTGCCGCCGGCCGCGCTCGCGATCCCGGCGAAGGGCTGGATCAACCTGCACTTCTCGCTGCTGCCGGCCTGGCGTGGCGCGGCGCCCGTGCAGCATGCGGTGCTGCACGGCGACGAGGTCACCGGCGCGGCCGTGTTCCAGCTGGAGGAGGGGCTCGACACCGGCCCGGTGTACGGCACCCTCACCACCGAGATCCGGCCCACCGACACGTCCGGTGACCTGCTCGAACGGCTCGCCGTGTCGGGCGCGAAACTGCTCGTCGACGTCCTCGACGGGCTGGCCGCCCACAGCCTCGACGCGGTGCCGCAGGCCAGCGAGGGGGTGTCCCTGGCGCCGAAGCTCACCGCCGACGACGCCCGGGTGCGCTGGGCCGATCCCGCGTTCGCGGTCGACCGGCGGGTGCGGGCCTGCACGCCGGCGCCGGGTGCCTGGACCACCCTCCGCGGCGAGCGGGTCAAGCTCGGCCCGGTGAAGCCGGTCCGCACCGAGGGGCTGCCGCCGGGTGAGGTCCGCGTCGAGAAGGACACGGTTCTGGTCGGCACGGCCACCACGCCGGTCGCGCTGGGCGAGGTGCGTCCGGCCGGCAAGAAGGCCATGGCCGCCGCGGCCTGGGTCCGCGGCCTGCGGCTCGCGCCGGGCGAGCGGTTCGAATAGTGGACGCGCGCAGCGGGCACCGGGTTGATCCAGCCCGGTGGGTGGCGTTCCAGACCATCAGCGCCGTGCACCGCGACGACGGGTACGCCAACCTCGTGCTGCCGAAACTGCTCACCGAGCACCACGTGCACGGGCTCGACGCGGCCTTCGCCACCGAACTCGCGTACGGCACCCTCCGGCAGAGCGGCAGCCTCGACGCGGTGATCGCGGCGGCGGCCGACCGCGGCGTCGAGCGCATCGACCCGCCCACCCGCGACGCGTTGCGGCTCGGCGCCTACCAGTTGCTGCACACCCGGGTGGCGACGCACGCGGCGACGAACACCACCGTCGACCTGGTGCGCACCGTGGCACCGGGCGCGATCGGCTTCGCCAACGCCGTCATGCGCCGCATCGGCCGGCAGGACTGGCCGGCGTGGCTCGACGAGTTGGGCCCCGACGACGTCGGCCTCCGGTACGCCCACCCGCCGTGGGTGGTGCGGGCCTTCCGCGACGCCCTCGACAAGAAGTCCGAACTCGAGGACCTGCTGGTCGCCGACAACACCCCGGCACCGGTGCACCTGTGCGCCCGACCGGGCCGGATCACCGCCGCCGACCTGGCCGCGGAGACCGGCGGCACCGTCGGACCGTACGGCGCGTACGCCGTCCACCTGGCCGAGGGCTCGCCCGGCGACCACCCGGCGGTGAAGCGCGGCCTGGCGCACGTGCAGGACGAGGGCTCCCAACTCGTCGCGACGGCCCTCGCCGACGCGCCGGTCGACGGCCCGGACTCCCGCTGGCTCGACCTCTGCGCGGGACCCGGCGGCAAGTCGGCCCTGCTCGGTTCGCTGGCCGCGCTGCGCGACGCGCGCGTGACGGCCGTGGAGGTGGCGCCGCACCGGGCCCGGCTGGTCGAGCACGCCGTGCGCGGGTTGCCGGTCGACGTGGTGTGCGAGGACGGCCGCGAGTTCGAGGACGATCCCTTCGACCGGGTGCTGGTCGACGCGCCCTGCACCGGCCTGGGCGCGCTGCGCCGGCGGCCGGAGGCCCGCTGGCGCCGCCAGCCGAACGACCTCCCGCCGCTGACCCGCCTGCAGCGGGAACTGCTGCTCGCGGCGCTCCGGCTGGTGCGACCCGGGGGAATTGTCGCTTACGTCACGTGTTCGCCGCATATCAACGAGACCCGGATGACCGTGAACGAGACGATCCGCCGCTTCGACGGCGGAATCGAGCAGGTCGACGCGCGTCCGCTGATGGAAAATGTCACAGATTCGGGTGACGGTCCGGCCGTGCAACTGTGGCCCCACCGGCACGGAACCGACGCGATGTTCCTGTCATTACTGAAGCGAGCGTGAAATCCCCGTAACGGCCGAACCCGTTGGGTGTTCGCGTTCGTACAATTGCCGGGTGAGTGCACCGTCGCTGATTGTCGCCCCCAGCATCCTCGCGGCCGATTTCGCGCACCTGGCCGACGCGGCGCGAGCCGTCGAGGGAGCTGCCGACTGGCTGCACGTCGACGTGATGGACAACCACTTCGTCCCGAACCTCACGATCGGGTTACCGGTGGTACAGAGCCTGCGGCGCACCACGACGCTCCCGTTCGACTGTCACCTCATGATCGAGAACCCGCAGCGGTGGGCCCTCGGGTACGCCGAGGCGGGCGCGTACAACGTCACCTTCCACGCCGAGGCCACCGACGACCCGGTGAGCCTGGCGAAGGACCTGCGGGCGGCCGGGTCGCGGGCCGGCCTGGCGATCGACCGCGACACCCCGGTCGACCCCTACCTCGAACTGCTCCCGCACCTCGACACCGTGCTGATCATGACGATCAAGGCCGGCTTCGGCGGCCAGTCGTTCATTCCGGAGATGCTCGACAAGGTCCGGGCGGTACGGAAGGCCGTCGCCGACAGCGGCCTGGAGATCCGGGTCGAGGTCGACGGCGGCATCGCCGACGACACGATCGCGGCCGCCGCGGAGGCCGGTGCCGACGCGTTCGTGGCCGGCACGGCCGTCTACGGCGCCGACGATCCGGCCGAGGCGGTGCGCCGGCTGCGGCGGCTCGCCGGGGGGTCCCATTCATGACGGCGCCCGGCGAGGTCGCCGAAACACTGCTGATCGTCGACGACGACGTCGACATCGTGCGGTTCATCCAGATGTACCTGAAGATCGAGGGCTTCGACGTGCTCATCGCGAGCGACGGCGACGAGGCGCTCGAGATCATCGAGAAGCACCAGCCGGCGCTGGCGATCGTCGACTGGATGATGCCCCGGCTCGACGGGCTGGAGCTGATCAAGCGGGTGCGGGCCAACCCGTTCACCGCCTCGATGCCGATCATCATGCTCACGGCGCGCGGGGTCACCGCCGAGAAGGTCCTCGGCCTCGAGGCCGGCGCCGACGACTACCTGGTCAAGCCGTTCGACACCATGGAACTGGTGGCCCGGGTGCGGTCGACGCTGCGCCGCACCCAGGAGTACCGGGAGGTGTCGCCGCTCACCGGCCTCCCCGGCAACAACCGCATCCTGCTGGAGATCGCCGAGCGGTCCCGCGGCGGCGACGACTACGCCGTCTGCTACCTCGACATCGACCGGTTCAAGAGCGTCAACGACCGGTACGGCTTCGCCCGCGGCGACGAGTTCATCGCCGCCCTGGCCCGCTCGCTGAACCGCGCGGTCACCTCGGTCGAGGGGCCGCCGGCGTTCATCGGCCACGTCGGCGGCGACGACTTCGTGCTGGTCTGCGGCCCCGAGCAGGTGCGCCCGCTCACCGAGACCACGGTGAACGACTTCGAGCGGTCGGCCGACACGCTGTACGACCCGGAGGACGCGGCGCGCGGGCACATCGTCCTGAAGAGCCGCCGCGGCGAACCGCAGCAGGCGAACCTGGTGACGCTGTCGATCGGGGTGGCGTTCTCGGTGGCGCGGGCGTGGTCGGACCCGCGCGAGATCGTGGCCGTCGCCTCCGACATGAAGACGGTCGCGAAGAAGTTTCCCGGCTCGTACGTCGCGTTCGACCGGCGGGGCGCCGCGAGCGGCCACTACGGCCTGGCGCCCGACACCCACCTCGGCCTGGCGCCGGGGGAGTACGTCGGCCCGTCGGGCGGCTTCCAGGGCCCACCGGCGCCGCCCGGCCCCGGGTCGACGTTCGGCGGCGGATCGTCGGCGACGCCGGCGGAGGGCTCGGTCCCCCTCCCGCGCGAGCCGCAGGAACCGGTGCCGCTCGATCCCGGTGCCGCGTAGCCGTCCGTGTGATCTACATCGCGGGCAGGTAACGACGGGGTGTGCGACACTCGCGAAAGTAACCCACCACGCGCGTTGGCGGGGCTCGGTGCAATTCCGAACCGGCGGTGATCCAGCCTGACGGCTGGTAAGCCCGCGACCCGGCCGAATCCATCGGCCGGTGGACCTGGTGTGACCCCAGGGCCGACGGTGAAAGTCCGGATGGGAGGCAGCGCGCGGGATGGCGGAGCCCTATCCGCGCTGTGTCGCCGCGCGCATCAGGGCCTCCGCGGTTTCCCGCACCCACTCCTCCTTCCGCCGCGCACGTTCGAGCGTGCAGGAGGGGGTGCCGTGTTCACCGGCATTGTGGAAGAGCTGGGAACGGTGGTCGCCGTGGCCGCCGACCGGCTGGTGCTCGACGGTCCGCTGGTCACCAGGGACGTAGCCGAGGGCGACTCGATCGCCGTCAACGGAGTGTGTCTTACGGTCGTGGCGGTCGACGGCGGGGCCTTCACCGCCGACGTGATGACCGAGACCTGGAAGCGCAGCTCACTCGGTGAGCTGGCCGAGGGCGACAAGGTCAACCTGGAACGGGCGGCGCTGCCGACCACGCGGCTCGGCGGTCACCTCGTGCAGGGGCACGTCGACGCGGTCGGCACCGTCGAGGTCCGGGAGGCCGGCGGCGCCGGCTGGGAGTCGGTCACGTTCGCCGCACCGCCGTCGCTGATGCGGTACATCGTCGAGAAGGGCTCGATCACGGTCGACGGCGTGTCGTTGACCGTCATCGGCACCGGCGCCGACCGGTTCAGCGTCGGCCTCATCCCGACCACGCTGGAGCGCACCACGCTCGGCCGCAAGCAGGTCGGCGACCCGGTGAACCTCGAGGTCGACATCATCGCCAAGTACGTCGAGAAAATGGTGAGTTCGCGATGACCCTGGATCCCATCGAGACGGCCGTCGAGGCCATCGCCGCCGGCCGCGCGGTGATCGTCGTCGACGACGAGGACCGCGAGAACGAGGGCGACCTGATCTTCGCCGCCGAGCACGCCACCCCCGAGCTGATGGCGTTCATGGTGCGGTACACGTCGGGCTTCGTCTGCGCGCCGCTGACCGAGGACGACGCCGACCGGCTCGACCTGCCGCCGATGCACCACACCAACCAGGACCGGCGCGGCACCGCGTACACGGTCACCGTCGACGCTCGCGAGGGCGTCACCACCGGCATCTCGGCGGCCGACCGGGCGCACACCATCCGGACGCTCGCCGCCCCGACGACCTCGCCGACCGACCTGTCCCGCCCGGGGCACGTGGTGCCGCTGCGGGCCAAGCGCGGCGGGGTGCTGCGCCGCCCCGGCCACACCGAGGCCACCATCGACCTGTGCGAGCTGGCCGGGCTGCGGCCCGCCGGGGTGCTCTGCGAGCTGGTCAACGACGACGGCACCATGATGCGGCTGCCCGACCTGGAGAAGTTCGCCGCCGAGCACGGCCTCGCCCTGATCTCCATCGCCGACCTGGTCGCCTACCGGCGGCGGGTCGAGAAGCAGGTCGAGCGCGTGGTCGAGACCCGGATACCGACGCCGCACGGGGTGTTCAAGGCCGTCGGCTACCGCACCACGTACGACACGGCCGAGCACGTGGCACTCGTGTACGGCGACATCGCCGACGGCGCCGACGTGCTGGTGCGCGTCCACTCGGAATGCCTCACCGGCGACGTGTTCGGGTCCCTGCGCTGCGACTGCGGGCCGCAACTGCAGGCGGCGCTGGCCGCGGTCGCCAAGGAGGGTCGCGGCGTGGTGCTCTACATGCGCGGCCACGAGGGACGCGGCATCGGCCTGCTGCACAAGCTGCAGGCGTACCAGTTGCAGGACGCCGGCCGCGACACCGTCGACGCCAACCTCGACCTGGGGCTGCCCGCCGACGCCCGCGACTACGGCACCGGCGCCCAGATCCTGGTCGACCTCGGCATCCACACCATGCGCCTGATCACCAACAACCCCGCCAAGCGCGCCGGGCTGGAGGGCTACGGGCTGCAGATCACCGGCCGGGAACCGACCCCGGTGCGGGCACATCCGGAGAACGTCCGGTACCTGCGCACGAAGCGCGACAGGATGGGTCATCTGCTCGACGAGCGCGATCTGATCGCGGAAGGGCTGGCGTAGATGTCCGGTTGGGGCCAACCCGAGGGTGCCTCGGTCGACGCGTCCGGGTTGCGGCTCGGCGTGGTCGCCACGAGGTGGCACGGCGTGCTGGTCGAGCAGATGCTCGAACGGGCCCGGGCGGCGGCGAAGGAGTGCGGCGTCGCCGACGTGCTGGAGGCCCGGGTGTCCGGGTCGGTCGAGTTGTCGGTGGTGGCGCAGGCGCTGGCCGGCCGGTGCGACGCGGTGGTGGCGCTGGGCGTGGTGGTGCGCGGCGACACGGCCCACTTCGAGTACGTGTGCAAGTCGGTGACCGAGGGGCTGACCCGGGTGGCGCTCGACGCGTCCACCCCGGTCGCCCACGGCGTGCTCACGGTCGACTCGATCGGGCAGGCGCGCGACCGCGCCGGGTTCGAGGACTCGCGGGAGGACAAGGGCTGGTCGGCGACGGTGGCCGCGCTGGAGGCGGCCGTCACCCTTCGCGACCTGCCCGCGTAGTCTTTCCGGCCCCGGTGACAGAATGGCGCCTCGTGAAAACCTTCGACGCGCTGTTCGAGGAGCTGTCGGCCAAGGCCGCCGCCCGCACGCCGGGATCGGGAACCGTCGCCGCCCTGGAGCGGGGGGTGCACTCGATCGGGAAGAAGGTCGTCGAGGAGGCGGCCGAGTCGTGGATGGCCGCCGAGCATGAGAGCCCGGAGCGCGCCGCGGAGGAGATCTCCCAACTGCTGTACCAGGTGCAGGTGCTGATGCTGGCCAAGGGCCTGACGCTCAGCGACGTCTACCGGTACCTGTAGGGGAGGGCCCGTGCTGCGCATCGCCGTCCCCAACAAGGGGACGCTGTCCCAGCCCGCCGCGCAGATGCTGCGGGAGGCCGGTTACCGGCAGCGCTCGTCCGACCGCGACCTCATCTGCGTCGACAGCGCCAACGACGTCGAGTTCTTCTACCTGCGCCCGCGCGACATCGCGACCTACGTGGGCTCCGGTGATCTCGCGCTCGGCATCACCGGCCGCGACCTGCTGCTCGACGCCGAGTCCGGTGCCGAGGAGGTGATGGACCTCGACTTCGGCGGGGCCACGTTCCGCTTCGCGGCCGCGCCCGACGGCAACGACGGGTCGCCGGCACAGCTCGCCGGCCGCCGCATCGCCACCTCCTACCCGGGCGTGGTCCGCCGCCACCTGACCGAGCTCGGCGTCTCGGCCGGGGTGATCCGGCTCGACGGCGCCGTGGAGAACGCGATCCGCCTCGGCGTGGCCGACGTCATCGCCGACGTGGTGGAGACCGGCGCCACGCTGCGCCAGCTCGGGCTGGTGACCGTCGGGGAGCCGATCCTGCGGTCGTCGGCGGTGCTGATCGGGCGGGCCGACGGGCCGGACCTGCCCGGGATCACCCAGCTGATCCGCCGGCTGCAGGGCGTCCTGGTCGCCCGGCGGTACGTGATGATCGCCTACGACGTGCCGACCGACCAGCTCGACGCCGCGGTGGCGCTCACGCCGGGCATCGAGTCGCCGACGATCTCGCCGCTGCGCCGCGAGGGCTGGGTGGCCGTCAACGCGATGGTGCTGCGGGCCGAGGTCCACCGGATCATGGACGAGCTCTACGAGGCCGGCGCCCGCGCCATCCTGGTGACCGACATCCGCGCCAGCCGGTTGTAGTGGGAGACTCGGATACGTGAGTGACGACGTGCTGCGGGTCCGGCCGCGGCGGATCCGGATCATGGTGTACATCGCGGCGCCGGTGATCGTGGCGGTGTTCGTCGGGATCTCGTTCAGCCTGCGGGGCACGTTCAACGAGACGGGCGCCGTGTTCGAGACGCCCGACCACGTGGCGATGGTCCTGCTCGGCGTGCTGCTGGCCGCCGGGTCGCTGCTGCTGGCCCGGCCGAGCCTGGAGGCCGACGCCCGCGGCGTGCGGGTGCGGAACCTCTTCGGCACCACCGACCTTCCGTGGGGCGTGGTGCGCGAGGTCTCGTTCCGGCGCGGCGCCCCGTGGGTGACGCTCGACCTCCAGGACGACGACCTGATCTCGGTGCTGGCGATCCAGGCCGCCGACAAGGAGCACGCGGTACGGGCGGTACGGGCGTTGCGCGCGATGCACGCCAGGTACACGCAGGTCCCGGCGGCGCCGGAATAGGTGGCACGCAGGTGACGTTCCGTACCTGGTACTCTGTTCCCTGAGTCGACCACTCCGCCGTTTCGGCGGTAGGTAAAGCGGAGCTCCGCTCCCACCCGTGTCGCCGCTACGGTGGCCGGGTCCGGTCGGTGCCGGTTCACCGGCATGCTCGCCCATAAAAGGGGCAGCGTGTTCGGTGTGCCAGCCGATCGGTCGAGCGGGCCCCAGCATGCGCAGGCATGCTCCGGGGCCTATTCGCTTTCCTGCCCTCGATGCGCCGGTGTGGCCGGTTTTGCGGGAAGTACCTCAGCATGTGCAGTACCCAAGTAAAGGACCAATCGAGGAGGCCCCATCAGCGTCGAGCCACGCGTCAACGAGCAGATCCGAGCACGCGAAGTACGGTTGGTCGGCCCCGAGGGTGAGCAGGTGGGCATCGTCCCGCTCGAGCGAGCCCTGCAACTGGCCGCCGATGTCGACCTGGATCTGGTCGAGGTTGCGCCGATGGCGCGCCCTCCGGTGTGCAAGCTCATGGACTTCGGCAAGTTCAAGTACGAGAGCGCACTGAAGGCGCGCGAAGCGCGGCGTAACCAGCAACAGACCGTCATCAAGGAAATGAAGCTCCGCCCGAAGATCGACTCGCACGACTACGAGACCAAGAAGGGTCACGTCGTGCGGTTCCTCAAGGCAGGCGACAAGGTCAAGGTGACGATCATGTTCCGCGGCCGCGAGCAGAGCCGCCCGGAGCTGGGTTTCCGGCTCCTGCGGAAGCTGTCCGAGGAGGTCGGGGAGCTCGGTTTCGTCGAGGCCGCTCCGAAGCAGGACGGCCGAAACATGATCATGGTGATCGCCCCGCACCGGGCGACCAAGGCTGCCGCCGTGGCGGCTCACGCGGCGAAGTCCGAACCGCGGGAGACGCCGGAGGCGCCGGAGGCGATCGCGTAGCGCGCGCCGGGTAGCAGGAGTACGAACGGATGACGGCACTGGGCTGACGGGTGCCGCGATTGATGGCGCCAGCCCCGAATTTCGGCCAGCCCGAATATCGGCCAACAGCGAGCGCCGACCAGCACCTGCCGACAGGTGGGTGCTGGCCAGCTAGGGAAGAGGAAGTTCAGTGCCGAAGATGAAGAGCCACACCGGCATGGGTAAGCGTGTGCGGTTGACGGGCACCGGCAAGGTGGTCTCCGAGCAGGCGGGCAAGCGCCACCTGCTCGAGGGCAAGTCGTCCACCCGCACCCGCCGTCTCACGGGCAGGGTCGTGCTCACCAAGGCCGACACGAAGCGGATCAAGAGGCTCCTGGGCCGCTGACACGCGCGTCCTCACCACCCGATTAGAAGTAGACCGGCCTGCTGGGACAGCGGCCGGTCATTGATGAGGAGTACAAGCCAGTGGCACGCGTGAAGCGGGCGGTCAACGCCCAGAAGAAGCGCCGCACAGTCCTTGAGGGCGCCAGCGGTTACCGGGGCCAGCGGTCCCGGCTCTACCGCAAGGCCAAGGAGCAGATGCTGCACTCGATGCAGTACGCCTACCGTGACCGGCGCGACCGCAAGGGCGACTTCCGCCAGCTGTGGATCACCCGGATCAACGCGGCGGCCCGCGCCAACGGGCTCACCTACAACCGCCTGATCCAGGGCCTCAAACTGGCCGGGATCGAGGTCGACCGCAAGATCCTCGCCGATCTCGCCGTCACCGACGAGAAGGCGTTCGCCGGCATCGTCGCCGTGGCCAAGCAGGCCGTCGCCGACCACGGCGGCACCCAGCCCGCCGCCGCCTGACCGGCAACACGGATTGCGACCCGGGGTGACGCCATTCTCGGCACGGTCGCCCCGGGTTCTTTCTGCCCGGAAACTGCAGCGCCGCCGCGCCCGCGACCAGGCCGGCCTCTTCCTGGCCGAAGGCCCGCAGGCGGTCCGCGAGGCGGCCGGGCACGTGGTCGAGCTGTTCGGCACCGCCGCGGCGTTGGAACTGCACGGTGACGTCGTTGGCGCTGCGGGCGACGCTCCGGTGTGGACGGTCACCGACGCCGCCCTCGACGGGCTCGCCGAGACCGTGCACCCGCAGGGGCTGGTCGCGGTGTGCCGCGCGCTCGACGTCCCCTTGACCGACGCCCTCGCCCGGCGGCCGCGCCTGATCGCGGTGCTCTGCGAGATCCGCGACCCGGGTAACGCCGGCACCGTGCTGCGCACCGCCGACGCGGCCGGTGCCGGCGCGGTCGTCTTCGCCGGCGACGCCGTCGACCCCTACAACGGCAAGGCCGTGCGGTCGAGCGCCGGCAGCCTCTTCCACCTCGACGTCGTGCGCGACGCCGACCCGCTCGCGGTGGTGAAGGCCCTGAAGGACGGCGGCTACACGGTGCTCGCCGCCGACGGCTACGGCCCGGTGGCCCTGCCCGACGCGCCGCTGAAGAACGACACCGCGTGGCTGTTCGGCTCGGAGGCGCACGGCCTGCCGCCGGAACTGGCGGGCGCCGCCGACCACCGGGTGCGGGTGCCGCTCTACGGCCGCGCCGAGAGCCTGAACCTCGCGGCCGCCGCCGCGGTGTGTCTGTACGCTAGTGCGGCCGAGCAGAGGAGTCACCGTGCGGACCTTTAGCCAGCCCACCGGGCTGTAGCGCGAGAGACCCGGTGGGCGGCGGCACAGCCGCAGGTACCTAGACTAGGCGCCGATTCCTCCCGGGAGATTCCATTCATCATGGCTGACTACGACCCCAAGCAGGTCGCGCTGCTCGATCAGACCGCCCTCGACGACGCCGTCACCGGTGCCGAGAAGGCGTTCGCGGCGGCACACGATCTCGACGCGCTGGTCCAGACGCGCCCCGCGCACCTCGGCGACCGAGCGCCCGTCGCGCTGGCGCGGCGCGAGATCGGCGCGCTGCCGCCCGCCGCGAAGGCCGACGCGGGCAAGCGCGTCAACGTGGCGCGCACCGCGATCCAGGCCGCGTACGACGCGCGGCACGCCGAGCTCGTCGCCGAACGCGAGACGCGGGTGCTGCGCGACGAGGCCGTCGACGTCACGCTGCCGGTGGCCCGCCGCCCGCGCGGTGCCCGGCACCCGCTCACCACGCTGATGGACCACATCGGTGACCTGTTCGTCGGCATGGGTTACGAGATCGCCGAGGGTCCCGAGGTCGAGCTGGAGTGGTACAACTTCGACGCGCTCAACATCGAGCCCGACCACCCGTCGCGCACGATGATGGACACGTTCTTCGTCGACGCGCCGGGGCTGGTGCTGCGCACGCACACGTCGCCGGCGCAGGCGCGCACGATGCTCACCCACAAGCCGCCGATCTACGTCGTCTGCCCGGGCCGGGTCTACCGCACCGACGAGCTCGACGCGACCCACACGCCGGTGTTCCACCAGGTCGAGGGCCTGGTGGTCGACAAGGGCATCACGATGGGCCACCTCAAGGGGACGCTCGACCACTTCGCCCGGGCGATGTTCGGTCCGCAGGCGCGCACCCGGCTGCGCCCGTCGTACTTCCCGTTCACCGAGCCGAGCGCCGAGATGGACCTGTGGTTCCCGCAGGCCAAGGGCGGTCCGCGGTGGATCGAGTGGGGCGGCTGCGGCATGGTCAACCCGCGCGTGCTGCGGGCGTGCGGGGTCGACCCCGACGTCTACAGCGGGTTCGCGTTCGGCATGGGCATCGAGCGGACGCTGATGTTCCGCAACGAGGCGACCGACATGCGCGACATGGTCGAGGGCGACGTGCGGTTCTCCCGCGCGTTCGGGACGGAGGGCTGACATGAAGGTTTCCCTCTCGTGGCTCAAGGAGTACGTCGACCTTCCCGACCTCGACGCCGAGCGGCTCGAGAACGCGTTCGTGCGGGTCGGGCTCGAGGTCGAGGGCATCACGGCGCTGGGGTCCGCGGTTTCCGGTCCTCTCGTGGTCGGTCGCGTTCTCGAGGCCGAGCAGGTGCCCGGCCTGAAGAAGCTGATCAACTACTGCCTGGTCGACGTCGGCGATGGGGAACCGCGGGGCATCATCTGCGGCGCGCCGAACGTGCGTCCAGGGTTGCTGGTGGCGGTCGCCCTGCCGGGTGCCGTGCTGCCGGGCGACTTCACGATCAGCGCCCGCAAGACGTACGGCAAGATCTCGAACGGCATGATCTGCTCCGGGCGCGAGCTCGGGGTCAGCGACGATCACGAGGGCATCATCGAACTGGCCGACGAAGCCGGTGTCGTGCCCGGTGTCGACGCGCGGCCGTTCGTCGGGCTCGACGACACGGTGGTCGAGCTGAACGTGACGCCCGACCGCGGCTACTGCCTGTCGGTGCGTGGCCTGGCGCGGGAGCTGTCGCACTCGCTCGGCCTGGCGTTCCGTGACCCGGCGGCGATCGACGCGCCCGGCGCGACGGCGGAGCCGGCGTACCCGGTCACGATCGACGACCCGGCCGGCTGCGACCGGTTCGCGGCGCGCGCCGTGCGCGGCGTCGACCCCACGGCGGCGAGCCCGTCGTGGATGAGGCGCCGGCTGATCGCGGCGGGCGTGCGGTCGATCAACCTGCCCGTCGACATCACCAACTACCTCATGCTCGAGTTCGGGCAGCCGATGCACGCGTTCGACCTCAGCCTGATCAACGGGCCGCTGCTGGTGCGGCGGGCCCGCAAGGGCGAGAAGCTGACGACGCTCGACAGCGTCAAGCGCACGCTCGACCCCGAGGACATGGTGATCTGCGACGACACCGGCCCGATCTCGCTCGCCGCGGTGATGGGCGGCGAGACGTCGGAGGTGCAGCCCGACACCGTCGACGTGCTGTTCGAGGCGGCGCACTGGGACCCGGTGATGGTGGCCCGCACCTGCCGGCGGCACAGGCTGAGCAGCGAGGCGTCGAAGCGGTGGGAGCGCGGCGTCGACCGGGAACTGGCGCTGCCGGCGATCGAGAAGGCGGTGCGGCTGCTCGTCGAGCACGGCGGCGGCACGGCCGGTGCCGAGGTGCTCGACTTCGACGTCCACCCGGTGACCGCGCCGGTGACGATCGACGCCGACCTGCCGGCCCGGGTCGCCGGGGTGCCCTACGCCGACGGGCGGGCCGCCGACATCCTGCGCGAGATCGGCTGCGCGGTGTCCGTCGACGGTAACGAGCTCGTGGTGACGCCGCCGACCTGGCGGCCCGACCTCACCGACCCGGCCGACCTGGCCGAGGAGGTCATCCGGATCGACGGGTACGACAAGATCCAGAGCCTGCTGCCGGTGGCCCCGCCCGGCAACGGCCTCACCCCGGCCCAGCGCCGCCGCCGCACGGTCGGCCGCTCGCTGGCCGAGGCCGGCCTGGTGGAGGTGCTGAGCTACCCGTTCGTCGGCGAGGCCGCGCTCGACACGCTCGGCATCCCCGACGACGACCCGCGCCGGGCGAGCGTGAAGCTGCGCAACCCGATCTCCGAGGAGGAGCCGGCGCTGCGCACGACGCTGCTGCCGCCGTTGCTGGTGACGCTGCGCCGCAACATCGGCCGGGGGCACCGCGACGTCGCCCTGTTCGAGATCGGCCGGGTGTTCCACCCCGCCACGGGTAGCGGCGAGCCGCCCGCGTTGCCGGTGGCCCACCGGCCCGCCGACGAGGACCTCGCCAAAGCTGAGACGTTCGTCCCACGCCAGCCGTGGCACGTCGCCGCGGTGTTCGCCGGTGACGTCGAGCCGGCCGGCTGGTGGGGCGCGGGCCGCCCGGCGTCGTGGGCCGACGCGGTCGAGGCCGCGCTGCGGGTCGGCGAAGCAGCCGGCGCTGTTCTGGAGGTGCGGGCGGGCACGAACCCGCCGTGGCACCCCGGCCGCTGCGCCGAGCTCGTACACAGTGGTGTCGTGGTCGGGCACGCCGGTGAGCTGCACCCGGCCGTTTGCGCGGCGCTCAACCTGCCGGCGCGCACCTGCGCGATGGAGCTCGACCTCGACGCGCTGCCGCTGCCGGGCGTGGTGGTGACGCCGGCGATCTCCGGCTACCCGCCGGCGCTCATCGACGTCGCGCTGATCGTCGGCGCGGGGACGCCGGCGGCGGAGGTGCGGCAGGCGCTCGTCGAGGGGGCGGGTGACCTGCTGGAGTCGCTGCGGTTGTTCGACGTCTACACCGGCGCGCAGGTGGGCGACGGGCACAAGTCGCTCGCCTACAAGCTCACGTTCCGGGCACCGGACCGCACGCTGACCGTCGAGGAGGCGGTTGCGGCCCGTGACGCGGCGGTGGCCGTCGCGTCGTCGCGGTTCGGGGCGGTGCTGCGCGGCGCCTGATGCGGTGCGTGAATATCATCTCAAGGTGGGTCGGATCGCTGTGCACGAATGGGCAGAGCCTGTGGCGGCAGGGCGGTCCGGACCCGTATCGACCGGGGCAAATTCACCCGATCGTGCGCCCGGATCCGCAGGCCAAGGTATGAAACCGGTCCATTTTCCCGGTCGCATTTCTCTGCCGTCAACGGCAGACTCGTCACGTGGTTACCTCCCGGCCGGTGACGCTCGTCGGCCGCGGTGAGCTCCTGGCACAGGCCGGTGCCGAGCTCGCCGCGGGCCGTAGCGTCCTGCTGTGGGGTCCGGCGGGAATTGGCAAATCCACCGTTATCGACGCATTAACGCTGCCCCCGACGTCGCTGGTGCTCCGGGCCGCGGCCGCCGAGGCCGAGGCCGACCTTCCGTATCTCGCCCTGGTCGACCTGTTCGACGGCGTGCTCGACGGGCCGAAGCCACCGCCGCTGCCGCCGCACCTGCGGGCCGCGCTCGACGGGGCGTTGCTGCGCAGTGCCGTGCCCGCCACCCCGCAGGACCAGCTCGCCGTGCGGCTCGCCGTGCTCGAACTGCTGCGCGGGCTGGCCGTCGAGCGGCCCGTGCTGCTCGTGCTCGACGACACCCAGTGGATCGACGAGCCGAGCGCCGGCGTGCTGCGGTTCGTAGCGCGCCGGCTGGGCACGGTGCCCGTCCAGGTGGTCGCGGCCGAACGGGTCGCGCAGGGTGAGTCGCCGGCGCGCGCCGACCTGTGCCCCCCGCCCTGCGCCGAACTCGCCGTGCCGCCGCTGACCTCGGCCGACGTCTCCGACATCCTGCGCGACCGGTTCGGCGCCGGGGTGCCGAGGCACCGGCTGCACCGGGTGTACACGGCCAGCGGCGGCAACCCGATGTTCGCCGTCGAGCTGGGCCGCAGCCTCCAGGAGCGGGGCGAGGTCTCGCCCACCGGTCCGCTGCCCGTGCCCGACCGGTTGCGGTCGTTGCTCGCCGAGCGGCTGGCCCGGCTGTCCACCGCCGGCCGGTCCCCGCTGCTGATCGCGGCGGCCGCCGCACGCCCGTCCCGTGATCTGATCGAACGGAGCGGCGCCGACCCCGACGGCCTGGCCGACGCGATCGAAGCCGGGGTGGTGACCGCCGCGCTCGACGGCGCGGTGCGCTTCACCCACCCGTTGCTGCGCGAGATGGTCTACGCCGACGCCCGCACCGAGGAGCTGCGCTGGGCGCACGGCCGGCTGGCCGACGTGGTGTCCGACCCGGTCGAGCGGGCCCGGCACCTCGCCGCCGCCTCGTCGACGCCCGACGAGGCGCTGGCCCGCACGCTCGCCGACGCCGCGGCCACCGCGAAACTGCGCGGCGCCCCCGACGCCGCCGCCGATCTCGCCGCGCTGGCCGCCGATCGCACGCCCCGCGACACCCCCGACGTGGCCGCCGTGCGCCGGCTGCACGCCGCCCAGTACGCCTACCACGCCGGGGCGGAGGAGGAGGCGCACCGGTACGCGTCGGCCGCGCTGCGCGACGCCGCCGACCGGCGCACCCGCGTGAACGCCCGGCTCCTGCTCATCGACCTGGCCGGGCAGGACCAGAGCGGCATCGCGCCGCTGCTCGACGCCGCCTACGGCGACGCGGTCGACGAGCCCGACCTGCTGGCCAACGTCCATCTCTACCGCGCGCAGAAGGCCTGGTACGACGCCGACCGGGAAACCGCGATGGCCGAGCTGAAGCGGGCCGCGGAGTCGGCCACCGAGTCGGCCGCCGCCGAGCGGCTGGTCGAGGTGCTGAGCTGGCAGGGCACCATCCTCGGCGGCCCGGCCGGCGATGAGCTGGCGGTGCGGGCCGGCGACATGGCGCACGACCTTCCGCTGTCGGAGGAGACCGTCGACGCCCGGCACATGGCCGCGCTGCGGCAACTGTTCGCGGGGCAGGTCGTCGACGCCGAGCGGCGCATCGACGCGCTGCGCGACGCCGTCGAGCGCACCGGCACCGTCCGCGAGCTCATGCGGGTGCTGCTGTACGCGGCCAACATCCTCGCCCGGGCCGGCCGGTGCGCCGACGCGGTGGCGGCCGGGCACGCCTGCCTGCGGCTGTACCTCGACGTCGCGCCCACCCCCGGGCCGGCCCTGATCGCCGCCGCGACCGCCGAGATGTACGGCGGCAGCGTGTCGGCCGCGGCCGACCTCGCCGAGCGGGCGCTCGCCGAGTCGCTGTCGGCCGGCGACGAGGACTGGCTCCGGGGTGCCTACGCGATCGGCGGCCAGGTGCACCAGATGCGGGGCGACTCGGTGGCCGCCGTCGAGCTGATGCGCCAGTGCTACGACCTGGAGCAGCGGCTGTCCCGCACCGACCCGTCGGTGCTGCTGTGGCACGCCGACTTCGTGGAGGCGCTGGTCGCCGCCGGTGCCCGCGACGAGGCCGCCGACGTGCTCGCCGACGTGCGGGCCCGGGCCAACCGGCTCGACCGGCGGGTGGTGCTGCTCGGGCTCGACCGGGCCGAGGCGGTGCTGATCGCCGCCACCAAGGAGCCCCGCGACGGCGTCGCGTTCCTGCGGGCGGTGGTCGACGCCTGCACCGAGCATCCGTACCCGCTGGAGCTGGCCCGGGCCTGGCACACGCTCGGCGTCCTCGAACGGCGCGCGCACCGGCGGGCGGCGGCGCGGTCGGCGCTGTCGGAGGCGGTCCGCCGGTACGAGGCGATCGGCGCGGCGCCGTGGCTCGCGATCGCCGAGGCCGACCTCCTGCGCCTCGACGGCGCACGGGCGGCCGGCCTCAGCGACACCGAGCGGCGCATCGTCGAACTCGTGCGGGCCGGCTCGACGAACCGGGAGATCGCCCGGTCGCTGTTCCTGTCGATCAAGGCCGTCGAGGCGAACCTGACCCGCCTGTACCGGCGGCTGGGCGTGCGGAACCGGGCCGCGCTGGCGCGGGTCCTCGACACCACACCGGCGGATTAGGCGTCGCGTCTCCGCAGCACCAGGTGGCCACCGATCAGCGCCAGCGCCGTCCACAACGCGAGGATCGCCAGGCCGGTCCAGGGGCCGAAGTCGCGGGAGTAGTCGGGGTCGTCGGGGCGGCCGGCGATGTGCAGGATCGTCGCGCCGGCCTGGTCGGGGAGGAACTGCAGCACGGTGCCGGCCTTCGGGGCGTTGCCGATGCCCTGCGAGCCGAGGAACAGCACGGGCATCAGCACGCCGAGGGCGATCGCGGAGCTGCGGACCATCGTCGCCACGCCGAACGCGAACAGCGCGATCAGCGGCAGGTACAGGGTGGCGCCGACGAACCCGGCCAGCATGTCGCGGTCACCGAGACCTGTGCCGTACTCGCCGAGGCCGGCCCGGGCCCCCAGGTACGCCGCCGCCACCGCCACCACGGCGGTGGCGAGCGCGACCAGCCCGGTCGCAATGATCTTGGACGCGTAGAAGCGGCCGCGCCGCGGCATCGCGAGCAGCGACGCGCGCACCGTGCCCGACGAGTACTCGCCACCCATGGCGAACACGCCGAACACCACGAGCGCGAACTGGCCCAGCAGCACGCCGTAGTACGTGAAGAAGACCACGTCGAACCGCCCGTGCTCGGCGGCGGAGGAGCCGGAGAGGCCGAGCAGGTAGCTCAGCCCGCCGCACACCACGATGGTGAGAAGGACCGTCACCGGGGTCGCCCGCAGCGTCCGGAGTTTGATCAGATCGGCGGAGATCATGGGGTCACCAGGCGCATGAACGCGTCCTCCAGCGACGGCGCGTCGGCCACCACGTCGGCGAGCGGCGCGTCGGCGAGCAGCCGGCCGCGGGCGATCACCACGAGGTGGTCGGCGGTCTGCGCCATCTCGGCCATCAGGTGGCTCGACACCAGCACGGTCCGGCCCTCCGCAGCGAGCGAGCGCAGCAGCGTCCGGATCCACACGACGCCCGCCGGGTCGAGCCCGTTGACCGGCTCGTCGAAGAGCAGCACCGGCGGGTCGCCGAGCAGGGCGGCCGCGATGCCCAGCCGCTGCTTCATCCCGAGCGAGAAGCCGCGGACCCGCTTGCGACCCACCTCGTCGAGGCCGACCAGTTCCAGCACCTCCGCGACCCGCGCGCGGCCGATCCGGTTGCTCCGGGCCAGCCACCGCAGGTGGTCGACGGCGCGCCGGCCGCCGTGCGCCGCGTCCGCTTCGAGCAGCGCGCCGACCCGCCGCAGCGGATCGGCCAGGTCGCGGTAGGGCCGGCCGTCGATCCGGGCCCGGCCGGCGGTCGGCCGGTCGAGGCCGAGGACGATCCGCATCGTCGTGGACTTGCCGGCGCCGTTCGGCCCGAGGAACCCGGTCACCCGTCCCGGCCGGACGGTGAAGGACAGGTCGTCGACCGCGGTCGCGCGGCCGTAGCGTTTGGTGACTCCGTCGACTTCTATCACCGGGCGGACGTTAGGTTCCGATCAAACCCCGGTGCAGTTCACCAAAGTCGCGGATTCCGTAGCCGAAAGTCGTCGGTGGCGGGCGGTAGCGTCCGGTCATGCCCTGGGGTCCCGTGGCCATCGTCCTGGCCGACACGCTGATCTTCGCCGGCGCGCGCTCGCCGGGCTGGTGGGCGACGGTCGCGTACGGGCTGGCCGTCGCCGGTGCGGTGGCGCTGCGCCGCCGGTCGGCGCCGGCCGCGTACGTGGCCGCGATCGGGCTCGCGCTGGTGTCGGGCGCCGGGCTGGTGCTGCTGCTGTGGGCGGGCTACCAGGCCGGTCGCGCGGTCGTCGGCCGGTCGGGCGGCGCCGTGGTGGTCGGGGCCGCGGTGGGCGGCCTGGTCGGTCAGCTCGCGCTTCAACCGAAAGACGGGCCGGTGACGCGCACCGCGGCCGCCGCCGTCACCACGTACCTCGTGTTCGCGGTGCTGCCGCTGCTGGCCGGCCGCTACCTGGCCCAGCACGAGCGGCTGGTGCGCCACCTGCGGTGGAGCCGCGACCTCCAGGCCGACCGCGAACGCCTCGACGAGCGGCTGCGCATCGCCCGTACCGTCCACGACTCGCTGGGTCACCGGCTGAGCCTGGTGTCGGTGCAGGCGGCGGCGCTGGAGGTGGCCGACCTCCCCGCCGAGCACCGGCACGCGGTGCGGCAGCTGGCCGGCGCGGCCCGCGGCGCGCTCGACGACCTGTACGTCCTGGTCGGCACGCTGCGCGAGCCGGGGCCGGCCGCCGCCGGCCCCGGCGTCGACTCGGTCGACGCGCTGGTCGCCGAGCACCGGTCGGCCGGGGTCACGGTGACGCTCGCGTCGTCGGGCGACCGGGAACGGGTCGGCGCGCCGGTCGACGAGGCGGTCTACCGGGTGGTCGAGGAGGGGCTCACCAACGCGGCCAAGCACGCGCCGGGGCAGCCGGTCACCGTCACCGTGGCCTGGGAGCCCGATTCGGTGCTGGTCCGGGTCACCAACCCGGTCGCCAACCCGGTCGCCGCGGACGCGCCGGTCGGCAGCTCGGGCGGGTTCGGGCTGGCCGGGCTCGACGAGCGGGTGCGCGCGGCGGGCGGGATGCTGCGTCACGACCGCGCCGGTGCGGGGTTCACGGTGCTGGCCATGCTGCCGACGGTCCCCGCCGATCTGGAACCGGGGCGGCCGACGCGGCAGGCCGTCACCCTCGGCGGCGTGGTGGCGGCGTCGGTTCTCGTGCTGGTGCTGCTCTCGATGATCACCGGGGTGCGCACGTGATCCGGGTGGTGATCGCCGACGACGAGCCGCTGATCCGGGCCGGTGTCCGCACGGTGCTGGAGTCGGCGGCCGACGTCACGGTGGTCGCGGAGGCGGCCGACGGGCGGGCGGCGGTCGACGCGGCCGTCCGCCAGCGGGCCGACGTGGCGCTGCTCGACATCCGGATGCCGCTGCTCGACGGCCTCTCGGCCGCGGAGGAGCTGCGCCGGCGCCTGCCCGCCCTGCGGGTGGTGCTGCTCACGGCGTTCGGCGTGGAGCCGAACGTGGTGCGGGCGCTGCGCGGCGGCGCGGCCGGGTTCGCGCTGAAGAACTGCACGCCGGAGGAGCTGCTCCGGGCGGTGCGGGCCGCGCACGCCGGCGACGCGTGGCTGTCGCCGCCGGTCACCCGGATGCTGCTCGGCATGGTGGCCCCCGACGGCGCCGACCGGCGGCAGCGCGCCGCGCGCCGGCTGAGCGCGCTCACCGGGCGCGAGGCGGAGATCGCCGCGCTGGTGGGCGAGGGGCTCACCAACGCGGAGATCGGCACCCGGCTGCACATGAGCGAGGCCACGATCAAGACGTACGTGAGCCGCGTGCTGGCCAAGCTCGACTGCGCCAACCGGGTGCAGGCCGCCCTGCTGGTGCGCGACGCTAGGTCGCCTTGAGCGCCGCGTCGTCTCCGGCGAAATCCGGGTTGGGGTCGGCCGGCGGGTTCGCCAGGTGCCACCGCACCGATCGGCCGATCGCCTCGTCGAGGTCGGTGGGCCGCCAGCCGAGCCGGCGGGTCGCCTTCGCGCTGCTGGCGAGGAGGTGCTGCTCGATGCCGCCGGTAAGGGCCAGGTCGGCGGGCAGAAGATCGTCCGCGACGCGCACCAGCTCGGCCTCGTGCCCGGCGACGGCCAGGATCGCCCGCATCCACGCGCCGACCGGGTACGTCGCCTGCTCGTTGACGTGGAAGACCTGCCCGCTCGCCTGGTCGAACCGGTCGAGCGCCGCGAGCACCGACGACGCGGCGTCGTCGATGTACAGGCGGGGGAGCAGCAGCGTGGCCGGGCCGACCGGGATGCGGGTGCGGCCGGCGCGCACCCGGCGCAGCACGAACTCCTCGCGCCGCTGCGGGTCGCGGGCGCCGTACACCATGCCGAGCCGCAGCACGGCGGCGCCGCGGGCGAGGTAGGCGGGCTCGACGTCGAGCTTGTCGTAGTCGTGGCCGCGCTCGCCGGGCGTGGTGCCGGCGCGGTGCGGGTACCGGTTCGCGCGCAGCGGCGCCTCCTCGTCGAACGGGACGGGTACCCGGGCCGGCCCGCGGGCGAGCAGGATCTCGTAGGCGAGCGAGACGTCGATGCTCGACAGGAGCACGATCGGCACGTCGGGCAGGTGCGGCAGCACGGCCTCGACGTCGGCGGCGGTCATCGCCATGGCGTCGAGCACGGCATCCGGCCCGAACGCGCGGATCTGCTCGCCCAGCGTGGCGAACTGCGACCGGTCGGCGTGCAGGTGGGTGCCCAGCACGGGCTCCGGTTCGGTCTGCCCGCGGTGGACGATCAGGACGTCGTCGCCGCGCTCGACGAGCAGTTCGACGGTGCGCCGGCCGATGAACTCGGTGCCACCGATGACGAGGATCCGCATCGACCCACCCGATCACGCCGCCATGACCCCCGCGAGCCGGGTTCGCTGTGGGCGTACGGTTGTTGCCACCGTGTTACGCATGATGATACTGTCCGCTGCATAACTATTCGTCACGCGAGAGGATGTGGATCATGGGACTCACGGTCAGCGTCGCCGGTGCCAGCGGCTACGCCGGCGGTGAGTTGCTGCGCCTGATCGCCGGGCACCCGCACCTCGAGGTGGGCGCCGTCACCGGGCAGGGGTCCGTGGGTGCCGCGGTGGGCGACGTCCACCCGCACCTCGTCCAATATGCCGGCCGCACGTTCACCGCCACCGACCCCGCCGCCCTGGCCGAGGCCGACCTGGTGTTCCTCGCGCTGCCGCACGGCGAGTCGGCCGCGATCGCGTCGAAGCTGCCGGCGGGCGTCAAGGTGGTCGACCTGGGCGCCGACTTCCGGCTCGCCGACCCGGAGAAGTGGGCCGCGTACTACTCCGGCCCGCACGCCGGCACCTGGCCGTACGGGCTGCCGGAACTCCCCGGGCAGCGCGCCGTGATCGCCGCCGCCGACCGGGTGGCCGGTCCGGGCTGCTACGCCACCACCATCACGCTGGCGCTGGCCCCGCTGATCGCGGCCGGTGTCGCGGACCCCGACGACGTGGTGGTCGTCGCCGCGTCGGGCACCTCGGGCGCCGGCAAGGGGCTCAAGCCGCACCTGCTGGCCAGCGAGGTGATGGGCGGGCTCACGCCGTACCGGGTCGGCGCGCACCAGCACGTCCCCGAGATCAAGCAGGCCACCGGCGCCCGCGGCCTGTCGTTCACGCCGGTGCTCGCGCCGATGCCACGCGGAATCCTCGCCACCGTCACGGCAAGACCCATCGGTGACGCGCGAGCAGCGCGCGAGGCGTTGGAGAACGCCTACGGCGACGAGCCGTTCGTGTACGTGTTGCCGGAGGGTCGGTGGCCGCACACCGGCGCGACGCTGGGCGCCAACACCTGCCTCATGCAGGCAGGCGTGGACGTCGACAGTGGACGGATCATCGTGACGAGCGCGACCGACAACCTCGTGAAGGGCGCCGCGGGCCAGGCCCTGCAGTGCGCCAACCTGATGCTCGGCCTGCCCGAGACCGCCGGCCTCGCGGTGAACGGGGTCGCGCCGTGACGACGACGTCCCCCAAGGGTTTCCGGGCGGCGGGTGTGGCCGCCGGGCTCAAGGCCAGCGGCGGCCTCGACGTCGCCGTGGTGCTCAACGACGGCCCACGCTACGATGCCGCCGGCGTGTTCACCAGCAACCGCGTGCAGGCGGCGCCGGTGTTGTGGAGCCGGGAAGTGGTGCGGCACGGGCAGGTGCGGGCGGTCGTCCTGAACTCGGGCGGCGCCAACGCGTGCACCGGCGCGGCCGGTTTCCAGGACACGCACGCGACGGCCGAGCACACGGCGGCGGCGCTCGGCGTCGGCGCGGCCGAGGTGGCGGTGTGCTCCACCGGGCTGATCGGCGAGCGGTTGCCGATGCCGGCGCTGCTCACCGGCGTCACCGAGGCTCTGGAGAAGGCCGAGACCGACGGCGGCGCATCAGCCGCCGAAGCCATCATGACCACCGACTCCCGGCCGAAAAACGTTGCCATCGCGGCGAACGGCTTCACCGTCGGCGGCATGGCGAAGGGTGCCGGCATGCTCGCGCCCGGCCTGGCCACCATGCTCGTGGTGCTCACCACCGACGCGGTGGCCGACGCGTCCACAGTGGACACCGTGCTCCGCGAGGCGTGCCGGCTGACGTTCGACCGGCTCGACTCCGACGGCTGCATGTCCACCAACGACACCGTGCTGCTGCTCGCCAACGGCGCGAGCGGCGTCGCACCGTCCACAAAGGAGCTTGCCGCGGCCGTCACCGCCGCGTGCGAAGACCTCGCGGCGCAACTGCAGTCCGACGCCGAAGGGTCCACAAAGGACATCGCGATCGCGGTGACCAACGCGGCCACCGAGGCCGATGCGGTGGAGGTCGGCCGCGCCGTCGCCCGCAGCAACCTGGTGAAGACCGCGTTCTTCGGCAACGACCCGAACTGGGGCCGCATCCTGTCGGCGATCGGCACCACACGTGCCGCCTTCGACCCCGACGGGATCGACGTGGCGATCAACGGCGTGCCCATCTGCGTCGGTGGCGCGGCCGGCGCCGACCGGTCCACTGTGGACCTGTCCGGACGGGCCGTCGACGTCACCATCGACCTGCACGCCGGCGACGCGGCGGCGACGATCCGCACCAACGACCTGTCGTTGGCCTACGTCCACGAGAACTCGGCCTACTCCACATGAGCGACAACGGGAAACGGGCGCGGGACCTCGGGATCGCGCTGGGCAAGGCGAGCACGCTCATCGAGGCGCTGCCGTGGCTGCAACGGTTCGCGGGCAGCATCGTGGTCGTCAAGTACGGCGGCAACGCGATGGTCGACGCGGAACTGCAGCGGTCGTTCGCCGCCGACATGGTGTTCCTCCGTACCGTCGGCATCCACCCGGTGGTGGTGCACGGCGGCGGGCCGCAGATCTCGTCGATGCTGAAGCGGCTCGGGATGCAGTCGGAGTTCCGGGGCGGGCTGCGGGTCACCACCGCGGAGGCGGCCGACGTCGTGCGCATGGTGCTCGTCGGGCAGGTCGGGCGGGAACTCGTCGGGCTCATCAACGAGCACGGCCCGTACGCCGTCGGCATGTCGGGGGAGGACGCGCGGTTGTTCACCGCCGTGCGGCGGCACGCGATCGTCGACGGGGAGCCGGTCGACATCGGTCAGGTGGGCGACGTCGGGTACGTCAACCCGGACGCGGTCACCGACCTCATCGCCGCCGGGCGCATCCCGGTGATCGCCACCGTGGCGCCCGACGCCGACGGCGTGCTGCACAACGTCAACGCCGACACGGCCGCCGGCGCGCTCGCGGTGGCGCTGAAGGCCCGCAAGCTGATCGTGCTCACCGACGTCGAGGGCCTGTACGCGAACTACCCCGACCCGGCCAGCCTCATCTCCCGGCTCACCGCGGCGGAACTGGAGAAGATCCTGCCCACGCTCGACGCCGGGATGGCACCCAAGATGGAGGCCTGCCACCGCGCGGTGGCGGGCGGCGTGCCGGCCGCGCACGTCGTCGACGGGCGGGTGCCGCACTCGATACTGCTGGAGATTTTCACCTCGGAGGGCTTCGGAACGATGGTGACCCCATGACTCTGATCGATCGCTGGTCGAACGCCGCGATGAACACGTACGGGCCGCCGGCGCTGGCGTTGGTGCGCGGCGAGGGCGCCGTCGTCACCGACGAGTCCGGACGGTCCTATGTGGACCTCATCGGCGGCATCGCGGTGAACGCGCTCGGGCATGCCCACCCCGCCGTGGTGGCGGCCGTGGCCGAGCAGATCGGCACGCTCGGGCACGTCTCCAACCTGTACGCGCACCCGCGCGCCGTCGAACTGGCCGAGCGGTTGCTGGCGCTGGCCGGTCGCCCGGGCCGGGTGTTCTTCTCCAACTCCGGCGCGGAGGCGAACGAGGCCGCGTTCAAGCTGTCGCGGCGCACCGGCCGGACGCGGGTCGTCGCGGCCGAGGGTGGGTTCCACGGACGCACGATGGGCGCGCTGGCGCTCACCGGCCAGCCCGC
This sequence comes from Virgisporangium aurantiacum, assembly GCF_016863635.1. Lineage (GTDB taxonomy): Bacteria > Actinomycetota > Actinomycetes > Mycobacteriales > Micromonosporaceae > Virgisporangium > Virgisporangium aurantiacum. The sequence continues at coordinate 24,702 of NZ_BOPG01000034.1, read as the reverse complement.
CAAGCAGGAGCCGTTCCTGCCGTTGCCGGGCGACGTGACGCACGTGCCCTACGGCGACGTCGAGGCGCTGGCGAACGCGGTCGACGACACGACCGCGATGGTGCTGCTGGAGCCGATCCAGGGCGAGAACGGCGTCGTCGTCCCGCCGGCCGGCTACCTGAGCGCGGCGCGCGAGATCGCGACCCGGCACGGCGCGCTGCTCGTGCTCGACGAGGTGCAGACCGGCGTCGGCCGCACCGGGCACTGGTTCGCCTGCCAGACCGAGGGCGTCGAGCCCGACGCGATCACGCTGGCGAAGGGGCTCGGCGGCGGGCTTCCGCTGGGCGCGCTGCTGGCGTTCGGCGACGCCGCGACGTTGCTGCAGCCCGGCATGCACGCCACCACGTTCGGTGGCAACCCGGTGTGCTGCGCGGCCGGCCTAGCCGTGCTCGACACGATCGAGAGCGAGGGCCTGCTCGACCGCGTGAAGCGGTTGGGGGAGCGGCTGCGGCGCGCCATCGAGGGCATCGGCTCGCCGGTGGTCTCGCACGTCCGCGGCGCGGGGCTGCTGCTCGGGATCGTGCTCACGGAACCGGTGTCGGCGACGCTCGCGGCGAAGCTGATGGACGCCGGGTACCTCGCCCAGGCCGTGCAGCCCGACGTGCTCCGGATCGCGCCGCCGTACGTGCTCTCCGATGAGGAAGCGGACGGGTTCGTCGCCGCCCTGACCGGTGCGCTCTCATGACGTCCAACAGCTTTTTGCGCGACGACGACTTGGACCCGACCGACCAGGCCGCGGTGCTCGATCTCGCCGCCGCCATGAAGGCCGACCGCACCGGATTCCGGCCGCTCGCCGGGCCCAGGGCCGTCGCCGTGATCTTCGAGAAGTCGTCGCTGCGCACGCGGGCGTCGTTCGAGACCGGCATCGCCGAACTCGGCGGCCACCCGCTCATCATCGACGCGCAGACCACCCACTTCGGCCGCGGCGAGACGCTCGGCGACGCGGCGCGCGTGCTCTCGCGCTATGTCGCCGCGATCGTGATGCGGACGAGCGCCGACACGCGCCTCAGCGAGGTCGCCGCGGGCGCCACCGTGCCGGTGGTGAACGCGCTCACCGACGGCTTCCACCCGTGCCAGATCCTCGCCGACCTGCTCACCGTGCGGGAGCGGTTCGGCGACACGAAGGGGCGCACGCTCGCGTTCCTCGGCGACTCGGCGAACAACATGGCGCATTCGTACCTGCTCGGCGGCGCCACCGCGGGCATGCACGTGCGGGTGGCGGGGCCGGCCGGCTTCGTCCCCGACGCCGACGTTCTGGCGAAAGCGGCCGCGATCGCCGCGACCACCGGGGGTTCGGTCGATGCCGGTACCGACCCGGTCGCGGCCGTTGCCGGCGCCGACGTGGTCGCCACCGACACCTGGACCTCGATGGGCCAGGAGGGCGACGGGCTCGACCGGATCACCCCGTTCCTGCCGTACCAGGTGAACGCGCGCCTGCTCGACGGCGCCGCCGACGGCGCGATCGTGCTGCACTGCCTGCCCGCGCACCGCGGCGAGGAGATCACCGACGACGTGCTCGACGGACCGGTGTCCGCGGTGTGGGACCAGGCGGAGAACCGGCTGCACGCCCAGAAGGCGCTGCTGCAGTGGCTGATCGGTCCGTGACCCACACGAAGGCCGCCCGGCACGCGCGGATCTCGGAACTGATCCGGGCCAACCTGGTGACGTCGCAGGCCGAACTCGTCGAGCACCTGCGGGCCGACGGGATGAACGTCACCCAGGCGACGCTCTCCCGCGACCTGGAGGAGCTGCAGGCCGTGAAGGTCCGCGGCGCCTACGTGATCCCGCCGGAGAACGAGCGGCCGCTGCGTCCTTTCGTCGTCGGGGAGGCGCCCGCGCGCCTGATCCGGCTGCTGCGTGAGCTGCTCACCGGCGCCGACGCCAGCGGCAACCTGGTGGTGCTGCGCACGCCGCCGGGCGCGGCGCAGTTCCTGGCCAGCGCGATCGACCGGGCCGGGCTGCCCGACGTGCTCGGCACGATCGCCGGCGACGACACGATCCTGCTGGTCGCGCGGGAGGGGGTGAGCGGTGCCGACCTGGCCGCCCGCTTCACCGCCTGGGCGTCCGACCTGGCTTCCGACTCGGCCTCCGATTTGGCCTCCGACTCGGCCTCCGACTGGGCCTCTGACACCGACGAGATGCAGGACTGAGAGGATCTGAGGCGTGACCCAGCAGACCGATGGCGCCACCCGGCTGTGGGGCGGGCGATTCACCGGCGGGCCGGCCGAGGCCCTCGCCCGGTTGTCCGTCAGCGTGCAGTTCGACTGGCGGCTCGCCCCGTACGACCTCGCCGCGTCCCGCGCACACGCCCGTGTCCTGGCCCGCGCGGGCCTGCTCGACGCCGACGAGCTCGGCCGGATCCTCGCCGCGCTCGACGACCTGGAGTCCGCCTGCGCCGCCGGCGAGTTCCGGCCGTCCGTCGACGACGAAGACGTGCACACCGCGCTCGAACGCGGGCTGCTCGAACGGCTCGGCGCGCTGGGCGGCAAGCTGCGGGCGGGCCGGTCGCGCAACGACCAGGTGGCCACCGACCTCCGGCTGTACCTGCGCGAGCGGGTCCGCGGGCTGGCCGGTCGGCTCGCCGAGCTGGCGTCGGCGCTGGCCGACCAGGCCGGCCGGCACATCGACACGCCCGCGCCCGGTTTCACCCACCTGCAGCCGGCCCAGCCGATCTCGTTCGGGCACCAGTTGCTGGCGCACGTCCAGGCCCTGCTGCGCGACCTCGACCGGCTGCGCGACTGGGACAAGCGGGCCGCGGTGTCGCCGCTGGGCGCGGGAGCCCTGGCGGGAAGTTCGTTGCCGTTGGACCCGGCGCAGGTCGCCAAGGAACTGGGCTTCGACAGCCCGGCCGCGAACTCCATCGACGCGGTCGCCGACCGCGACTTCGCGGCGGAGTTCCTCTTCGTCGCGGCGCTGGTCGGTGTGCACCTGTCCCGGCTGGGCGAGGAGGTGGTCATCTGGACCACCCCGCAGTTCGGCTGGGTGGAGCTCGACGACGCCTTCGCCACCGGGTCGTCGATCATGCCGCAGAAGAAGAACCCCGACATCGCCGAACTGGCCCGCGGCAAGTCCGGCCGCCTGATCGGCCACGTCGCCGGCACGCTCGCGATGCTCAAGGGCCTGCCCCTCGCCTACGACCGCGACCTCCAGGAGGACAAGGAACCGGTCTTCGACGCCGTCGACACGCTCGAACTCGTGCTGCCCGCGATGACCGGCATGATCGCCACCATGCGCGTCGACGAGGAGCGGATGGCTCTCGACGCGCCCCGCGGGTACACGCTGGCGACCGAGGTCGCCGAGTGGCTGGTCCGCCGCGGCGTCCCGTTCCGCGAGGCCCACGAGATCACCGGCAAACTCGTGGTGATCTGCACCGCCCGCGACTGCGCCCTCGACGAGGTCACCGACGAGGACCTGGCGTCGGTGAGTCCCCATCTGACCCCCGACGTGCGTTCCGTCCTGTCGGTGGCGGGGGCCCTGGCGGCCCGGATGACGCCCGGGTCGACCGGGCCGGGTCCGGTCTCGGACCAGCTGGCGACGGCGGCGGGCCGGATCGACCGCTGGCGCGAATGGGCCGGCGAGAACGTGGTCCCGCGCTGAGCCTGCGTCGGTTGTTGGCCGGGCCGGTAGAGGAGGCGGCGCGCGGTCTGCTCGGGTGCGCGCTGTCCGCCGGCGGGGTCACGGTCCGCATCACGGAGACGGAGGCGTACGCGGGGATGCGCGATGCCGCGTCACATGCGTTTCGGGGACGCACACCGCGTAACGAGATCATGTTCGGGCCGGCCGGGTTCGCGTACGTGTACTTCACGTACGGGATGCACTGGTGCATGAACGTGGTCTGCGGACCCGACGGGGAGGCCTCGGCGGTGCTGCTGCGGGCCGGCGAGGTGGTCCGTGGGCTGGCGACCGCCCGCGAACGGCGACCCGCGGCCCGGCGGGACGCGGAGCTGGCCCGGGGGCCGGCGCGGTTGTGCTCGACGCTGGGCATCACGCGTGAGCACTACGGCGTCGACCTGCTCGCCCTCGGCTCGGCCGTGCGCCTGCGTCGGCCGCGTGCCGTGGGTGAGCCGCCCGAGATCGAGGCCGGCCCCCGGGTGGGCGTGACCGGCGCCCACGACATTCCCTGGCGCTTCTGGTACGCCGACGACCCGACCGTGAGCACCTACCGCCGCCACGTTCCCCGCGCCCGCGCTCAGGAGCGGCAGCCGCAGCTGTAGAAGAGGATGTCCCAGTGGTGGCCCTCGTTGGTGTACAGGTTGCCGGACTTGGCGCGGTACTGGATGCCCCAGCCGGCCACCTCGCCGATCGGCTTGAACCACTTCGCGACGTAGGCGTCGACGCAGGCGTTGCGCCGGACGTCGATCTTCCAGCCGTTCCAGTGGCTGTAGGTGCCGCTGGCGTGCCCGGTCTCGGTGCCGCCGGTGACCACGATCGGGCACCTGCTCGCCGATTTCAGCGTGCGGAGGCCGTCGATCGTGGACTGGCGGACGCCGGTGAACGACGTGCACACCGGCCGGGTGCGTTCGGTGCAGTTGCCGCTGGCGTCCCAGGTGATGCCGGCGGCGTCCATCTGCTTGACGGCCTGGGCGTGGGTCAGTCGGGTGTCGGATCCGGCCGCGGCGGCACCGGTCGTGGCGCCGACGGCCAGGCCGAGGGCGGTGGCGACGCAAAGGGCAACTGCGGCCGGAATGCGCATTAACGACATGAGTGCGAGGCTAAGGCGCTTTCATGAGTAAAAGGTGAAAAGTCCGCAACCCGGGCCAAGATCTGGCCGGTTGGCCGAGGCGGGCGCATAGTAGGCCCATGAGCGCCGGGAACGCAGAACAGGCCGTGCACGACACCGGCGCGGCGGGCGGTGGCGCGGCGGCCACCAACGACCCCACGTCACCGGCCGAGTTGGCCGCGCTGCTCGCGTCCACCGGTTATCTTGCCGACGACGGCCTGGCCATGGCCGGATACCTGGCCCTGCGACTGCGCCGCCCGCTCTTTCTCGAAGGCGACGCCGGGGTCGGCAAGACCGCCTTCGCCGCGGCGCTGGCGAAAGCGACCGGCGCGCAGCTCGTACGTCTCCAGTGCTACGAGGGCCTCGACGCCGCACAGGCGCTCTACGACTGGGACTTCCCGCGCCAGATCCTGCACCTGCGCGCCGCCGAGGCCGAGGGCAGGAAGGACCTCGAGAACGGGCTCTACGACCGGCGGTTCCTCATCGCCCGGCCGCTGCTGCAGGCGCTGGAGCAGAGCCCCTGCGTGCTGCTGGTCGACGAGGTCGACCGGGCCGACGACGAGTTCGAGGCGTTCCTGCTGGAGGTGCTCGCCGACGCGGCCGTGACGATCCCGGAGCTCGGGCGGATCGAGGCGAAAACCCCGCCGCTGACCATTCTCACCAGCAACCGCACCCGCGAGGTCCACGATGCCCTCAAGCGGCGCTGCCTCTACCACTGGGTGGAGCACCCCGACGTGGAGCGGGAAACCCAAATCCTGCGCACCCGGCTGCCGGACGTCGCCGAGCGGCTGGCCACGCAGGTCGCGAGCGCGGCCAGAAAGATGCGCGAGCTCGACCTGATCAAGCCGCCCGGTGTCGCCGAGTCGCTGGACTGGGCCGCGGCGCTCGACACGCTCGGCACCACGGACCTCGACAAGGAGACGGCCGCCGCCACCCTCGGCGCGGTGCTCAAGTACCGGGAGGACATCGAGCGGGTCCGCGCCACGATCCAGGACATCCTGTGACGGTCGCGGCGTTGGTGGGGTTCGCCCGGGCGCTGCGGGACGCCGGGGTGGTCGCCGACGCGCACCGGGTGCCGGCGATGCTCGCGGCCGTCGACCTGCTCGGCGTCGACGAGCTGTACTGGGCCGGCCGGCTCACGCTGTGTGCCGAGCCCGACGACCTTCCGATCTACGACCGGGTCTTCCGGACCTACTTCGGCAACAGCACGAAGCGGCAACCGCTCCCCACGGCACCGACCATGCCGAGCATGACCGCGCCATTCGTCGGTGGCACACCGGGAGCTGCCGGAGACGACGAGGAAGAGGGCACCGTCGGCGTCTCCACCAGCACGGTCGAGATCCTGCGGACCCGCGACGTCGCCGCGCTCACCGCGCGCGAGCGCGCCGAGGTCCGTCGCCTCCTCGCGCTGCTGACCCCCGGCACCGCGCCGCGTCGCACCCGGCGGCGCCGGCCCGCGTCGCGGGGCGAGGTGGACGCGCGGGGCACGGTCCGCGCGTTGATCCGCAACGGCGGCGAGCCGACCGCGCTGCGGCGCCGCGGCCGGCTGCGGCGCCCGCGTCGGCTGGTGCTGCTGGTGGACGTCTCCGGCTCGATGACCCCGTACGCCGACGCGCTGCTGCGCTTCGCCCACGCGGCGGTGCGCCTCCGCCCCACCCGCACCGAGGTCTTCACGCTGGGCACGCGCCTCACGCGCGTCACCCGGGCCTTTCGCCACCGCGACCCCGACGCCGCACAGACCGCGGCCGGCGCGGTGATCCCCGACTGGCACGGTGGCACGCGGTTGGCCGATTCCCTGCGCGCCTTCGTGGACCGGTGGGGGCAGCGCGGCACCGCCCGCGGCGCCGTCGTGGTGATCTGCAGCGACGGCTGGGAGCGCGGCGATCCCGCCCTGCTCGCGGCCCAGGTCGGCCGGTTGCACCGGCTGGCGTACCGGCTGGTGTGGGTGAACCCGCACCGGGGCAAGAGCGGCTACGCGCCGCTCGCCGGCGGCATGGCGGCCGCTCTGCCGTTCTGTGACGACTTCGTGGCGGGGCACAGCCTCGACGCGCTGGAGGAGTTGGTGAGGGTGATCGCTCGTGCGTGACGTGCTGGCGGACCTGCACCGGTGGTGGGCCGCGGGGGAACCGGTCGGGATGGGAACGGTCGTGGGGACCTGGCGCTCGTCGCCGCGTCCGGCCGGTGCGGCGATGCTGGTCGGGCCGGACGGGTCGGCGGTCGGCAGCGTGAGCGGCGGCTGCGTCGAGGGCGCCGTGTACGACCTGGGCAAGGAGGTGATCTCCTCCGGCGAGCCGGTGCTGCAGCGGTTCGGGGTCAGCGACGACGACGCGTTCGCGGTCGGGCTCACCTGCGGCGGCATCATCGACGTGTTCGTGGAGCGGGTCGACCGTTCGTCGTTCCCGGAGCTGGGCGCGGTCGCGGCCGCGATCCGCGACCGCGTTCCGGTCGCGGTGGCGACGTGTGTCGAGGCACCGGCTGAAGATCCTCTTGGACGCCGTGGGCGCCGCCTGGTGGTCTGGACCGACCGGGTCGACGGCACGCTGGGCAGCGACCGCCTCGACGCGGCCGTCGCCGACGACGTGCGCGGCCTGCTCACCACCGGTCGCAGCGCCCAGCTCCACTACGGCTACTCCGGCGAGCGGCGCGGCGAGGACCTGACGTTCTTCGTCGCCAGCTACGCCCCGCCGCCGCGCATGATCGTCTTCGGCGCGATCGACTTCGCCGCCGCCGTCGCCCGCATCGGCGGCTTCCTCGGGTACCGCGTGACGGTGTGCGACGCCCGCCCGGTGTTCGCGACGACGTCGCGGTTCCCCGACGCCGACGAGGTGGTGGTCGACTGGCCGCACCGGTACCTGACGGCGCAGGCCGAGCAGGGGCTGGTTGACGAGCGCACCGTGGTGTGCGTGCTCACCCACGATCCGAAGTTCGACGGGCCCGTGCTGGAGACGGCGCTGCGGCTCCCGCTGGCCTACGTCGGCGCGATGGGCTCCCGCCGCACCCACGACGACCGCCTCGAACGGCTGCGCGAGGCCGGGCTCACCGGGGCGGAACTGGACCGGTTGGCGTCGCCGATCGGGCTCGATCTCGGTGCCCGGACCCCCGAGGAGACGGCCGTGAGCATCGCCGCCGAAATCATCGCCGCCCGGTGGGGCGGCACCGGAAACCGCCTCACGGCCCTCGACGGCCGCATCCACCACGAACTCGTCGAGTAAGGCGACCCTCATTTCCGGCGGGTTACGCGAAGGGCCTTGCGGCTTCCGGCTCAACAAGATTGTGTGAACAGCAACACACCCAATCCTGCAGCCGGGAGGTCCCATGACCCGGATCAGCGTCACCGTCGACGGTGTCCGGTACGACGACGACGTCGAACCACGCACGCTTCTCGTCCATCATCTGCGCGACCAGCTCGGCAAGATCGGCACCGTGGTCGGGTGCGACACGAGCAACTGCGGTGCCTGCACCATCCTGATGACCGGCCCCGACGGGCATCCGTGCGGCGTGAAGAGCTGCTCGGTGCTCGCGGTGCAGGCCGACGGCGTGGAGGTCACCACGATCGAGGGCCTGGCCGGCCCGAACAACTCGCTGCACCCGGTGCAGCGGGCGTTCCACGAGAAGCACGCGTTGCAGTGCGGCTTCTGCACCCCCGGCATGATCATGGCCGCGGTCGACCTGCTCAGCGAGAACCCCGACCCGACCGACACCGAGATCCGGGAGGGTCTGGAGGGCAACCTCTGCCGGTGCACCGGTTACCAGAACATCGTGCGTGCGGTGCGTGCGGCGGCCGAGATCATGCGCGCCGAGGGCGTCACCTCGTTCTCGTCGAACGCGGAGGCCGGTGAGGCGGGCACGCCCGACGCCGGGCTGCCGCGCGAAGACGTCCCCGAAGAAGTCGTCCCGGTCCCGGCTCCGTAAGGCAGGCGTCACATGACAATCACCGAAGAGCCGGTAACCGCGAAGCGGGAGGTCGGCGCCCCGCGCGTCCGCAAAGAGGATGCGCGGCTGATCACCGGCCGCACCACCTGGACCGAGAACGTGATCCTGCCGGGCATGCTGCACCTGGCGATCCTGCGCAGCCCGTTCGCGTCCGCCCGGATCACCTCGGTCGACGTCTCCGCGGCCACCCGCGAACCGGGCGTGGTCGCCGCGTTCAGCGGCCGTGACGTGGAACAGCCGGGCCTGCCGTGCGCCTGGCCGGTCACCGAGGACATGGTGCACCCCGACCACCTGCCGCTGGCCGTCGACACCGTGCGCCACGTGGGCGAAGCGGTGGCCGTCGTGGTCGCGCGGAGCCGGGCCGCCGCGATCGACGCGCTCGCCGCGATCGAGGTCGGCTACGAGCCGCTGCAGGCGATCATGGACATGGAGGCGGCCCTGGAGGAGGGCGCCGACCTGGTGCATGCCGACAAGGGCACGAACAAGTCGTACACGTGGGTGTTCGACTCGGCCGAGGCCGGCACCGGCGAGGCGGTCGGTCCGGCGATCGAGGGCGCCGAGGTGCACCTCAAGCGGCGGTACAAGCAGCAGCGGCTGATCCCCGCGTTCATGGAGCCGCGCAGCGTCGTCGTCGACCCGACCGGTGACCAGTACACGATCTGGTCGGCCACGCAGATCCCGCACATCCTGCGGCTGCTCGTCTCGATGATCACCGGGACGCCGGAGCACAAGGTGCGCGTGGTCGCGCCCGACGTCGGCGGCGGGTTCGGCGGCAAGCTCCAGGTGACGCCCGAGGAACTGATCGCCTTCATGGCGGCGAAGAAGATGGGCAAGCCGGTCAAGTACACCGAGTCCCGGTCCGACAGCCTGCTGACCGCCCACCACGGCCGCGACGTCATCCAGGACATCGAGATCGCGGCCGACCGCGAGGGTCACCTGAAGGCCCTCAGCGTGAAGCTGCACGCCAACATGGGCGCCTACCTCGGCCTGGTGACGCCGGGCGTGCCGATCCTCGGCGCGTTCATGTACAACGCGATCTACAAGGTGCCCGCGTACCGGTTCGAGTGCCTCGGCGTGTTCACCAACACCACGTTCACCGACGCGTACCGCGGTGCCGGCCGGCCCGAGGCCACGTACGCGATCGAACGGATCATGGACGAGCTCGCGGTGGAGCTGAACCTCGACCCGATCGAGGTGCGCCGCCGCAACTGGATCACGCACGAGGAGTTCCCGTACACCACGGTCTGCGGGCTCACCTACGACTCGGGCAACTACGAGGCGGCCACCGAGAAGGCACTGGATCTGCTGGGCTACGACGACCTACGGGCCGAGCAGCAGCGTCGTCGGGAGTCGAACGACCCGGTGCAGCTCGGCATCGGCACCTCGACGTACACGGAGATGTGCGGGCTCGCGCCGTCGCGCGTCCTCGGCAGCCTGCGGTACGGCGCCGGCGGCTGGGAGACCGCGAGCGTCCGGATGCTGCCGACCGGCAAGGTCGAGGTGGTCACCGGGTCGTCGCCGCACGGCCAGGGCCACGAGACCGCGTGGAGCCAGATCGTCGCCGACTCCCTCGGCGTGCCGTTCGACGACATCGAGGTGCTGCACGGCGACACCCGCACCTCGCACAAGGGCCTCGACACCTACGGAAGCCGGTCGCTCGCCGTCGGCGGGATCGCGCTGTACAACGCCTGCGAGAAGGTGGTCGACAAGGCCAAGCCGATCGCGGCGCACATGCTCGAATGCGACCCGAACGACCTGGAGTTCAGCGGCGGCCAGTTCAAGGTGCGCGGCACGCCGGGCGAGGGCAAGAGCATCCAGGACTGCGCGCTCGCGGTGTTCGCCGCGCACGACCTGCCCGAGGGCATCGAGCCGACGCTCGACGCCGACGCCACCTACGACCCGGTCAACTTCTCCTTCCCGCACGGCACCCACCTGTGCGCGGTGGAGATCGACACGCAGACCGGCCGGGTCAGCATCCGCAAGTACGTGGCGGTCGACGACATCGGCAAGGTGGTCAACCCGCTGATCGTCGAGGGCCAGGTGCACGGCGGGATCGCGCAGGGCGTCGCGCAGGCGCTGTTCGAGGAGGCCGTCTACGACGCCGACGGCAACCTGCTCACCGGCACGTTCGTCGACTACACGCTGCCGTCGTCGGCCGACCTGCCCGACTTCACCACCGACCGCACCGAGACACCGGCGCCCGACCATCCGCTCGGCACCAAGGGTGTCGGCGAGGCGGGCACGATCGCGTCGACGCCCGCCGTGGTCAATGCCGTCGTCGACGCGCTGCGCCAGTTCGGGGTCAACGACGTCGCCATGCCGTGCACGCCCGAGCGGGTGTGGCGGGCCATCCAGTCCGGAGGTGCCAAGTGATCCCGGCGGCGTTCGATTACACCCGGCCGTCCACTGTGGACGAAGCCGTCGCGGCGCTGGCCGACGAGGACGCCAAGGTCCTCGCCGGCGGCCAGAGCCTGCTGCCGCTGCTGCGGCTCCGGCTCACCGCGCCGACCACCGTGGTCGACCTCGGCGGCATCGCCGACCTGCGCGGCGTGCGTGAGGACGGCGACGACCTCGTCATCGGCGCCATGACCACGCACGCCACCGTGCTGCGCGATCCGCTGGTCGCCGAGCACGCGCCGTTGCTGGCACAGGCCACGGCGACGGTCGCCGACCGGCAGGTGCGCCACCGCGGCACGTTCGGCGGCGCGCTGGCGCACGCCGATCCGGCCGGCGACCTGCCGGCGGTGGCCGTCGCCTCGGAGGCCGTCTTCGAGGTGGCCGGCCCGAACGGGCGGCGTTCCGTACCCGCGGCCGACTTCTTCGTCGACTACCTCACGAGTGCGCTGGAACCGGGCGAGGTGCTCGTCGCGGTGCGGGTGCCCAAGCGCACCGGCTGGTCGAGCCACTACGAGAAGTTCCACCACACGGCGCAGAGTTGGGCGCTGGTCGGCGTGGCGGCGCTGGTGAAGCGCAGCAACGGCAGCATCGCGGAGGCCCGCGTCGCGCTCACCAACATGGGACCGAAGCCGGTGCGGGCGAACGCCGTGGAGTCGGCCCTGGCGGGAGCCGGAGCCGACAAGGACGCCGTCAGGGCGGCCGCCGCGCACGCGGCCGACGGCGCCGAACCGTCCGACGATCTGACCGGTTCGCGCGAGTACCGCACGCATCTGGCTAGGGTGTTGACTGAGCGCGCGGTGTTGTCCGCGCTGGGCTGACAGCGGAGGTCTTCAACGATGAAGCTCGAGCACACCTTCACGGTGCCCGTCCCGGTGGAGAAGGCGTGGGAGGTGCTGCTCGACCTGCCAAGAGTCGCCCCGTGCATGCCGGGCGCCACGCTCACCGGCGTCGAGGGCGATGAGTTCACCGGCACCGTCAAGGTGAAGCTCGGGCCGATCGGCCTCACCTACAGCGGCAAGGGCCGCTTCGTCGAGCGCGACGAGGCGGCCCACCGTGTGGTGGTCGAGGCGAGCGGGCGCGACACCCGCTCGGCCGGCACCGCCGGTGCCACGATCACCGCGCATCTGGTCGGGCAGGGCGAGGAGACCCTGGTCGACGTCGTCACCGATCTCACCGTCACCGGCAAGCCGGCCCAGTTCGGCCGCGGCATGATCTCCGACGTCAGCGCCAAGCTGCTCGGCCAGTTCGCCGACTGCCTGGCCGGCAAGCTGGGCGGCGGCGACGAGCCGGCGGCGCCGGTCGAGGCCGCCGCCGTGTCGGGTGGGTCAGGGGACGTGCAGCCGGCGGCGGCCCCGGCCGCGACCGCCACGCTCGACGAGGCCGAGCCGGTCGACCTCTTCCGCCTCGCCGGTAGCACCGACGCCGCCCGCAAGACCGCCGTCTACGGCCTCGGTGCGCTCGTGCTCGCGGTCATCGCGTGGGTTCTGGTGCGTTCGTTGCGCCGTCGCTGAATCTGCGGCTGTCGCCGCGGGCGCTGAATCTGCGGCTGTCGCCGCGGGCAATGAATTTGCGGCTGACGCCAGCCGGGCGCGGCGCTGCCGCAGCCCGTCCCAGGTGAACACCACCAGCGCCATCCAGACCAGGCCGAACGCCGCCAACCGGGCCGGCGGCATCGGTTCGTGGAAGATCAGCACGCCGGTGGCCAACTGCATGATCGGCGCGATGTACTGCAGGATGCCCAGCGCCGTGAGCGGTACGCGGTTGGCCGCCTCGGCGAAGCTCATCAGCGGCAGCGCGGTCATCACGCCGGCGAGCACGATGAGCACCGTGTGCGCCACCGACGTCTTGCCGACCGTCGCGTCGCCCGATCCGGCCAGCACGATGAGGTACACCAGGGCCGGCAGCACCAGCATGGTCGACTCGACGAACATGCCCTCCGCCGCCGGCAGTCCGAGCTGCTTCTTGAGCAGGCCGTACGAGCCGAAGCTGGCGGCGAGCAGCAGCGCGAGCCAGGGCAGCCGGCCGAGGTCGACCGCCTGCACGATGACGGCGACGCCGCCCACGCCGACCGCCACCCACTGGATCGGCCGCAGCCGCTCGCGCAGCACGAGCACGCCCAGCACCACGCTCACCAGCGGCGTGATGAAGTAGCCCAGCGAGATCTCGACGACCTGCTTGGTGCCGACGCCGTAGATGAAGCCGAACCAGTTGAGCCCGATCAGCACGGCGGCGAGGGCCATCCCGGCGACGCGCTTCGGCTGGCGGACGAACTCGCGCAGGAACCGGTACCGGCGCAGCACGGCGAGCAGTACCGCCATGAACACGGTCGACCACACGATGCGGTGGGCGAGGATCTCGTTCGGGCCGGCCGGCTCCAGCAGCTTGAAGTAGAGCGGGAAGAATCCCCAGCCGAGGTATGCGGCGATGCCGAACAGGTAACCACGGCGAACGGAGCTCACGTCAGCCACGGTAAGGGTTCATCTGGGTAATCGGTCCTTGCCGTGACCGGGCTCATACGCCATCCGATGTACGTCGGCGTGCTGACGCGCTCGTGGGGTGCCGTCCGTAGAGTCGGGCAGCATGCGGTGGTGGCGGGTGCATCCGCTCGTGGCCGACACGCTCTTCGCGGTCGTGGTCGGTGTGCTGGTCGCCGTCACGTCGGGGGCGGCCGGCAACGGCCAGGACGAGGCGCGGCCGATGGACGCGCTGGGCGTTGTTCTGGTCGCGGTGGGTGCGGGCGGGCTGGTGGTCCGGCGGCGGTGGCCGGGGGTGGCGCTCGCGGTGGCGCTGGCGGCGACGATCGTCTTCCTCCAGTTCCGGTACCCGTACGGCCCGGTGTTCCTGCTGAGCGGGGTCGCGCTGTACTCCGTGGCCGCCTGGCGCGACGGGCGGTTCACGAAGGTCGCCGGGCTGGCGACCGTGGTGGTGCACGTCGCGTGGGCACTGTGGTTCGAGAACGACAAGGAGGGGCCGCTCGCCACGCTGATCGGGTCGACGGTCTGGATCGCGGCGGCGGTCGGTGCCGGGGTGGCGGTGCGGCTGCGGCGGGAGGCCCTCGGCCGCGGGCTGGCCGAGGCGCGCCGGCAGGCCGGTTACGAGGAGCGGTTGCGGATCGCGCAGGAGGTGCACGACGTGGTGGGCCACAGTCTCGCCGTGATCAGCGTGAACGCCGGTGCGGCGCTGCACGTGCTGGGCAAGCCCGGCCCGGTGGCGGCCGAGCCGCTGGCCCGCTCGCTGACCGCGATCCGCCAGGCCAGCAACGGCGCGCTTGACGAGCTGCGCGCCACCCTGGCCACGTTCACCGGAACGCTCGGCTCGGCGCCGGTGAACGGGCTCGCCGCCGTGCCGGCGCTGGTCGCCGCCACCGACGTGGATGGGCTGGCCGTACGGCTCGACGTCGACGGGACACCGCTCCCGGTGCCGGCTCCGGTCGACGTGGCCGGCTACCGGATCGTCCAGGAGGCGCTCACGAACGCGGTCCGGCACGCTCACGCGCGTCACGTGGCAGTGAAAATCACGTACGGCCCGGACACCGTCGCGATCACGGTGACCGACGACGGCCGCGGCCCTGTCGACGGCACAGTCGGCGGCCCCGTCGACGGCGAGGCCGGCGGAACCGGGCTCGCGAGCATGGGCGAGCGGGCCCGGGCGGTGGGCGGAACGTTCGCGGCCGGACCACGGAACGGCGGCGGGTTCGGGGTGTGGGCCAGCCTGCCGGTGCGCGCGTGACCGAGCACGTGTGCGAGGGCACCATGGGGCTCGTGATCCGGGTGGTGCTGGTCGACGACCAGCCGCTGATGCGCATGGGCCTGCGCACGATGATCGAGGTGGAGCCCGACCTCGACCTGGTCGGCGAGGCCGGTGACGGCGCCGCCGCCCTCGACCTGATCCGCGCGACGACGCCCGACGTGGCGCTGATGGATGTGCGCATGCCCGGCCTCGACGGCCTCGACGCGCTGGGCCGCATCACCGCCGACCCGCAACTGCGCGGGTGTCGCGTGGTCATCCTGACGACGTTCGAGCTCGACGAGTACGTCTTCGAGGCGCTGCGCCGCGGTGCCGCCGGCTTCCTGACCAAGGACGCCGAGCCGGCGGAGCTGCTGCGCGGTATCCGCGTGGTGGCGGCCGGCGAGGCCCTGCTGTCGCCGAAGGTCACCCGCCGCGTGATCGAGCGCTTCGGCGGCGCCGCACCGACCACCCGCCCGGTGACCGCCGACCTGTCCACCCTGACCGACCGCGAACGGGAGATCGTCGGCTGGGTCGCCACCGGCCTGTCGAACGACGAGATAGCGGCGGCACTGGTGGTGAGCCCGGCGACCGTGCGCACCCACGTGAGCCGCGCCCTGACCAAACTCAACGCCCGCGACCGCGCACAGCTGGTCGTGCTCGCGTACCAGAGCGGCCTGGACATCCCCCGCCCGTAGGATTGGCTTATGACTGCGGAAGCCGTGGGGCAACAGATGCCGCCTGTCGTGACGCTCGACGACCTGACTGCGATGATGACCGCCGATCGGTACGGCCATCGGTACGAGATGAGCTCCGGGGGAGGGGTCTCCATCATGCCGCCGCCCGATTCGGAGCACGCCACGATCGCCAGCCGTCTGATGTTCTGGTTCGCCGCCGCGGGTTGGTCTGCCGACCAGGTTCTCCAGGCGGTTGGCATCCGGGTTCCCGGGCCGAACGGTGACGCCGGCCGGATCCCCGACCTGACGGTGTGGTCACAACCGCAACCGCGCGGCGTCTGGCTCGCGCTGACCGATCTCCTGCTGGTGGTCGAGATCGTGTCGCGGGGATCCGAGGCGACCGACGAGATGGTCAAGCGGCAGGAGTACGCCCGCGCGGGCATCGCCCGGTACTGGCTGGTCGACCGCGACGCCGCGCAGACCGTGACCCTGCACCGCCTGGCCCCGTCCGGCGAGTACGAGGTCGCGACGAAGCTGCCGCTGGCCTGGCTGTTGACCACCGCCCCCGCCGACCACCTGGACTGATCAGATTCTCCGTGTCGCGCTGTCGATTTTCCGGCGCTGTGTTCGTCTTACTGCGACGAAACCGCGACCGACACGGGAGGCAGCGATGAAGTACGTCATGTTGATCTACCAGGGCCCGGCTCTCGACGAACAGGCCGCGCTCAGCGAGGACGAGCAGAAGCAGGTCTACGCCGACTACCAGGGGATCAACGAGATGCCCGGTGTCACCTCCATGCCGCCGCTCGGGCTGGCGGAGAACGCGACCACCGTGCGGGTCGAGGGCGGCAGGACCCTCACGACCGACGGGCCGTTCGTCGGGATGAAGGAGGCCGTCGGCGGCCTGTTCATTCTGGAGGCCGACAACCTCGACGCGGCCATCGAGGTGGCGGCCCGCGTTCCGGCGGCGCGCCACGGCGGCGCCGTCGAGATCCGGCCGTCGGAGGTGTATTGGTAACGGCTCTCGGCGACGTCTTCCGGGCGGAATGGGGACGCGTCCTGGCCACCCTGATCGGCGTCCTCGGTGATTTTGACCTTGCCGAGGACGCCGCGCAGGAGGCGTTCGCCATCGCGGCCGACCGGTGGCCGCGCGACGGCGTGCCGGCCAACCCGCGGGCCTGGTTGATGCGGACCGCGCGCAACCGGGCCGTCGACCGCATCCGCCGCGACCGGACCCTCGCCGCCAAACAGAGCGCCGCCAAACAGACCGCCGCGACACAGAGCGCCGCCGAGGTGCCGATGGAGACCGCGTTTCCGGACGAGCGACTGGAGCTGATCTTCACCTGCTGCCACCCGGCGCTCGCGCTGGAGGCGCAGGTCGCGCTCACCCTGCGCACCCTGGGCGGGTTGACCACCGACGAGATCGCCCGCGCGTTCCTCGTGCCGGAGCGCACGATGGCGCAGCGGCTGGTGCGGGCCAAGCGCAAGATCAAGGCGGCCGGGATCCCGTTCCGGGTGCCGCCGGACCACCTGCTGCGCGAACGGCTCGACGCCGTGCTCGCCGTCGTCTACCTGATCTTCAACGAGGGCTACGGCGGCCGCGACGAACTCGCGGCCGAGGGCATCTGGCTGGGACGCGCACTGAGCGAACTGCTTCCCGGCGAGCCCGAGGTGCGCGGGCTCCTGGCGATGATGCTCCTGCACGACTCCCGCCGCGAGACCCGGTTCGCCGACGGCGAGCTGGTGCTGCTCGGCGACCAGGACCCGGCCCGGTGGAATGCCACCCAGATCGCCCGGGGCCGCGCCGAGCTCGACCGGGCCATCGCCCTCGGCGGACGCGGGCCCTACGTCCTGCAGGCGGCGATCGCCTCGCTGCACGCCGAAAAGCCGTGCGACTGGCCGCAGATCGCCGCCCTGTACGGCGAGCTCGGCCGCCTGACCGCCTCGCCGGTCGTCGAGCTGAACCGGGCCATCGCCGTCGCCGAGACCGACGGGCCGGAGGCCGGCCTGCGGATCGTCGACGGGCTCGGCCTGCACGACTTCCGCTACCTGCACTCGACCCGGGCGGAACTGCTGCGCCGGCTCGGGCGCGCGGACGAGGCACGCGCCGCCTACCGGCGGGCGCGGGACCTCACCGACGACGGCGCCGAACGCCGCTTCCTCGACCGGCGACTCGCGGAGTAGCAAGTACGTCGGCGTGCGTACACAGAGAGCACGCTCCCGCGCTGATGCGCGCGACCTCCGTCGATCCCCACGCTGTCGGCGACGACAGAGGAGGGGACGACATGTCCTGGGAACGGATCGCGGCCATCCCGTCGGGCCGCCGGACCAAGTGGCTGGTGGTCGCCGGCTGGGTGCTCGTCATCGCGATCGCCACGATCGTGGCCGGGCGCATCGGTGATGTCGAGACCAACGACGCCCGGAACTGGTTGCCGGCCGACGCCGGCTCGACCCGGGCACTCGACCTCGCCGACCGCGAGTTCACCCGCGGCGACCCCGAGTACCTGCTGCTGCTCTACGTCCGCGACAGCGGCCTGACCGACGACGACCGGCGGAAGGCGCGGCAGGACGCGGAAGCGCTCGCCGCCACGCCGCCGATCGAGAAGGGCACGGCGATCCTCGTCCGGATGCCGTTGACCGCCGAGCAGGCGGCCGAGGACGCGGTCGGTCCGATCGTCGAGCGGGCGCGCGAGCAGATCACCGGCGGGCCGGCCGGCCTGCGGGTGTGGGTGACCGGCGGCCCGGCGATCGGCGCCGACTTCGACGGCGCGTTCGAGTCGCTCGACTCGGTGCTGCTGCTGGTGACCGCCGGCGTGGTGGCGCTGGTGCTGCTGGTGACCTACCGCAGCCCGCTGCTGCTGTTCGTGCCGCTGGTCGCGGTCGGCGCGGCGGTGACGGTGGCGCAGGCACTGGTCGCCGTGAGCGCGAGGTACGGCGGCCTGGTCGTCGACGGTGCCAGCGCCAGCATTCTCACCGTGCTGCTGTTCGGCGCGGGCACCGACTACGCGCTGCTGCTGGTCTCGCGCTACCGGGAGGAACTCCACCGGGAACCGGACCGGCACACCGCCATGCGACGGGCGCTCGCCCGCAGCGCGCCGGCGATCGTCGCGTCGTCGGCGACGGTGATCCTGGCGCTGCTCGCCCTGGTGCTGGCCGACATGAACTCCACCCGGGGCCTCGGCCCGGTGGCCGCGCTCGGCATCGGGTCGGCGCTGCTGGCGATGATCACGCTGCTGCCGGCGGTGCTGGTGGTCTGCGGTCGCTGGGTGTTCTGGCCCGCGACCCCCAGGTTCCGTCCGGACCTCGCGCCGGTGGGGTCGCGATATGCCCGCCTGGTGAAAAGAGGCGCGCGGCGGCCCCGCGTGGTCTGGATGGGCACCGCGGTGGTCCTGGCCGCGCTGACCGCGGGTGTCGCGACCATGTCGACGGGACTCCCGCTGAGCGCGTCGTTCGTGACGACACCGGACTCGGTGCGGGGCATGACGGAGCTCGGTCGCCACTTCCCGGCCGGCTCCGACAGCCCGACCGACGTGTACGCCCGGGCCGACCGGCAGGCCGAGGTCACCGCCGCGCTGGGCGGGATCGCCGGGGTGGCCGAGCTGGGCGAACCGGAACGGTCGACGAACGGCGCCTGGGTGCGCGTCCCGTTGACGCTGACCGCGGAGTCCGACAGCGCACGAGCGCGGAAGACGGTGGGTGCCGTGCGCGCAGCCGTGCGCACGGCGGACCCGGCCGCCCTCGTCGGTGGGCCGGCCGCGGAAGGGCTCGACGCCGACACCGCCATGAACCGGGACCTGCGGGTGGTGCTGCCGGTGATCCTGGTGGTGGTGCTGCTGGTCCTGGTGGTGCTACTGCGGGCCGTGGTGGCACCCGTGCTGCTGCTCCTCAGCGTGGTGCTGTCGTTCGGCGCCGCTCTGGGTGCGTCCGCGATGATCTTCCACCTGATCGGGTTCCCGACGGTCGACAATTCGTTGCTGCTCAACGGTTTCCTGTTCCTGGTCGCCCTCGGCGTCGACTACACGATCTTCCTGATGACGCGGGCCCGCGAGGAGACCGCCCGGCACGGGCACGCGGTCGGTGTGCCGCGGGCGCTGGCGGTGACCGGCGGCGTCATCACCAGCGCCGGCCTCGTGCTCGCGGCGACGTTCTCGGTGCTGGCCGTGCTGCCACTGGTCTTCATGATGCAGCTGGGCGTGACGGTGGCCGTCGGCGTGCTGCTGGACACGTTCGTGGTCCGGTCGCTGCTGGTACCGGCACTGGTGCTCGATACCGGCCCGCGGTCCTGGTGGCCTTCTAAGCTGGCCCGGATCGGTGCAGTATCAGCGGATGGGCCCGTACCTGAGCGCGTACCAGCGGAGCATCACTGAGCCGGAGGCATTCTGGGCGGAGGCGGCCCGGGCCATCGAGTGGTCCCGGCCGCCGACGCGGGTGCTCGACGCCGACAACCCGCCCTTCTACCGCTGGTTCCCCGACGGGGAGCTGAACACCTGCCACAACGCGCTCGACCGCCACGTCCTCGCCGGCCACGGCGACCGGGTCGCGCTGATCTACGACAGCCCGGTGACGGGCGCTCAGCGTTCCTACACGTACGCCGAGCTGCGCGACGAGGTGGCGCTCTTCGCGGGCGCGTTGCGGGGACTCGGCGTCTCCAAGGGTGACCGCGTGGTGCTGTACATGGCGATGGTCCCGGAGACGGTGATCGCGATGCTCGCCTGCGCCCGCATCGGCGCCGTGCACTCGGTGGTGTTCGGCGGGTTCGGCGCCAGCGAGCTGGCGGCGCGGATCGACGACGCCCGGCCGGTGGTGATCGTCGCGACGTCGTGCGGCGTCGAGCCGACCCGCGTCGTGCGGTACGGGCCGCTCCTGGAGGCGGCGCTGGCCTTGAGTTCCTTCAAACCGAACCACATCGTGGTCCGGCAGCGTCCGCAGGCTGAGGCTTCGGGCTTCGTTTCATGGGACGACGTGGTGAGCGGCGCTTCTCCCGTCCCGTGCGTGCCGGTGGCCGCCACCGATCCGCTGTACATCCTGTACACGTCGGGCACCACGGGCCGGCCGAAGGGGATCGTGCGCGACAACGGCGGGCACGCGGTGGCGCTGCGGTGGTCGATGGGCGCGGTCTACGACATCCAACCGGGTGACGTGTTCTGGGCGGCGTCCGACGTCGGGTGGGTGGTCGGGCACTCGTACATCGTCTACGCGCCGCTGCTCGCCGGCGCCACGACCGTCCTCTACGAAGGAAAATCCGTCGGGACGCCGGACGCCGGCGCGTTCTTCCGCGTGGTGCAGGAGCACGGCGTCAAGGCGCTGTTCACCGCGCCGACCGCGTTCCGGGCGATCAAGAAAGAGGACCCCGACGGGGCGCTGCTCGCGCGGTACGACCTCTCGTCGCTGTCGACGCTGTTCCTCGCGGGCGAGCGCCTCGATCCCGAGACGTACCACTGGGCGGTGGACAAGCTGGGCGTGCCGGTCGTCGACCACTGGTGGCAGACCGAGACCGGCTGGCCGATCGTCGCCAACCTGCAGGGGCTGGAACCGATGCCGACCAAGGCCGGCTCGCCGACCGTCCCCGTGCCGGGTTATGCCGTGCGGGTCGTCGACGCCGCCGGCGACGACGCTTTGCCGGGAACGGACGGCGCGATCGTGATCCGGCTGCCGCTGCCGCCGGGCTGCCTGCCCACGCTGTGGAACGACGACGAGCGCTACGTGTCGTCGTACCTGTCGGCGTTTCCCGGCCACTACCTCACCGGCGACGGCGGGCGCTTCGACGAGGACGGCTACCTGTACGTGATGGGCCGCACCGACGACGTCATCAACGTCGCCGGGCACCGGCTGTCGACCGGCGCGATGGAGGAGGTGCTCGCCGCGCACCCGGCCGTCGCCGAGTGCGCGGTGATCGGCGTCGCCGATTCGATGAAGGGCCAGGTCCCGCGCGGCCTGGTGGTGTTGAAGGCCGGCGTCTCGGTGGACCCCGACGAGCTGGCTCGTGAGCTTGTCGCGCTGGTGCGCGACCGCATCGGCCCGGTGGCCGCCTTCCGCCAGGTGACCGTGGTGCCCGCCCTCCCGAAGACCCGCTCGGGAAAGATCCTCCGCAAGACCATGCGCGGAATCGCCGACGGCCGGGAGGAACCCGTCCCCTCGACCATCGAAGATCCCGCGGTCCTGGACGCACTACGCCCGATGCTCGCTCCGGGTTAGGGCGGCGGCACTCGCCTGGAGTTCCGCCAGCGCCGCGCGGGTCTGCGCGGCCGTGGCCGTCGGCTCCCCGGCGACGGCGGCGAGGAGTTCGGCGCGGCGGGCCAGTTCGGAGAACAGCGACGCGGTGGCGCCGGCCGTCGCCGTGACGAGCTCGTCGACCTCCGCGCCGGTGAGCTTCAGGTTGCGCCCATACAGGTCGAGGAGCAGGCGGCGGCCGTCCTCGTCGGGGCGGGGGACCTCGACGGCGACGTCGACGCGGCCCGGCCGCTGGGCGAGCGCCGGTTCGATCAGGTCGACCCGGTTGGTGGTGAGCAGGAACGCCACGTCGGCGTCGCCGGCCACGCCGTCCATCTCGTTGAGCACCTGGAACAGCAGCGGGTTCTGGTGACCGCCGGGCATGCGCTCCTCGGCGACCAGGTCGACGTCCTCCAGCACCACCAGCGCCGGCGTGACCTGCCTGGCCAGCGCGCAGGCCTCGCGGACGGCGCCCAGCCCGAGGCCGGTGAGCACCACCACGGTCGCGCCGGGCAGGCGTCCCATCAAATGCCGGACGGTGTGGGTCTTGCCCGTTCCGGGCGGCCCGAACAGCAGCACGCCGCGCTTGAGGTGGTGACCGGCGGCCAGCAGGCGGTCGCGGTGTTCGGCGACGCCGAGCACCTGCCGGTGGATCAGGTCGAGCGTGCCCGGCGGCAGGATCACGTCGGCCGCGTCGATCTGCGGTCGCCGGTGGAAACTCAGCGGGCCGACGCCGTGCCCGAACTCGTGCGGCTCGAACGAGATGACCTGTCCGCGCAGCAGGTTGTGCTTGCGGATCAGGTCCTGGATCTCGGCGAGGAAGCGCCGCGCGGTACCGGTGTCGGGCGCGAGCACGTCGAGTTCGCAGCGCGGCTGCGGGCCGCGCTGGGTGCTGTACCGGAGGAGGACGGCGAAGCGGCTGTCACCGTCGCCGATCAGGAAGATGCCGAAGCTGACGCAGGCCATCTCCGCGTCGATCCCGACGGGCACCGAGATGTAGTCGGCGGTGCCGAGCCCGTACATGCCGCGGACGCCGGAGCTCGCGATGATCTCGGCGAACGTGAAGTGTTCCCGGCCCGGCCCGGCGGCACCGACGAGGTCGTGGGTGCGGCCCTCCACGGCGAGATAGGCATCGATGGCGACCTGCAGGTTGGCGTGCTGGTAGACCGGGAACGGCGAGGTGACCACGGGAAGCTTGTCGGGAGGCTGGCCGAGGTGGTCGGTGAGGCGGGCGACCAGCGAACTCGGTTTGGCGGGGGCGATGGTGCGGACGTAGTCCATGAACTCGGTGAAGGTGCTGCCGAAGGCGACGGCGTCTTCAGGTGTCATGCCTCCCATCGTCCTGTTGCTTTGGGATATGCGTGCGCCCGGCGGCCCGGAGGTTTGCGACAATCGCCGACGTGACCGATGCTATCGACGAACTGCAGTGGCGCGGCCTGATCGCGCTCTCCACCGACCTGGACGCACTACGCGCCGAGCTGTCGAAGGGGCCGGTCACCTATTACGTCGGGTTCGACCCCACCGCCCCGAGCCTGCACATCGGGCACCTCGTGCAGGTGCTCGCCGCGCGGCGGCTGCAGCTCGCCGGGCACAGGCCGCTCGCCCTGGTGGGCGGCGCCACCGGCCTGATCGGTGACCCGAACCCCGACTCCGAACGCAAGATCAATCCATTGGAGACGGTGGCCGAGTGGGTCGACCGGCTCCGGGCCCAGATCGAGCCGTTCCTCGACTTCTCCGGTCCGAACGCGGCCACGATGGTCAACAACCTGGACTGGACGTCGCAGCTGTCGGCGATCGAGTTCCTGCGCGACATCGGGCGGCACTTCCGGGTCAACCGGATGATCGCCAAAGACGCGGTGAGTGCCCGCCTGAACTCGGAGCTCGGCATCAACTACACCGAGTTCAGCTACCAGATCCTGCAGGGCATGGACTACCTGGAGCTGTTCCGGCGGCACGGGTGCCGGTTGCAGTTCGGCGGCAGTGACCAGTGGGGCAACCTCACCGCGGGCACGGACCTCATCCGGCGGGTGACCGGCGAGACGGTGCACCTGATCGCCACGCCGCTCATCACCGACGAGCACGGCAAGAAGTTCGGGAAGTCGTCCGGTGGCGGCTCGCTGTGGCTCGATCCCACGATGACCAGCCCGTACGCGCTGTACCAGTACCTGGTGAACACGCCGGACTCGCAGGTGGCGCACCTGTTGCGCGTCTTCACGTTCTGCGACCGCGAGGAGATCGCGTCGCTGGAGAAGGAGACGTCGGAGCGGCCGCACCTGCGGGCCGGGCAGAAGAAGCTCGCCCTCGAGGTGGTGAGTCTGGTCCACGGCGCGGAGGAGGCTTCCGCGGCCGTCTCCGCCAGCGGGGCCCTGTTCGGGCGCGGCGACCTGGCGTCGTTGCCGGTCTCCACCCTGCGGGCGGCGCTGGCGGAGGCCGGGCTGGTCACGGCGCCGGCGGACGCGCCGCTGGCCGAGCTGATGCGGCTGGCCGGCCTGGTGGCCGGCCGGGGCGAGGCACGCCGGGTGATCGCGGAGGGCGGCGCCTACCTGAACAACGAACGGGTGACCGGTGCGGCAGACGAGCCCGTTCCCGCAGGTCAGCGGCTGCACGGGCGGTACCTGGTGCTGCGGCGTGGCAAGAAGACGGTGGCCGGCGTCGATCTCGGAGTGTGATCCGGGTCGCCCGATTTGACGTTGCCGGGGCGTCGCGCGTACGTTTGTCGACGCCTCGGCAACGGGCCTCACGGCCCCGGTTCGGGGATAACCCCGGAAGGATCTTGATCCGGTCACTTGCGTGGCCGGTGAGAGTGGGGGTAAGCTTCGAGATCGGCAAGGAAACGTGCGCGGTTCTACGCGGACGGCTTGCCGAACTCACTGGACTGACTAGAGGGCCCAAGCGGTCATTTAGAACCATGTCCACCGGTGTAGAGCAAGAAATCGGTAAACGCCGATTTTGCACTCGGGCCGGGAAGCGGTTAAGGTAGTAACCGGGCCCAGCAAGGGC
>NZ_BOPG01000033.1 GCF_016863635.1 Virgisporangium aurantiacum | reverse complement strand
CATCGTGGTAGGTGTCGGTGATCCCCGCGGCGTCGTGGTAGGTGTCGTGGTAGGTGCTGAGGGCGGCCGGGGCTGAGAAGGCCAGCGCTGCGGCGGCGCAGAGGGCCAGGATCCGGATCATCGAAGGTCTCCTTCGGATAGGGGCTTGCGTGCTGTCCGTAAACACGTAGCTACAGCGCGCAAGGTTCAGCCCCTAGACCTCCGGAATCAGATCGGCGACGCTGTTCACGATCCGCGACGGGCGGTACGGGTACCGGTCCACCTCTTCCTTGGTGGAGATGCCGGTCAGGACCAGGATGGTCTCCAGGCCGGCCTCCAGGCCGCACAGGACGTCGGTGTCCATCCGGTCGCCGATCATGGCCGCCGTCTCCGAATGGGCCGAGATGGCGTTCAGCGCCGACCGCATCATCATCGGGTTCGGCTTGCCGACGAAGTACGGCTCGACGCCGGTGGCCTTCGAGATCAGGGCGGCCACCGAGCCGGTCGCCGGCAGGGCGCCCTCGTTCGACGGGCCGGTGACGTCGGGGTTCGTGGCGATGAACCGGGCACCGTCGTTGATCAGCCGGATCGCCTTCGTGATCGCCTCGAACGAGTACGTGCGGGTCTCGCCCAGCACCACGTAGTCGGGCTCGGCGTCGGTGAGCACGTAGTCGATCTCGTGCAGGGCCGTGGTGAGACCCGCCTCGCCGATCACGTACGCGGTGCCGCCCGGCCGCTGGCTGTCCAGGAACTGGGCGGTGGCCAGGGCCGACGTCCAGATCGCGTACTCCGGGATCTCGATGCCCATGCGGGACAGCCGGGCGCACAGGTCGCGCTGCGTGTAGATCGAGTTGTTCGTGAGCACCAGGAACGGCTTTCCGGAGTCGCGCAACCGCGTAACGAACTCGGCGGCACCCGGAACCGGATGCCCCTCATGAACGAGCACACCGTCCATGTCACTGAGCCAGGACTCGACAGCTTTTCGTTCACCCATGGACCCAGCCTCCCGGCTACTTGTGCGTACGCCCCGGGATTGTGCAGCAACCCACAGCCGGGCACGCGTCCCACACGGGCAGTTCACCGAGTTTTCGCCGCGGTGCGCCCGCTACCCGCTCCGCGACCAGTTCAACCACCATGTCGACGAACCGCGGGTCGACACCGGGCGTGGGCACCCGGCGCCAGTCGATCCCCACCTCGGCCGCGGTCGCCGCGGCCTCGTTGTCGAGGTCCCAGATCACCTCCAGGTGGTCGGAGATGAACCCGATCGGAGCCGCGACCACCGCCGTCAGTCCCTCTTTCGCCAGCGCCGCCAGGTGGTCGTTCACGTCGGGTTCGAGCCAGGGTACGGACGGCGGCCCGCTCCGCGACTGCCAGACAAGATCCCAATCGGTGACGCCCGCAGCGTCCGCGACCAGGCCCGCCGCCTCGGTCAGCTGCCCGGTGTACCGGTGACCCGCCGGACCGCTGTGCGCGTCCATGGTGGTGGGGATCGAGTGGGCGGTGAACACCAGCCGGGCCCCCGGCGTCATGGCGGCCCGGACGCCCTCGGCGAACGGCTCGATGAACCCGGGATGGTCGTGGTAGTGCCGGATCTTGTCGATCTCGGGCGCGCCGTCTCCGACGAGATGCCGGGCGGCGGCGATGTCGTCCCAGTACTGGCGGCACGACGAGTACCCGCCGAACGGGCTCGTGACGAACGCCAGAGCGCGGCGCACACCGTCACCCCGCATTTTCTTCAGGGTGTCGGCGAGCATCGGATGCCAGTTGCGGTTGCCCCAGTAAACGGGCAGGTCGAGGCGTGGTTCGAGCGCGGCCAGCAGGGCCCGGCACTGGCCGTTGATCGGCGAGACGCCACCGAAGTGGCGGTAGTGCTCCGCCACCTCGACGAGCCGCTCCGGCGGCACGCCGCGGCCCCGGGTGACGTTCTCCAGAAACGGGATCACGTCGTCGGGGCCCTCGGGTCCACCGAACGAGAGCAGCAGGAACGCGTCGTAGGTCACCGGGCCATTTTGGCTGACCACTATGATCGATGCTTCCTTATCCCCCTCAAATGGTGACGAGGTGCGCCTTGCACATCCGCCTGCACATCCCCGAGGACGACGGCGCCGAGGCGCGGGCGCTCTACCAGTGGTTGGCCGGCGAGCCGTCGATCCGGACGGGCGGCCAACTCGCGACCGAGCAGTCGGAGCCCGGCGACGGGCAGATGACCGGCGGCGTGCTCGAGGCGATCTCGCTGGTCGTCGGCAGCGGGGTGTCGCTGGCCCAACTGCTCATGGCGATCGCGGCGTGGCGGGCCACCCGGCCGCGGCCCTACCGCGTCACCGTGGAACTGCCCGACCGCACCATCGCGATCGAGACCGCCGACCCGGACGAGGCCCTGGAAATCGCCCAACGCCTGGAAGCACAGCGGCTGGAGACGGACTGACGTGGCCCGCCTCGCCGACCCGGCCGCCTCCCGGGTCGTCCTCGTGGGCGGCGCGCGGTACACGCACCTGCGGCCGCTGCCGACGGTCGCCAACAACCTCGACGAGCTCGCCGCGATCCTCATCGACCAGACGCTGTGGGGGCTGCCGCCGGAGAACTGCACGGTGGTGCGCGACCCCGCGTCGCCGCAGGAGATCGACGCGGCGCTGGCCACGGCGTCGGGCAGTGTGCGGCCCGACGGTCTGCTGTTGTTCTACTTCGCCGGGCACGGGCTCATCGACCCGCTCACCGGCTCCCTGCACCTCGCCGTCACCGAAACGAACCGCAACATGGTGCACTCCACCGCGACCCCGTTCGAGTGGGTGCGCCGCTGGTTCCTCAACGCGCCGGCCGGTGCCCGGGTGGTGATCCTGGACTGCTGCTACTCGGGCCGGGCCACCGAGGGCATGGGCGAGCCGGCCGCGATCGCCGACGAGGTCGAGATCGACCGCACGTGCGTGCTGGTCGCGGCGCCGGCGAACCGGACGGCGCTGGCCCCGCCGGGCGAGCGGTTCACGGCGTTCACCGGCGTGCTCATCGACCTGATGCGCAACGGCGTGTCGGCCGGGCCGCCGCTGCTCGACATGGACACCCTGTACCGGCGGGCGGAGCAGACGCAGCACGCGCGCAACCGTCCGCTGCCGCAGCTGCGGGCCCGCAACGGCGGCGAGCGCATCCCGCTGGTCCACAACCTGGCCGCCGTCACCGGCACCGGCGACGGGCAGCCCGAGCCGGTCCCGCCGCCGCTGCGGATTCCGATGCCGCGACCGGGCGACGTGTTCACGCCGGCCGAGGAGCTGGACTACGACGAGGAGACCGGCGGGCCGTACGGACCGGTGGTGGTGCTGGCGTACGACCAGCGCATCGGCGCGCTCGGCGTGCGGCTGGGCCGGCCGGTGCCGCGTCCACCGAACGAGGTGCTCACCGACGCGCGGCTGGCCACGGCGGTCGGCCCCTCCGAGGTGCTCGACGGTGGCCCGGTCTCCGGTGTGGTGCTGATGATCGCCGAATTGAAGCGCGGCGCGCGCGGGATTCCCGGCGCGCGGCGGCTCAGCGGCGCGCTGGTCGCCCTGCCGCTGTCGGCCGACCCCGAACTGGTCGCCGAGTCGGTCCGGCGGGCCTGGGTATTCACCGGATACCTGGGCTGGCGGCCGGGCCAACTCGAGGCCGAACTGGCGCAGCGGGCGCTGATCCCATCCCCCGAGCCGCTCACGAGCTGGCTCGACCGGCAGGCGGAGTAGGTGTGGCAGGCGAAGCGGAACTGATCGCGCAACTGGTCGCGACGGCCGGGCGGCAGCGCCGGATCGCGCTGGTGCTCGGCTCCGGCGTGACCGGGCCCGAGGTGCCGGGCGTCACGGAGATGCTCGACCTGGCCGACCGGTTCGTGGCCGAACGCGGCGAGAACCCGTACCTGGCCGAGGCGTTGCGGCGGGTGCGCGCCGCCGGCGGCTCGCCCGTCGAGACGTACATCGGCTACCGGCGCGAGTTCACCACGTGGGTGTCGAAGCAGGAGTTCGACATCGTGATGCAGCACGCGGTGCTGAACGCCTACGACCAGGAACTCACCCAGTGGGAGCGGATCAGCTTCCAGCGCGGCGTCCAGTTGGAGAACGACCTGCGGGCGTGGACGCTGCCGCCGGGCATCGCCGCGCTCGGGTCGTTGCTCGCCCGCAACCCGGGCCGCTTCAACTTCCGGGTGATCACCACGAACTTCGACCCGCTCATCGAGATCGCGATCCGCCGGGCCGGCGGCGTGGCCCGCACGGTGGTGATCAAGAAGGACGCGATGATCCCCGACCCACCGCACGACGGCGTGATGGTGGTGCACATCAACGGGTACTGGCGGCCGGCGACCGCGCTCGACGACCGGTCGAACCTGCACGACCCCAGCCAGTTGACGGCCGACCGGGCGCTGCTCACCACGTCGCTGGCCGAGCACCTGCGGGAGGAGACGGTCTGCCTGGTCGGCTACGGCGGCTGGGACGACGCGGTGACCGAGGCCCTGCGCGGCCTCACCGCCGACCGCAGCGTCGACGTGCTGTGGGCGCTGCACGGCCGGCGCGCCGACTCGCTGCCCGACGGGCCCGGCCCGTTCGGCGCCGGCAAGCCGGTCGCCTACTTCGAGCAGGTCGACAGCAACCGGCTGTTCCCGGCGCTGCGCCGGGCGATGGACACCGCGCCCGGTCCGGCGATGTTCGCGGTCGGCACGCCGCTGCGGGCCGCACCGGCCGGGCACCGGGTGCGCCAGCCGCTGCTGGAGGAACGGATCGGCGCCCAGCGGTCGGCCGGTGAACTGCTCCGCGAACTCGACCGCGGGTTCGGCTGGCGGCTGGAGGGCGCGCACCGCACCGTCGCGCCGGAACTGCTGTACTGGCCGGTCCAACTGCGGCAGACCAACCTGATCCACACGGTGCAGGCGCTGGTGGCCGGAAGCCTGTCGGCGTCGGGCATGCGGGTGGTGCTGTGCGTCGACGACCTGAACCCGCCGGCCCACGCCACGGCGTTCCGGGAGAACCTGATCGGTGACATCCGGCGGTGGTTCGGGCTGATCACGGGCGCGCGGCCACCGGAGGTGGTCCCGCTGTCGGAGTTCCACGAACCGGGACGCGTCGCCGACCGCCTGCTCGACCCGGCGCAACTGCTGCGACCGACCAACACGTGGGCCGTCGAGCGCGAGTACTACCGCGTCCACAACCTGTACGACGTGCTCCAGGCGATCAAGGCGATCCCGGAGGCCAACGGGGCCGAGCCGGACACGCACGCCGCGGCGGTCGCCGCCCGGCTGGGCACCACCCGCGCGGAGCGCCTGCTCAGCCCGCCCGCGATCTGGGCGCACCTGCACCACATCCTGCTCACCCAGGCACCCGAGACCGTGGTGACGCTCGGCGGCGACGACGAGGCGCTGATGTGGAAGCTGTGGCAGGCGGTGTGGCCGGAGCCGGTGCGGCACCTGTACAACCCGCGGCTCTCGCACGTGCGGCACGACGCCGACCTGCTCACGGCGAGCAGTTTCGTCGAGGTCCGCGACCGGTTGGAGCGCACCTGCGAGCACCCGGCCTGGGACGCCGAGGGCCGGTACCTGCACTGGCTGGTGCACAACGCGCTGCTGCTGCCGGCCGACCTGCGCGGCGAGCCGCTGCCGATGATCGGCGACCGGCCGCTGGAGACGTGGGACCAGGCCACCGCCGCGATCCGTGACCCACGGTTGCGAGACCGGGCACTCACCGCGATCGCCCGCGAGGTGTCGACGCTCTTCCTCCACGAACCGGCATAGGTTCTTCTAGGTTGGCGGACGTACCCTCATGAGCATGACGCTGTTGGGGGAACCCGGGACTGCCACCTCCGAGGAGCCCGCCCTCACCGAGGTCCGCGACGAGTGTGTGGCCGCCTTCGGGCCCGACCTGGTCGCGTACCTCCTCGGGGCCGGCTCCAACGGCCGGCCGTTGCGCACCTGGCGGCTGGCCGAGGCCGCCGCCACCCGGATCGGCGAGTTACGGCTGCGCGCCGCTCACGTCGTCCTCGCGCAGTTCAAAGATCCTGAGCACGCGCGGGCCTGGCTGCGTCGGCCGAACCCCGACCTCGGCCGGCAGCCACCGGCTGATGTCCTGCGCACGGCGACCACCATGCGCGGGATGCTGCCCGTGATCGAAGCGGCCGAGTTGCCCACCTAGAACGTGAGTTTGGTCACCGCCGGGTCGGCCAGTTCCCGGTAGTTGCGCCGTTCCGCCGCGCCGATGGCCGGGCCCAGCCGCTCGCGCACGTCGGTGATCTCCGCCGGCGGCCCCTCCAGCTCCACGAACAGGCCGAGGCCGGGCAGTTCGTCGAGACAGACCTCAACGGGACGCGCGGGGTGGCGGAACACCCGCCGGCGCTTCTCCAGCAGCCAGGTGAGCACCAGTCCCTGCCGGGCCAGCGCCGCCCGGGCGTCGTCGGCCGCGGCGACCGGGACCTCCACCTCGATCCGGCGGTGCGACCCGTCGTCGCGGAACCGGCGTGGGCCCTTGAACCCGGCCTCCACCCCGGCGGGCGTGATGCGCAGGCGGCACACCAGGTCGCCGGTGCCGAGGGTGCGGTCGGGGCTGTCGTAGTACTCGTCGCGCTGGAGACTGGTACCGGTCAACGTGAAGCCGAGCGCCGCGAGCGCGGCGACCAGGCGTGCCTCGTCACCGACCCGGTGTTTGCTCTCGTTCTCTTCGCCCCCGGCCATCGCTGCTCTCGACGCTTCCTACCGTCAGGGTCTTCGCGACCAGCCCGGAACCGTAGGGCTGGATGCTGCCGTTGAGATAGCGACCGGCGTGCCCGGCCGGACTGACGTGGCGGCGGCATGCCGCCAGCACCTGATCGGCCGGATCGCCCGGGCCGGCGACCCGGATCTTGCCTCGACGATCGTGCTCGACGTACAGGTCACCCGTGCTGCCGATGATAAGTGCGGAGTTGCCCGGCCGGTCATTGGCCGTTACGCGGATATTGATGGGCAGGTCCGCCATCGCGGAGTCGCGGACGAGGTCGGCGAGCGTCTCCGGGGTGCTCGCGTCCGGGCGCA
The DNA here is from genome assembly GCF_016863635.1 of Virgisporangium aurantiacum. Classification (GTDB taxonomy): domain Bacteria; phylum Actinomycetota; class Actinomycetes; order Mycobacteriales; family Micromonosporaceae; genus Virgisporangium; species Virgisporangium aurantiacum. The sequence goes on along the minus strand of NZ_BOPG01000033.1, from coordinate 471,506 downwards.
GCGCACGCCCGGCCGGCCCGGCCGCCTTCCCGGCCGGCGCCAGCCCGTGCAGCACCCAGTTCCGCACGCCGGCGGCCATCAGGTCGTCGCGCATCCGCCGCAACGCGTCGCGGTCGTCGTTCGCCGCGGTGACCACCGTCTGCACGGTGGTCGGTAGGCCCGCCGTCCTGGCCAGGCCGAGGGCGGCGCGGGCACCTTTCCCGCTCGACCTGGTCCGCCCGGGCCGGAGGCGGTCGTTCAGCGCCCGGTCGAAGCTGTCCAGGGAGACGCGCAGGTGCACCCGCGCGTCCTGGAGCGCGGGCAGCAGCGGTTCGAGATCGCCCGCGCCGGACGTGTCCAGCACCAGCGCCTTCCCGCCGGCCAGCCGGCTGATCAGCCGCTCGGTACGGTCGATGCGGGCGAGCGGTTCGCCACCGGTGATCACCGCGACCATCGCGGGAACCGCTTCGGCCGTCTGGGCCACGAGGTCGACGTCGCCACCCTTTCCCTCGCGGCGCATCAGGTCGTCGGCGTAGCAGTACCGGCACCGCAACGGGCACTCGGCGGTCGCGAAGCAGTTGACCACGAGCGGCCGGTCGATCGGCGGCACGGCGTCGAAGTCGCCGATCAGCGAGACGCCGTGGTGGTACGCCTGCCCGGCGTCGGCGGCCACGATGCCGTACCGGGCGAGCACCCGGGCGATCGGCTCGTCGCGCGCCGCGATCGGGATGGCCAGCTGCGCGGCGTCGATCACGCGGGCACCGACGTGGTCGATCGCGAAGAAGTGGTCGCGGTCACCGACATAGGCCAGGTACCCGAACGGCTCGGTCCTGATGCGGACGTCTGCGGCCAGCCGCGGGCGGGTGAGGCTTACCGGCTCGCCGGTCGCTCCGGCCGCGACTCGTGAATCTTGGACAACTTTGGTTGTCATGGCGACCACCGTTTTCCAAGATCCGGAAAGCGGAGTCACGACACTACGCGCCCAGGGCGTGGAAGCCGCCGTCGGCGTGGACGATCTCGCCGGTGGTGGCGGGGAACCAGTCGCTCAGGAGGGCGAGTACGGTCTTCGCGGCCGGCACCTGGTCGCTCAGGTCCCAGCCCAGCGGGGCCTTCTCGACCCACGGGTCCTCGAACTCCTTGAACCCGGGGATCGACTTCGCCGCCATGGTGCGCAGCGGGCCGGCCGACACCAGGTTCGCGCGGATGCCCTTCGGGCCCAGGTAGCGGGCGAGGTACCGGTTGCACGATTCCAGGCCGGCCTTGGCGACGCCCATCCAGTCGTAGACCGGCCAGGCGACCGTGGCGTCGAACGTCAGGCCGACGATCGCGCTGCCCCGGTCCATCAGCGGCAGGCAGGCGGTGGCCAACGCCTTGTACGAGTAGGTCGACACGTGCACGGCGGTCGCCACGTCGGCCCAGGGCGTGTCGAGGAAGTTGCCGCCCAGCGCGCTCCCCGGCGCGAATCCGATCGAGTGGACGACGCCGTCGAGGCCGTCGAAGCCGTGCTCGCGGACCTTGTCGGCCAGGCCGTCGAGGTGTTCCTGGTTGGTGACGTCGAGCTCGATGATCGGCGGCGGGTCGGGCAGCCGCTTGGCGATGCGCTCGACCAGCGAGAGCCGGCCGAAGCCGGTGAGGACGACCTTCGCGCCGTTCTCCTGGGCCAGTTTGGCGACCGAGAACGCGATCGACTGGTCGGTGATCACCCCGGTGACGAGCAGCCGCTTACCGTCGAGAAAGCCCACGTGCGTCCCCTTGTTTGTCAATGCCCCATGCCCAGACCGCCGTCGACCGGGATGACCGCACCGGTGACGTATCCGGCGGCGTCTCCGGCCAGCCAGGTCACCGTACCGGCGATCTCCTCCGGGGAGGCCATCCGACCCAACGGGATGTTGCCGAGGATCTCGGCCTTGCGCTCCTCCGACAGCACACCGGTCATGTCGGTGGCGACGAACCCGGGCGCGACGACGTTGGCCGTGATGTTGCGGCTGCCCAGTTCGCGGGCGATCGAGCGGGCGACGCCGACCAGGCCGGCCTTGCTCGCCGCGTAGTTCACCTGGCCGGCGCCGCCGGTGAGGCCGACCACCGACGAGATGAAGATCATTCGACCCCAGCGGGCGCGGAGCATCTTGGACGCGGCCCGCTTGGCGACGCGGTACGCACCGGTGAGGTTCGTGTCGACGACGCGCGTGAACTGGTCTTCGCTCATCCGCAGCAACAGCGTGTCGTCGGTGATGCCGGCGTTCGCCACCAGCACCTCGACCGGACCGAGTTCCTTCTCGACGGTGCCGAACGCGGCGTCGACCGCGGCCGCGTCGGTGATGTCGCACTCGACGCCGAACAGGTCGCCGGGCGCCTTGGTGCCCCGGTGCGTGACCGCGACCCGGTCGCCCTGCGCGGCAAACGCGTTCGCGATGGCGAGGCCGATACCCCGGTTACCGCCGGTGACCAGAACCGTGCGCGCCACGCCGCCTCCTCGTGTTGTCGCCCCTTGTTGTCGCCGTGCGGAACATTAGCAAGGCGATCGGATGTGACTTCGCCGGTTGGCGGGGCTAGGATGTCCGAGGCCCTGAGCCTTGAGCCCGGCGCCATGGTGCCCGTTACGACCCGCAGGAGGTGATCGCTGTGCGAGATAGCGATCCTCCCAGTCGTGGCCGGGCCTCGGTCAGCTGCGACTGACCACTCTCGCTTCGCCGTGCCCCGGAACTGAGGCACGTGCCCGGTCACGACTTCACGTGTGCGTTCTGCCTTTCTCCATCACGCCACGAGGAGTTCTGCCATGACTCGTTACCTCGCGCCGATCGGATTCGCCCTGGGCGCCGTGTGGGTCTGCTACCTGTTCTTCCTGGTTCGCTAGAACCCGGCTACACCAGGCGGCTGGTCCACAGCAGGCTCAGGCCGGCCGCCGCCAACGCGAACAGCAGCGCCGTTCCCACGTACCACTGGGTGACCTCGCGCGGCTTCGTGCGGTAGCCGATCGAGCTGCCCATGTCCTTGTAGACCTGCTTGAGCTCCTCGGCGGTGGCCGCCTCGTAGAACAGGCCCTTGGTGCTCTCGGCCAGCCGCTGGAGGGACTGCCGGTCGACCGGCACCCGCTGCGTCTGGTTGTTGATCCGCACCACACCCTCGTCGGTGCCGAACGCGATCGTCGACACCGGGATGTTCGCGGCCGACGCCGACGCCGCGGCCTCCTCGATCGACCGCCCGTACGTGCGGTAGCCGTCGGACAGCAGCACGATGCGCGCCGGCGGCAGTTCGTTCGCGCCGTCGGTGGGCACGCCGCGGATCGCGTCGAGGCACGCGTACACCGCCTCGCCGGTCGCGGTGGCCTCGGCCAGTTGCAGCGCGTCGATCTCGGCGATGACGGGCGCGCGGTCCTTCATCGGCGACACCTTGACGTTGGCCGCCTTCGCGAACGTCACCAACCCGAGGTTGTAGCCCTCCGGCAGCTGCCGGACGAAGTCCTTGGCGGCCTGCTTAGCGGCGTCGATGCGGGTGGGCGCCACGTCGGCGGCCTGCATCGACAGCGAGACGTCGATCGCCAGCATCACGGTGGCCCGCTCCAGCGGCTCCTTGGTGTCGACCGACGGCCGGGCCATGCCCATCGCCAGCACCGCGAGGCTCGCCAGGAACGCGCCGGCGGCGAAGTGGCGCTTCGCGCCCAGCCCCCGGGGCACCAGGTGCCGCAGCAGCTCGACGTTGGTGAACTTCATCGCGTACTGCCGCTTGTGGAGCTGCCGCCAGACGTAGGCGCCCGCGATCAGGAGCACGGGCACGATGGCGAGCAACCACCACGGTTCCAGGAATCGGATCATCGAGCGGTCCCCCTGGTGCGTGCGTGCCGCTGGGCGGCGACGAAACGCACGATGTCGATCAGCCAGTCGGAATCGGTCCTCAAACGCAGATGTGCGGCGCCGGCGGCGCGTACCGCCGAGGCTATCTCGGCCCGCTGGGTGGCGGCGGCGTGCGCGTATTTCGCCCGAAGTACCGGGTCGGCCGTCTGGACCTCGTGCACCCGGCCGGTCTCCGGGTCGGCGAAGACCATCACGCCGACGTCGGGCAGTTCCAGTTCCCGCGGGTCGACGATCTCGACGACCAGCAGGTCGTGCCGCACGCCGAGCTTGCGCAGCGGCCGGGCCCACTCGTCGACCGGCGTCATGAAGTCGGAGATGACCACGGCCTGCCCGCGCCGCCGCGGCGGGCGGTTGAGCGCGTCGATCAGCTCGCCGAGGCTCGCCCGGCCGGGCCGCGGTTCGACGCGGGCGATGCTGCGCAGCAGTCCCTGAGCATCTTTCCGGCCGGGCCGGGCCGGCATCCGGGTGATCGCGGCCGACGTGCCGACCACCGCCCCGATCCGGTTGCCGCCGCGCACGGTGAGGTGCGTGATCGCCGCCGCGGCGGCCAGCGCCAGGTCGCGCTTGAGGTACTTGGCGGTGCCGAAGTCGAGGCTGGCGGACAGGTCGATGGCCATCCACGCTTCGAGTTCGCGGTCGGCGGTGGTCTGCCGGACGTGCGGCATCGTGGTGCGGGCGGTCACCGGCCAGTCCATCCGGCGCACGTCGTCGCCGGGCCGGTACTCGCGGGACTCCCCCGCCTCGGTGCCCGGGCCGGGCAGGAGACCGAGGTAGTCGCCCTGCAGCAGCCCGTCGAGCTTGCGGGTGATCAGCAGTTGCAACCGGTTGAGGACCAGTTCCGCGCGGCCGGAGTCGAGCGCGATCGCGCCGTGCGCCTCGGGTTCGGGCGGTTTCGGGGACCGGTTGAACAGCTTCACGCGGCCACCCCGGCTACATGCGGCCCGGCCAAGCCGGCCCGCCCATCTGGTTGGTCGGGGGGCCCATGGGGCGGCCGCCCGGCATCCCCGCGCCGACCGGCACCGAGTTCTGGCGCGGCGCCACCGTGGGCGCCGGCACCGCTTGCAGCACCCGGTCGACGATGTGCTCGGCCGGGATGTCGTCGGCCAACGCGTCGTAGGAGAGCACGAGCCGGTGCCGCAGGATGTCGGGCGCGATGTGCTGCACGTCCTGGGGCAGGGCGTAGTCGCGGCCGCGGAGCAGGGCCAGTGCGCGCGTCGCGCGCACGATGCCGAGGGACGCGCGTGGGCTCGCCCCGTACTGGATCAGCGGAGCCACCTCGGGGACCCCGTGATCGACAGGACTCCGGGTGGCGAGCACCAGTCGCACGGCGTAGTCGACGAGCGCGTTGTGCACGAACACGTCGTCGGCCTTCGCCTGGAGGGCCATCAGGTCCTCGGTGGTGAGGACCGGCGTCGGTTCCGGGGTCTTCACGCCGACCCGGTAGACGATCTCGCGCTCCTCGGCGTCGGTGGGGTAGCCGACGAGGATCTTCATCAGGAAGCGGTCGCGCTGCGCCTCGGGCAGCGGGTACACCCCCTCCTGCTCGATCGGGTTCTGGGTGGCCATCACCAGGAACGGGCGGGGCACCGGGTAGGTCTCGCCGCCGATCGACACCTGCCGCTCGGCCATGACCTCCAGCAGTGCCGACTGCACCTTGGCGGGTGCCCGGTTGATCTCGTCGGCGAGCAGGAAGTTGACGAACACCGGGCCGAGTTCGACGTCGAACTTCTCGCTGCCCTGCCGGTAGATGCGCGTGCCGACGATGTCGGCCGGCACCAGGTCGGGCGTGAACTGGATGCGGGCGAACGTGCCGCCGACCACGCGGGCGAGCGTCTCCACGGCGAGCGTCTTCGCGACGCCGGGCACGCCCTCCAGGAGGCAGTGCCCCCGCGCGAGCAGCGAGACGAACATCCGCTCGATCATCCGGTCCTGCCCGACGATGACCTTCTTGACCTCGAAGAGCGCCCGCTCGAGGACGCCCGCGTCCTGCGCCGGGGTGGTCGTCTTCGTGAGGGCCGGCCCGTGGTTGCCGTTCGGCCCGGACTGACCGGCGGCGGGTGCCACCGGCGCCACCGGCGCCACCGGCGCCGCGGGTGTTGCCGGAGCGCCGGACGCGGGAGCCGCGCCGGCGCCGGTGGCCGCGTCGGCGGCCGGATGCGGGTCGGCGGCCGACCAGGTCGGTGTGGCCGAACCATGCTGCTCCGGACGGTCGGACGCCGGCTGAGCCGGAGCCGGACCACCCGAGGTCGGGCGGTTCTGCTCTGGCCCCGGCTGGTCCGGGCTGGCGGGCGTGGTCGGTTGGGCCACCGGTCCTCCACGGTCGACTGGTACGCAGGTCCCCACAAGAGTGGCACGCCCCGCCCACGTGTGCCGATCTGCCCCGCCAAACACCCGACGACCTTTCGGTTTGCCGAGTTCCGCCCGAACGGACAGCGGGCGCGGGTAGACACGGACCGGTGCGATGAGGGTACGATTTGAAGCGTCGCCGGGCGGCTTCCCCCGTGGCCGCCCGGCGCTTAATCTTCCAGGTCCCCGTGACCTGGCCTTTTTATTTGGCGGTTATGGTTCCGGCGCAGACCTGGCAGTATTCACAGGTGCAGCTATCCGAGGAACCGCTGATCTGTTCGGCCCGCGGCTGTCGCAACCCGGCCGTCCACGCGTTGCGGTGGAACAACCCGAAGCTGCACACGCCCGATCGCCGCAAGACCTGGCTGGCCTGCGACGCCCACCTCACCAGCCTCGGCGACTTCCTGCGCGCCCGTCAGTTCCTGCGCGAGGTCGAACCGCTGGCAGCCGAATGAGCACCGCATAGGGTGGACGGGTGACCGATGTCGCGTCGCCACCCGTCGATCCGCTGCAGCCGTGGCCGCTCACCGTCGAATGGCGGCCGGTGTCCGGCCGGTTCATCGCGGTCGAGGAGATCCAGCTCGGCGCCATGGTGCTCGTCCTCACCGCGGTCCCGGCCGTCCTCTGGCTGTTCTTCGACGTGTGGCCGCTGCTCGCGGCGGCCGCGGCGGTGCTGGTGCTCGGCGCGACGCGCGCGGTGGTGATCGTCCGCTCCGTCCGCAGCTGGGGGTACGCCGAGCGCGACGACGACCTGCTGGTGCGGCACGGGCTCATGGTGCGCCGGCTGTCGATCGTCCCGTACGCCCGCATGCAGTTCGTCGACGTGAGCGCCGGCCCGCTCGAGCGCATGTTCCGCCTGGCGACGGTGGAACTGCACACGGCCGCGGCCGGTTCCGACGCGCGCATCCCCGGCCTGGAGGCCGCCGAAGCCGCCCGGCTCCGCGACCGGCTGGCCGCGCTCGGGGAGACCCGGGCGGAGGGCCTGTGACCGAGCACTTGTGCGAGGGCACCATTCAGCGCAGCGGAGTCGACGCGCTCGCGGAGCGATCGCGTCGACTCCAAGGCCGCATCTCGCGGAGCGAGTTGCGGCCGTGACCTCGTTCTCGAACGGCGATCACCTGCCGCGGCGGCGGTTGCACCCGTTCACGCCGCCGCTCAAGGGCGCGAAGATGCTCGCCGTCGCCGTCGCCGCGATCTCGTGGCAGGGCTACGACCAGCTCGGCTTCCTGCACTGGCTGGCGGTCGTGGCCGGGATCCTGGTCGTGACGTTCGTGCTCGCCGCCGTGAGCTGGCTGGTCACCGGCTTCGAGGTGGTCGGCCGGGAGCTGCGGGTCTACGAGGGACTGATCTGGCGGCGGACCCGGTCGATCCCGCTCGAGCGGGTACAGGCGATCGACGTCAACCGGCCGCTCCTCGCCCGCCTCACGGGCGTGGCGGAGCTCCGGCTGGAGGTCATCGGGGCGTCGAAGACGGAGGCGCCGCTGGCGTTCCTCGGCGTCACCGAGGCCGCGGACCTCCGGCGGCGACTGCTCGCGCTGTCGACCGGTGCGACGGCGACCGGGCCGGCCGCCGGGGAGCCCACCGAGACGCCGATCCACGCCGTCGACAACGGGCACGTGCTGCTGGCGAACGTGCTCAGCCCGCCGGTGCTGTTCGTGCCGGTGGCGCTGCTCGTCACCGGGCTCACGATGGTCAACGATCCGCCCACGTGGAGCGTGGTCGGCGTCGCCAGCGCGGCCACCGCCATGTTCGGTGTGGTGCTGCCGCCGCTGCGCCGGATCTTCGCGCAGTGGAACTTCCGCATCGCCATCGACGACTCCGGCCTGCGGCTGCGGCACGGCCTCGTCGACACCCGCAGCCAGACCGTGCCGCCCATGCGGGTCCAGGTGGTCGCGGTGACGCGGCCGCTGCTGTGGCGACCGTTCGGCTGGGTGCGGGCCAAGATCGACGTGGCCGGCTACGGGGGCGACGCCGCCGACCAGGGCGTCCGCGGGAGCGTGCTGCTGCCGGTCGCCGACTGGGCGACCACCCGACGGGTCATCGCGCGGGTCCTCGACGGCGTCGACATCGACGACCTGCCGCTGGAACCGGTGCCGGACCGGGCCCGGCTGGTGTCTCCGCTGGCCCGCCGCAAGCGCTCGTTCGGGCGGACCGCGACCGTGGTCGTGGCGCGCGACGGCTGGGTGACGGACCGGCTCGTGATCGCGAAGCTCGCCCGGGTGCAGAGCGTCCGGGTGGTGCAGGGACCGGTGCAACGCCGCCTCGGGCTGGCCGACGTGCACGTCGACACGCCCGGCAGCATCCGGACGGTCGGCCGCGACCGCGACGTCGTCCAGGCCTACGGGTCGGCGGGCGACCTGGCGGAGTCGTCGCGGACCGCCCGGTCCGACGAGCGCCGCCTCCGCCACCAGCGCTCCCCCAGCGCGCAGAGCGCGAACGCCAGCCCGACGTACACCCAGCCCACCAGCACGTCGATCACGTAGTGCTCGCCGGTGTACACCAGCGTGAACGTCATCGCCGCCGGATAGGCGAGCAGCACCGGCCACCACCGCCGGCGGATCCGGCCGAAGAAGAACACCACCACGAACAGGGCGAACGCCGTGTGCAGCGACGGCATCGCCGCCACCGGGTTCGCCGCCCACTGGCCCGCGTTCAGGACGTTCCCCGCACCGTGCAGGCCGATCGCCTGCCAGCCCCGCGTCGAGATCCTGGCCACCTCGGGCAGCAGGCCGAACTTGGAAGCCCACCACGGCGGTGCCGCCGGGTAGGCGAAGTAGGTGATCAGCCCCAGCGCCGACAGCGCGAACCAGCGTCGCATGAACGCCGCCCACAGCGCCCGCCGCCGCAGCCACAGCACCACCGCGACGCCCAGCGCCGCGACGAAGTGCGAGAAGTACACCCAACTGGCGAGGACGTCGTACCAGCGGATCGAGTCCGGGTCGTACAGGTGCTGCTGGAGCCACACGGTGGGCACGTGCCCGTCGAACATGAACCGGTCGGCCTCGACCAGTTCGAACGCGTGCGGGGAGCGGCCCTGGTCGGCCAGTCCCCGGGACAGGTTGTAGCCGACGAGCAGCACCACGACCGGCAGCCAGTCGCGGGCGAACTGCAGGTGCACCCGCCGGGGCTGGTCGATCCGGATCGCGATCGTGGCCAGCCAGAGCCAGCCGAACGCGAGAATCGGATCGGTGAGCGGAAGCCCCAGGAACACCCACCACGCGACGAAGCCGACGATCCAGAGGGTGATCGCGATGGTCCGCTTCCGTCGGATCCGATCGTCGTCGCCCGGCCGTTCGGGTGGGGCCTGTGCGGTGGCGGTCATCGCCCCCAAGGTTAACGACCGCTCGCGCCGTCCTTGACGGCGTCCACCAGGACGGGTAACGACAGGCTGATGGGCTCCCTGAGCACGGCGTCGGCCACCGGGTCGTACGGGGTGGGCTGCCCGTTGATCACGACGAACCGGGCGCCGGCCGCCCGCGCCAGATCGACCAGACCGGCCGCCGGGTGCACGGTGAGCGACGTGCCGACGGCGAGCAGCAGGTCGCAGTCCTGCGCCGCCCGTACCGCGGCCCGCAGCACGTCGGGCTCCAGCGCCTGCCCGAACGAGATCGTGGCCGACTTCAGGATGCCGCCGCACAGCCCGCAGGGCGGATCCTCCTCGCCGGCGTCGACCCGGGCCAGCGTCTCCGCCATGGTCGTCCGGTTGCCGCAGCTCAGGCAGATGGCCTGCCACAGCGTCCCGTGGATCTCGATGACCTTGCCCGGGTCGGACCCGGCCTTCTGGTGCAGGCCGTCGATGTTCTGCGTGACGATCGACCGCAACCGCCCCGCCCGCTCGAGCTCGACGAGCGCCGCGTGCCCCGCGTTCGGCTCCGCCGTCCACGCCGCGTGCTCGCGCCGGTTCCGCCACGCCTGCCGCCGGATCTCGGGGTCGGCGACGTAGTTGTCGATCGTGAACATCGCGGCCGCGTTCGGGTCCCTGGTCCACACGCCCTGCGGCCCGCGGAAGTCGGGGATGCCCGAGTCGGTGGAGATGCCGGCGCCGGTCAGCACGGTGACGCTGCGGGCGGCGCCGAGCCAATTGGGGAGCATGGCACGATTCCACCATGGAGTCCTGGGTAGGTGCGTCGGCGCAGCTCGAACTGACCGTGACCGATGCCGACACCGCGCAGACCGTCGGCTCCGGCGACGTTCCGGTGCTCGCGACGCCGCGGGTGCTGGCCCTCGCCGAGGCGGCCACGGTACGGGCGCTGGCCCGCCGGCTCGAGTCGGGTACCACCACGGTCGGTACGCGGGTGGAGCTGTCGCACAAGGCACCGACGCCGATCGGCCGCACCGTGCTGGCCGCCGCCACGCTGGTGACGGTCGACGGGCGGCGGCTCACGTTCGACGTCATCGTCAAGGAGGGCGACGTCGTCGTGGCGGAGGCCCGCGTCGAGCGCGTGCTGGTGAACCGGAGCAAGTTCCTCGAGACGGCGCTGGGCGCATGAGCTTCGTTGAGGTCGCCGACCGCGTGTTCGTGCTGCGGTACCCGGTGCTCGACGTCAACGTCACGCTGGTGGTGGGCGACGAGCGGGCCCTGCTCGTCGACACCCTGGCCACCACCGCGCAGGCCCGCGAACTCGCGGCGGCGGTGACGGCGCTGACCGACCGGCCCCTGGCGGTGCTGAACACCCATCACCACTTCGACCACTGCTTCGGCAACGCCGTGTTCGCCGCGCCCCCTTTCTCCGCACCCGTGTACGCCCACCCCGAGACCATCGCGTTCCTGGCCGCCGCCGACCCCACCGAACTCTGGCGCGAGTGGGCACCGACCCACGCCGGCCTCGACGACCTCCGCACCACCTCGGTGCGGCTCCCCGACCGGCACGTGGTGCGCGAGGAGACCCTCGACCTCGGCGGCCGGCGGGTGGTGCTGCTGCACCCCGGCCGCGGCCACACCGCCGGCGACGTGGTGGCCCACGTGCCCGACGCCGCTGTGGTGGTGGCCGGCGACCTGGTCGAGGAGAGCGGACCGCCCCAGTTCGAGGGCGGCTACCCCCTGGAGTGGCCGGCGGCCGTCACCGCGCTCCTCGCGCTGGACCCGCGGATCGTGGTGCCCGGCCACGGCGCCGTGTGCGACGCCGCGTTCGTGCACGGCCAGCACGACGAACTGGCCGCCCTGTCGTGGCTCATCCGGGAGGCCCACGCCGACGGCGTGCCCGCCGACGAGGTGGTGCGCAAGTGCGGCTACGAGTTCGAGACCGCCGCCGCGGCGGTCGCCCGCGGCTACGCCGAGCTGGACGACGCGATGCTCTAGTTCGTCGGTACGGCCTCCGGGAAGCGCCCCCGGACCCGTTCGGCGGTGGGTAGCGCCGTCGCACCGCCACGCCCCTCGACGGTGAGCGCACCGACCGCCAGCGCGTACCGCACGAGCGCCGGCCAGTCGGGCCGGGTACCGCGACCGGTGAGCAGCAGCCCGTGGATCAGCGCCGCCATCACCGAGTCGCCCGCGCCGGTGGCGTCGATCGCCACGACCCGGGGCGCCGGAATCTCCTCCACCGTGCCTTCGCTCCGGAGCAGCGCACCCGCCGCTCCGCGGGTGACCACCACGGTTCCGGCCCCGAGATCGGCGAGGCGGGCGGCCACCGTCGCCTCGTCGGCGTCCCAGAGCACCGTGGCGTCGGCCGCGCTGAGCTTCATGAGGTCGGCGCCCGCCGCGAACTCCTCGACGACCGCCCGGTACCCGGCGACGTCGGTGAGTAGCCGCGGCCGGGCATTCGGGTCGAACACGCGCCACGGCCCGGGAACCTTCCAGGCCGCCCGGGCCGCCGCGAGGGTCGGCGGTCGCAGCATCGCGATGGAACCCGTGTACACCACGTCGGCCCCGGCGAGCAGCGCCGGATCGAGATCGTCGGGGCCGAGCATGCCGTGCGAGTCGCCGTAGAACGCGAAGTCGGGCTCCGCGCCGGCGAAGCTGGTGAGCGCGAGCGTCGTCGGGACGCCCACCCGCTTCGCGCCACCCGTACCGACCCCGTTGTTCAGCAGAAAGCCGTGCAACCGCTCGCCCAGCCGATCGGTGGAGACCGAGCCGACGAACTCGGCGCCGCCGCCCAGCCGCGCGACCCCCACCGCCACGTTGAACGGGGCACCGCCCACGGCGGGCCGGTAGCCCGGTTCCCCGTCGGACAGCTCGGTCTCCAACAGGTCGATCAACGCCTCGCCCAGCACCACCGCGTAACCCATGCCCGGATTCTTCCGCAGCTTCAGCGTTCGCTGTCGAGTTGTGCCATCGCGGCCGCCGGATAACGGTCGCCGGCCGCCCGGCCCGGCGGCACCGCCCGCTCGATCGCCGCCAGATCGGACCCGCTGAGCGTGAGGTCGAGCGCGCCGAGCGCCTCACCGAGCCGGTCGCGCCGGCGGGCACCGACCAGCGGCACGATGCCCGGCCCCTGGGCGAGCACCCAGGCGATGGCCACCTGCGCCACCGTGGCACCGCGTTCCGTCGCGACCGCACGCAGAGCCTCGACCAGAGCCAGGTTGCGCTCGATGTTGCCCGGCTGGAACCGCGGCGAGTGGGCCCGGAAGTCGCCGGGCGCCACCGGCTTGGCCGCGTCCCAGTGGCCGCTGAGCAGCCCGCGCGTGAGGACCCCGTACGCGGTGAGCCCGATACCCAGCTCGCGCAGCGTCGGCAGGATCTTCGCCTCGACCGAGCGGGACAGCAGCGAGTACTCGATCTGCAGGTCGGCGATCGGGTGGACGGCGTGCGCGCGCCGGATCGTGTCGGCGCCCACCTCCGACAGCCCGATGTGCCGCACGAACCCCTGCTCGACCAGCTCGGCGATCGCCCCGATGGTGTCCTCGACCGGCACGGCCGGGTCGAGCCGCGCGGGGCGGTAGATGTCGACGTGGTCGACACCGAGCCGCTGCAGCGAGTAGGCGAGGAAGTTCCGCAGCGCGGCCGGACGGGCGTCGACCCCGCCGAACTCACCCGGTAACGGCCCGCGCAGGGCCCCGAACTTGACGCTGAGGATCACCTCGTCGCGCCGCCCCTTCAGCGCCTCCCGCAGCAGGAGTTCGTTGTGACCCATGCCGTAGAAGTCACCCGTGTCGACCAGCGTGACGCCCGCGTCGAGCGCGGCGTGCACCGTGGCGATGCCCTCGGCCTCGTCGGCGGCGCCGTAGACGCCCGCGGACATCCCCATCGTGCCGAGGCCGAGCGAACCGACGACGGGGCCGGCGGTTCCCAGTTGGCGTTTCGTCATGGCCACCACCCTGCCCCCGGCCGGCGGCGGGCGGGAGAGGAGCGTCGACCGTAGGATCGGCGGTCCCTGGCTACGGATCGCGAGCCGCGCGAGGATCGGACGCATGAACCGCGCCGAACTCGCAGACTTCCTGCGTCGCCGCCGCGCCCGGCTCGAACCGGCCGACGTCGGGTTGGCACCCGGCTCCCGTCGCCGTACCCCGGGCCTGCGGCGCGAGGAGGTGGCCGCGTTGGCCGGCATGTCCGTCGACTACTACGTCCGGCTGGAGCAGTCGCGCAGCCCGCAGCCGTCCGTCCAGATGCTCATGGCGCTGAGCCGGGCGCTCCGCCTGTCCGAAGACGAGCGCGACCACATCTTCTACCTGGCGGGTCACGAGGCACCATCGCGGCTGTCCACCAGCGGCATGGTGCGGGTCGGCCTGCTTCCCGTCCTGTCGCAGCTCACGGAGAGCGCGGCCCAGGTGATCTCCGACCTCGGGGTCACGCTCGCCCAGAACTTCCTCGCCCAGGTCATGTTCGGCACCGACCTGCTCGGGCGCAGCTTCTACGTCACCTGGTTCACCCATCCCGAGGGCCGGGCCCGGGTGCCGGTGGAGGACCACGAGCACCTGAGCCGCGTGCACGTGGCCGACCTGCGCGCCACGGCCGCCCGGCGCGCGGTCGACCCTCAGGTCACCGCGATGGTCCGGCACCTCACGGCGGAGAGCGAGGAGTTCCGGCGACTCTGGGCCGAGCACCAGGTGGCGGTGCGCAGGTCCGACCGGAAGCGGTTCATCCATCCGGCGGTCGGCACCGTCGAGGTCGACTGCGAGGTGCTGCTGACGCCCGAGCACGACCAGCGGCTGATCGTGTACTCCGCGCGGCCGGGCACCGAGGCCCACGACCAGTTACGGCTGTTGCGCGTGGTGGGCCTGCAAGACCTCGGCCGGCCCGAACCGGCGTCCGGAACGGGTAGGTTCTGATGCCATGAACGACGACGGCACGCAGGGGCACGACCCCGAATTCCCCGACCGGTACGTGGAGTTCATGCGCACCGGCTGGGCCACGGAGACCCCGCTGCCCGGGCTCGCCCAACGGCCGGAGGCCGGCCACCACGGCAAGCGCCGGGCGGCCCTGGCGGCCGCGTTCCCCGGCGAGACGCTCGTCGTGCCCAGCGGCGGCGAGCGCACCCGGGCCAACGACACGGCGTTCCGGTTCCGGCCGGGCAGCGACCACGTGTGGCTCACCGGCGACCACGATCCCGACTCCGTGCTCGTCATCCAGCCCGACGGCGAGGCGGTCCTGTACGCCCGGCCGCGGTCCTCGCGCGACGACGACAGCTTCTTCCGCGACCGGGTGCACGGCGAGCTGTGGGTCGGCCGGCGGCACACGCTGGCCGAGAAGGGCACCGAACTCGGCATCGCCACCCGCGACCTCGCCACCCTCCCCGACCTGCTCGACGGGTGCGCCCCGGGCCGCACCCGCCTGCTGCGCGGTCTCGACGCCACGGTCGACGCGGCGGTGCGCGCCGTGGGCGACGGCGGGCGCGACGGCGAGCTGGCCATCGCCCTGTCCGAGGCGCGGCTGGTGAAGGACGAGTGGGAGATCGCGGCACTCCGCGCCGCCGTCGACGCAACCGTGCTCGGCTTCGAAGACGTGGCGCGGGTGCTGCCGGCCGACCGGTCGGTCCCCGAGCGACTGCTGGAGGGCGTCTTCTCGCTGCGTGCCCGGCACGACGGCAACGACTCCGGCTACAGCCCGATCGTCGGCGCCGGCCCGCACGCCACGATCCTGCACTGGACCGCCAACGACGGCCGCACCGCTCCGGGCGAGCTGCTGCTCATGGACATGGGTGTGGAAGGCCGGCACCTCTACACCGCCGACGTCACGCGGGTGCTGCCCGTGTCCGGCACGTTCACGCCGTTGCAGCGGCAGGTCTACGAGATCGTGTACCGCTCGCAGGAGGCCGGCATCGCCACGATCCGGCCCGGGGTGAAGTTCGACGACGTGCACCAGGCGTGCATGCGCGTCCTCGCCGAAGGCCTGCACGACCTCGGAGTGCTGCCGGTGAGCGTCGAGGAGGCGATGGACAAGGAGTCGATCCTGTACCGCCGCTGGTCGCTGCACGGGTTCGGCCACATGCTCGGCCTCGACGTGCACGACTGCGCGGCCGCCCGCAAGGAGAACTACCGGGAGGGCTCGCTGGCCGAGAACTACGTCATCACGGTGGAGCCGGGCCTCTACTTCCAGGCCGACGACGACCTGGTACCCGCGGAACTCCGCGGCATCGGCGTGCGGATCGAAGACGACGTCCTGGTCACCGCGGCCGGTGCCGAGAACCTGTCGGCCGGGCTGCCGCGCACGGCCGACGACGTCGAGGCGTGGCTCGGCACCCAACGCGAGGCGGGCTTCCGCCTGCCGGGGTAGCGGAGAGAAGACGGGATTCGCACGATTTGCCAACCGCACGGCGGAACCACGTCAGATGCCCGACGTATCAAGAAATCCGACGCGTCCGACCCGCGACGATCTGCGTACCACCCGCTGATTGGATTGCACGAGGGCCGAAGCGTGAACGTACTCGGTTTCGTGAGTGCTCTTGTCCGTGGCCGCCGCGGCCCGCAGGGCGCCGCCGACGATCTGGCGACCCCCACCCTCCTCTTGTCGGACTTCGAGGTATCGCGGGCGATCGGGGTCAGCGTCGAGGGGGTGCGGGCACCCGGGGTCCGGCCCCGGCCGGGGCGCTGGGAGACCGCGTACCACCCGCTGCGCGGCGGCGAGCGACTGCTCCAGGCCACCGTGCTCGCCGGCCGGACCGGCCGCGCCGTGCTCCGCGCCCACCGCCGCCGCGGCAAGCCGCTGTCCCACGCCGGCGACCTCGCCTACTGCGGCGACGGCTGGGTGCTCGGCCGGCGCGGCGACATCGTGGTGCTGCTCCGGCAGCACGACCGGGAGGGTTGGCGGGTCATCGGCGGCCTGCCCTGGTTGCTCGCGACCGCCCTCGACCGCGTGCCCACCCTGACCAACGCGTGACCTGCGTCGATCACTTATCGACGTGCCGACCCGCCCGACGCCCACTACCGTGGGCGGGTGCCACCGACCGACCGGGACATCAACCTCGCAAACTGGAATGCCTGGGCGAACGTCCACGGGCAGGACTCGTACTACGACTCCGCGAGCCTCATCGCCGGCGGTGACTCGCTCACCGGCATCGAGCGGGCCGGCGTCGCCGAGGCGGTCGGCGACGTCGCCGACAAGGACGTTCTCCACGTCCAGTGCCATCTGGCGTTCGACGGCATCACGATGGCCCGGCGGGGCGCCCGCGTCACCGGCGTCGACTTCTCGCCGACCGCCCTCGCCAAGGCCCGCGACCTCGCCGGACTCTGCAAGGTGCACCTCGACCTGGTCGAGGCCGACGTCACCGACCTGCCGGCCGGCCTGCACAACCGGTTCGACCTCGCCTACGCCACGATCGGCATCCTCTGCTGGATCGCCGACGTCGGCGCGTGGATGCGGTCGGTCGCCGGCACCCTCCGGCCCGGCGGCACCCTCCTGCTGATCGACGGCCACCCGTTCGGCGGCATGATCGGCGGCGACCCGCCCACGTTCCAGTTTCCCTACGCCAACGACGGCCCGCACCACTACGAGTCGGGCTCGTCGTACGCGGTGGAGATCAATACGTCGAACGTCCAGTACGCGCACGCGCTGGGCGAGATCGTCACCGCCGCCGCCGACGCCGGCCTGCGCGTCCGTAAGCTCACCGAGCACCTCGACACGCCGATCGAGGTCGCCGGCTTCGGCGCGCCGAAGGGTGACGACGGGGTCTTCCGTCGCCTGCTCGACGGCCACCCCGTCCCCCTGCTCTACACCCTGATCGCCGACCGTCCGGAATAGCGTGCCCACCCCGACCGAGCTTCTCGCGGCGAACGGCCGCACCATCCCCGACGTCATCGGGCCCGGGCTGACCGTGCTGTTCTGCGGCATCAACCCGGGGCTGTGGTCGGCGTGGAGCGGGCACCACTTCGCGCGTCCCGGAAATCGGTTCTGGCCGGCGCTGCACCGCTCCGGCTTCACGCCGCGCCAGTTCCGCCCCGACGAACAGGCCGAACTCCTCGGCCTCGGCCTGGGCATCACCAACGTCGTCGACCGCGGCAGCGCCCGCGCCGACGAACTGAGCCGCGCCGAGTTGCGGTCCGGCGGCACCGCCCTGGCCGCGAAGGTCGCCCGGCACGCGCCGCGGTGGCTGGCCGTCCTCGGAATCACCGCCTACCGCGATGCCTTCGAAAAGCCAAAAGCCGTTATGGGACGCCAGGAGCACGCGATCGGCACCACCCGGATCTGGGTTTTGCCCAACCCGAGCGGGTTGAACGCCCACTACACGCTTCCCAAGCTGGCGGAGGCATTCGCCGAACTGCGTGGTTACGCGTCCAGTGCCGGGGGCGGGCCCTCGTAGCGGGCAGCCCGTTCGCGGATCAACTGGCCGAACACGCCGCTGGGCTGCCGGCAGTCGGCGCAGAGGAAGTTGTCGTCGAGGCGACGGCTGCCGCAGTGGTCGCAGGCACCACGGTCGCGCGGGTCGTGGTAGGCGAGGGCGGCCTCGACGAGGGCCCGCGCCGCCGACCCGGTCAGCGCGACCGGCGTGCCGCCGACCGTCACCTCGACGACCGTGGGCGACCCGGGCGGGTCGAGCGCCGCGATCCGCGCCGCGAACTGCCGCAGCGCGGCCGCCAGGTCGTCGTCGATCATGAGGGGACCCTACCGTCGCGCGGGCCGAAGACCCGGATCGCGTCGAAGTCGGAGGCCTTGGACCGGACGTAGTAGTCGGCGAACTCGGCGACCTTCGGGTAGCTCGACTCGGCGACGAGGCGGCGGCACGCGGCGTCGAGGTCGAACGGCGTCACGCGCAGCGTCACCGCGGCATCCGTCGTGTCGAGCAGCGCCCAGTGCGCGCCGGCGCCGCCGTACGGCATCCCCACGCTGCCCGGGTTCACCACCAGCCGCCGGTCGACGAGGCGCACGAACGGCATGTGGGTGTGCCCGCAGACCATGGTGCGCACCGAGGCGTCCACTGTGGACAGCACGTCCGTCCACCGGTCCGGGCGGCTGTCGACCAGGACGACCTCCTCGTCGTCGCGCGGGGTGGCGTGGCAGAACACGGTGCGACCGAACCGGCCGAGGTCGAGGGTCACGGTCAGCGGGAGCGAGTCCAGGCGGGCGACCTGATCGGGGCGCAACTGCCCGGCCGCCCACGGCGCCACCGGATCCGGGATGTTCGTCTCGCCACCGTCGCGCAGTTGCACGAGTTCGCGGTCGGCGTTGCCGCGGACCCACACCGCCCGGTCCCCGAGGTCGGCCAGCGCGTCGATGGTCTCCACCGGCATCGGGCCGGCCGCGTGATCGCCGGTGAGCACGATCCGGTCGGCCGAACGGACCGCCGGCTCCGCGAGCACCGCCTCCAACGCCGGCAACACCCCGTGAATGTCGGACAACACCGCGATACGCATCCGCACACCCTGTCGATGGCCCCGGCCGGTGCGCAAGTTGCGGCCGTTCGCTCACGGCGAACGGGTCTGACCGGGTAGGTTGACAGGTTAGTTAGGCAGTTGGCAAACTCCCTCAGTGCTCGACGTGGACGTCCTGAAGGTTCTCGCCAACGACAAGCGCCTCGCCGTCCTCGAATGGCTCTCCGACCCGGTGGCGCACTTCCCGCCGCAGCGCGACGGAGACCTCGTCGCCGACGGGGTGTGCTCGGTGTTCATCGCCGACAAGCTCGGCGTCAGCGCGCCGACGGCCAGCGAGCACCTGCGCCTGCTCACCGCGAGCGGACTGCTCCGGTCGAAACGCATCAAACAGTGGACGTTCTACCAGCGCGACGAGGCCCGCATCGCCGAGGTCAAACGGGCGCTTCAGGAAGGGTGGTGACATGTCGTACGAGCGGCTGATGTCCGCGCTGGACGAGGGCGGCGCCCGTTACCGGGTGATCGACCACGAGCCCGAGGGCCGCACCGAGGTCGTCAGCGCCTACCGCGGCAACCCGATCGCCAGCGCGGCGAAGTGCATCGTGGTCATGGTGAAGCTCGGCAAGAAGACGAGCCGCTACTACCTGGCCGTCGTCCCCGGCGACGCCCGCGTCGACCTCAACGCGCTGAAGGCACTCGCCGGCGGAACGTACGTCGCGTTCGCCTCGACCGACCGCGCCGAGCAGTTGGCCGGCAGCATCAGCGGCACGATCCTGCCGTTCAGCTTCCACGCCGACCTCGAACTGGTCGCCGACCCGGCGCTGCTCACCCACCCGGAGATCTACTTCAACGCCGCCCGCCTCGACCGGTCACTGGCCCTGAACACGGAGGACTACGTCCGCCTCGCCGACCCCAAGATCCACCCGATCACGTCACCCGCTCAGCCGACCTCGGTGTGATAGGGCGTGTTGAGCAGGCCGTCGAGCAGCCGCCAGCCGTTCAGGCCGATGTCGGCCAGTTGCCTGAGCGTCAGGTCCTCGCCGTTGGCGACCCGGTCGATGAGCGGTGCGAGTTCCTGTGCGGCCTGCTGAAAGTCGGCCTGTGACGGCGTGACCGCAGCGTCGGAGTCTTGGACGTGCAGAAGGTCAACTGGCTTGAGCATGACGAGATCTCCTGTTCCGAGCGTGTGACTGGAGGGGTTCGGGTCATCCCTGGCGATGCCGGGTCGCCGCGAGCGGACCGGCGGCGGTGGACAGTTGCGAGGTGCGCTTGGAGTTCTGCGCCAACGCTCCCAGGAGCCCTTCCGCGTGGGCGAGTTTCCGGTGCCACTCGGTGTGGATGTCGGCCTCGGCCACCAGCGCCCCGCACTGCAGGCAGGGCGTGGCGGGGGCCGGCGCGGAGGTCTGCAGATCGGGCGGGTGATCCGGGTCGACGATCGGCTTGATCTTGTTGACCGCCTTCGCCCACTGGGCGTGCCAGCGCGCGGTGTCCTGTTTGGGAACGTTGAGCGCGCGCAACACCACCGCCAGGCTCTTCCACTTCGGTGGGGTTGTTGCCTTGAACATCCGGCTGATCGTCGACGCCGACAGTTGCCGGTTGGTCAGCATCGCGAGGTTCCGGAACGATGGCTCTCCCGCGTTCCGGTGGGCGACCCGGAGGTCGTTCAACAGCTTGGCCAGGTCCTCGTTGGCCGGGTCCTCGACGGCCGGATCCGCGCCGTCGACGGCCAGCAGTTCGAGGTCGTCCTCAGTGTGACGCGTGATGAGGTTCCGTAGTCCCATGATCGTTCGCGCGGTCGGACCGGCGCCGAAGACGTCGCAAGGGGCGGCCGCGACGCCGGTCCGACGGTCTCGCGCTACACCCCCCGCCGCAACTGGGGGGCGGTGCCGAGCATCCGACCGGCGACCTCGCCGGCGAGCAGGCCCGCGACACCGGCTCCCATCAGCGCCTTGGGAAGGTCGTAACCCTTGGCGATGAGGATCGCCGCGAACACCGTCACCGCCGCACCGACGATCACGGACGGCAGTGGGCCGCCGTCGGCGATGATGCGGCGAGCGGCCTGGTTGCCCACCAGGGCCATGCCGCTGCCGCCGAGCATCGCGTCGAACAGGTCGTGCCCGGTCACCAGGAACACGCTGGTGCTGCCGAGTACGACGACCACGGCGATCGCCACCGGGATCCACGCGTTCCTGTCGGGGGGAAGATCGTCTTTCGGAGGGTGCGCATTCTCGCGCACCTCCGGGTCGATCCGGGACATCAAGAAACCTTTCTCTGTTGCTGATTCCAGGTGCGTTTCCCGCCTGGAATTGGTGGGGGCAGGAGGGAGGGAACCTCCTGCCGCCCGTTGCTGGTCCATTGACGGCTGCTGCGGTGTTGAGCCGTCGGCTTCTGCCGAGAGCTGTGCTTGTGGCCACCAACTCGACGCTTAACCCCCGTGCAGCCGGGAGCATCGCGCCGTACATGTTGCCCCACCGGTGCCGATTCCGGAAGCATGCGGGCACCAGTTGCAACAGGGTGCGGCAGCGATGATCTCTTTCGGCCGTCCGCGATAGGTAACCGGCATTCAACCGCTAAATAACAGGTAAATGGCCGGCTCAATTCAAGCCACCGCACGACCGCCCGGTGATCGCGAATTTCCCCGGAAACCACAAAGCCCCCCGGCTGCACGGGGGGCTTCGGTGTGCTTTCCTGGCAGCCAGCTGGACCAGCAGACAGCAACAGGAGAGGCCATGATCCGTTGGGTATACGGCCTCGACATCCGGTGATCACGGACCCGGGATGCGTACTTAGATTGAGGGCTGAGTGGCGGTTAACGACACCCCCCGTTCGCTTATGCAACGCGGCTGCACCACTTCGATGCGCCTTGACACGGTGCTATAAAGCCGGCTTCAGGGGGATATGTGGAGGAAAGTCGACACGCTAGGTGCGAGAACAGTTACCTCATGTAGCGAGCTTTCTTGATGCCTCGCGATGAGGTTCTTGAGAAACCTGTGACATTGTTCGGTAAACAGGCTCTGACAACGTCAGGTTGATCTCGCTGCGTGATCACGGGATACTTCGGAGAGTAACGACCGGCCAAGAATAGGCAGAACGAGCGATCGACCATTGTTTCAACCAACAATAAGCGTTGCGGCAATGGCGGAGAACAAGAATATCCTCCGCGTGTCGGAATACCATTCGCTATGTCGACCGGGCCGGAGCACATTAACGATCCAGACCGCACAGTCGTCGGACGGAATGTACGTCCGGGGTTCAAAATAATCCCTTGAGTTGGTGTTTCACGGCACGATCGGTGGTGGGTCGGTTGCCCTCTGAAGTGATTGACCCGGCAACGGGCGTGGTATATACCGGAGGTGATTTTGAATCATTCAAATGATTGCGACACGCCATTGGTGGAGCGCTTTCCGGAAAGATCGTGAGCTAGGATCCCGGCACATTTTTGCAGTAAATACTGCGTGCAGTACGGGTCATCGCTGTCTATCGATGGCATTCATCACGTGCCGGGCCAACTCCTGATCACGGTGAAGACGATCGAGGAGTGCGCGCACCACGTCGACCTGGGTAACGGACGTGCGGCCCAGTTGATCGGCGGCGTCATTGCACCATCGCCGCAGTTTCACGTGGTCCTCCGGCTCCAGGTCCACGGTGACGCGAACGCGGCGCATTCTCGGCGCCGGGGCAGGCGTCCCCGATTCCGTTCGATTCCCTGGCATCGCTGCTGAGCCTCCGTCCGCATTGACGGTCCTACGGAGTGTAGGCGATTGGTTACGAGCCCACACTCTAGGCGGGTGGCAGAGTCGGACAGCCGACGCCGAGTCCGTTCGAGCGCCACCCGTTCGAGCGCCAGTGCCACGGGAGCCGCCGCGGTAAAGGTGCCCGAATGCCGTTACTGGTCGGGGTGACGGGACCGGCGGCCGGACTGGTAGGAGCGCTCGGACGGGGGCCACTCGCCGTCCGGCGGCCCCGCGGACCAGGAGGACTCGGCGGCCGGCTGGTCTGCCTCGTCGGTGTCGAACCAGGAGCGCTGCTCAGCGGCCGGGGCCGGGGCCGGTTCGGGATCGCGGCGGGGTGGCCACTCGGCGGCGGGAGCGGGCGGCCACTCGCGGTCGGCCGGCCCGGCCGACCAGCCCGGCTGCGCGGTGCTCCCGGAGTCGTTGTCGGACCAGGTCGGCTCGGGCGCCGGGCGGGACTCGGCGGACCAGGTCGGCTCGGGGTCCGGGCGGGACTCGGCGGACCAGGTGGCGGCGGGCTCGGGGCGGGATTCGGCGGCCCAGGGGGCGCCGATCGGCTCGCGGCGTGGGGGCCACTCGGGCTCGGGCGGTCCGGCGGAGTGGCCGGGGACCCGGGGCAGGCCGTGCACGGTCTCGTCGGCGGAGGGGCCCGCCTCGTCGCGGCGGGAGGGGGGCCACTCGGGCTCGGCGGGGCGGTCGTAGTCGCGGGTCGCGGAGGCGTACTCGTCGCGGGCGGCGGAGCCGTACCCGCCAGAACCGAACTCCTCGCGCGGCGCGGAACCGAACTCGTCGGTTTCGAAGCCTTCGCGTTCCGACGGGCTCAACAGTGGCGGGGCCGGCCGCTCATCGTCCTGGGTGGGGGCGGTCAACCGCATCACGAACAACGCGACCCCCAGCAGCACCGCTCCCACCAGGGCCAGCACCCAGGGCGGCAGCGTCACCAGGTGGACCCCACCGAGCAGGAACAGCGACGCCAGCAGCACGGCCGCACCGGCGACGGCCACACCCAGGGTGACGGCGTTCGGGCGGCGGCCGCCCGTGGTCTGGGTGACCAGGAACATCGCCAGCGGGGGCAGCAGCAGATAGGCCACGACCTCGCCGAGGGTGACCGTGGCGTCGCCGCCCATGATCAGGGTGATGACGCCGTCGACCAGGAGCATCGCGCCCAGCACCGGCGGGTAGCCGCGGAGCAGCCGGAGGATGTCCGCACTCGTGGGGGACGCAGGGGTAGGCACACCGTCTCCTAGTGATGGTGACGCGGACCTTGCACCCCGCGACCGCCTGCCCACGACGGACGGTGGCTCGCTCATGATTGCGTCCTCCCGGCCTGGAACACGGCCAAAAGTCGAACGGTACCAGTGACAGAAACTTAGGGTAGCCTGGCTTAGCAAGACGGACGTACGGTTTGCTAGAACAGAATCCACCCGGCGCTGCGGCGCTGCCCCGGCTGCGGGAGACTTTGGCGGACCCTTGAATACCTGAGGAGTACACCGTGGCGAGCCTCGACACGTTCGGTGCCAGGAGCGAACTCCGCGTCGGCGACGCGAGCTACGAGATCTTCCGGCTCAGCAAGGTCGACGGGCAGGAGCGCCTGCCCTACAGCCTGAAGATCCTGCTCGAGAACCTGCTGCGCACCGAAGACGGCGCGAACATCACCGAAGGTCACATCCGGGCCCTGGCGGGCTGGGACCCCGACGCCGATCCGAGCGTCGAGATCCAGTTCACGCCCGCCCGGGTGCTGATGCAGGACTTCACCGGCGTCCCGTGCGTGGTCGACCTGGCCACGATGCGCGAGGCGGTGCGCGACCTCGGCGGCGATCCGAGCAAGGTGAACCCGTTGGCGCCGGCGCAGCTGGTGATCGACCACTCCGTGGTCGCCGACCTGTTCGGGCGCGCGGACGCGTTCGTGCGCAACGTCGAGCTGGAGTACGAGCGCAACCGCGAGCGGTACCAGTTCCTGCGCTGGGGCCAGGGCGCGTTCAACGAGTTCCAGGTCGTACCGCCGGGCACCGGCATCGTGCACCAGGTGAACATCGAGTACCTGGCCCAGGTGATCTTCCAGCGGAACGGCCAGGCCTACCCCGACACGCTGGTGGGCACCGACTCGCACACCACGATGGTCAACGGGCTCGGCGTGGTCGGCTGGGGCGTCGGCGGCATCGAGGCCGAGGCGGCCATGCTCGGCCAGCCGGTGTCGATGCTGATCCCGCGGGTGGTCGGGTTCAAGTTGAACGGGTCGCTGCCCGAGGGCGCCACCGCTACCGACCTGGTGCTCACGATCACCGAGATGCTGCGCAAGCACGGCGTGGTCGGCAAGTTCGTCGAGTTCTACGGGCCGGGCGTCGGCGCGGTGCCGCTGGCCAACCGGGCGACGATCGGCAACATGAGCCCCGAGTACGGGTCCACGATCGCGATCTTCCCGATCGACGACGAGACCACCAAGTACATGCGGCTCACCGGCCGCGGCGAAGCGGAAGTGAACCTGGTCGAGGCGTACGCCAAGGAGCAGGGGCTCTGGCACGACCCCGACCGCGAGCCGGCGTACTCCGAGCGGCTCGAACTCGACCTGTCCACCGTGGAGCCGAGCCTCGCCGGGCCGAAGCGCCCGCAGGACCGGGTGCCGCTGCGCAGCGCCAAGCCGATGTTCCGCAACTCGCTCACCGACTACGTGAAGTCGGAGAACGGCACCGCCGACGAGGCCAGCCGGGAGAGCTTCCCGGCCAGCGACCCGCCGGTCGGCCACCACGACGACCCGGCCGACAAGCCGCACCTCGTCTCGGCGGCGGCGAACGCGGAAGGGCGGCCGTCGAACCCGGTCAAGGTCGGCGACTACGAACTCGACCACGGCGCCGTCGTCATCGCGGCGATCACCTCCTGCACCAACACGTCGAACCCGCACGTGATGGTCGGTGCCGCACTGCTCGCCCGCAACGCCGTCGACCGCGGCCTCAACCGCAAGCCCTGGGTGAAGACGACGCTGGCGCCCGGCTCCAAGGTGGTCATGGACTACTACGAGCGCGCCGGCCTCACGCCCTACCTGGAGAAGCTGGGCTTCCACCTGGTCGGCTACGGCTGCACCACGTGCATCGGCAACTCCGGCCCGCTGCCGGAGGAGGTCAGCGCGGCGGTGCAGGAGAACGACCTGAGCGTCGTGAGCGTCCTCTCCGGCAACCGGAACTTCGAGGGTCGCATCAACCCCGACGTCAAGATGAACTACCTGGCGTCGCCGCCGCTGGTGGTCGCGTACGCGCTGGCCGGCACGATGGACATCGACCTGGTCAACGACCCGCTCGGCGAAGACACCCAGGGCAAGCCGGTGTACCTGCGCGACATCTGGCCCACCGGTCAGGAGATCGAAGAGGTCGTCGCGAGCGCCATTGCCAGCGAGATGTTCCAGCGCGACTACGCCGACGTGTTCGCGGGCGACGAGCGCTGGCAGGGCCTGCCCACGCCGGAGGGCCAGACCTTCGAGTGGGCCGACGACTCGACCTACGTACGCAAGCCTCCGTACTTCGAGGGCATGGCGACCGAGCCGTCGCCGGTCACCGACATCGCGGGCGCCCGCGTGCTGGCGTCGCTCGGCGACTCGGTGACCACCGACCACATTTCCCCCGCCGGCGCGATCAAGGCCGACTCCCCCGCCGGGAGGTACCTCAGCGAGCACGGCATCGAGAAGCGCGACTTCAACTCGTACGGCTCGCGCCGCGGCAACCACGAGGTGATGATCCGCGGCACGTTCGCCAACATCCGGCTGCGCAACAAGCTGGTGCCGGGCGTCGAGGGCGGCTTCACGGTCAACCACCTCACGGGCGACCAGGCCACGATCTACGACGCGTCGGCCGCCTACATTGAGGCGGGCGTCCCGTTGATCATCCTGGCCGGCAAGGAGTACGGCTCGGGCTCGTCGCGCGACTGGGCCGCCAAGGGCACGGCGCTGCTGGGCGCCCGCGCGGTGATCGCGGAGAGCTTCGAGCGCATCCACCGGTCGAACCTGATCGGCATGGGCGTGCTGCCGCTGCAGTTCCCCCAGGGCGAGAACGCCGAGTCACTGGGTCTCGACGGCACGGAGACGTACACGATCACGGGCGTCGAGGCGCTCAACGAGGGGTCGACGCCGCGCACGGTGCGCGTCACCACCGACAACGGCAAGGAGTTCGACGCGGTCGTCCGCATCGACACCCCCGGCGAGGCCGACTACTACCGGCACGGCGGCATCCTGCAGTACGTGCTGCGGCGGATGCTCGAGTCATAGATCGGTGATCGCGACCGCGGCCTCAACGCGAGGCCGCGGTCGTAAGTTCATATTGGACGCACGTGCGCGCGACCGAGATCATCCAGATCACCGTGAACGGGATGACCGTGAGATTCTTGACCGCGAACAGCACCGACCGGTACGTGTCGTCGTCGCTCAGCCCTTCGAGGGCGAGGTCGAAGATCGCGAACGCAAGGGCGAGCAGGCCCAGCGTGATGAGCAGGCTGGGCCAGCGTTCACGGAAAAACATCCTGGTGGACGCCCATGCGTGCGGCGCCGGCCCGACCTTGCTCACCACGTAGACGACCAGCCCGATGCGCGCCGCCAGCACCAGAATCTCCGACAGGGTGGCCACCGGCCCGGGCAGCTCCCAACTCATGATCACGAACCGCTGGACGCCCGGAAGCACCATGAGAGCCGAGACGATCAGGAAGTGCCGTCCGTGGAAGGCCAGCGCCCAGCGCAGGGATTCCCACGAGGTGGCGAATTGGGTCCGCATTAGTTCAGTTTACTAAAATGTTTGGCGAACCGAAAGAAAGGCTGGGGGCGTGGAGGACGGTTCGGCCCTGGGCGCGGAGCTGAGCACGGCCGTGATCCTGTTCCACGAGGCGATCGGTCACCGCCTCGGCCTGAGCGCCGCCGACCAGCGGGCGCTGCGCATCATCGCCGGCCGCGGCCCGCTCACCGCCGGAACGCTGGCCCAGCTCACCGGCCTGAGCCCCGGCGCGGTCACCGGCCTCGTCGACCGCCTGGAACGCGGCGGCCACGTCACCCGGGCCGCCGACCCCGCCGACCGCCGCCGCATCGTGATCAGCGCCGCACCCACCCCGGCCACCGGTACCGGCATCGGCGCTGCCTTTGCCCGCCTGAGCGCGGCGATGAGCGCGATGACGTCGCGCTACGACGAGAAAGAGGCCGCCGCGATCGCCGACTTCGTCCAGCGCACGATCGAGATCCTCCGCGAGCAGACCCGCCTGCTCAATGACTAGGGTGACGGGCATGGACGACAAGGCGATCCTGGCCCGCATCCACGAACTCGTCGACAACGAGCACGCCCTTCGCGCCCAGGTGCAGAGCGGCACCCTGACGCCCGACGAGGAGCGCAGCAGGCTCGCCGAGGCCGAGATCGAACTCGACCGCCTCTGGGACCTGCTCCGCCGCCGCCGCGCCGCCCGCGCCAACGGCACCGACCCCGACGCGGTGGAGGAACGCCCGGCGGACGAGGTGGAGGGCTACATCCAGTAGTCCCGGGGCGAGCCCGTTGCCGGGGCGGTGTAGGCGGGTTACCGGGCTCAGAAGGCGCGGCCGGCGGTCGACCTCGGGGGATGTGCGTACACCCGAGGCTCAGCGGAACATGGTCGGCCGGCGACGGCTGCTCGCCACGGCGGCGGTCGCGGGTGCCGGCGTCGCCCTCGTCGAGCCGGGGACGGCACTCGCCGCGCCGCGGAGCTTCACCACCACGACGAGCACCGTGGCCACCCCCACCTCGTCGCCCGATCCCCTGCACCTGCTGCGGCGGGCCACCTACGGCCGCACTCCGGACAATGAGGCGGAACTGCGCTCGCTCGGCGTCAGCGCCTGGCTCGACCGCCAGCTCGATCCCAGGAGCATCGACGACTCCGCCTGCGACGCCATCGTCGCGCGGTTTCCGCTGGTCAGCCTCGACATCACCGGCGTGCGGAAGGCCGTCAAGAAGGGTGCCTGGGACGCCATGCAGCAGCTGGGCACCGCCGCGGTCGCCCGGGCGTGCTGGAGCCGGCGGCAGCTGTTCGAGGTCATGGTGGACTTCTGGTCGAACCACCTCAACGTCACCTGCCCCTCCAGCGACGTCTGGGACAGCCGCCCGGACTACGACCGCACGGTGATCCGCGCGCACGCCCTCGGCCGCTTCGCGGACATGCTCAAGGCCAGCGCCACGCACCCGGCGATGCTCAGCTACCTCGACAACCGCGTCTCCACCAAGGACAAGCCGAACGAGAACTACGGCCGCGAGCTCATGGAGTTGCACACCGTCGGGCTCAACTACACCGAGGCCGACGTGAAGCAGGCCGCGATCCTGCTGACCGGCCGCACCGTCGACGCCGCCACCGGCCTGTACCGGTACGACGCCGCGAAGCACGCGACCGGCGCCGTCGCCATCCTGGGTTTCCAGAGCGCCAACGCCACGGCCGCCGACGGCGAGAAGGCCGGCACCGCGTTCCTCGACCACCTCGCCATGCACCCGAAGACCGCCGAGCGCATCGCCACCAAGCTGTGCATCCGGTTCGTCGCCGACGAGCCGCCGGCCGGCCTCGTCACCACGCTCGCCAAGGTGTACCTCGACAACCGGACCGCGATCGCGCCGGTGCTCCGGGCGCTGTTCACCAGTGCCGAGTTCGCCAAGGCCGCCAACGCCAAGGTGAAGACCCCGCTGGAGGACATCGCCGGCACCGTCCGGATCCTCGGCCTCGGCCCCGACGCCGCTGGCACCAATGGGGCGGGCACCGACGGGATCCGGGCGCTGTACCAGATCCTGGAGAAGACCGGCCACGGCCCGATGCGCTGGGAGCCGCCGAACGGCTACCCCGACGTCGCGGCGGCGTGGGCGTCGCCGTCCGGGTTCCTGGTGCGGTGGAACGCCCACCTGAACCTGGCCGCCGGCTGGTACCCGAAGCAGCTCACCCGCACGACGCCGCTGCTCAACCGGCTCGTGCCCGGCGCGCTGCCGGCCACGTACGGCGCACTGGTCGAGACCGTCGTGAAGAGCCTCGTCGGAACCGCACCGAAGCCGGAGCACACCGCGGCGCTCACCCAGTTCTTCGGGAAGAAGCCGATCGACCCGTTGAAGGCCAAGGACCAGGCCGTCACCGGCAAGTTCCCGCACCTGGTGGCGCTGGTGCTCGACGCCCCGATGTTCCAGGTGAGGTAGCGATGTGCACCCGACGCAGTCTGCTCAAGACCGCCGCGGCGGCGGCCGCGGCCACCGTCGTCACCGAGGGCGTCGCGGCCCGCTACGCGTTCGCCGCCGACAGCACCGGTGACACCCTGGTCGTCCTCTCGCTGCGGGGCGGATTCGACGGGCTCTCGGCCGTGATCCCGCATGGTGACCCCGACTACTACAAGGCCCGTCCGACCATCGCCGTCCCCAAGGCGAAGGTGATCGGCGGCGACGCCATGTTCGGCCTGCACCCGGCGCTCGCCCCGCTGCTCCCGCTGTGGACGCAGGGGCAGTTGGCCGCCGTGCACGCGGTCGGGCAGCCGAACCCGACCCGCTCGCACTTCGCCGCGATGGAGGAGATGGAGCGGGCCGCCGCCGGCACGTCGATCCGCACCGGCTGGCTCGACCGCATGCTCGGGGTCTCGACGAACCCGTGGTCCGGCGTCTCCGTCGGCAGCACCAAGCCCGCGCGGGCCCTCGCCGGCCCGGGGCCCGACCTGGGGATCGCGTCGCTCGACGGGTTCACGCTGGCCGGCGACTCCGCGTCCGTCCCGATGGGTCTGACCTTGCAGGCCCTCTACCGGGACGCCCCCGCGGCCCTGGCCACGCCGGCTCTTGCCGCGACCGGCGCCGTGGCGACGGTCGCGAAGCTGCCCGCCTACACCCCCGCGAACGGCGCGGTCTACCCGGCGACGCCGCTCGCGACGGCCCTCAAGGACGTGGCCCGGCTGATCAAGGCGGGCCTCGGCCTGCGCGCCGCGTGCGTCGACTTCGGTGACTGGGACATGCACGAGGGCCTCGGCACGGCCGAGACCGGCCAGCGCATGCACACCCACCTCGGCGAGTTCGCCGCCGCGCTGGCCGCGTTCGCCGCCGACCTCGGCGCCGACGGCATGAAGAACGTCACGCTGGTGACGCTGAGCGAGTTCGGCCGCCGCGTGGCGGAGAACGGCTCGCGCGGGGTCGATCACGGCCACGGCAACGCGATGTTCGTGCTGGGCGGCGGCGTCCGCGGCGGCAAGGTCTACGGGACGTGGCCGGGGCTGGCCCCCGCGAAACTGGTGGCCGGTGACCTCGCCGCCACCACCGACTACCGCTCGGTGATCGGCGAGGTGCTGCAGAAGCGGTGCGGCGTGGGCTCGCTCGGCACGGTGTTCCCGAACGTCACCCCGACCACGTCCGGGCTGGCGGTGGCCCGAAACTAGGGAGCGTGGATCTCTCCCGAAGCGAACTGCTCGAGTTCTGGACCGAACGGCACCTGTGCACGTTGACGACGCTGCGCCCCGACGGGTCACCACACGTGGTCGCGGTCGGCGCGACCCTCGACGCGGCGGCCGGGATCGTGCGGGTGATCACCCGGCGCGGCTCGGTGAAGGTGCGCAACGTGCGCGCCACCGGTCGGGCGGCGATCTGCCAGGTCGACGGCCGGCGCTGGAGCACGGCCGAGGGAACCGCGGTGGTCCGGGAGGACCCGGAGTCGGTCGCGGACGCGGAGCGCCGGTACGGCCAGCGCTACCGCGTCCCGCAACCCAACCCGGAACGGGTCGTGATCGAGGTGACGATCACCCGCATGCTGGGCCTTTAGTCGGCCCGGATCCGCCGTCCCTGCCGCTCCAGGTGCACCTTGTACCGGACGCACTGGCCCCGGAGGTCGACGAGGATCACGCCCGCCGGCGATTCGGGGGCGTGGTGCTGCAGCAGCCGGTCGACGTCGACCCGGACCTGCGCCAACGACGCCAGCGCGTTGCCCAGCTGGATATGGCTGATCAACTGGTCCTGGTCGTTGTAGTGCTGCACCAGGCGGTTGAACCGCTGCACCACGGCGGTGACGGCGTCGGCCCGGGCGGTGCGGGCGCGCCGGCGCTCGACGATCGCGCTCACGTCGTCGATCGCCGCCGACAGCTTCTTGTGGGCGTCGCGCACGGTGGGGTCGTGGGCCGCCCGCATGGTCAGCCAGCCGGCCTTCTGCAGCCGCTGGGAGACCTCGTCGAGGTCGGGTGACTTGCCGTTCAGGGCCAGCACCGCCAGCTCGTAGAGCGCGCGGGCGTGCACCATCGCGATGTGCGTCGAGCGGTTGTCGATCCGCCCGGCGGCCTCGGCGGCGGCCACCGCGTCGGCGTACTCGTCGGCCCGCAGGGCGTCGTCGGCGGCCCGGATCTCGGCGGCGAGCAGCCAGCGCAGCACCCGTTCGAGCTCGGCCCGGGTGAGCCGGCGCAGGTCGACGGTGACCGGCCGGCGCAGGCTCACCGGCGCGCCCCGACGCAGGTTGACCGGCACCCGCCGCAGTGCCGACGGGCCGCGCCGGCCCAGTAGTTCGTATGCGTAGGTGCGCACGTCGTCGATGGGCACGGGCGTGCCGGTGACGTCGAGCAGGTGCCGGTCGATCAGTTCAACGGCTCGCCGGTACTCCCGCTGCCGCAGGAGCCGCCGAAGGTACGTGACCTGCTCGGCGGTTTGACCGGGTTGTGCCATGGTCGCAGTCGCCATGGCTCCAGTGTCCGGTATCGGCGCACGTACGTGTCGATACGGTCCGATGGGCGATCGTCACCCGTGCCACGATCGGGTGACATTGCTACGCGCTGAGCAGTTTCCGGACCCGGTCGGCGCCGACGGCCAGGAGCAGCGTGGGCAGCCGCGGCCCGGTGTCGCGCCCGACCAGGAGCTTGTAGAGCAGCGCGAAGAACGTGCGCTGCGCCACCTTCAGTTCGGGCGTGGGCCTGGTGTCGAGCGGCAGACCGAGCTGGGTCTTCGGGACGCCGTAGACGAGCGTGGTCAGCCCGTCGAGCGACCAGTGCGAGTCGAGCCCGTCGAGCAGCAGCCGCAGCGACTCCGCCTCCGCCGGACCGAGGGATGTGAGGAGCGCCACATCGGGCTCCGCGCGCACCTGCGTCCGCTGGTCGGCGGGCACCTGGGTGGTAACCCAGTGCTGCGCGCAGTCGAGGCGCGGCCGAACCTCGTCGAGGCTGGTCACCGGGTCGCTCGGGTCGAGGTCGCGCAGGATGCGCAGGGTCTGCTCGGCGTCTCCGGTCGTGACGTCGACCACCGACGCGAGCGTGCGGTACGGAACCACCTTGGCCGTGAGCGGCAGCCGGCCGGCGGCCGTCTCGACGGCCCGGGCGTGCGACGTGACGTCGGCCGGCGCGGCGGTGCCCGCGGGGATCTTGCGCTCCAGCGAGTCCCACTCGTCGTAGAGCCGCTGGATCTCCTGGTCGAAGGCCACCTTGAAGGCCTGGTTCGGCCGGCGCCGGGCGTACAGCCAGCGCAGCAGCGGCGGTTCCATGATCCGCAGGGCGTCGGCCGGGATCGGCACGCCGCCCTTCGAGCTGCTCATCTTCGCCATGCCGCTGACGCCGACGAACGCGTACATCGGCCCGATCGGCGGCTCGGCCCCGAACACCGGGCGGATGATCTGCGACCCGACGACGAACGACGATCCGGGCGAGGTGTGGTCGACGCCGGACGGCTCGAACACGACCCCCTCGTACGCCCACCGCATCGGCCAGTCGACCTTCCAGACCAGCTTGCCGTGGTTGTACTCGGTCAGCGGGACGGTGTGCGCGTGCCCGCACGCGCAGGTGAACGACAGCACCGTGGTCTCGTCGTCGTACGCGGTCACCGTCGTCAGGTCGGTGTTGCACACCGGGCAGTACGGCTTGTACGGGAAGTAGCCGGCCGCGACCGTCCCGTCCTCTTCCTCCGCGGCGCCGGAGCCCTCGGCGGCGGCCGCTTCGTCCTCGTCGTCGGTCTTGACCGCAGTCTTCTTCTTGGTGCGGTACCGGCCGAGGATGCCGTCGATCGTCGCCCGCTCGCGCATCGCCAGCAGGATCTGGTCGCGGTAGGCGCCGGAGGTGTACATCTCGGTCTGGCTGATCGCCCGGACCTCGATACCGAGCTCGGCCAGCGCGGTGACGAGCGGCGCCTTGAAGTGCTCGGCCCAGTTGAGATGGTCGCTGCCGGGCGGTGCCGGCACCGCGCTGAGCGGCTTGCCGATGTGCTCCGTCCACGACTGGTCGATACCGGCCGGCACGCGGCGCAGCCGGTCGTAGTCGTCCCACGAGAGGATGTGCTCGCAGGCGACGCCGCGACGCTTGATCTCGTCGGCGACCAGGTGCGGGGTCATGACCTCGCGGAGGTTGCCCAGGTGGATCGGCCCCGACGGGCTCAGCCCGGACGCGCAGACGATCGGCTTACCCGGTGCCCGCCGCTCCGCCTCTGCGATGACCTCGTCGGCGAATCGGGAGACCCAGTCGGCCTCGACCATGATCGTCTACCTTCCGTAACACCGTTGGGGATGACTCAACGGTATTACGACC
This sequence comes from Virgisporangium aurantiacum, assembly GCF_016863635.1. Lineage (GTDB taxonomy): Bacteria > Actinomycetota > Actinomycetes > Mycobacteriales > Micromonosporaceae > Virgisporangium > Virgisporangium aurantiacum. Next base: position 437,439 of record NZ_BOPG01000033.1, on the reverse strand, counting down.
CTCAACGCAGTTTGCGTAGGGCCGCCCGCACCCCGTCGGCGTCGGGCATGCCGAGTTCGGTGAAGAGGTCGAGGGCCCGCTCGAACCGGCGCCGGGCCACGTCGGGCTCGCCGAGTTCCCGGTGTGCGTGCCCGAGGCCGGCGTTCGCCCGGGCCTGCTCGTCGCCGACGCCGATCTCCACGGCGATGTCGTGCGCGGTGGAGTGCAGCGAGACGGCGGCGGCCGGCCGCCCGGCCGCCAGTTCCGACTCGCCGAGCGCGTTCAGCGTCCAGGCCTGCCCGTGCCGGCTACCGATCTCCTGGTGCATGTCGAGCGCCCGCTCGAACCGCTCGACGGCGGCGGCGGCGCGACCCCGGGCGACGTCGAGGTTGCCGATGCTGGCCAGCGTCCACGCCTCCGCCTCCCGGTTGCTCAGGTAACGGAACCCGGCGAGCGCCTCGTCGAGGTGCTCCTCGGCCGCGTCGAACCGACCGAGCTTCACCTCGATGGTGCCGAGATCCCGGGCCGCGGCGGCGACGCCGTGCCGGTCGCCGCCCTGCCGGAACATCTCCAGCGCCTGCGAGTACCGCTCGACCGCCGCGTCGACCTGGCCCAGCCGCTCCTCGGTGAGGCCGATGTTGAGCAGCGACCGGGCCTCGTTGGTGGCGTCACCCAGCTCCTGGAACAGCGCCAGCGCCTGCTTGTGCCGTTCGATCGCCGACGCCATGCCGAGCCGCTCCTCGGCCATGCCAAGGTTGGTGAGCGTGCGGGCCTGCCCGGGGACGTCACCGACGCTCTGGAACAGGGCGAGCGCCTGCTCCAGGTACTCGCTGCCCGGCTCGAACCCGCCGAGCACCAGGTGCGTCACCCCGATGCCGCGCAGCGCGTAGGCCTCCGCCGCCCGGTCGCCGACCCGCCGGGCCGACTCCCGGGCCGCGCCGTACACGATCAGCGCGTCGCCCGTGTTGCCGCCGAGCAGGTACCGGTACAGCAGCGCCGACAGTGGGTTGACGACCTGGGGCCACCCGTTGTCGGCGGCGTACACCGCCATCGCGATCACCGTGGGCCGTTCGGCCTCCAGCCAGCCGAGCGCCGCGTCCGGGTCGGCGAGCTGCGGCAACGGCGTCTCCGGCGGTTCGATCTTCGGCCGCCACGCGGCCTCGCCGGGGAACAGCAGGTCCATCGCGGCCGCGGCGGTCGCGAGGTAGTAGCCGAACAGCCGGGCCAGGGCGGCCCGGTGCTCGGGCGGCGGGTCCTCGTCGCTGGCCCGGCCGGCGGCGTAGGCGCGCACCAGGTCGTGCAGCGCGTACCGGCCGGGTGCGGTGGTGAGCACCAGGTGGTTGTGCCGCAGCACGCGCACCAGTTCGGCGGCGCCGGCCACGTCGGTACCGGCCAGCGCGGCCGCGGCGTAGAGGTCGGGCTGCTGGCCGGGGTGCAGGGCGAGGAAGCGCAGCAGCCGCTGGGCCTCCGGCGGCAGGTGCCGGTAGGAGAGGTCGAAGGCCAGCTCGACGCCGGTGTCGATGCGGCGGAGGCGGTGCCGCTCGTCGAGCCGGTCGGCGTGGTCGGTGAGCGTCCAGCCGGGCTTGGCCCGGATGTGACCGGCGATGAGGCCGAGGGCCAGCGGCAGGTGGCCGCAGCGCTCGGCGATCCGGGTGGCGGCCAGCGGGTCGCCGCCGACCGGACCGTCGGGTGCGGCCTGGAGCAGCAGCCGGTGGGCCTCGTCGGAGGTGAAGATGCCGAGCATCACGTGCGCCACCGTGCGTAGCCCGGTGAGGGTGCGCCGGCTGGTGACCAGCGTGACCGCGTCGGCGGTGCCGGGCAGCAGCGGGAGCACCTGGTTCTCGTCGGCGGCGTTGTCGAGCACCACCAGCACCCGCTGACCCGCCAGCCGCTGCCGGAACGCGGCGGAGCGGGCGGCGAGCTCGTGCGGCATCTGCTGGCCGGGCACCCCGAGCAGGCGCAGGAAGCCGTCGAGCACCGCGGCCGGTTCGGCCGGCGGCTGGTCGGGGTGGAACCCGCGCAGGTCGACGAACAGCGTCCGGTCGAACGGGCCGAGCTGCCGCCCGACCTCCACCGCGAGCCGGGTCTTGCCGACGCCGGCCATCCCCGCGATGACCGCGACCGGCACCGCCGCGCCGCGCAGCGCCGTGAGCAGCGTGCCCTGCTCGTTGACCCGCCCGGTGAACCCGTCTTCGTGGCTGGGCAGGTTCTCCTGGACCCGCACCTGCGACGCGGCCTGCCCCGAACCGGCCACCACCCGCAGCGCCTGCCGCCACTGCGCCACGTACCCCGGGTCGGGATGCAGCGCCTCGACCACGGCCGTGACCAGGTCGATGTTGAGCCGGCGCCGGCCCGGCCGGAAGCAGTCGACGACGGTGGTCTTGCCGGCCAGTTCGCCGGCCGGCCGGCCCGCGGCGGTCCAGGCGGCGTTGACCCGTTCCTTCACGGTCTCGAACGACGGGTCGCCCGCGTACACCTTCAACTGGCGCAGCCGCCCCACCAGCGAGTCGATCGTGCGGGCCTGCCCGGGGTCGGGAAGCTCGACGGGCTCCTGGGATGGCATGCGTCACTCCGCGAGGTCGGGAAGGTACAGGTTATCCCGTTCGGATTCGGTCGGGATCGATGTGAGTCGACCGCGGTCCAACTCATAGTGAAACCCGGCGTGTCCAACGATCTGGCTATGGAACGCACGGGGGTGGCCAGCTTGCGGGAATCACTCGCCGACCCGGCCGAGCGGTCACGGGACAACGAGCGGTTGCGAGCAACATTGCGAACACTCGGGGTCCTGTGGCGGCTCGAGGTCACCGCGGCCGGGCGGCAGATATTTGTCGGTCTTGTCGAGCACGCGACGACAGCCAGCGAGGTGCGTCGCGTCCACGATCTTGCCGAGGGCGCGTTGTCCCGGCGCTTCCGGACGGTCTCGGTCGGTCACTGGTACCGCATCGGGAACGTGTGGACAGCGGAACTCCGGGCCTGAGCGGGCTCTAAAAAACAGCATTGAAACAGCGGCACCGGCCTCACCGTGGGTGGAGGCCGGCGCCGTCGTTCTGTGACCTTGTTCAGCTCCGCGTGATCAGCTCCGCGTGCAGGAAAGCGTCGGCACGGAGTTGGTGGTGTTGTTCCAGGTGCCCAGGAACCCGAACATCGTGCTGGCGTTCGGGCCGAGGTTGCCGTTGTAGTTGACGTTGCGCACCGAGTGGCTGGCGCCGCTCGGGGTGTCCTGGCCGCTCCACATCTGCGTGATGGTCTGGCCGTTGGCGTAGGTCCACGTGACGGTCCAGCCGGTGCTCGCCGTGGTGCCGTTGGTCACGGTCACCTCGCCCTGGAAGTTGCCCGACCAGCTGCCGGCGATCCGGTACGTGGCGGTGCAGCCGTTGTTGCCGCCACCCCCGCCGGCCGGCGTGGTGACGTTGACGGTGCCCGACCGCGTCGACCGGTTGCCCGCCGCGTCCCGCGCGTACACCGCGAACGTGTACGCGGTCGACGGCGTGAGCCCGGTGAGCGCGGCCGAGTTGGTCGCGGTGCTCGTGACGGTGGTCTCGGTGCTGCCCTGCACCCGCACGACCGTGTACCCGCTGACGCCGACGTTGTCGGTCGACGCCGTCCAGGCGAGGTTCGCGCCGGTCGAGGTGACGTTGCTGGCGGTCGGCGTGCCGGGCGTGGTGGGCGCCTGGGTGTCGGGGGTGCCGGTGCCGCCGTAGATCGACGCCTCGCGCGACGTGGCCGCGATGCCGTTGGCGCCGGCGATGAACCGGGTGCCCCACTCGCTGCGGGTGGCCGGGTTGAAGTTCAGCACCATGTCCAGGTACTCGACGCCGCCCCCGTTGCCGCTCCACGACCAGCCCAGGTAGCCGATCCGGTTGGCCTGCGCGTAGGACATGATCGCGTCCTCGTCGGGATTGCCGTCGGAGTGGTTGTTGCCGAACTCGCCGACCACGATCGGCAGCCCCCGGCTGGTGAACGACGACAGGTACGCCGACACCTCGGCCGACGTGTCGAACACCCCGTACATGTGGATGCTGAAGATTGTGTTACCGGTGGTGTCGGCGGCGTAGACCGTCGGCGCGTTGTCGCGCATGGTGAACGTCCAGTCCTGGCCCCAGTTCGGGGCGTCGACCATGATCGTGTGCTGGAAGCCGGCCGACCGCAGCCGCCGGATGGCGTTGGCCGTGTCGGTCGTCCAGGCGGCATAGCCCTGGTTGCCGAACGGTTCGTTGCCGATGTTCAGGATGACGTAGTTCTCCTGGCCGGTCAGCGCGCTCTGCACGCTGATCCAGTAGTCGACGGCCTGCGCGAGCGTCGCGGCACCGCTCTGCTCGCCGTAGCCGGTGGTGTCGTGCACCTCGAGCACGCAGATCAGGCGGTTCTGCTTGCACAGCGAGATCACGTTGGCCACGTCGCTGGCCGGGCTGGTGCCCCAACCCCGCTGGCCGCTGCCCAGCACGACCCGCACCGAGTTGGCGCCGGTGGCCTTGATGTTGGCGAACGAACTGGTCTGCTGCTGGTACCAGACGTGCGCGTGGTTGATGCCGCGGAGCACCAGTTCGGTGCCGTTCGCCTCGACCAGCCGACCGCTGCTGATCCGGATGCCGGTGGCGGCCTGGGCCGGCTCGGCCATGAAGAACACGGACAAAAGTAAGGTGACGACGCATGCCGCGCCGAGTCGTGATCGCACGACGGGTACCTCCGGGGGTGGTGGCGGGACATCAGTCTAGGTCGATGTCAGCGTCCCATGGAAGCGCTCCCACGGCCGAAAGTTACGCAATTTATGAAAGGCCGCCGGTACGATCACGGCCGATGGATCAGGTCACCGTCGCCTCGCTGAACACGCTCGGGCTGCCGTTGCGCGCGTCCGACCTGCCCGCCCGGTACGGCGCGATCGCCCGGTTCTTCGAAACGTCCGACATCGACGTGGTCTGCTTCCAGGAGGTGCTCACCCGCTGGCACCTGCGCCGGCTCCGGCCCGGGATGCCGTCGTTCCGGCACGTCCGGACGGGTCGGGGAATCGCCGGGCCGGCCGGTGGGCTGGTCACGATGTCGCGCCGGCCGCTGGGCCCGGCGCGGTACCACCGGTTCCCCGTGCCGGCGGCCGGGATGGGGCGGGTCGACCAGGCCAAGTCGGTGTTGAAGGGTTCGCTGGTGACCCGGCTGGCGGACCTGTGGGTGGTCAACACCCACCCGATGCCGAACCGGGACGGCGACTGGTCGGGCACCAACCGGCACGCCGCGATGCACCGCCAGCAGCTGGCCCACCTGGCCGCCGTGGTCGCGCGGCTCGACGGCCCACAAGCGGTGTGCGGCGACTTCAACATCGCCGCCGGCAGCACGTTCCTCCCGGCGTTCGAGGCGGCCACCGGTCTCGTCGACGCGTTCGCCGGCGACCCCACGCCGACGTACCGGGCGGAGGAGTTCCTCGGCCCCGGAATCCCCGGACACCGGATCGACTTCGTGTTCACCACCCCGTCGGTCACGGTCGCCGACCGGGCGCTGATTCTCACCGCGAAGCACCCGTTCCCCACCGGCCCCGCGTACGTCTCCGACCACCTCGGTATCCGGGCGACCCTCAATGTGGCGGTGCGGTCCGCGCCCGGAAGATGAAAGTACGATCATGTTCCGGGGGGCACATGATCGAGACGACGCGGACCAGAACGCGCCGGTGGCGACTGATCGTCGTCGGTGCGGTCGTCGCCGTCCTGGTGGGCGAGGCCGTGTGGGCCTGGTCCGACCTGGTCGAGGCGCTGTCGGAGCTCCGCTCGCCGCATCCGGGCCTGGTACTGGTCGCGGTGTTCGCCGCGATCACGTCGATGCGGGCGTACGCGCGGATGCAACGCCGGCTGCTGGCCAGCGCCGGCATCCGGGTGCCGCTGGTGCGGCACATCCAGCTGGCCTACGCGGCGCACTCGCTGAGCGTCACGCTCCCGGGCGGGCCGGCGTTCTCCACCTCGTTCAACTACAAGCAGATGCGGCGGTTCGGCGCCTCGGCCGGGATCGCGTCGTGGTGCATCGCGCTCAGCGGCATCCTCTCGGCCACCGCGCTGGCCCTGATCAGCGCCGCCGCCGGGATCGCGGCCGGCGGCACGCCGGCCTGGCCGACGCTCGCCGGCCTGCTCACCGCCGTCGTGCTGATCACGATCGGGGTGACGCGGATCGCCCGCAACCCGCAGACGCTGCACCGGATCACCCGGGGTGGCATGGCCGGGGTCAACAAGGTCCGCCGGCGGCCGCCGGAGCACGGCGTCGACCGCATCGCCGGATTCCTCGACCAGCTCCGGGCCGTGCGGCTCGGGCCGGCGAACGCCACGGTCGCGGTCGCCTACGCGGTGGCGAACTGGCTGCTCGACGCCGTGTGCCTGTGGATGTGCTGCCTGGCCGTCGGCGCCGAGTCGATCACCACCACGCAGTTGCTGGTCGCCTACTGCGCCGGCATGGCCGCCGCCAGCATCCCGGTGGTGCCGGGCGGGCTGGGCGTGATCGACAGCGCGCTGATCCTCGGGCTGGTGGCCGGCGGGCTGGCCGGCAGCACCGCGATCGCGGCGGTGGTGCTGTACCGCCTCATCAGCCTCGGCTTCATCGTGGGCGCCGGCTGGATCATGTGGATCCTGATGCGACGCCGCACCACCAGGGAGTTCAGCCCCGCTTCATGAGGCGACCGACGGCGGCCATCATCTCGCTGGCCATCTCGTCGGCCCGGCCCTCCGCGGCACCCTCGTGCATGCAGTGCCGGGCGTGCCCGTCGAGCAGGCCGAGCGCCACCTTGTCGAGCGCGGCCTGGATCGCCGAGATCTGGGTGAGGACGTCGATGCAGTACCGGTCCTCGTCGACCATGCGCTCGATGCCGCGCACCTGGCCCTCGATGCGCCGCAGCCGGGCCTGCAGCTGGTCTTTGGTGGATGTGTAGCCACGGGTCGGTGCGGTCATGCCCCCATCCTACAACCCCCCGGGGGTATTCAACGCCACAATGCTGGAGTACCCCCAGGGGGTATGTTACGGTGGGCGTCGACCGGTACCCCACGGGGGTAATCTCATCGTAGAAGGAGCCGCGGACATGACCACCACGACCTACACGATCAAGGGCATGACGTGCGGCCACTGCGTCGGCGCGGTGAGTTCGGAGATCGGTCAGCTCGCGGGCGTCCGCGAGGTGAAGGTCGACCTCGGCTCCGGCACCGCGACCGTCACCAGCGACCAGCCGCTCGACCCGCAGGCCGTCCGCGACGCCGTCGACGAGGCCGGCGACTACGAGGTGGTCCCGTGAGAACCGCGACGAAGCTCGGCCTGTACGGCGTCGGCCTGGTGGTGGCGTTCACCGGCGCGCTGGGCGCCGGCCGCCTGGTCGGCCCCAGCGAGGAACCGCCGCCGGCCGGCCACGCCGAAGCCGGCGGTCACGCGGAAACCGAGGGTCACGAGGGTATCGAGGAGTTCCCCGGCGGTCTGCAGGTGAGCGAGGCCGGGTACCGCCTCGTCCCGGAGACCACCGCCCTCCCCGCCGGCACCACCGCCGAGTTCCGCTTCCGGATCCTCGGCCCCGACGGCGCACCCGTCACCGGCTACACCCCGACCCACGAGAAGGACCTGCACCTGATCGTCGTGCGGCGCGACCTGTCCGGCTTCCAGCACGTCCACCCGAGCCGGACGGCGGACGGCCTGTGGTCGATCCCGCTGACGGTCGCCGACCCCGGCCAGTACCGGGTGTTCGCCGACTTCCAGCCCGCCGGCCGCGACAAAGGTCTGACGCTGGGCGTCGACGTTCCGGCGGCCGGCGACTACCGGGTCCGGCCGCTGCCCGCGCCCGGCCGCGCGTTCGACGTCGACGGCTACCGCGTCGAGCTGGCCGGCACGCTGCAACCCGGCACGTCGAGCAAGCTCACGCTCACCGTGACGAAGGACGGCCGACCGGTGACCGATCTCCAGCCCTACCTGGGCGCCTACGGCCACCTGGTGGCGTTGCGGGACGGCGACCTGGCCTACCTCCACGTCCACCCCGAGGAAGCGACGACCGCCGGCCCCGACGTCACGTTCTACGCCGAGGTGCCCAGCGCCGGCGCGTACCGGCTGTATCTCGACTTCCAGCACGCCGGAAAGGTCCGTACGGCGGAGTTCACGGCGGTGACGTCATGATGCGCGCGACCACCAGCATCGAGCTGGCCATCGGCGGGATGACCTGCGCCTCCTGCGCGTCGCGCATCGAGAAGAAGCTCAACAAGCTCGACGGCGTCACCGCGAGCGTCAACTACGCCACCGAGAAGGCGACGGTCGCCGTCAACGATTCACAGGTCAGCGTCGACGATCTCATCGCCACCGTGGAGAAGACGGGCTACACGGCCGCGCGCACGCGGTCCGAAAAAAAGCCGCAACCAACGGACGGACATGGCACCCGGCTCTGGGTGACCGTGGCGCTGACCGTGCCCGTGATCGTGCTGGCCATGGTGCCGGCCTGGCAGTTCGACTACTGGCAGTGGGCGTCGCTGACGCTGGCCGCTCCGGTGATCGTCTACGGCGGCTGGCCGTTCCACCGGGCGGCCGCGGTGAACCTGCGGCACGGCGCGGCCACCATGGACACGCTGGTGTCGATGGGGACGCTGGCCGCGTTCGGGTGGTCGCTGTGGGCGCTGTTCCTCGGCGACGCCGGCATGCCCGGCATGACCCACCCGTTCCGGCTGACGATCGAGCGCGGCGCCGGCACCGACGCGATCTACCTCGAGGTGGCCGCGGGCGTCACGATGTTCATCCTGGCCGGCCGCTATTTCGAGGCGAGGGCCAAGCGCCGGGCGGGGTCGGCGTTGCGCGCGCTGCTCGCGCTCGGCGCCAAGGAGGTCTCGGTCCTTCGGGACGCACGTGAGCAGCGCATTCCCGTCGACCAGCTGCTTGTCGGTGACCGGTTCGTGGTGCGGCCCGGCGAGAAGATCGCCACCGACGGGGTCGTCGACGAGGGCTCGTCGGCCGTGGACACCAGCCTGGTGACGGGCGAGTCGGTGCCGGTCGAGGTGTCGGTCGGTGACGCCGTGGTGGGCGCGACCGTGAACGCCGGCGGGCGGCTGGTCGTGCGGGCCACCCGGGTCGGTGCCGACACCCAGTTGGCGCAGATGGCGCGGCTGGTCGAGCAGGCGCAGGCCGGCAAGGCCGACGTGCAGCGGCTGGCCGACCGGGTGGCGGGCGTGTTCGTCCCGATCGTGATCGCGCTGGCGGTGGCCACCCTCGGCTACTGGATCGGCACGGGCAGCAGCTGGTCTGTCGCCGAGGGAGGCGACGGAAACGGCTTGACGGCCGCGTTCACCGCCACGGTGGCGGTGCTGATCATCGCCTGCCCGTGCGCGCTGGGCCTGGCGACGCCGACCGCGCTGCTCGTGGGCACCGGCCGGGGCGCCCAGTTGGGCCTGCTGATCAAGGGTCCGGAGGTCCTGGAGTCGACCCGGCGGGTCGACACGGTGGTGCTGGACAAGACCGGCACGGTGACCACGGGCCGGATGACGCTGATCTCCGTCGTGGCTTCCGACGAGCCGCTGGCCCGTCGCCTGGTGGGTGCCGTCGAGTCGGCCTCGGAGCATCCGGTCGCCAAGGCGATCGCGGTGGGCGCCTTCCCGCCGGTGACCGACTTCCGCAACGTCGAGGGCCTCGGCGTGACCGGCGTGGTGGAGGGCCGCACGATCGTGGCCGGCCGCCCGCGTCTCCTCGACGACCACGGGCTCACCGTGCCGCCGGACCTGCGCCGGGCGTTCGACGACGCGTCGGCCGCCGGCCAGACCGCCGTCCTGGCCGGCTGGGACGGCCGGGCGCGAGCGATGTTCGCCGTCGCCGACGCGGTGAAGCCCGACAGCCGCGCGGCCGTGGCGGAACTCCGCCGCCTCGGGCTGACGCCGGTGCTGCTCACCGGCGACAACCGGACGGTCGCCGCGGCGGTGGCCGCCGAGGTGGGCATCGGGGTCGGCGTCGGAGCGGGCACCGACGAGGTGATCGCCGAGGTGCTGCCGGCCGACAAGGTCGACGTGGTCAAGCGCCTGCAGGGCGAGGGCAGGGTGGTCGCGATGGTCGGCGACGGCGTGAACGACGCCGCCGCGCTGGCACAGGCCGACCTGGGCCTGGCCATGGGCACCGGTACCGACGCGGCCATCGAGGCCAGCGACCTGACCCTGGTCCGCGGCGACCTCACCGCGGCCGCCGACGCGATCCGCCTGTCCCGCCGCACGCTGCGCGTGATCAAGGGCAACCTGTTCTGGGCCTTCGCCTACAACGTGGCGGCCCTCCCCCTGGCGGCGGCCGGCCTCCTGAACCCGATGATCGCCGGCGCGGCGATGGCGCTGTCCTCGGTGTTCGTGGTGTCCAACAGCCTGCGCCTGCGCCGCTTCTCATAGGCGCTGGAGCTGGGTCACCACCATCGCCACCGCGAAGAAGCCGTAGAAGCCGATCGCGACCAGCATGCCGCCGAGCCGCCATCCACCCAGCCGGATGGCGGCCGGCAGGTCGGCGGTGTTCAGCCGCACCAGGAGGATCGAGTACAGCAGCGTCACCACCGACGCGGCGCACGTCGACACGATCAGCAGGCCCAGCGGCTGGGTGAAGCCGGCCAGCAGGATCGCCGAACCGAGCCCGATCTCGGTCCAGATCACGGCGAGGTACAGGCGGGGCTCGGTCCACCGGGCCGAGCCGGCGAGGTAGTTGCGGCGCAGGAAGTCCGACGCGAGCCGTCCGATCACGTCGAGCAGGCCCATCGCGGCCGCCCACAGCGAGACGACGGCGATCGAGAGGAACAGCAGCTTGAGCCACTCGCCGACCCGGCCGGCGAGCACGTCGGCCTCGATGCGCAGGAACGACGGGTCGTTCTTCAGCTCCTCGCGGCCGAACAGCGTCTCGTAGGCGAGCAGACACATGACGGTGATCGTCACGAAGCAGACCAGCGCGAACGTGGCGGCGTGCTCGACGTTGGCCCGCTTCCACCACACCCGCCAGCGGCCGAGGTTCGCCTCGTCGGTCGGGAACGTGTAGCGGTCGTCGCCGCCGGCGGCCTCTTCCTGGCCGGTGATCGGCGAGGTGAGCCGCGGCACGTGCGCGCCCATGCCGTAGCGCTTGTCGCGGATCCAGTTGCTCAGCACCAGGTTGTGGACGCCACCGGCGCCCGCGGCACCGATCGCGCTGAGCAGGAGCGTGAACGTGATGCCGGCCGGGATCCGGGCGAAGCCGGTCACCGTCTCGGACGCGGCTTCGCCCCAGGTGGACAGCGAGATGACGAAGACCACGACCACGGCCAGGAAGAACAGCGTCAGCCCGACCTTCACGGCCTCGACCAGCTCGACCGTCCGGTAGATGACCCGGGAGAACGTGAGCAGGAGACCGACGGCGGCCAGCACCCCGACGGTGATCCACACCGGATCGCCGCCCCCGACGAGGTAGGTGAGGACGGTCGAACCGCTGGTGGCCCAGCCCGGCCACGCGTACTGGAACACGCCGGCGAGGCAGATGACGACGCCCCAGCCCTTCCACCACCGGGAGAACCCGGCGACCGCGGTCTGCCCGGTGGCCAGGGTGTAGCGCTCGATCTCCATGTTGATCACGAACTGGACGGCCAGCGTGGCGAACGCCAGCCAGAGCAGGCCGAGCCCGCCGATCGCGGTCAGGTACGGCCACAGGATGATCTCGCCGGCCGCCATGCCGATCCCGACGGCGACCACGCCGGGGCCGACCATTCGGCGCAGCGGCATCGGCTCCGGCAGGTCCAGGGACTTGGCGGCGGTCTGTTGGCTCATCACGTGCTCCATAAGGGGGTCGGCGTGCGGTCCCGGAGCAGCAGCTCGGCGTGCTGGAGCATCCGGGACGGGTCGGGGATGCGTCCGGTGAACAGCTCGAAGGCGGCGGCGGCCTGGAACACGCACATCGCGGCGCCGCCGACCGCCCGCAGGCCGCGGGCCCGCGCGGCGATCAGCAGGTCGGTGTCGACCGGCAGGTAGATGACGTCCTTCACCCACAGGCCGCGGTGCAGCAGGTGCACCGGCAACGGCAGGCCGGGATGCGCCGCCATGCCGACCGGGCTGGCGTTCACCAGCCCGTCGGCCGCGGCGAGCGCCTTCGCGATCCGGCCCGGCGCCGTGAGGGCGATCCGATCGGTGTCGAAGCGGGCGGCGAGCAGCTCGCCGAGGGTGCCGAGCCGGTCCGGGTCGGGATCGACGATCGTCAGGTGGCCGACGCCGAGCCCGAGCAGCGCGTACCCGCAGGCCGCACCGGCACCGCCGGCGCCGAGCAGCACGACCCGGTCGGTCGCGGCGCCGGGCAGGCCCTTGCGGAACGCCTCGGTGAACCCGTGGACGTCGGTGTTGTGGCCGGTGCGGCGGCCGTTTTCGAAGACGATCGTGTTGACGGCGCCGATCGCCTGCGCCTGCGGCGAGAGCGCGTCGACGAGCGCGTTCGCCTGCTGCTTGAACGGGTGGGTGATGTTGACGCCGGCGAACCCGTCCGCCTCGGCCCGGTCGACCAGCGCCGCCAGGCCGGCCTCGGCGTCCATCAGCGTGTAGGTCAGGTCGAGCCCGTGCCGGCGCCCCTCCTCCTGATGCAACGCGGGCGACAGTGACATCGCGATGCCCGCTCCGATCAGGCCGCACCGGCAAGTCGGCATGGAATCCCGCTCCCCCACTCATGCACGAGCGCTAATGTACGAACTGGTACGTTAGTTATCCGCCGGGGTGCACGGGCGTGTCAAGACCTCGCACCGGCACACTGGTTCGATGGCGCGCACGCGGAAGGACGAGTCGATGGCCGTCTCAGCTCCCGATCGGATGCGTGACTCCGAGCGAACCCGGGCCGACATTCTCGACGTCGCCACCGACGAGTTCGCCACCAACGGGTACAGCGGCGCCCGCGTCGACGAGATCGCGGCCCGCACCCGCACGACCAAGCGGATGATCTACTACTACTTCGGCGGCAAGGAGCAGCTGTACCTCGCGGTGCTGGAGCGCGCCTACGCCGAGATCCGCGCGGCCGAGCGCACCGTCGACGTCGACCAGCTCGACCCGGTCGCCGCGATCCGCCGGCTCGCCGAGGTCACGTTCGACCACCACGAGGCGCACCCGGCGTTCATCAAGCTGGTCGGCGTCGAGAACGCGCAGCAGGCGCAGCACATGTCGCACGTGGCCCGGCTGGTCGACCTGAACAGTTCCGCGGTCGACCTGCTCTCGAACGCACTCCAGCGCGGCCAGCACGACGGAACGTTCCGGTCCGACGTCGACGCGCTCGACGTCCACATGATGATCAGCGCGTTCTGCTTCTTCCGCGTCGCCAACCGGCACACGTTCGGCGCGCTGTTCGACCGCGACCTGCTCGACCCGGCCAGCCGCGAGCACTACCGCTCGATGCTCGGCGAGATGGTCATCGGTTACCTGCGGCGTTCCTCATGAGACGGTCGATCGCCACGGTCTGCCTGTCCGGCACGCTCGACGACAAGCTCGCCGCCGCGGCGTCGGCCGGTTTCGACGGCATCGAGCTCTTCGAGAACGACCTCGTGGTGGCGCCGTGGTCGCCGGCCGAGGTCCGCGACCGCTGCGCCGATCTCGGCCTGAGCATCGACCTCTACCAACCGTTCCGCGACTTCGAGGCGGTGCCGCCCGAGCTCCTCGACGCCAACCTCACGCGCGCCGGGCACAAGTTCGACGTGATGGCCGAACTCGGTGTCGACACCGTGCTGGTGTGCTCGTCGGTCTCCGACGCGGCCGTCGACGACGACGAGCTCGCGGCGGAACAGCTGCGCCTGCTGGCCGAGCGGGCGTCCGACCACGGGATGCGGATCGCGTACGAGGCGCTGGCCTGGGGACGGCACGTGTCCACCTGGGAGCACTCGTGGCGGATCGTGCGGCAGGCCGACCATCCGGCGCTCGGTCTGTGCCTCGACTCCTTCCACATCCTGTCGCGGCTCGGCGACGCGCCGGTCGAGGGAATCGCCGACATCACGCCGGGTCGGATCTTCTTCCTGCAACTGGCCGACGCGCCCCGGATGCGCATGGACGTCCTCCAGTGGAGCCGCCACCACCGGCTGTTCCCCGGCCAGGGCTCGTTCGACCTGCCCGGTTTCGTCAACCTCGTGCTCGACGCCGGCTACACCGGGCCGCTCTCGCTCGAGGTGTTCAACGACGTGTTCCGCCAGGCCGATCCGGACCGCACGGCCGTCGACGCGATGCGCTCCCTGGTCGCGTTGGAAGATCAGCTGGGACGCGGGCAGCGCCTGCCCGCCGCGCCCGAGCTTGCCGGCTACGCGTTCACCGAGTTCGGGGTCGACGGGCCGGCCGGCTCCAGCCTGGGGAAGGCCCTGTCCGGGCTCGGGTTCGCGCTCGTCGGGCAGCACCGGTCGAAGCCGGTGCAACTGTGGGAGCAGGGCGACTGCCGGATCGTCCTGAACAGCGCGGTCACCCGTCCACAAGAAACCGGAACCGCCGCGATGAGCGCGGTCGCGGTCACCTCGGCCGACCCGAAGCGGTCGGTGGAGCGCGCCGACGCGTTGCTGGCGCCGGCGCTGCCGCGCGAGCACGGGCCGCGCGAGGTCGACCTCACCGCGGTCGCCGCACCCGACGGCACCTCGGTCTTCTTCACGTCGCGTGGGGACGCGTGGCGGGCCGACTTCCTGTCCACAGGGGACGACGCCGGTGCCGGCGTGGGGCTGCTCGCCGTCGACCACATCGGCCTCACCCAGCCGTTCGACCACTTCGACGAGGCGGGCCTGTTCTACCGCGGCGTGCTCGGCCTGAACCGGCTCACCACCGAGGAGTACGCCGCGCCGTTCGGGCTGATGCGGTCGTGCGCGTACGCCGACGCGGGCCGGCGGGTGCGGCTCGGATCGACGGTCGCGCTGCTGCGCCGCGGCGAATGGGCGCCGGCGGTGGCCGAACCACAGCACGTCGCGTTCACGACCCTCGACATCGTGGCGACGGCGGCGGCCCTGGCGGACCGCGGCGCCGAAGTCCTTCCGGTGCCGGACAACTACTACGCCGACCTTCGGGCGCGCTTCGCGCTCCCCGACGACGTCGTGGAAGCGTTGCGGCGAAACGGGATCCTGTACGACCGCGACGCATCGGGCGGCGAGCTGTTCCAGTTGTACACGCCGATCTACGGCGGGCGGGTGTTCTTCGAGGTGGTGCAGCGCCGGGGCGGTTACGACGGGTTCGGTGACGTGAACGCGCCGGTTCGAATGGCGGCGCACCGCCACCGACGCCTCACCGTCTCCTAGATTCTTCCGACTCCCACGCCGGCCGGAACCGTGGTCGGCAGCGTGGCCGGGTTGTCGAGCGTGTACTGGTACCACTGGCGCGGATCGGCAACGGTGCCCGCCGTCTGCGGCATGCCCGAGTTCTCGTAGACGTTGCCACGCTCGACCACGCGGCCCGGTCCGCTCTTGTCGTAGCCGACGTAGATCGGGTGGGCGACGTTGCGGAAGTAGTTGGCCTCCACCAGAACGCCGGCGTCCTCTGTGGACGCCACACCGTACAGGCTGTTGTTCAGGTAGTAGTTGTTGTAGACGTGCACCGGGTCGCCGAAGCGGACGCGCGGGTGCCGCTGGTCGGTGTTGTCGAAGAAGTTGTGGTGGTAGGTCACCTTCAGGTAGCCGACGTCCTGCGTCCAGGTGTCGCTGTGGCCCACCAAGGTCGACTTGCTGTGGTGGTGGAAGTGGTTCCACGACACGGTGACGAACGTCGACCTGCGCTTGATGTCGAGCAGCCCGTCGAAGCCGTTGGACAGGTTGTTGTGGTCGATCCACACGTGGTGCGCGCCGTTGGTGACGCTGATCGAGTCGTCGGACGCGTCGACGAACGTGATGTTCCGGATGATGACGTTGTTGCCCGGCCGGGTGGTGGAGCCCATCTGCAGGCCGCCACCGCTGATCCGGGCGGTCGAGCCGACACCGATGATGCTCTTGTTCGCGACCACCGTGATCATGTCGTCGAACGTGATCGTGCCCGCGACGAGGATCGTGTACGGCGTGTTCCGGCCGGCGTAGTCCGCGAGCTGGGCGGCGGTGGTGACGGTGACCGTCGGGCCGGCCGCTCCCCCGGTGGTTCCGTTCTGCCCGAGCGCGTTCACGGAGGCGAACCCGTCGGCGACGGCGGCGCTCACCGAGGGAACGGCGGCGGCGGCCCGAACGACGACGAGCGTGGGAATGGTGACGATCGCGGCGATGATCCCCGCGGTCAGGAATCGATGGCGCATGGATACTCCTGGAAAGCAGACTGCGGCGGCGCGGCCTTCCCGGGGCTTACGCGGACTCTACGAGGCCGCTTTGATCGACGTCAATCACTACGGGATTCCTGCAACAAACCTGCAAAGGCAACGCGTTGACACCCTTCGTCACGCGACCATAACGTCTGAGGAAAGGCCTTTCCCGGGGCGCTCCCACCCGCCGGACACCGGAGGCACCCCCGTGCGTTTCCCACCCCGTAGAACCCTGTCCGCGTTCGCGGCCGTCGCCGCCGCCGCGGCGGCCGCACTGATCAGCGTCACCGGCACGGCGAGCGCCGCGCCGCTCTACACCGACGACTTCGAAGACGGCAACACCACCGGCTGGACGAGGTCGGGCGGTAGCTGGTCGGTCGTCGCCGATGGTTCGAACGTGTTCCGCCAGACGAGCACCAGCAGCGACGCCCGCGCGCTCGCCGGCCAGAACTCGTGGACCAACTACGCGGCGCAGGCGCGCGTGAAACCGTTGGTGTACAACGGCAACGCGGTCGGCGTCATCGCCCGGGCGAGCAGCAGCACCAACTACTACGGCTTCAGCATCACCGGGTCGCAGGGCCGGTTGCTGAAGCGCGTCAACGGCACCGTCACCACAATCGCGACCGGTGCGGTGTCGGTGCCGGTGAACACCTGGGCCACCGTGCGGTTGGAGACGAGCGGCAACACGCTGCGCGGCTTCGTGAACGGCACGCTGGTGGTGACGGCCACCGACGCCACGTTCACGAGCGGACGGCTCGGGCTGCTCGCCACCTCGGCGAGCGCGTCGTTCGACGACGTCACCGCCGACCTCGTCGCGGTGACCCCGCCCAGTTCCCAGCCGCCCACCTCGGAGCCGCCGCCGGTCGACTGCAGCACTCCGCCGCGCATCATCGGCTTCGCGTCGGTGAACGCGTGGGGCCAGAACGGCACCACCGGCGGCTGCGGCGGACCGGTGGTCACGGTGTCGGACGCGTCGTCGTTCCTCGCCGCCATCGCCCGGCCGGGCTCGCTCATCATCCAGGTGAACGGCGTCATCACGCTGCCGGGCCCGATGCACGACGTCACGTCGCACAAGACGATCGTCGGTGTGGGCGCGGGCTCCGGGATCACCGGCGGCGGGCTCAACATCGGCCTGCCCGTGAACGACGCGACCACCAGCGTGCCCGCGAACGCCGTGCACAACGTCATCGTCCGGAACCTGAACTTCACCGGCACGCCCGACGACGCGATCAACGTGCAGATGTTCTCGCACCACGTCTGGATCGACCACAACGACCTGTCCAACGGCTACGACGGGCTCGTCGACATCAAGCGCGGATCGAGCTACATCACCGTGTCGTGGAACCACACCCACCACCACACCAAGAACATGCTGCTGGGCCACGACGACGGCGCCGGCGCGCAGGACATCGGCAACCTGAAGGTCACCTACCACCACAACTTCTTCGACCGCACGCCGCAACGCAATCCGCGCGTGCGCTTCGGCGAGCCGGTGCACGTCTTCAACAACTACTTCGTCTACAACACCGACATCGGCGTGGCGTGCCAGGCCAACGCCGGCTGCGTCATCGAGAACAACGTCTTCGAGAACACCGAGGAGGCGTACGCGATCGACTACGCCGGCCCACGCGGCCGGATCGTCGCGCGCGGCAACGTGTTCATCGGCGAGAGCGCGCCCGGCACGATCGGCGGCACGGTGCAGGAACCCAGCACCTACTACTCCTACACGCTGGAGAGCGCCAGCACCGTGCAGGCGTCGGTGCTCGCCGGCGCGGGCACGGGTCACATCTGAAGCTTGAAACCCTCATGGGACGCGACGAAGCCCAGCCGTTCGTAGAAGCGGTGCGCGTCCTCCCGGGTCCGGTCCGACGTCAACTGGACGAGCGCGCAGCCCCGGCTGCGCGCTTCGTCGATCGCCCACCGCATCATCGCGGCGCCGAGCCCGCGGTTCCGGTACTCCGCCGCGACCCGGACCGCCTCGAGCTGGGCGCGGAGCGCGCCCCGCCGCGCGAGCCCGGGGATGAACGTCAGCTGGAACGTCCCGACGACCCGGTCGCCGTCGGCGGCGACCACCAGCAGCTGCGCCGGATCGGCGTCGATGGCCGCGAACGCCGCCTCGTACGGCGAGAGGTCGTCGGTGCGCTCGCGGCGCGCGCCGAGCTGGTCGGCGGCCAGTAGTTCCAGCAACCGCGGCAGATCCTCACGTTCGGCCCGGCGCAGCACCACGCCACCGTCGAGTTCCGCAAGCAAAGGGGTACCTCCTCGTCGTGGAGAAGGTACCCCTTCGCGTGGATGGTCAGATCCGGCCCACGCCGGCGCCGGCGCGTACCGCGGCCGGGATGCCGGCGGGACTGTCCACTGTGTACGCGTAGTAGGTGCGCGGCTCGACGACCGTGCCCGAGACCTCCGGCGTCCCCGACCGTACGAAGACGTTGTTGCGGGCGACCGCCCGCCCCGGTCCGCTGTCGGCGTAGCCGCTGGCCGAGTAGACGGTGAACGGCACGTCCTCGAAGTAGTTTCCCTCCACGAGTACGCCCGCGTTCTCTGTCGACGCCACCGCGTACAGGTCGTTGGCGAGGAAGTAGTTGTTGTAGACGTGCACCGGCTCGCCGAACCGCACGCGCGGGTGCCGCTGGCGGCTGTGGTCGAAGAAGTTGTGGTGGATGGTCACCTTCAGGTGGCCGACGTCGGTGCCGGCCGCCCCGTCGGAGTGGCTGATCAGCATGCTCTTGTCGGAGTGGTCGAAGTGGTTCCACGACACGGTCACGTAGTCGGCGCCGCGCACGATGTCGACCGAGCCGTCGATCGCGCCGCGGAACGTGTTGTGGTCGATCCAGATGTGGTGCGAGTTCTGGCCGACGTTGATCGCGTCGTCCTCGGCGTCGGTGAAGAGGATGTTCCGCACGATCACGTTGTAGGACCGGTAGAAGTCCAGGCCGCCGCCGGTGATCTCGGCGCCGGGGAGCCCGATGACCGTCTTGTTCGGACGGACGCCCTTCTTGCTCTCGATCTGGATGCGGCCCTGCACCTGGATGACGAGCTTCTCCAGGCTGTCGATCGCGGTGAGCAACTGGTCGGTGGTCGACACGGTGACCGTGCGGCCGCCGGCGCCACCCGTGGTTCCGTTCTGCCCCAACGCGTTGAGCGAGGCGAACCCGATCGGCGCGGTGTCTGCCGCGAGCGCTGCCGCCGGCTCCACGGTCACCCCGGCCGCCGTCGACAGCAGGGCCAGCGTCCCGAACGTCCTACGCTTCATCTCAGATCTTCCCCACTCCGGCACCGGCCGGTACGACGGTCGGCACGGCGGACGCCGCGTCGAGGGTGTACGGGTAGTAGGTCCGCGGCTCCACGACCGTTCCCCGGGTCTCGATCGGGTGGTGCGTGTTCACGAGGACGTTGCCGCGCGCCACGAGCCGGCCGAGATCGCCGCTGAAGTCCACCCGCCCGGGGTTGTTGACGTTCTCGAAGACGTTGTTCTCCACCACGAGTCCGGCGTTCATCGCCGACACGATGCAGTAGCTCGCGTTGCGGCAGTAGTTGTTGTAGACGTGCACCGGCTCGCCGAACCGCACGCGCGGGTTGCGCTGGTCCGATCCGTCGAAGAAGTTGTGGTGGTACGTGACGCGCAACCGCCCGACGTCCTGCGCCGCGTTGTCGTCGTCGTGGCCGAGCAGGAACGTCTTGTCGTGGTCGTGGGTGCGGTTCCAGCTCACGGTCACGTAGTCGGAGCCGCGCTTGATGTCGACCAGGCCGTCGTCGCCGCAGCACAGGTCGTTGTGGTCGATCCAGATGTGGTGCGAGAACATCTGGACGTTGATGGCGTCGTCGGCCGCACCGGAGAACGACAGGTTGCGGACGATGACGTTGTGCACCGCGTTCGCGGGCGGCGACGTCACGTCGTCGTCGACCGGCACCCCGATGTTCAGCCCGCCGCCCTCGATCCGGGCGGTGGCACCGATTCCGATGATCGTCTTGTCGGACGACACGGTGTACATGCCGTCGCTGCTGCCGGTCGGCAACGTGATCGTGCCCTGCACGCGCACGACGCGCGGGCCGGTGGCGGCGATCGCGGCGATGAAGTCGGCGGCGTTGGTGACGGTGCTGGTCGGTCCGCCGGCGCCGCCGGTGGTTCCGTTCTGCCCCAACGCGTTCACGGCGGCGAAGCCGATCGGCGCGGCGTCGGCGGCAGCAGCCGGGGCCGAGTTGACGGCCAGGTTCGCCAGTGTGAGCGCAAGCGCGAGCGCGGCCAGAGGCCGTTTCATATCGTCCTCCCCATGGGCACTTTCGGCGGTAATGCCTGAGGAAAGCCCTTTCCTGGACCGTAGAAAGGGCCGTACGGCAAGTCAATAGACATCGATGTGCAGGAATGTTGCAGATCTTGGTGACAGGATTCGAACATGTGTGCGATGATCGGCGCCGTGACGCCCGGGGCCACGATCCTGCACGCCGACCTCGACGCGTTCTATGCGTCCGTCGAGCAGCGCGACGATCCCCGGCTCCGCGGGCGGCCGGTGATCGTCGGCGGCGGCGTGGTGCTCGCGTGCAGTTACGAGGCGAAGGCGCGCGGTGTCCGCACGGCGATGGGCGGCCGGCTGGCGATGGCGCTGTGCCCGCACGCCGTCGTGGTGCCGCCACGCATGTCGGCCTACTCCGCCGCGAGCAGGGCGGTGTTCGAGGTGTTCCGCAACACCACGCCGATCGTCGAGGGGATCTCCATCGACGAGGCGTTCCTCGACGTGGGCGGCCTGCGCCGCATCGCCGGCCCGCCGCTCGGTATCGCGGAGAAGCTCCGGAAAGACGTGCGCGAGCAGGTCGGCCTCGCCATCACGGTCGGCGTCGCGCGCACCAAGTTCCTGGCGAAGGTGGCCAGCGGCGTGGCCAAGCCCGACGGGCTGCTGCTCGTCCCGCCCGACGCGGAAATGGAGTTCCTGCACCCGTTGCCGGTCGAGCGGCTGTGGGGCGTCGGCCCGGTCACGGCGGGAAAGCTGCGCGAGCGCGGCATCCTCACGGTCGGCCGGGTCGCCAAGGTGGGGCTGCCGGCGCTGGTGTCGATGCTCGGCGTGGCGTCCGGCCGGCACATCCACGCGCTGGCAACGGGAATGGACCCGCGCCGCGTCGAGGTCGGCCGGCGACGGCGGTCGATGGGCGCGCAGTCCGCGATCGGCCGGCGTCCGCGCAGCCAGGCCGAGCTGGAGGCGATCCTGGCCGCGTTGGTCGACCGGGTGACGCGCCGGATGCGCGCCGCCCACCGCGTCGGCCACACGGTGACGATCCGCCTGCGGTTCCACGACTACCGCACGCGGGTGACGCGGTCACACACGCTGGCGCAGGCCACGTCGCACACGCCGACCGTGCTCGACGCCGCCCGCCGCCTGCTCGTCGCCGCGCGTCCGCTCATCGACGAGCACGGCATCACGCTGGTGGGCGTCGCGGTGAGCAACCTCGACGACGACAGCGCCGTCCAATTGGCTCTTCCCTTCGACGCCTACGCCGGCACGTCGCTCGACGCCGCGGTCGACGCGGTCCGCGACCGCTTCGGTTCCCGGGCCCTCACGCGCGCGGCGATGGTCGGCCGTGAACTCGCGCCCGCGGTGCCGCTGCTGCCAGACTAGGCGGGTGGAGATTTCGAGCCCCCAGGCGCGCCGGATAGCGTTGCACGCACAGGGTTTCGGCAAGGCCCGGCCGGCCCGGCCGACGATGAAGAATCTACGGGACGCGGTGCGCCGGCTCGGCGCGGTGCAGATCGACGCGGTCAACGTGCTCGTCCGCGCGCAGTACCTCACGCTGTACTCGCGGCTCGGCCCGTACCCCACGCGCATGCTCGACGAGCTCGTCCACGAACGCCGGGAGGCGTTCGAGTACTGGGGACACGCGGCGTCGATCCTGCCGATCGAGTTCCACCCGCTGGTGCGCTGGCAGATGGCCCGCTATGCGGAGAGCAAGCACTGGCTGGCGTTCCTGGAGCGGCTGAACCGGGAGCGGCCGGGCTACCTGCACGCGGTCCAAAATGAAATTTCCGAACGCGGGCCGCTGACCTACCCGGAGCTCACCGATCCGGCCCGCCGCGAGCGGGACCACGCCGGCTACGCGGAGTCGACGCTGCTGTGGTACCGATGGTCCGACGGAAAGACGGCGCTCGATGGCCTGTTCAACAGCGGACGGCTGGCCGCCGCCGGACGGAAGAACAGCCAGCGCCGGTACGACCTGTCCGAGCGCGTCATTCCGGCCGACATCCTCGCCCTGCCGACACCCACCGAGGAGGAGGCCCAGCGGGCGATGATCCGGCACGCCGCGACCGCGCTCGGCGTGGCGACCGCGAAGGAGATCGGGTACTACTTCTTCCTCCCGATGTCGGTGACGAACCTGCGGGCCACGCTCATCCGCAAGCGCATCGCCGAACTGGTCGACTCCGGTGACCTGCAGACGGTGCGGGTCGAGGGCTGGCGCGACCCGGCCTACACGACTGCTTCCGTGGCCACCGGCCCGGTGCGGGCGCGGGCGCTGCTCTCGCCGTTCGACTCCCTGCTGTTCGAACGCGACCGCGTCGAGCGCGTGTTCGGGTTCCGGCACAGTTTCGAGCTGTACGTGAAGCCGGCCAACCGCGCGTTCGGCTACTACGTCCTGCCGTTCCTCCTGGGCGACGAACTGGTCGGCCGGGTGGACGTCAAGGCCGACCGCGCCCGCGCCACCCTGCTGGTGCCGGCCGCCTACGCCGAACCGGGCCGCGACACCCCGGAGGTGGCGGCCGAACTGGCGGCCGAACTCCGCATCCTGGCCGGCTGGCTGAACCTCGAACACATCGAGCCCGGCCCTCGCGGCAACCTCGCCCCGCTCCTCGCGAAGGCCCTCTAACTCTTGGTAAGTGGGCGACGGTAGCGGACGGTCATGATGCCGCGCCAGGGTTCGGTGGCGCCCGGACCCTCGTCCAATCGAAAGCCGACGGACTCGTAGAAGGCGCGTGACCGGGTGCTCTGCTCGACCACCCACAGGATGCACTCCGGCTGCCCGAGGCCGGCCATCCAGCCGAGCGCGTCGGCCATCAGGGCCCGGCCGATGCCGCCGCCGTGCCGGTCGGGCCTGACGTAGATGGCGTAGACCTCGCCGGCGCCGTCGACGTCGTCGCCCCGGGCGGGACCGCTGCAGGCGAAGCCCAGCACGGTGCCGTCGCTCTCGGCGACCATGAGATGCCCGCTGTCGGCGGCGGCCTCGTTGGCCCAGTTCTCGGCGCTGCGATCGACGTCGTACGCGGCGACGACGTCGGGGATCCACCGGGTGTAGGTGGCGGCCCAGGTCTCCCGGTGGACCTCGGCGATGGCCCGGCCGTCGGCGGGACCGGCCGGGCGGATCTCGAACGTCACGGACGGATCATAGGCATCAATGCGTTGTCGACAAGTCGTTTCGGATACCCGACCTCGACCTCGCCGCCGCACACCTTCGACCGGTACATCAGCATCGCCGGACCGAGGTCGGCGAGCAGGTCGATGTCGGTGTCGGCGCGTACCTCGCCGCGGGCGACGCCGCGCCGCAGCACCTCGGCCGTGACCGCGCGGCTCGGGTCGAACACCAGGCGCTGCACCAGTTCGTGGAACACCTTCGCGTGGTCGTGCTCGATCTCGTTCATGATCGCGCGCAGCGCGCAGCCGGGCGGCGAGTACATCGTGCTGTGGATGCGGTCGAAGAGGTGGAGCAGTTCCGCGCGGATGTCGCCGAGGTCGGGCACGCCGGGCGGTTCCGGCAGCGTGCTCTCGATCGCCGCGACGACAAGATCTTCCTTGGACGCCCACCGGCGGTAGAGCGCGGCCTTGCCGGTGTGCGCGCAGGCGGCCACGCCCTCCATGGTGAGGCGGCGCCAACCCACGTCGCGGAGCTGGTCGAGCGCGGCGGAGAAGATGGCGCGAAGCAGGGCCTCGCCCCGGCGGCGGGAACCGCTGTTCTCCGCATGATCGGCTGCTGGCAGCGCCGTCATCGTATCCTCCGTCACACCTTCTTAAAAGACGCTTGCGTTCACTATGAACCCCAGGATAGCGTCGCCCCCGTTGTGAACGCGATCGTTCACTACCGTACGACCGGGGGGTTTCCAGTGTCTACCTCGCAACTCGCCGCGCCAACACCCGCGCCGGCGCAAAAACCCAACGCCGAGGCGAGCGAGCGGCGCAAACGCATCGCCCTCGTCGTCATCGCCACCACGCAGCTCATGGTGGTGCTCGACGCGACCATCGTGAACATCGCGTTGCCGCACATCCAGACCGCGCTCGACTTCTCGACCACGGGCCTGTCCTGGGTCCTCAACGCATACACGCTCACGTTCGGCGGCCTCCTGCTGCTGGGCGGCCGCGCCGGCGACCTGCTCGGCCGGCGCCGGGTGCTGATGTTCGGCATCGCCCTGTTCATCCTGGCCTCGCTGCTCGGCGGGTTCGCACAGGAGTCGTGGCAGTTGCTCGCGGCCCGGGTGCTGCAGGGCATCGGCGGGGCGATCGCCTCACCGACGGCGCTCGCGCTGGTCACCACCACGTTCAAGGAGGGTCCGGAGCGCAACCGGGCGTTCGGCGTGTTCGCCGCCGTCTCGGTCGGCGGCTCGGCGATCGGCCTGCTCGCGGGCGGCATGCTCACCGAGTGGCTCGACTGGCGCTGGGTCTTCTTCGTCAACGTGCCCATCGGGGTGCTGATCATGGTGCTGGCACCGATGTTCGTCGACGAGTCCGACCGGCACACCGGCCGTCCCGACGTCGCCGGCGCGCTCACCTCCACGCTGGGCATGGCGTCGCTGGTCTACGGGTTCATCCGGGCGGCCACCGAGGGCTGGCGCGACTCCTGGACGCTCGCCGCGTTCGGCGCCGCCGCCATCCTGCTCGCCGCGTTCGTCCTCATCGAGGCGCGCACCAAGGAGCCGATCACGCCGCTGCGCATGTTCGCCGACCGCAACCGGTCGGGGTCGTACGCCATCATGCTCAGCGTCGCCGCGGCCATGTTCGGCATGTTCTTCTTCATCACGCTGTTCGTGCAGAACGTGCTCGGCTACACGCCGATCGAGTCCGGCCTGTCGTTCCTGCCGGTGTCGGCCGCCATCTTCGTCGCGGCGGGCCTCGCCAGCCGGTTCCTGCCCCGTTTCGGGCCCAAGCCGTTCATGATCGTCGGCACGCTCCTGGGCGGCCTGGGGATGCTGTGGCTTACGTTCATCGACACCGGTTCCACGTACGTCACCGGTGTGCTCGGTCCGACACTGCTGTTCGGCTTCGGCATGGGCCTGAACTTCGTCACCCTGACGCTCACCGCCGTGTCCGGCGTGGCGCAGGAGGACTCCGGTGCGGCGTCCGGCCTCCTCAACGCCACCCAGCAGGTCGGCGGGTCGCTCGGCCTGTCGATCCTGGTCACGGTGTTCGGTACGGCCAGTCGCAACGAGGCGGAGACGCAGGTGCCGGCGTTCATGGGCAGCGCGTCGCCGGAGCAGCAGGCGCAGTTCGCCCAGACGCACGAGCTTCCGCCGCCGTGGGCGCACGAGGTGCTGGCTTCCGGGATCTCGGGCGCGTTCATGGCGGGCGTGGGCCTGTTCGTGGTGGCGTTCGTGATCGCGGCGGTGGTCATCAAGGTTCGGCGCAGTGACCTGGAACGCCTCCGGGGCCAGGAATCCGCTCCGGCGGCTGTCCACTAGTTGGTTGTGGTTGGGGTTTCGGGTGGAGCAACTCGCTCCGCCCGAAACCCCGTCGGCCCCTGTCGTAGGGTTGGCGCCGTGACGGTTGTGGAGATTCCGGGGTCGAAGTCGATTACCGCTCGGGCGTTGTTTCTGGCGGCGGCGGCTCCCGGCACCACGGTGCTGCACCGGCCCTTGGTCTCGGACGACTCCGCGGGGTTCTCGGAAGGGCTCACCAGGCTCGGGTATTCGTTGGTGCGCGAGGCAGACCGGTGGACCATCGAGGGGCGCGCTGACGGTCCGGCCGTTCCGGAGGCGTCCGTGTTCTGCCGCGACGGGGCGACGACGGCGCGGTTCCTGCCGGTGCTCGCCGCCGCGGGTCACGGGGTGTTCCACTTCGACGCGTCGGAGCAGATGCGGCGCCGGCCGCTCGGGCCGCTCACCCAGGCGTTACGGGAACTGGGGGTCACCCTCGTTCACCACGACCGGGAGGGCCACCACCCGCTCACTGTCCACGCCGACGGGATCAAGGGCGGCCACATCACGCTCGACGCCGGGCTCTCGTCGCAGTTTCTCACCGCTCTGCTGCTCGTCGGTCCACTCACCGCCGACGGGCTCACCATCACCGTGACCGACCTGGTCTCCGCCCCGTACGTCGACATCACCGTGGCGATGATGGAACGGTTCGGGGTGCGGGTGCACCGCGCCGGGAACACGTTCACGGTGCCCGCGACGCCCTACACGGCCACCGAATACGCCGTCGAGCCCGACGCCTCCACGGCCAGCTACTTCCTGGCGGCGGCCGCGCTCACCGGGCGCAGCGTCACCGTCCCCGGGCTGGGGTCCGGCTGCCTACAGGGCGACCTGCGCTTCGTCGACGTGCTCGGGCGGATGGGCGCCGACGTCGCGCTGGCCGACGACCGCGTCACGGTCACCGGCGCACCGGGCGGGCGGCTGGCCGGCGTCACGGTGAACATGCGCGACATCTCGGACACCGTCCCCACGCTCGCCGCCATCGCGCCGTTCGCCGACGGCCCGGTTCGCATCGAAGACGTACACAACATCCGGTTCAAGGAGTGCGACCGGCTCGACGCGTGCGCCGAGAACCTGCGTGCCCTCGGCGTTCCGGTCGAGGTGGGGCGGGACTGGATCGAGATCCGGCCGGCCCCACCCCGCCCCGCACACATCGCCTGCCACGGCGATCACCGCATCGCCATGGCGTTCAGCATCACCGGCCTGCGCACCACCGGGATCACGCTCGACGACCCCGGCTGCGTCAAGAAGACCTTCCCCGGTTTCCACCGGGCGCTGGCCGACCTCCGCGCCGCCTGGCCGGATCACTAGACGGGATCGTTCAGGAGCGACACCACCAGATCCCGCGGCAGGCCGTGGGTCTCGTGGAGGTAGCGGTAATCGTCGTCGTCCAGGGAACCGTGGGAACGGGACAGGTGCCGCGTCACCACGTCGCGGCCGCGGTTCAACAGGACGCGGAAGCGTTGCTCCTCCGAGGTCAGGATCTCGCGTACGGGAGACCGCGGGTCCTGCCTGACATGGTTCAGCGTGTGGCGGATCGGGTCGTCGGGCAGGTCGCCCAGGGAGATGCCGGAGTCGAGCCGCCACAGCGTGGTGAGGAGCCGGCGGATCAGCCGCCGCAGCACGTAACCCCGGCCCGTGTTCGACGGGCGCACGCCGTCGCCGATGACGACCACGCTCGACCGCAGGTGGTCGAGCACCAGCCGCTCCCCCGGCAGGTCCAGGCCCGGCCACAGCCGGGGCACCAGCAGCGACCACGGCCGGAACAGGTCGGTCTGGAACACCGAGCGGCGGCCCTGCAACACGGTCACCATGCGTTCCAGGCCCATCCCGGTGTCCACATTGGACATCGGCAGCGGCCGGAGGTGCCCGTCGGGGAAGCGGCGGTAGCGCATCGACACGTGATTCCACACCTCGACCCACCGGGGATCGGTGGTCGGGGTGCCGACCGGCGGGCCGGTGCCCGTCCACACGAAGATCTCGCTGTCCGGGCCGCACGGACCGACCGGGCCGTTGGACCACCAGTTGTCCTCGATCGTCAGCTCGATCGGCACGCCCAGCTCCGACCACACCTCGATGGAACCGGTGTCGGGCGGCACCTGGTCGTCGCCCCCGAACACGGTGACGTGCAACCGGCCGGTATCGAGGCCGAACCCGTCCCGGAGCAGTTCGTAGCCCCAGCGCAGGCTCTGTGGATGGTCGTAGTCGCCGAGCGACCACGAGCCGAGCATCTCGAACACGGTGAGGTGGGTGGGGTCGCCGACCTCGTCGAGGTCGGTGGTGCGTAGACAGCGTTGGTTGTTCACCAGCCGGCGCCCCAACGGATGCGGGCGCCCGCCGTCGAGGTAGGGCGTCAACGGGTGCATGCCCGACGTGGTGAACAGCACCGGATCGTCGGGCGGTGGAATCAGCGAGCTACCGGTGATGCGTTCGTGCCCGCGGGACCGGAAGAACTCGATGAACGTGTCGATGGTCTGCTGGGTGTCCATGGCGGATAGGGCCTTTCCACGAGAAGGAGAGACCGCCGCACAGGGCAGAAAGATACCGGCGGTCCCGAAGAATCGGTCGCCGGTTTGAGAAGGGAGCGTCAGGCGGCCGACGAGCAGATAGCTCGTGCGGCCGCGGCCAGGATGCAACTGCGCTCCATGACAAACAAGACTAGCTCACTCCGTGACGAGTGCGCGAAGTCGTTCCATGAGTCGGATTTCCGTATCGAGGTCGTGCCGCGCCCGTCCGACCGTCGACAGCAGGACCTCGTCGACGCCGTCGAGGCCGGCCAGGTCCTCGGCGATCTGCTCCGGTGCGCCGCCGAGGTAGGGCCGGTCGTCGCCGAGCGGTTCGACGGAGAACTTCGTGTTGGCCCGTACCACCACGGTCGCCGACGCCGGCGCCAGGGACCGGTACGCCGCAACGGTTTCCTTCAGCTGCTCCGCCGACATCGCGATCGGGTTGAGCCCGTCGGCGATGCGCGCCGCCCGCTGGATACCGGCCGGGGTCACCGAGCCGAGGAGGATCGGGATCGGGTTCTGCACCGGCTTCGGGTTGACCTCCGACTCGGCGATTCGGTAGAAGCGGCCCTGGTACGACACCGGATCCGGTCCCCAGCACGCCCGCATCGCCGCGACCACCTCGTCCATGCCGGCGCCCATCCGCTTCATCGGGACGTTCGCGGTCTCGAACTCCTGCGGCATCCAGCCCTGTCCGAGGCCGGCGATCGCCCGGCCGCCGCTCAACTGGTCGAGGGTGGCGAAGCGGCGGGCCAGCACCACGGGCGGGTGCAGCAGCCCGTCGATGACGCTCGTGCCGAGCCGGATCCGCGACGTCTGCGCCGCGACCCAGGCCAGCGTCTCCAGCGGTTCGTAGACGAGCCGGTAGGCCGTCGGGACGGGCTGCGGCGGGCCGCCGAACTGCGCCACCGGCGCGAGCGGGCGCAGCAACCGCTCGAACGTCCACACCGACGCGTACCCGAGTTGTTCGGCCTCCCGCGCCACCCGGCCGATGTTCGCCGGCGACGCGTACTCACCTGCGGTAGGTAGTCCGATACCGAGCTTCATTGGTAGCGCTCCCATCATGATCACCTTGGGTGATGCTTCATCATCTGTCCGTCCGGGTGATACCTCTCGCTGTGAGTCATGGCATGCTAACCGGCGGACAAGTTTGGTTGCGGAGGCAGCAACCAGCGTGGTTGCGGAGGCGGCACCGTGGCGGTTGCTCAATCCCCGGAGAACGGATCTGCGGACGATCCGACCGTGCTTCGGATGGTGCTCGGTGGGCAGCTTCGCCGACTCCGCGAACGGCGCGGGATCACCCGGGAGAAGGCGGGTTACGAGATCCGCTCGTCCGAGTCGAAAATCAGCCGGATGGAGCTCGGGCGGGTCGGCTTCAAGGAGCGCGACGTCGCCGATCTGCTCACCCTGTACGGCGTCGACGACGCGGAGGAGCGCACGGCGCTCGTCACGCTGGCCCGGCAGGCGAACCAGCCGAACTGGTGGAACCGCTACGGCGACGTGCTTCCCAACTGGCTGCAGAGCTACCTCGGCCTGGAGACCGCGGCCACCATCATCCGCAGCTACGAGGTGCAGTTCGTCGCCGGCCTGCTGCAGACGCCCGGGTACGCCCGCGCGGTCATCACGCTCGGCCACGGCGCGGCGTCCACCGAGGAGATCGACCGTCGCGTCGCGCTCCGGATCGAGCGGCAGAAGATACTGGACCGCGAGAACGCGCCCCGGATGTGGGCGGTGATCGACGAGGCGGCGCTGCGGCGGCCGATCGGCGGCGCCGACGTGATGCGCGACCAGATCGATGCGTTGATCACCGCGTCGAAGCGGCCCAACGTGCAGATCCAACTGCTGCCGTTCGAGGTCGGCGGGCACGCCGCCGCCGGTGGCGCGTACACGATCCTGCGCTTCCCCGATCGCGAACTGCCCGACGTCGTCTACATCGAACAGCTCACCGGCGCGCTCTACCTCGACAAGCGCGAAGACGTCGACCACTACGCCATCACCATGGAACGGCTGTGCATGGAGGCCGCCCCGCCGGAGGAGACCGTGCGGCGGCTCGCCGAACTGAAGCGGAGCGCCTACCCCGAGGGGTAGACGCTCCGCAACACTCAACATCAGGCCGCGACCAGCTCCGCGCGGTCCTCGATCGGGCGCAGGGCGAGCTTGAGGACGTCGGCGACGTCGGCCAGGGTGTGCACGGTCAACGCGTCGCGCACCTCCGTCGGCAGGTCGTCGAGGTCCGGCTCGTTGCGCGCCGGGATGATCACCTCGGTGAGCCCGGCCCGGTGCGCCGCCAGCAGCTTCTGCTTGACGCCACCGATCGGCAGCACCCGCCCGGAGAGCGTCACCTCACCGGTCATCCCGAACTCCGGCCGCACCGGGCGGCCCGTCACCAGCGACGCCAACGCCGTCACCATCGTGATGCCCGCGCTCGGCCCGTCCTTGGGCACCGCGCCCGCCGGCACGTGGAGGTGGATCCGGCGCCCCGCCAACGCGTTCGGGTCGAGCCCGAGCTCGCGCCCGTGCGAGCGGAGGTAGGAGAGCGCGATGTGCGCCGACTCCTTCATCACGTCGCCGAGCTGGCCGGTCAGCGTCAGGCCCGGTTCGC
Organism: Virgisporangium aurantiacum; assembly: GCF_016863635.1. Lineage (GTDB taxonomy): Bacteria > Actinomycetota > Actinomycetes > Mycobacteriales > Micromonosporaceae > Virgisporangium > Virgisporangium aurantiacum. The sequence goes on along the minus strand of NZ_BOPG01000033.1, from coordinate 406,511 downwards.
CCTCCATCGAGGTGGCCTCGATGAACAGCACCTCGCCGCCGGCGCCGGTCACGGCCAGGCCGGTGGCCACGCCGGGAACGGCGGTGCGCTCGGCCGACTCGGGCGTGAACCGCGGGCGTCCCAGGTAATCGGCCAGGCTCTCGCGGTCCACGATGATCTTCTCCACCGAGGACGCCAACCGAACCGCGGCCTTGCGCAGAACCTTCGCGATCGCCCGCTCGAGCTGCCGCACACCCGCCTCGCGGGTGTGCTCGGCAGCGATCAACCGCAGCGCGCCGTCGTCGACGACCACCTCGTCGGCGGTGAGGCCGGCGCGGTCGAGCTGACGCGGCAGCAGGTGGTCGCGGCCGATCGCGACCTTCTCCTCCTCGGTGTAGCCGTCGAGCGCCACCAGTTCCATGCGGTCCAGGAGCGGGCCGGGGATGGTGTCGATGACGTTCGCCGTGGCGAGGAAGAGGACGTCGCTGAGGTCGAGGTCGACCTCCAGGTAGTGGTCGCGGAACGTGTGGTTCTGCGCCGGGTCGAGCACTTCGAGGAGCGCGGCGGCCGGGTCGCCGGAGAAGCCGACGCTCAGCTTGTCGACCTCGTCGAGCAGCACGACCGGGTTCATCGAGCCGGCCTCGCGCAGCGCCCGCACGATGCGACCGGGCAGCGCGCCGACGTAGGTGCGCCGGTGGCCGCGGATCTCCGCCTCGTCACGCACGCCGCCGAGCGACACCCGGACGAACTTCCGCCCCAGCGCCTTCGCGACCGACTCGCCGAGGCTGGTCTTGCCGACCCCGGGCGGACCGGCCAGCGCCAGCACCGCGCCGGACCCGCGACCGCCGACCACCTGCAGGTTGCGCGCCGCCCGCCGGTTGCGGACGGCCAGGTACTCGAGGATGCGGTCCTTGACGTCTTCGAGGCCCGTGTGATCCTGATCGAGCGTCCGGCGGGCGGCTTCCAGGTCGGTGTTGTCGTCGGTGCGGACCGCCCACGGCATCTCCAGCACCGTGTCGAGCCAGGTGCGGATCCAGCCGGCCTCGGGCGACGCGTCGCTGGCCCGCTCCAGCTTGTTGACCTCGCGCATCGCGGCCTCGCGGACGTTGTCGGGGAGGTCGGCCTCCTCGACGCGGGCGCGGTAGTCGGCCGAGCCGTCGGGCTCGTCCTCGCCGAGTTCCTTGCGGATCGCGGCCAACTGCTGCCGCAGCAGGAACTCGCGCTGCGACTTCTCCAGGCCCTCGCGGACGTCGGTGTTGATCCGTTCGGTGACCTCCTGCTCGGCGAGGTGCTCGCGCACCCAGCCGGTGAGCAGTTCCAGCCGCTTCGTGACGTCGTCCGCCTTGAGCAGTTCGAGCTTCTGCTCCAGCGTGAGCCAGGGGGCGTAGCCCGCCGAGTCGGCCAGTTCGGACAGATCGGTCATCCGCTCGACGGCGTCGATGACCTGCCAGGCACCGCGCTGCTGGAGCACCGCAGTGATCAGCGCCTTGTACTCACGGGCCAGCTCGCGCGCCTTGCCGGCGGGCTCGGGCTCGTCGATCGGGGTCGCCTCGACCCACAGCGCCGCGCCCGGACCGGGGACGCCGGCACCGATGCGGGCCCGGGCCTCGCCGCGGACCAGGGCCGCCGGCTCGCCGCTGGGCAGGCGGCCGACCTTCTGGATCGTCGCGACGGTGCCGACCGGGCCGTACTCGCCGTCTATTCGCGGGACGGCCAGGAGCTTGGGTTCGGCTCCGGCGGCGGCCTTGGCGGCGCGGGCAGCGTCGACCGCGGCCTGCGTCGTGGCGTCCAGGAGGACCGGGACGACCATGCCGGGCAGAAGGACATCATCGGTGAGGGGAAGGACTGGCAGTGTTGCCACTGTGCACCACCTCTTGAGCGTTCAACTTTAGTGTTACTGACTCAAGTTCTGGCCTTCGCCATCTGTTCCCGCTGTGACGGCGGACACTCTCGGTGACAGGTAATTCTGCCGATGCGGGCGTTCGCGGTGCGGGCCGAAACTGTGCGCAGTTCCGACCCCCACCCCCAGGGAGTGCCGACTGTGAAGACCCTCCTCAGTACCCGTCCAGGCAAGTGGCTGGCCACCGCGGCGATGTCGCTCGCGCTGACCGGTGGCGGCCTGGCCGTGGCCGCACCCGCTTCGGCCGACCAGATCGGCCAGGCGCCGACCGCGTCCAACATCACCGGCAACGGCAGCTTCTCCGTCTCCTCCAGCAGCATCTCCGGCCTCGTCACCGGCTTCGGCGGCGGCACCGCGTACTACCCGACCACCGCCGGCACGTACCCGGTGGTCTCGATCTCGCCCGGCTTCACCGCCCGCTGGTCGAGCATCAGCTGGCTGGGCCCGCGGCTCGCGTCGTGGGGCTTCGTCGTGGTCGGCATCGAAACCAACAGCACCCTCGACCAGCCGGCCTCCCGCGGCCAGCAGCTGATCGCGGCGCTGAACTGGGCCGTCGGCTCGTCTGCCCCGTCGGCGGTCCGCTCCCGGGCCGACGGCTCGCGGCGCGGCGTCGCCGGCCACTCGATGGGCGGCGGCGGCTCGCTGGAGGCGCTGTCGGCGTCGTCGAACATCCAGGCGGCGGTGCCGATCGCGCCGTGGAACTCGGACAAGTCGTGGACCGAGGTCAGCGAGGCCGTCATGATCGTCGGCGGCCAGGCGGACACGATCGCCCCGGTGGCGTCGCACTCCATCCCGTTCTACAACAGCGTGCGCGGGCCGAAGGGCTACGTCGAACTCACCGGCGCCAGCCACTTCTTCCCGCAGAGCACCAACGCCACGCTGTCCCGCGCGATCGTGTCGTGGTTCAAGCGCTACCTGAACCAGGACACGCGGTTCACACCGTTCACCTGTGGCTTCAGCGGCGTGGCGGTCTCGGACTTCCGCAGCAACGCGTGCTGATCGTTTCCTGAGAAATCAGCGGCGGTCGCCTTCGTGGCGGCCGCCGCTGATGCATACTTTCTGTAGTTGTTCCGAACGTCTGTCGTCCGATTGGTTCGGTAGCCGTCCGGTCTCATGACGAAAAACCCGGAATATGGTGCTCCCCGTGTCGCGCAACCGTGCGGCACCCGTCGCGCACCGTAACCGCAACCCGACGGCACCCTCGCTGCCACCGTGGCCCTGGAGTCTTTACTTCACCAGGGAAGGCTCAATTTAGCTACGGAGAGCATCATGCGCGTTGAACGCACGATGATGGCAACCGACCTCAGCGCCGGTATCGCCAGCAACCGCAGCCAACCAGCGACCGCGGCAGCGGTGGCCGGGAGGAACACGGGTGCGGCACCCGCCGAGATGGCGGGCCGGGCCACGGTCGGCGAAACCGGCGTCCCCCGCCCGGTCGAGGCGAACGAGCAGGTGCAACAGGCACCGATGATGCCCGGCCTGTCGACCAGCGACCGCCAGGCGATCGCCAGTGCGACCGGCTTCTACATCACCGCCGGCGGCAAGGTGACGCCCGAGGGCATGCCGCCGTGGGGCTTCATCGTGCGGTACGTCGAGCAGCGGCAGGAGCAGCGGCAGGTCGAGCCCTCGGGCGGCGACGCGGTCGAGCGCGCCGCCCCCGTGCTCGAGAGCGAACACCTGGACGTCACCGTCTGACCGACCTACCGCGGCACGACCACCACCGGGCTGCGCGCCCGGCGGACGAGCCGCGACGACACCCCACCGAGCAGCACCCGCCGTAGCGGCCCGTACCCCCGCGAGCCGCAGTAGAGCAGGTCGATCTCGGTGGCATCGAGCTCCGCGAGGACCTCGACGACATCCCCGGTCCGCAGGTGACCGCTGGCGGGCAGGCCGGCGGGCAATCGGGCCGTGGCCGCGTCGAGGGCCGACCGGTAGGTATCGCGGGCCGCCGTGAGGAACGCCCGCTCGGCGTCCCGGCCGACGCCGAACGGCAGCACCTCGGCCTCGGCGGCGACGACCGTGTACAGCCGCAGTCCCGCGCGCGCGGCTGCGGTGTTCGCGGTTTCGGCGAACGTCGCGGCCGCGGTCAGGGCCGCGATCGCCTCCGGTTCCTCGATGTAGGCGACCCCGATCCGCGACAGGCCGGTGATCGGCCGGTCGCGCATCCCGACCGGCGCCACCGCGACCGGGCACGCGCTACCGGAGAGCAGGCGCTCCGCGGTGCTGCCCGCGAACAGCCGCTCCTCGGGCCCCTGCCGGTGCGATCCGACCACGATCAGCGCCGCGCCCGACTCCTCGGCGAGGTCGTGCAACCCGTGCGCGGCCGACGACGACGCCACCACCCGGTAGTCGGCGTCCTCGCCGATCAGTTCGCGCGCCCGGCCGAGCACCTCGGTGGCCGCCCGGTGCCGGTCGGCGATCCACTCGGCGTCGACCCGGCCCGGGCTGATCGCGGCCGGTGCCGGGTGCACGGTGGCCACGATGAGGTGCGCGCCGCTCGTGCGGCAGTACGCCTGCGCGAGCGTCACCGCGTCGACGCCCGCCGGGCTCGCGTCGAATCCGACGACGACCGGGCCGACCGTCGCGGCTGTCATGACGCCGGATCCGCGTCCGCGTCGGGCGCGGGCCGCGCATGTTCCTTGCGGAGTCGCGAGTTGCGGTACCCGTAGAGGACGTAGATGAGCAGGCCCAGGATCAGCCACACCACGAACCGGATCCAGGTGCTGAGCGGCAGGTCGGTCATCAGGTAGATGGCGAACGCGATGCCGAGCAGCGGCAGCACCGGCGACCACGGCACCCGGTACGGCCGGGGCATGTCGGGACGGGTGCGGCGCAGGATGATCACGCCGATGTTCACGAGGACGAACGCGAACAGCGTGCCGATGTTGACCAGTTGCACGATCTCGCTCAGCGGAACCAGCGCCGCCAGCACCGCGATCAGGCCACCGAGGCCGATCGTGAGCAGTGCGGGCGTCCCGAATCGCGGGTGCACCTTGGCCAGCTTCTCCGGCATCAGGCCGTCGCGGCACATCGCGAAGAAGATGCGCGTCTGGCCGTACATGATCACGAGGATGACGCTCGTGATCGCGACCAGCGCGCCGAACGCCAGCACCCACGCCGCCCAGCTGATGCCCGCGCCGTCGTTGAGCGCGGTGGCCAGCGGCGCCTCGCTCTCCTTGAGCTGTGCGGGCGTGGCGATCCCGATCGCGCCGACGGCGGTGAGCACGTAGAAGACCGTGCAGATGATCAGCGAGCCGATGATCGCGAGCGGCAGGTCGCGCTGCGGCTTCATCGCCTCCTCGCTGCCGGTGGAGACCGCGTCGAACCCGATGTAGGCGAAGAAGATGATCGCCGCCGCGGTGGTGACGCTGCCCGTCCCCTCGGAGAAGAACGGCGTGAAATTCTTCGTGCTGAACGACGTCAGCGCGATCACGATGAAGAACACCAGCGCCAGCAGCTTGATCCCGACCATGACCAGGTTGGCCCGGGCGCTCTCCCGCACGCCCCGCACCAGCAGCGCCGTGATCGCCAGCACCACCAGCACCGCGGGCAGGTTGAACACCCCGCCTTCCTCAGGCGGTTGGGAGATCGCGTCGGGCAGTTTGACGCCGAACGCCGCGTCGAGGAACACGTTGAAGTTCCCGCCCCAGCCGACCGCGACCGCGGCTACCGAGACGCCGTACTCGAGGATGAGGTCCCAGCCGATGATCCAGGCGACGATCTCGCCCAGCGTGGCGTACGCGTAGGTGTAGGCGCTGCCCGACACCGGGATCGACGACGCCAGTTCGGCGTACGAAAGGGCCGAGAACACGCAGGCCACCGCCGCCAGCACGAACGCCAGGATCACCGCCGGCCCGGCGATTCCCGCACCCTCACCGATCACCACGAAGATGCCGGTGCCGATGATCGCGCCGACGCCCATGGCGGTGAGGTGCAACGCGCTGACCGAGCGTTTCAGCTCGTGCCCCACCTCGCGCGTCTCGGTGAGAAGGGACGACACATCCCGGACAGCGAAGATCCCGGGCTTCTTGACGTTCGGAGTGGTCACGGGGCATCACCTGCCGTTCACGTCACGTCACGTTCATCGAGACTAGGAGATCCCTCGATGACGCGCCAGATGACGCGGAGCCGCGGTTCAGCCGGTGAACGAGAAGGCCCACCGGAACGGGCCGTAGTCGGTGGTGCTGATGCCGTACTGCTCCGTACCCTGGTAGGAGTCGACACCGGCCTGCATCTGGAGTTTCACCCAGCCACCGTCGGCCAGGCTGATCCACCCCGCATGCACGGCCGCCGTGCACACCGACGAGTCCGACGTGAACGGCTCCGACCCCCACACCGTGTTCGGCGACCCGCCGGCCGGACACTTGTAGGCGACTGTCTTGCCGATATCGTCGTTGTGCTCCTCGGCGGTGGTGCTCCAGTCCGCGTCGTCGTGGTAGAAATCGGCCGATGCCGGCCGCTCGGCCCCGCCGCCACTGTTGGTGCCGCCGCTGTCGGAGCCGCTGTCGGAGCCGCTGCCGCTGTCGGTGGTTTCGCCACCGCCGGTGTCGCCGCCGTTCTGCGCCGTCTTCTTGCCGTCATCGTTGGTGAGCTGGGCGATCGCGTACCCGCCGATGCCGAGCACCAGCGCCGCCACGACCGCGACGGCCACGAGAATCCCGACCTTCGGCGAACGCCCCGCCGGCCGACCGCCGCCCGCGCCAGGATGCCCCGCGCCCGAATGCCCCGCGCCAGGATGGCCGGCGGGCACGGAGGCACGGCCGGGCGCCGGTCCCCCGCCGTACACCGCCCCGGGCGGACCGGACGCAAAACCGGCCGGACCGGACCCGGGGCCCGGCGGACCGGACGCCGGCGGACCGGACCCAAAGCCGGGCGGACCGGAAGCCGGACCGGACGCAAAGCCGGCCTGACCGGACGCCGGCGGACCGGACGCCGGCGCGGGCGGACCGGACGCAAGACCGGGCGGACCGGACGCGGGCGGACCGGATACCGCCCCGGGCGGCGCCGACACCGATGCCGCGCCGTAGACCGATCCGGGCGGAGCCGAGACCTGGCCGGCCGGGCCGAAAGCGGGCGGGTAGGGGCCGGCGGCGGGAACGCCGGACACCGGCATCGAGGCGGAGGCCGTCCCCGACACCGGCGACGCGGGGTTGGTGAAACCGCCCGACACCGGCGACGCGGGGTTGGCGAATCCGCCCGACACCGGCGACGCGGGGTTGGCGAAGCCACCCGACACCGGCGACGCGGGGTTGGCGAATCCCCCCGAGACGGGTGCCGCGGACACGGGTGCCGGGAACCCGCCGGAGACGGGCGCCGACGCCGGGCCGCCGGACGGTGGTGGGGTGGCGGCCGCCGCGCCAAGGCTGCCCTGGGCGACCACCAGTTCCGGCTGCTCCACCACCGTGGGCGCCACGCCGAACGCCTGGTGGAGCAGCGTCGCCACCAGGGGGATCCGGCTGCCGCCGCCGACCAGGAACACGCCGCCGAGGCCACCGGCGGGAAGGCCGGCCGCCGCGATCGCGGCCCTCGTGGCGGTGACGGTCGCGTCGAGGATGGGGCGGGCCAGTTGCTCGAACTGGTCGCGGCCCAGTGGGGCGTCCTCGTCGGCCATGGGGATGTGGATCATGGTGGACGCGGACCGCGACAGCATCTCCTTCGCCGACCGTACGTCCTCCCACAGCAGGCGGTTGGCCCGCCGCTCGGCGCTGGTGGTGGGGCGCAGCAGGCGGGCCCACAGGTTCGGGTCGCGGGTCGAGTACACGGCGCCCAGGTAGCCGACGATCGCCGCGTCGATGTCCAGGCCGCCGCTCTGGGGCAGGCCCTCGGTGGCCAGGACGTCGAAGCCGCCGTTCGGCGTCCGCCGCACCACCGTGGCGTCGAACGTGCCGGCGCCCAGGTCGTAGACCACGAAGGCGCCGGCGGAAAGGGAGTTGAGGCCCACGAATACGCTCGCCGCCGCCACCGGTTCGGGCACCAGCGTCACCGGGCCCAGTCCTGCCCGCTCGGCGGCCGCGACCAGGATGCCGCGCCGCGTCTGCGCCCACGCCGCCGGGAACGTGATCGTGGCGGCGACCGGGCCGCCGCCGACCGAGCCGCCGGCCACCCGCCGCGCCTCGGTCGTGACCCGGCCGAGCACGGCGGCGATCAGGTCGACGGTGCTGACCTCGACGTCGCCGAGCAGCACGGCGGGCTCGTCGATGCGCCGCTTCGGGTTCGGCTCGTAGCGCTCCGGGCTCACCCGGGCGGCGTGCGCGGCGTCGCGGCCGATCAGGAGGCCCGAACTCGCGTCGGCGTAGACGGCCGAGGGCAGCGCCGGCGAACCGTCGAAGAGCAGGGGACGCACCTGACCGTCGGGCCAGGCCAGCATCGCGACCGTGTTCGAGGTTCCGAAGTCGATCCCGAGGCGGTAACCAGGCGCGTTCACAGCGCCAGGATACGGATCACAAGGTCACGTCCGATCGGCCGACCCGGTAAGGAGAGGAGGTTGACCGGCCCAAAAGGAACGGCTCGATGGACAAGATCAACAAAGCCAGAAGAGCGATGAGACCGCCGGCGAGGGCCACGCTCCTTACGCCGGACGTCGCCACGAGCGCGCCGCCGATGAACGATCCGGCCGCGATGCCGACGTTGAACCCGCTCGACAGCACCGCGCCGGCGACGTCGGTGCCGCCCGGTGCGACCTGCATGATCCGGTGCGCCACCGCCGGCGCGAACGCGCTCAGGCCCGCACCGCCCAGCGCGGCGAACCCCACCGCCGCCCACCGGGACTGCCCGGCCAGCGCCAGGCCGAGCAGCGCGACCGCGATCACCGCCGCCGCCAGCACGGGCGTCAGTTGCGGCTTCCGGTCGATGAACGCGCTCACGGCGAACACGCCCAACAGCCCGGCCGACCCGGACGCGAACAGCAGCGGCCCGAGCGCCGCCGACGACCACCCGCTCACGTCGAGCATGAACGCGGTGATGTAGGTGAACGTCGTGAAGTACGCGGTGACGACCACCGCGGTGGCACCGACCACCAACCAGAACCGCCGCCGGTCGGGATCGGCGCCGCGGGCCGCGTCGGCCGACAGCCCCGCGTCACCCGGCACCAGCGCGATCACCACGAGGCAGGTGATCACCGCGACCGCCGTCATCGCCCAGAACGCGGCCCGCCAGTTGGTCTGCTGGCCCAGCCAGGTGCCGGCCGGAACGCCGAGCACCGGACCGAGGGTGCCGCCGGCGCTCAGCACCGCCAGCGCCCGGCCGCGCACCTCCCGCGGGAACATCGCCGCCGCGGTCGGGTTCACCACCGACCAGAACAGCCCCTGGCACAGCGCGGTCACCAGGCGGGTGCCGAACAGCGTCCCGTAGTTCGGTGCCACGGCCGACACCAGCGTCGCGGCGCTGAACAGCGCCAGCAGGCCGGCGAGCAGTCCCCGTCGCGACACGCCGCGGGTCATCCGGGTCAGCGGCACCGAGGCGACCACCACGACGGCTGCGTACCCGGTGACCAGGAAGCCGATCGACGACAGCGACCGGTCGAGGTCGTCGGCCATCAGCGTGAGCAGGCCGATCGGCAGGTTCTCGGTGGTGACGAACGCGAACGAGCCCAGGGTCAGCGCCAGCAGCGCGGCCACCGCCCGGCCGCGCGACGGGGCGGTCACGCTTCGAGCAGAAGTTTGCGCAACCGGGACAGGTCGTCGGCGTCGAGGCCGTGCGCCTCGGCCCAGCCCGCCCAGCCGCCCCAGCGCTCGCGCACCGCCTCGATGGTCGACTCCATCGCGCGTTCCCGCTCGATCCACGACTCCTCGACGAACCGCTCCGCCGGGTACCCGCGGGCCAGGAACAGGTCCTTCCAGCGGGCGTTCATCGCCGGGAAGGCCTCCTGGGTGAGGTCGTAGTCGGCGACGATGTCGCCGTCGGGGACGCCGAGCAGGCCCAGGATCAGCGCGGCCACCACGCCGGTGCGGTCGCAGCCCGCCTCGCAGTGCACCACGGCCGGCAGCGCACCCGGTTCGAGGAGGGCCCGCAGCAGGCCGGCCACCTCGGGGCCGCGCCGGGTGAGCATCTCCACGTAGAACGTCGCGATGTTGTCGAGGCCGCGGGTGACGTCGGTGATCGGCACCGACACGTACCGCACGGGCTGGTGCTCCAGCGGGCCGCGGCCGTTGCGGGTCACCTCCTTCGCGCCGCGGAGATCGACGACCGTGGCCAGGCCGAAATCGTCGACCAGGCGGGACGTGTCGGCGGCGGACAGGTAGGCCACGGATTCGCTGCGGAAGAGCAGGCCGGGGCGGATCCGCTCGCCGTCGGCCGTCACCCGCCCACCGAGGTCACGGAAGTTCAGCAGGTTCTCGAACACATTTTCAGCCACAGCGTCAGAACAGACCCTTTATCCAGGTGAACAGATCGACCACCCATGGAGTCTGGTTCAGATACGCGACGCCCGCGATGGCGAGGAACACACCGGCCGCGGCGTGCGCACCGCGAGCCGTGCGTCGCACGCGGCCCATCCGCTGCACCAGCACCAGCCGGCCGATCAGCCGCGACAGCCCGAACACGCCCGCCGCCACCACCAGCACCACGATGAACGCGATCAACTGGCTCACCAGGTCGCCGCCGCTCGACGCCGCCCAGATGCCCCAGCACACGAACGCGAACGCCCCGCCGACGCCGGAGTACTCCCAGCCGAGCTTCAGCGTGCGCGGGTCTTCGCCGACGCGCTCCCACGGCGACGGCGGAGGCGGCTCGGGTGGACGCGTCGGATCGACCGGGATCACCCCGGTGTCGGCGCGCGGTGGGCGCGGCGGCGGCACCGAGGCCCGGCCGCGGATCGGCGTCGTGCTGTTCGGATGGGCGCCGTTGGGGGAGCTGCTCTCCGAGCGCTGGAGGTTCACCGGAGCGGGCTCATCGCGTCTCAGATTCTCCACCCGCGTGGCCGACAGCGCCGCCGTGGCCGTGACCCGCGCGGACGCCGCGGCGCCTTCGCGCCGCGGCGAGGTCTGGGCCTCGCCGGGCTGATGCCAATCGACACCCGTATCGGAGACGCCGTAAGCGCGCACCAGGTCGGCCAACTTCTCGGTCCACGTGATGAGCTCGCGGGTGTCGGGCCGCTCGCCCGGCCGGTCGGCCACCGGTGCGTGCAGGTGGTCGCGCAGGCGGGTGGTCTTCTCCAGCATCGGGTGCCGCCGCAGCGTCGACCACGGCGGCGCCGACGACTCGCCGTACGGGCCGGGTGCCGACTCGACCCGCGGGTAGGCGCCGGTGACCAGGAAGTACGCGACCGCGCCGAACCCGTGCACGTCGTAGGCGGGGCTCACCGCGCGGGCACCGCCGAACGCCTCCGGCCCGCCCGCCTCCGGCGTGTACGAGACCTGGGTGATCTCCGACTCGCGCCAGTAGCGGGCGCCGGTGAAGTCGATGACCCGCACCTCGCCGCTGCTCTGCAGCACCATGACGTTGGACGGCTTGATGTCCATGTGCAGCACGGGGGTGGCGCCGCCGAGCTGCGGGAAGTGCAGTTCACGCAGCACGCCGGCCAGCGTGCGCAGCACGGTGAGCGCGTTGACCCGCGGCCCCGACCACTGGCCCTTCGCCGCCACGTACTCGCGCAGGTTGAGCCCGTGCAGGTACTCGTAGACCTGGTACGGCACCGCGTCGCCGTGCGGGCGCTCGCCCGGCCGGTGCGGCGGCGGGCCGTAGAACCCGTCGGATCGCCTACAGATGCCGGTGACGCCGCGGTTGTTCAGGTCCATGAGGACGGCGTCGCCCTTGTCCCACGACCGCAGCTCGTCGGCGAGGGGCCTGCGGGGGTCGACGCGGAAGACCTTGACGGTCATCGGCGCGCTGCTGACACCGCCGGTGACGCGCACCGCCCGGTACACCTCGGCCTGGCCACCCGACCCGATGTGGGCGACCAGGCGGTAGCGCTGGTGCGTTTCCGGCAGAGGGCTGGCCGGTCCGCACACGAGGTCCATCGCACCAGCCTATCCACTGGTGGAAACCGGGTCGCGGCAGACGCACATGGCGCGTAGACAGGCAGGGTGACGACGCCGCTGCTCCGCACCGCTCTTCCCGACGAGTTCGAGGCCGTCCACCGGGTGGTCTCCCGCGCCTTCGGCGAGCCGTACGAGCCCGACGACGGGGTCAACGCGGCCCTGTTCGAGGCCGACCGCAGCCTCGTGGTCGCCGACGGTGACCAGCTCGTCGCGCACACCGGCTCCTTCGGGCGCGTGCTCACGGTGCCCGGTGCGCTCGTGCCGGCCGCGCACGTCACGGCCGTCGGGGTGCACCCGACCCACCGCCGGCGCGGGTACCTCACCCGGATGATGCACCAGCAGCTGCGCGACATCAGCGAGCCGATCGCCCTGCTGTGGGCCAGCGAGGGGACGATCTACCAGCGCTTCGGCTACGGCCACGCGGCGCAGCGGCTGATGTTCAGCGCCGACCGCCGCGAGCTCGCGTTGCTGCCCCGGTTCGCCGTGGCCGGCGGGCGGCTCCGGGAGGCCTCCCTGGAGGACGCCCGCAAGGACCTGATGGCGTTGTACGAGCACGTCCGGCCCGAGCGGGTCGGCTGGTCCGACCGGTCCGAGGCCTGGTGGAACTACGTTCTGCGCGACAAACCGGAGCACCGCGACGGCGCGACGGCCCGCCACGCCCTGCTGTACGAGGGCCCGTCCGGGCTGGAGGGCTACGCGATCTGGCGGTCCAAGGAGGAGTGGGACAACGGCCCGCAGGGCGAGGTCAACGTGCGGGAACTGGTGGCGGTGACGCCGGAGGCGTACACCGAGCTGTGGCGGTTCCTGTTCTCCGTCGACCTGACCCGCACGGTCGTCTACTGGTGCGCGGCGATGGACGAGCCACTGCTGCACATGGTCACCGAGCCCCGCCGGTTGGGCGCCCGGGTGGCCGACAGCCTGTGGGTCCGGATCGCCGACGTCCCCGCCGCCCTGGCCGCCCGCCGGTACGCGACGCCGCTGAACGTGGTGCTCCAGGTCGACGACCCGCTGCTGACCGCGAACGCCGGCCGCTGGCGCCTGACCGCCGACGGCGACTCCGTCACGTGCGTACCGACCGGCGATCCCGCCGACCTGGCCTGCGACGTGGCCGACCTGGGTGCCGCGTACCTGGGCGGAACGGCGTTGACGGCGCTGGCCGCCGCCGGCCGGGTGCGCGAGCTGGTGCCGGGCACGCTGGTGCCGGCGAGCATCGCGTTCCTCGCGCCGCGGTCCCCGTCGGCGACAGAGGTCTTCTGACGTCGCTCTGCTCGGATAGGGTGCCGGCATGGGTGGGGAACGCCGCCGGAGGCGGCTCCGGCGCACAGGCCGAACCCCGTTCGACGCCGTCCAGGCGCGGGTGCCCGAGGCCGACCCGGAGCTTCCGGAGGCCGAGCACGACACCACCCCGCCCGTTCCGGATGCCGCCGCCGTTCCTGATGCCGCCGACGACACTCGGGAGCTCCCGGTCGCCGAGGACCGCTCAGCCGATGTGGACCGGCGTCCGCGGCCGCCCCGTCCGAACGGCAACTCCGGCCGAGGTCCGCGCCCCGGCCCACCGCAGCACCGGCCGAGCCCCGCCGACCTGGCCGACCTCAGCGGCCCGTTCGCCCTGACGGCCGGCGTTCAGGACCCCGATCCCCCGCCGGCCGCACCGGCCGACCACCACCACGACCACCGCTTCGACGACCCGGCCGGCGAACGCGGCCTCCGCGGGCTGGTCGGCGGCGGATCGTCACAGGTCAACGTGGTGGCCGCGATGCGCGCCCGGGACGCCTCCCGCCCGACGGACGACGACCTTGCCACGGCCGAGGCCGAACTGCCGATCGTCCGCCGGGGCTGGGTTCCGAGGGAGGACCTCCCCCGGACCCACTGAGCGTTACGCGGGGAGGTCGGGCAGCTTGTGGGTCTGCTCGTACTCGGCGACCTGGGCGATGCGCCGCGCGTGGCGGACGTTGCCCGAGAACGGCGTCGCCAGGAACGAGACGACGATTTTCGCCGCGTCGTCGAGGGGGTGCTGGCGAGCGCCGATTCCCACCACGTTCGCGTCGTTGTGTTCGCGGCAGAGGCGGGCGGTCTCCGGGTTCCAGGCGAGCGCGGCGCGCACCCCGGCGATCTTGTTCGCGGCGATCTGCTCGCCGTTGCCGGAGCCGCCGATCACGACGCCCAGGCTGCCCGGGTCGGCCACCACCCGGGTGCCGACGTGGAAGCAGAACACCGGGTAGTCGTCGTCGGGGTCGAAGGCGTGCGGACCGACGTCGACCACCTCGAACCCCTGCGTGGGCAGGTAGCTGGCCAGATGCACCTTCAGCTCGTAGCCGGCGTGATCGGAACCCAGGTAGACGCGCATAGGAGGCAGTCTGTCAGGACTCGACCGCCGCCACGACCAGACCCGCCCGAGCCTTCGGCGTGAACCAGGTGCTCTTGCGCGGCATCTTGTCGCGGGCCAGGTTGACGGCCACGAACTCGTCGACGCCGACCGGCGCGATCAGCACCGCGAGGTCGGCCCGCTCGGCGTCGACCTCGGCGCGGAGCCACGCCGACGGGTAGTCGCCGCCGACGTACGTGATGCGCTTGTCACCGGGTTCGAGGCCGAGCGTCTCGCCGAACAGGATCCGCTCCACAAGCGTGTGGTCGAGGTTCGCCACCACCGGCACGGTCGGGTCGCGCGGCAGCGACACGGCCCACGTCCCCTCGCGGGTGTACAGGTGGACGGTGCCGCTGGCCACGGTGTCGTCCGGGCCGACCCGCACCGCGCCGGGCAGCGCAGCGACCAGCGACGGCACGTCGACGTCGATCACCAGGCGGTTGTACGGCTGGATAGCCACCGACTCGGGCGTCGTCACCACGGCGAGGAACCGCTTCAAATGAGCCTCCTGCGAGGCCAGGCTGCGGTGGTTGCCGTCGGCGACGACGAGTTCGCCGCTGCCGGCCAGCGTGAGAAGTTCGTCCCGGACCGCACCGGGCCCGAGCCCCCAGATCTCGTGGGTGCGCCCGGCCTGGTCGCGGTCGGTCACCGCCGGTGCGCCGGCGGCCGCCGTCGCGCGCGCGAGCGCCTCGTGCAGGTCCGGGCCGTGCGTGGTCTGAAGCAAGAGGACGGGCGACAGCATGGCGCCCAGCGCCGTCACCAGCGCCACCCGCTCGTGCACCTTCTCGATGAAGACGTCTTCGTTGCGGATGACCAGGCCCGGCTCGTCGGCGCTGGTGGAGATCTGGTCGGTGTCGATCAGGCACCACAGGCCGTAGCCGGCGGCGGTGCCGTCGGGCGAACTGACCCGGTACAGGGCCACCACGTCGTCGGCCGGTGCGTACCGGCCGTGCCGGGTGGCGTCCTGGAACCGGGCGACCGCCTCGGGCAGGCAGTCCCGGAACGCCCGGCCGGTACTGCCGGGCACCCGGTGCGGCATCTCCACCGCCAGCGCACTCGCCGGGTTGGCGGCGATGATCTCCGTTATCTCGGCGTCGGACGCGAACTCGTCGTAGTTCTGGGCTCCGGTACCACCGGTGGAGAACCATCCGTGAGCGATGGGATGCGCAACCGTCATGCGCGGGACGTTACCCAGCGCGTCAGCGTGACTCCGCACACACCACCAAAGGTGTGGCGACCAGCGCGATGACGTCGTCGGGAAGCTCCGTCCACGCGTGCGTCTCGACGGCCCACAGGGCGGCCGGAGCACTCTCGACGACGTCGTCCTCATGCGGCAGGACGGGAACAGTGATCGTGGACACTTCGCCTCCTCGGGAAACTTCTACCCTGAGTTACGAAGATTGCCGCCTGATCGTTCGCACAACGGGTGCGACTCAGCTGAAGTCCGGTTGCGCGTCCCGCGTCCGCTTGATCTCGTAGAAGCCCGGCGTGCCCGCGACCAGCAGGCATCCGTCCCACAGCCGCCCGGCGGCCTCGCCCTTCGGCGCGGGGGTGACCACCGGCCCGAAGAACGCGATGTTCTCGCCGTTCGAGCCCGGCACGTGGATTGTCGGGGTTCCGACATCGAGGCCGACCGGCTCCATGCCGGCGTTGTGGCTGGCCCGCAGCGCCTCGTCGTACTCGGTGCTGTCGGCCGCCGCGGCCAAGCTTTCGGGCAGGCCCACCGACGTCAAAGCGTCGCGCAGGGTGGCGTCGTCGAGGTCCTGCTTCTCGATGTGCCGGCGGGTGCCGAGCGCGGTGTAGAGGTCGCGCAGCACCTCGGCGCCGTGCGCCTGCTCGGCCGCGATGCACACCCGTACCGGACCCCACCCGTTGGCGTTGAACTTCCGGTAGTTCTCCGGGATGTCGTCGCGGTTCTCGTTGAGCACCGAGAGGCTCATCACGTGGAAGCGGACGGTGACGTCGCGCACCTTCTCGACTTCGAGGAGCCACCGGGACGTGATCCACGCCCAGGGGCACCGCGGGTCGAACCACATGTCTGCAAAGGTCATGGAGTAATCAGTACCGGCTCAGCGGTTCCACGACCAACGTGGAACACTTGCTTCGTAAACCTGGGCGACGACGCCCAGGTGATCAAGTGTGTGGGGAGAACCAGGTGGCGGGAGTTCGCAACCTCAAGCAGGCGGAGGCGGCCGAACGGGCCCGTCTGCTCGACGTTTCGCACTATGACATCAATCTCGATCTGACCGACGGCGCCGGCTACCCCGGCGACCGCGTGTTCCGGTCGACCACCGAGGTGCGGTTCACCTGCAGCGAACCCGGTGTCACGACGTTCATCGAGGTGGCCGCCGAATCGATCCGGTCGGCGACGCTGAACGGCGACGCCGTCGACACGTCGTCCTGGAGCGCCGAGGGCGGGCTGGACCTGCCCGCGCTGGCTGCCGAGAACGTGCTCGTGGTCGACGCCGACTTCCTGTACTCCAGCACCGGCCAGGGTCTGCACCGCTCGCTCGACCCGGTCGACAAGGAGGTCTACCTCTACAGCCAGTTCGAGACGGCCGACGCGCAGCGCGTCTACGCCTGCTTCGACCAGCCCGATCTGAAGGCCGAGTTCACCTGGCGGGCCGTCGTTCCGAAGCACTGGAACGTGATCTCCAACATGACCGTGGCGTCGGCCGATACCGACGACACCGCCAAAACGGTCGTCTTCGAGCGTTCGGTGACGATGAGCACGTACGTCACCGCGCTGTGCGCCGGGCCGTACCACGAGGTCCGCGAGACGCACGACGGCATCGACCTCGGCGTCTTCTGCCGCCGCTCGATGGCCCGCTACCTCGACGCCGACGACATCTTCCTGGTCACCCGGCAGGGCTTCGACTTCTTCCACGAGCACTTCGGCATCCGGTACCCGCTGTCGAAGTACGACCAGGTGTACTCGCCCGAGTTCAACGCCGGCGCGATGGAGAACTTCGGCTGCATCGTGCACGCCGAGCAGTACTACATCTTCCGCTCGCCGGTCACCGACTTCGAGTACGAGCAGCGGGCCAACACGATCCTGCACGAGATGGCCCACATGTGGTTCGGTGACCTCGTCACCATGCGCTGGTGGGACGACCTGTGGCTGAACGAGTCGTTCGCCGAGTGGGCCAGCCACTGGTGCAACACCGGCGCCACCCGCTTCACCGACGCGTGGACCACGTTCCTGTCGGTGCGCAAGAACTGGGGCTACCGGCAGGACCAGCTGAGCTCCACCCACCCCGTCTACACCGAGACGCCCGACGTGGCCGCCGTCGAGGTCAACTTCGACGGCATCACCTACGCCAAGGGCGCCAGCGTCATCAAGCAGCTCGTCGCGTACGTCGGCATCGACCCGTTCCTCGCCGGGCTGCGGGCGTACTTCGGCAAGCACGCGTGGGGCAACGCGACGTTCGACGACCTGCTCTCCGCCCTGGAGGCGGCCTCCGGCCGCGAGCTGCGCAAGTTCTCCGCCCAGTGGCTGGAGACGGCACAGGTCAACACGCTGCGTCCGGAGATCGCGATCCGCGACGGCCGGTACGGGTCGGTCACCGTATTGCAGGAGGCGCCGGCCGAGTACCCGACGCTGCGCACCCACCGCATCGGCATCGGCCTGTACGACCTCGACGGCGACCGGCTGGTCCGCCGCGAGCGCATCGAGGTCGACATCGAGGGCGGCCGCACCGAGATCGCGCAGCTCGCCGGCCGGCGGGCCGCTGACGTCCTGCTGCTCAACGACGACGACCTCACCTACGCCAAGCTCCGCCTCGACGAGCGCTCGATGGCCACCGTGGTGCGCCACATCGGCGGCTTCGACAACTCGCTGGCCCGCGCCCTGTGCTGGAACGCGGCGTGGGACATGGCGCGCGACGCCGAACTGGCGGCCCGCGACTACGTCACGCTGGCGTGCTCGGGCCTGCCCGCCGAGAAGGACATCAACCTCGTGACGGCGACGCTGCGGCAGGCGCAGGCGGCACTGGTCATGTACGCCGACCCGGAGTGGGCGCCCATCGGCTGGCGGCAGCTCGCCGACGCGGCGGTCACCGCGCTGATGGCGGCCGAGCCGGGCAGCGGGTTCCAGCTCGCCTGGGCGCGCGCGTTCGCGGTCTCCGGCCGCGGCCCGAACGAGCTCGCCACGCTGCGCGGCTGGCTCGACGGCGTCGACGTGCCCGACGGCCTGCGGGTCGAGGCCGACCTGCGCTGGGAGATCCTGCAGTCGCTGGTGGCGCTCGGCGCCGCCGGCCCCGACGAGATCGACGCCGAGCTCGACACCGACCGCACCGCCACCGGCGAGCGGGAAGCGGCGCTGGCCCGATCGTTGACGCCGACGGCCGCGTCGAAGGCGGAGACCTGGCGCCGGCTGGTCAGCGACCACGCCCTGCCGAACTGGCTGCAGCGCTCGATGCTGCAGGGCTTCCAGCACTCCGCGCAGACCGAGCTCACCGCGCCGTACGCGGCCGAGTTCTTCGCGGTGATCGGCGAGGTGTGGGCCAGCCGCGACGGCGACCCGGCCCAGGAGTTCGCGCTGATGGCCTACCCGAGCCAGCAGGTCAACGACGACACGGTCCGCCGCACCGACGCCTGGCTGGCCGACAACCCCGGCGAGCCGGCTCCGCTGCGGCGGCTGATCGCCGAGGGACGCGACGGCATCTCCCGTGCCCTGCGGGCCCGCGCGAAGGACATCGCCGCCGGCCAGTAGCACCGGCTCAGGACGCCGTGGCCCCCGGCGGGGGTCACGGCGTTCAGCCGTACTTGACGACCAGGAAGATCGTCACGGCGACCAGGATCAGGACGATCACGATCGCGAGGATCCCCAGCACCAGCCCGGTGATCGCCATTCCGTTGCCGGTCGCCGCACCCGTCCGGATCTTCCGGCGGGCGATAGACCCGGTGATCACCGCCGCGATGCCGAGGCCCAGGGCGAACACGCCACCGACGAGGGCCGCCAGCGCGAAGCCGAGGCCCACGACGGACAGCCCCGTGCCGGCGCAGAGGGTGAACATGGCCGCCAGGCCGGCGATGAGACTGGCGATGGCCGAACCGGCCGTCTGGGCGCCGCCCGGCATCGGGTTCTGCCAGGGCTGCTGGCCCCCCGGCACCTGCCACGACTGCTCGCCCGGCGCCGGGCTCGGCCAGGACTGCTGCTGCTGGTCCGGCCACGACTGCTGGCCGGGCACCGGCCACGCCTGTTGAGCGGGCGGCTGGCCGGGCGCCGGCCAGGGCTGTTGGACGGGCTGCTGGCCGGGCCAGGGTTGCTGGCCGGGACCGCCGGGGGGATATGTCATGCCAGGGCTACGACTTGCCGGCGTGTTCGGCCAGCTGAGCCAGGCCGATCACCAGGCCGCCGGCCAGGTCTCCACCGCCGAAGCTCGCGACCATCGACAGGGCGGCCAGCTTGCAGGTGCGGTCGGGCAGGCGCTTGCGCGCGGTGGCGCCGGTGACGATCTCCAGCACCCGGTCGTTCGGCGACACCGCGATCAGCACCGACCGGCCCGGGTCGGCCAGTTCGGCGTGCAACTTCTTCGCGTGATCGCGGGACGGCTCGTCGAGCCCGCCGACGTAGATGCTGAACACCAGGCCGGTGGACCGGTCGGCGAGCCGCATCGCCTCGTCGAGGCGGAGCAACTGGCGGGTCGTGAACGGCCCCTCGAACCCGCTGGGCTGCTCGGGCAGCGGCACGTTCTGCTTCGACATTTCACCAGCGGTCACTTGCGCCTCCGGTCGTGTCGCCCACGGGACCGCCCGCGGTGCTCTCCTCGGCCTTGGCCAGCGCCAGCCGGTTGGCGCCGCTGACCGCGGGCGCCGTAGGCGCGTGCCCGTTGGCGGCGGCGACCTGCTGTTCCGGCGCCGACAGGAACCAGACCGGCTGGAAATCGAACGGCCGCCCGGGGCGGTAGCGCCGGTCGTTGGATCGCGCGCTGCCGGCGTACACCAGCCCGAAGATCACAGCGACGACCGCCAGCGGTATGCCGGCGAAGACAACCAGCGTCTCGATGATGGACAACCCCATGCCCCCAAGGCCTCGCCAGGACACTCGACAACGAACTACCCACAGAATGCCAAGCTCACGTTAGCTGTGTGGCCGGGCCCGCCATATCTCGGGGTGGTTATGCAACCATGGCCGCTCCCGTTCAACCGCGGCGGCTACCCCGAGAAGTGTCCGATCTGACCCGGGACGGCCACCCAGCATCGCGCCGACCGGCCGGCCGTCGGCGGTCGCGCCGAGCGGAAGCGAGATCGCCGGACGCGGTGCGCGCGCTCCCGCAGCCAGCGGACCAGGGGCGTGAAGGCCTCCTCGGACCCGCCCCGGGGTGGCGGCAGCGCCGCGAGCACCGCCCACACCGTCCCGAACAGGGGCATGACGTCCGGGTCGAACGGCGGCTCGATGTCGACCACCTCGTGGCCGAGGTCGCTGAGCACGGTCGTCGCGGTGTCGACGGCGGCGACGCAGGCCGGGTCGACGTCGGCCTCGGTGAGCATCGGGCGGGTGAACCGGCCGATCCGCAGCGGTCCGGGCCGTTCGATTTCGAGGAGGGTCGCGGGGTCGGGCACCGGCGAGGGGTAGTGCTCGTCGCGGCGCGGCTTCGCGAGGACGGCCGTGAAGGCGGCCACGTCACCGTGCGCGCGATCCCGCCCTGCACCGGCAGCCCGAACGCGCCGAAGTTGCCCGGTCCCAGCGGCACCGCAAGCGGCTGATTTGTCGCCGAGAGAGGCGACGGAACCCCGGCTGGACTTGTAGCCGACCACCCCGCACAGCGCCGCCGGTATCCGCAGCGAGCCGCCGCCGTCGCTGCCGTGCGCCACCGGGAGCAGGCCGGCCGCGACCGCCGCGGCGGCGCCGCCGCTGGAGCCGCCCGCGGTGTCGGTGAACCGCCACGGGTTGCGGGCCGGCGGGCCGATCGCGGTCTCGGTGTAGAGCGCGGCGCCGAACTCGGAGGTCGCCGTCTTGCCGAGGACGGGCATCCCGGCCTCCCGCACGGCCGTGACGACGTGCCCGTCGACGTCGGGTACCCAGTCGGCGAAGGCGGCCGACCCGAGCGTGGTGGGCACCCCGGCGAGCGGCGTGAGGTCCTTGATCGCCGTCGGCACGCCGGCCAGGGCGTCCAGCTGACCGTCGCGCGGTGCCGCGGCCGGGGGCGGGGCGTCGAACACCCTGGCGAACGCGCCGACGCGGTCGTTCAACGCCTCGATGCGGGCCAGGTAGTGCGCGGTGAGGTCGGCCGGGTCGAGGTCGCCGCGACGGATGGCGGCCGCCTGTTCCAGCGCAGTGAGGTCGTGGAGATCGGGCACGCCCTTATCGTTGCCTGATGCCGGATGATCCGCTTGCCCGCGCGCACGAGCTCGACCGCGACGACCCGATCGCCGGTTTCCGCGACCGGTTCATGCATGCCGACGAGGAGACGGTCTACTTCGACGGCAACTCGCTCGGCCGACTGCCGCACGCCACCCGCGACCGGCTGCGCACGGCGGTCGACGAGGAGTGGGGCGCCGGGCTGGTGCGCGGCTGGTCCCGCTGGATCGAACTGGCCCGGCAGGCCGGCGACGTGCTGGCCACCGGCGTGCTCGGCGTCGACCCGGGCGAGGTGGTGCTCGCCGACTCCACCAGCGTCAACCTGTACAAGCTCGCCGCCGCCGCGCTGGACGCCCGGCCGGGCCGGCGGGCGATCGTGGTGGAGAGCGACAACTTCCCCACCGACCTGTACGTGCTCCAGGGCCTCGCGGCGGCGCGCGGGCTGGACCTGCGCGTGGTGCCGGTCGGCATCGACGACGGGCTGACCGTGGCCGACCTCGACGGTGTGCTCGACGACGACGTCGCGCTGCTGTGCGCGTCACATATCGCTTATCGCTCCGGAGCGCGGACCGATCTCCGCGCGATCACCGCGCGGGCCCACGACGCCGGCGCGCTGACGCTGTGGGACCTCTCGCACGCGGCCGGCTCGGTGCCGACGCCGCTGCGCGAGGCCGGCGCCGACCTGGCGGTGGGGTGCACGTACAAGTACCTCAACGGTGGGCCGGGCGCGCCGGCGTTCCTGTACGTGCGGGCCGGGCTGCAGGCGGAACTGCGGCAGCCGATCTGGGGCTGGTTCGGCCAGCGCGACCAGTTCGCGATGGGTTCCTCGTACGAGCCGGTCGACGGGATCGAGCGCTTCGTGGTCGGCACGCCGCCGGTGCTGGGCGGCTACGCCGCGCTGGAGGGCGCCCGCATCACGGCCGAGGCCGGCATGGCGGCGATCGCGGCGAAGGGCGCGGCCCTCACCGGCTTCGCGCTCGACCTCACCGACGCGTGGCTGGCCGGACACGGCTTCGCGGTGGCGACGCCACGCGACCCGGCCCGCCGGGGCGCCCACGTGACCCTGCACCACCCGCGGGCCTGGCAGGTGACGCAGGCGCTGCTGGCCGCGGCCGTGGTGCCCGACTTCCGCACGCCCGACCGGCTGCGGATCGGGCTGGCGCCGCTGTACACCCGGTTCGTGGACGTGTACGAGGGCTTCGCCCGGCTGCGGCGGATCATGGAGACGCGGGCGTACTCCTCGTTCCCGGCGGAGCGCTCGCGGGTGACCTGACCGCCGCTACGCCGCGACTTCTACGCCGCGAC
The DNA here is from genome assembly GCF_016863635.1 of Virgisporangium aurantiacum. Lineage (GTDB taxonomy): Bacteria > Actinomycetota > Actinomycetes > Mycobacteriales > Micromonosporaceae > Virgisporangium > Virgisporangium aurantiacum. The sequence goes on along the minus strand of NZ_BOPG01000033.1, from coordinate 383,679 downwards.
CGTGGTGTCGGGGAGGTCGAGCCAGTCGGCCCAGCGCGGGTCGGGCGCGCGGTGACCGAGGACCCGCCACGCCAGCCCCTTCGGCGCCATGGGTGTCGTACGCAAACGCCAGCCGATCTCGGCTGGCGTCTTGTCACCCTTCGTGTGATTGCACCGGGCGCAGGCGGCCACCACATTGTCCCATGCGTGCCGCCCACCCCGGCTGCGTGGCATCACGTGGTCGATGGTCTCGGCGGAACCGTGGCAGTAGGCGCAGCGCCAGCCGTCGCGGGCGAAGATCGCCCGGCGGGACATGCCGACGTGTGTTCGGTAGGGCACCCGGACGTACCGAGTGAGCCGGACGACCGACGGGGTGGGTAGGCTCGACCGGGCGCTGTGCAGAATGCCCTCGCCATCGGCGACGCAGACCGCTTTGGCCGACAGGATCAGGATCGTGGCTCGTCTGACAGAAACGACACACAAGGGCTCGTACGTGGCATTGAGCACCAACGCCGTGCTCGCGATCATGCGCCGTCGTATGTCAGGCATCGCGCCGTCCTCCTAGGTCGAGCTGAACTGGTGCTTGCGGTCTCCCAGGGTGGGGTCGTTCGGGTAACGGACGCTCGCGGAACGCGTGCGGCCGTGCGCCAATCGTCCCCGATGGATCGCGATAATGCACGTACTATTTGCGGCCGAATCCAACCCGTCATCCGGCCGTTGACCTGCACCTCGTCACCCGGTCCATCCCCGTCAACCGGAAGGTGAAGAGCACGTTGTCCTCAGCCCTGGTTCTGGTCCCCCGGCAGCCGTCACCGTCGGCGGACTGCACCGACGCCCGTGACCTGTGCGAACGGATCTACGACTGGACGGGTTGGGACTGGCTCGCGTCCGGCAGCTACTACCTGTTGATCAAGCCGCTACGCATCCTGCTGATCATCCTGATCGCGGTCGTGATCCGGTTCCTGGTCCACCGGTTGATCTCCCGGCTGGCCCGGTCGGCGGCCACGCCCGGCCCCGGCATCGCCGCGCTGCGCCCGCTGCGCACCCGAATGCCGACGGCACCCACCAACGGCGTCTCGGAGCGGCGCGGGGCCCGGGCCGAGGCGCTCGGGTCGATCCTCCGCAGCATCGCGTCGGCGGTGGTGTTCGGCGTCGCGTTCATGCTCGTCCTGGACGAGCTGGGCGTGAACCTGGCACCGATACTGGCCGGGGCCGGCATCCTCGGCCTGGCCATCGGGTTCGGCGCGCAGAACCTGGTCCGCGACTTCCTGTCCGGGCTGTTCATGCTGTTCGAGGACCAGTACGGCGTGGGCGACCTGGTGGCCATCGGCGAGGTCGAGGGCAACGTCGAGGCGGTCGGCCTGCGGATCACCACCGTGCGCGACCCGAGCGGGACGGTCTGGTACATCCGCAACGGCGAGATCCAGAAGCTGGCCAACAAGAGCCAGGGCTGGGCGCTGGTGATGGTCGACATCCCGGTCGGTTTCGGCGAGGTCGACGAGGTGGTCGAGGTGCTGCGGCGCACGGCCGTCGACTGGGCCGAGTCGGAGGAGTGGCGGGCCGACGTGATCGAGCCGCCGGAGGTGGTCGGCGTCGAGGAGGTCACCACCGAGGGCGCGGTCGTGCGCACCACCGTCAAGACGCCGGCCGAGGCGCAGTGGCGGGCCGGCCGCGAGCTCCGGCGCCGGCTCACGGAGGCGCTGGCCGCGGCCGGGCTCGCCGAGCGGATCACGAGCGCCGGGGTGCACGTCCAACCGACCACCGACGGGTCCGAGCCCACCGATCAGCCCGCACCGGCCGCACCCGCACCGGCCGCCGCGCCACCGGCGAACCCGAACGCGGTTCAGACCGCGATCTCCTCCGCGATCCAGAGGCACATCGACCCGAACCCCGGGGCCTGATCACGAAGAAGGGGCAACTTTGTCGGATTTTCCACTCTGACGATGATCACTCTGCTGCCCGGGGTCGCGCACTGACCGTGCGTTCAGATATGGTCCGTTCGGTTAGGTGCGTTGATGAGCCGTTTGGTCAATGGGTTGTCGTACCCTCGGCCAGCGCAACCGGTAACACAGTGAACAGCGAGGCCCGCCGGTGTCCGACCAGGACTTCGCCGACCGCCCAGCGACCTTCCGAGAGGTTCTGGCCAGCGGCGAGTACCGCGCGTTGTATCTCGCCAGCGCGCTGTCCTGGTTCGGCGACTATGTGGCCCGGGCCGCCGTCACCGCCCTCGTCTACCAGCAGACCGAATCGGTGGCGGCCTCGGCCGCCACTTTCGCGATCAGTTACGTTCCGTGGCTAGGGTTCGGCCCGGTCCTGGCCGCCCTGGCCGAGCGCCTGCCGTACCGGCACACGATGGTCGCGGCCGACCTGGTCCGGATGGTGCTCATCGCGTTGGTGGCCATACCGGACATGCCCGTTTGGGCAATGATCGGGCTGCTGTTCCTCACCTCGCTCGGTAACCCGCCGTTCGACGCCGCCCGGTCGGCGCTGCTGGCGAAGATCCTCACCGGCGACCGGTACGTCGTCGGCATGACCCTGCAGAGCACGTCGCACCAGGCCGCGCAGGTGGCCGGGTATCTGAGCGGCGCCGGCCTGGCCGCCGTCAACGCGCAGGTCGCACTGCTGCTGAATGCCGCCACGTTCGGCGCCTCGGCCTTGCTGATCCTCTTCCAGGTGCAGCACCGGCCGCCGGCCCTGGCCAAGAAGGACCGCACGCACCTGCTCCGCGAGACGGCCGAGGGGCTGCGTCTCGTGTTCACCGCCCCGCTGCTGCGCGGCGTGGCGTTCCTGGTGTTCCTCACCGCGCTGTTCGCCGTGGTGCCGGAGGGCCTGGCCGCCGCGTGGGCCGCCGACCTGGCCGGCGACAACCAGGCCGCCCGGGGCTGGATCCAGGGCGCGATCATGATCTCCAACCCGATCGGGTTCATCGTCGGCGGGCTGGTGGTCGGCCGGATCCTCGGGCCGAAGCGCCGGCAGCGGCTGGCCCGCCTGTTCGCGATCGCGGTGCCCGCGTCACTGGCGCCCGCCCTGTTCGGGTTGCCGATCTTCGGCGTGCTCATCCTCTGTTTCCTGTGCGGCGCCGCCACGGCGTCGGTCATCCCCGCCACCAACGGGCTGTTCGTGCAGGCGCTCCCGAACACATACCGGGCCCGGGCGTTCGGCGTCATGAAGAGCGGCATCCAGGTGCTGCAGGGCCTCGGGGTGTTCGTCACCGGCTGGCTCGCCGACCGGTTCGCGCTGCACACGGTGGTGGGCGCGTGGGGCCTGCTCGGCATGGCGCTGGTCGCCCTCGCCGTCCTCACCTGGCCGAACGCGGAGCAGATCGGCGCCGAGATCGCGCGGGCGAAGGAACTGAACGCCGCCTCCGACGCGGCCCAGGCGGAGTCCGACGAGGCCACCACCCCGTCCGACCGGCCCGAGCCCGATCGCGACATCTGGGGCCTCCCGGCCGGCAGCCGGCTCGGCCCCGCGATCGGCCGTGCGCGCGTGGTGCCCCGGCCCGACCATCCCGAGAGCGCTCCATTGCGGCACGGGCCCGAGACGGCCCGTGAGAACCGTCGGCGCATCTCCCGTCCGGTCGGGCGGATCTACTCCACCGGAGCCGCCCGCGACCGGACCACCGCCGAGGGCACCGGCCAGGCCAGCACCCAGCCGCCACGGCCCACCCGCCTCCGGCCGCCCGGGTGGAACACCGGCGAGGACCCGATCGAGCCGCTGGGCCCGCCGGGCTCCGACCTGATGGGCGCCGCTGCCGCCGCGGGTCTCCTCGGCGAGCCGGCCAGCACCGACCCGCAGTGGTACCCGCTCGCCGAGCCCCCGGACCTCGGCGACGAGCCCTGGCCGGCACCGAGCCAGTCGGCGTGGGACCACGAAAGCCGCGCCGAGTTGGCCCACCGCCGCGCCGTCCAGCAGCACGCCGCCCACCAGCAACAACGCGCCGAACACGGCGAACAACGCCCGTAGGGCCGTGTCCGCCGCCGCCCCCCGCCCGCTGACCCGCGGCGATCTTGCAGTTGTGGTGCCAGGATCGCCCTGATTCGGTCGGCTTTAGGTGGCACCACAACTGCAAGATCGACTTCCGCGAGGCGTCCGGAGGGGGTGGGCGGCGGGGGTGGCACGATGGATCGGTGAGTAATCCACTTCCTCTCGGGCGGCCGCGGGCCGAGGTCACGTTCTACGACGCCGTCGGTGGTGAGCCGACGTTCCGCAAGCTCGTCGACGAGTTCTACGCGGGAGTGGCCACCGACCCGCTACTGCGGCCCCTGTACCCGGAGGAGGATCTGGGCCCGGCCAACGAACGGTTCCGGCTGTTCCTCATCCAGTACTGGGGCGGGCCGACCACGTACTCCGACCAGCGCGGCCACCCGAGGCTGCGGATGCGGCACGCCCCGTTCCGGGTCGGGCCGGCCGAGCGGGACGCGTGGCTGCGCAACATGCGCCGGGCCATCGACAGCCTTGGGTTGCCGGCCGAGCAGGAGCAGCAGTTGTGGGAGTACCTGGAGCGGGCGGCGCACTTCATGGTCAACACCCTCGAAGAGTGATTAACGCGCCACATTGGCGCGTCTAGGACGAACTTCTCTTCGTTGGTGCGAACGTACCAAAAGGTATATTCGCACCAGAGGAGCTCACCGCATGCGTCGTCGTCCCCTAGGGCTTGTCCGGTGGATCTTGTCGAGCCGAGGCGAGGCTCAGGCGGCGATCCGGCAAGGCGCGGCTTTGTCCCGATACCGGTGTTGTATCGGGGCGAAGCCGCAACGCCGCCGGGCGTCGTCTGAGTCCGCCGCAGGTCGGCAAAGATCCACCGGACAAGCCCTGGCCGCTGCCGCCGCCGGTCTGGCGGCCGTCCTCGCGATGAACGTGGCAGCGGCCGCGCCGGCGGCCGCGGACCTTGCCCACCCGCGGCCCGTCTCCGCCAACCCCGTCGACTTCACGCCGCACGTGCTCGACGGCACGGTCTGGGACGTCGCCCTGGTCGGGCCCCGGACCGTCGTGGCCGCCGGCGACTTCTCCGAGGTCAGCGACTCGACCGGCAAGACGTTCTACGACCGGCACAACCTGTTCGCCTACGACCTGTACACCGGCGCGGTGCTGCCGTTCCGGGCCGACACCGACGGGGCGGTGTACTCGGTCGCCGGCAGCCCCGACGGCGCCGCGGTCTACGCGGGCGGCGCGTTCAAGAAGGTCAACGGCGCCGCGCAGCGCGGCCTGGCCCGCATCGCGATCGCCACCGGCGCGCGGGACGCGGCGTTCACCGGCCAGCTCAACTGGGGCGACGCCCGGGAACTGGTCGTCTCCGGCGGCTGGCTGTACGCGGGCGGCTCGTTCAGCGCGATCGGCGGGCTGCCCCGCACGGCACTCGCCCGGGTGAACCTCGCGACCGGCGCCGCCGATCCCGCGTTCGACGCGAAGATCGCCGCACCCGGACTCACCCGCGCCCGGGTCGAGGACTTCGCGATCAGCCCGAACGGCACCCGCCTGGTGGCGATCGGCGCCATCCAGCAGGCCGGCGGGCAGCGCCGCAGCCAGATCGCGATGTTCGACCTGACGACCGGCGCGCTGGCGCCCTGGAACACCGACGCCTACACCGGCCCCTGCCGGGCCGGCTTCGAGACCTACCTGCGCGGCGTCGACTTCGCCCCGGACGGCTCCTGGTTCGCCGTCGTGACGACCGGCCGGGCCTCGGGTCCGAAGCGGATGTGCGACACGGTCGCCCGGTTCCCGACCGCCGGCGCCGCCGGGCAGCAACCCGCCTGGGTGAACCACACCGGCGGCGACTCGCTGTACACCGTCTCGGTGACGGGGCCGGCCGTGTACGTCGGCGGCCACCAGCGGTGGATGAACAACCCGTACGGCAAGGAGAGCGCCGGCAAGGGCGCCGTGTCGCGCAAGGGCATCGCCGCCGTCGACCCGGTGACCGGCCTGGCCACCCCGTGGGACCCGACCCGCCTGCGCGGCGTCGGCGTGCGGGCGATGCTGGCCACGCCGGCCGGCCTCATCGTCGGCTCGGACACCGAACAGCTCGGCCGCGAGTACCACGGCCGCCTCGGGATGTTCCCGCTCGCCTGATAGGGCACGCGAAAGGCCCCCTCCGGTTCGGAGGGGGCCTTTCTGCTGGGGTGGCTGACGGGACTTGAACCCGCGGCCCCCGGGACCACAACCCGGTGCTCTACCAGCTGAGCTACAGCCACCGCGCGCTCGCCGTACGGCGAGCGACGACCAATGATAGCGGCATGGGGAGGCCCGCCGTCGAGTGGGATTACGCCTGGCGTTCCTCGGCCAGCAGCGCGGCCGCGATCGCCTTCCCGGACTCCACGTCGGGCCCCGGCGGCGGGACGAAGATCGCCCGCCGGTAGTACTCCAACTCGCGGATGCTCTCCAGGATGTCGACCAGCGCGCGGTGCGCGAGACCCTTGGCGGGCTGGCCGAAGTACGCCCGCGGGTACCAGCGGCGGCACAGCTCCTTCACCGACGACACGTCGATCATCCGATAGTGCAGATGGGCGTCGAGGCGGGGCATGTCGCGGGCGATGAAACCCCGGTCGGTGGCGATGGAGTTGCCGCACAGCGGCGCCGTGCGCGGCTCGGGCACGTGCTTCTTCACGTACTCGAGCACCTGCTCCTCGGCCTGCTCCAGGGTGGTGGTGGCGGTGCGCACCGCGGCCGTGAGCCCGGACTTGTCGTGCATGTCGCGCACCACGTCGACCATGCCGTCGAGCACCTGGTCGGGCACCTTGACGACGATGTCGAGCCCCGCGTCGAGCGGCACCAGATCGGCACCGGTGATCACCACCGCCACCTCGATGAGGGCATCACGCCGCAGATCGAGACCGGTCATCTCGCAATCGATCCAGACCAGAAGATCACTCACGCCATCAGCCTAGTGTGACGAACGCATCGCGTGCGACGCGTACCGCATACCTCTCCCACACAACGGGCAACGTTTGGTTAAGGTTGCCGCTAGCTCAACCATGGAACAGGAACAGCGCCGCATGACAAGCACCACCGTCCCGCGCCGGGCGCTCCGGCGCAGGTTGCTGCTGCTGATCGTGGTTACGGCCGCCGTGGTGGCGGCACAGGTCTGGTACGGCAACCGGCACCACTTCCTGGATCTGCGAATCTACGTCAACGCGATGCGGTGGTGGCACGACGGTCATCCGCTGTACTCGTTCGCCCACGACGACCCTATCCAGGGCCGCCTGGGGTTCACCTATCCCCCGTTCGCGGCACTGGTCCTGGCGCCGCTGGGCGTCATCGGCTTCCGGGCGAGCGTCTTCCTGTTCTGGGCCGGTTCGGCCGCGGCCGTGATCGTCACCACGATCTGGCTGGTGCGGCCCATCGCGCGCCGGCACCACGTGCCGCTGTGGTTCGCGACGCTGCTGGCGGTGCCGCTGGTGAGCACGCTCGAACCGATCCGCGAGACGGTGAACTTCGGCCAGATCAACATGTTGCTCGTGTTGCTGGTGCTCACCGACCTGCTCATCGTGGCGCCGCGCTGGCCGCGGCTCGCCGGGATCGGCATCGGCATCGCGGCCGCGATCAAGCTGACGCCCGCGATCTTCATCGTCTACCTGCTGATCACCCGCCGGTGGCGGGCCGCGCTCACGGCGACGGCCACCGCCGCCGGCGCCACCCTGCTGGCCGCCGCCGTCGCGTGGACCGACTCGTGGCACTTCTGGACCGCCGCGCTCTGGGAAACCGGCCGGGTCGGCCACACCGACCGCGTCGCGAACCAGTCGATCCTGGGCATGCTGGCCCGCCTCAGCGATCCGGCCGAGCCCGGTCGGCTGGTGTGGGTGTGCCTGGTGGTGGTCACGGCCGGGTACGGGCTCTGGCGGGCCCGGCGGGCGGCGCTCGCGGGCGACGAGGTGGTGGGCCTGACCGTCACCGGGTTCGTGGGCGGCCTGGCCAGCCCGATCACCTGGCCGCACCACCTGTTCTGGTTCGTGCCGGCACTGCTGGTGCTGGTGGATGTGGCCGGCGGAGACGGCAGAGCCGCGGCCCGGCGCCCGGGGCTGTTCGTGCTGGCCGGCCTGTGCTGGGCGAGCGTGACGGTGAGCGTCATCTCGCTGTTCGAACTCGGGCTCAGCAAGCGCCTGTTCGCCCACGGGCTGCCCGGGTTCCTGATCGAGAACTGGTACGTGCTGCTGGCGGCCGTGCTCATCGTCGCCCTGCCGGTGCGCGGCCGGGCCGTGCCGGCATTCGCCGAACGGGCGACCCCGGCCGTCCCCCCGAGACCCGTGGACGAGCCCGCGATGGCCGGCACCGGCGCGTCACCCCACCTCGGGTGATCGCCCGATCGGGTGCTTACGGCCCACCAGGGGACAGTCCTACAGTCGAAACGTCGGGTTACCGCTGACTCTGGTCCGGTGGCCCCGCCGCCACTTCCCCCGTGGCGTGGTTACCCCCCGGTGACCCGGCGGCCTCGTTCCCCCCGTGCGGGGCCGCCGGGTCGATACAGCGGTCATTCGCTGATCTTCACCCGCTGGCTCACCGTCGCCTGGTCGGTCTCCGACAGCCGGATCGTGATCTTGATGTCCCACTCACCCGGCGTCGGGAACGTCGGCTCGCCCACCGCGTGATCGGCGGTGACGGGCAGCAGCGGCACGTCGAGCGCGTCGATGCTGCCGTCGGCGGGGGTCGCGGTGACCGTCCACTCGACCACGGCCTGCGGTTCGCCGGCGGGGTTGTACGCGTACAGGTGCAGCGAGTTGCCGCCCTCCCGGGCCGGGTCGAGCTCCATCCGCACCCGGAACAGGTCGGTCGTCAGGGTCACCGCGTAGGGCTCCGGGGGCGCGTCGGCGACGCTGCGCGCCGGCGGCGTCTGCACCAGGGCGGCCGCGACGGCGAGCACCACGCCCGTGATCGCCAGCTCGGCCAGGATCGACCGGCGCAGCGAGCGCACCGGCGGATCGGCGGGCGGCTCCCCGTCCTCATCGAGGTCCTCATCAAGATCTTCGGGATCTTCGGCCGGGCCACCGCCGACACCGACCAGCGCCTTCGGCGCCGGCGCCAGGACCAGCCGCCGCGAGTACCACGCCACCAGCAGCACCACGGCCAGCAGCCCGGCCTTCACCAGCACCAACCGCCCGTACCGGGTGTCGAACAGCGGCCCGAACGACTCGACCTCGATGATCGCCTGCGCGACGCCGGTGAGCGAGAGCACGATGACGGCCATCATCGCCCAGTTCGACCACACCGGCAGGATCGCGTTCAGTTCCCGGGCGTTGGCGTGACGTAACAGGACCCCGACGAGCATCACCAGCCCGCCCAGCCACACGCCCATCGACGCCAGGTGCGCCGCGTCGGCGACCAGCGACACGGCCGGCGCCGGCGACACGCCCGCGTGCCCGCTGAGCGGCCACGTGCCGAGCCCGACCACCGCGAAGAACGACACCACCGCCAGGTCGACGGTCGACGGTCCCTGCGGTCGCACGAACGGCCGCAGCAGCACCGCGATCGCCGCCAGGACGCCGAGGCGCACCGTGTGCGTGGTCCCGTACGAGCCGCCCAGCGCGTTCAGGACCGCGTCGGCGTCGGCGCCGAACAGGCCGGTGCCCGCCGTGTACGGCCCTTGCAGGTACATCTCCGCGACCGTGCTGAACGCCAGCAGCCCGAGCCCGGTGGCGACCAGCTGCGCCGGCACCCGGCGCGACAGCCGGGCCGGCCACAGCCGGGCCAGGAACAGCATCGGGCCGATCAGCAGCACCAGGCCGACGTAGCCGAGGTACCGGGCGGCGCCGAGCGTCCAGGCGACCACCGGGTCGACCTTGGTGATCGCGGCCTGCCCCTCCTGCGGCGGATCGGCCGACGGCGCGCCGACGTGGTAGACGAAACTCCCGCCGATCGGGTGGCTGTCGGCCGAGATCACCCGGTACGTCACCAGGTAGGTGCCCTTGCCGGCGTCGGTGCGGACCGGGATCGTCAACTTCGAGCCGGTGGTGGTGGGGTTGCCCGAACTCACCACCGATCGATCTGGCCCGATCACCTTGATCCGCTGGGAGACGGCCCGGACGCCCTCGGTGAACGTGAGCGTGATCGCGCCGGGTGGGCTCGCGAGGATCGCGTTCGGCGGCGGGTCGGTGCTGCTCAGCGCCGCGTGCGCGGCCGCGGGCGACGACGCCAGCAGGACAAACGCGATCCCGACGAGTACCGCCAGGCTGAACTTGCGCGAACCGCGCCCGATCACCGCACCGCCACTTCCTCCCGCCGGCCGTGCGCCGGCTGCATGGGAGGCGGGGTGCCGGGCCGGTACGCCAGCGCAACGAGCATAGCGGCCGGAATGACCGTCATCAGGTGACCCGCCTCGTGACCGACGGTGGTCACCCCCTGTGACAGGTCCAGGACCGCGGAGAGCACCAGGCACCCGGCCAGCACGACGGCCACCGGCGCGTACGGCTTCGCCAGCGCCGGGCGGAACGCGGCCAGCAGGAACGCGACGGCCACCGCGGCCACCTCGTGGTGCGCGTGCGACCCCTCCAGCCCCAGCACGCCCGGCAACGCCAGCAGCAACTGCACGGCGGCGATCCCGCCGAGGCCGAGGCGCAGCGCGTCGGTCCAGCGCGCCGCCTTCGCCGCGGCGGCCGACCGGGCGGCCGACTTCTCGGCGGCGAGCCGGGCCAGCACCGCCTCGGTGACGTCGGGCGTCGCCCGCGTCGGCACCCGCAGCATCAGGCCCAGCGCTTCGGCCTGCGCCAGCCACTGCCGGCAGCCGGCGCACCCACGGAGGTGGTCGTCCGGGTCGAAGCCGGGGTCCTCACCGTCGAGGCGGGCGGAGAGCGCGAGGCGGACCTGCGAGCACGTCATGGAAACCAAGTCGACCAGACCGGACGGAAAGTTCCCACCCCGGGCGTCGTACGCTCGGTGCGTGATCCCTGCCCAGCGCGACGACCTCGAGGCCGTCGCCGTCGCTGCCGCGACGGGCGATCCGATCGCACAGGGCGCGTTCGTGCGGGCCACCCAGGCCGAGGTGTGGCGGCTCGCCGCCGCGCTGGTCGACCGCGACGCCGCCGACGACCTCACCCAGGAGACGTTCCTGCGGGCGCTGAAGGCGCTGCCCACGTTCGAGGGCCGGGCCGGGGTGCGCACCTGGCTGCTGTCGATCGCCCGCCGCACGTGCGCCGACCACCTCCGCGCCACCGTGCGCCGGCGGCGGCTCGGCGACCGACTCCTCGCCGCCCCCGCGGACCCCGGCCCCGACGACACCGGCCTGGTCGACGCGCTCGACCTGCTCCGGCGGCTCGACCCGCTGCGCCGGGCCGCGTTCGTGCTCACCCAGGTCGCCGGCCTCTCCTACGTCGAGGCGGCCGCCGTCGAGGGCGTCCCGGTCGGCACCATCCGGTCGCGCGTCGCCCGGGCCAGGGCAGAGCTCGTGGACGCGCTGGGCAGCGCGCCGGAACTCTGTGAGAACACCCAGGCGGGAACCGAACCGGCGTCCGTTACGACCAAGCCTTTGTGAGCTTGTGGATTCGGTCGGCGGCGCGGTTGCTGCTGGCCGGGGTGTGGCTGGTCGCCGGTGCCACCAAGGTGAGCGACCTCCAGGGGTCGGTGCGGGCGGTGCACGCGTACGACCTGCTGCCCTACGAGGTCTCCAAGGTGGTGGGCGCGGCGCTGCCGTTCGTCGAGATCACGATCGGGGTGCTCCTGGTGGCCGGGTTCGCCACCCGGATCGCGGCGGTCGCGAGCTCGACGCTGCTGATGGTGTTCATCGGCGGCATCGCGTCGGCCTGGGCCCGCGGGCTGCGCATCGACTGCGGCTGCTTCGGCGGCGGCGGCGAGCTCGCGGCCGGCCGGTCACCCACCTACTTCTGGGAGATCGCGCGCGACGTGGCCCTGCTCGCCGTCGCGGTCTACCTGGTGTGGCGACCGACCAGCCGGCTCGCGGTCGACAATCTGTTCGCGATGGAAGAAGAAGACGATGGCGACGAAGAAGAAGCCGGCGAAGACGCCCGGGAGCACGCCGGCGAAGAAAGCCGGTAAGCGGCCGCGGTCCGTCGTCGCCCGCCAGCGGCAACGGGAGAAGATGCGCCAGCGGGCGTTCGCGGTCGGCGCGGTGGCGCTCGCCCTGCTCCTGATCGCCGGCGTCGCGGGCTGGTACGTCTACCAGGAGCAGCGGCCCGAGCCGTCGACCGCTCCCCCGCCGGCCAGCGCCGACGCCGCCGGCGTCAAGGTGGGCACCGGCCCGGTGACCGTCGACGTGTACCTCGACTTCATGTGCCCGCACTGCAAGGAGTTCGAGGACGGTGCCGCCACGACGCTCGACACGCTGGTGAGCTCGAACGCGGCGACGGTGGTGTACCACCCGCTGGCGTTCCTCGACCGGTTCTCCACCACGAACTACTCGACCCGGTCCGCCGCGGCGTCCGGCTGCGCGTCCGACGCCGGCAAGTTCGTCGAGTACGCCAAGGTGCTCTACGCCAACCAGCCGCCGGAGAACTCGCCCGGCCTCGACGACAACAAGCTGATCGAGCTGGCCGGAACCGCCGGCATCGACACCACCGCCTTCGGTCAGTGCGTCAAGGACGGGAAGCACACGTCGTGGGTCGACGGCGTCACCGAGGCGGCCACGAAGGCCGGCGTCAACGGCACGCCGACGGTGCTGGTCAACGGCAAGAAGGTCGACGCGACCCCCGACGCGATCAACGCGGCCGTTTCAGCGGCCTAACGCACCGCGAAGCCGTACGGGAGCTCCAGGCGGTGCCGGGCGAGCAGCTCGGCGTCCGCTAGAAGATCTTCCGTGCGGCCGTCGGCGACCACGCGGCCGTCGTCGAGGATCACCGCGCGCGGGCAGAGCTGCAGGGCGTACGGCAGGTCGTGGGTGACCATCAGCATGGTCACCGGCAGCGACTCCAGAATCGTCGCGAGTTCGCGGCGGCTGGCCGGGTCGAGGTTCGAGCTGGGCTCGTCGAGCACCAGGATCGACGGGTGCATCGCCAGCACGGTGGCGACGGCCACCCGCCGCCGCTGGCCGAACGACAGGTGGTGCGGGGTGCGCTCGCGGTGCCCGGCCATGCCCACCGCGTCCAGTGCCTCGGTGACCCGCGCGGCCAGGGCATCGCCGCGGAGGCCGAGGTTCGACGGACCGAACGCGACATCCTCCTCGACCGTCGGCAGGAACAGCTGGTCGTCGGGGTCCTGGAAGACGATGCCGACCCGCCGCCGGATCTCGGCGAGCCCGGACCGGTTGCGCGGATCGACCCGCTGCCCGTCGACGGTCACCGTGCCGGCGCCGCCGTGCAGCACGCCGTTGAGGTGGAGAACGAGCGTGGTCTTGCCGGCGCCGTTCGGCCCGAGCAGGGCGACCCGTTCGCCGGCCGCCAGCGAGAGGTTGATGCCCCGCAGCGCTTCCCGCCCGTCGGGGTAGGCGAAGGTCACCGCATCGACCTTGAGTGTCACCACACCACCCTATTCGCACCTGGGCAGCGAGTAGATTGCCGGCATGACGCTTGAGCCCGGGGACGCCGCGCCCGACTTCACCCTCACCACCGACACCGAGGAGCAGCTCAGCCTCGGTGACCTGCGCGGCAAGCGGGTGATCCTGTACGTGTACCCGGCCGCGATGACGCCCGGCTGCACCACGCAGGCGTGCGACTTCCGCGACTCGCTGCAGTCGCTGCACGCGCAGGGCTTCGAGGTGGTCGGCATCTCCCCCGACAAGCCGGCGAAGCTGGCGAAGTTCCGCGAGCGCGATCAACTGACGTTCCCCCTGGTGTCGGATCCGGACAAAGCTGTCCTCAAGGAGTACGGCGCCTACGGCGAGAAGAAGCTCTACGGCAAGACGGTCGTGGGCGTGAAAAGGTCCACGTTCGTCATCGACGCCGACGGCAAGATCGAGCGGGCGATGTACAACGTGAAAGCCACCGGCCACGTCGCGAAACTGCGCCGTGACCTCGGCCTTGATTCGTAACAGAACCTCATTACGCTTCGGCCATGGCGGACATCTTCGACGCGTACCCGATGTCCGCGGCGTGGGACGAGATGTTCGCCCGGCCCGGGGTGCCCCGGCCGCCGTACGAGTCGGTGTTCGCCACGATCCAGCCGCTCGCCACGTCCGATCTCCGCTACCGCGCCGACCAGTTGGCCCGCGTGTTCACCGACCGGGGCGTCACGTTCGCGTACGCGGGTGAGGAACGGCCGTTCCCGCTCGACCTGATCCCCCGGATCATCGATGCCCACGAGTGGGACCTGCTCACCCGCGCGGTGTGCCAGCGGGTCAAGGCGTTGGAGGCCTTTCTCGCGGACCTCTACGGGACGGCCCAGGTCCTGACGGACGGCCTGGTTCCGAAAAAGGTCATCTACACCTCCGCGCACTACCGGCGCGAGGCGTACGGGATCAACCCGCCGAACGGCGTGCGGGTGCAGGTCAGCGGCGTCGACCTGGTGCGTGACGAGCTGGGCCGGTTCCGGGTGCTCGAAGACAACCTGCGCATCCCGTCGGGCGTCAGCTACGTCATCGAGAACCGGCGGGCGATGGCGCAGACGATGCCGGTGCTGTTCACCGAGGCGCCGGTGTACCCGGTCGACGACTACCCCGCGCGGCTGCTGGCGGCGCTGCGCAGGGCGGCGCCCGACGGCGTCACCGATCCGTGCGTGGTGGTGCTCACGCCGGGCATCTACAACGCGGCGTACTTCGAGCACGCGTTGCTGGCCCGGCTGATGGGCGTCGAACTCGTGGAGGGGCGCGACCTGCGCTGCCACGGCAACAAGGTGTTCATGCGCACCACGCAGGGCGAGCAGCCGGTGCACGTGGTCTACCGCCGGGTCGACGACGAGTTCATCGATCCGCTGCACTTCCGGCCCGACTCGGTGATCGGCGCGCCGGGCATCGTCAACGCGGCGCGGGCGGGGAACGTGACGCTGGCCAACGCGATCGGCAACGGCGTCGCCGACGACAAGCTCATCTACACCTACGTCCCCGACCTGATCCGCTACTACCTGCACGAAGAGCCGCTGATCGACAACGTCGAGACGTACCGGCTCGACGATCCCGAGGTGCTGCACGACGTCCTGGACCGCCTCGACGAACTGGTGCTGAAACCGGTGGAGGGCTCCGGCGGCAAGGGCATCGTCATCGGCCCGAAGGCCGATTCGCAGACCCTGGCCACGCTTCGCGCCGCGGTCGAAATGGACCCGCGGGGCTGGATCGCGCAGCGGCCCGTGCTGCTGTCGACCTCGCCGACGCTCGTCGGCGACCGGGTCGCGCCGCGGCACATCGACCTGCGGCCGTTCGCGGTCAACGACGGCGACGACGTCTGGCTGCTGCCCGGCGGCCTCACCCGGGTCGCGCTCCCGGAGGGCGCGCTGGTCGTCAACTCCAGCCAGGGCGGCGGCTCCAAGGACACGTGGGTGCTCGCACCGGAACCGGTGGCGCCCGCGGTGGTTCCGGCTTTCGTGGAAACGGTGCCGGCCGTGGCCCCGGCGCCCGACTTCCGCGACGTGGGTCCGGCCGGCGCGGCGATCGCCGCGCAACAGCAACAGCAGTAGAGGGGACCCGCTGAGCATGTTGAGCCGGATCGCCGAGTCCCTGTTCTGGATCGGCCGGTACGTCGAACGCGCCGACGACACCGCCCGCATCCTCGACGCCTGGCTCGCCCGCCTGCTGGAGGACCCGTGGTCCGACGAGGACCGCGGCGGCCGGGCGATGCTGTCGATCCTCGGCGCGCCGGCCCCGGGCGACGTCCGGATGACCGCCGCGGCGGTGCTCGACGTGCTCGCGTTCGACGGCGCCAACCCGTCCGCGATCGCCGGCGCGCTCGCGGCGGCGCGCGACAACGCGCGCGGCGCCCGGGAGACCATCTCCAGCGAGATGTGGGAGTGCCTGAACGTCACCTGGCACTCGCTGCCGGCCCGGCGCCTCGCCGCCGACCGGCTGGGCCCGGCGGTGTACCTGGCGTTCGTGCGCGAGCGGGCCGCGGTGCTGGCCGGGCTCGCCGAGTCGACGATGAGCCGCGACGACGGCTGGCGGTTCCTCGTCCTGGGCCGTTCGCTGGAGCGGGTCGACATGACCGCCCGGATGCTGTCGATCCAGGTCGAGGCGCGGCCCGACCACCCGGCGTGGCGCACGGTGCTGCGGGCGTGCGGCGCCGACGAGTCGTTCCTGCGCACGCACGGCGGCACCGTGCACGCCGAGCGGGTGGTGGAGTTCCTGCTGCACGACCGGCTGTTCCCGCGGTCGGCCCTGCACGCGCTGACCACCGCCGAGCAGTGCCTGCTCGAACTCGACCCGGCGATCGAGCGGGCCGGTGTGACCGACGCGGCGCGGCGGCCGATCGGCCAGGTCCGCACCCGGCTGGAGTACACCGAGTCGGACCGGTTGCTGGCCGACCTGCCGAGCCATCTGGGGCGGTTGAAGGACGCGTGCGCCGCGGCGTCGGCGGCCGTCACCGACCGGTACTTCCCGGAGTCCGCGCCGGTGTCGTGGGCGCACGAGGAGGTCTTCTGATGTCCTGGCGCTTGCGGATCCGGCACGTCACCGGGTTCACGTACGAGGGGCAGGCCCACGCGTCGTACAACGAGGCCCGGGTGACGCCGATGACCCTGCCCTGGCAGGTGACGCTGTTCAGCCAGGTCGAGGTGCACCCGGCCGCCTCGACGTACCGGTACTACGACTACTGGGGCACGCTGGTGACCGCGTTCGACCTGCAACGGTCGCACGGCGAGCTGAAGGTGGTGGCGTCGAGCCTGGTCGAGACCGACACGCCGGCGCCGGTCCCACCGGTCGACTGGCCCGTTCTTTCTTCCGAAGCCGACCGTTTCGCCGAACTGCTCGCCGCGACCCCGCGCACGACGGTCGATCCGTCGGTCCTTCCGGCCTTCGCGGGCCTGCCGTCCGAGGTGGCGCCGGCGATCGCCGAGTTCGTGCGCGCCGAGGTCGAGTACGTGCCGGGCTCGACCGGCGTGCAGACCTCCGCGCAGGAGGCGTGGACGCAGCGGAAGGGCGTCTGCCAGGACATCGCCCAGTTGACCGTCGCCCTGCTGCGCCAGCGCGGCATTCCGGCCCGGTACGTGTCGGGCTACCTGCACCCGGCGCGCGAGGCCGAGGTCGGCCAGACCGTCGAGGGCCAGAGCCACGCCTGGGTCGAGTGGTGGTGCGGCGACTGGGTCGGCTACGACCCGACGAACGGCGTGCCCGTCGGTCCCCGTCACGTGGTGGTGGCGCGGGGCCGCGACTACGACGACGTGGCGCCGCTGAAGGGCGTCTACCACGGGCCGCCGTCGAGCCACCTGGGCGTCTCGGTCGAGATCACGCGCGTGACGTAAGGTTTTCCGGACGGGGCCGTAGCCCAACGGCAGGAGGCACACGGTTTAGGTCCGTGACAGTGTGAGTTCGACTCTCACCGGCCCCACTATCGTCGGTTCGTGAGCACGCACATGACGCCCGACGAGTTCCGTGAACTGGGCCATGCCGCCGTCGAGTGGGTCGCCCGCTACTGGGAGCGCCTGCCCGAGCTGCCCGTCGCCGGCTCCGTGCGTCCCGGAGACGTTGCCGCGGAACTACCCGGCGCCCCGCCCGACAAGGGCGACCGGCTCGAAGGCATTTTCACCGACCTCGACGACGTCGTGGTGCCGGGCACCACGCACTGGCAGCACCCCGCGCACTTCGCCTACTTCCCGGCGAACACGTCGGGGCCGTCGGTACTCGGCGATCTGATCGGCGCCGGCCTCGGCACGCAGGGCATGATGTGGGCGACCGGGCCGGCGTGCACCGAGGTCGAGACCGTGATGCTCGACTGGCTGGCCGACCTGCTCGGGTTGCCCGAGCGCTTCCGCGGCGGCAAGGGCGTCATCCAGGACTCGGCGTCGTCGGCCACGTTCATCGCGACGCTGGCCGCGCTCCATCGCGCGAGCGGCGGGGCCTGGCGCACCGACGGGGTTCGGGGTTCCTTCGCCGTCTACACCTCCTCGCAGGGGCACTCGTCGATCGAGAAGGCGGCCCGGGTCGCCGGCCTCGGCGACAAGGCGGTGCGCTCGATCGAGGTCGACCCGTCGTCTCTCGCGATGCGTCCGGAAGCGTTGCGCGCCGCGATCGAGGCCGACCGGGCGGCCGGGGTGGTGCCGGCGCTGGTCGTGGCCACGATCGGCACGACGTCGACCACCGCCGTCGACCCGCTGCCCGCGATCGGCGCGATCTGCCGGGAGTTCGGCGTCTGGCTGCACGTCGACGCGGCCTACGCCGGTGCGGCGGCCGCCTGCCCCGAGTTCCGCTGGATCAACGACGGCCTCGACCTGGCCGACTCCTACTGCTTCGACCCGCACAAGTGGCTCCTCACCGGCTTCGACTGCGACGCGCTCTGGGTCGCCGATCCGGCCGACCTCACCCGCGCCCTGTCGGTGCTGCCGGAGTTCCTGCGCAACGCCGCGAGCGAGTCCGGCACCGTCGTCGACTACCGCGACTGGCAGGTGCCGCTGGGACGGCGGTTCCGGGCGCTGAAGCTGTGGTTCGTGCTGCGCTGGTACGGCGTCGAGGGCATCCGGGCCCACATCCGCGACGGCGTGGCGCTGGCCCAGCGGTTCGCGGCCGCGGTACGCGCCGACGACCGCTTCGAGGTGGTGGCACCCCACCCGTTCGGCCTGGTCTGCTTCCGCCTCCGGGGCGAGGACGACGCGGCCAACGAGACGCTGCTGCGCCGGATCAACGAGACCGGCCGCTGCCTGCTCACCCATACGAAGGTGCGCGGCCAATACGTGCTCCGATTGGCGGTGGGCGCCCCCTCGACACGGACCGACCACATCGACGCGACGTGGAAACTGATCCAGGAGACCGCCTGAACTACTCCGCGTCGGTCGGGAGGAGGTGGGTGACCTCGGCGTCGCCTTCGACGTACGAGTGGGCGCGTTCCTCGTTGACGCGGTCGTTCTCGGTCAGGCGGCCGTGGTGCTGGCGCAGGTGCACGTCCCACGTGGGTACCAGGTACACCTCGACGAACGTGTCGTTCTCCTCGCCCGACCGGAACAGGCCCCACCTCGTGGCACCCGTACGCAGGCGGGCCAGCCGGACGTTGTCCATGGCCTCCTGGAACGGCTCCTGGTTCTCCGGCAGCACCAGGTACTTGGCGGTCACCAGGATCGGCCCGTCGTGCGGGGCGGGCTCCACCACCAGTTCCGGCTCCTGCCAGAAGATCGCGGGTTCGCGGCCGAGCCCACGCACGTCCCGCAACGGCCAGAGGCGGACCGTGAGCCCGCCCGCCACCATGAGCCCGGCGGCGATCAGGTGCGTCGCCGGCAGGTCGAGGATGTCGGCGACCACGCCCCACGCCAGCGCGCCGAGCGCCTGGCTGCCGGCGAACACCACCTGGTAGACGGCGATGCCGCGGGCCCGCACCCAGCTCGGCAGGAACATCTGGATCTCGGCGTTGATGCTCGACAGCACCGCGGTCCAGATCGCGCCGGCCGGCAGCAGCGCGATCAGCACCACCACCGGGTTCTGCACCAGCCCCACGACCACCAGGCAGGCCGCGTACCCCATCGTCGAGATCATCAGCAGGAAGTTGCCGCGCCACTTCGACCGCGCCCACGAGGTGACCAGCGCGCCGCCGATCGCGCCGATGCCGAGCGCGGCGAGCAGCAGGCCGTAGCCGCTGGAGCCCATGCCGAGGCGGCGGGCGGCGACCAGCGGCAGCAGCGCCCACAGGGTGGTGCCGGGAATCAGGAACAGCGCCGCCCGCAGCAGGATCCGCCGCACCACCGGCGAGTGGCGGGCGTACCGGTCGCCGGCGCGCAGGGCCGAGGTGAAGCGCTCCGGGGCCTGGTCGCGCCGCTTGCGGTCGGGGCGCCACAGGGCCAGGACCAGGGCGAAGATCAGGCAGGACGCGGCATTGAAGCCGAAGACGGCGGCGACGCCGACGTGCGAGATCAGCAGGCCGGCGATGGCCGGGCCGATCGCGCGGGCGGCGTTGACGCTGATCCCGCCGAGCGCCGAGGCGGCCGGCAGCGTGTCGCGCGGGACCAGTTCGGGCACCAGCGCCTGCCACGCCGGCAGCGTGAGCGCCTGCCCGACGCCGAGGCCGAACGTGAGCGTCAGCAGCAGCGCCGGCGGCATCTGGCCGGCCGCGGTGAGCACCGTCATGAGGACGGCGACGAGCAGCAGGTACGCCTGCACCACGATGAGCAGTTGGCGGCGGTCGAACGAGTCGGCGACCGCGCCGGCCGGCAGCGCCAGCAGCAGCGCGGGCAGCATCAGCGACGTCTGTACCACGGCGACGAGCGTCGACGCGTTCGGCTCGTCGATCAGCAACCACTGGGCGCCGACCAGTTGCATCCAGGTGCCGATGTTGCTCGCGAGCAGGGCGATCCACAGGCTGCGGAACGCGGCCACCTTCAGCGGCGCCCACGCCGAGACCGGCTTGCTCACAGAGATCAGTCTCGCATCCTCAGAGGTCTCTTGCATTTTATAGTAGGTGTGCTACAAAAGTGAGCATGAGCGTGATCGAGGTGCGCGATCTGCGGATGCGCTACGGGGAGGTCGACGTCCTGGCGGGAGTCGACTTCACGGTGGCCAAGGGCGAGGTGGTCACGCTGCTCGGGCCCAACGGCGCCGGCAAGACCACCACGATCGAGATCCTGGAGGGCTTCCGGTTGCGGTCCGCGGGTTCGGTCACGGTGACCGGGGTCGATCCGGCCCGGGGTGACGAGCGCTGGCGCGCCGGCCTCGGGATCGTGCTCCAGTCGTGGCGCGACCACCGGCGCTGGCGGGTCGGCCAGTTGCTGAGCCACCTGGCCCGCTACTACGTCCCGTTCGCGGAGCCGTACGACGTCGACGAGCTGATCGCGACCGTCGGCCTCACCGACCTGAAGGATCGGAAGATCGGCACGCTGTCGGGCGGGCAGCGGCGCCGGGTCGACGTCGCGATCGGCATCGTCGGTCGTCCCGAACTGCTCTTCCTCGACGAACCGACGGCGGGCCTCGACCCGCAGGCGCGCCGCGACTTCCACGACCTCGTCCACCGGCTCTCCGACATGAACGGCACCACCGTCCTGCTCACCACGCACGACCTCGACGAGGCCGAGAAGCTGGCCGACCGCATCATGATCCTGGCCGGCGGCCGCATCGTGGCCGACGGCAGCGCCGACGAACTGGCCCGGAAGGTGTCGACGCGGGCCGAGGTCCGCTGGACGCGCGCCGGTGAACGGTTCGTGCACCCCACCGACGACGCCACCCGCTTCGTGCGGGAACTCTTCGCCCAGCACGGCGACCGCATCGGCGACCTGGAGGTACGCCGCGCGAGCCTGGAGGACACGTACATGAAGATGGTGCGGGAACAGGAAGCCGCGTGAAGGCCGCGCTGCGGGCCGGCCTCTCCCGTGGCTTCATCGAGCTGCGGCACGGCCTGGCCGACTTCCAGGAGTGGGCGTTCAACATCCTGGTGATCGCCGTGCTGGTACTGGTGCTGTTCTTCCAGCGGAACACCACGGTCGACGGCACCACGCTGCCCCTGGCCGCGCTCACGCTGCCCAGCCTCGCCGGGATGATGATCGCGTACGGCGGGTTCCTGGCCATGTCCAGCGCGCTGGCCTACGACCGGGAGGACGGCACGCTGCTGCGGGCGAAGGCCACCCCGAACGGCATCGTCGGGTACCTGGTGTCGCGGATCGTCTACACCGCCGCCACCGCGTTGATCACGCTGGTGATCATGCTGGTGGCCGGCCGGATCATCGTCGACGAGCTCTCGCCCGACTGGCTCACCCTCGCCTGGCTGATCCCGCTGGGGCTGGCGTCCGTGCTGCCGTGGGGCGCGATCATCGGAGCGCGCACCAAATCGTCGGCGTCGAGCACCGGGCTCACGTTCCTCATCCTCGGCGGGCTGGTGGGCATCTCCGGGATCTTCTACCCGGTCACCGCCATGCCGGGCTGGCTGCAGGGTGTGGCGCAGGTGTTCCCGATGTACTGGCTGGGCCACGGCACGCGGGCGGCGCTGCTGCCCGACGCGGCGGCGGCGGCCGAACCCGGTGGCGAGTGGCGGTTGTGGGAGGCTGCCGGGGTGATCGGTGTCTGGGCGGTGCTGGGCCTGCTGGTGGCACCGGCGGTGCTGCGACGGATGGCGCGGCGCGAGTCCGGCTCGTCGATGCAGGCCAGCAAGCAGCGGATCATGTCGCGGGGCTACTGACGGCATGAACGACCAGGTCTACAACCGGATCGCGATGCTGCGCGCGGAGCGGGGCATCTCCCGCCGGCAACTGGCCGACGCGCTCGGTGTCCACTACCAGACGGTCGGCTACCTGGAGCGCGGCGAGTACAGCCCGAGCCTGCACCTGGCGTTGCGCATCGCGCAGCACTTCGAGGTGCCGGTGGAGGTGCTGTTCTCGCTCGCGCCGTTCCCGCGGCTGGGCGCCACCGAGAAGTCGGCCTAGGGCGCCCGGAGCTTCGCCACCACGCGTTCGGTGATGGCGGCGAGGGTGGCCAGGTCGTCCTCGCTCAGCAGGTCGATGAAGTGTTCGCGCACCGAGGCGACGTGCCGGGGCGCGGCCGCACCGATGGCGGCCAGGCCGGCCGGCGTCAGCGTCACCAGCGAACCGCGGCCGTCGTCGGCGCACGGGTCCTTCGACACCAGGCCGCGTTGCTCCATCCGCGCGATGTGGTGCGAGAGCCGGCTGTTCGACCAGAGCATGTGCGCGGCCAGTTCGGTCAGCCGCATCCGGTTGCCCGCGGTCTCGCCCAGCGTCGACAGCACGTCGTAGTCGGGTTCGGACAGGCCGCTGTCACCGGCCAGATCGCGGGCGAGCCGCAGGTCGAGCAGGCCGCGCATGCGGCGGTAGCCGCGCCAGGCGCGGTCTTCGGTGGGGGTCAGCCAGCGGGTCACCCGATCAATTTAGTTGACACGTCACCAATGCGCCACCTAACTTAGATGACATGTCACCTATCTCGTTCGGCCTCGACCTGCCCGCCGGCCTGACCCCCGAGGGGCCGGTGGCGCTGGCCCGCACGGCCGAGGACCTCGGCTTCGACTTCGTCTCGGCGTCCGACCACCCGGCCGGCACCGATCCGTCCTACGAAACCTGGACGATGCTGGCGTTCGTCGCCGCCGGCACCGGCCGCATCGGGATCGCCACGCGGGTGCTCGGCGTCCCCTACCGGCCGCCGGCGATGGTCGCCAAGATGGCCGAGACGCTCGACCGGCTGTCCGGCGGCCGGCTGATCCTCGGCCTCGGCGGCGGCGCCTCCGACAGCGAATTCCGCCAGTTCGGCCTGCGCGTCCCCGCGCCGGCCGAGAAGGTCGCCGGCCTCCGCGAGGCGGTCGAGGTCATCCGGGGGCTGTGGTCGCGGCCGTCGTTCAGTTTCGAGGGGACGCTGTACCGCACGGAGGACGCCGACCTCGAACCGAAGCCGGCGCGCCACATCCCCATCTGGTTCGGCACGTTCGGCCCCCGCGCCCTGGAACTGACCGGCCGGATCGCCGACGGGTGGATCCCGTCGCTCGGGTACGCGCCGGCGGAGCGGCTGCCGCTGATGCGCCGCGCCGTTCTCGACGCGGCCGAGCGGGCCGGGCGCGACCCGTCCACCATCACCACCGCCCTGAACGTGGACCTCGACGACGTCGCCGGCAACATGCTCCCGGACCTCATCGGCCAGGGCTTCACCACGCTGAACTTCAAGGTGGCCGCCGGACCCGACCGGGCCGACCGGATCGAACACCTCGCGAAGGAGGTGCTGCCGCCGCTCCGCGCTGTTGGATGACCACCGCTACGCCCGTCTGCGGGCACGACGCCGCCACCGAACCAGCCACACCAGGGAAATGACCGCAACGACCGGGACGCTCACGGGCAGCAGCAGGATCGCGACAACCGGGAGATCCTCGAAGGCCAACGGGAACGGCGGATCGAAACCGGTCGGCTTCGGCGGTGCGGTCACCATCTGCCCGGTGGCAATCGCCTGGTCGGCCAGGTCCACCGCTTGCACATTGGACGACGCGTTGATGATGACGGCTCCGGAGCCGACGGTCACCACCTCGACCCGACGAACCACCTCGAACCACGTGCGGCCGGCATCCGAGGCCGGCTCCGCTCCCGGGTCGTGCCGGAAGGCGACGGCCACCGCCTCCCCCCGCGGCGACCAGCCCAGCAGCCGCAGCGCACCGGTGTCGGGAACCGCGACGGAGCGCCGCTCGGGTTGCTCGACGCCGGTGGCGATGTCATGGAACGCGAAGCGGTGGGTGCAGCAGCCCTCCGTGACGCTGACCGCGATGGCCGCTCCGTCGGGGGTGAAGGCGCCCTTGCCGGCGAGCCGGCTGTTCGGCGACACCAGGAAGTCGGCCACCGCAGACCCGTTGAGGTCGACGACGTCTATCCGGTCATCGGACTGGTACGCCAGCCGCTGCCCGTCCCGGCTGAACGCGACCGCGAACCCCGGCGAATATTTGCCGCCCGGCCGGCCGATGCGCCGGTACGTACCGGTCTCGGTGTCGAACAGGCCGAGTTCGTTCCAGATATCGGACCAGCCGCCGCGGTTTTTGGGACTCACCACGACCGCCATCGTCCGGTTGTCGGGTGCCCACGCCAACGGCTCCATGTCGCCGCCCCAGGGCCGGCGCAGGAGCCGCTGCCGGCCGGTACGCAGATCGAGCACGGCAGTCGTTCCGTCCGCCGACTCGTGCGACGCGAGCCGGTCGCCGGCCGGTGACAGCAGTACCTCCTCGCCCACGTGCACCTCGTCGCTCGGCCAACGGTCGGTCACGCGATACCCGGCCGGCCCGGACAGGACCACGTAGAGGCTCTCTGCCAAGGCGCCAAAGTTCGTACCGGTGTAGGCGACCGCCATGGCACCCGGTGGCTGGTCGTGCACCGTCGGTACGCCGGTTCGGGGATCGTGCAGGCGGACGGGCAACCCGGGCAGGGGCTGCGTGGGCCCCGCCGGCCGCTCTGCCCGCTCCCGGGACACCCCTGTCCAGCCGGCGACGGCGACCGCGGCGAGAAGGGCGACCGCGGCGGGAACCGCCACCAGCCGCCCGAACCGGCGCCGCCGCGCCTGCCGCATCGCCGCGTCGAGCACCGGAAACGGCTCGATGCCTTCGGCCGCCTGATGCAGCGCCGTCCGAACGATCGTCTCGTTCACCGGGCAACCCCTCTCACGGCCGGACGGGCCGAACGGTCGTACAACGCCACCAGATCCGGTTCGACCTGACGTAGCCGCGCCAGCGCGTCGCGGGTGTGGCTCTTCACCGTGCCCACCCCGATCCCGAGCAGCTCGGCGGTCTCGGCCTCGGTCATGTCCTCGAAGTAGCGCAGGACGAGCACCGCGCGTTGGCGGCGGGACAGCCGAGCCAGGGCGCGGCGCACCACGATCTGGTCGATGGTGGCGTCTGCGGGATCCGCCTGACTCACATCCGGCATCCGGGGGAACAACGTCTCGCGCAGCCGGCGGCGGCGCCACCGCGAGATGTGCTCGTGGTAGAGCACCCGCCGCACGTAGGCGACGGGATCGCCCGCCCGCACCGAGGGCCAGTGCACGGCCGTCCTGGCCAGGGCGGTCTGCACCAGGTCCTCGGCATGCTGGTGGTCGCCGGTCAGCAGGTACGCCACGCGGGCAAGCACACCGCTGCGCGCGTGAACAAACTCGGCAAACCCCTCGTAACGGCTCACACGACCTCCTCGCCCCTCTATAACGCCACAGGGAGGCCGCGCGGAGGGGTCCCGACGTCAACTACGGTCGGACGGAGAACAACGACGTTCGAGGAGCCGCCGTGCCGATCATCCGCGCGCCGAGAGGCAGCACGCTCACCACCCGAGGCTGGCCGCAGGAGGCCGCGCTGCGGATGCTGCGGAACAACCTCGACCCCGAGGTCGCCGAGCGCCCCGATGACCTCGTCGTCTACGGCGGAACGGGTAAGGCGGCCCGCGACTGGCCGTCGTTCCACGCGCTCATCCGAACGCTCGAAACGCTCCGGGACGACGAGACGATGCTGGTCGCGTCGGGCCGGCCGGTCGGGGTGATGCGCACGCACGAGTGGGCGCCGCGGGTGCTGATCGCCAACTCCAACCTGGTCGGCGACTGGGCCACCTGGCCGGAGTTCCGCCGCCTCGAAGCGCTCGGCCTCACCATGTACGGGCAGATGACCGCCGGCTCGTGGATCTACATCGGCACCCAGGGCATCCTCCAGGGCACCTACGAGACGTTCGCCGCGGTGGCCGAGAAGCGCTTCGGCGGCAGCCTCGCCGGCACGCTCACGATCACGGCCGGGTGCGGCGGCATGGGCGGCGCGCAGCCGCTGGCGGTGACGATGAACGGCGGCGTGTGCCTGATCATCGACGTCGACCCGGCGCGCCTGCAACGGCGAGTCGACACCCGGTACCTCGACAGGGTGGCGGAAAGCCTGGACGAGGCGCTGCACCTCGTCCTCGAAGCGAAGCGCGAACGGCGGGCGCTGTCGGTGGGCGTGGTCGGCAACGCCGCCACCGTGCTGCCCGACCTGCTGGCGCGCGGGGTGCCGGCCGACATCGTCACCGACCAGACGAGCGCGCACGACCCGCTGTCGTACGTCCCCGACGGCATCGACCCGGCCGACGCGCCCGACTACGCCGCGAAGAAGCCCGAGGAGTTCACCGACCGGGCCCGCGTCGCGATGGCGCGCCACGTCGAGGCGATGGTCGGTTTCCTGGACGCGGGTGCCGAGGTTTTCGACTACGGCAACTCCATCCGCGGCGAGGCGAAGCTCGGCGGCTACGAGCGCGCGTTCGCGTTCCCCGGGTTCGTGCCGGCGTACATCCGGCCGCTGTTCTGCGAGGGCAAGGGCCCGTTCCGGTGGGTGGCGCTGAGCGGCGATCCGGCCGACATCGCGGCCACCGACCGCGCGGTGCTCGACCTGTTCGGCGACAACGAGCCGCTGGCCCGGTGGATCCGGATGGCCGGTGAACGCGTCGCGTTCCAGGGGTTGCCGGCGCGCATCTGCTGGCTCGGGCACGGCGAGCGCGACAAGGCGGGGTTGGCGTTCAACGAACTCGTTGCCAGCGGCGCGGTGCAGGCGCCGATCGTGATCGGACGCGATCACCTCGATTGCGGCTCGGTGGCGTCGCCGTACCGGGAAACTGAGAGCATGCGCGACGGATCCGACGCGATCGCCGACTGGCCGTTGCTGAACGCCCTGGTGAACACGGCGTCCGGCGCCTCGTGGGTGTCGATCCACCACGGCGGTGGGGTGGGCATCGGCCGGTCGATCCACGCCGGGCAGGTGACGGTCGCCGACGGCACGCCGCTCGCGGCGCAGAAGATCGAGCGGGTGCTCACGAACGACCCGGAGATGGGCGTGATCCGGCACGTCGACGCCGGGTACGACCTGGCCTCCGACGTGGCCCACGACCACGGTGTGCGGGTTCCCATGGAGGAGAGTCGTGACGCCTGACCGGTTTTCGGCCCTGTGGCGGTCGCTGGAACCCATCGGGCGTGAGCCGGGCACCGGCGGTTACGTGCGCTACTCGTGGTCGCGGGCCGACCTCGCCACGCGCGAGTGGTTCGTCGAGGAGGCGCTCGACCGCGACCTCGACGTGGAGACCGACGGCAACGGAAACCTGTGGGCCTGGTGGGGTTCGTCGGACGCCGGCGACGCCGTGGTGACCGGCAGCCACCTCGACTCGGTCCCGCACGGCGGCGGGTACGACGGACCGCTCGGCGTGGTGAGCGGCCTGCTCGCGATCGACCTGCTGCGCGAGCGCGGGCACGGCGAGCCGCTTCGCCCGATCGCCGTCGCCGTGTTCACCGAGGAGGAGGGCGGCCGGTTCGGCGTCCCCTGCCTCGGTTCCCGGCTCCTCACCGGCGCGCTCGATCCGGCCAAGGCCCGGCGGCTGCGCGACCGCGACGGCGTCTCGTTGGCCGAAGCGATGGAGGCCGCCGGCGCGTCCTCCGACAACCTGGGCGCCGACCCGTCCCGCTTGGCGCGGATCGGCACCTTCGTGGAACTGCACGTCGAGCAGGGGCGCGCGCTCGCCGACCTCGACCGGCCGGTGGGCGTCGCCAGCGCGATCTGGCCGCACGGCCGGTGGCGCTTCACGCTCACCGGCGAGGGCAACCACGCCGGCACCACCGCGATGGCCGACCGCCATGACCCGATGCTCACGTTCGCCTACCTGGTGCTCGCGGCGAACAAGGAGGCGCGGCTCGCCGACGCACTGGCCACCGTGGGGCGGGTCGCGGTGAAACCGGGCGCCACCAACGCGATCGCCGCGTCCGTGACGGCCTGGCTCGACGCCCGGGCACCGGACCAGTCCATAGTGGACGCTCTGGTCGACGCCGTGGTGCGGCGCGTCGCGGAGCGTGCGGCCCGCGACGGCACGAGCGTCGAGTGGACGGCCGAATCGCTGTCGCCGGTGGTCGACTTCGACGGCGGCCTGCGCGACCGGCTCGCCGCCCTGCTCGGCGACGCGCCCGTGCTGCCGACCGGTGCCGGCCACGACGCCGGGGTGCTGGCCGCGCACGTGCCCACCGCGATGCTGTTCGTGCGCAACCCCACCGGGGTGTCACACGCGCCCGCCGAGTGGGCGTCCGACGCGGACTGCGCGGCCGGCGTCCGGGCGCTCGCCGACGTCCTCGCGGAACTCGCATACCCGTGAGTCAGCGCTACTGGTGCGAGTTCGCCTGGATCGACGGCCAGGTCCGGGCCGACGTGTGGCTGACCGTCGACGGCGGCCGGTTCACCGAGGTGACGCTCGACGCGGCACCCGACGGGATCCGGCTCTACGGGCTGACCCTGCCCGGCCTGGCGAACGCGCACTCGCACGCGTTCCACCGCGCGCTGCGCGGGCGCGTCGAGCCGGGTCACGAATCCGGTTCGTTCTGGACATGGCGGGACGCGATGTACGGCGTCGCCGATTCGCTGGACCCCGACACGTACTTCGCGCTGGCGCGCGCGGTCTACGCGGAGATGGCACTGGCCGGGGTGACGTGCGTGGGCGAGTTCCACTACCTGCACCACGGCCCCGGCGGGACGCCGTACGACGACCCGAACGCCATGGGCGCCGCGCTGATGTCGGCGGCCGCCGAGGCCGGTATCCGGATCACGCTGCTCGACACGTGCTACCTGACGTCCACTGTGGACGGTCAGCCGTTGCGGGGCCCGCAGCGCCGGTTCGGCGACGGGTCGGCGGCCGGCTGGGCGGAACGGGTCTCCGCGGTGCGGCCCGCCGGGCCGGGGGCACTGATCGGTGCGGCCGTCCACAGCGTGCGGGCGGTGCCGGACGCCGAGCTGCCGGTGGTCATGGAGTGGGCCGCGGGTAAGCCGGTGCACGTGCACGTGTCCGAGCAGCCGGCCGAGAACAAGGCGTCCCTCGTCCACTATGGACGGACCCCGACCGCGGTGCTGGCCGACGCCGGCGTGCTCGGCCCGACCACCACTGCGGTACACGCCACCCACCTGACCGACGCCGACCGGGCCGCGCTCGGCGACTCCGGCACCGCCGTGTGCCTGTGCCCCACCACCGAACGCGACCTCGCCGACGGGCTGGGGCCGGCCGCCGCGCTCGCCGACGCCGGCAGCCCGCTGTGCCTCGGCTCCGACTCGCACGCGGTGATCGACCTGTTCGAGGAGGCCCGCGGGATGGAACTGCACGAGCGGCTGCGGACCGGACATCGCGGGCTGTTCCCGGCGGCGGCGCTGGTGCGTGCGGCCACGATCGGCGGGCACGCCGCGCTCGGCTGGTCCGACGCCGGCACGATCGCGCCGGGTGCCCGCGCCGACCTGGTCACTGTGGCCCTGGACTCGGTGCGCACCACGGGCTGCCGGCCGCCGGAGGCGGTGTTCGCGGCGACGGCGGCCGACGTGCGGCACGTGCTGGTCGACGGTCGTCCCGTGGTCCGCGACGGCGTGCATCAACTGGTTCCCGACGTGGCCCGCGCGCTGGGCGACGCGATCGCGGCGGTGCTCCCATGACGTCTCTTCTGGTGACCGGCGTCGGCGAACTGACGACGCTCGATCAGTCGCTCGGCACCCTGGCCGACGCCGCTCTGGTGCTCGACGGCGGCCGGGTCGCGTGGGTCGGGCCGTCGTCCGCGGCGCCCGCCGCCGACCGGGCCGTCGACGTGGACGGCGCGGCGGTCATCCCCGGGTTCGTCGACTCGCACGCGCACCTGGTGTTCGCCGGTGACCGGTCGGCCGAGTTCGCCGCGCGGATGGCCGGCGAACCGTACACCGGCGGCGGCATCCGCACCACGGTCGCGGCCACCCGGGCGGCCACCGACGACGACCTGCGCGCCAACGTCGGGCGGCTGGTCACCGAGGCGCTGCGGCAGGGCACCACGACCATCGAGATCAAGTCCGGGTACGGGTTGTCGGTGGCCGACGAGGAGCGCTCGCTGCGGGTCGCCCGCGAGTTCACCGGCGAGACCACGTTCCTCGGCGCGCACGTGGTGCCGGCCGGCGCCGACCCCGACGAATACACCGCGCTCGTGTGCGGCGAGATGCTCCGGGCGGCCGCGCCGCACGCCCGGTGGGTCGACGTGTTCTGCGAGAGCGGCGCCTTCTCCCCCGAACAGTCGGAGGCCGTGCTGCGGGCCGGTATCGCCGCCGGGCTGGGCGCCCGGATCCACGCCAACCAGCTCGGCCCCGGGCCGGGCGTGCGACTCGCGGTCGCGCTGGGCGCGGCGAGCGCCGACCACTGCACCCACCTGTCGACGGCGGACGTCGCGGCACTGTCCACGTCGGACACCGTCGCGACGCTGCTGCCCGGCGCCGAGTTCGCCACCCGCTCGCCGTACCCCGACGCGCGTGCGCTGCTCGACGCCGGCGCGACGGTCGCGCTGGCCACCGACTGCAACCCCGGCTCGTCGTACACGTCGTCGATGCCGTTCTGCGTGGCGCTCGCCGTCCGCGAGATGCGGATGACCCCGGCCGAGGCGCTGTGGGCGGCGACGGCCGGCGGCGCCAAAGCCCTGCGGCGGACGGACATCGGCCACCTCGGCGTCGGCGCGCGGGCCGATCTCGTGGTGCTCGACGCGCCGTCCGCGGTGTACCTGGCCTACCGCCCCGGAGTCCCGCTCGTGCGGGCGGTCGTACGGAACGGAGAACTGCAATGGCAACGGTGACGGTCACCGCGGACGGGGTCACGGCGGCCGACGTGATCGCGGTCGCGCGCACCTCGACCCGGGTGGAACTGGGCGCGGACGCCATGGCCGCCATGGAACGCAGCCGGGCGATCGTCGACGACATCGAGCGGGCCGGCCGGCCGGTCTACGGCGTGTCGACCGGCTTCGGCGCGCTGGCGCAGACCTCGATCGAACCGGCGCGGCGGGTGGAACTGCAGCACGCGCTGATCCGCTCGCACGCCGCCGGGCTGGGCGCGCCGATGCCCGCCGAGGTGGTGCGGGCGATGATGCTGCTGCGCGTGCGGTCGCTGGCGATGGGCCGCTCCGGTGTGCGTCCCGTTGTGGCATCGTCGTTGGTCGAGCTGTTGAACGCCGGCATCGTGCCGTGGGTCCCCGAACACGGGTCGCTCGGCGCGTCCGGCGACCTGGCGCCGCTGGCGCACTGCGCGCTCGTGCTGACCGGCGAGGGCTGGGTGCTCGACCTGTCGGGCGCCCGGGTGCCGGCGCCGGACGCGTTGCGCGCGGCGGGACTGATGCCGCTGACCCTCGCCGCCAAGGAGGGGCTCGCGCTCATCAACGGCACCGACGGCATGCTCGGGATGCTGCTGCTCGCCGCCGCCGACGCGCGTCACCTGTTCACGATGGCCGACGTGACGTGCGCGCTGGCGATCGAGGCGATGCTGGGCTCCGACCGGCCGTTCCAGCCGGAACTGCACGAGATCCGGCCGCATCCCGGCCAGGCCGCGTCGGCGGCGAACATCCACCGCCTGCTGCAGAATTCCGAGGTGATGGCCTCGCACCGCGACGACTTCGAGCACGCCGTGCAGGACGCGTACGCGATGCGCTGCGCACCCCAGGTCGCCGGCGCCGCCCGCGACACGCTCTCGTTCGTCGACGACGTGGCCGCCCGCGAACTGATGTCCATTGTGGACAACCCGGTGGTCCTGCTGGACGGGCGGGTCGAGAGCACCGGCAACTTCCACGGCGCCCCGCTCGGCTTCGCCGCCGACTTCCTCGCGATCGCCGCCGCCGAGGTCGGCTCGATCTCCGAGCGCCGCGTCGACCGCCTCCTCGACGTCACCCGCAACCGCAACCTGCCCGCGTTCCTCTCCCCCGACCCGGGCGTCAACTCCGGCCTGATGATCGCCCAGTACACGGCCGCCGGCATCGTCGCCGAGAACCGTCGCCTTGCCGCACCCGCGTCGGTGGACTCCCTGCCGACATCGGGCATGCAGGAGGACCACGTGTCGATGGGCTGGGCGGCCACGGTGAAGCTGCGCCGAGTGCTCGACAACCTCCAGAGCCTGCTCGCGGTCGAACTGCTGGCCGCCGTGCGGGGCCTGCAGTTGCGCCGCCCGATGCGCCCGTCACCCGCCGGCCAGGCGGCAATGGCCGTGGTGGGCAAGGTCGCCGGCGAACCCGGCCCCGACGTCTTCCTCGCCCCGGTCGTCGAAGCCTGCCGCGACCTGGTGGCCGGCCCCGACCTACGCACCGCCGTCGAAGACGCCGCCGGCGCCCTGAGCTAGCACCGACATCTAGATGGCGGCGAGGTGGGCGGCGAGTTCGCGGAAGGCCTTGCCGCGGTGGGAGACGGCGTCCTTCTCCGCCGGGGTCATCTCGGCGTTGGTGCGGCCTTCGCCGTCGGACTGGAAGATCGGGTCGTAGCCGAAACCGTTGGTGCCGCGGGGTGCCCGCACCAGGCGGCCGCGGTGCTCGCCGTGGATCACGGTCTCGCGGCCGTCGGGCATCACCAATGCTGCCGCGCACACGAACGCGGCGCCGCGGTGCTCGTCGGGGACGTCGCCCACCTGGGCGAGCAGCAGTTCCAGGTTGGCGCGGTCGTCGCCGTGTTTGCCGGCCCACCGGGCGCTGAACACGCCGGGCATGCCGTTCAGGGCGTCGACGGCGATGCCGGAGTCGTCGGCGATCGTCGGCAGGCCGGTGTGCTTGACGCCCTCGCGGGCCTTCAGCAACGCGTTGTCGGCGAACGTCAGGCCCGTCTCGGGAACCTCCACATAGGACGGTACGTCGTCGAGATCGACGATGTCGACGTCCAGGCCGACGAGGATCCGGCGCAGCTCCTCGAGTTTCTTCTTGTTGCGGGTGGCCAACAGGTACTTCACGCCACGGCCTTCTTCTGCAGCTCGGTGAGTTCCAGGCAACCGGCCACGCCGAGGTCGAGCAGCGCGGTCAACTGGTCGCGGCTGAACACGCCCTGCTCGCCGGTGCCCTGCACCTCGACGAAGTCGCCGGCGCCGGTGCAGACGATGTTCATGTCGACGTCGGCGACCACGTCCTCCTCGTAGCAGAGGTCGAGGCGCGGCTCGCCGCCGATGATGCCGACGCTCACCGCCGACACCGAGCGCTTGAGCACGTCGTCGGGCGAGCCGCCGAGCTTGCGGCGGCCGGCCAGCCAGTGGACGGCGTCGTGCAGGGCGACGTACGCACCCGTGATCGCCGCCGTGCGGGTGCCGCCGTCGGCCTGCAGCACATCGCAGTCGATCATGATGGAGTTCTCGCCGAGGTACTTCAGGTCACAGGACGCCCGCAGCGCGCGTCCGATGAGCCGTGAGATCTCGTGGGTACGGCCGCCCACCTTCCCCCGGACGCTCTCCCGGTCGTTGCGGGTGGTGGTGGCCCGGGGCAGCATCGCGTACTCGGCCGTGAGCCACCCCAGCCCCGAACCCTTGCGCCAGCGCGGCACGCCTTCGTTGACGCTGGCGGTGCACAGCACCCGGGTCTGGCCGAACTCGACCAGCACCGATCCTTCCGCGTGGACGGTCCAGTTGCGGGTGAGGGTCACCGGGCGGAGCTGATCGGCTGCGCGGTCATCGGGACGTGACATACGTCCCACCCTAAGCGCCGCCCCCGAGCAGCGAGACACGGGGCGCCGCCGGCAAGCCTCCACTGTGGACGGCCACGTAGTGGTCGATCAGTTCGTCGCCGATCGCGGCCCACGTGCGCGCGGCTACCTCGGCCCGGGCGGCGGCGCCGAACGAAGCCCGCAGCTCCGGGTCCTCGACCAGTTTGGCCACCGCCGCACCCAGCGCGGCCGCGTCGAACGCGGGTACCAGGAAGCCGGTGCGGTCGTGCGTCACCAGATCCACCGGACCGCCCGCCGCCGGCGCGACCACCGGAAGCCCGCTCGCCATCGCCTCCTGGATGGTCTGGCCGAACGTCTCGAACGGCCCGGCGTGGGCGAAGACGTCGAAACTGGCGTAGAGCCGGGCGAGTTGGCCGCCGTGCCGGGCGCCGAGGAACACCGCGCCGGGCAGCGCCGCGCGCGCCTGCTCCTCCGCCGGGCCCGCACCGACGATCACCAGCCGCACGCCCTTCTGTCGCGCGATCGGAGCCAGCAGGTCGAGCCGCTTCTCCGCCGCGACCCGCCCGACGTACCCGACGATCACCTCGCCGTTCGGGGCCAGCGCCCGGCGCAGGGCCGCGCTCCGGTGGGAAGCGTCGAAGCGGACCGCGTCGACGCCGCGCCGCCACAGCCACACCCGCCGGATCCCGTTGGCCAGCAGGGCGGTGGCCGCCGCCGTCGACGGCGCCAGCGTGCGTCCGGCGCTGTTGTGGATCTGGCGCAGCCAACGCCACGCGGTGCGCTCGCCCCAGCCGAACCGGTACAGGCGGGCGTAGGCCGCCACGTCGGTCTGGTAGACGGCCACCGACGGCAGGCCCAGCCGGGTGGTGACCCGGGACCCGGTGCCGCCGAGGAAGAACGGACTCGCCAGGTGCACCACGTCGGTGTGGTGGGCCCGGAGCGCCGCGGCGATGCGACGGCTGGGCAGGCCGAGCCGGAAGGCCGGGTAACCCGGCATGGGTACCGACGGCACCCGCACCACCGGGTACGGCAGCGGTCCGGCGACGGACCGGCAGCCGGCGGCGGGGGCGGGAGCGACGACGAGCGGCTCGTGGCCGCGGGCACGCAGGTGGTCGGCCACCCGGACGACGGAGTTCGCAACCCCGTTCACGTCCGGCGGGAACGACTCGGTGACGATCGCGACGCGCATGGGTTCACCATCGGGGTCGCAGGTGAACCAGGGATCGACGCCCAGCCAAACGCCGGAGGCTAAATCATGTACCGCGTTCCCGGCCGCACGATGTCGATCGGACCGCCGTAGGCGCTCGCCGCCGCGTCCTGCGTCATGAACTCGCTCCCCCAGGCCGCGACCAGGTGGGTCAGCAGCAACCGGCCGACACCGGCCTTGCTGGCGTGCTCGCCCGCCTCCCGGCCGGTGAGGTGCAGGTCGGGCGGGTTGTCCATGTCGTCGAGGTAGCTCGCCTCGCAGAGGAACACGTCGGCGTTCAACGCGAGCCGGATCAGCGCGTCGCACGGCGCCGAGTCGGACGAGTACGCGAGCGTCCGGCCCTCGTGCTCGATGCGCAGCCCGTACGTCTCCACCGGGTGGTTGACCCGCTCGGCGAACACGCTGAACGGCCCGATCTGGGTGGTGCCGGCGGACAGCTCGTGGAACTCGTACACGTCGTCGAGCTTCTCGCTGTCGTTGCCGGCGTAGGCCAGGGCGAGCCGCTGCTCCGCGCCGACCGGTGCGAACATCGGGATCCGCGGCAGCGGGCCGTCCGGCGAGTACCGCCGGGCCACCACGTAGGAGCACGCGTCGAATATGTGGTCGGGATGCAGGTGTGTCAGCACGATCGCGTCGATCGAGTACAACCCGCAGAACCGCTGCACCGCCGTCATCGACCCGGTTCCGAAGTCGATCAGCATCCGGAAGCCGTCGGCGTCGACCAGATAACACGAACACCCGGAGTCCGGCCCCGGGAAACTGCCCGCGCAGCCCAGCACGGTGAGCCTCACGACATCCCGCCCCTCGCGCTCACAGACACCCCTAATTCGCCCCAACCCCGGCGGATCTCGCCAGGGAGCCCACGTTAGCCGCCACCGGCCCGAGGAACCGGGAGGCGAGCCGCGCGAACGGCTCCACGTCGCCGGTGGCCAGGAAGCGGTGCTGTACTTCCGCCCCGTCGGGGCGCAACATGTCGCGCTCGACCAGGACCCGGTACACGTCGCGCGCCGTCTCGTCGGCGCTGGACACCAGGGTCACCTCGTCGCCCATCGCCAGGCCGAGCATGCCGGCCAGCAACGGGTAGTGGGTGCAGCCCAGCACCAACGTGTCGACCTCGGCCCGCTGCAACGGTTCCAGGTACGACTGGGCCAGCCCGAGCAGTGCCCGCCCGGACGTGATGCCCCGCTCCACGAACTCCACGAACTGCGGACACGCGGCGCTCGTCACCCGGACGTGCGGCGCGGCCGCGAACGCGTCCTCGTACGCCCGGCTGTTGATCGTCGCGCTGGTGCCGATGACGCCGATGCGCCCGTTGCGGGTGGCGGCGACCGCCCGCCGCACGGCCGGCCGGATCACCTCGACCACCGGCACCGGATAGCGCTCACGGGCGTCGTGCAGGCACGCCGCGGCGGCGCTGTTGCACGCGATCACGATCAGCTTGACGCCCTCCTCGGCCAGGTGGTCGAGGCAGTCGAGGGCGTAGCGGCGCACGTCGGCGATCGGCTTCGGACCGTAGGGGACGTGTGCCGTGTCGCCGACGTAGATCACCTGCTCGCCGGGCAACTGGTCGAGGATGGCCCGCGCCACGGTCAGCCCGCCGACCCCGGAGTCGAAGATCCCGATCGGCGCGTCCATCACGACGCGGAGCCTACGCCGTCAACTCCTTTTCGCGGGGTCCATCTGCGCAGGTAAGTCGCCAAATCGACATGGTCAGGGGTGTATCA
Source organism: Virgisporangium aurantiacum (assembly GCF_016863635.1). Lineage (GTDB taxonomy): Bacteria > Actinomycetota > Actinomycetes > Mycobacteriales > Micromonosporaceae > Virgisporangium > Virgisporangium aurantiacum. The sequence goes on along the minus strand of NZ_BOPG01000033.1, from coordinate 346,948 downwards.
GTCACTCATGGTCGACTCCGTCGTTGCGGTGTGTAGGCACCAATGAGGAGATCGCCATGCGGACGGACACCGAGCGGCTACGGGCGGAGGCGCACGCCCGGATCCAGCAGCGGCTGCGCGCGGCCGGTCGCAGCCTGTCGGCCGCGAACCGGTCGTGGCGGCAGACCCGGCCCGGCATGCTCGTCCAGCAGTACCGGGACAGCGAGTTCCACGGCCGCACCAAACATGCGGTCCGCGTGCGGTTCCGGCTTCCACTGGACGGCGACCCGGCGCCCGAACCACGCCGGCTGGCCCTGGTGGCGGCCTGGGCCGGCGCGCTCGGCATGGCCGGCGTGCTCGTGCTGCTGCCGGTGCTGGCCAGCCTGTTCCGCCCGGGCGCGAGCTCGTACACGCTGACGATGATGCTGATCGGTCTCGTCGGCGTGGGCGCCACGGCCGGCGCGTTCGCGAGCATCCACCGCCGCCGCGCCCCGTGGATCGGCCTCTCGATCGGCACGCTGGCGCTGGCGCTGGCCATCGTGTTGACGGCCAGCCGCTGACGAACTACGCCCAGAGCTGGCCCTCCAGGGCCTGCTCGGCGTCGGACAGGGTGCTGCCGTAGGCGCCCGTCGACAGGTACTTCCACCCGCCGTCGGCCACCACGAACGCGACATCCGCCGGCTTGCCCGCCTTGACCGCCTCGTGGGCCACGGCCAGCGCCGCGTGCAGCACGGCGCCGGTCGAGAACCCGGCGAACAGGCCCTCGACCTCGATCATCTGCCGCGTTCGCAGCACCGCGTCGCGGGTGCCGACCGAGAACCGCCGGGTGAGCACCGAGCCGTCGTACAACTCGGGTACGTAGCCCTCGTCGAGGTTGCGCAGACCGTAGACCAGTTCGCCGTAGCGGGGCTCGGCGGCGACGATCTGCACCCCCTCGACCTTCTCGCGCAGGTACCGCCCGACGCCCATGAGCGTGCCGGTGGTGCCGAGGCCGGCCACGAAGTGCGTGATCGTGGGCAGATCACGCAGGATCTCCGGGCCGGTTCCCTCGTAGTGCGCACGCGCGTTCGCCGGGTTGCCGTACTGGTACATCATCACCCAGTCCGGGTGCTCGGCCGCGATCTCCTTCGCCACCGCCACCGCGCGGTTCGACCCGCCCTCGGCCGGCGAGAAGATGATCTCGGCACCGTACATGCGCAGCAACTGCACCCGCTCGGACGACACGTTCTCCGGCATGACGCACACGACGCGATACCCGCGCAGCTTGGCCACCATCGCGAGGCCGATGCCGGTGTTGCCGCTCGTGGGCTCGAGGATGGTGTCGCCCGACTTGAGCCGGCCCTCCTCCTCGGCGGCCCGCACCATGTGCAGGGCCACCCGGTCCTTCACGCTGCCGGTGGGGTTGCGGTCCTCCAGCTTCGCCCACAGCCGCACGTCGGGCGAGGGCGACAGGCGGGGCAACCCCACCAGCGGCGTGTTGCCGCAGGCGTCGAGCAGCGAGTCGTAGCGGGTCATCTACTACCCCCGGAGGGCATGCGCGGCCGCGAACGCGAACGCGCCACCGGCGACCGCCGGCAGGATGGTGACCTCGTCACCGCTGTTCAGCTTGGCGTCGAGCCCACCCTGGAACCGCACGTCTTCGTCGTTGATGTAGATGTTGACGAACCGGTGCAGCGAGCCGTCGTCGGTCAGCAGCCGGCCCTTGATGCCGGGGTACTGGGCGTCGAGGTCGGTGAGCAGGTCGGCGAGGGTGTCGCCGGTGCCCTTGACGGCCTTCTGGCCGCCCGTGAAGGAGCGCAGGATGGTGGGGACGCGGACGTCGACAGACATTTCTCTCAAGCCTTTCGGAACGAAGCAATTGACAACCGGACGTGTTCGACAGCTAGGCCGGACACTCGTAGTCAACAGTTGTCGGGCTCTGCCCGAATAGGTACTTCTGCACAGCGTGCGGATCGACCGCGGCGTTGAGGACCTTCACGGGCTCCTCGGTGACCGTTCCGTCGACGATCGAGTACGACCGCACCTCGACGACCTCGGGGTCGCGCGTCGACACGAGCAGGTAGTGGGCACCCGGCTCGCCGGCGTAGGAGATGTCGGTACGCGACGGGTAGGCCTCGGTGGCCGTGTGCGAGTGGTAGATCACCACCGGCTCCTCGTCACGGTCGTCCATCTCGCGCCATACGCGCAACTGCTCCATCGAGTCGAACCGGTAGAACGTGCTGGAACGCTCGACGTTGTCCATTTCGACCAGCCGCTCCGGGCGGTCGCTACCGATCTTGCCGGCCACGACACCGCACGCCTCGTCGGGGTGGTCCCGGCGGGCGTGCGCGACGATCGCCTCGAGAATCTCGGCGTCGATGGTCAGCACGTCATTCAGATTACCTTGCGCCGGCGGCGGATCTAGTAACCGGCCAGCGCTTCGACCAGTGACGCCTGCAGCAGGGTCAGGAACGCGTACACGGATAACTGCTGCACACGCGGGGAAGTGGGATCGGCGAGCACCGCGTCGTCGATCTCCGCTTCGAGATCTGTGTCGTCGCGCACATCGATCCGCAGGCCGAGCGCGAGCCGGGCGTCGGTGAGCGCCCGCAGCCAGGTGGCCGCCTGCTCCTCGTCGAGCCGCACCGTGCCGCCGCCGCGCGGGAGCAGGTCGAGCACCGTGCCGGCCTGGTCGAGCTTGGCCGCCTTCAGGTCGTCGTCGGTGTAGCGGTGCAGGTCGGTCGAGGCTTCCGCGTCGTCGGGGTAGAAGTCCGGGAACAGGCGGGCGACCACCGGGTCGGCCCGGTCGAGGTCGTCGGTGACCAGCTCCATGACCTGGCTGAGCACGTCGCGCAGCACCTCGGACTCGATGGCGTCGAAGCTCGCCACGCAGGCCGACCTGCGCCGGTGGAAGCCCGTCAAGATTGCGACACCGTCGCCCACAGCCCGTACGCGTGCAGCCGTGACGCGTCGTGCTCCATCCGCTCGCGGGCACCGCTCGACACGATGGCCCGGCCCTTGTGGTGCACGTCGAGCATGAGCTGTTCGGCCTTCTCCTTGCTGTAGCCGAAGAGCTTCTGGAACACCCAGGTGACGTAGTTCATCAGGTTCACCGGGTCGTTGTGCACGATCGTCATCCACGGCCGGTCGGCGTCGGCCACCTCGTCGATGTCGGGAGTTTCGACCGGACTGGTCATCGGCGCGGCCATGACCTCCACTGTAATCCCGGACCGCTCAGGCGAGCAGCACCCCGTGGTCGACCGCGTCGCCGGCCAGGGCGCCCACGGCCTCGGCCAACTCGGCGAACCGGGCGTCGAGCGCCGTGTCGACCGCGCGGTGCACGGACTCCGCCGCGTGGTGCAGCCACTCCCGCGCGGCCACCTGGTCGGGCACGCCGCGGTAGTGCCACATGAGGTGGCAGTTGCCGGAGACGGCCAGGTTGACGGGCGGGAGCAGGCTGGGCGAGAACAGCCCGGTGGCCGAGACCGCGTCGGCCGCGCCGGACACCGCCGCCACTCCCGCCGTCGCCGTGACCAGCAGCGTGCGGTCGTCGGGTTCGACCCGGCGCCACAGCGCCGTGGTGACGCGCACCAGGTCGGACTCGCGCAGCCGGCCCTCGACCACCGCCGAGAACACGGCGGCCACGAGGTCGCGGGCGGCCATGTCGAGGCAGGCGGACGCGCGCAGCGACAACGCGTGCAGTTCGGTGTCGAGCGCCTCGGGCAGCCGCAGCGGGTCGGCGCCGCACCGCTCGACCAACGCGTCGAGGTCGTCGGCGAACAGGTCCTTGACCGCCGACCGGTGCTCGCCCAGCCGGGTGGCGAGGACCTGCCGCCACGCCGCGTCGTCACCGGTGACGACGGGCGCGGGACACAGTTCCACCGGGTCGGCCGACCGCGGCGTGGGCACCCGGGCCGACGCCGGCCCCGACAGCCAGTGTGGCGACCGCAGGTCGGCGGCGATCGCCGTGACGTCCTCGATCGGGTACCACACGGCGGCCGCGAGCGCCGGAATCTGGCCGACCACGGCGGCCCGCTCGGCGTCGTTCGAGTCGCGGACGGCGATCAGCACGACGCGGCCGGCCACCGCGGCCAGCGCGGCGAGTTCGGCCCGGCGCGCCGGCGACAGCGGCTCCCCCGCGTCGATCAGGTAGACCAGCCCGTCGGCGCAGCGCACGGCGTCGGCGACCACGGTGGTGCGCGCCGTACCGGGCATGCCGTCGGGCGCGACGATCAGGTGCACGTACTCCAGCGTGGGCGCGGGCACCGACAGGGCGACCCGGCGCGGTGGCCGGGTGAGCGGGCCGGTGCCGGTCGCGATGTCGCGGGGTTCGCGGTGACCCGGGATGAACGCGCGCGCACCGGCCGGACCGTGCCGGAACACCACGAACGCCGACGGCGCGCTCTCCGGCACCGCCATGCCGAGCAGGGCGGCCGCGAGCCCGTGCTGCCCGGTGCCGGCGAACACGACGGTGGGCCGTACCGGTGGCGGCTCGACCGCGCTGCCGGCACGGGCCGGCGCCGGCCGTTTCACGGGTCGGTTCATCGAAACACCTGCCCGGTCTCCGTCCGGATCGGAATCCCCCGCCGAGCCATCGCCATCACTCTGCGGCGCCGACCTACCCGACAGCACAACCGGGGTCATGATTCGATCCTCCCGATGGCACATTGATGTTCAACGATTTGTTCCGAGAATTTCGTCGCTCGGCTCGGCCCGTCAGTAATACCACGTCGGAACACTCTTGGGTACACGTCCGGGCGCGCAGAGTGATGGCAATGTCTATATGCTCCGCCCGTGGCCCCCTGGACTTTCATCGGACGCGCGGCGGAAGTGCGTCGCATGTTCGAGGCCGCCACGGGTGCCAGCGGGTGCGGCCTGATCTTTGGCGGCGCACCAGGAATTGGCAAAAGTCGATTGCTGAGATCCGTTACCGAAAATCTTGATCCGGGTCGGTACGCGCTCGTCGCGGTCACCGGTACCGCCGCCACCGCCGGCCTGGCGCTCGCGAGCCTGGCGCCCGCGTTGCCCGGCGACCTCGTCGTCAGCCCGCAGAACGGGGTCGGCCCGAACGCCGTCGCGAGCCATGCCGGGCTGGTGCGCTGGGCGCTCGACGCCCTGCACCGGCTCGCCGCCGGCCGACCGATCGTGCTCGCCGTCGACGACACCCACCTGCTCGACCCGCTGTCGGCCGCGCTGGTGCACCACCTCGCCCGCACCCGGCAGGCGACCGTGATCGGCACGATCCGCACCGGCGTACCGACGCCGGAACCGGTGCGGGCGCTGTGGATCGACGACCTGGTCGACCGCGTCGACCTCGGGCCGCTCAGCGCCGGCGACACCGCCGACCTGCTGCAGGCCGTGCTCGGCGGGCCCGTCGAGGCGCGGTCGGTCGACCGGTTGTGGCGGCTGACCACCGGCAACGCGTTGCTGCTCCGGGAACTCGTCACCGCGGCGCGGACGAGCGGCGACCTGGTCGAGGCGTGCGGCATCTGGCGCTGGACCGGCCGGTTCGCGCTGACGCCCACCCTCACCGACGTGGTCGACCACCGCATCGGCCCGCTCGAACCGGCGGTGCGCGACGTGCTCGAACTGGTCGCGTTCGGTGCGCCCCTCGGGCTGCCGTTGCTGGTCAAGGCGACCGACAGCGCGGCGGCCGAACAGGCCGAGGAGCGCGGCCTGATCACGGTGACGCGCGACGACCGGCGCACCACCGTGCGCCTCGCCCATCCGCTCTACGGCGAGGTGGTGCGGCAGCGCTGCCCGCTCACCCGGGCCCGCCGCCTCCAGGCCGACCTCGCCCACCTGATCGAGGCCACCGGCGCCCGGCGCGACGACGACGTCCTGCGGATCGCGGCCTGGCGGGTCGACAGCGACACCGGCACCGACCCGCGCCGCCTGCTCAAGGCCGTCCGGCAGGCGTTCCGGCTGCACCGACTGCCGCTCGCCGCCCGGTTGAGCCGGGCCGCGCTCGCCGACGGCGGCGGCGGGTTCCAGGCCGCCGAGGTGCTGGCCACTGTGCTGTTTCTCACCGACCGGCCCGGCGAGGCCCTCGCGGTGCTCGACGCGCAGAGCGGATCCAGCCTGCGGTGGCGGTGCCTGCGCGGCGTCGTCGCGTACTGGGGGCACTTCGACACCACCGCACCCGACGCGCTGGCCGACGGCCGTCGCGCGCACGCGCGTCCCGTCGAACAGTCCTGGACGCGGGCGCTGGAGTCGCTGATGCGCCTGCACCACGGCGAACCCCGCGCGGCCCGGCAGCTCGCCGGCGAGGTCCTCGACGATCCGGCGAGCCCGCCGGGCCCCCGGGCCCTCGCCCGCACCGCCATGGCCCACCTCCTGGCCGCCGGCGGCGCGCCGGCCCGCGCGCGGGCGATGGTGGAGCCCACCGGCAACCCGTACCTCGGCCTCGCCGCGGAGCTCGCGCACGGCACCGCGCTGCTCATCGCCGGCGACGTGGCCGGGATCGACAAGCTGGTCGGCACCGACGACGGCGACGGATTCGCGGTCCGCTCCGGTTACCGGGCCGTGCTCGCCGCACAGGCGGCCCGGCTCCGCGGCCAGCTCGCGGCCGCCGGCCAGCTCGCGGCCGAGGCCTGCGCGCTGCTGGCCGACGGACGCGTGTACGCCGGGCTCGCGCACGCCGAGCGCGCCCACGTGGCGGCCCTGTGCGGCGACGCCGACCTGGCGCGGTCCGCGATGGCCGACGCCGACGCCCGGCGCGTGCCGGCGATGGCGGTGCTCGACCCGTGGTTCGAGCAGGCCCGGGCCTGGGTGGTCGTCGCCGGGGGCGACCAGGCCGGCGGCGTGACGATCCTGCGCCGGCTCGCCGAACGGCTCGGCAACGACGGGTTCCACGGGCACGAACTGCTCGCGCTGCTCGACCTGGTACGGCTCGGCGCCGCGGGCGACGTGGCCCGGCGGTTGCAGTGGCTGGCCGCGTACTCCGACAACCAGCTCGCCGAGACCGTCACCTGGTACGCCGACGCGATGGCCCGCCGCGACGGCCCGGCCCTGCTGACGGCGATGGAGCGGTTCCAGCGGCTCGGGATGAACCTGTACGCCGCCGAGGCGGCCGCCGTCGCGGTGAGCCTGCTCCGGGCGGTGCGCTCGGCCGCCGCCGGCGGTGCCGCCGAGGAGCTGGCGAACCTGCTGGCCGGCTGCCCGGGCGCGCGGACACCGGCGCTGCGGGTCAGGCAGCCGGCGTTGACGAACCGGGAGCGCGAGATCGCCCTGCTCGCCGCCGGCGGGGTGGCCAGCAAGGAGATCGCCGAGCGGCTGTTCCTCTCGTCGCGGACGGTCGACAACCACCTGATGCGCGTCTACGCCAAGCTCGGTGTGAGCGGACGCACGGAACTGGCCACCGCCCTTCGTGCCCTGCCCGATCTCGCCGAGCGCTTACCCTCAGAGGCGTGATCACCTCACTTCTCACCGACCATTACGAGCTGACGATGGTCAGCGCCGCGCTCCGCGACGGATCCGCCGACCGGCCGTGCGTGTTCGAGGTGTTCGCGCGCCGGCTGCCGTCGGGGCGCCGGTACGGCGTGGTGGCCGGTACGGCGCGGGTGATCGAGGCCGTGTCGGCCTTCCGCTTCGGGCCCGACGAGCTCTCCTACCTGCGCACGGCCGGCGTGGTCGACGAGCAGACGCTGGACTGGCTCGCGAACTACCGCTTTTCCGGAGACATCGACGGCTACGCCGAAGGGGAACTGTTCTTCCCCGGGTCGCCGATCCTCACGGTCTCCGGAACGTTCGCCGAGTGCGTCGTCCTCGAGACGCTGATCCTGTCCGTGCTCAACCACGACGCGGCGATCGCGGCCGCCGCGGCCCGGATGGTGACGGCGGCGCGGGGCCGCCCGATCATCGAGATGGGCTCGCGGCGCACGCACGAGGAGGCGGCGGTCGCGGCCGCGCGGGCCTCGTACCTGGCCGGCTTCGCGGCGACGTCGAACCTGGCGGCGGGAGCCCGGTACTCGATACCGACCGCGGGCACCGCGGCCCACGCGTTCACCCTGCTGCACGACGACGAACCGGCCGCGTTCGCGGCGCAGGTGGCGGTGCTCGGGCCGGGCACCACGCTGCTGGTGGACACGTACGACATCACCACCGGCATCCGCAACGCGGTCGAGGTGGCGGGCCCGAAACTCGGCGCCGTGCGGATCGACTCCGGCGACCTGTCGGTACTGGCCGGGCACGCGCGGGACCTGCTCGACTCGCTCGGCGCGACCGACACGCGCATCATCGTCTCCGGCGACCTCGACGAGTACTCGATCGCCGCGCTGGCCGCCGAACCGGTCGACGGGTACGGCGCCGGTACCGCGGTCGTCACCGGTTCCGGTGCGCCCACCGCCGGCCTCGTCTACAAGCTGGTCGAGGTGGCCGGGAAAGCGGTGGTGAAGCGGTCGGAGAACAAGGCGACGGTGGGCGGCCGCAAGACGGCCGTGCGGCGGCACAAGCCCACCGGCACGGCGGTGGAGGAGATCGTGGCGGCGTCCTGCACCCCGTCCTCCGAACCGCACGACCGGGCGCTGCAGCGTCCGTTCGTGCGCGGCGGTGTCGTGCAGGATCTGCCGACGCTCGCGGAGTCGCGCGACCTGCTGCGGCAGAATCTGATCTCGATTCCGTGGGAAGGCCTGAAGTTGTCGGCCGGCGACCCGGCGGTCCCGGTGACGGTAGTGACCTCTGGAGGTTCCTGAGATGACCCGCGCGCTGATCCTGGTGGACGTGCAGAACGACTTCTGCGAGGGCGGCTCCCTGGCCGTCACCGGCGGGTCCGCTGTGGCCGCGTCGGTGAACGCCCTGATGGCGTCCTACGACCACGTGGTGGCCACGAAGGACTACCACGTCGACCCGGGCGCCCACTTCGGCAACCCGCCCGACTACGTGGACTCGTGGCCCGTGCACTGCGTCGTCGGCACGGCCGGGTCGGACTTCCACCCGGCACTCGTGACCGACGGGATCGAGGCGGTGTTCACGAAGGGCGAGCACGCGGCCGCGTACTCGGGGTTCGAGGGATTCGCCGACGACGAGGGCCTCGCCTCGTGGTTGCGCGCCCGCGACGTCACCGCGGTCGACGTGGTGGGCATCGCCACCGACCACTGCGTGCGGGCCACGGCGCTGGACGCGGCCCGGGAGGGATTCGCGACCACGGTGCTGCTCGACCACACCGCCGGGGTGGCGCCGGCGACGACCGAGACGGCGCTCACCCAGCTACGCGACGCCGGGGTGACCCTGGTGGGCACCCCGATCGTCAGCGCTTCCTGAATTGTTCGAGGGGAGCCGGCGCGAGTATGGCGCCGGCTCCCGGCGTGTCACACCGGTTGGGCGACGGCCTGTCCGGGGAGCTGCCCCGGAATTCGTCGCTGGGCGACGACACCGGCAGGTGCCGGTACCCCGAGCACGTCGGACACCCCGAGCACCGAGAACAGCCTGGCGATGAACGGGTTGACGTCGCGGAGCAGCATTCGCACGCCACAGTCGACGCAGATGCGGCTCGCCACCACCAGGGTGCCTACCCCCGTGGAGTCGAGGAACGAGACTTCCTTGAGGTCGATGACGAGCACCTTCAACTCGCCGCCGGCCAATAGCATTGAAACCTCTTCGCGGAACTGCTGTGCGGTGGTGTAGTCCACCTCGCCGCGCAGGGCTATGACGAAGGTCCGGTCGGCCTGCGCGCCTGTCTTGATCGACAAACTCACTGGGTTCGCTCCCGAGGAAACGGTCTAGGGACGGTGCCCTAGGAAATGAGAGCGTAGCGGACCTCGGGTCCGTGCGCCAGCATTGAAATCACGCACCGTCACCCTCCAGGTCAACTTTGGTTACACTCCGGCGACACCCTACAACAAGATCACGAACGATTTGGCGGCTCCCCACCTTCCGACACCGTCATGATCAGCAATAACACCGGTCCCTAGCTTTCCGATCGTCAATGGGAGCGCTCCAACATCCGTTCCTGTGAGTTCTCAGATAAAAAATTCCGGACCCCCACCCAACTGGGCAGGGGTCCGGAATCGGCGCTGGTGGGCCTCAGTGGCGGGACGGCGTGTCTTCCTCGTACGTGGCGCCGCCGTCGCTCTCCGACGACAGCGGGCGGGCACCGCCGGCCGGCGGGCTGCTCAGCGAGTGGCCCGGCGCGTGCTCGGGGAACTTCGCGTCGAACGCGGGCCGCTCCGACCGGATGCGCGGCATGCGGTCGAAGTTGCGCAGCGGCGGCGGGCAGGTGGTGGCCCACTCGAGCGACATCCCGTGGCCCCACGGGTCGTCGACCTCGACGAGCCGGCCGGCCTTGTACGACTTGTAGCAGTTCCAGATGAACGGCAGCGTCGAGGCGCCCAGGATGAACGCGCCGACCGTGGAGATCATGTTCCACGTGGTGAAGCCGTCGCCCACCTGGTAGTCGGCGTACCGGCGGGGCATGCCGCGGTTGCCGAGCCAGTGCTGGATCAGGAACGTGGTGTGGAACCCGATCATGGTCAGCCAGAAGTGGATCTTTCCGAGGCGCTCGTCGAGCATGCGGCCGAACATCTTCGGGAACCAGAAGTAGACGCCGGCGAACACCGCGAACACGATCGTGCCGAAGAGCACGTAGTGGAAGTGGGCCACCACGAAGTAGCTGTCGGACACGTGGAAGTCGATCGGCGGGCTGGCCAGCAGCACGCCCGACAGGCCGCCGAAGAGGAACGTCACGAGGAAGCCGACGGCGAAGAGCATCGGCGTCTCGAACGTCAACTGGCCGCGCCACATCGTGCCGATCCAGGTGAAGAACTTCATGCCGGTGGGCACGGCGATGAGGAACGTGAAGAACGAGAAGAACGGCAGGAGCACCTGGCCGGTGGCGAACATGTGGTGCGCCCACACCGCCAGCGAGAGGCCCGCGATCGCGATCGTCGCGCCCACCAGGCCCTTGTAGCCGAAGATCGGCTTGCGGCTGAAGACCGGGATGACCTCGCTGATGATGCCGAAGAACGGCAGCGCGATGATGTACACCTCGGGGTGGCCGAAGAACCAGAACAGGTGCTGCCAGAGCATCGGGCCGCCGGTGGCGGGGTCGAACACGTGCGCACCGAGGCGCCGGTCGGCCTCCAGGGCGAACAGCGCCGCCGCGAGGAGCGGGAACACCATGATCACCAGGAGGCTGGTGATGAGGATGTTCCAGGTGAAGATCGGCATCCGGAACATCGTCATGCCGGGCGCGCGCAGCGTCAGGATCGTGGTGATCATGTTGACGCCACCGAGGATCGTGCCGAGACCGCTGACCGCCAGGCCGAGGATCCACATGTCGGCGCCGACGCCCGGCGAGTGCGTGGCGTCGGAGAGCGGCGTGTACGCCGTCCAGCCGAAGTTCGCGGCACCTCCCGGCGTGGCGAAGCCGAGCACGGCGAGGGTGCTGCCGAACGCGTAGAGCCAGTACGCGAACGCGTTCAGCCGCGGGAACGACACGTCGGGCGCGCCGATCTGCAGCGGCACCACGAAGTTGCCGAACGCGAACACGATCGGTGTGGCGAAGAACAGCAGCATGATCGTGCCGTGCATCGTGAACAGCTGGTTGTACTGGTCGACCGAGAAGATCTGCAGCTCCGGCCGGGCCAGTTCGGCGCGCATCAGCAGCGCCAGGAACCCGCCGACGAAGAACCAGACGAACGAGGTGACCAGGTACATCAGCCCGATCAACTTGGCGTCGGTGGTTCGCAACAAGCGGCCGATCATCGAGCCCTTGACGGCCCGCCGGACCGGGTAGGGCCGGGTCACGATCGGCTTCGGTGCGACGGTGGTCACGAACGGCCTCCTGCGCGCAAGCACCGGAATTTCCCGCACCCGATGCGTTGAACTGCGGTTCTGCTGTCGACCGCAGAATAGTCCTCTCGGGACGGCCGGGCAGGCGCGGGGTCAATTGCCGCGCCGCAAAGGTCACGATTCGATATAGGAAGCATCCGTGGGGCGGCCGGAACGGTCCCTTCAGAAATCTGCGGCGAATTGGGAGGACGATGCTCAGGCTCGCGCCATGGATCCGCGCACCACTGCTGCTGTTCGCCCGTCCCGGCGTCGCCTTCGCGCTGCTCGCCGCCGCCTTCGTGGCCAGCCTGCCGGCCGCGGCGGCCCCGCTCTTCCTCGCTTCCGCCCGCAACGCGGCGCTCAGCAACCAGATCGCCCAGTCGTGCCGGTGGAGCTCCGGCGCGCACGTCACGGCGAGCCTCGCGGTCACGTCGGTGCAGGCGGGGCAGCCGCCGATCAGCGACCCCGAACTGGTCGCGTACCGGAAGGCCAAGCTCGCCCAGCTCGCGCCGGCCGGGCTCACCGCGCCCGTGCACAGCGTGTGGATGACCACCGGCGGCGCCGGCAACGGCAAGGACCTCGGCCCGGTCAACTACATGACCCGCGACGGCTTCGCCGAGCACGTCAAGCTGCAGAGCGGCGGCACCGGCCCGGGCGTGTGGCTGCCCGACCGGTTCGCCAACCAGGCCGGGCTCAAGGTCGGCGACCAGTTCACGATCGTCGGCTACAGCCGGGCCGTGATCGGCGCCCCGGCCGAGGCGGCGCGCAACGCCGTCCTGCCGGTCGCCGCGATCTACACCGACCTGCGCCAGACCCCGTTCGACCCGTACTGGTGCGCGCACCGGGTGCTGTACGAGGGCGAGCCCGGCCAGGAGTTCACCAACCGGCCGATCGCGCCGCTGGTGCTGATCGACGAGCCCACGTTCATGAGCGGGGCGATCAACGTCAGCGCGCCGCAGATGCGGAACGACGCCGACTTCGCGCTCGTCGACCCGAAGATCGACGTCACGAGCGCGGCCCGCCTCGCCGCCGGCGTCGACCGCATGCGGCAGGAACTGCAGCGCGACCCGCGGACCAACGCGAGCCTGACGTTCATCGGGTACATGCCGCAGTACGTCCCCCGTACCGACCTGGTGCGGCGCAGCCTGGTGCCGCCGGTGCTGGCGATCACCTCGGCCGGCGTGTCGGTCGGCCTGCTGGTGGTGGCCGCCGCGGCGCTGTTCTGGGTGCAGCGCCGCCGCCGCGAGCTCACCGTGCTGGCCGCGCACGGGGTCGGCCCGGTGCCGCTGGGCGTGAAGGCGCTGCTGGAGGCGCTGCCGGCCCTCGTCGTCGGCGCCGCCGCCGGCTGGTGGGCGGCGTTCGTGCTGGTGCGCGGCGTCGGGCCGTCGTCCGTCCTCACCGCCGACGCCCGGCCCCGGTCGATGCTGGCCGCCGCCGCGGCGCTGGCGGCGGCGCTCGCGGTGGTCGCGGTCGCGGCCGGCATGCGGTCGCGGTCGCTCACCGACGTGGTGACGCGGCACCGCCGGGTCCGCCTGTTCGCGCTGCCGTGGGAGTTGACCCTGGTGGCGGCCGGTGTCGCCGCCTGGTTCCGGCTCGACGACAGCACCGAGGCCACCTCCGACGGCTTCGGCGCGGTGGCCCAGGTGCCGGGCCGGCTGCTGATCGTCCCGATCCTGGTGATCATCGGGCTGGCCGCGTTCGGCGGCCGGCTGGGCACCCGCTGGCTGCGACGGCGCGCGCTGCACCCCGGGTCCCGTCGCCCCGCTCTTTTCCTCGCGGGCCGGCGCCTCAGCCGGGAGGCGGCGATCGCCGCGATGCTGGCCGGCGCCACCGCCGTGCCGATCGCCTTCGCCGCGTACGGTGCCACCGTCAACGGCTCGGTCCGCGCGACGCTGCAGGCCGAGGCCGGCTTCATGATCGGAGCGGACGTCGTGGTGACGCTCGCCGAGCCGGCCGCCGTTCCGCCGTCGCTCGCCGGCCGCACCACCGAGGTGTCGCGGGTCGGCAGCGTGCTCGTCGGCGGGATCCAGACCGACATCCTGGTGATCGACCCGGCCACGTTCACCCGCGACGCGGCCTGGGACGACCGCCCGATCGGGCTCTCCGACGACGACGCGATGCGAATCGTGCGCGACGGCGGTGCGGTCGGTGCCCGTCCGCTGAAGACCGGCGACCAGAAGATCACCTACATCGGCCGGGAGTACCCGTCGGTGCCGGTGACCGCGGTCGACGGCCTCATGGCCAGCCAGGGCAGCTACCCGACGATGCTGATGTCCCGGGAGACGGCCGGCGACCTGGTTCAGCGCGGCACGCCGCAGCTGTGGATCCGGGGCGACGCGGCGGAGATCCGGCAGCAGCTGACCGACGCCGGCCTGCCGGTGTCGCGGATCTCGGTGGCCCGCGAGTTGTACGGCGACACGGTGTTCGAGGCCGTCACCTACACCTTCGACTACCTGGCCGCGCTGTCGCTGCTCACCGGCCTGATCACGGCCGTCGGGCTGCTGCTGTACCTGGAGAGCCGGGCACCGGCGCACCGGCGCGGCTACGCGTTGCTGCGGCGCATGCGGTTCCGGCCCGGGTCGCACCGTACGGCGCTCGCGGTCGAGTTGTCGGCGCCGCTCGCGGCCGGGCTGGTCGGCGGGACGGCGTTGGCGTTCGCGATCGTCGCCGTCGTCTCCGACGAGTTCGAGATCAACACGACGCTGCCGCCGGGTACGGTCGTCGCCATCCCCTACCCGGTCCTCGCGGTGACGGCGGCGGCGGTGGCCGTCATCGCGCTGCTCGCCATCGGTTACGCCCAGCGCCGGGTAGGCAGGGCGACTCCAGCGGAGGTGCTACGTGAGGTCGCCTGATGCGGTTGCCTGCCGGAGCGTGGAGCGGGCGTATCACCTGGACGCCGCCGAGGTGCCGGCCCTGCGCGGGGTCGACCTCACGATCCCGCGCGGCTCGTTCACGGCGCTGGTGGGGCCGTCGGGTTCCGGCAAGTCGACGCTGCTGCGCCTGCTCGCCTGCGTCGACCGGGCCGACCGCGGGCAGGTGCTGATCGACGGCACCGACGTCACCCGGCTGTCGCGCGGCCGCCGGGTGCGGATGCGCCGCAAGCGGATCGGCTTCATGTTCCAGAGCCCGGCCGACAACCTGCTCGAGTACCTGTCGGTGCGGCAGCACCTCGAGCTGGGCGCGCAGTTGCGCGGTCTGCGCCGGTCCGGTTCCGAGGTGACGGCGATGCTGGAGCGCCTCGGCCTGCTCGACCGGGCCGATCATCTCCCGCACCAGCTCTCCGGCGGCGAGCAGCAGCGCACGGCGATCGGGTTCGCGGCGATCGGTCCGCCGGCCGTGCTGGTCGCCGACGAGCCCACCGGCCAGCTCGACCACGGCACCGTCGACTCGGTGCTGGCGGCGTTCGCCGTGCTGGCGTCGACGGGGGTGGCCGTGGTGGCCGCGACCCACGACCCGGTGGTGGCGGGGCGCGCCGATCAGGTGATCCAGATGCGCGACGGGCAGGTCGTCACATGACCGTTGTCGTGGAGAACCTGACGAAGCGGTTCCGGCGGGGCGCGGAGACCGTGACGGCGCTCGACGACGTCACGCTGGTGCTCAACCCCGGCGAGCTGACCGTGGCGGCCGGGCCGTCCGGGTCCGGCAAGACCACGCTGCTGTCGATCATCGCGGGCTTCGAGACGGCCGACGCCGGCGCGGTGCGGTTCGAGTCGCCGCTGCCGGTCGGGGCCGATCCGCTGGCGATGACGTGGCGCGACCTGGCGTTCGTCCCGCAGGCCCTGGCCCTGCTCGACGAGCTGACCGTGCGCGAGAACGTCGAGATGCCGGCGCTGCTCGACCCGTCGGCGCTTCGCGGCGAACCCGCCGAGGAGCTGCTGGAGAGGTTCGAGATCGGGCACCTCGCCGACCGGTACCCGTCGATGACCTCGGGTGGCGAGCAGCAGCGCACGGCGGTGGCCCGGGCGTTGCGCCTGCATCCGCCGCTGCTGCTCGGCGACGAGCCCACCGGTCACCAGGACCGCGGCCGGATCGACCTGGTGCTCGGCATCCTGCGCGGGCACGCGTACGCCGGCAACGTGGTGCTGATCTCCAGCCACGACGAAGCGGTGATCTCGATGGCCGACCGGGTGGTGACGCTCGCCGACGGCCGTCTCGTGTCGGACAAACGTACCGGCGTCAGCCGATAGTTTTACAGCGATGACCGGCGTGACTACAGTGACGGACGTTTCAACAGTTCGCAGTTAGTTGATCACTCAACGCAAAATCGCCGGGGGTGAACCGTGGACGCCGACTCCCTCACCAACCGGCTCGCCGCCGGACTGGTCCGCGTCGCGGTCACGGCGCAGACCGACACCGTGGCGCCGGGCGAGGAACCGAAGATCGAGCGCACCGTCGCCCAGCAGCAGATGCTGTTGCTCCTGGCCCGCCGTGCGGAGACCTACCGCCTCACCGAACTGGCCAGCCTGCTCGGCATGACCGTGCGCACCGCGGTGTCCACCAGCGGCGCCCTCGCCCGGGAGGGCCTGGTGCAGATGCGCCCGAGCCCGTCCTACGCCCCGGACGAGGTACGGGTGATCCTGACCACGAAGGGCCGGGCCGCCGTCCCCGAGCTCGCGAACTGGGCCGACGCCCTGCTGGGCGAGGTGGAGAACCTCGACGAGGCCGCGCAGGAGAAGGTCCTCAACCTGGTGACCGACCAGATCGCCGCCCTGCAGCGGGCCGGCCGCATCCCGGTGACGCGGATCTGCCTGACCTGCCGCTTCTTCGACGGCTACGCCCACCCGGGCACGAACCTCCCGCACCACTGCCACTACGTCGACGCCGCCTTCGGCTACCGCGAGCTGCGCCTGAGGTGCCCCGAGCAGAGTCCCCCCGCGAACTAGTCGGACTCGGCGTCGGGGCCGCCGCCGGAGCTCAGGCGTTCGTCGCGGGCCCGTGGGGCCTCCAGCCGCAGGGGTTCCGGGGCGGCCACCTCGGCGCGGAGCCGCGGCAGGGCCGTCGGGTGTTCCAGCCTGATCCACTCGACGAGGCGTTCGCGGACGTCGCAGCGGAGGTCCCACAGCGTCGGGGCGTCGTGGGCGCTGACCAGGGCGCGGATCCGCACGAACGAGCCGGTTGCGCCGGTGACCTGCAGCGTGCAGGTGCGGCCGTCCCAGCGTTCGTTCTCCTTCACGGCCAGTTCCAGCTCGGAGCGTAGCGACTCGACCGGCACCGACCAGTCGAGGTCCAGCTCGACGGCGCCGATCACGGCGGCCTCGGTGCGGGTCCAGTTCTCGAACGGGGTGGTCAGGAAGTAGGACGTGGGCAGCACCAGCCGGCGATCGTCCCAGATCCGGACCACCACGTAGGTGAGCGTGATCTCCTCGATGCGGCCCCACTCGCCCTCCACGACGACCACGTCGTCGAGGTGCAGGGCCTCGCTGAACACGATCTGCATGCCGGCGATCACGTTGCTCAACAGGCTCTGCGCGGCCAGGCCGGCGATCACACCGGCGATGCCGGCCGAGGCGAGCAAGCTGGCACCGGCGGCGCGGAACGCGGGGAACGTGAGCAGCATGGCGCCCACCGCCACCACCGCGAACACGGCCATGCCGAACCGCCGGATCACGCTGATCTGGGTGTGGACACGGCGGGCGTGGCGATTGTCGCGCACGTCGGTGCGGAAGTGCGACAGCGCCAGGTCCATGGTGATCATGAGGGCGGCGATGGCGCCCCAGGCGAGCACGGCGATGTCGGCGAGGTAGAGGACGTGTCTCGCGCCCTCGTGCCAGTCGGCCGCCGGCAGCCCGTTCAGGGTGGCGTGGCAGGCGAGCAGGACGACACCGAGGTGGGCGGGCTTGCGGCCGTGCCGCGAGATCGCGGCGGCAACCGGGCTGCGCCGGGCGATCCGGGCCAGCAGCAGGTGCAGGACCCACAGCACCGCGAAACCGGCGACCAGGATGCCCAGGCCCACGCCGATCGGGAGGAGTGCGTCGGACATCGTTCCTCACTACCCGGTGAAGGTTGCCGCCACCAGACAGGGTGAGTAATGACTCAGCTTGTGATCGAGTGACAAACGCCGATAGGTTGCGCCAACGGATCCCCACTCGGGAGGCGCCGCCATGCCGCACAGTCTGCCAGCCTTTCCGGTTCGGACGCGATGGGTCCGCGGTGTCGGCATCCTGCTCGCCGCCCTGTCCCTGTTACTGGGCGGTACGCCGGCGACGGCCGCGCCACGCGCGACGGCGGCCGGCGGGTACCTCGTGGCGCACTACCAGCGCCCGGCCGGCGACTACACGGGCTGGCAGCTCCAGGTGGGCGAAGCCACGTACCCGTTCGCGGGCGAGGACACGTACGGCCGGTTCGCCTGGGTCACCGCCACCGGGGTCGTCGAGCTGAGCGTGGTCGGGCCCGGCGGGGTCGAGGACATCTCGGTCTCCGTCGATCCGTCCCGGTCCGCCGAGGTCTGGCTCAAGCAGGGCGACGACGACGCGCACTCCTCGCGCGCAGCCGCGACCGGCACCGTCACCGTCCACTATGGACGCAGCCAGCCCGGCTGGGGGCTGCACCTCTGGGGTGACGGCGTGGCGCCGGAGGCGCGCACCGACTGGGCGGCGCCCCGCCCACCCGACGGCGGCGACGCGTTCGGCGCCCGCTGGAACGTGCCGGTCGGCCGGGTGGACCAGCCGTTCAAAGTCATCGTCCACAGTGGAGACACGAAGGATCCGGTGAACGACCTGACGCTGACCCCGGCCACGCAGGGCGAGGCGTGGATAAACCCGGGCGACGCGACCGTGCACCGCTCGGCGGCCGCGGCCGAACACACCGCCGTGCTGCACTACCGGCGCGCCGACGGCGACTACACCGGGTGGGGCCTGCACGTCTGGGACGGCGCGGCCACTCCCACCAGCTGGGCGGCACCGCTGCTCCCGGAGCGGATCGACCCCTTCGGAGCGGTGTTCCGGGTACCGTTGGCCAGCGGCGCAACCACTCTGGCGTACATACTCCACAAAGGCGACACCAAGGACCTTCCCGACGACCAGTTCCTCGATCTTGCCGGGATCGGCTCCGAGGTGTGGATCCTCTCCGGCGAACCGAGGTACCTGCTACCCATGTCGCTCGAAGGCGCACCGGACACCGACATCACGCGGCAGCGTGCGGTCTGGATCGACCGCGACACCATCGCGGTCCGGGCCGACCAGACCGAGGGCCGGCGGTACGAGCTGCGGTACGACCCGGCCGGCGGGATGTCCATTGTGGACGGTCAGCTGGTCGGTGGCGCCGCGCTGCGGCTGCAGCCGGCCGGCGCGCTCACCGAGGCGCAGCGGCAGAAGTACCCGCACCTGTGGGCGTACACCGCGTTCAGCGTCGACCCCGCCGACCGCGACCGCGTGGTCGAGGCGCTCCGCTCGCAACCGGTGTTCGCCGAGTACCAGGCAGACCGGCTGACGCTCGCCACCGGCGTGCAGATCCCCGGCGCGCTCGACGACGTCTACCGGCGGGCCGCCGCCGAGCGGCTCGGCCCGCAGTTCCACAGTGGACGGCCGTCGCTCGCCGTCTGGGCGCCGACCGCGCGCACCGTGGAACTGGAACTGTTCGACACGCCCACGTCGGTCGCCGCCGTGAAGCAGATGCGCCGCGACGACGCCACCGGCGTCTGGAAGACCACCGGCGAGCGGGCGTGGAGCGGCAGGTACTACCGGTTCCGGGTGACGGCGTGGCAGCCGGCCGCGCAGGCGGTCGTCACCGCGAGCGTCACCGACCCGTACTCGGTGGCGCTGTCGGCCAACTCGACGCACAGCCAACTGGTCGACCTCAACGATCCGGCCCTCGCCCCGCCGGACTGGCGGGGGCTGCGCAAGCCCGCGCTGCCGGCCCGGCCGCAGATCCAGGAGGTGCACGTCCGCGACTTCTCGATCGCCGACGAGTCGGTGCCGGCCGAGCACCGGGGCACGTATCTGGCGTTCGCCGACCGCGACGGCACGGGGATGCGGCATCTGCGGAGCCTCGCCCGGGCGGGCGCCAACTACGTCCATCTGTTGCCCGTCTTCGACATCGCGACGATTCCCGAGCGCCGCGCCGACCAGGCGCAACCACCGTGCGACCTCGCGGCCCTTCCGCCGGACTCCGCGGAACAGCAGGCGTGTGTCGAACAGGTGCGGGACACCGACGGTTACAACTGGGGCTACGACCCGTTTCACTACAACGTTCCGGAGGGTTCGTACGCCACGAACCCGGACGGGCCGGCCCGCACCCGGGAACTGCGGCAGGCCGTCGCCGGGATCAACCACGCGGGACTCCGGGTGGTGGTCGACGTCGTCTACAACCACACGCCCGCGGCGGGCACACATCGGTACTCGGTGCTCGACCAGATCGTGCCCGGCTACTACCAACGGCTGCTCGACGACGGCACCGTCGCGAACTCCACCTGCTGCGCCAACACCGCGCCCGAGAACATGATGATGGGCAAGCTCGTCGTCGACTCGGTGGTGCTGTGGGCCCGACAGTACAAAGTGGACGGTTTCCGGTTCGACCTCATGGGTCACCACCCGAAGGCGAACCTGCTCGCCGTCCGCAAGGCCCTCGACGAACTGACGGTCCAGCGCGACGGCGTCGACGGCAAGCGGATCCTGTTGTACGGCGAGGGCTGGGACTTCGGCGAGGTGTCCGGGAACCAGCGGTTCGAGCAGGCGACCCAGCGGAACATGGCCGGCACCGGCATCGCCACGTTCTCCGACCGGCTGCGCGACGCGGTGCGCGGCGGCGGCCCGTTCGACCCCAACCCGCGCCTGCAGGGCTTCGGATCGGGCCTCTACACCGACCCGAACGGCGACCCGGTGAACGGCTCCCTCGACTACCAGCGCGAGCGCCTCCTGCACTACCACGACGTGGTGCAGTTGGGGCTGGCCGGAAACCTGCGCTCGTACACGTTCACCGCGTCCGACGGGCGCACCGTCACGGGTGAGCAGGTCGACTACAACGGCTCGCCGGCCGGGTACACGGCCGCGCCGGCCGAGGCGGTGACCTACGTCGACGCGCACGACAACGAGATCCTGTACGACGCGCTGGCGTTCAAGCTGCCGCAGAGCACCGCCGCGGCCGACCGGTCGCGCATGCAGACGCTGTCGCTGGCGACCACCGTGCTCGGGCAGGGCACCGGGTTCGTCGCCGCCGGGTCCGACCTGCTGCGGTCGAAGTCGCTCGACCGTAACTCCTACAACTCCGGTGACTGGTTCAACGCGATCCGGTGGAACTGCCGCAGCGGCAACGGGTTCGGGCACGGCCTGCCACCGGCGGCCGACAACGCCGACAAGTGGCCGTACGCGCGTCCGCTGCTCGCCGATCCCGCGTTGGTGCCCGACTGCGGCGAGATCGCCGCGAGCGGCGAGCGCTACGCCGACCTGCTGGCGGTGCGGTGGTCGTCGCCGGTGTTCGCGTTGCCGACCGCCGAGGAGGTGCAGCGCCGGCTGGCGTTCCCGCTCGCCGGGCCGTCGGCCACGCCGGGCGTCATCACGATGACGCTCGACGCGCGCGGCGTCGACCGGCGGTGGAAGAGCATCGTGGTGGTGTTCAACGCGACGCCGCAGCGGCAGACGCAACGGGTCGACGCGCTGGCGGGCGCCCGGATCGCGCTGCACCCCGTGCAGGCGAAGGGCGCCGACGCGGTGGCCCGCCGGGCGACGTTCGACGCCGGCACGTTCACGGTGCCGGCGAGAACGGTTGCGGTATTCGTGCAAACCTGAGCGTCCCCGCCGTTTCGCCGTCACCCTGGAAGGGCGATGACGGACGCACAGACCGCGGTGCTGCACGCCGGCCCTTCCGGTTCGGCGCTGCTGATGCTGCTCGAAGAGGTCGCCCGCGCGGCGAACGAGGCCGACTCCGTCGAGGAGGCCGGTAGCGTCGCGTTGCACGCGGTCTGCCGGTTCACCGAGTGGCCGGCGGGTCACCTGTGCGTTCCCGATGCCGACGATCCGACGGTGCTCGTGTCCAGCGGCGTCTGGGCGCTGCCCGACGCGGGTGCGGCCGACTACGGCCCGCTGCGCCGGGTCACCGACCCGCTCCGGTTCCCGCGCGGGGTCGGCCTGCCCGGCACCGTCGCGGCGACCGGCGCGCCGGTGTGGTCGGTCGACGTGGTGTCCGACCCCGGTTTCATCCGCGCCGACGACGGCACGAACCTCGGGATCGTCTCGGCGATGGCACTGCCGGTGATCGGCCGGGCCGGGGTGATCGCGGTGCTGGAGTTCTTCAGCCGGGTGCCGTTGGAACCGCAGGAGGACCTGTTGCGGGCGCTGGGCACGATCGGCACCCAGCTCGGCCGGGTCGCCGACCGGGTCTCCGCGCAGCGGGAGGTCGAGACGGCCGCCCGGCGCCTGGAGGAGATCATCGAGACGTCGGCCGAGGCGTTCGTCGAGATGGACGCCGACGGCATGATCCAGGCCTGGAACGCCGCCGCCGAGCAGATGTTCGGCATCCCCCGCGACCTGGCCCTCGGGCAGTCACTGGCCGAGACGATCGTGCCGCCGCACCTGCGCGACGCGCACCGCAGCGGCATCGCCCGGTTTCTCGCCACCGGCGTCCAGACGGTGATCGGCCGACGCATCGAGATCACGGCGTGGCGGCCCGACACCGGTGAGTTCCCGGTCGACCTCGCGATCTGGGCCCGGCGGGACGGCGACTCCTGGCGGTTCAACGCGTTCCTGCACGACATCCGCGACCGCAAGCGGGGCGAGGAGGCGTTGCAGGAGGCGCTGCAGCGGGAACGCGCGAACGCCGCCCGGCTGAAGAAGCTCGACCAGGCGAAGGACGACTTCGTGGCGACCGTCTCGCACGAGCTCCGCACGCCGTTGACGAGCATGAGCGGCTACCTCGAACTGATGCTCGACGGCGACGCCGGGCCGGTGCCGGAGCACCAGCAGCGGATGCTCCAGACGATGGCCCGCAACGCCGGCCGGCTCCGCGCGCTGATCGAGGACCTGCTGCTGGTCAACCAGATGGACGCCGGCAACCTGCACCTCGAGCTCGAGTCGACCCCGCTGCCCGGGCTGGTGAACCGGGCGGTGACGGCCGTGACCGGGCTGGCCGACGCCCGGTCGCAACGAATCGAGGTGGGGCTGGACCCCGACCTCGGCCCGGTGCTCGCCGACGCCGCCCACCTGGAACGGGCCGCCCGCGCGCTGCTGACCAACGCGGTGAAGTTCAGCCCCGACGGCGCCGCGATCCGGGTGCTCGGCCGGCGCACGGACGGCGAGGTGGAACTGGCGGTGGTCGACGAGGGGGTCGGCATCGAGGCGGAGGACCTGCCGCGCCTGTTCGACCGGTTCTTCCGGACGACCCAGGCGACCCGGGCCGCGGTGCAGGGCGCCGGGCTGGGCCTGACGATCGCGCGCCGGATCGTCGAGGAGCACGGCGGCACCATCTCGGTCTGCTCGAAACTGGGCCGGGGCTCGACGTTCCGGATCCACCTGCCGGCGTCGACCTGATGCGGAAAGGGGACCCGCTCGCGGGTCCCCTTGCATTTTTCCGAACTTACGGCTGGACACTCGCCTGCGAGCCGGCCTGGAACGGAACCCGGGTGCCGGTGTTCAGGTCGACCAGCGTGACCCACGAGTGGCCCTGGTACTTCGCGGTCACCAGCGCGCGGTCGGCGTCGACGTAGGCAAGCTCGCGGTCGTTGCTGGTGCCGACCTGGCGCCGGCCGCTACCGTCGGCGGCCGCCTCGGTGATGGTCATCGCGGTGCCGTCGAACGTGGTCCAGGCGACCTTCGCGCCGTCGGGGCGGTAGGCCGGCACCACCGCGAAGCCGTCCTCCGAGCCGCCGCCGCCGAAGCCGGCCATCGTGCGCTCCATGCCGGTCTCGATGTTGCCGATGCTCAGGCAGTCGTCGAAGATGCTCTCGCAGTCGCCGCCGCTGAACGCGATGCGCTTGCCGTCGGGCGACCAGGCGATCGCGTCGTCGGTGCGGAGGCGGTCGGTCAGCGAGGCGGCCTGGCCGGCAGCGTCAGCGGCGGTCGGCGCGGTCGGCGCCGGCAGGGCCTGCTCGCGGCACGCGGCCGGGAAAAGAACCTCGGGGACGCCGTGCGGCGCGGCCGCGCGGATCCGGTACACGCCCGAGCCGCCGAGGCAGTCCGGCGCCGAGTAGGCGATCCACTGGCCGTCCGGGGAGAAGGCCGCACCGGCCGCCTTGCCCTCGGTCACCTTGTGCTGGGCGGTGCCGTCGGCGTTCATCTGCCACAGTTCGCCGGCGTGCAGGTAGGCGAGCGTGCGGCCGTCGGTCGACCAGCGCGGGCGGCTGTTGCCGGCGGTGGCGGTCAGCTTGGTCTCGCCGGCGCCCTTGCTGGTGTAGATCGCGCCGTCGCGGGCGTAGGCGACCGACTTGGCCAGGGTGGGGGTGGTCGTCGCGGCCTGCGCCGGCGCACCGACCAGGAGTGCGGTGCCACCGGCGAAGATCCCGGCGGCGGCGATGACCGTGATGCGGAGGTTCCTGAACATCGCGTTTCCCCTTACGTGCGACCGGCTCGCAACCGTCCTGCTTGCCTCGCCCAGAGCTTCGGCGCACCCGTCGGCGACCTGAAGCAAACCTCTCGGCAACTTCCCGGGGAATCCTCGTCGCCGACTGGTGGTTGTTTGCGTGATTTGGAGGCTTTTCAGCCTTTCGTCCGATGAGCGTCCCCTGATCGTCCCGGGCGCTAGTACTTCGCGCGGACGACCAGCGGGATGATCAGCCAGGTGACCGCGAACAGCAGCCCGAGGCCGGCGACGAACCAGAACGCGGTGCTCTGGGCCGACACCACCGCGACGATCAGGAACACGGCCAGCAGCACCGCCACCGCCAGGCAGGCCAGGCCGGCCTTGGCGAGCCAGTCGGCCGTGGTGACCAGTTGCGGCTTGAGCCCCTGCCGGAACAGCAGGCGGTGCATGGTGACCGGCGCGATCAGCAGCGCCGTGGCCATCGCCGTGACGCCCAGGGTGGCCAGGTACTCCTGGCGGAGGCCGGTGCCGACCTCTTCGGCGAACCGCTGCTGGAACGGGATCGTCAGCAGGAAGGCGAACAGGATCTGGATCCCGGTCTGCGCGACCCGCAGTTCCTGCAGAAGTTCGTTGTAGTTCCGGTCGGCGCGTTCGATCGGGGTCTCGTCGCGCATGTCCTGGTCGTCGTGAGGGGTCACACGCCGGTTCTACCCCGAGTTCGCCTTCTGTTAATCACCGTTGTCGCTGATCGCTCCGGGCGCTAAATTGGCCGTACACGCGAAAGGAGGTGGTCCAAAGTTGAGTATTAATTGGACACGTGAGGTGGCTGTCCACTAGCCCCCGTCCGTCCCACTTTTGCAGTACGGGCCGCACGGCGGCTTGTGTAAGTCCAGACAACTACCCGACCCCCGGGGTGCCGGCCAGTCCAGTCGGCCCGCTCGAGCGGACATTCCACTCGCGCGGTCAGCCCCGGGGGTTGTCTGTATTCCGAGGGGGTAGATCGTTAGTGGCCGATCCGCTGCACGAACTCGACTCCGCCGCACAGCCGCTCGCCCTGGTGCACGACGCCGCGGCGCCGTACCTCGCGTCGCTCGCCACGCGTCCCGTCGTCGATCCCGACGCCGCCAAGCTGCTCGACGGGCTGGGCGGGGCGCTGCCCGAGACGGGCACGGGCGGGCCGGAGACCGTCGAGCGGTTGCTCGGGATCGGTACCGCGGCGGCCACGGCGTCGTCCGGGCCGCGGTTCTTCCACTTCGTCACCGGCGGCGCCACGCCGGCCGCGCTCGCCGCCGACTGGACCGCCGCCCTGCTCGACCAGAACGCGTTCGCGCGGATCAGTTCGCCGCTCGCGCACGAGGTCGAGACCGTCGCGCTGGACTGGCTCCGCCAGCTCGTCGGGCTGCCCGACGGGTGGGGCGGCGCCCTGGTGGGCAGCGCGACGTTCGCGAACTTCACGTCGCTGGCGTGCGCCACGCACTGGTGGGGCGAGCGGCAGGGCGTCGACGTCGCCGACACCGGGCTGGTCGGCCTGCCCCGGATGCCGGTGCTGTCCGGCGGCTACGTGCACTCCAGTTCGCGCAAGGCGCTGCAGATGCTCGGTCACGGGCGGAACACGGTCGAGGTGTTCGCGCGCGACGGCGTCGGGCGGGTCGACCTGGCCGCGCTCGAACGGCGGCTGGCCGGGTGCGGGCCGGCGGTGATCATCGCGAACGCCGGTGAGGTCAACGCCGGCGACTTCGACCCGCTCGCCGACCTCGCCGACCTGGCCGGGCGGTACGGCGCCTGGCTGCACGTCGACGGCGCGTTCGGGCTGTTCGCCGCGGTCTCGCCCCGGAGCAGGCACCTCACCGACGGCATCGAGCGGGCCGACTCGATCACCGCCGACGGCCACAAGTGGCTGAACGTGCCATACGAGAGCGGGTTCGCGCTGATCCGCGAGCCGTCGCGGCTGGGCCGGGCGTTCGGCATGCCGGGCGCGCCGTACCTGCCGGGACCCCAGGATCCGGCCGGTGGCTACGGGTTGTTCGGGCCGGAGTCGTCGCGGCGCAGCCGGGCGATGCCGATCTGGGCGACGCTCGCCGCCTACGGCCGCGCCGGGTACCGGGAGATGGTCGAGCGGCACCTCGACCTCGCGCAGCGGCTGGCCCGGCTCGTCGACGAGGCACCCGACCTGGAGCGGCTGGCCGACGTCCCGTTGTGCATCGTGTGCTTCCGCGCGCGTCCGCACGGCGTCCCAGAAAAAGATCTTGATGACCTCAACCGCAAGCTCGGCGCGGACCTCCTCGCGGATGGCCGGGTCTTCGCCGGAACAACGGTGTACGACGGCAAGGTGGCACTGCGGCCGGCGATCGTGAACTGGCGCACCACCGCCACGGACGTCGACGCGTTCGTGGCGGTGGTGCGTTCACTCGTCGCGCGGCTTGTCTAGCCGCAGGTCTCCTGGCCCTTCGGGCCGACCGGAACCGCCGGCACCGTGTCGACCACCTCGGCCGACAGCAGCGCCGTCGACGCGGTCTGGGTGCCGACCGGCGCCTGCGCCTTGGCGGCGTCGATGACGAACTCCCGCTCGCCGAGGTACTGGAACGTCGCCGGGTCGAAGACCAGCTCCTCGCGCAGACCGCGGGCGGTGTCGCGGTAGCCGACCGCGACACCGGTGCGGCCGGCGGCGTCCTGCGCGTTCTCGATCAGTTCCAGACCGGGGATCAGCGCCAGGGCCCGGTACAGGGCGGCCCGCTGGGCCGGCGGCAGGTACGCCTCCCGCACCAGGTCGGCGGCCGCCTGGAAGGTCCGCTGGTCGAGCGGGTTCTTGTTGGCGGGGACGCGACGCAGTTCGGCGAGCATCCCCTCCGGTGTCGTCGGCAGCTTGCTGACGTGGGCGAAGTCGGTTCTGGCCCAGTCCGGTGTGCCGGGGCAGCGCTTGATCAGGCTCGCCTCCTTCCGGCCCACCTGGCTGCGCGCCGACGGCGGGATCGGCTGACCCGGAATCGCCTTGGGATCCAGGTAGGTGCTCTCCACGGCGCCGTCCCGGACACCGTCGGCCGGCGACCACAGCGTGCGGTCGGTGCGGTAGAGGTAGCGGCCGTCCGGACCGTCGGCGACGTACATGTGGTTCGACCGGATCGCGATGACCTGGTCGGGGCGCGGGTTGAGGTCGGGCTGGTCCGTCGTGGCGGTCGCGGCGAGGTCGAGGACCTGGGTCGCCGACGTCAGCTTCAGGGGTGTTTCCTGTTGCGGTGTCTTATTTTTGGGTGGTATCGGCCCGTTCTGCGTCGCGAGGACGCCGACGGCCACCACGGCGGCCAGGCCCGCGGCGAGCCCGGCGGCCCAGGCGAACCGCCCCACTCTTACGCCCTGCCGGTGGCGGGGCGGCTCGCGGCGGATCGCCGTCATCAGGCGGGCCTCGGCGGCCCGGGTCACGTCGTCGGGCGGTAGTGGCACCTCGGACCGCATCGCCTGCAGGGTGTGCATCTCGTTCACCGGTGGTGCTCCTCGTCGATCGATGTGGGGTCGACCCCACCAAGCGCGGCCCGCATCGTGCTTCGAGCCCGGCTCACCCTCGACCGCACCGTGCCCACGGGAACCCCGAGTGCGGCGGCCGTCTCCTCGTACGTCAGGTCGGCCCACGCCACCAGCAGCAGTGCGTCCCGGAACGGCGCCTTCAACGCCGCGAGCGCCGCCGCGAGCTCTTGCCCGGCGGACGCCGCGGCCACGCGGGCGTCGCTACGCTCGGCGAACGCCTCGGTCACCGGGTCCACGCCGGTGGCCGAGAGCGCCTTGAGCGCGCGGACCTCGCTGCGCCGGTGCCGCCCGATCAGGTTGGTGGCGATGCCGTACAACCAGGGTCGGGCGTCGGGGCGGTTGCGGTCGTACGAGCCGCGTTGCCGGAACGCCACCAGGAAGACCTCGTTGAGGACGTCCTCAGCGGCGTTCGGCCCGAGCCGTCGGGTGATGTATCGCTGCAGGTGGGGTGCGTGCCGACGGAAGAGCAGGGCGAAGTACTCGGGCTCGTCCCGGGAACGCTCGATGACGTGCGCATCGTCCTCCGTTGCGGTTCCGGTCGATGTCCTCATCCGTCACTGGCCTCTCGTTCGGGTCGTTACACCCGTTCTTGCCCGCTGGCCCAAAACGAGTTCCCGCCCCGCAGCGACGCATCAGCGGAGACAGCGGACCCAACGTGGCCGATCTTGCAGTTGTGCCCGCCGAAAAGCGGGCGAATTCCGACGAAAGGGCGGACACAACTGCAAGATCGACTCGCGAGGACGGGCGCTGGCCTTCCCGAACCGGTTCCCGGCAACCTAGTGGCGGAGGTCGGGTTCCAGGTAGATCAGGCAGCGGTACGGGACGGCGGCGCGGATCTTCGCCTCGGCGGCGTTGATCGCTTCGATGATCTCGCGGGCGGAGTGTTCCGCCGCGACCTCGATCTTCGCCGCCACCAGGAGTTCGTCGGGGCCCAGGTGGAGGGTGCGGAGGTGGATGAGGCTGCGCACGCCGTCCTCGCCGGCCAGGGCGCGTTCGATGCGTTCGGTCATCACCGGGTCGGCGGCTTCGCCGATGAGGAGGCTGCTGGTCTGGGTGGCCAGGATCACGGCGATCAGCACCAGCAGGATGCCGATCGCGAGGGTGCCGGCCGCGTCCCAGCGACCGTCGCCGGTGACGACCGCCAGGGTGACGCCGCACAGGGCCAGTACCAGGCCCACCAGCGCACCCAGATCCTCCAGCACCACCACGACCAGTTCGGGGGCCTTGGTGCGGCGCACGAACTGGGGCCACGACAGGTCACCGCGACGGGCCGCGGACTCCTTCACGGCGGTGCGCAGGGAGAAGCTTTCCAGCCCGATCGACACGATGAGGACGCCGAAGGCCCAGATCGGTTCCTCCAGCGGGTGCGGATCGGCGAACTTCTCCCAGCTTTCGTACAGGGCGAACACCCCGCCGGCCAGGAAGATCACGATCGCGACCACGAACGCGTAGAGGAACCGGAAGCGGCCGTAGCCGAAGGGGTGTTCGTCGGTGGCCGGCTTGCGGGAGCGACGCCCGCCGATCAGGAGCAGGACCTGGTTGCTGGAGTCGGCGAACGAGTGCACCGCCTCGGCCAGCATCGCCGACGAACCGGTGAAGAGGTACGCCACGAACTTGCTGATCGCGATGCCGATGTTGGCGCCCAGCGCCGCGAGGATCGCCTTGATGCCCTGATCTTCGGCCACAGCGGCTACGTACCCGGGCCGCCGTTTGTCACACGTTCGGGGTGCCGCCGCGAGATCCTGGCGGCGATCTCGGCGATGCGGTCGCGCAGTTCGGGCGGGTCCCGCACCTCGAAGTCGAACGGGATGCGGAGGACGAAATCGGCCAGCGGCGCCAGGTCCCAGGCCGCGACGCGGACCAGCGCGGTGTCGTCGTCGACGCGGGAGACGACGGCCGACGTGGCCGGGATCACCCGGCGCACCCGGTCGTACGGGGCGTAGACGAGCACGGATCCGGTGACCGAGTACGGCGCGACCGCCGTGCCCTCCGACACCAGCGCCACCGGGTCGGGCGGGTCGACCAGCGTGTAGCGCTGCCCCGTCAACGCCGGCGAGACGATCCGGTCGACCCGGAACGTGCGCCACGCGTCGCGGTCGCGGTCGCGGGCCACCAGGTACCAGCGGCGGCCGGTGTGCACCACGCGCAACGGCTCCACCCACCGCGCGGAGACCGCACCGTGATTGTCGGTGTAGCCGAACCGCAGCCCCTCCGTGTTGCGGCAGCCGCGGGCCAGCGTCACCAGCACGTCGGTGTCGATCCGGGGCACGTCGGGCCCGGGTAGCTGCACCGTGCCGGTCTGCACGGCGTCGACCCGGTCGCGCAACCGGGCCGGCAGCACGCCGTCCAGTTTCGACAGCGCGGCGACCGCCGCGGTCTCCACGCCCTCGACCGCGGTCGCCGTCGCGACCCGGAGCCCGACCGCGATCGCCACCGCCTCGTCGTCGTCGAGGAGCAGCGGCGGCAACCGACCACCGCGGCCCAGCCGGTAGCCGCCGGCCACGCCGGGGTCGGCGTCGACCGGATAGCCCAGGTCGCGCAGGCGGGTGACGTCGCGGCGCAGGGTTCGAGAGGTGACGCCGAGGCGGCCGGCCAGCTCGTCACCGGGCCACTGCGGCCGGGACTGCAGCAGCGTGAGCAGCCGGAGCAGCCGCGCGGCACCTTCCACGGTCACCCAGCCTATGCGGACTCACCCTGTCCGCGATAGCCGTTACGGTCGCCGCATGACCGACCTCGACATCATCAAGCAGGACCTGCTGAAGACCGCCGGCTTCGCCTACCAGCGGCTGCACGGCCGGCTGCGCGGACTCACCGACGAGGAGTACCGGTGGGAGCCCGCGCCCGGGTGCTGGTCGATCCGGCCCGGCGACGACGGCCGGTGGACGGCCGACGGGTCGCCGCTCCCGGTCAAGCCGGCGCCCCTCACCACGATCGCCTGGCGCATCGACCACGTCATCTTCGTGCTCGAAGGCGAACGCAACGCCACCTGGCTGGGCGCCACCCCGGTCGGCACCCTCGGCCGCGACGGCGCGGCGCCGTCGGCGGAAAAGGCGCTACGGGACCTCGAACGCGCCTACGACCTGTTCACCCGGAACGTCGAGGCCGCCGACCCGGCCGGCCTGCTCACCCCGATGGGCCCGATCGCCGGCCCGTACGCCGAGGAGACCCGGTTCGCGTTCGTGCTGCACGAACTCGACGAGCTGATCCACCACGGGTCGGAGATCGCGGCGATGCGGGACCTGTACCGGGCGCTCGCCGCCACCGACCCGATCCTCGCGGCGGCCGAGCGCGGCGACCGGGCCGCCGTCGAGGAGCGGTTGGGCGAGGACCCGTCGCTGCGGTCGACCCCGCTGGTGAGCGACATGGCCGCCCGCGAACGGTGGGACGCGGTGCGCATGCTCGTCGACCTCGGGTTCGACGTGACCGCGTCGGGCGGCATCACCGCCCTGCACTACGCCGCCGCGCACGGCGAACAGGAGATCGTCGAACTGCTCCTCAAGCACGGCGCCGACCCCTCGACCAGGGACACCGAGTTCGAGCAGGACGCCGCCGGCTGGGCCGCCTTCCGCAAGCACGACGAGGTCGCTACGTATCTGCGGGGAGTATCCTCCGGCGCGTGACCTTGGCCTCGTCGCCTCACTCGGCGACAAACCTGCAGCAGACGATCGACTCTGATCACGTCGGTTTCGACGCGAAGCGGCTGGCCCGGATCCGGCCGCATTTCGCCCGATACGTCGACGACGGCCGGCTCGCGGGGTGGCACATCGTGGTCACCAGGTACGGCCAGGTCGCGCTGTCGGAGACGTACGGGGTGCGCGACCTGCCCAGCGGCGCGCCGGTCGAGACCGACACCCTGTGGCGCATCTACTCGATGACGAAGGCGGTCACCTCCGTCGCCGCGATGATGCTCTACGAGGAGGGCCACTTCGAGCTCACCGACGAGATCAGCCGGTGGCTGCCCGAGTTCGCCGACCTGCGCGTCTATGCCAAGGGCTCGATGCAGGCGCCGGTCACGGTGCCGGCCACCGAGCCGATCCGGGTGTGGCACCTGCTGACCCACACGTCCGGGCTCACGTACGGCTTCCTGCAGGAGTCGGTCGTCGACGGGCTGTACCGGGCCGCCGGCTTCGACCTCGAACCGGAGCGCGACCTCGACCTCGCCGCCGCCTGCGCCGAATGGGCCCGCCTGCCGCTGCTGTTCCAGCCCGGCACCAAGTGGGGCTACGGCGTCTCCACCGACGTCCTCGGCCGGCTCGTCGAGGTGATCAGCGGGCAGACACTGGATGAGTTCTTCGCCGAGCGCATCCTGCGTCCCCTGAAAATGACCGACACCCGGTGGTGGGTCGACGAGGCCAGCACGCCGCGGGCCGCGACCCTGTACGGCGCCCATCCGCAGACCGGCAAGGCCGTACCGATGCCGCAGCTGGGCGCGCACGCCTTCACCGCGCCGACGATGCTGGCCGGCGGTCACGGCCTGATCTCGACCGCGGCCGACTACCACCGGTTCACCCAGATGCTGCTCCGCGAGGGCGAACTCGACGGCGTGCGCCTGCTCGGCCCGCACACGCTGCGTTTCATGACCCGTAACCACCTGCCCGGCGGCGCCGACCTGGACACGTTCTCGGCCGGCGGGTTCGCCGAGACCACGATGGAGGGCATCGGGTTCGGGCTGGGCTTCGCGGTGATCGAGAACCCGGTGCCGAGCAAGACGCTCAGCAGCGTCGGCCAGTACTACTGGGGCGGGCTGGCGAGCACGGCGTTCTGGGTCGACCCGGTGGAGCAGCTCACCGCGATGCTGTTCACGCAGCTGGTGCCGTCGAGCCGGTGGCCGTTGCGACCGCAGCTGCGCCAGCTCGTGTATCAGGCCCTGATCGACTGACGGCCCGTAACCTTGCAGGGTGAACGTTAGGACCGTGCGTCGACGCCTGGTGCTCACGCTGCGGCTCTGGCGCGAATGGCGGCCGACGATGGCCTGGGCCAGGTCGATGCTGCGCAGCGGCGCCACCAGCTTCGGCGTGCTCGCCGTCACCTTCTGGCTGCTGCCGGGGGTCTATGCCAGCGGCGGGCCGGCGGCGCTGGTCGAGCTGATGGTGGTGCTGGCGCTCGTCGGCATGGTGATGCGCTGGGTGCTGCTCGGCGTCGCGGTGCTCGTCGGCGGCATCGGGGTGCTGGCTCTCGGCACGGTGCTGCAGGCGATCGTCATGTACACCGGGCTGCTGATCTCCGACGGGGTGTCCGCCAACAACTTCGCCGACGCGTGGGTGGCCAGCTGGATCGCGGCGATCCTGGCCGCCACGATCAACTGGCTGGCCGATGCCGGCAGCGACGACGTCTTCCTGCGCCAGACGCTGCGGCAGATGGCCCGGAGCCCGCTCGACGAGCCGCCGAACCGCCCCGGCGTGCTGATCGTGCAGCTCGACGGGCTCAGCGAGCCGCTGCTGAACTGGGCCGTGAAGGCCGGCAACCTGCCCAACCTCGGCCGCTGGCTGCGCAACGGCAGCCACGCGATGACCGGTTGGCACACCGGCATGCCGGCCACCACCCCGGCCAGCCAGGCCGGCATCATGCACGGCGAGGTCGGCCAGGTGCCCGCGTTCCGCTGGTACGAGAAGGAGACGCAGCGGCTCGTCGTCACCAACCGGCCGCGCGACGCCGCCGACGTCGAGAAGCGCATCTCGAACGGCCGCGGCCTGCTCGCCGACGGGGGCGTGAGCATCAGCAACGTGTTCTCCGGCGACGCGCCGGTCAGCCTGCTCACGTTCAGCAACGCGTCGCTGCCGGGCCGCTCGGCCCGCGGTTACCTGTCGTTCGTCGCGAGCCCGTACGGGCTGGCCCGGGCGCTGGTGCTGTCGATCGGCGAGATGCTCAAGGAGATCCAGCAGGCCCGCCGGCAGCGGCGCCGCGACGTCTACCCGCGGGTGGCCCGGCACGGCGCCTACGTCGCGTTGCGGGCCGTGACGAACGTCGTCCTCCGCGACCTCAACGTGTCGCTGATCGCCGAGCAGATGAGCAAGGGCGCGCCGGTGATCTTCTGCGACTTCGTCGACTACGACGAGGTGGCCCACCACGCGGGGCCGCTGCGGCCGGAGGCGATGGAATCGCTCGAAGGGCTCGACCGGGTGCTCGGCACGCTGCACCGGCTCGC
Source organism: Virgisporangium aurantiacum (assembly GCF_016863635.1). Taxonomy (GTDB): domain Bacteria; phylum Actinomycetota; class Actinomycetes; order Mycobacteriales; family Micromonosporaceae; genus Virgisporangium; species Virgisporangium aurantiacum. The sequence goes on along the minus strand of NZ_BOPG01000033.1, from coordinate 313,110 downwards.
CGACTCAGCCGCCCGCCGGTACGAGATCGTGGTGCTCTCCGACCACGGGCAGAGCCAGGGCGCCACGTTCCGGCAGCGGTACGGCGAGACGTTCGAAGACGTGGTCACGAAGCTGGTGCACGTCCCGGAGGACGACGGTGACCCGAGCGCCGACGGCGGGAGCAACGCCGAGGAGTGGGGCCGGGTCAACGTCCTGCTCACCGGCATGGCCCACCAGCGCGGCGTCAAGGGTGCGGCGGTGCGGGCCTGCGCGCCCGAACAGCGCCGCGACCGGCTCAGCGCGGGCCGCGCGCTGCCGGAAGGCCAGCCGGTGGTCACCGTCGCGTCGGGCAACCTCGCCATGATCTACCTGACCGGCCAGCCGCACCGGCTGACCCTGGAGGACCTCGACCACCTGCACCCCGACCTGGTGCCGGGCCTGGTCCGGCATCCGGGGGTCGGGTTCGTCGTGGTCGAGTCCGCGATCGACGGCCCGGTCGCGATCGGTGAGATCGGACGCCACCGGCTGCGCGACGGTCACGTCGACGGCATTGACCCGCTGCTGCGGTACGGCCCGCACGCCGCCCGCGACCTGCTCGACCACCAGGGCATCGCGCACGTCGGTGACATCGTGGCGGTCAGCCGCCTCGACCGCGGCACCGAGGAGGTGGCGGCGTTCGAGGAACTGGTCGGCTCGCACGGCGGCATCGGCGGCTGGCAGACCGATGCCGTGCTGGTGTACCCGGCGACCTGGCACCGCGAGCACGACGACATCCGCGGGCCGGACGCCGTCTACCGTCAGTTGGTGGACTGGCTCGACGAACTGGGGCTGCGCGCGGCGCCTTCGGCGGAGCCGGAGCCCGAGTCCGTGTCGGTCTGAACGCGCTTCTGGATCATCGACGCCACCTGGGTGACGACCAGCACCAGCACGATCACCGCGACGATCCCCTGCCACGGCTCCGGGAACACCGAGCCGCCGAGCACGCCGATCGCCGCGTACGACGTCGACCACAGCAGGCACGCCGGCCAGTTCGCCACCAGGAAGTGCCGCCACGGCAGCTTCACCAGGGCGGCGGCGAGCAGCACCGGAATCCGGCCGGCCGGGATCAGCCGCGAGATCAGCAGCACGGTGACCGGCCGCTTCCGCAGCCGTTCCCGCACCGCCTCGGCCGCCTTGACCGGCTTCGCCGACAGGTGCAGCCGCCGGGTGACCGCCTCGCCGCCGCGCCGGCAGATCGAGAACACCACGCCGTCGCCGAGGTAGGCGGCGAGCGCGCCGATCGCGATCACCAGCACCGGCGTGACCGGGTCGCGGTGCAGCGCGACGACGGCGGTGGCACTGACCACGGCACCGGTCGGCACGACCGGCACGATCGAACCGACGAGCACCAGCGCGAACGTGGTCCCCAGGGCCGCCAGAACGGCGCCGATCGTGGTCACTGGGGCGACCTCACGTCGTCCACTTGCAGGCTCGAGCCCGGCGGCAGCACGCGGACCCGGACCTCCGGGGCCTTCTCCGCCGTGAACCGGGCGAACTCCGGGCCGGGTTCGGTGAACCGGTCGGGCCGCACGCGGGCGAAGCCGACCGGCCACAGCGTGCCCCAGTGGACCGGCACCGCCCAGCCCGGCGCTACCCGCCGCACCGCCTCGGCGGCCTCCGCCGGACCGAGGTGACCGGGGCCGATCGTCCAGCTCCAGCCCCACACCGGCACCAGCGCCACGTCGACCGGTCCGAACCCGCTCATGCCGTCGAAGAGGTCGGTGTCGCCGGCGAACCAGGCCGTCCGCTTGCCCTTCACCAGGTAGCCGACGGCGGCGGCCCGGATCCGCGACCCCGGCGACCGCCCGGCCGGATGCACCGCCGGCACCGCGCTTATCCGGAGGCTGCCGACGGTCACCTCGTCGCCGGCGACGACCTCCTGGATCTCGCGGACGCCGCCGAGCTTGCGGTGGAGAAACGCGCCCGCGCCTTTCGGCACGACCAGAGCGGTGGACGCCGGCAGCCCGCGCAACGAGCCCAGGTCACAGTGATCGGCGTGCAGGTGCGAGATGACGACCGCGTTCGGGGCGGGCAGCCGCGGTGCCGGGCCCCGTCTCCGGTACAGGTGCGCGAACCGGCTCCGCAGCACCGGATCGGTGAGGACGGTGGTACCCCCGTCGTCGATGGCGACGGTGGCGTGTCCCCACCAGGTGATGCGCATGGGTCCCAGCTTTTCATGCCGGCGCCGCCCACCGGGTACGCAGCGCCAGGTAGATAGTCAGCCCGAACGGCGCGAGCAGGATCGTCAGGACGAGCAGCGGCGCCATCACCAGGGCCGGAATCCCCCGCTCCCGGCTGTCGAGGTACATCCACCGCCCGACGAACAGGTCGAACGCGGTGAGGTGTGCCCACACCAACGCCGTCCCGTCGGCGGTGCTCACGATCTCGCGCACGCCGTCGAAGCTCGGATTGACCATCTCGGCGGCGAACTCCGGAAAGATCGGGATCACCGCGAACAGGTACGCCACGAGCGGCGCCAGCACGATCAGCGGCGAGCTGACGATCGTCCGGGTCCAGCGCCAGTGCGGGGCAACGATCATCAGCGCCCAGAACGGCACAGCCAACGGGAAGGCCAGGTTGAACGCCAACTCGGTCATCCGACGCGCACCGCGTCACGAACAACGGGACGGCGGAGCGCGACCGCCGCGCCCACCGCGAGCCCGGCGGCGAGGAGGCCGGCGGAGCCCAGCGTGAGCGTGTCGGGGGACGCGACGGGCTGGCCGCGCAGGGCCTGCCAGGTGGTGAGCGCGGTGATGCCGGCCATGCCGACGGCACCGAGCCCGACCAGGCGGTTGCGTACCCGGTCGGGACGCAGCACCGGCCAGCGCCGCGCGGCCCGCGCGAGCCCGAACGCCAGCAGCGGCAGGGCCTGCAGGGCGTGCAGCCCGATGAAGTGCGCGACGCGCAGGTCGCCGCCGGTGGTGCTCCAGTTGACCAGCGGCAGGCCGGGGCCGCCCTCCGCCACACCGACGCTGTGCGAACCCACGAGGGTGGGCGGGCCGTCGGCGAATCCGGCCTGCTGCTCCGCGGTCGGCTGCGTCATCAGGAACCCGATGGCCATGCCGGCGAGCGAGATGAGCAGGCCGTAGCGCACGGCGAGCACGGTCGGCCGGTCGCCCTGGTAGTGGCGGAGCAGGACGACGCCGATGAGCGCGGTGGCGATCCACAGCATCAGGATCGTGACGGCCATGACGCCCCACAGCGCGCTGTCGAGCGGCGTCTCGACGTTGAAGTGGCTGCGCCGACCCCGGACCACCTGCCCGACGATGACCGCCATCTCGACGAACGAGGCCGCGACGATCACGTTGCCGAGCCAGCCGGCGTGCCGGGCGGGCCTCCCCCGCAGCGAGCCGTCCTGCTGCGAGCCGCCCCGCAGCGAGCCGTCCTGCAGCGAGCCGATCAGGTACGCCAGCGTTCCGGTGTAGACGACCAGGGAGATCGCGAACTTGAACGGCTTGAGCCAGATCGGGACGCCGAGCAGGACCCGGTCGTCGACGACGATCCCGGCGGCCGCGACGGCGGCGAGTCCCGCCATGGCCACGGCGGTGACCGCGAGCGGCCGGTGCAGTCGGGGCGCGTTCATGATCCCTCCCAAGAATGGATAGCGGTGCTATCCGCTATCGATAGCTACACTATCCATCGAACACGCGAGGGGGTCAAGGGTGCGGATCGCGGAGTTGAGCGAGCGGAGCGGCGTCCCGGTGCCGACGATCAAGTACTACCTGCGGGAGGGGCTCCTTCCACCCGGCGAGTCGATCCGCGCCAACCAGGCCAGATACGACGAGCGGCACCTCCAGCGGCTGCGCCTGGTGCGGGTGCTGATCGACGTCGGGCGGCTGCCGGTCGCCGCGATCCGCGACCTGTTCGCCGACCTCGACCGGCCCGACCCCGACCTGCACCACGCGCTCGGCCGGGCCCTGAAGTCGGCACCCGCCGGCGGTCCCGAGCCGCCGGCCACCGGCGACGTCGCGACCGCCGAACTGGAGGTCGACGACCTGCTGCGCCGGCGCGGCTGGCTGGTGTCGGAGGAGGCGCCGGCCCGGCGGCGGGTCGCCGAGGTGATCGCGGCGCTGCGTCGGCTCGACAACGCCAAGCAGGTCGAGATGATCGACGAGTACGCGGCGGCCGTCGAGCGGATCGCCGAACTCGATCTCCAGTTGGTGCAGGCCGCGGACCCGGAGACGGTCGTCTACCGGGCGGTGGTCGGCACGATCCTCGGCGACGCGCTGCTCGCCGGCCTGCGCCGGCTCGCCCAGGAGAGCGTTTCGGACCGGCTGTTCCATGACAGGACGGATTCCTCTGACTAAAGTCAGAGAATGGATTCACAAGAAGCGGTGACGCGGGTGCGCCGGTTCAACCGCACGGTCACCCAGCGGGTGGGTGCCCTCGACGACCACTTCCTGGCCCTCGACCGGCCGCTCGGCCAGGCCCGGGTGCTGTGGGAGATCGGCACCGACGGTGTCGACATCCGTACCCTGCGGGCCCGCCTCGGGCTCGACTCCGGGTACCTGAGCCGCCTCCTGCGCGCGCTGGCCGACGACGGGCTGGTGCGGGTCGAGAACAGCGCCGCCGACGCGCGCGTCCGCACCGCCCGGCTCACCGACGAGGGCCGCGCCGAACGCGCGGAGCTCGACCGGCGCTCCGACACGATGGCCGCCGACATGCTCGGCGGCCTGAGCCCGGCCGAGCGCGACCGCCTGGTCGCCGCGATGGGCGAGGTCGAGCGGCTGCTGATCGCGTCGACGGTGCGGGTCGGCGTCGTCGACCCGGGCCACCCGCACGCCCGGTTCTGCCTGGGCTCCTACTACGCGGAGCTGGCCGAGCGGTTCGAGGAGGGGTTCGACCCCGCGGCGAGCGCCACCGGCGAAGCCGACCTGCGCCCGCCGAACGGCCTGCTCCTGGTGGCCACGCTCGCCGACGAGCCGGTCGGCTGCGGCGCGCTGCTGTTCCACCCCGGCGAGCCCGCGTACATCAAGCGGATGTGGGTGTCACGCACGGTCCGCGGGCTCGGTCTCGGCCGTCGCCTGTTGCGCGAACTCGAGGGGACCGCGCGGGAGCGCGGCCACACGAAGGTCCATCTGGAGACGAACCGGGCGCTGCCCGAGGCGATCCGGATGTACCGCACCTCGGGCTACCGCGAGGTCGACCGCTTCAACGACGAGGTCTACGGCCACCACTTCTTCGAGAAGGATCTTTAGGCGCCCCAACCGGCCTGCTCGCCGCCGACCCGGTCGGCCTTGACCTTCTCGGCGTAGCCCGACCTGGCGTACGCCTTCAGGGGTTCGGGGTCCAGGCCCATGTCCTCGCGCAGGTCCCGCAGCAGGGGACGCACGTCGGTGTTGTACGCGTCCATCAGCACCGCGTTGGCGTCGAGGACCTCGCCGGCCGCCTGGGCGTCCGCAAGCGCTTCGACGTCGACCAGCAGCGCCTTCGCCGTCGCCTCCTGCACGTTCATCACCGAGCGGATCACGGCCGGGATCTTCGCCTCGATGTTGTGGCACTGGTCGAGCATGAACGCGATCCCGTAGTCGGGGTCGAGCGCGCCCGCCGAGACGATCTCGAACATGATGCGGAACAGCTGGAACGGGTCGGCCGCGCCCACCATCAGGTCGTCGTCGGCGTAGAAGCGGGAGTTGAAGTCGAACGCGCCGAGCTTCCCCTCGCGCAGCAGGAACGCCACGATGAACTCGATGTTCGTGCCGGGTGCGTGGTGACCGGTGTCGATCACCACCTGCGCCTTCCCGCCCAGCCGCAGGCAGTGCGCATACGCCGTGCCCCAGTCGGGCACGTCGGTGGTGTAGAACGCCGGCTCGAACAGCTTGTACTCCAACAGCATCCGCTGCTCGTCGCCGAGCCGGTCGTAGACCTCCGACAACGCGGCGGCCAGGCGGTCCTGGCGGCCGCGGATCGAGTCCTGGCCCGGGTAGTTGGTGCCGTCGGAGAACCACAGTTTCAGGTCGCGCGACCCGGTGGCGTCCATGATGGACACACACTCCAGCAGGTGGTCGGTCGCCTTGCGGCGCACGCCCGCGTCGGGGTTGGTGACGCTGCCGAGCTTGTAGTCGTTGTCCTGGAACACGTTCGAGTTGATGGCGCCCAGTTGCACGCCCTCCGACGCGGCGTACGCCGACAACGCCGCGTAGTCGTCGACCTTGTCCCAGGGGATGTGCAGCGCGACGCTGGGCGCCACACCGGTGAAGCGGTGCACCGTCGCCGCGTCGGCGATCTTCTCCTGCGGGGTGCGTGGCACGCCCTCCTGGGGGAAGACCTTGAACCGCGTGCCGGAGTTGCCGAACGCCCACGACGGTAGTTCGATGTGCTGCCGCCGCAATGCATCCAGCACCCGTGTGCGGGTCTCAGGAGTCATCGATCGCCTCCAACTGATCGTCCAGGTTGAACACCTCGTCGAGTACCTGGAAACCCAGGTCCGGACGGCCGTCGTCCAGACCCTCGAAGAACTCGGCCATCTGGGCCTGCCACCGGCTGTTCACGTCGGTGGCGTCCATGGCCGCCTGTGCGGCGGCCAGGTCTTCGGTCAGCAGGTACCCGACGAGGAGCCCGTCGTCGCGCAGGAAAAGTGAGTAGTCGTGCCAGCCCGCGTCGCGCAACGCGCGCAGCATGTCCGGCCAGACCGCCGCGTGCCGTCGACGGTATTCGTCCAGGCGGTCGGGCCGGACCTGCAGCGTGAAGCAGACGCGTTTCATTGGTTACCTAGAAGTTGAACTTGTCGATGTTCGACGCGTCGAAGGTGGTCGGGTCGCCGAGGAGCACCTCGCCGTTGGCGCCGACGGTGAACTCACCGAGCTTGCCGGCGGTGAACTTGTCGCCCTGCTTGCCGCTGATCGTGCCCGACGCCAGCGCGCCCGCCGCGTACGCGGCCAGGTAACCCAGCTCCTCCGGGTTCCACAGCGCGAACGCCTTGCAGGTGCCGTCCTTCACGAACGCGCGCATCTGGTTCGGCGTGCCGAGACCGGTCAGCGCCACCTTGCCCTTGTACGTCGAGCCGCTCAGGTACCGGGCCGCCGCGGCCACGCCGACGGTGGTCGGCGAGATGATGCCCTTCAGGTCCGGGTACTTGGCGAGCAGGCCCTGCGCCTCCTGGAACGACTTCTCGTCCTTGTCGTCGCCGTAGACGGTCGCCACGAGTTGGAGCTTGCTGTACTCGGGCTTCGCCAGTTCGGCCTTCATCTTCTCGATCCAGGTGTTCTGGTTCGTGGCGTTCGCCGTCGCCGAGAGGATCGCGATCTTCCCGCCGGCCGGGCCGACCGCGTCGGAGATCAGCTTGATCTGCGACTTGGCGATGCCGTCTGCGGTGGCCTGGTTCACGAAGACGTCGCGGCACTCGGGCTTGGTGTCGGAGTCGTAGGTGACGATCTTCGTGCCGCCCGACTTCGCCTCGGAGAGCGCGCCGCAGATGGCGTCCTTGTCGTTGGCCGACACCACGATCACGTCGGTGTCCTGCTGCGACAGCGTGTTGATGTAGCTCACCTGGGACGACGCCGACGCTTCCGACGGGCCGGTCTCGCTGTAGGTGCCCTTGAACTCGGTGACGGCGTTCTTGCCGCCCGTGCCGGCGGAGGTGAAGTACGGGTTGTTGACCTGCTTGGGCAGGAAGGCGATCTTCAGGCCGGACTTGATGCCGTTGGTGGTTTCGCCGGTACCGGTGTCGCTGTCACCGTCTTCGGCGCAGGCGGCCAGGCTGACCGCGAGCAACGCGGCTAACGAGGCGGTGAGGACCTTCTTCATGATGGGGAGGCTCCCTTCGAGGCAGCGAGGGTGAGGGCGGTTTTCGTTCGACGCCGGTGGAGGGCGTCGCGGGTGAGGGTGACGAGGTTGGGGCCCACCACGGAGGCGATGAGCAGCGATCCGGTGACGATGGTGAGGGTGTTCGCCGGTACGTCGGCGAGTTGCAGTGCGTTGCGGAGCGTGGCCAGCAGCACGACGGCGGCGAGCACGCCCACGATGCCGCCGCGTCCCCCGAAGATCGAGACGCCGCCGAGGAGCACGGCGGCGACGACGGCCAGTTCCAGACCCGTCGCGTTGTCGGCGCGGGCACTGGCGAAGCGGAACGTCCAGAACACACCGGCGAGGGCGGACATGGTGCCGGTGAGCACGAAGAGCCAGAACTTGGTGCGGGCCACCCGGATTCCGGCGAACGCCGACGCCTCGTCGTTGTTGCCGATCGCGTAGAGCCCGCGTCCGATCGGGGTGGCGTGCAGCACGACGCCGAGGATCACCGCGACGCCGAGGACCACCAGCACCATCCACGGGATGGTGAGCCCCGGGATCGGCGCGATCGCGTTGCTGGTCCACGAGATCGGGTAGTCGGCGACGGCCTTGTCGCCCAGCACCACGTACGCGAGGCCGCGGTACAGCGCGAGCGTGCCGATCGTCACCGCCAACGACGGCAGCCCGAACCCGGTAATAAACAGGCCGTTCAGCGCACCGAGCAACCCACCCAGCAGCAGGCAGAGAACGACGAGCAGGGGCAACGAGGTGACGCCCGCGGCCCACAGCTTGCCGAACACCGTGCACGTCAGCCCGAGCACCGAGGCCACCGACAGGTCGATCTCGCCGGTGATCACCACCAGCGCGAGCGGCAGCGCGATCAGCGCGACCGGAATGACCTCCAGCGCCACGAAGCGCCAGAACTTGGCCGTGCCGAACCCGTCGATCGTCTGGCCGGCGACGGCGATGAACAGCACCAGCGCCACGATCACGGCGATGTCCCACGCTGACTTCCGCAGGTCTCTAGCCACGGCGCGCCCTCCTCCCCCGTAGCCGGATGGCTATCCGCGCGGCCAGCGCCCGGTCCAGGCCGATCGCGGCCAGGATCAGCGCGCCGACGGCCGCCCGCTGCCAGAACGGGCTGACGCCGAGCACCGGCAGCGCGCTGCCGATCGTGGTGAGCAGCACGGCGCCCAGCGCCGCCCCGTACACCGAACCGCTGCCGCCGAAGATGGCCACGCCGCCGACCACGACGGCCGCCACCACCTCGAGTTCCTGTCCGCTGCCGGCGTTGGCGTCGAGGGTGCCGAACCGGGCCGCGTAGAGCACACCGGCGAGCCCGGCGAGCGTCCCGGACACGACGAACGCGGCGAATACGCGGCGCCCGACCGGAATGCCCGACAACCGCGCGGCCGCGGGTTCCGACCCGATCGCGTACAACTCGCGGCCGCTGCGGAACGACCGCAGGTAGTACCCGGCGATCGCCAGCACCACGACGGCGTACAGCGTCAGCACGGGTACGCCGAGGATCGTGTTCGTTCCCATGTGCAGGAAGCCGGTCGGCATGTCGGCGGCGTTGATCTGGCGACCGGTGGCCCAGGTGTAGTCGATGCCGCGGAAGACGTACAGCGTGCCGAGCGTGACCACCAGGGCCGGCACCCGCGCCGCCGCGATCAGCACGCCGTTGACGAACCCGCACGCCGCACCGAGCGCCATTCCGGCCAGCACGGCCAGCGGGATGGGCAGGCCGGGCGTGTTGACGAACAGCGTGCCGGTCGCGAACGCGGAGAGGCCGAGAACCGAGCCGACCGACAGGTCGACGTTGCGGGTGATCACCACGATCGCCTGCCCGACCGCGAGCACGGCCAGGATCGTCGAGCCGAGCAGCAGGTCCTTGACGCTCTGCGCGGACAGGAAGCGCGGCTCGGTGATCGCGGTGACCGCGATCAGGATCAGCAGCGCGAGGGCGATGCCGAGTTCGCGCACGAGGAAGACCTTGTGCACGACGCCCGTCGACGCCGTCGCCTGCTCCGGTGCCTTCGCGATCGTGGTCATGACGCCGACCCCGTGGCCGCGAACATGACCGACTCCTCGTCGGCCCGGTCGCTGGGGATGTCGTCGACCAGCCGGCCCTCGTGCATCACCAGCACCCGGTCGGCCATCCCGAGCACCTCGGGCAGTTCGCTCGACACCATCAGCACCGCGACGCCGCGCGCCGCCTGCTCGGAGAGCAACCGGTGCACCTCCGCCTTCGTGCCGACGTCGATGCCCCGGGTGGGTTCGTCGACGATCAGCACCGTCGGCTCGGTGGCCAGCCACTTGGCCAGCACGACCTTCTGCTGGTTCCCGCCGGACAGCGTCGACACGTCGGCGCCGAGGCTGCCGGCCTTGACCTGCAGGCGTTGCGTCCACGTCTGGGCGCTCCGTCGTTCGGCGCCGAACCCGAGCAGGCCCAGTCGACTCAGTTTCCAGCGGCGCACCAGCGTGGCGTTTCGTTCCACCGAGAGATCCATCACCAGACCCTGCTGACGACGGTCCTCGGGAACGAGCGCGAGCCCGGCGGCGATGGCGGCGCCCGGGTTGCCCGTCGGCAGCCGGCGGCCGGCCACCAGCACCTCGCCGCTGTCGTACCGGTCGACCCCGAACACCGCCCGGACGACCTCGCTGCGCCCGGCGCCGACCAGCCCGGCGAGTGCCACGATCTCGCCGGCGCGCACGGTGAAGCTCACGTCGTCGAAGACGCCCGCGCTCGTGAGGCCGCGCACCTCGATCGCCGGGTCGCCGACGGTCTTGTCCACATGCGGGAACAGCGCGGAGATGTCGCGGCCGACCATGCGCCGCACCAGGCCGTCGACGGTCATCGCGTCGGTCGGGTCGGTGGAGACCCAGGCGCCGTCGCGCATCACGGTGACGCGCTGGCACAGCGCGAACACCTCGTCGAAGCGGTGTGAGATGAACAGCACGGCCGCGCCGGCGTCGCGCAGCGACCGCGCCACCGCGAACAGCCGCTCGACCTCCACGCCCGACAGGGCGGCGGTCGGCTCGTCCATGACGAGGATCCGTGCGTCGAACGACAGCGCCTTGGCGATCTCCACGAGTTGTTGGTCGGCGATCGAGAGGCCGCGCGCGGGGCGGTCCGGATCGAGGTGGACGCCGAGGCGGTCGAACAGTTCCGTCGCCTTGCGCCGCATCGCGGCGGTGTCAATGCGCCGCCAGGACTTCTGCGGCTGCCGCCCGATGAAGATGTTCTCGGCGACCGAGAGGTCGGGGAACAGCGTGGGTTCCTGGTAGATCACGGCGATGCCGGCGGCGCGGGCGTCGGCCGGGCCCCGCAGCACGAGCGGCTCGCCGTCGAGCGTCATCGATCCCGCGTCGGGCGGGTGCACGCCGGCCAGGATCCGCACCAGCGTGGACTTGCCCGCGCCGTTCTCACCCACCAGGGCGTGGGCCTCGCCGGCGTGGAGGTCGAGGCGCCCGTCGCGCAGCGCGGCCACGGCGCCGAAGCTCTTCTGGACGCCGCTCAGCGCGAGCAGGGGTGGCGGTCCTGGCGGTGACATCGTCCTCCTTGGGGCATGAATCGTTTCACGAGTGTTCGGGGCGGAATGGTGAATCGATTCAAACCCGGTAGCCACGCACGCTAGTTCCGGTGTGTGCGCCCGTCAAGAGCCGTGTTCGGCGACGGTCCGGACCGGCGTCCAAGATCGCTTTTACCGGCCGGCGTGGCGTATGGTCGCCCCGTGCGGATCGCACTCTTCGTGACCTGCCTGGTCGACGCGCTGTTTCCGGACGTCGGCAAGGCCACCACCAGCCTGCTGCGCCGCCTCGGACACGAGGTGGTGTTCCCGGCCGACCAGACCTGCTGCGGGCAGATGCACGTCAACACCGGCTACCAACGGGCCGCGCTGCCGCTGATCAAGCATCACGCCGAGGTGTTCGACCCGTACGACGCGATCGTCGCACCGTCCGGGTCGTGCGTCGGGTCGGTGCGGCACCAGCACTCGTTCGTGGCGTCGCGGGCGGGATCGCGCGGACTGGCCTCGCGCGCCTCCTCCGTCGCCTCGCGGACGTACGAGCTGTCGGAGTTCCTGGTGGACGTGCTCGGGGTCGACGACGTCGGCGCGTACTACCCGCACCGCGTCACGTACCACCCCACCTGCCACTCGCTGCGCATGCTGCGGGTCGGCGAGAAGCCGCTGCGGTTGCTGCGCAACGTACGCGGGATCGACCTCGTCGAGCTGCCCGACGCCGACCAGTGCTGCGGGTTCGGTGGCACGTTCGCGGTGAAGAACGCCGACACGTCCACCGCGATGCTCGCCGACAAGATGCGCAACGTGCTGTCGACGCGCGCCGAGGCGGTGTGCGCCGGCGACTCGTCGTGCCTGATGCACATCGGCGGCGGGCTGTCGCGGCTGCAGACCGGCACCCGCACCGTCCACCTCGCCGAGATCCTTGCGAGTGTCCAATGAAGACCTACCTCGGACTGCCGACCGCGCCGCGCGGCGTCGGCGCCCTCCGCGGCTCCCAGACGTTCCCGGTGGCCGCGCGGGAGGCGCTGGCGAACACCCAGCTGCGGAAGAACCTCGGCCACGCCACCCGCACGATCCGCGACAAGCGCGCGGCGGTGGTGGGCGAGGTGCCCGACTGGGAGGAGTTGCGGCTCGCCGGCGCGGCCATCAAGCGCGCCACGATGGCTTCGCTGGACGTTCACCTGGAGCGGCTCGAACGCGAGGTGACGGCGCGCGGGGGCACCGTGCACTGGGCCAACGACGCGAACGACGCCAACCGGATCGTCACCTCGCTGGTGCGGGCGACCGGCGCCACCGAGGTGGTGAAGGTCAAGTCGATGGCCACGCAGGAGATCGGGCTCAACGAGGCGCTCGAAGAGGCCGGGATCGCCGCCGTGGAAACGGATCTGGCCGAGCTGATCGTCCAGTTGGGACACGACAAGCCGTCGCACATCCTGGTGCCCGCGATCCACCGCAACCGGTCCGAGATCAGGGAGATCTTCCAGCGCGAGATGGCCGACGCGCCGGCCGACCTCACCGACGAGCCGCGCCGGCTCGCCATGGCCGCCCGCGCGCACCTGCGCCGCCGGTTCCTCACGGCGCGGGTCGCGGTGTCGGGGGCCAACTTCGCGGTCGCCGAGACGGGAACGCTCGCGGTGGTCGAGTCCGAGGGCAACGGACGCATGTGCCTCACGCTGCCGCAGACGCTCATCACCGTGATGGGCATCGAGAAGATCGTGCCGACGTGGGACGACCTCGGCGTGTTCCTGCAACTGCTGCCCCGCTCGTCGACCGGTGAGCGGATGAACCCGTACACGTCCATGTGGGCCGGGGTCACCCCCGGCGACGGGCCGCAGGAGTTCCACCTGGTGCTGCTCGACAACGGACGCACCGCCACGTTGGCCGACGAGGTGGGCCGCGAGGCGTTGCACTGCATCCGGTGCAGCGCCTGCCTCAACGTGTGCCCGGTGTACGAACGCACCGGCGGCCACGCGTACGGATCCGTGTATCCGGGCCCGATCGGCGCGGTGCTCAGCCCGCAGCTCACCGGCGTCGCCGACAACGCGACGCTGCCGTACGCGTCGTCGCTCTGCGGAGCGTGCTTCGACGCCTGCCCGGTGCGCATCGACATCCCTCAGTTGCTGGTGCACCTGCGGGCGCGGGTCGTCGAGGAGAAGCGGATGCCGACGGCCGAGTCGGTCGCGATGGCCGCGGCGGGCTGGGTCATGTCGTCACCGAAGCTCTTCGCGGGTGCGGGCCGGGCCGCGCGCGGCGGACGCATCCTCGGGCGGCGCGGCCGCATCCGGTCCCTGCCACCGCCCCTGTCGGCCTGGACCGCGACGCGCGACGCGCCCCTGCCGCCCCGCGAGACGTTCCGCAGTTGGTGGCGCCGCACGTCCGGGAACGCCGATGCGTGACGAGATCCTGGCCCGGGTGCGGTCCGCGATCGGCCTGTCACGGTCCACTGTGGACATTCCCCGCGACTACCGCTCGCACGGCTCCTTCGCGCCGGGCGCACCGGAACTGCTGGAGCTGCTGACCGACCGGCTCGTCGACTACAAGGCCACGGTTATCCGGTCCACTGTGGACGGTCTCGCCGCCGCGGTGGCGTCGGCGATCCCGACCGGCGCGCGGTTCGTGGTCCCACCGGGCCTGCCGTCGTCGTTGACCGTGCCGGACGCGGTGGTGGACCCGGGCGACCTGACCCCGCACGACCTCGACGCGTTCGACGGCGTGCTCACGGAGTGCACGGTGGCCGCCGCCGAGACCGGCACGATCGCCCTCGACGGATCGGCCGGCCAGGGCCGTCGCGCGATCACGCTGGTGCCCGACCTGCACGTGTGCGTGGTGCGCGCCGAGCAGGTGGTGCAGACGGTGCCCGAGCTGATCGCGCGGCTGGACCCGCACCGCCCGTTGACGCTGATCAGCGGCCCGTCGGCGACGAGCGACATCGAACTGCACCGGGTCGAAGGCGTCCACGGCCCCCGCACCCTGGTCGTGGTGCTCGCCACCTAACCCGTTGACCTGCGCGGCCGCGCGCGGCGGGCGGCCCCACGCTTTCGCGATCTTGGACTCCTTGCGGTGCCCTGGCACCTCAGGGAGTCCAAGATCGGCGGACTCGGGTCAGCGGCGGCGCGGGTCAGCGGCGGCGCATGACCAGCCAGGCGACCCCGACGGTGGCGACCAGCGCCAGTACGGCGAACGGGGTCGGGTACGGCGTGGCGGCCAGGGCCACACCGGCGGCGACGCCGCCCACCGCGGGGATGGCCAGCTTGCCCCACCAGGGCAGACGACGGCCGAAGCGGGTGTCGAGGGGGTAGCCGAGCAGGCACAGCGCCAGCGACGCGATCGTGAACAGGGCGGGCTTGCTGTCGTTCCGGGTGACGCCGAACATGACGGCGATCCACACCAGGGCCGGCACCAGCCACAGCAGGTCGGTGGCCGCGAACACCTGGCGGGCGCGGGCCGGGCGCCCGTAGGCCCGACCCGTCGACGGTGGGGTCGGGCGGGCGCCACCCGACCAGTTCTGCGCCACACCCTGTGAGCCGCCGGGCGGTGGAGCGGATCCGCGACCGCCGGGTTCGGTGGACGGCCACGACGGTCCGGACCCGTAGCCGCCGCCGGAGGTCGGCCGGGCGCTGCCCGAGGCCGGGCCACCGCTGTAGCCGCTGCCGGACGTCGGCCGGGCGCCGCCCGAGGCCGGGCCACCGCCGTAGCCGCTGCCCGAGGTCGGCCGGGCGCCACCCGAGGCCGGGCCACCGCTGTAGCCGCTGCCGGACGTCGGCCGGGCGCCACCCGAGGCCGGGCCACCCGAGGCCGGGCCACCCGAGGCCGGGCCACCGGCATAGCCGCTGCCGGAGGTCGGCCGGGCGCTACCGGAACCCGGGCGGGCGCTGCCGGCGGACCGGCTGTCGGGTGGACCGTGTTCGAACGGGGCGTCCGGCCACAGCATCGACGGTTGCTGCGGGACGTTGAACGCCGGTGGCGGACCGAAAGGATCGTCGGATCCGGCGCCGCCGGAGGCCGACCGGTTCGACGGGGACTGGGCGGGCGGGCCGCTCAGCGGCGGGGTCGGTGGCTGGGTGGGCGGGGTGTAGGTGGCGCCGGGCCACAACAGTCCCGGGGTCGCCGCGCCGGCACCGGCGCCCGACTGCGGGCGGTCGGCCGGCGGGTTCGCCGCGGGCGGGCGGCCACCACCGGCACCCACCCCGACCGGCGGCGACGGCGGCCTGCCGACCGGGCCGGCCGCGGCCGGAGGACCGCCCGATCCCTGCTGCGGCTGGCGGATGCCGCCGCCGTAGACCACGGCCAGCGCGCCCTCGGCGACCACGATCTCGGGCTGCTCCAGCGCCGTCGGTGCCACCCCCTGCCGTTGGTGCAGCAGCGTCGCCACCAGGGGGATCCGGCTTCCGCCGCCCACCAGGAACACCCCGGCCAACTGGTCGGCGGGTACCCGGGACTGGCGGATGGCCTCGGTGGTCACCTCGACCGTGCGCAGGAGCAGCGGCTGGGCGCTGCGTTCGAACTCGGCCCGGGTGATCATGGCGTCGCCGTCGGTCAGCGGGAGGGGGAACGTGGCCTTCTGCTGGCGGGACAGCGTCTCCTTGGCCTCGCGGGCGTCGTCCCAGAGCATGCGGTGGTGCCGGCGGTCGTCGGTGCTGCGGGGGTGGGTGAGCCGCTGCCACACCGGCTGGTTCGCCTGCGCCAGCGGGCCCAGCGCGTGCTGCACCACCACCGCGTCGAGGTCGAGGCCGCCGACGTCGTCGAGGCCGTTGTAGCCCAGCGTCTCGAAGCCCTGCTGCCCCTTGCGCACCACGCTCACGTCGAACGTTCCGGCGCCCAGGTCGTAGACGACGACCGCCTGCCCGGAGCCGATCCGCACGTACGGCAGCGCGGCGAAGTACGTGGCGGCGGCCACCGGCTCGGGGATCAGCGTCGGTGCCGGGAGGCCCGCGCGCACGCACGCGTCGGAGAGGACCGCGCGGCGGGTGGCGCCCCAGGCGACCGGGTGGGTCAGCAGGACCCGCGCCGGGAGGTCACCGGTGATCCGCTGCGCCTCGGCGCGGACCATCGCCAGCGTCGCCGCGATCAGGTTGCCGACCGGGTACACCCGCTCGCCGAGCAGCACCTCCGACTCGTCGATGCGGCGTTTCGGGTTCGGCTCGTACCGCGCGGGGTCGACGCGGGCGGCGCGCACGGCGTCGCGGCCGGCCTGGAGGCCGCCGCCGTCGGCCGCGGCCAGGACAGCGGACGGGAGCAGCGGCGAGCCGTCGAACAGGAGTTGCCGGGTGCGGCCGTCCGAGCCACGCACCAGCGCCACCGTGTTCGACGTTCCGTAATCGATGGCGAGGTCTCCGGTGGGCACGGCCGTGACGGTACCGCAGCTATGCGAGATCGACCGGGTCACCTACGGCTATCCGACCCGGGACGAGCACCGACCCGTACACCCCACAGGTGACGTCGTTGAGCTGCGCCACCCCGCGCAGCACCGCCGGATCGCGCTCGCCCGTCGCCGGGTCGATGTTGATCACCATGCACCGCTTGTCGCGCCGCTCCACGTGGACCCGCACGGGCCCGACGGACACCGTGGCGCCGACCCACGAATCCTCGGCGAACGGCGTGCCCGAGAGGGTTTCCACGACGATGTTGGGCCGGAACCGCAACGGGCTGACATCGATGCCCACGTGGGCACCGACGGCGTCGACCGTCTGCACGCTGAGCAGGGACAGCGGGGCCGAGTCGAATGTGCCGCGGTCGAGCTTCTGCGCGGACACCGGCCCGGCGACGGAGAGCTCGGCGGCGAGCTCGGGATCGTCGACCTCGAACTTGTCACCGGACGGCGTGTGGACGAGCATCGGCGTGCCGAACACCGGCCGGTACCCGTGCAGGCCGGGGTGCTGGCGCAACGTGAACCACGGGAACCCGTTGCGGGCCTGGCCGGAGCGCACGAACGCCCACCGGCGGTCGCCCTCCAGCCCGTGCCACGACACCTCCGCCGACTCGACCGGCTCGGCCGCCATCGCCTTGACGGGATACCGGAAGAGCGACGCCACCCTGCCCACGATCATGATTCGACGGTACCGAAGTCCTCAGCTGCCCCGACCGGGCGCCGATCCGGGAGATGTACTCCGGACGGAAGGCCTCCAGCGTGAAGTACCGACTCGTCACCCGCAGCGACTTCGACGGCCTGGTCTGTGCCGTGCTCCTGCGGCATCTGGACATGGTCGACGACATCACGTTCGTGCACCCCAAGGACGTCCAGGACGGCGCGGTCGAGGTGTCCGGCCGGGACATCCTCACGAACCTTCCCTACCTGCCCCTCGCCTACCTGGTGTTCGACCACCACCACTCGGAGACGCTGCGCCTCGGCGCCATCGCGAGCAACCACATCATCCGGCCGGACGCCCCGTCGGCCGCCCGGGTGATCTACGACCACTACGGCGGCGCGGAGCGCTTCCCGGACGTCTCCGTCGAGCTGATGGACGCGGTCGACCGGGCCGACTCCGCCGCGTACACGATCGACGAGATCCTCAACCCCACCGGCTGGACGCTCCTGAACTTCCTGATGGACAGCCGCACCGGGCTGGGCCGGTTCCGCGACTTCCGCATCTCCAACTACGACCTGATGATGCGGCTCATCGAGGCGTGCATGGACCACGACGAGGTCGACGACATCCTCGCGCTGCCCGACGTCGCCGAGCGGGCCGACCTCTTCCGCGCACACGGGCGGCTGTTCGAGGACCAGCTGCGCCGGGTGAGCCGGATGGTGCACGACGTGGTCATCGTCGACCTGCGCGACGAGGAGACGATCTACGCGGGCAACCGCTTCCTCGTCTACGCGTTGTTCCCCGCCGCCCGGGTGTCGATCCACGTGATGTGGGGCCGGCAGAAGCTGAACACGGTGCTGGCTGTCGGCAAGTCGATCCTCGACCGCTCGTCACCCGCCGACATCGGGTCGGTGATGCTCCGGTACGGCGGCGGCGGGCACGTCGCGGCCGGCACCTGCCAGGTGCCGCACGAGGACGCCGAACGCGTGCTCACCGAGGTCATCGACGCCGTGGGCCGGCCGACGGTACACGTCTAGACCCGCTCCAGACCCCGCGCTGCCAGGAAACCGGTGAGCATCGGCAGGAAGCCGGGTGCCAACTGGTCGGCGCGCGACCGGGTCGGGTCGGGCGGCGCGGTGAACAGGCCGTGGTCGGCGCCCGGGAACACGGCGATGCCGGGCGTCTCGCGGAGGTGGGTGGCGAACGCGACCACGCTCTCCGGCACCGGCACGAGCGGGTCGGCGGCGCCGAACAGCGCCAGCACCGGGCAGGTGACGTCGGGCATGTACCGCACCGGGTCGAACGCGAGGATCCCGGCGAGGAACCGCATCGTCGCCGGGTCGTCGAAGTGCTGCGTGGCGATCGTGAACCAGGGACGGTCGGCGAACCGCGACTGGTGGGCGATCACGTCGGTGACCGGTTCACCGTCGATGAGGCGACGGGTGCGCTCGTCGACCCACCCGAGCGCTTCGCGAACGTCGGCCGCGCTCACGCCGTCATATTGAAGTTCTCTTTCGATCCGGACGCGCTCCTGCGCGGCCGGACCGACGCCGGGGCCCGACAGCGTGACCACGAAATCCACCGGGCCCTGCGCCGCGGCCCGGAGCGACACCCAGCCGCCCTGGCTGATGCCGAGCAGGCCGACCGGGCGGCCGGCGACCGCGGGATGGCGCCGCAGCACCGCCATCGCGGCCAGCGTCTCCTCGGCACGGTCGTCGATGGTCTGGTCGGTCCAGTGACCGGGCGATCCGCCGCAGCCCGGCTTGTCGTGGACGAGCACCGCGGCCCCGCAGCCGGCGAGCCGGGCCGGCCAGTCGCCGAAGTCGTCGAAGGCGCCGTCGCCCGAGCCGTCGACGACGACCAGGCCGGGCAGGGGTTGCGGGTGGTCCGCGGGGACCCAGATGCCGGCGCGCAGGTCGCGGACCTTGGTGAGTTCAGGCATCATCGCGCTCCTCCAGTGGATGCTGCGGGGTGCCGGCGAGCATGATCCGGACCGAGCGGGCGCCGGCCGGCCTTCGCTCGTGGTCGGTGAGCCGGTCGACGTAGGGGGCGAGCACGGCGCGCAGTTGGGTGGCGATGTCGGCGAGCTCGTCCGCCGTGACCGGCAGCGTCGCGCCACCGGCGAACGCCGCCTGCCGCCACGTGTCCGGCTCGGTCTTCGACCGGTCGACCCAGCTGAGCATCTTGTCGGCCTCCCGCTGGAGGAAGACGCGGTCGAGGTGCTCGGCGTTCTCGTGGCCCCAGGACTGCTCGATGTCGGTGAGGCGCCACGGGCGCTCCCGCCGGTCGCCGCTGTCGGCCGCCTGCTCGACGAACCCGTACTTGGCGAGCTGCCGCAGGTGGAACGAGCACAGCGCCTGCGTCGACCCGAGATGACGCGCGCAGGCCGCCGCCGTGGCCGGGCCGAGCACGGTGAGGGCCTCGATGAGGTCGAGCCGGAGCGGGTGGGCGAGCGCCCGCATCGCCCGCGGATCCGTGACGCGCATATGTCAAAGCTAGCTTTGGCATCCCGGGTTGTCAAAGCTATCTTTGGCATCGGACCCGGTGGGAACCGATCGGGCATTACCGACGACTATGACCTCCATGCAGAAGTGGGTAACCGCAGCCGTGCTCGGGCTGCTCGCCGTCGTGCTGCTCCCCGCCGCCCCGGCCTCGGCGCACGCCAAGCTCACCGGCTCGAACCCGCAGGCCGGCCAGATGGTCACCGCGGATCTGCCGGTGGTGACACTGTCCTTCAGCGGACCGGTGAAGGCCGAGTTGAGCACGATCGTGATCGCCGGCCCGGACGGCGTGAACATGACCAACGGTCCGGCCACCGTCGCCGACGTGACGCTGACCCAGCCGGTAAAGGCGCTGCCGCCCGGCCAGATCAAGGTCACCTGGCGCACCGTCTCGGCCGACGGTCACCCGATCGAGGGGACCTTCGACTTCACGAACGCGAATCCCGCCGCGTCGCGCCCGTCTCCGTCGGCTTCAGAGACCTCGGCGGCCGCCGCTCCCGCGACCACCCGGCCCGCCGACGTCGCGACGTCCTCCTCCGCCTCCTCCTCCGACGAGGGCGTGTCGCCGTTCGTGTGGCTCCTGGTGGCGGCGCTGGTGCTGGCCGCCGCGAGTGGCGGCGCCGTGTGGTACCGCCGCCGCTCCGCTGACTGACGCCCGGGGATCAGGTCGCGGCCTTCCGTGGACCGGGCACGGGTCCGGTGGCCGGCTGACGTGGGCCTGATTTGCGGATCTTGGACTCCCGAAGGGGCTATGACCCCTCATGCAGTCCAAGATCCGGAATTCGGGGTTCACAAATGCTGCACCCACGGGCCAACCGAGGGCGCGGGCAGCAGGATCAACGGCGGGCGCCGGCTCCGGTGGGGATCAGGTCGCGGGCTTCCGTGGGGCGAGCGGTGGTGGACTCGGCGCGGTGCTGGCGGATCGAGTACGTGACCGCGGCCGCCCACACCGCGTAGACAGCGACGTAGACGGCGTACCGCACCGGGTCAGGAGCGTCGATCCAGTCGCTGCGGAGCAGCGTGCGCACGTTCGTCAGCACGATGACGCCGCCCACGGCGGAGCCCAGCACGCGCGGTGGCAGGAGCCGGACCAGCCACGCGGCGATCGGGGCCGCGATGATGCCGCCCACCAGAAGGGCGATCACCCAGGTCGCCTGTACGCCCTCGCCGCCGATGCCGAGGATGAAGCCGAGGCTGGCGGCCACCGCCACGAGGAACTCGCTGGTGTCGATGGAGCCGATGGTCTTGCGGGGTTCCAGCCGCCCGCTCGCGAGGATCGCCGGCGTGCCGACCGGGCCCCAGCCGCCGCCACCGGTGGAGTCGACGAAGCCGGCCACCAGGCCCAACGGTGACAGGAACCGCTTGCGCAGCGGCTTGCGCAGCTGGTCCTTCGGCAGGCCGGCGACCGTGAACCGGGTGAGGATGTAGACGCCGAGCGCCAGCAGGATCACCGACATCAGGGGCGCCGCGGTCGACGTGGACAGGTTCGACAGGAACGTGGCCCCGGCGAACGCGCCGACCGCACCGGGCACGCCGATCTTCAGCACGACCTTCCAGTCGACGTTGCCGAACCGCCAGTGCGCCACCCCGGACACCAGCGTGGTCCCGATCTCGGCGAGGTGCACGGTGGCCGAGGCGGCGGCCGGGTTGGTGCCGATCGCCAGGAGCAGGGTCGTCGAGGTGACGCCGTAGGCCATGCCCAGGCTGCCGTCGACCAGCTGGGCACCCAGCCCGACCAGGGCGAGGAGGACGAGCTTGCGCATACCAGTCAACCTGTCTTTCCGGCATTCTCTATCGTTCCGGTAGACAATAGCGGCGCGACAGAGCGACTGGCAACCGTGCTACGTCTCCTCGAAGCCCCGCACGAGCGGCGACAGCCAGGCGAGTTCCTCCGCCCACGATTCCGGCTTCGCGACCGGTACCAGCACGAACTTCGTGATACCGGCCGAGACGTACCGCCGCACCAGGTCGGTGAACCCGTCGGCGCCGGTCGGCACCACGTCGCCGATCGGCGTGCCGGGGCTCACCCGGGCGATCCGCTCCACCACCGCCGGCGGGAGCGCGCCGGACCGCGCGTACAGCAGCACGGTGCCGAAGTGGTCGTCGTCGACGGTGCGGCCGTGCTTCGCGGCCGCCGCCTCGATCTGCTCCCGCGACCGACCCGCCTCGGAAGGGGACTGGAACGCACCGAGCCAGCCCTGCGACAGCCGGCCGGTGCGGTCGAGTTCCCGGGGGCCGCGGCCGCCGAGCCACACCTCCATCCGGCCCACCGGCTTCGGCCACAACGACAGGTCGCTCACCGGGAAGCGCGGCCCCTCGTGCGTCACATGGTCTTCCGACCAGAGCCGGCGCATCAACGGCACCGCCTCCTCGAACCACGCCGCGCGCTCGCCCCGCGAGACGCCGAACGCCGCGTGCTCGCGCGGGTCGGGCGTGCCGAGCCCGAACGCGGGCAGCAGCCGGCCGCCGCTGAGCGCGTCGACCGTGGCGAGTTCCTTGGCCAGCAGCACCGGGTTGCGGCCCGGCACCACCAGCACGCTGGTGCCGAACTTGAGCCGCCGGGTGCGGCCGGCCGCGAACGCGATCGCCGTCAACGGGTCGAGGGTGGGGCCGGTGGCCCGCTCCGAGATCCACAGCGAGTCGAACCGCAACTCTTCCAGCTTGTCGACCAGGGTCGCGAACGCGGCCGGCTCCCCCAGCACGTTCGACGTTCCCAGCCCGACCCCGAACCGGACCTTCATCCCCCAACCCTAGAGGCACGGGCGCGCAGGTAGCGCTGCTGCGGCTGGCTCATCGTGCGTTCGGCCGCCGCCTCGTAGGCCGCGCGGGCTCCGGCCGGGTCCCCGGCCCTCTCCAGCAGGTGGGCGCGGACGGCGAACACGCGGTGGTCCTCGGCGATCCGGGGGTCGCGCCGCAGATCGTCCACGAGCGAGAGGCCGGCGAGAGGGCCGTGCACCATCGCGACCGCCACCGCGTGGTTCAGCGACACCATCGGGTTGTCGTTGAGCTTCAGCAGCACCTCGTAGAGGGCGAGGATCTGGGGCCAGTCGGTCCCGTCGGCGCTCGGCGCCTCGTCGTGGACGGCGGCGATCGCGGCCTGCAACTGGTACGGGCCGGTGGTGCCGCGCGGCAGCGCCGCGGTGATCAGGGCGACGCCCTCGGCGATGTCGTCGGCGTTCCAGCGGGTGCGGTCCTGCTCGGCCATGGGGATCAGCGCGCCGTCGGGTGCGGTTCGGGCCGGCCGGCGGGCATCGGTGAGGAGCATCAGGGCGAGGAGGCCGGCGACCTCACCGTCGTCGGGAAGGAGGCGGTGGACGATCCGGGCCAGCCGGATCGCCTCGGCGCACAGGTCGGCGCGGTGCAGGTGCGGGCCGGCGGTGGTGCGGTAACCCTCGGTGAAGATCAGATAGAGGACGTGCAGCACCGCGGTGAGCCGCTCCTCGCCCGTCGGCATCCCGAACGGGATCCCGCTGGCGCGGATGCTCTGCTTGGCCCGGCTGATCCGCCGCGCCATCGTCGGCTCCGGCACCAGGAACGCCCGCGCGATCTCCGCGGTGGTCAGGCCGCCGACGGCGCGCAGGGTCAGGGCGATCTGGGACGCGGGTGCGAGCGCCGGGTGGCAGCACATGAACAGCAGGATCAGCGTGTCGTCGACGTCGGACACCACCGGCTGGTCGACCGGCAGCGCCCGGGACTCGCGACGCTGGCGGGCCTGCTCGCTGCGCAGCAGGTCGGTGAGCCGCCGCGACGCCACCCGGATCAGCCAGCCCAACGGGTTGTCGGGCACGCCCTCGACCGGCCACTGCCGGGTCGCGGCGAGCAGCGCCTCCTGCACGGCGTCCTCCGCCGTGTCGAAGTGGCCGAACCGCCGCACGACCGCGCCGAGGACCTGCGGCGCCAACCGGCGCAACAGGTCCTCGGACGGCAAGCCGGCCACGCTCAGATCAGCTCTTCGAAGCCCTCGGCCACCGGCCGGATGTCGACGTACTCACCCGGGTTGCCGGGGTTCACGAACCCCGCGGCGATCTCGGCGGCCCGGTCGTAGCTCGCGCACTCGACGATCGTGAACCCGGCGAGCACCTCCTGCGTCTCCGGGTACGGACCGTCGGTGATCACTGGCGCCCCGTTCTTCAACTGCACCCGGCGGGCGTGCACCGGCGCGGTGAGGCCGCGGCCGTCGACGAACTCGCCCGAGTCGACCAGCTTCTGGTTGTAGTCGCCCATGTACTGGTGCATGGCCGCCACCTCGTCGGGCGTCATCGGCTGCCCGGTGTAGCCCTCCGCGGGCGGTTTGCCGCCGAGCACGTCGTAGTCCTGCTGGGAGCCGTAGAGGAGGATCATGTACTTCATCGGTTTCTCCTTCGGTCGGGGCTGTCGAAGGAGACGTCGGAGCCCCACCGGTCGCCCGGACACGCTACCGCGAACATTTTCTGCCCCGTACATTCATCGGTTGGCATCTCTCTCCTGTCAAAGGTGGGAGTCCAGCGGTCGCCCGCTGGGTTTCCTGCTTCGCAGACGACTGCCCCATCCGGGAGGACTCCCGTTGAGGTCTGACACCGCCTCCACAGGCAATCACCGAAAGCCCTTCGGCGAGCAGATTGCGTGCCGCGTTCACATCACGGTCATGGACGACACCGCACCGGCAGATCCACGTGCGGACGCCCAGGGGCATCGTCTCGGCCAGCGTGCCGCAGGCCGAGCACAGCTTGGTGGACGGGAACCAGCGGTCGACGGCGACCACCGTGCGGCCGTACCAGTCTGCTTTGTACTCCAGCAGTTCGCGGAACTGTCGCCAGGCCACGTCGAAGATGGCCCGGGCAAGGCTGTGGTTCTTGACCAGGTTTGCCACGGTCAGGTCCTCGATCACGATCGTTTGGTTGTCACGAACGAGTCGAGTGGTCAGCTTGTGCAGGTGATCCCGACGCCGGTCGGCGATCCGCGCATGGATCCGGGCGACCTTGATCCGGGCCTTGGCCCGGTTGGCCCCGTCGCCTTTGACCTTGCGGGCAAGGCGACGCTGAGCGAGGGCGAGCCGGTCACGGTCACGGCGCTCGTGCCGCAGGTTGGCGACCTTCTCACCGGTGGACAAGGTCAACAGACTGTCCAGCCCGACATCGACACCTACTGCCGCGTTCGTGGCTGCGGCGTCCGGGATGGTGTCCTCACAGAGCAGGGACACGAACCAGCGTCCGGCCGCGTCCTGCGACACCGTGACCGTCGACGGCGAGGCCATCACGCCAACGGAAGGCGCTCCTGGTGTACTCCGCCGACCTCCGCGAACGCTTCCTGCTCTTGAACCTCGGATACCGGGCCCGCTTGGCGAAGAAACTCGTGAACGCCGTCTGCAAATGCCGCAGCACCTGTTGCAACGGCACCGCCGACACCTCGTTGAGGAAGGCCAGTTCCTCGGACTTCTTCCAGCCGGTCAGCATCGCGCTGGTGGCGTCGTAGGTGAGCCGTTCCCGCCGGACCGACCATGCTTCGGACCGCGCGGCCAGCGCGAGGTTGTAAACCTTGCGGACACAGCCAAAGGTGCGGGCGAGTACAGCCGCCTGCATATCGGTGGGATAGAAGCGAAACTTGAACGCCCGCTTCACCACCCTCCCCATATCAGACAAACTACCGGTACTGCTTTGCTACGCATTGAAGCCGCGCCAACTACCAAGGACCTCATTCCCCCCGCCGCCAAGGTGGCGATGACCACGAAAGGCATTCGATGACTTCGCTGGGGCTCGGCTGCGCGCAACTGGGAAACCTGTTCGTCGAGATCACCGACGAGCAGGGACGGTCCATAGTGGACGCGGCCTGGGACGCCGGTGTCCGGTTCTTCGACACCGCGCCGCACTACGGGCTCGGCCTGTCGGAGCGCAGGCTCGGCGCGGCCCTCGCCGGCCGGCCGCGCGGCGGGTACACGCTCTGCAGCAAGGTCGGGCGCGTGCTGGAGCCGACCGACGCGGGCGGGATGGACACCGACTTCCTGGTGCCCGCCACCCACAAGCGGGTCTGGGACTTCAGCCGCGACGGCGTCCGCCGCTCGATCGACGACAGCCTCGCCCGCCTCGGCCACGACCGCCTCGACATCGCGCTGATCCACGACGCGGAGGGCCACGCCGACGCCGCGATCGGCACGGCGTTCCCGGCCCTGGCCGAGCTGCGCGACGCGGGAGTGGTCGGCGCGATCGGCACCGGGTCCACCAACACCGCGTACCTGACCCGCTTCGTCCGCGAGTGCCGGCCCGACACCGTGCTGATCGCCGGCCGGTACACGCTGCTCGAACAGCCCGCGCTCGCCGAACTGCTGCCCGCGTGCGTCGAGGCCGGCACCAAGGTGATCATCGGCGGCGTCTTCAACAGCGGGCTGCTCGCGCACGACCACCCGCGCACCGGCCTGGCGTACGAGTACCACGCGGCGCCGGCCGACCTCGTCGCGCGGGCGCAGGCGATCGCCGACGTCTGCGCCCGGCACGGCAGCACCCTGCCGGCGGCCGCGATCGCCTACGCCGCCGGGCATCCGGCCGTGTCGACGGTGCTCGTCGGCGCCGAGACGCCCGAGCAGGTGCGCCGCAACGCCGACCTCTTCGCGGACGGGCCGCCGCCGGAGCTGTGGCCGGCGCTCGCGGCGGCCGGGCTGATCGCGCAGGTTCCGGCATGATCGCCGGAGCGAAGCGGAGGCGGGCATGCCGGAGGCTTTGGCTTTTCGCCCTCGGAGGCACAGCTTGAGTGCCGATTTTTCGGTGACGGTGGACGCGCACCAGCACCTATGGACGGTCGACGGCGGCTACACCTGGCTCGACGACGCCGGCCTGGAGCCCATCCGCCGCACGTTCACGCCGGCGATGCTGCAGGCCGAACTGAGCGCCGTCGGCGTGCGGCACACGGTGCTCGTGGAGGGCGGCCGGTGCGACCGCGCCGAGGCGGCCGACCTGCTCCGGCTCGCCGCCGAGACGCCGGAGATCGCCGGCGTGGTCGCGTGGCTCGACCCCGCGGCGGACGACGTCGCGGCGACGATCGCCGCGTACCGGGCGCTGCCCGGCGGCGACCGGCTGGTGGGCGTCCGCGCGCAGGTCCAAGCCGAAACCACCGACTACCTGGACCGCGCCGACGTGCGCCGCGGTCTCGCGGCCGTCGGCGCCGCCGGGTTGGCCTTCGATCTGGTGATCCGGGCCGACCAGCTCAGGTCGGCGGCCCGGGTGGCGCACGCGCTGCCGGCCGTGCGGTTCGTGCTCGACCACCTCGGCAAGCCGCCCATCAAGGCCGGCGACCTCGACGACTGGTCGGCCGCGCTCGCCGGGTACGCGGCGGCGCCGAACGCCTACGCGAAGCTCAGCGGGCTGGTCACCGAGGCCGACTGGAGCGGCTGGACGGTCGGCGACCTGCGCCCGTACGTGGGTGCGGCGCTGGCGGCCTTCGGCCCGGAGCGCCTGATGTTCGGCTCCGACTGGCCGGTGTGCCTGCTCGCCGCGACCTACGGCCAGGTGCACGCGGCGCTGCTCGAGGCGCTCGGGCCGGTGCCGGAGCAGGACGCGCGGGCGATCCTCGGCGCCACCGCCGTTCGGGCGTACGGCCTGCGCGTCGAGGGTGCCTGATCGACCGCGCTTTGCCGTGATCCTCGCGAGGCCGTAATCTGTCTGGGCATCGCTGCCACCCGGCTGATCGACTGGTGTCAGAAATGTGGAAACCGCTCACGGGGGAACGAGCAGGGGGGCTTCGGAGGCACCGGTGAGCGCAGCTCATCACCGCGGCGAGTCGGGTGGCGGCCCGATCGTTCGCAGGATGCAACTCGGCGGGCGCCTTCGCGCCCTGCGCGAGGTCCGCGGTGTTACCCGTGACGAGGCCGGGTGGACGATCCGCGGCTCCGAATCCAAGATCAGCCGGATGGAGCTGGGCCGGGTCGGCTTCAAGGAGCGCGACGTCGCCGACCTGCTCAAGCTGTACGGCGTCGAAGACCCCGTCGAGCTCGCCGAGATGCTGGCGCTGGCCCGCGCGGCGAACGCGCCCGGCTGGTGGTCGCAGTACTCCGACCTGTTGCCGCCGTGGTTCCAGAACTACCTCGGGCTGGAAGAGGCGGCGACGCTGATCCGCACGTACGAGGTGCAGTTCGTTCCCGGTCTGCTGCAGACCGAGGCGTACGCCCGCTCGGTGATCCTGCTCGGGCACAGCCAGAAGGACGCGCGGGAACTCGACCGCCGCGTCGAGTTGCGGATGGCCCGGAAGCGGATCCTCGGCATCCCCGACGCGCCCCGGCTGTGGGCGGTGATCGACGAGGCCGTGCTCCGGCGCCCGATCGGCGGCCGCGAGGTGCTCCGGGAACAGGTGGAGGAACTGCTCGAACTCACCGAGCACCCCAAGGTGCGGCTGCAGGTGATGCCGTTCTGGAGCGGCGGCCACGCCGCGGCCGGCGGCGCGTTCACGATCCTGCGGTTCCCGCTGCGCGACCTGCCCGACATGGTCTACATCGAGCAGCTGACGAGCGCCATCTACCTCGACAAGCAGGACGACGTCGACCGGTACCTGGCCGCGGTGGGCCGCCTGTTCATCGAGGCCGAACCGCCGGACCGGACGCCGGACATCCTGCGCGACGCCCTGAACCAGATCTAGACGGGCAGCAGGCGGAGAACCAGCGCGAGCGGTGGCCAGTCGGCCCGTCCCCGGCGGATCACCGCGTACGAGCGCAGGTCGACCTCGGGGGCGGCGAGCGGGAGCAGGGCGACGCCCGCCCGGGTCGGCTGGTCGGCCGGGAGCAGCCCCACGCCCAGGCCCGCGGCGATCAGGTCCTGGACGAGTTCGAGGCTGTCGATCCGATGGACGACCCGCGGCTCGAACCCCGCCATCGACCCGAGGATCCGGACGACCTGCTCGTCGGCGGTGTTGCGGGAGTTGACGATCCAGTCGTGGCTCCGGTAGTGGCCGAACACGGCCAGGCTGCCCCGCAGCGGCGGGTGGTCGGCCGGCACGCCGAGGCTCCACGCGGTCGACCACAGCGGGGTGTACTCCACGGTCCGGTCGAACGCGATCGGCGCCAGGTTGTAGTCGTAGGTGAGCGCGAGGTCGATGTCGTCGCTGGCCAGCAGGTCGATCATCTCGAGCGGTTCGTACTCGTTGATGTGCACCCGCACGTCCGGGTGCCGCACCGCGAGATCGGCCACGACCGGCAGCAGCGACCGGCGCACCGCCGTCGCGAACCCGGCGACGCGGAGCGTGCCGGCCGGCTCGGCGCCCGGGTCCAGGTCGAGCCGGGCCGCCTCGACCGCCGCCAGGATCGTCACCGCGTGCTCGGCGAGCCGGCGGCCGGCGGGGGTGAGCCGCACCAGCCGGCCGTCCGGCTCGACGAGCGGCGTGCCCGCCTCGCGGGCCAGGGCGGCGAGCTGCTGCGACACGGTGGAGGTGGTGATGTGCAACTCATCGGCGACGGCACGCATGGAGCCCAGCCGGGACAGTTCGAGCAGTAACCGCAGGCGGCGCACGTCCATCGGTCCATCATTCATGATTCATGAACGATCCGTCCACGAATGACACGTGGACGCGGACGATTCGTCACCGTCTAATGAATCTCATGACCACGACCTTGCCGTCACCGACCACCGGGACCACGACGTCCGCCCGCGCCGGCGCCTCCATGGCGATCGTCGCGATGCTCTGCGTGCAGCTCGGGCTCGCCGTTTCGGTGGGTCTGATCGACCGCATCGGTACCGGCGGCGCGGCCTGGCTGCGACTGGCGTGGGCCGGCGTGCTGCTGCTGATCCTGGTGCGGCCGCGGCCGTCGATGTTCAGCCGGCGGGGGCTGCTCGGGTCGGTGGCCCTCGGCGTCGTGACGGCCAGCGTGACGATGCTGTTCATGGCCGCCGTCGCGCGGCTGCCGCTGGGGACGGCGAGCGCGCTGGAGTTCCTCGGGCCGCTCGGGGTCGCGATCGCGCGCGGCACGGGTGGTCGCAAGGTGTGGCCGGCGCTGGCCGCGGTCGGCGTGCTGCTGCTCACCGAGCCGTGGCACGGCGGAGCCGACCTGGTCGGCATCGCGTGCGCGCTCGGCGCGGCGTGCTGCTGGGCCGGCTACATCCTGCTCACCCAGTTCGTCGGCGACGAGGTCAGCGGCGTGCGCGGGCTGGGCATCTCGATGCCGGTGGCCGGCCTGGTCGCGACCGCGGTGGCCGGCCCGTCGGCGATCGGACGGATGAGCTGGGACCTCCTGCTCATCGGCCTGGGGCTGGCGATCCTGCTGCCCGTGGTGCCGTTCCTGCTGGAGATGCTGGCGCTGCAACGGCTCACGACGTCGGCGTTCGGCACGCTGATGGCGCTGGAACCGGCGTTCGCGCTGGCGATCGGGCTGATCGCGCTGCACCAGGTGCCGGGCGTGGCCCCGGTGATCGGGGTGGCGTTCGTGGTGGCCGCCGGCATCGGCGCCGAACGCACCGGCGCCCGCAAGCCGGACGCCGAGCGGGCCGGCGTCCGCACGCCGTCCGCCGCCGTCCGCACGCCGTCCGCCGAACGCGCCGCCGTCCGCACGCCGGGCGCCGCCGTCCGCACGCCGGGCGCCGAGCGGGCCGGCGTCCCGAAGCCGGACGTCACCGGCGAAAGCGCTCAGATCTCCGGCTAGCCCGCCGAATGGTCCGTCACGGGACCGCCCGCCGACCGTCTTGGGCGAACCGGGGCGGGAGGGACGGATGGCCGGGAGCCGGGGCGGGCTGCCGCCGCGTCTCGCCACGGCCGGCCGTCTCCTCGGGCCCAGCCTGGAGGGGTTGAGCTTCCTCGGCGCCGGGTTCCTCCTGCACGCGCTCGGCCGGGCCGGGCCGGTGTTCTGGTTGGCGGTGCCGTTCATCGTGCTGGCCGCGGTGCTCGAACAACCGGCCGTGCAGCTCCGGCTGGCCGGCGGCGACCTGGCGCGGCGGCCGGTGCTGCGGCTCGCGCTCATGCTCGCGACGGTGACCGCGACCTTCTACCTGATCGGCTGGGGTCCGCTGCTGTCGTTCGCGTTCGTGGGCGTCACGGTGCTGCAGATGCGGGTGTCGGCCGCGCGCGTCTGGCGGCCGGCCCTGGCCGGCACGGTGCTCAGCCTCGCCGCGGGTCAGGCCGCGGTCGCGGCCGGGTGGGTGCACAGCTACCTGGATCCCGGGCTGGCCCAGGTGGCCGGCGCGTTCGGCGCCTTCGTGTCGGTGGCGCTGATCCGGATCATCGGCGTGCTCGCCGAGCAGCGCGAGGCCGCCGAGCGCGAGGTACGCGTCAGCGGCGAGCGGTTCCGCGCCCTCGTGCAGGACGCGTGTGACGTCATCGCGCTGATCGACACCCACGGGACGGTCAAGTACGTCAGCCCGGGCGTGCGAAACCTCATCGGCGTGGAGCCCGACGACCTGCTGGGCGGCCGGTTCCGCGAGTGGATCCTGCCGGCCGACCTGCCCGTGGCGCAGGCGAACCTGGCCGCGGCGCTGGCCGATCCGGGCGGCCAGCACCGGGTCGAGGTGCGGGTCCGGCACGCCGACGGCCAGCAGCGGTGGGTCGAGTCGACGGTGCGGAACCTCATCGACAACCCGGCCGTCGACGGGCTGGTGGCGAACCTCCGCGACATCACCGAGCGGCGCGCCGCCGTCGACCGGCTCAACTTCGACGCCAACCACGACGCGCTCACCGGGCTCGCCAACCGGGCCGCGTTCCTGCGCGAGTTGCACGAGGTGTTCGCCGCCGGCCCCACCGCCGTACTGTTCGTCGACCTGGACGGGCTGAAGGGCATCAACGACACCCTCGGCCACGGCGCCGGTGACGCGGCGATCATCGCCGCCGCCGGCATGCTGCAACGCAGCGTGCTCGGCTCTGATGTGTGTGGCCGCCCCGGCGGGGTCGCGGCCGTGCGCGGCCGCCCCGGCGGCGACGCGGCCGTGTGTGGTCGCCTCGGCGGCGACGAGTTCGGGATCATCCTGCCCGGCGTCGACACCATCGACCGGGCGGTGGCCGTCGCCGACCGCATCCTGATGGAGATGGACCGACCCGTCGGCTACGACGACCACCACACCCTGCGGGTCCGGGCGAGCATCGGCATCGCGGTGACCGACGACCGCTGCCCGGACGCGACCAGCCTCCTCAGCCGCGCCGACGCCGCGATGTACCGGGCAAAGCGCCGCGGCGCCCACTCGTACGAGGTCCACCTGACCAACGCCCCCGCCTGGCGCTGACGTCCCGGCCCGCCCGTCGATCTTGCAGTTGTGCTCACCGAAAAACAGGCGAATTCCGGCGAAAGGGCGGACACAACTGCAAGATCGACAACCGAGGGGCGTCCCCGGGCGACGATCTTGCAGTTGTGGTGCCGTGTTCGCCCGCGTTTGGCCCTGTTTATGAGCCACCACAACTGCAAGATCGACTCGTGGGGACGGGCGCCCGGTCACGGTGGGGGTGGGTTGCGGGGGGTGCTGGGGCGGGTGACCGCTCGGGTCAGCCGGGAGAGCCAGGGGCCGCCGCGGGACGGGTCTTCCGGTTCCGCGGGGACCGGTGCGGGGCGTGACCCGGGCAGTGCGGCGCCCCGGGCCACCACCAGGTCGGGCTGGTCGACGAGCACCGGCGCCACCCCGAACGCGCTGTGCAGCAACAGGGCGGCCAGCGGGATCCGGCTCGCGCCGCCGATCATGACGACCGCGGCCAGCCGGGTTGCCGGTGGGCCGGCGGCCACCAGCGCGGCCCGGGTGGCGGCCACGGTGCGTTCGAGGATCGGCCGGGCGATCGCCTCGACCTGCCGCCGGGTGAGCGGCACGGCGCTGTCGACCGGCACGGCGCCGTCGACCGGCACAGCGCCATCGAGCGGCGTGGCGCCGTCGGGCGGCACAGAGCCGTCGTGCGATTCGGCCCGGTCAAACTGCGGCAACTTCACGGTGGTCGCCGTTTCGCGGGACAGGCGTTCCTTGGCCGCGCGCACGCGGTCCCATAAGAGCCCGCCACCGGAGACCTCGCCCGTGAGGTGCGCGACGATCGCGGCGTCGATGTCCTGGCCGCCGGCGTCGGGCAGTTCCTCCGTGGCCAACTGGGTGAAGCCGTGCGGGGTTCGGCGGAGCACGGTCGCGTCGAAGGTGCCGGCGCCCAGGTCGTAGATCACGGTCGTGCGGCCGACCGGCACCGCGCACGGATGCACGGTGTTGATGAACCGGGCCGCGGCGATCGGTTCCGGCAGCAGCATCGGATCGGTGACGCCCAGCCGGCGGGCCGCCTCGACCAGCACCATCCGCCGGTCGGGGCCCCAGCTGGCGGGAAACGTGAGCACCACCCGGCCCGGGGTGTGCCCCACCTCGTCCAGCACCCGGCCGAGCACGGCGGCCACCAGTTCGTCGGCGGCGTAGTCGCGGTGTCCCAGGGGCACCGGCGCCGACGAGCCGATGTGGCGCTTCGGCGCGGGCTCGAAGGGGTGGGTGTCGGCGAGGTTCCGGGCGTCGCGACCGGTGGCCAGCCGCCCGTTCGACATCGCGCAGACCCCGGACGGCAGCAGCGGTTCGCCGTCGAACTCGACGGTGCGGGTGCTGCCGTCGGCCCGTCGCAGGACCGCGGCCGTGGTGGACGTGCCCAGGTCGATGGACAGGACATCGGTCAGAGCCACAGCCCAACCCCTCCGGGATCCGTGCAGGCGCTTGGTAACGGACACGTGGGCACGGACCAACCCGTTTCCCCACCGTCCAGTGAGAAATATCAAGTCGGCGACCGGGAGCCGGGGAGGGCCGGATCGCGTATCCCTACAAGGCCAAGCGGTAGGCGTTGGTGTCCCGGAGCTCGAACCCGAACGAGCGGTACAGCCGGTTGGCCGCCGCCCGCACGGGCCGCGACGTGAGATCCACATCCAAAGCGCCCGCCTCGCCGGCGAGCCGGGCCGCCTCCCGCAGCAGCGCCGCACCGGCACCCTGTCCGCGGGCCGCGCCGTCGACCACGACGTCTTCGATGACGGCCCGGAGCCGGGTGGGCGTCGGGAACGTCGCGAGCGTCAGCATGCCGACGATGCGGTCGCCGGCGCGGGCCACCAACAGCGAGACGCCGGGCGTGTCGACCAGCCGCCGCAGCGCCTCCTCGTCGGGCGGCGGCGCCGTGGAGAGCTGCGGAACGAGCCGGCCCACGGCGTCCACGAGCGAGGCGTCGACCGCATCGACGACCTCCACCGAAACCGTCATGCCGACTCGCCCGCGGCGGCGGTGCTCGACCGCACCACCAGGCTCGTCGACAGTTCGACCCGCAGCGTGTCGAGCTCCTCGCCGTTGATGAGCGTGAGCAGCATCCTGGTGCCCATGCCGGCCATCTCCAGCAGCGGCTGGCGCACCGTGGTCAGCGGCGGGATGCCCCAGCGCGCCTCCTCCAGGTCGTCGAAGCCGACGATGCTGATGTCGTCGGGCACCCGCAGGCCGCGCTCGTACAGCGCCTCGTAGGCGCCCAGCGCCATCTGGTCGGCGCACACGAAGATGGCCGTCGGCGGTTTGGCCTGGCTCAGCAGCACCTGCGTCTCGCGGTAGCCGGTCGGGCTGAGGAAGTCGCCGGTGCGCACGTATCCGGCCGGGATCTTCAGCCCGGCCGCGTTCATCGCGGCCCGGTACCCGTCGACGCGGGCGCGGCTGCACAGCACGTCGGTGGGCCCGCCGATCACCGCAACCCGCTTGTGCCCCAACCCGATCAGGTGCTCGGTGGCGGCGACCCCGCCGGCCCAGTTGGTGGCGCCGACCGACGGCACGCCGGGTGCCGGCGCCCCGGCCGGGTCGACGATGACCACCGGGATACCGAGCTCGTCGAGCTGCGCCTGCTGGGCCGACGACAGCTCGGAGAGAACCAGCAGCACGCCGTCCGAGCGGCGGGCCGCGAGTTGTTCGAGCCAGCGCCGGTCGGGCCGGGTGCGCTTGCGGCCGTGCACCGCGGAGACGACCACGCCGGTGTCGGCGCGGTGGGCCACCTCCTCGACCCCGGCCAGGATCTCCATCGCCCACGGGCTACCGAGGTCGATGAACACGAGGTCGATCAGCCCGACGCGGTCGCGCGTGCGCGCCCGGGGCGGGCTGTAGTTGCGGACGCGCAACACCTCTTCGACGCGCCGGCGGGTGGCCGGCGAAACATCGGGGCGACCGTTGACGACCTTCGACACCGTGGGTACCGATACTCCCGCGGCGGCCGCGACCTCGGCCATCGTGGCGCGGCGGTCGTTCATCTGGTGAGTCCTCCCGATTGCGCCTGATAACAAGGCGGAGTGTAACTCGAAACTTTCGCTACCTGATTCTTGGGACCTATCCCTTCGTCGCCCCGGACGTGAGTCCACCGATCAGGTGGCGCTCCGCGACCGCGTAGAACGCCAGCGACGGCACCATGGCGAGCACCACGTACGCCAGGATCCGGGCCGTGTCGGCCGCGTACTGACCCTGGAACTGCTGGACGCCCAACGGAAGCGTCCAGCTGTTGGAGTCGTTGAAAACCACCAGCGGCAACATGAAGTTGTTCCAGCTCGCCACCACCGCGAGCACCGAGACGGTGGCCAGCGCCGGCCGGGCCATCGGCAGCAGGATCCGCCAGAAGAACCCGAACGGCGTGCACCCGTCGATCGTCGCCGACTCCTCGATCTCGCCCGGTATCTCGCGGAAGAACCCGCGCAGGATGATGATCGTCACCGGAAGCCCGAACGCGACCTGCGGCAGGATGACGCCGAGCGGATTGTCGAGCAGGTCCATCTCGCGCAGCAGGATGTACAGCGGCAGGATCGCCACCGCGAACGGGAACATGAGCCCGATCGTGAACACCGTGAAGAGCAGTTCCCGGCCGCGGAACGAGAACCGGGCGAACACGAACGCGGCCAGCGCCGACACACCCACCACCAGAACCGTGGTGGCGACCGCGATCACGATGCTGTTCAGCATCGGCCGCCAGAACCCCGACGACGTCAGGATCTCCGTGTAGTTGACCCACACCCACGGCTTCGGCAGCCCGAACGGGTTGGTGGTCAGCTGCCCGTTGTCCTTGAAGCCGCCGAGCACGCCGAACAGCACCGGCACCACGATCGTCAGGCCGATGACGATCGAGGCGACATGCAGGGGGAGATGGCGCAGCCAGGCCCGGGGTCTGGCGCCGGGCCGCGCGTTTTTCTCTATGGGACGCGACGGAGCACTGCGTTCCTTCAGATCCGTCATCTGTGTCTCCGAAATCCCGGAAGAGATCTGCACGATGCCAGCTTCCGCTTCGCTCCAGCAGTCATCGTGCGGCTCCCATGACAGTCATCGCGCCCTCCATGTCGCGCCGCAGCACGAACCGCTGGTACAGCAGGGCGAACACCAGGCTGATGAGGAACATGGCCACGCTGATCGCGCTCGCGTAGCCGACCTCGAACCGGCGGAACCCGTGCTGGAACATGGTGACGGCCATCGTCTCCGAGGCGTGCACCGGCCCGCCGCCGGTGAGCACCCACACCATGTCGAACAGTTGGATCGTGCCGATGATCGACAGGAAGATGCTGATCCGGATCGTCGGACCCATCAGCGGCAGCGTGATGTGGCGGAACACCTGCCACGGCCCCGCGCCGTCGGTGCGCGCGGCGTCGTCGAGTTCCGGCGGGATGCTCTGCCGCGCCGCCAGGTAGAGGATCATGTGGAAGCCGAAGTACTTCCAGCTGATCACGAAGAACAGGGCAAAGAGGACCCGTGACGGGTCGCCGAGCCAGATCTGTCCCTCGATGCCCACCACGGCCAGCAGTTCGTTCACCAGGCCGCTGTTCGGCGACAGGATCATCGTGAACAGCACACCGGTGATGACCTCGCTCAGCACGTACGGGGCGAAGAACACCACCCGGTAGACGCTGCGCATCCGGATCTTCTGGTTCACCAGCAGCGCCAGGGCGAGCGAGAACGGGAGCTGCACCCCCACCGACAGCACGATGAGGATCAGCCCCCGTTCCAGGTCGCCGATGAACACCTCGTCGGACAGGAGGCGGGTGAAGTTCGCCAGGCCGATGAAGTTGGTGGGCAGCCCGCCGAACCCGTTCCACTTGAACAGGCTGGTGTAAATGCCCAGCACGATCGGACCGAGCACCAGGCCGACGAAGAGGACCAGTGCCGGCGCCATGAACAGCGCCAGCACGGCCCGATGACGGCGCATCCTCACTTGGCAGCCTTCGCGATGGCCTCCGCCACCTGTTGCGGACTCATCTGCTTGGCGACCAGTGCCGCCACGCTGTCGTTGACGGTCTGCCCGACCGCGGGCGGGTACGCCTGGTCGAGGTAGAGCTGGAAGCCGGTCGCCTTGGCGGCCGTCTCCTGCACCTTCTTGAGGTTGGGATCCTTCAGCGCGTCCTCCGCACCCTGGGTCACCGGCAGGATGCCGCCGCCCTCGACGGCCTTGCGCTGGCTCTCGGGTGTCAGCAGGAACTTCACGAAGTCCATTGTCTTCGACGGGGCGTTGCGCCCGACCGCGAACCCGTTGCCGCCACCGAACACCTCGTCGGGCTTGCCCTTGCCGCCGTCGAGCGCGGGGAACGGGAAGAACCCGAGCTTGTCGCCGATTCCCTTCTTGGTGGAGGAGTAGGCGGCCTGGGTCGGCGGCGCCCACTGGCCCATCAGCTCCATCGCCGCCTGGCCGTTACCCATGATCGCCGCCTGGCCGTCGTTCGCGGAGTACTTGGCGCCGAGGTGGCCGGGCTGGAACGGGTCGAGGTCGATGAGTTGCTTCATCTTCTCGCCCGCGGTGACGAAGTCGGGCCGGTCGAACGCGCCGGTCTTGGCGGCGTCGGCCATGCCGGCGACGCCGGCCTGCCGGATCGCGAGGTACGACCAGTAGAAGTGGGCCGGCCACTTCTCGCCGCCGGCCAGCGCGATCGGCACGACGCCGGCCGCCTTGATCTTCTTGACCACCTCCAGGAGCTCCGCCCAGGTGGTGGGCGGCGCGCTGATGTTCGCCTTCGCGAAAAGGTCCTTGTTGTACCAGAAGCCGACCATGCCGACGTCGAACGGGACGCCGTACTGCTTGCCGCCGATCTGGTACAGCTTCGAGCCGTTGTTCGAGATGGTCTTGAGCCAGTCGCCCTTGATCTCCTTCACCAGGCTGGCATCGACCTGCTGCTGCAGGACGCCACCGCCCCACGAGTGGAAGAGGTCCGGCGGGTTGCCGGCCTGGGTGGCGGGGAGAAGCTTGGCCTTGAAGGCCTCGTTCTCCAGCGGTGTGATCTCGACCTTGACGCCGGGGTTGGCGGTCTCGAACTCCTTCGCGAGGTTCGCCCAGATCGTGAGCATCGGGTCGGTGTTCGAGAT
Source organism: Virgisporangium aurantiacum (assembly GCF_016863635.1). GTDB lineage: Bacteria > Actinomycetota > Actinomycetes > Mycobacteriales > Micromonosporaceae > Virgisporangium > Virgisporangium aurantiacum. The sequence goes on along the minus strand of NZ_BOPG01000033.1, from coordinate 275,085 downwards.
GTGCCACCAGGTGATCGTCTGGTTGCCGCCGGTTTCGCCGCCCTCGTCGTCGTCGCCACAGGCGGCGAGCAACGGGGCACCGGCGGCCAGGCCGGCACCGAGGCCGGCGGCGCGGAGGAGTGATCGACGGGAGGCGCGGGAGTGGGTGGCCATGAGCGTCCCTTCCAGAGGGTGAGGGGCGACCTTGAAGTGGGTGGGGGGTGATCTTCTCGAAAGATTTCCGAAAGAAAGTAAATCGGTGTCGGGCACGTTACGACGCCGATGAGGGCTCGGTCAAGGCCTCCCGCACAGCGATACATGGCGCTACTGTGATGCCACGACCGATCGGTCACCGATAATTTTCGAAAGACCTGGAGGATTTATGATCCGGAATCCGGTGCTGCCGGGGTTCAACCCGGACCCGTCGATCCTTCGGGTGGGTGCCGACTACTACATCGCGACGTCGACGTTCGAGTGGTATCCCGGTGTGCGCGTGCACCATTCGACCGATCTGGTGAACTGGACCACGCTCGGCGGGGTGCTCACGGAGAAACGGTTGCTCGACCTCACGAACGCCGACGACTCCTGCGGCGTCTGGGCGCCCGACCTGTCCTATGTGGACGGTACGTGGTACCTGCTGTACACCGACGTGGCCAGCTTCGCCAGCGGCTACTGGGATCCGCAGAACTACCTCATCACCGCGCCCGACCTCGCCGGACCGTGGAGCGACCCGGTGGTGCTGCACGCCCGCGGCTTCGACTCGTCGCTGTACCACGAGGGCGAGTCCACCTGGATGCTCTCGATGACCGCCGACTGGCGGCCCGGCCGCAACCGGTTCGCCGGCATCCAGATCCAGCGCTTCGACCGCGAGACCCGCAGCCTGGTCGGCCCGGAACGCATGATCTTCGACGGCACCGCGGTCGGCGTCACCGAGGGCCCGCACATCTACCGGCGCGACGGGTGGTACTACCTCGTCACCGCCGAGGGTGGCACCAGCTGGGAGCACCAGATCACGGTGGCCCGGTCGCGGTCGTTGCTCGGTCCGTACGAGGTCGACCCGTCCGGCCCGATGCTCACCTCCTACGGGCGGCCGGAACTGGCGCTGCAGAAGGCCGGGCATGGCTGCCTGGTGTCCACACCGGACGGTCGCTGGTACCTGGCGCACCTCGTCGCCCGGCCGTACTCGCCGCTGGGCCCGTGCGTCCTCGGCCGGGAGACGGCCATCCAGGCCGTCGAGTGGCCGGAAGGCGGCTGGCCGCGGGTCGACGGCGGCGTACCCGCGGAGACCGTGCTTCCCCCGTCACCCGCCGAGGGTGCCCCGGAGACCAGCACCGACCACGACGACTTCGACGCCCCCGCGCTCGGCCCGGAGTGGTCGACGCTGCGCCGCCCCGCGACCCCCGACTGGGTCGACCTCGGCGCGCGGGAATCGCACCTGCGGGTCCACGGTGGACAGTCGCCGGTCGGCCGGCAGCGCCCGAGCCTCGTGGCCCGGCGGGTCACCGCGCGCACCTGCTCGTTCGAGACCGAGCTGGAGTTCGCGCCGGCCACCTACCGGCAACTCGCCGGCGTCGCCGCGTACTACAACACGCGGAACTGGCACTACGCCTACGTCACCGCCGACGACGACGGGCGCGCCGTGCTGGAGGTGCTCACCGCCGACTCGGGGCGGATCACGCAGCACCCCGAGTGCCGGGTCGACGTCGACGGCGTCGGGCGGTTGCGGCTGCGCGTCACGTTCGACGGGCCGGACCTGCGGTTCGCGTACGCCCTGCCGGCGGGCGAGTGGCAGGAACTGCCGGCGAAGCTCGACGCCACGATCCTGTCCGACGAGCACGCCGCCGTGATCGTCGACGGCGAACCGGAGGCGTGGGGCTTCACGGGCGCGTTCGTCGGCCTGTGGGTGCAGGACCTCGGCGCCGACGGCGGCTACGCCGACTTCGACTCGGCGACCTACCGGGTGACCTGACTACTCCTCCCAGACCGGCACGGGCGGCAGGCCCCGCTTCCGCCGGGCGGCGTCCATCATCTGCTGGATCAGCGGGGTCTTCGATCTGGTGTAGGAGTCACCGTCGAGGCCGGCGCCGGACAGGTCGCGCTTCAGTTGCGCGTAGCGGGCCAGATCCTCCGGGTTCTGCAGCAGGTGGTCGCGGAGGATCCGTTCGTTGCGCTCCGGCCAGGTGTCGGCCGGCACGACGTGGAAGTGGCAGGCGACCGGCCGGCCGTCGCGGCGGTAGAACAGGCGGCCCGGCATGCCGGTGTCGACCGCGCGGTAGCCGAGCGCCGTGAGGGCGGATTCGCGGTCGGTCACGTCGCGCAGGTCGCGCACCGCGGCCATCAGATCGATGACGGGCTTGGCGGCGAGCCCCGGCACGGCCGTGCTCCCGATGTGCTCGATCGCGACGACGGCGTCACCGAGCGCCAGTGTCACCTCGTCGGTAGCGGCAACCGCCAGCCCCGGCCACGCCGGGTCGTAGTCACGTACGTCGACTCCCACCGGAGCAACCTAGCGGATACCCGGGTACCCGCCAGGTTGCTCCGGCGGTGCGTCACGCGCAGGCGGTGAGCGTCACGGTCTGCGTGGAACCGGGCGGGATCGGGAAGCGGGTGGCGGTCTCGAACGTGGACTGGCGGTCGTACCAGCACGGGCCGGGCGCGCCCGGTATGGCCACCCTGATCTTCACCTGCTGCGGGGCCAGGCCGGCGATGGCGGAGGTCTGGCCGTTGAAGTCGGAGGTGACGGTGGCGAGCACGTCGCCCGAGCGGGCGTTGTACACGGTGACCGAGCCGTAGGTCGGCGTGCCGGTGGCGGCGTTCACCTGGCCGGCGAGCGTCGCACCGGGCAGCAGGCGGGCATTCTCGGTCGCCGTCCTGCCCGCACGCACCTTGACGTGGTCGGCGTCGATCCGGTTCGACGCGCCGCCCGACCACTGCAGCGCGTACGGCGCCGGCGCCGCGAACTCGACCGGCCACTGGTATGGGCCGAGGCCCCGGATCTCGTACCGGCCCTGCGCGTCGGTGCAGTTCGCGCCGCTGTCCGGCGCGGAGCCCCGCACCGTCGCGTACGGGTGGGCGCACACGCCGGCCACCGGCGTGCCGGTGCCCTTGGCGGTCACCTTGCCGGCGATGGTGCCGGGCCGGTCCATGCGGATCGGCGGCAGCACGACCGCCCCGTCGGCCGACGTGACGACCGTGCGGGCCCGGCGACGGTCGCCGGTGCCACCGGTCTCCCCCACCCACTGGGTGCCGTAGGAGTTGTCGGCGGTCGAGGCGAGCAGGTCGAACGTCGGCGCCAGGAACGGGCCCTCGATGCGCCACGCGAGCCGGCCGTCGGCTTCGCTGCAGGCGACCGGGTTGCCCTGTGACACCGGCGAGCCCGGCACGGCGGCGCGCACGCACACCCCGGCCAGCGGTGCGCCGGTCTTCGCGTCGACGGCGGAGGTCACCACCGACCGGGCCCCCTGCAACGGGACGGTCACCGCGGTGGTTTCTTCCGCCACGACGGTGACGCCCACGTACTTCGGCTGGTGGGTCACGTCGGGCCGCACCTCGACCGTCGTCTGGCCCGGCTGGACGTCCTCGATCCGGATCACGCCGGTGGTGGTGCAGACCGACGACGGCGCGCCGGGCGGCACCCTGGCGCAGCCACGGAGCACCGGCGCACCGGAGGTGGCGTCGACCATCGTCACCTCGACCGCGCCCGTCGGCCCGAAGTGGTCGTCGACCCGCACCGCGCCGCCGTCGGCGACGTCGTAGACGGTCGCCAGGGCCGCGTCGGTCTGACCCTGCGCCCAGCGGTACTCGTACGCACTGTGCCAGAACGAGAGCCGGTACCGGCCGGGTGGCACGGTGATGCTGTAGTTGCCGTTCGCGTCGGTGAAGCCGGGGATCCCGCTGTACATGGCGGTGCTCGGGTCGGGCACCGCGCGCACCTGCGCCCCCGCGAAGGCGGCCCCGCTCGCGGTGGTGATCTGCCCGCTGATGACGCCCGGCGCGTGGTACAGCCGGAAGTTGGCGGTGGTGGTCATGTACGACCACAGGAACAGCGCGTCCGCCGTCTCCGCGCTCGACTTGTTGTGCGCCCACTGGTCGGCGTAACCCGGCGCGGTCGCCTTCACCTTGTAGGGCGCCTGCGGCACGTCGAGCACCGAGTACCGGCCGTCGGCATCGGTACAGCCGCCGTCGATCACGGCGCCGGACTCACCGACCAGCGTGACGCACGCCGCCAACGGCGCGCCGGTGGTGGTGTCGACGACCGTGCCGGTCAGGCTGACGGCGGCCGCCGACGCCGGTGTCGCTCCCCCCGCCACGACCGCCACGACGGCGGCAACGGACGCGAGCACCCGTTTCACTGTCCACATTGAGATGTCCCCTCCCCCTCGAGTCGCGGTCAGGGTAGTGGGAAACCGCGCATTGATCTGTCTGTGATAAGTCAGGGCTCCACTACTTATCGTCAATGGGCTATTTTCCCTTGTAGATCGGTGGCTGCGGGGGGCGGCTCGGCCTGGTGGAGGTGCCGCATGCCCGGAAACCTGACCTTCAAGCTGCTCGGACCGCTCGCCGTCACGGTCGGCGACGAGGCGGTCGCGATCGGCGGACCGCGGACCCAGGCACTGCTCGCCGCGTTGTTGCTGGAGCGGGGCAGTGTCCTCACCATCGACCGGCTGGTCGGGGTGATCTGGGGAGACGCCGCGCCGGCCAGCGCCCGCGTGCAGGTGCAGAACCGGGTCGCCACGCTGCGCCGGCTGCTGCCCGACCCGTTCGGGGTGATCGAGACACAGGGTGGCGGCTACCGCATCCCGGCCGGCGGCTGGGAGGTGGACGTCGACGCGTTCGAACGCACGGTGCGCGACGCCGAGGAGCTGGTGACCGCCGGCGACGAGGAGGCCGCCGCGGCGCGGTTGGCGACGGCGCTCGGGTTGTGGCGGGGCGCGGCCCTCGACGGGCTCGACTCGCCGGTGCTCGCCGTGGCGGCCCGCAAGCTCGACGAGCGTCGCACGGCGATCCAACTGCGCTGGGCGGAGCTGGAGATCCGGCTCGGCCGGGCGCGCGCCGTGGTGGGCGAACTGACCGAGCTGGTCGCCCGGCACCCGTGGCACGAGCAGCTCGCCGGGCAGCTGATGACCGCCCTGTACCTGGCCGACCGGCCGCGCGAGGCGCTGCTCGTGTTCGACCAGTTGCGCGAACGGCTGTTGGACGAGCTGGGCCTCGACCCCGGTCCCAAGCTCGTGCAGCTCCGGGAGCGGATCCTGCGCAAAGAGGCTGTGGACAAGGAAGCGGTGGACAAGCCGCGCGACGAGCCGGTGCCGCGCCAGGTGCCCGGCGACGTGCCGGTGTTCGTCGGCCGGGCGGCGCTGCTCGACGAGCTGGACACCCTGCTCGACGGCACCGACACCATCGCGGCGATCGACGGGCCGGCCGGCATCGGCAAGACGACGCTCGCCGTGCACTGGGCGCACCGGGTCGCCGACCGGTTCCCGGACGGCCAGCTGTACGTCAACCTGCGCGGCTTCGATCCCGGGCAACCGGCCATGCCCGGCGCGGAGGCGCTGCGGGCGCTGCTGGAGTCGATGCGGGTGCCGGTGCCGCGGATCCCGGTCGGGCTGGACGCCCGGGTCGGGCTCTACCGCAGCCTCACCGCCGGCCGGCGGATGCTCGTGGTGCTCGACAACGCCCGCGACGCCGACCAGGTGCGGCCGCTGCTCCCCGCGTCCACCGGTTGCATTGCCGTGGTGACCAGCCGCAACCGCCTCTACGGCCTGGTGGCGAAGGAAGGCGCGCGGCTCTTCGCCCTCGACGCGTTGCCGGCCGCCGACGCGAAAAAGCTCTTCACGGGACGCGTCGGCGCCGACCGCGTGCGCGCCGAGCCGGAGGCGGCCGAGGCGATCGTCGCGCGCTGTGCCGGGCTCCCGCTGGCCCTCGCGGTGGTCGCGGCCCGCGTGGTGACGCGCAACGGGTTCCCGCTCGCCGCGTTGGCCGAGCAGCTCGACGAGGGGCTGGACGCGTTCGGGTTCGGCGGGCCGGACACCGACGTGCGGGCCGCGTTCTCGTGGTCGTACCGGGCGTTGCCGCCCACCGAGGCGCGGCTGTTCCGGTTGCTGGCGCTACATCCCGGTCCCGATTTCACCGCCGCCGCGGCCGCGAGCCTCGCGGGTGTCTCCGTGCCGGCGGCCCGGTCGCTGCTCACCGAGCTGACCCGCGCGACCATGGTGACCGAGCCGGTGCTGGGCCGGTTCGCGATCCACGACCTGCTCCGCGACTACGGCGCCGAACTGGGCACGACGCGCGACCCCGACACCGACCGCCGGGCCGCCGTCGAGCGGTTGCTGGACCACTACCTGCACGGCGCGCACGCCGCCGCGGTGCGGCTGAACCCGCACCGCGACCCGATCGCGATCGGCGCCCCCCGGCCGGGCACGATCACGGACGGGGTCGACCTGGAGGCCGACGGGCCGGCGCTGCTCGCGTCGGTGCGGCTCGCCGCGGGTCACGGATTCGACCGGCACGCGTGGCAGCTCGCCTGGACCGTCGCCGACCACCTCGACCGGCAGGGAAACTGGCCGGAACTGGCCGCCGCGCACGAGATCGCGGTCGCGGCGGCCCGCCGGCTCGCCGACCCGGTGGCGCTGGCGAACGCGCTCATCGGGCTGTCCCGGGCGTGCACCCGCACCGGCCGCTATCCCGACGCCGAGGAAAACCTGGCGCGGGCGCTGCGGCTGTTCGACGACCTCGGTGACGCGGCCGGGCAGGCCTACGTGCACCGGATCCTCGGCGGCATCTGCGACCTGCGCGGCGACGACGCCGAGGCGCTGCGGCACGACGAGCTCGCGCTCGAGCTGTACCGCCGGGCCGGGCGCCGCGCCGGGCAGGCCAGCGTGCTCAACTCGATCGGCTGGTCGCGGCTGAAGATCGGTGACCTCGACGAGGCGCTCTCCTACTGCGAGGAGTCGGTGACGCTGCACCGCGAGATCGGCAACCGGTACGGGCAGGCGTCGGCGCTGGACAGCCTCGGCTACGTGTACCACCACATCGGCGACCACGGGCGCGCGGTGCAGTGCTACGAACGGGCCAGCACGATGTTCCGCGACATGGGCGACCGCTACCACGAGGCGTACACGCTGGTGCACCTCGGCGACGCCCGGAACGCGACCGAATCCGACGGCGCGGCGGCCGACGCCTGGCGGGCGGCGCTGCGGATCCTCGACGAACTCGGCCATCCCGACGCGGTGTCGGTACGCGCGAAGCTCGCCTAGAGCCAGCCCGGCCGGACCAGGCCCGCCTCGTAGGCGAAGACGACGAGCTGCGCCCGGTCCCGCACGCCGAGCTTGACCATCGCGCGGGACACGTGGGTCTTCGCGGTGGCCGGGCTGACCACGAGCCGGCCCGCGATCTCCTCGTTGGACAGCCCGGCGCCGGCCAGCGCCACCACCTCGCGCTCGCGGTCGGTGAGTTCGGCCAGCCGGCGCGGCGGCACCGGGCTCGCTGTGCGCCTGGCGAACTGCTCGATGACGCGGCGGGTGACGCTGGGCGACAGCAGCCCGTCGCCGGCCGCCACCACCCGGATGCCGCGGATCAGCTCCGCCGGGACCGTGCTCTTGACGAGGAACCCGGCCGCGCCGGAGCGCAGCGCCTCGGCGACGTACTCGTCGAGTTCGAACGTGGTCAGCACGACGATCCGCACGCCGGCGAGGTCCGGGTCGCCGGCGATCTCGCGGGTCGCGACGAGACCGTCGACGCCCGGCATGCGGATGTCCATCAGGACCACGTCCGGACGCGTCTGCCGGGCCAGCCGGACGGCGTGCGCGCCGTCGTTTGCCTCGCCCACCACCTCGATGTCGGGCTCGGCGTCGAGCAGCGCGCGGAAGCCGGCGCGCACGAGCGTCTGGTCGTCGGCGAGCACCACCCGGATCGTCACGCGGTCGCCTCGGACATCGCTGCCGGCAGCGGGAACCGCGCGTCCACGCGCCAGCCGCCGGTGTCGGTCCGGCGCGCGTCCACCGTGCCGCCGAGCGCGGTGGTGCGCTCGCGCATCCCGGTGATCCCGTTGCCGTCCACCGGTTCCGTCGCCGGCACGGGCCGGCCGCCACCGTCGTCGTCGACCCGCACGGTCAGCGCCTGCGGCCCGTAGTCGACCAGGATCGTGGCGGTCGCGCCGCTTCCGGCATGCCTGCGCACGTTCGTCAACGCCTCCTGCACGATCCGGTACACCGCGCGGCCGATCTCGGCCGGTACCGGCCGCTCGTCACCGGAAACCGTTGTGTGCACCGGGATGCCGGCGTCGACGGTGAGGTCGTCGAGGCGGTCGAGACCCGGCGCCGGCTCGCGCGGCGCGGCCTGGCCGCTCGGATACAGGACGGTGAGCACCGACTGCACCTCGCGCAGCGCCTCGGCACTCGTCTGCTGGATCGCGTCGAGCGCCGCCTGTGCCTGCTCCGGTTGCCGGCCCATCAGGTGCAGGCCCACACCGGCCCGCACGTTGATCAGCGACAGGTGGTGACCGAGCACGTCGTGCAGTTCCTGGGCGATGCGCAGCCGTTCGTCGCTGGCCTGCCGGCGCTGCCGCTCCTCGTGCAGGCGCCGCTGCTCCGTCATCATCTGCCCGGCCAGGCCGCCCATCATGACCAGGACCTGCAGCAGGATCCCGGCCCCCAGCAGCCACGCGGCCAGCGTGAGTGCGGCGCCGCCGCGCACACCGTCCACCAGAACGACCGCGCCGAACGACGCGGCCGCGACCGCCCAGGCCGCCAGCGAGCGGCCCTCGGCGAAGCAGGCGCCGGCGGCGAACACCGCCGCGAGGACCGTGGTGACGCCGACCGGATTGCCGAGCAGGTGATAGGTGACGGTCAACGCGGCCACGACCACGGCGGTGACCCGCGGCAGGCGGTGCCGGTCGGACAGGGCGAGCCCGCTGACCACCAGGAGCGCGTAGCCGACGACGCCCGGCCCGGATCCGCCACGGCTCGCGATCGCGGTGCCGACCGCCTGCACCAGCGCGATCAGGACCGCGACACCGGGGCCCGAGGGCCCGCGTGCCGACGTCATGCCCGAACGATAGCGAACCCGGCCGCCGGAACTCCCTACTCCCGCGGGAGCAGATCGACGGGCGGCACTACCACCACGGGAGCAGTCGGATTGACGCCGTCGGCCCGACGTGCGGCGTCGATGCGATGGCCAGGCTGAGACGCATGAGAGCGATCGTGCAGGACGGGTACTGCCGGCCGGACGGGCTGGAGCTGCGGGAGGTCGCGCCGCCACCGGTCCGGGACGGCGAGGTGCTGGTACGGGTGCGCGCGGCGTCCGTGAACTCCTACGACTGGCACTTCATGACCGGCACGCCGTACATGACCCGCACCATCCGGCTACGGAATCCGATCCCCGGCGCCGACCTCGCCGGCACGGTGGAGTCGGTCGGCGCCGGCGTGACGGCGTGGCGACCGGGTGACGACGTGTTCGGTGCGACGCACCGGGGCTCGTTCGCGGACTACGTCAGCGTGCCGGCCGACCGGCTGGCCCGGAAACCGTCGACGGTGACGTTCGAACAGGCCGCCGCCACCCCCATCGCGGGCCTCACCGCGCTGCAGGGCCTGCGGGACAAGGGCCGCATCAAGCCGGGGCAGCAGGTGCTGATCAACGGCGCGTCGGGCGCGGTGGGCACGTTCGCGGTGCAGGTGGCCCGGTTCCACGGCGCGACGGTCACCGCCGTGTGCAGCACCGCGAACGTGGCCACGGCGCGGAAACTGGGCGCCGACCGGGTGATCGACTACACCACCGAGGACTTCGTCGCCGACGGGACGCGCTACGACCTGATCTTCGACGGCGCCGGCACCCGGTCGTTCGCCGAGCGGCGGCGCGCCCTGCGGCCGGACGGCACGCTGGTGTTCGTCGGCGGCCCCAGGACCAACCGCTGGCTCGGGCCGCTGGCCGGCCAGGTCGTCATGCGGCTGCGCGACCGCCGGATGGTGCTGTTCCTCGCGAACACCAATCGCGAGGACCTGGAGTCGCTGGCCGGGATGCTCGCCGACGGCGCGCTCGCGCCGGAGATCGAGCGCTGCTACCCGCTCGCGGCGGTTCCCGAGGCGCTGACCCACCTGTCGACCGGGCACGCGCGGGCCAAGCTGGTGATCTCACTGTGAGCACGGAGACGCGGTATGCGAGGCTCGCCGGCTGGCTGTACCTCGTCGTCTTCGTGCTGGCGCCGCTCTCCCTGGTGTACGTCCGCTCGAAGCTCATCACGCCGGGCGACTCCGGTGCGACCGCCGACGCCGTCACCGGTTCGGAATGGTTGCTGCGCCTCGGATCCGTCGGTGAACTCGTCGTGGTGCTGTGCGACGTGGTGCTCGCCGTGGCGTTCTACGTGCTGCTCCGGCCGGTGAACCAGCCGCTCGCGCTGCTCGCCGCGTTCCTGCGCCTGATGCACTCGGCGATCACCGGCGTCAACCTGGTGACGAACCTGATCGCGCTGCGCGTGCTCGACTCGTTCGACGGTGCCAACCGCGACGCGCTCGCGCTGCTGTTCCTGGAGTCGCACGACTACTTCTTCGCGACCGGCCTGGTGTTCTTCGGCCTGCACCTGCTCGTGCTCGGCTACCTGATGCTGCGGACGGTGGCCTTCCCCCGCGTGCTGGGCGTGCTCCTGGCCGTGGCGTCGGTGTGCTATCTCGCCAACAGCTTCGCGGCGCTGATGGCGCTCGACTACGGCGGTGCCGGCGAGGCGCTCGTGCTGCTGCCGGCCGCGGTGGCGGAGCTCGCGCTCTGCGGCTGGCTCATCATCGGCCGGCGGCAGCCCGCCGGCACGCCGGCCTGACAGCGAAACGGCCGCCCGCGCGTGCGCGCCGGCGGCCGTTCAGCGATCCGGATGACTTACCGGCGCACGTACCGGCGGCGGCGCCGGCTGTTGCGGCCCATCAGGTTGGCGACCAGCACCACACCGACGGCGGCCAGGGCGACCTGGAACATGATCTCGATCCAGTCGATACCGGCGGTGGTGGTCGCGATGCCGAGAGCGCGCGCCAGCGCGGTGCCGAGCAGCGCGGCGACGATGCCGACGAGAATGGTGACGCCGATACCGATGCGCTGCCGGCCGGGGACCACCAGCCGTCCGAGCGCACCGACGACGAGCCCGACGATAAGGGCCGTGATGATACCGGTGACGGTCATGACATCTCCCCCTGAAAATCTGGGTTCTCCGTGACGAAGTGGTTGTGCCCGACCCCGCCGCCGACCAAACACGTGCCCCATCGACGCTGCGGCGTACGCGTACACTCGCGCCAATAGGCCAGGTTTGATCAACGCGGTCGCGGGAGTTGCGGGGTGCAGTTCGGCAGCAGACGGGATCTGCGTGCCACCCTGCTGTCAGCAGTGGTCACCCTGCTCGCGGCGGTGCCCCTGCAGTTCGTCTTCCGCAGCTGGGAATGGATGATCGGCGTCCTCGCCGTCGTGCTCGCGATGACGGCCACCGCGCTCGCGCTGCGCGCGCTGCGCACGCCGCAACTCACCGGCACGCTCGGAATGATCGCCGTCTACCTGCTGTGCCTCACCTCTCTGTTCGCGCGCGATCACGCCTGGTTCGGGTTCCTCCCGTCACCGGCCACGCTGGTGCGGTTCAGTTCGTTGCTGCGCGAGGCCGGCATCGCGGCCCGGGACACCGGCATCCCGGTGGGCGACGACCCGTCCCTGCACTTCCTCGCCGCGCTCGGCGTCGGCGGGGTGCTGCTCGCGATCGACATCGCGGTCGTCGTGGCGGGGTGGACGCTGATCGCCGGCGTGCCGATGGCGGCCGTGCACGCGGTGGTGATCGGATCCGATCACGAGGTCGCCGAGGTGGTGTCGTTCGTCTGCGCGGCGCTCGCTTTCCTCTGGCTGCTCGCGGCCGACAACACCGACCGGATCCGCCGGTACGGGCGGTCCTACCCGAGCGGCGATGCCGACGCGGACACCTGGACGCCGTCACCCCTCGCGGCCGCGGCCCGGCGGATGGCCGCGGCCGGTGTCGCGGTCGCGGTGGTCCTTCCGATCGGGGTGCCCAGCCTCGGCGACGGCCTGGTCGACCACGTCGACCTCACCCGCGGCAGCCAGGGCGGGTCCGATTCGCGGCGGGCCGGCACCGGCACGGTGAACCTGTTCTCGTTCCTGTCCGGGACGCTGCGGCAGTCGGGCGAGTTCCCGATGGTCGACGTCAACACCAACGACCCCGAACCGCACTACCTCCGGTTCGGGGTGGCCGACGAGGTCACCCCCGACGGGTTCGTCAGCCGCGCACCGGCGCAGCGGCGCCCGCTGGCCGAGATGGCGGCGCAGCCGGTGTTCGCGCCGGGCATCTCCGGTCAGCGGTTCACGGCCGAGATCACCGTGCGCACGTTCAGTGAGCGACTGCTGCCGATCTTCCTGCAGCCGGCCGAGATCAACGGCGAGCGCGGACCGTGGATCTGGGACGGCGAGACCAGCGTCGTCTACTCGCTCCGGTCCGCCGCGGCCGGCAACCGGTACCGGCTGACCTACACCCGGTTCGACTACACGCCGGCCGCTCTGCGCAACGCGGCGTCCCTGCCCACGACCCATCCGGAGGTACAGCGGTTCACGAAGGTGCCCGACGTGCCCGAGGTGCGGCAGCGGGCCGCGGACCTCGTTCGCGGCAAGCCGACCCAGTACGACCGGGTGATGGCGCTCTTCGGCTTCTTCAGCCCGGCCAACGGGTTCCGGTACGACCGGTACACGCGGCAGGGGAACAGCGGCAGCGCGATGGTCAACTTCATCACGACCGGCCGCACCGGCTACTGCGAGCAGTACGCCGCCGCGCTGGCCTGGCTGGTGCGGGCGGCCGGCATACCGGCCCGGGTCGCGTTCGGCTTCACCCGCGGCGACAAGCGCACCGGCAACACCTACACGGTGTCCAACCTCAACCTGCACGCGTGGACCGAGGTCTACTTCGAGGGCTACGGCTGGGTCCCGTTCGACGCGACGCCGCCGACCTCGGTGACCGGCGCGGTGTACCCCGGGTGGGCGCCGGCCTCGACACCGGCGCCCGACGAGGGAGCCGTTCCGCAACCGGCCGCGTCGGGCGGCGGCGGCCCCGATCCGTCCACCGGCAATGGGACGCCCACCGCGCCGCCGCCGGCCGCCGGCGGCCCGGGCGCGGGTGGCGCCGACGCGGCCGCCCGCTGGCCGTTCGTGCTCGCGACCGCGCTGCTGATCGTGTTGCTGCTGCTCAGCCTGCCCCGCCTGCACCGCGATCTGCTGCGGCGGGGCCGCCGGCCGCGGGCGACCCTGGCCGGGCTGCGCGCGCCGCGGCGGGCCGCCCACGAGGCGTGGGAGGAGATGCTCGACCTCCTCATCGACTACCGGGTGCCGGCCGACACGGCCGGGTCGACGCTGTCGTGCCGCGCCATCGGCGAGCGGTTGGTGCGCGGGGGCACGCTCGCGCCGGCCGCGACCGCCGGCGTGCTGACGCTGGCCCGGGCCGAGGAGCGGGCGGCGTACGCCCGGTTCCCGGTGACCGACGCCGACCTGGCCACCGCCCTGCTCCAGTTGCGCACCGGACTGCGGGAGCGGTCGACCCGCCGGACGAGGATGCTCGCCGCGCTGGTGCCGCCGTCGGTGCTGGCGCGGTGGAAATCTGCGTTGTTGAGACGTTCCTAGCGCGAATTTTAACCAGGTGGTAGAAATTGGACCTGGGCAAACCGCCGCCCCGCACGTGCCCTGGGAGGCCTCATGAGCAAACTTTCCGTGCAGTTGTATTCGGTCCGGGAGGCGTTCGCGGCCGATCCCGACGGCACCCTCGCCCGGCTCGCCGGGATCGGGTTCACGCAGGTGGAACCGTACGGCCTCACCGACAACGTCGCCGCCCTGCGCACCGGCCTGCCCGCCGCCGGCCTGACGGCGCCGACCACGCACGCCAAGCTGGTGGGCGTCGACCAGAGCGCGGTGTTCGCCGCCGCCGCCGAGTGCGGCATCGGCATCGTGATCGACCCCGCCGTGCGGGAAGAGCACTGGCAGACCCTCGACGACGTCGCGGCGACAGCCGAGGCGCTTAACGCCGCGGCGAAGGTGGCCGCCTCTCACGGCATCACCGTGGGGTACCACAACCACTGGTGGGAACTGCAGTCGCACCTCGGCGGGCACAGCGCGCTGGAGGAGTTCGCCAGCCTGCTCGACCCGCAGGTGGTGCTGCAGGTCGACACGTACTGGTCCACGGTCGGCGGCGCCGACACCCCGGCGCTGCTGCGCACGCTGGGTTCGAAGGTGCGCGCGATCCACGTCAAGGACGGCGACCTCACCACGGAGCCGTCGGCGCAGTTGCCGGCCGGGCAGGGCCGGGCACCGGTCGCCGAGATCCTGGCCGCGGCGCCCGACGCGCTGTGGGTGCTGGAGTTCGACGGCTACGCCGGTGACATCTTCGACGGCCTCGCCGCCAGCTACGCGTACGTCTCCGGAGTGTCGCGATGACCGGACCCGTCGGCGTCGGCATCATCGGTGCCGGTGTGATCAGCAGCACGTACCTGGAGAACCTGACCAGCTTTCCCGACGTCTCGGTGGTGATGGTCGCCGACCTCGACCTGGAGCGCGCGGCGACGCAGGCGGCGGCGTACGACGTGCCCAATTCGGGGTCGGTCGCCGACCTGCTCGCCCGGCCCGACGTCGAGGTGGTCGTCAACCTCACGATCCCGGCGGCACACGTGCAGGTCGGGCTGGCGATCCTGGAGGCGGGCAAGCACGTCTGGACCGAGAAGCCGATCGCGCTCGACCGCGCGTCGGCCCGCAAGCTGCTCGATCTCGCCCGCGACAAGGGCCTGCGGGTGGCCAGCGCCCCCGACACCGTGCTCGGCGCCGCGTTCCAGACCGCCCGCCGCACGATCGAGGCGGGACGCATCGGCGAGCCCCGCACCGGGCTGGCGCTGTTCCAGTCACCGGGTCCGGAGAGCTGGCACCCGGCGCCCGAGTTCCTGTTCCAGGAGGGCGGCGGCCCGCTGCTGGACATCGGCCCGTACTACCTGAGCGGGCTGGTCTCGCTGCTCGGGCCGGTGCACCGGGTCACCGCCACCGGGAGCAAGGCCCGCGACACCCGGGTCATCGGCTCCGGCCCGCGCGCCGGCACCGAGTTCGAGGTGACGGTGCCGACGACGGTCGCCGCGCTGTTGGAGTTCGAACGCGGCGGCTCGGCCCAGATCGTGCTGACGTTCGACTCGGCGCTACGGCGCACGACCCTGGAGGTCGCCGGCACGCTGGGCAGCGCCGTGGTGCCCGACCCCAACATGTTCGAGGGCGCCACGCTGCTGCATCTCCTCGGCGAGAAGGAGGCGGAGGAGGTGCCGCACTCCGGGCACACGGCGTCGCGCGGAACGGGCGTACTGGAGCTGGTGCGGTCGATCCGGGCCGGGGTGCCGGAGCGGGCGTCGGGCGCCTTCGCGTACCACGTGCTCGACGTGATGCTCTCGATCGAAGACGCGTACACGGCCGGCCAGCCGGTGGTGGTCGAGTCCACCACGGACGTCCCCCCGCCGCTGCCCGCCGACTGGGACCCGTACGCCCGCACCCTGTAGCGGCGGCGGCTACAGGTCGACGGTCAGGAGCGTTCGGAGGTGGGCCCTCAGGGCGGCCACCGGGTCCACCTCGTCGGGCATGGTCAGCCATTGGACCTGGAGGCCGTCCATCAGGGCGATGAACCCGAGGGCTGCCATTTCGGGGTCGACACCGGTACGGAGTTCGCCGCGTTCGGCCAGGGCGCGGAACGAGCGGACCGTCAGGTCGCGGGCTTCGCGGTAGTGGCGTTCGAAGTACGCGTGGGCGGGGTGTTCGCGCCCGACCGCTTCGGCGGCCAGGCGGACGTACAGGTCGACGATTCCGGGGTGCCGCACGTTGTGCTCGGCCAGCGCCACCAGTTTGCGCAGCACGTCGAGGCCGGGTGGGGCGCCGAGGTGCTGGCGCTCGGCGTCTTCCGCGTCGCGGCGTTCGAGCACCGCGGCGAGCAGCGCCTCCTTGGTGGGGAAGTAGTACAGGAGGCCGGCGTGGGTGATCCCGGCACGCTTGGCGATCTCGCGCAGCGACGACCCGTGGTAGCCGGCCTCGGCGTACACGGCGCGGGCGGCGGCGATGATGTCCTCGCGGCGGATCCGGCCCTTGGAGTAGCCCCGGCGGTCGCCGGGCGGGGTCACGGTCCGCATCCGCCCATCATGCCCCAGCCAGCGCCGCCCGGGTCGCCTCGACGAACCGCCAGAACGCGGCCGTGGTGGTGTACCGACGCCGGGGCCGGGTGTTCGTCGTGAACATCGCCTCGCGCATCGGGGTGGTCAACTCCAGTTGGGCGCCGGCCCCGGTGAGCGTCCGATTGACGATGTTCGACGGCTCGGTGCCGGCCAGCGCGGGCGTGCCCGCGGCGTCGATCGCCACGATGCCGACCCCGGCATAGGCCGTGAGCAGGGCACTCTTGAGCGTGGTGTCGCGGCCGCCGACGAGCACGGCGGCGGTGCCGGCCGGCAGCCCGGCCTGCGTCGTGGTGCAGCCGTGCAGGGAGACCGCGCGGTGCGCGCCGGCGCACAGCGACAGCGCGACCGGATCGTCGCAGTGCGTCGAGGTGACGTGGAGGTCGCCGTTGTTCGTCGACCGGATTCCCTCGAACGTCCACAGGTCGTAGATCTGGCCGCCGACGGGCGCGAGGTCCGCCGGGTGGTATCCGGCGATCGCGTGGCACAGTTCGGACGTGCCGGGCTCGATCCCGCCGCCGTGCAGCGCCAGCACGACGGTGACGGAGTACTGGGTGACGGTGGTCTCGCTGTCGTCGTACCGGGCGTGCCGCCGGTACCGCCGGCCGTAGTCGGTGCCCTCGACCAGCGCCGGATCGGCGTACAGCGCGGTGTTCGACGGGTAGAGGTCCCCGGCGGCCACCCGCCGGCCCGCGCCCGCCTGGGCGGCCGTCGAGCCGACCGCTGCCGAGCCGACCGCTGCGGGGCCGACCGCGGCTCCGGTCATCGCCGCCAGAATGCCCCGTCTGCTCAGGTACGGCACGGTGACCCCCCGTCGATCCATCGATCAACATAAACGCCAGGTCAACGGTACCCGGTCGCGCGTTCGGGAACCGGACCGCATCGGTTACCGTCACAGGGAGTGGGACGGGACCGAGGCTGAACCGGGGCGGCGAAATGCAACCGTGTACGACGTGCGGCAGCACGACCGTTAACCCGATCGGGTACTGCACAGGATGCGGCACGTTCCGTGGCACGGAGCCGCAGCCGCAGTCCTACGAGCAGTATCCGCAGTATCAACAGCCAGCGTACGGCCAGTACGACCCGCAGCAGCAGTATCCGCCTCAGCAGCACCCTCCCCAGCAGTACCCGCCCCAGCAATACCCTCCTCAGCAGTACCCACCCCAGCAGTTCGCTCCCCCGCAGTTGGGACCCCCGCAGTTGGGACCACAGCCGCCGGGGCGGTCGAACACCGGGCTGGTCATCGGCATCGTGATGGGCGTCCTCATCCTGCTCATCGGCGGCGGCGCGGCGATCGCGCTCGTGGTCGCCAACGGCGACGACGAGCCGACGAAGCCCACGACCACCACCGGCTCGACGCCGACGGCGAGCTCGTCGGGGGCCGGTGACCCGTGCGTGGTCGGCGTCTGGGTGGAGCAGCAGTCGAACTACGTCTTCACGTTCGAGGGCGTGGCGGTGAACATGAGCGCGTCGGGGGCCACCCAGCGGTTCCGGGCCGACGGCACCGGCGAACTCGACATGACGGCCGGCATCGTCGCGACCGGCACGGCCGGTGGCAAGACGTACGAGCGCACCACCAACGGGAAGATCACGTTCAAGTACCACCCGCAGGGCAACCGGATCTACTACACCGACGTGGCGGGCTCCGGAGCGTCGACGGTCAAGGTCGACGGCGTGGCCAAGGGCTCCCCGGTTCCGGTGTCGGGCAGCATCGACCCCGACACGTACACGTGCAGCGGCGACAAGTTCGTGCAGTCCGGCGACACCTACCGCATCGAGTTGGTGAAGCAGCAATGACCGCGAACCGGCAGGTCGGTGCGATCACCGTCACCGCGCTCACCGACGCCGTCGGCCCGTTCTTCAGCCCGCGCGCCGACGCGTTCCCGGCCGCCACCGCCGAGCAGTGGGCCGACGCCGACCGCCTCGACCCGCTGTCCGTCGACGAGAACGGTGAGTGGCGGCTGCAATTCCGGTGCTACGCCCTCCGTACCGACGAGGGCCGCACGATCCTGATCGACGCCGGCATCGGCGGTGCCGGCGCACCCGCCCGTTCGTGGGCGCCGGTGCCGGGCAACCTCCCGGCCGAACTCGCCGCGGCCGGCATCGCGCCGGCCGACGTCGACACCGTGATCGTGACGCACCTGCACACCGACCACGTCGGCTGGGCGGTCGACGAGGGCAAGCCGTACTTCGCGAACGCCACCTACCTGGTCCCCCGCGCCGACATCGAGGCGGTCGCGACGCTCAACCCGGCGCTGGAGGACGAGTTGCTCGCGCCGCTCCGGCACACCGGTCAACTGTCCATGGTGGACGGTGACCGGGACGTGGCGCCGCACGTACGCATCGTCGCCACCCCCGGCCACACCCCCGGCCACCAGTCGGTGCTGCTGGCCGACCACGTGCTCTTCACCGGCGACCTCCTGGTGCATGCGATCCAGTTGGTCGACCCGACGCTCGCCTACGCGCACGAGATCGACGCCGCCGAGGCGCGGGCGAGCCGCGTGGCCCGGCTGGGCACGCACGTCGGCACGCTGGCCACCCCGCACCTCGGCGAGCCGTTCACGCCGTGGCCGCTGCCGGCTCCGCCGGCTTCTCCGCGATGAGGATCGCGTGGCGCCGCTCGCCGTCGTGCGGCTGGTCCAACCGCGCGGTGACGGTGAACCCGGCCGCCGCCAACAGGTCCGCGATCCGGTCGGCCGGCACGAGGTGCGACTCGTACGACACCGGGTTGCCGCCGTACGCCTGCGTCGGGCTGTAGTGCAGGTCGTCGCCGACGTGGCCGCCCAGCATCAGCAGGCCGCCGGGCGCCAGCACCCGGTGGAACTCCGCGTACACCACCGGCAGGTGCTCCGGCGGCGTGTGATGCGTCGAGTAGAACGCGAGCGCTCCGCCCAGCGTGGCGTCGGGGATGTCGAGCGCGGTCATCGAGCCGACCTCGAACCGCAGGTGCGGGAACGCCTGCCGGGCCTGCTCGATCATGCCCGGCGACAGGTCGACGCCGAACGCGTCGAGCCCCTTGTCGGCGAGGAGATTCGTGAACCAGCCGGGCCCGCAGCCGAGGTCGGCCACCGGACCCCGGTCGGCGGCGAGCAGCAGTTCGGCGAACCCGGTCAGCATCGCCCGGCTGATCGGGTCGAGCCGTTGCGGTCCCTCGATGATCTTCACGTAATCGGCGGCGACGGTGTCGTACGAGTCACGGATGGCGTCCAGAAACGTCATCGAGCGACCTTAGCGCCATGTTGAGCATCGGGGACTTCGCCCGGCACGGCCGCGTGTCGGTGCGCATGCTGCGCCACTACGACGCGATCGGCCTGCTGCGCCCGGCGCGCGTCGACCCGTCCACCGGTTACCGCTACTACGACGCGGCGCAACTGCCGCGGCTGCACCGCGCGATCGCCCTGAAGGAGCTGGGATTCACGCTGGAGCAGGTGACGGCGGTCCTCGACGAACAGGTGAGCGTGGCCGAGCTGCGCGGAATGCTGCGGCTGCGGCGCGCGCAACTGCAGGAACAGATCGCATCGGACGCCGAGCGGCTGGCCCGCGTGGAGGCGCGACTCCTGGTGATCGGGATGGAGGGGGCGGCGCCCAGCGACGAGGTGACCGTCACGGCGGTGCCGGCCGTGCGCGTCGCCGCGCTGAGCGACCTGGCCCCGGGATTCGGACCGGAGCACATCGGACCGGTGATCCTCCCGCTGTACGAGCGGTTGCGGGGCCCGGCCGAGGCGGCGGCGGCCGGCCCACCGATCGCGTTCTATTCCGACCCGCCCGACGGTGACGGGATCGTCGTGCACGCCGCGGTGCCGGTCGCACCGGGAGTGTCGGTCGACGGGTGCGAGATGGTGGACCTGCCGCCGATCGAGGCCGCCACGATCGTCCACCGTGGCCCGATGGCGAACATCGTTCCCACCGCCCATTCCCTCACCACGTGGATCGACGCGCACGGCTACCGGTCGGCCGGGTACAGCCGCGAGATCTACCACGTCTACGGCACCGGCGATCCCGACACCTGGCGCACCGAGGTGCAGGAACCCGTGATTGTGCGGGCCGCGGACGGGTAGTACGGGTTCATGGCGCGTTCGATCTGGACCGGTGTGGTCAGCTTCGGGTTGGTGTCGGTACCGGTGAAGGTGTACTCGGCGACGAAGGACCACGACGTGTCCTTCCACCAGTTCGAGAAGGGCACCGGCGACCGGATCCGCAACAAGCGGGTCAACGAGCGCACCGGCAAGGAGGTCGAGTACGGCGACGTCGTCAAGGGCGCCGAGGTCTCCGACGGCAACTACGTGATGCTCGACGCCGACGAACTCGACTCGGTGGCACCGGGCCGCTCGCGCAGCCTGGAGATCCACACGTTCGTCGACCGGGCCGAGATCGACCCGATGTACTACCAGAAGTCCTACTACCTCGGGCCGGGCAGCGACGAGACCGTCAACACCTACGCCCTGCTGCGCGACGCGATGGCCGACGCCGACCGGGTGGCGATCGGCACGCTGGTGATGCGCGGCAAGGAGTACCTGGCCGCGATCCGCGCCGACGGCGACGTGCTCGTGCTGGAGACGATGTTCTTCGCCGACGAGATCCGCACCCCCGCCAAGGTGCTCGACAGCGTTCCGTCGCGGGCGAAGGCGAAGCCGAAGGAACGGGCGATCGCCGTCCAGCTGATCGACTCGATGACCGCGAAGTGGAAGCCGGCCGCCTTCCGCGACACGTACACCGACCGGGTCACCAAGCTGATCGCCGCGAAGGCGAAGGGCAAGGAGGTCACGGTCGCCGAGGAGGCGCCGACGGCGACGAAGGCCGTCGACCTGTTGGAGGCGTTGCGGGCGAGCGTCGAGGCCGCCTCGAAACGCAAGGCGGCCCCGAAAAAGAAGTCTCCTACGAAGAAGGCTCCCGCCAAAAAGACGGCGAAAAAGACGGCGAAGAAGGCGGCATAGCGGCTGCCTTCGGGCGGGCGCCGACCCCGGCGCCTGACGGACGGCACCGGGGTCGGCTGGGGGTGGCCCGGCTTCGCGTTACGGGGTCGCGAAGCTGGGGTGCGGCGGCTGGTTGTAGGCGGTGTTCTGCCACGCGATCGCGACCCGGTACTGGCGGTTCTGCATCAGCGAGGGCCGCGCGATCGAGGTCGAGTCGGTCGTGGAGTAGATGCGCAGCGCCCGGTTGTCGGTCGTGCGCCAGATGACCTCCTCGCGCCAGTCGCCGAGGATGTCGGCCGACAGCGCGGGCGTCGACTTGGTGCCGTTGTTCGACGCGACACCGGAACCGGTCAGCAGGCGGGTGTCGCCGCCGGTGCCGTACTTGTCGATGTGGGTGCCGTCGAGGAGTTCGCGCTGGGCGTCGCCGTCCCACCAGATGACGAAGTTGGTCGAGCCCGGCTTGCGGCTCGCCACCTGGTTTCCGTTGGTGGCGCTGCGCAGTCCGGCGACCGCCGACGACCACACCTCGGCCCCGGCGTTGCCGGACCAGATGTCGGCGGCGACGCCGCGTCCGTTGTCACAGCCGCAACTCGGCGCGCTCCAGATGATCTGACCGGTGCGCGCGTCGCCCATCCAGTGCGCCACCTCGCTGGTGCTCTCCGACGGCTTGAACACCTCGAGCCCGGCCCGCGACGGGATGAAGTCGCCGACGTGGTACGCGTCGCCGTGGTGGGTGCTGTTCTGCCACAGGCCGTTGCCGTTGTCGTCGATGGCCATCGAGCCGTACATGATCTCGTCGCGGCCGTCACCGTCGACGTCGGCCACCGACAGCTGGTGGTTGCCCTTGCCGGTCCACGCGCTGCCGTTGGTGGACGAGTTGGAGTCGAACGTCCACCGTCTGGTGAGGGCGCCGTTGCGGAAGTCCCACGCGGAGACGACGCTGCGCGTGTAGTAGCCGCGGGCCATGATGATGCTCGGCCGCGAACCGTCCACATAGGCCGTTCCGGCGAGGAACCGGTCGACGCGGTTACCGTAGCTGTCGCCCCAACTGCTCACAGTGCCCCGCGCGGGCACGAAGTCGGCGGTGGCGAGCACCGCTCCGTCCGTCCCCCGGAAGACCGACAGGAACTCCGGTCCACTGAGGACGTAGCCGGAGCTGTTGCGGTAGTCGGCGCTCGACGAGCCGATCACCTGGCCGGTGCCGCTGCGCGTCCCGTCGGCGGTCTTCACCGCGACCTCGGAGCGCCCGTCGCCGTCGTAGTCGAAGACCTGGAACTGCGTGTAGTGCGCGCCGGCGCGAATGTTGCGACCGAGGTCGATGCGCCAGAGCCGGGTGCCGTTGAGCTTGTACGCGTCAAGGTAGACGTTGCCCGTGTAGCCCGACTGCGAGTTGTCCTTGGCGTTGGTCGGGTCCCACTTCAGCACGATCTCGTACTGGCCGTCGCCGTCGAGGTCGCCGACACTCGCGTCGTTCGCGACGTACGTGTACGCCTCGCCGCTCGGTGTGGTGCCGCCCGGCGGGATCTGCAGCGGCACGTCCTGGCTGGTGGCGAACGGCGTCACGGGCGTGTCGGCCATTGTCGTGGCCTGTTCCGCGCCCCCGACGACCGGACGCACCGTGTAGGTCGCATCCTTGGGCCCGCCCGCGTCGAGGTAGCTGGTGGCGGTGGTGATCGGGGCGGCGTTGACCCGGGATCCGTTGCGGTAGACATTGAACGCGGTGCCGGGGGCGTCCGAGGTCAGCGACCGCCAGGAGACGAAGTTGCCGCGCTCGTTGCGGATACTGATCAGGCCACGGTCGAGCCGTTCGGTGGTCCCGTCAGCCGGCACGGCGAACGGCTGCGCCGCTGCTGCGCCACCGCCACCAGCGCTCGCCGCGCCCGCGCTTCCCGTGCCCACGGTCTCCGCCGCCGCCGGTCCACCCGCCGCGACGGCTCCGACCGCCACGGTCATGACCGCCGCGACCACGAAGACCCTGTTGATACGTTTCATTCCGACACCGCCCTTAGCCTCTCCACACGGGTCCGAGCACTTCGGGGAGGAAAGCGCTTTCCTAGCCACGGAAATGTAACGGAAACATCGGCACAGGTCAATCTCCTCCGCCCCCGCCACGCCACCACCTCAGCGCCGCGACGCGCTTCCCCGCTCATTGAATCCGACCAAAGCGGACACCCCCACCGACCACGTGTTCACGTGGTCGAAGAAGCGGCGCAGGTCAATGTTGCCGGAGCAGGCCGATGACGGAGTGGAGCGGGACCGGTCCCCACGTTCGGCTGTCTTCGCTGTGGGGGTTGTCGCCCATGACCATCAGGTGGGCCGGCGGCACCAGGCTGCCGGCCGGTAGACCGAGACGGCCGGCGACCTCCGGTGGCACCGGATCGCCGGGGCCGGCCACCACGCGCTTGACCCGCCACCGGCTCAGCGTCGGGCCGTGCGTCGCCGTGGGCGGGGCGGCGAGAACCACGATCGCCCCGCGGTCGGCCGGGCGCCAGCGCCGCCGGACGACGAGGACCCGCTCACCCGGTCGCAACGTCGGTGCCATGCTCGCACCGCTGACCGTCACGAGCAGGTACCGCCGGCGGACGGCCAGTACCCCGACCGCGACCGCCACGAGCACCGCGACGGCGGCCGGAATCATGCCACCAGTTCCTGGTAGCCGCTGGCCTGGAGCGTGAACAGCCGCGCGTACACGCCGTCGGCGGCCATCAGGGCGTCGTGGTCGCCCTGCTCGACGAGGTGCCCGCCGTCGAGTACCAGGATCCGGTCGGCGTCGCGCATCGTGCTGAGGCGGTGGGACACGAGCAGGTTGGTCCGGTCGCGGGAGTGCTCGCGCAGGGCCCGGTGCAGGTGGTGCTCGGCGTTGGCGTCCAGGCCCGCACTGGCCTCGTCGAGGATCAGCAGGTCGGCGCCGTCCCGGACGAGTGACCGCGCCACCGCCAGCCGCTGCCACTGCCCGCCGGACAGCAGCGTGCCACCGCCGGCCGCGTCCTCCTCGTCGACGAAGAAGACCCGGCTCAGCAGCGAGTCGTACCCGTGCGGCAGCGTGCTCAGGTGGCGGTCGAGGTCGACCAGGCGCGCGGCGCGCGTGATGCGGTCGCGGTCGTCGAGCGCGTCCAGCGAGCCGAGCGCGATGTTCTCCGCCACGGTCAGGTCGTAGCGCGTGAAGTCCTGGAACACCGCGCCGATCCGGCCACGCAGCGCGGCCGAATCGATCGTGCGGATGTCGACGCCGTCCCAGAGGATCTGTCCGCGATCCGGGTCGTAGAACCGGCAGAGCAGCTTCACCAGGGTGCTCTTGCCGGCACCGTTCTCGCCGACGAGGCCGACCGAACTGCCGCGGGCGATGGTGAAACTCACGCCGCGGAGCACCCATGGTCCGTCGGCGGCATAGCGGAACCAGACGTCGCGGAACTCCACGCCGCCGCTCAACCGCGGTGCCGGCGCGGTACCGGTGGGCAGGTCGGACGGGGCGGTCGTCACCGCGCGGTAGTTGCCGAACGTCAGCAGCGCCTCGTACCCCGCGGCCAGATCGGACGCGACGCCCGTCAGGCCGGTCTGCACCCCGGCGAGGGCCGCCACCACGAGCACCACGTCGCCGGTGCTCAGGTCGCCGGCCGCCGCGCGCAGGACGGCCACGACCAGGCCCGCGCCGGCGGCCAGCGCGCCGAGCAGGCCCAGCCCGCCGATCATCCGTACCTGCCGCGCGTCGTGGCGGTTCTCCGCGTCGTTCGCCGCACGGGTGACCGCGTCCATCCGGCGGAACAGGAAGTCGCCGGTCCCGAAGAGCCGGATCTCCTGTGCGGCGGACGCGTCGGTGAGCAGCGTGCGGTAGAACAGCCGACGACGCACCGACTGCGAGGTGTGTTCGAGCAGCGCCGCGCGTTCGCCGGCCAGTCGCAGGTCGGCGACGAGAGCGGGCACCGCGGCCGCGACGGCGAACAGCAGGATCGGCGGCCACAGCACCCACAACGCGGTGACGAACCCGGTCACCTGGACCACCGAGCGGATCAGCCCCACCGCGCCGTTGGTCACGGTCCGCGGTGCCTGCTCGCCCGCGTGTTCGGCGAGTCGCAACTGGTCGTACCGGCGCGGTTCCTCCAGCGGCCGCAGCCCGACGAACCGGCACACCGCCGCGAACAGCCGGCGCTGCACGGTGGCCGAGACCGCGCGCTGGAGCACCTGGGCGGCGTACTGACCGACGTGCTGGAGCGCCAGCGCCATGGCACCCACCCCGGCGAGCGCGATCGCGAGCCAGACCGCGGCGGTCCGGTCGCCGCCGGTGGCCAGCCGGTCGAGCAGCAGCTTGGTCAACCAGGCGGTGGCCACGGTCGCCACCCCGGCCACCACGCCGGTGACCAGCGTGGCCGCCGCACACCAGGGATGCGCGACGACGCCGAGCCGCACCACATCGGCGGCCCGGCGGGCCGTCTCCCGGTAGCCGGGCCAACGCGTGGCGGTGGGCTTCACACCGGCACCGCGGCCGGGACCGCCGGCACGTCGGTCGAGACCGAGACCGCGACGCCGTCGGAGAACATGACGTACGTGGGGTAGGCGGTGACGTTGAACGCCTCGTGCACCGGCGTCCGATAGTCGGTGTAGGTGACCACGTCGGCCTCGGCCGGCAACCCGGCGAGCATCCTGGCGTGGTCCACGTGCGGCGGCGACGACACGACGGCGATCGTCCGTCCATTGTGGACCCGGGCCAGCTCGCCGGCGGTCTCCCCCAGCCGCGGCAGGCTGTCGTGGCACGGTACGCAGGTCGTGGACAGGAACGCGACCAGCACCGGGCCGCCGGCCAGGTCGGCGGCGGTGAGCGCGGCACCGTCGACCGTGGTGGCGGTGAACTCCGGCGGCTCGCCACCGACCGGGAAGTCGGTGGGCGCCGGGCCGGCCGCCTGCGAATCGGTGTGCTCCCGGAACAGCTTGCCCAGGCGCAGGACGAGTGCGAGGTTGACGGCCGTGAGCAGTGCCAGCAGCACCACCGAGGCGGTCAGTCCGGTCAGCATGCGGTCTCCTCTCGGCGCCCGGCGGATCAGCCCGGGCAGGCCGTGGTGTTCCAGTTGGTGGTGTAGGTGACGCCGCACTGCGGGGTCTGGTGCGCCCACACCCACTTGGCCCAGACGACCCGGCCGTCCCGTTCGAGGCTCTCGCAGCTGTGGAGCCAGGTGTCCGGCGGGCAGGCCGCGCTGACGGTCTCCTTCGTCGCGGCCAGGCCCAGCAGCTTGTCCAGCAGTTCGGTCATGTGCGTCCTCCCGGTTTCGGTCGGCGGCGGCGGGTCCCGCGCTGCCGCCGCCGACGCTAGGCACCCCCGCTTAGCGAACGCTTATCGCCCGCCGCCGCGTCATTGCCAGCAGTACAGGCAGGCGCTGTCGTACGTGTAGTACGCCCCGCACTGCGGGGTGGTGTGGCCCCACCTGCGTTCGCGCCTGAGGAAAGTCCCGTCCCCGGAGTAGACGTGCCAGCAGCCGTCCAGCCAGGTGTCCGGCGGACAGCTCGCGCTGACCGTCTCCTTCTTCGCGGTCAGGCCGAGCAGCTTGTCCAGCAATTGGGTCATGTGTACCTTCCCCGGTTCTGTCGGCGGCGCCCGGTGCGCCGCCGTCGCCGACGCTAGGTGCCGTCGCTTAGCGAACTCTTACCGTCGCGGACGCTCAGCCGGACCAGGTCGGGCATGGTGTACCGGCCCTCGCCCGTCTCCGTCACGAGGTGCTCGGCGGCCAGTTCGTCGAGCAGCAGCCGCGCCTCGTCGGTCGTCACACCGGTGAGCGCGGCCGCCGCGGGCGGGCCGAAATCCGTGCCGAAATCCGTGCCGCGGACGCCGCCCAGAGCCCGCAGCAGCCGCGCCGCCCCGGCCGGCAGGACGCGGTACGAGGCGGCCAGCGTCGACCCGACCGCGCTGTCGTCGTCCTCCACCGACAGGCCGGCCAACCGCCGCCGGGTGTCGGCGAGTTCGCCGGCGAGATCGGTGACCGTCGCGGTCGGCGCGGCGGCCAGCCGGACCCCGGCGATCCGCAGCGCGAGCGGCAGGAACCCGCACAGCCGGGCGAGCCGCCGGGCCGGCCCGGGTTCGGCGGCGAGCCGCTCCCCGCCGGCCGCGTCCGCGAGCAGCGCCAGCGCCTGCTCGTCGGTGAACGCCGGCACCGTCAGCACCCGGGCGCCGTCCCGGACCGCCAGCCCGTCCAGGCGGTTGCGGCTGGTGACGATGGTCAGGCAGCCCGGCGCACCCGGCAGCAGCGGCCGGACCTGCGCCGAGGACCGCGCGTTGTCGATCACCACCAGCATCCGCCGGCCGGCGAGCCGGGACCGGTAGAGCGCGGCGCGCTCGGCCGGCGAGTGCGGCACGTGCGCGTCGGTGACGCCGAGCGCGCGCAGGAACCCGACGAGCGCGGTGTCCGGCGGGACGGGATCGCCGGGTCCGTAGCCGTGCAGGTCGACGAAGAGCTGGCCGTCCGGAAAGGCGCCGAGGTTGCGCCACGCCCAGCCGAGGGCCAGCGTGGTCTTGCCGATGCCGCCCGGTCCGACCAGCGCGGCGACGACCGACCGTTCGCCGCGACCGGCCTCGGTCCGCAGTCCGTCCAGGGCGTCCGACTCGGCGGCGCATCCGATCAGGCGGGTCGGCGTACCCGGCAGTTGGGCCGGCCTCACGCCGGTCACCGATTCCGGCGCCGGAGCCGGGCCGGGCGCCGGGCCTTGCTCCGGGCCAGGCTCCGGGCCGGGCTCCGCGAGCGGTTCGGCGCGGAGGATCCGGATCAGCAGACGCTGGAGCGCGGCGCCCGGCTCCACACCGAGCCCGTCGAGGGTCCGCTCGCGCAGGGCGTGGTAGCACGCGACGGCGTCGGCGGACCGGCCGCTGCGCACCAGCGCGGTCATGTACTGCCCCGCCAGCCGTTCCCGGAGGGGCGCCTCGGCGATCAGCGCCGGCAGCTCCGCCAGGACCGTCCGCAGCCGGCCCAGCCGCAGTTGCGCGGCGACGCGGTCCTCGACGGCGACCCACCGCCGCTCCAGCAGTCCGGTGCACAGGTACGCGGCGTCGCCACCGGGCAGGTCGGACAGCGGGTCACCGCGCCAGAGGTGCAGGGCCGCGGTGAGCCGGTCGACCCGCACGGCGTCGTCGGACGCGGCCGCCGCACTGTCCACAAGGGACCGGAAGCGGTGCAGGTCGACGCTGTGCGGATCGGTCTCGAGCACGTACCCCGACGAACGGGTCGCCACCGAACCGGCGTCGGTGTGCTCGGCGAGCAGCCGCCGCAGGTGGGAGACGTTGACCTGCAAGGCGTTGCGCGCCGACCGCGGCGGCTGGCCGGACCAGACCAGGCGGGTCAGCCGCTCCGTGGAGACCACCCGGTTGGCGTCGATGGCCAGGACCGCGAGCACGGCGCGGCGCTGCGGCGGCCCGAGCGCGAGACGTTCACCGCGGCGGTTGTACGCCTCCACCGGACCGAGCAGCCGCAGGTCCATCCGGCCGCCGCCCGTCCCGCCCCGGCCAACAGACGGGGATCGGGTCAATCGAGGACGGGAAGAGCGGCGGCCAAACGGGCGTGAACGCAACCCCGTCGTTCACGCACACCACTGTGGACGAACATGACTGACCCCCCGTTGTGATCCCCGCATCACGACACCCGATCCCCGATTCGTGGACCGGGCAGACAGTCGTCCTGGTGCCCAGTGTCGACCCGCACGGTTCTCGACAAGCCTCGAAAGTGCATCGCCGGATCGCTTGCCAATCGATGGCGATTGTTATATTGAGCCGTGCCGTTGGAGTTCCTGGTCCTCGGTCCGCTGGAGGTCCGGGCCCGCGGCCGATCCGTTGCGATAGGCGGGCGACGGCAGCAGACCATCCTCGCCACCCTGCTGCTCCGGGCGAACACGACGGTTCCGACCACCGAGCTCGTCGCGTCGGTGTGGGACGATCCGCCGGAGACGGCCCGGCGGCAGGTGCACACGGCGGTATCCCTGCTCCGGCGAACGTTCACCGGGCACGGCGGCGCCGGTGTGATCCGCAGCGAGTCCGGCGGGTACCGGCTGTGCGTCGAGGACCATCAACTGGACCTGCGCCGGTTCGAGGCGTTGTTGGCCGAGGGGCGACGGCTCGCCGGCGGGAACGCACCGGCCGACGCCGCGCGGTCCCTCCGCGCGGCGCTGTCCCTGTGGCGCGGGACCGCGTTCGCCGGCCTCGACGGTGACGCGGTGGCCCGCGCGGCGGAACGGCTCGACGAGCTGCGGCTGACGGCGCTGGAGCAGTGCGTCGAGTGCGAGCTGGAGTGCGGGATCGACCACGGGCTGATCGCCGAACTGACGGGCCTGGTCGCCGGGTACCCGCTCCGCGAGCGCCTGGCGGCGGCGTTGATGCTCGCGCTGTACCGGGCCGGCCGCCAGGCCGACGCGCTGGCCGTGTACCGGCAGGTGGCGTCGACGCTGGCCGAGGAGCTCGGCGTCGATCCGGGAGCCGAGCTGCGGCACCGTTACGAGGCCATCCTCCGCAGCGAACCGCCCACAGAGGCGGTCGCGAAAGCCGACGACACCGACGCCGTCACCGTCACCGGCGGGGCGGTCCGGCCGGCGCAGCTTCCGGCCGTGACCCGGCACTTCGTCGGCCGCACCGACCAGCTCCACCGGCTGGACGCGGCGCTACACCAGGACGCGGGTTCGGCGACCGCCGCGACCGCCGCGATCGCCGTCATCAGCGGAACGGCCGGCGTCGGCAAGACGACGCTGGCGTTGCACTGGGCCCACCGGGCGGCCGAGCGGTTCCCGGACGGGCAGTTGTACGTCCAGCTCCGCGGATTCGGTCCACTCGGCCTCGCGGCGGAACCTGCCGAGGCGATCCGGAATCTGCTCGACGCGCTCGGCGTCGCGCCGCACCGCGTTCCGACCGACCTCGACGCGCAGGCCGCGCTCTACCGCAGCACGCTCGCCGGACGGCGGATGCTGATCCTGCTCGACAACGCGCGCGACGAGGAGCAGGTCCGGCCGCTGCTGCCCAGCTCGCCGGGGTGCGCCGCGCTGATCACCAGCCGCGACCCGTTGCTGGGACTGGTCGCCGCCGAGGGCGCGGCCCCGCTGAGCCTCGACCTCATGTCCGGCGACGAACCGCGGGAACTGCTGGCACGGCGCCTCGGTCGCGACCGGACCGCGCGGGAGGCCGCCGCCGTCGACGACATCGTCGCCCGCTGCGCCGGACTGCCGCTGGCGCTCGCGATCGTCGCGGCGCGCGCGGCGAGCTACCCGGACGCGTCCCTGACCGCGCTGGCCCGCGAACTGCGCGACACCGGGCTCGACGGGCTCGACGACGGCACCGTCGCGCCGGGCGTGCGGCAGGTGTTCTCGTGGTCGTACCGGACGCTGACCGCCGACGCGAAGCGGCTCTTCCGGCTGCTGAGCGTCCCCGCGGGGCCCGACATCTCGCTCGCCGCCGCCGCGAGCCTGGCCGGCACCACCGCCGCGCACGCCCGGCAGCTCCTGGGCGAGCTGACGCGGACCCAACTGGTGACGCAGCGGACCCCCGGCCGGTACGCCTTCCACGACCTGCTCCGCGCCTTCGCGGCCGAACTCGCCGACGCCGACGACCCGGCCGACGACCGCCGGGCGGCGCTGCGCCGGCTGCTCGATCACTACCTGTACAGCGCCCACGCCGCGGCCCGGGCGGTCAACCCGCACCGGGACCGGATCACGCTCCCACCGGCACCGGCCGGCCTGGACCTCGCCCGCGTCGACACCGCCGACGACGCGCTCGCCTGGTTCACCGCGGAGCACCGGGTGCTCGTCGCCGCGGTCGAGCAGGCCAACCGGTCGCGCCTGGACGCGCACACGTGGCAACTGGCGTGGACGCTGACCGAGTACCTCCAGCGGCTCGGGCACCGGGTCGACCGCGTCACCACGCAGGCCGTGGCGCTCGACGCGGCTGAACGGCTGGGCGACGTCGCGACCCAGGCCCGGGTGCGCCGCAGCATCGCGCTGGCCTTCCAGGAACTCGGCCGGTTCCCGGACGCCCATCGGCACCTGCGGCACGCCATGTCGTTGTACGCCGACCTCGGCGATCAGGTGGGGCTGGCCAGCGTCCACAACAACCTGGCCATGAGCCTGCAGCAGCAGGGCGAGCACCGGGCCGCGATCGAGCACGCCGGCCTGGCCGCGCACGCCTACGAGTCCACCGGGCACCGGATCGGGTACGCCCACGCGCTGAACTTGGCCGGCTGGTCGCACGCCCAACTGGGCGAGTACGAGCAGGCCCTGGCCGGCTGCCGGAAGGCGCTCGCGATCGCCGAGGAGGTCGGCGACCCGCACAGCCAGGCCGGCACGCTCGACAGCATCGGGGTCGCGCACAACGGCCTCGGCGACCACCGGGAGGCCGCCGCCTGCTTCCACCGGGCGCTGCACCTGTGCCGGACGGCCGAGGCGCGCAACCGGTCGTTCGAGTTCGCTCTGCTCGACCATCTCGGCGACGCGCACCGCGCCATGGGCGATCCCGACGCCGCCCGCCTGGCCTGGCAGCAGGCATTGGACTCGATCGAGGAGAGCGACCTGCCGGAGGCCGGCGACGTCCGCGCCAAGCTTCGCGCGCTATGACCGGGGCGCGCCCCAGTTCAGCGTCAGCCCGGTGGCGGCGCGTTCCGTGCGGATCTCCATCATGCTGCCGAGGATCGTCGCGCGGTCGGCGACCAGCGCGGTGCCGTCGAGCGTGTAGGTGACGCGGTCGCTGGTGAGCACCGGGGCGCCGGGCGGCTCCTGCAGATGGCGGGCGGTGGCCTGCGTCAGGACGCCCGGACGGATCGTCTCCGTGGCCCGGGCCACGACCACGCCGGCGTCGGCGAGGGCGCCGTACAGGGAGACGGCCCCGAAGTCGCGGTCGCGGATCCGGTCGGCGTGCGGCTGGCGGATCCAGGAGACCTGGTGGACCGCCGGGCGACCGGCGAACTCGCGCAGGCGTTCCAGCCGCAGGGCGGCGTCTCCGGGGCGGATCCGGAGCTGGGTGACGATGGTCGCCGGCGCCCGGCGCACCGTGCGCGCCAGCACGGTGGTGCGGACGTCGTGGCCCTGTTTCCGCAGGTCGTCGGCGAGGCTCTGGAGGGCACCCGACCGGTAGGCCAGGTGTGGCGGCGCGACGAACGTTCCACGGCCGGGCTGCTGGACGATCAGCCCGTCGTCGCTCAGTTGCCGCAGCGCCTGCCGCAGCGTCATCAACGTGACCCCGTACGAGGCGCTCAGGTCGCGTTGGGCCGGCAGCGCCTCGCCCGGTGCGTAGTCACCGGCCCGGATCTTCGCGGCGAGGTCAGCGGCGATGCCCCGGTACCTCGTCACGGTGGCCGTCCTCCTCAGCTAATCCAGTGCGAGGCGCATCTTAGCGAGGTATGCCCCGATCTCGGACGGCGTCGCCCCATCGAGGACGCGGCGCAGCACCGCCGCGCCGACGATGACGCCGTCGGCGCTGCGGGCGGCCTCGGCCGCGTGCCCGGGCGTCGAGACGCCGAAGCCGACCAGCACCGGGAGGGTGGTCACCGGCCGGATCCGCTCGACCAGGGCGGTGGCGGTGGCGGCCAGTTCCGTCCGCTCGCCGGTGGTCCCCATGACCGACACGGCGTAGACGAAGCCGCGGCTGCGGCGGCAGATCTCCGCCAGCCGCCCGTCGGGCGTCGACGGCGCCACGAGCAGGGCCAGGTCGATGCCGTCGAGCTGGTCGATCTCGTCGAGCGGCAGGTCGGGGACGATCAGGCCGGCGATGCCCGCGGCGGCGAGATCGGCGGGCGCCAGCCGCAGCGCGAGGTTGGCGTACGTGCTGATGACCAACGGCGGGAGGTCGGCGGCGAGCCGGGCCAGCTCGGCGAGGATCGCGGATGCGGTCGCGCCCCGCGCCAGCGCGGCCTCGTTGGCCTCCTGGACGGTGGCGCCGTCGAGGGTCGGGTCGGAGAACGGCAGGCCGACCTCGATCGCGTCGGCGCCCGCGTCGGCGAACGCGCGCAGGTGGTCGGTCCAGTCGTCGGTGACGAACCCGGTGAGGTACGGCATCAGAAGCTTGCGGCCGGTGGACCGGAAGATGGTCACATCAACTCCATCAACGCCGTGGTGTCCTTGTCGCCGCGCCCGGACAGGGTCAGCAGCACGGTCGTCCCCGCGGGTAGTTCGCCGCTCTCGGCGGCGCGGATCACCCAGGCGACGGCGTGCGCCGACTCCAGCGCCGGAATGATGCCCTCGGCCCGGGCCAGCCGCACCGCGGCGTCGACCGCGGCGGCGTCGGTGACCGTCTCGTACCGGGCCCGGCCGAGGTCGCGCAGGTAGGCGTGTTCCGGCCCGACGCCCGGATAGTCGAGCCCGGCGGCCACCGAGTGCGCCTCGCTGATCTGGCCGTCGTCGTTCTGCAGGAACAGCGAACGCGCGCCGTGGAGCACGCCGACCTTCCCGAGGCTCGCGCCGGCGCCGCCCAGAGCCTCGACGCCGACCAGCCGGGCCGACGTGTCGACGAACCCGGCGAACGTGCCCGCCGCGTTGGAGCCGCCGCCGACGCACGCCACCACGTGGTCGGGCACCCCGCTGGCCAGTTCCGCCGCGCACTGCCTTCGCGCCTCGTCGCCAATGACCCGCTGGAACTCGCGCACCATCCACGGATAGGGATGCGGGCCCACGACCGAACCCACGCAGTAGTACGAATCGTCGGTGACGCCGACCCAGTGGCGCATCGCCTGGCTGGTGGCGTCCTTGAGCGTGCGGCTACCGGTGGTGACCGGCACCACCTCGGCGCCCAGCACCGTCATCCGGAACACGTTGAGCGCCTGCCGCTCGACGTCGCGTTCGCCCATGAACACGGTTGCCCGCAGGCCGAGCAGCGCGGCGGCCGTCGCCGTGGCGACGCCGTGCTGGCCGGCGCCCGTCTCGGCGATGAGCCGGGTGCGGCCCATCC
This sequence comes from Virgisporangium aurantiacum, assembly GCF_016863635.1. Classification (GTDB taxonomy): domain Bacteria; phylum Actinomycetota; class Actinomycetes; order Mycobacteriales; family Micromonosporaceae; genus Virgisporangium; species Virgisporangium aurantiacum. Next base: position 241,108 of record NZ_BOPG01000033.1, on the reverse strand, counting down.
GCCGGGCCAGCAACGCCTGCCCCAGCACGTTGTTGATCTTGTGGGAGCCGGTGTGGGTCAGGTCTTCCCGCTTGAGCAGCAGGGTTATGCCGAGTTCGGCGGACAGGCGCCAGGCCGGCGTCAGCGGGGTGGGCCGGCCGGCGTGCACGGCCAGCAACGTGTCCAGCGTGCCCCGGAAACCGGGATCCGCCCACGCGTCGCGGAACGCCTCCGCCACCTCCCGGCAGACCGGCACCAGCGACTCGGGCACGTAGCCGCCGCCGAACTCGCCGAACCGCCCGCGCCCGGTCGGCTCGCTCATCAGCCCGGCACGCGGCCGGATCTGGACCTCGCTCATGTTCTATATCTCCTCGAAGAGTTCTAGAACTGTTTGAACAGAGTGAAGCACAGCGGCGACCGCCGCGCCAGGCCTATTTCGCCGGGCGGGGGTGGTGGCAGGGGCCCGGGAACAGGGTGCCGAGGTGACGGGCGAGCGCGGCCCTGGCCGCGTCCGGTGACACCGATCCGGGGCCGGTGAAGGCGTGCAGCGCCAGACCGTCCACAAGGGACAGTAAGCGGACGGCCTCCAGGCGGTCGTCGGTCTCCACCGGGACCTCGCCGCACTCCTTGCCGTTGTGGATCGCCTCGGCCAGCCGGGCCCGCACGCCCTCGGCGCCGGCGTTCAGCGCCTCGGCGAGGCGCGGGTTGTCGACGGTGCGGCCGGCGAACGCGAGCGTGACCCGGCATTCGCGGTGGCGGCGCTCGTCGAGCGGGAGGAGTTCGCCCAGCGCGTCGAGCAGCACGTGCTCGATCCGGGCGCCGGACCGCACGCCGGCCGCCACGCCCTCCGCGACCCGTGCGTCGATCCGGTCGCGGACGTGGGTGAACGCGAACAGCAGCATGTCGTCCTTGGACTTGAAGTAGTGCTGCACCAGGCCGACCGAGATGCCGGCCGTCGCGGCGGTCCGGGCGACGGTGACCCCGTCGAGCCCGTCGCTCGCGACGAGGTCGGCGACCGCGGCGGCGACCTGGCGGCGGCGGGCGTCATGGTCGGCGATCCTCGGCATTGCGTAACCATATCGCGGTACGGTATACCTCCATAACCATACGGCGATACGGTTATGGGGGATGGTCATGCGGTGGTTGATGTCATTGGTGGTCGGAGCGGTGGTCCTGATACCGGCGGCGCCGGCCCAGGCGGAGACCGATGCCATCGCCGATTACCTGCGCCGGCACGCCGCGCGGAATCACATTCCCGGCCTGGCGGCGGCGATCGTCCGCGACGGACAGGTGATCCACACCCAGACCATCGGACGCGACGGTGCCGGTGCGGCCGTCACCGGACAGACGCCTTTCCTGCTCGGCTCGGTGTCGAAGCCGGTCACGGCGCTGGCGGTGATGCAACTCGTCGAGGCCAAGCGGGTCGACCTCGACGCGCCGGCCCGGCGGTACCTGCCGTGGTTCCGGCTGCGCGACGAGACGGCCGCCGCCCGCGTCACCGTGCGGCAACTGCTCACGCACACCAGCGGACTGCCCGAGATCGCGACCCGCGGCCTCACCGACCGGTTCGACAACTCACCCGGCGGGCTCGACCGGACCGTCCGCGACCTGGCCGGGCTCGACCTCGGACCGGCGGGCCGGCACGGGTACAGCGACGCGAACTACGCGGTGCTCGGTGCGATCGTCGCGGCGGTCAGCGGGCAGCCGTTCGGCGCCTACCTCCGGGAGCACGTGCTCGACCCGCTGGGCATGCGACGGTCGGCGGCCACGGCGGCGGAGGCCGCCGCCATCAACCTGCCGCCGGGGCACCGGATGTGGTTCGGGCGACCGCGAGCGTTCGACCCGCCGTACGACATGTCCGGCGCCCCGTACGGCTACCTGGCCGCGAGCGTCGACGACGCCGCCCGGTTCGTCGCGGCCCAGTGGGACGGCGGCGGGATCCTGTCGACGGAGAGCCTGGACGAGATGCACACCGGCCGGGTCGACACCCACCCGGGCACCTACGGCTTCGGGTGGCGCGACACCGCTGCCGACGACGGCACGCGGCTGGTGTGGCACGCGGGTGCCACGCCCGGCTACTTCAGCCACGTCGTGCTGATGCCGGCGACCCGCACCGGGGTGGTCGTACTGTCCAATGTGTACAGTCCGGCGCTCGATCCGGCGCTGGCCGCCGCGGCGTTCGACGTCGCCACGATCCTGCGCGGCGGGCGGCCGGACCCGGGCGAGGCCGACGGGCTGCTCACGATCGTCCTGGTCGCGCTGGTGGTCGTGGCCGTGGCGCTGCTCGCCGGTATCGGCCTGGCTGTCACGGGAAGAGGCGGGTCGAACATCGCCTGGTCCCTCGGCTGCGGCGCGCTCGTGGCCGCCATGCTCTTCGCGGTGCCGGCCGCGTTCGGCGCGGGTCTCCGGCAGGTGCTCCTGTGGACGCCCGACCTCGGCTGGACGACCGTCGCCGTGGCCGGGCTGGCCGGTGCGCTCGGGCTGATCCGGGCCGGCCGGGCCGCGTCGGGCTACGTCAGGAGAACAGCTCCTCCGGCGGAACCGGCCGGCCGAACAGCCACCCCTGCGCCAGGTCGCACCCCAGCCGACGCAGCCGGTCGGCCTGAGCCGGCGTCTCCACGCCCTCCGCGGTGACGGACAGCCCGACCCGGTGCCCGACCGCCACCATCGCGTCCAGCAACGCCGACCGCTTGCAGTCCGGGTCGTCGTCGAGCCCCTGCATGAACGTGGCGGCGAGCTTGAGCCCGTCGACCGGAAGGTCGCACAGGTACGACAGGTTGGCGTAGCCGGTACCGAAGTCGTCGATGACCAGCCGGACACCGAGGCGCCGCAACGCACGCAGCGTGCCGAGCGAGTGGTCGTCGATGCTCATCACGGCGCTCTCGGTGATCTCCAGTTGCAGCAGTTCGGGCGGCAGGCCCACCCGGTCGAGCACATCGGCGACCTGTGCGACCAGCCCCGGGTCCCGGATCTGTTGCACCGCAAGGTTCACGCTCACGAACGGCGCGCCCGGACCCCGCCACCGCCACGCCTCGGCCTGCCGGCACGCCTTCTCCAGCAACCGCAGGCCGAGGCCGACGATCAGCCCGCTGTCCTCGGCCAGCCCGATGAACTCGTTGGGGCTCAACAGGCCCCGCACCGGATGCCGCCAGCGCGCCAGCGCCTCCATCCCGACCGGTTGCCCGGAAACCAGCTCGACCAGCGGTTGGTAGAACAGCACGAACTCGTCGTTGCGCAGCCCGGCCGGCATCGCCGCCGACAGCGCGTACCGGGCGACGTCGCCGGTGTTGCGGTCGGGGTCGAACTGCGCGCACCGGGCCCGGCCGTCGGCCTTGGCCCACTGCAGGGTGACGCCCACCGCCCGCATCACGTCCTCGGGATCACCGCCGTCGGCCGACCGTTCCAGCACACCGGCGCTCGCCGACAGCGGCACGTCGCGGCCGTCGAGACACACCGGTTCGGCGATGCGCCGCAACGCGCGGTCGGCGAACTTCAGCGCGTCGTCGGTACAGGTCGTATCGGGGACGAGGAAAGCGAACTCGTCGCCGCCGATGCGCGCAACGAGGCAGTCGTGCTCGTCGGCCAGCGCCCGCAACTGCTCCGCGACGAGGACCAGCACGCGGTCGCCGACCGCCGGTCCGAACGTCCCGTTGATGAGCTTGAACCGGTCGAGCCCGACGAAGCAGACGGCCAGCCGCGGCGCCGGCGGGGCGGCGAGCGTGCGGGCCAGTTCCTGGGTGAACAGGGCCCGGTTGGGCAGCCCGGTCAGCTGGTCGTGCAGCGCGGCGTGCAGCACGCGTGCCTCGCTGTCGCGCACCGCGCGCTCGGCCGCCGCCTTCGCCCGGAGGGCCGCGCGGCGCATGTCGTCCTGCGCGTCGAGGGTGCGGTCGCGCACGGCCCGGGCGAACCCCTCGGCCAGCGCGCCGATCAACGCCGCGAGCCGCCGATCGGCCTCCGCGGCGGAGTCCGCGTCGGTCGGCACAGCGGTGCTCAGGCCGACGTCGGCGAGGAACCGCGCCTTCATCAGCGCGATCGTCCGCCCCAACGCCTCCGGCGCGGTGAAATCGGCGCGCGCCAGCGTCGTGCCCACGGCGTAGCCGGCGCCGGCGTCGAACGTCTCGGCGGTGAGCGACCCGACCAGCAGGTCGGCCCGCCCCCGCAGGAAATCGACGGTCTGCGCGCGCGTCATCGGCACGTACGAGGTGCCGATGATCTCCCGTGCCCAGGCCCGGACGAACGCGTCGAGGCCCGAGCCCGCATCACTCATGTCAGGCGCCCGACGCCGACGTAGTTGCTGCTGGTGCGCGCGGGCTCGGCGGGAACGTCGTCGGGCGACTCGGGCCGCCACTCCGGCGCCCAGACCAGCCCCGGCTCGACCAGCTCGAAGCCGTCGAAGAAGCGCAGGACGCCGGCGCGGTCGCGCAGCGTCATCGTGGTGGGGGTCTGGCGGGAGATCTCGACCAGCCGCTCGGCGTCCTTCCGGCCGTCGCCGGTGCCGTGCGCGATGGCCAGGTAGCTGCCGGGCGCCAGGACCGACCGCACCGTCGTCACCATGCCGTACGGATCGTCGCTGTCCGGGATGACGTGCAGCAGCGCCACCATGAGCACGGCGACCGGGCGGGTGAAGTCGAGCAGCGACCGGACGTCGGGGTGGTTGATGATCTCGGCGGCGTTACGCGCGTCCTCCTGGATGACGGTCGTGTGGGGATCACCCGCCAGCAGCTGACGGCCGTGACTGACCGCCACCGGATCGATGTCGACGTAGACGACCTTCGCGTCGGGTGCCGCCAGCTGGGCGACCTCGTGCACATTGCCCCGGGTGGGGATGCCGGAGCCGATGTCGAGGAACTGCCGCACGCCGGCGCCGGCCAGGTAGGTCACCGCGCGGTGCAGGAAGGCCCGGTTCGCCTGTGCCTGGATGGGCAGGTCAGGCATGAACTCCATGGCCTGGCGGATCATCTCCCGGTCGGAGGCGAAGTTGTGGTCGCCGCCGAGCAGGTAGTCGTAGGCGCGGGCGGCGGTTGGCCGCTCGGTGTCGATGTCAAGATCCTCAGGAGCGGGTGGCGACGGCTGCATAACCGTGATCCTTCCTAACCAGTGACCGCTGACCATTATCAATGAACTTGTCCGACGTTGGACCCTCGATACCCATTCGAGTGGCCTGAGCTGGGAATTGTCAGCAAAGAATCACGGAGAGTCGCGGTCGACCGATCGGCCAGGGCCGGTGTCGGGTGGATGACACACCCGGGCTCCGGCTCCCCCTCCGGCCGCACGCTGCCGCCCATGAGGCGGTACCCGATTGCGCTCGCGGCGGCGCTGCTCGTGATCCTGTTCGCGCCGGTCCCCGCCTTCGCCGGGCCGGGCGCGGTCGACGGCTACGTGTGGGTCGACCAACCCTCCACTGTGGACTACACCGTCGGGCACGCATGGAGGCACAACTCGACCGGCGGCGACATCACCGTCCACCGGCCGTCGGCGGGCGTGTACCGGCTGACGTTCGAGGGCATGGCCGGCAGCGGCGGGGTCGCGCACGCGCGGCCGTACGGGTCGGGCAACACCGCGATCTGCACCGTCGCCGGATGGCGGTCCGGCGGGAGCGATCAGGTCGTCGACGTCCACTGCTTCGACGCCGCGGGTACGGCGGCCGACACGCGGTTCGTCGCCGGCTTCACCAACCGCACCGGGCTGCCGGGCACGCTGGCGTACCTGTTCGCCAGCAAGGCGTCACCGCCGCTGGGCGTGCCGTACGAGCCGAAGTCGTGGTACGACTCCACCGGCGGCACCCCGCAGGTGTGGCGGCAGTCGGTGGGCGTCTACATGATGATCGTCGGCACTGTCGACAGCCATTACCCGGTCGACCACCACGACGGCGTGTACCAGGTGACGGCGTACGGCCGCGGGCCGGCGCGGTGCGAGGTGCACGGCGAGAACGACGAGACGCCCACGCCGATCGCGGTCTTCTGCCACGACGCGGCCGGTGCGCCCGTCGACACCCGGTTCGTGGTGACCTACGCCCACGGCGTCAGCGCGCTCGGTACCGGTGCGGCGTCGGCGAACGCGCACTACTCGTACTTCAGCGACGACCTCACGTCGTGGTACCTCGCCGGGTACCGGAACGCGGGCGGCGCCACCGGCTTCACCCGCTGGGGCATCGGAAACTACCGGGTGACGTTCCCCGGGCTCGCCATGGGCGGCGGGCACGCCACCGCCGGGTCCCGCGGCAACCCGTCGACCTACTGCCACATCGCGTGGTGGGGACCCGGCGACGCGACGGTCAACTGTTTCGACCGCACCACCGACCTGCCCGCCGATTCGGAGTTCTCGGTTCTGATGGTGGACTGAGGGTCATGGAGCACGCCCGTTCGTTCGGCTCGGAGGCCGAGCGGTACGACGCCTACCGGCCCGGCTACGCGCCGGACGCGGTGCGCTGGGCGCTGGGCCGGCGCCCGCTGCGCGTCGCCGATCTGGGCGCCGGCACCGGGATCCTGAGCCGCCTGCTCCGCGACCTCGGGCACGACGTGGTCGCCGTCGAACCCGACGACCGCATGCGGCACCGCCTGGCCGAGGCCAGCCCGGGCGTCGAGGTTCTGACGGGGACGGCCGAAGCGGTCCCCCTGCCGGCCGCGTCCGTCGACGCGGTGGTGGCCGGGCAGGCGTTCCACTGGTTCGATCCCGAGCGGGCGCCCGCGGAGATCGCGCGCGTCCTGCGTCCCGAGGGCGTGTTCGCCGCGCTGTGGAACGACGCCGACCTCGGCGTGCCCTGGACGGTGCGGTTCGTCGAGATCATCGACGGCGCCGACGCCGTGACGGCCGGCCGCCCGGCCGTCGACCTCGGCCCGCTGTTCGGCCCGGTCGCGACCGCCGGGTTCCGGCACGACATCCGCATGACGCCCGACGGCCTGGTGAACCTCACCATGACCCGTTCGCCGTACCTGGTCGGTTCGGCGGCCGACCGCCGTACCCTGCTCGACGCCGTGCGCCGCCTCACCACCACGCCCGACCTGGCCGGGCGGGACCACTTCCCGATGCCGCACGTCACGCGGGTGCACCGGGCGACCGTGCTCACTGGAGCGCCAGCGACCGCACGCAGTTCTCGTAGCGGGTGGCGAGTTCGGCCTCGATGAGGCCCGCTGTGTGGGCGTCCAATGGAACTTCGGCCCCGAGCGGCGGCCGCGTGCCGAGGAGCCGCGACCGGAGCGCGGTCGGCGGGTGCGACGCCGTGAGCGAGACGTCGGCGCGGATGCTGAGCTGACGCCGCAGCGGCATCGTGTCGGCGGCGTCGGCGACCGCGCGGGCCGCGAGCGCCGGCCACACCGACGCGGACTCCTTGCGGCGCGCCGCCCGGCGCAGTTCGACCAGCACCGGCTCGTCGAGCTGGAGGACGTCGAGCACGCGGAGGGCGGCGTCGGAACCGGCGACGGTCGCGGCCATCGAGTCGGCGAGGTACTCGGCGCGCTGGGCGTCGCGCTGGGCCAGCCGCAGCAGCGTCAGCCAGGCGACCTGGACCACCCACCGCAGCGCCGCGGCCACCACCCGCCACACCCAGCCACCGAGCCAGGAGACGATCCCCTCGGCCCCGGACCCGCGCGACGGCGAGAGGAAGTGCATCACCGCCGGCAGGGTGGTGTAGACCGGCTGGGTGAGCAGCGTCCGCCGCACGTCGCCGTTGACGAAGTGGCCGAGTTCGTGCCCGAGCAGCGCCACCCGCCCCTGCGGATCGAGCGCCCCCCACAACGGCAGCCCGAGCGTGAGCACCCGCCGCCGGCGAATGCCGACCGTGCCCGCGCTGGCGTTGAAGTCCTCGTCGACGACGATGGCGTGCGGCGGCGGCGCGCCGACCGCCGCCGCGACCCGGTCGACCAACGCGTAGAGCGCCGGTGCCTCGCTCCGCGTGACCGCCTTGCCCTGCATCCGGCCGAACCGCGGCCGCAGCTCGATCGCGATCAGCACCAGAATCCCGCCGGGAAGAAGCCAGAAGGACGGAAAATCCTGGACGCACAACCAGAGCCCGCCGACGAGACACGCCAGCACGGTGAGGTGCAACGCCACCGAGATCGCCAGCACGCCGATCCGGGTGCCGGCCGGGCCCTTCGCCGGGACGGGCCGGTTCGCGAGAAGCTCGAACTCCTCGTGCGTTTCCCGGAAGGCGAGCGAGTAGAGCCCGCGGTCGAGCCACCGCCAGCCGATGACCTCGTTCTCCTCCGGGTCGAACCGCTCGAGCCCGTTCCCGCACGCCGCGCACCACGGCTCCGCCCCGTGCAGCGAAACCATGGACGCGCCGCACCGCCCGCACACCGCACTAGTTGACACGCCGCGGAAGCCTATCGCCTGCCCGGGCTCAGGGGGTGGGTTAGGTTCGGGGCATGATCGATCATCTGGGGATTCAGGTTGCCGACGTGCCCGCCTCGGTCGAGTTCTACCTGCGGGTCTTCGCGCCGCTGGGGTTTCGGGAGGCGCTGCGGTTTCCGGCCGGCGACACCTTCGTCGTCGGGCTGTCGTTGGCCGACGGGAAGCCCGACTTCTGGCTCGGACCCACCGCCGGCGCCGAGACCCGGGAGTTGCACGTCGCGTTCACCGCGCCCGACCGCGCCGCCGTCGACGCGGTGCACGCGGCCGCCGTGGCGGCGGGCGTCGAGGTGCTGCACGCTCCCCGGGAGTGGCCGGAGTACCACCCGGGCTACTACGGCGTGTTCCTCCGCGACCCCGACGGCCACAACGTGGAGGCCGTCCACCACGGTTAGACGTTGAACCCGCCGTCGACGGTGAGGGCGGCGCCGGTGACGTACGCGGCCTCCGGGCCGGCCAGATACGCCACCATGGCGGCGACCTCGGCCGGCGACGCGTAGCGGCCCAGCGCCGTCAGGGCGACCTGCGCCGGTGCGTCGGGGCCGTCGGCCGGGTTCAGGTCGGTGTCGGTGGCGCCCGGCTGCACGAGGTTCACGGTGATGGCCCGCGGGCCGAGTTCCCGGCCCAGCGCCTTGGTGAGGCCGACCAGCGCCGCCTTGCTCGTCGCGTACATGGAGAAACCCGGAAACACCGTGCGGTCGGCGACGTTGCTGCCGATGTTGACGATCCGGCCACCGGCCGACATGTGCGGCACCGCCGCCTGCGCGGCGACGAACGCGGCCCGCACGTTGACGGCCATCGTGCGGTCGAACTCGTCGACGCCGGCGTCGGTGAACGGCTTCAGTATGCCGACGCCGGCGTTGTTGACCAGCACGTCCAGGCGGCCCAGTGCACCGACCGCCTGCTCGACCGCGGCGCGGACGGCCACCGGGTCGGCGCTGTCGGCGACGATCGCGACCGCCCGGCGTCCCGAATCCTTGATCTTCTCGACGACGCCGGCCGCACGGTCGTGATTGCTTTGGTAGGTGAAGGCCACGTCGGCGCCGTCGGCCGCCAGCCGGAGCGCGATGGCCGCGCCAATCCCGCGGCTGCCGCCGGTGACCAGGGCCACCTTGTCCTGAAGTGCTGTGCTCATAAGGCAATCCTGGCCGGTCAGTGCGGTGCTGTCTGGCGGAGATCAGACCCGGCGTTCCGCCGCACCGACACCAGCACCAGCGCCGCCGCCACCAACGCCAGCGCCGCGGCCAACCACAGCGCGGCGTTCAGTCCGGCGGCGAAGCCGGCCCGCACGTCGCCGCCGTGCTCGTCGACCTGATGCTGGAACAGCGCACCGAACACGGCGACCCCGAGCGCGAAACCCAACTGGCGGAACGTGTTCAGCGCGCCGCTGGCCATGCCGCTGCGCTCGCGCGGCACCGCCGCCAGCACCGCCGACGCGAGGTTCGGCAGCACGGCGCCGACCCCCACGCCGGTGAGGATCAGGCCGGGGATGAGTGCGGCGCCGCCGCTGTGCGCGTCCAGATTCGCCTGTGCCGCGGCGCCGGCGCCGATGAGAACCAGCCCGACCCCGACGGTGATTCTCGGTGCGATCCGCTGCAACGGTCCGCCGGCGAGCGCGCCCACGACGAGCGCCGCGCCGCTCATCGGCAGCGCGCCGAGGAGACCGGCGTCGACCGGTCCGTGCCCGAGAACCTGTTGCAGCCACACGGTTGTGTAGGGCAGGTACGCGAACGCGGCGGCCTGCGCGAGCAGCGCGGCGAGGATCAGCGCGCGGAACGACGCGCCGCGGAACAGGTCGAGGTCGAGCATCGGGTGCGCCGAAAGCCGTTCCACCACGACGAAAGCGACGGAGGCGGCGACGCCGACGGCGAACGACGTGAGCGTCCAGCGGTCGGTCCAACCGTCGCCGGTCGCGCGGATGAGCCCGTACACGACGGCGCCGGCGGCGAGCGTGAACGTCAGCGTGCCGGGCAGGTCGAAGCTCTTCTGGTGCGGCGCCTTCGATTCCGTGAGGCCGCGCACCGCGTACCACGCCGCCGCCGCGCAGACCGGCAGGTTGACGAGGAAGATCCAGCGCCAGTCGAAGTGTTCGGTGAGCAGCCCGCCGACGATCGGGCCGGCCGCCGCCGCGGCGCCGTTCACCGCGCCCCACACGCCGAACGCGACGCCGCGGTCGCGGCCGGAATAGGTGACGTTGAGGATCGCGGCCGTCGTCGCGAACATCGCCGCGCCGCCGACGCCCTGCACCACCCGCGCCCCGATGAGGAACGGCGCGTTCGGCGCCAGGGCGCAGGCCAGCGACGCCGCGCCGAACAGCGCGACCCCGACGAGATAGGCGCGGCGCCGGCCGTAGCGGTCGGCGAGCGACCCGGCGCCGAGCAGCAGGGCGGCCAGCGCGAGCGCGTAGCCGTCGAGCACCCACTGCAGGTCGGCGAACGAGCTGTCGAGGTCGTCGGCGAGCGCCGGCAGCGCCACCACCACGATCGTGACGTCGACGAGCAGCAGGAAGGTTCCCAGACACACCGCGATCAGCGGTGACCATTTACGCATGACCGCCACGGTGCGTCGCGCCCGGCACCGACGCCATGGACGCCGGTCCTAAGCGGCGGATCTCGACATCGGCCTACGCTGGGGCGGTGGAAATCGACATGCTCGACCGGCGCATCATCCACGCCCTCCGGGTGCACGGGCGGGCCGGTTTCCGGGAGATGGCCGCCGTGCTGGGCGTCTCCGACCAGACCGTGGCCCGGCGCTACCGGACCCTGCGCGAGCGCGCCGGCGTCCGGGTGGTGGCCCGACCCGACCCGATCCGGCTCGGCTACGAGAGGTGGATCATCCGCCTGCACACCGCGCCCGGCGCCGCCGAACCGATCGCCGCCGCGCTGGCCCGCCGGCCGGACACCACGTGGGTCAGCATCATGTCGGCCGGCACCGAGATCGGCTGCAACGTCGAGGTCCCGGTCGTCGGTGACCGGGACAGCCTGCTGCTGCAGAAGCTGCCCCGTACGCCCCGACTGGTGTCGGTGAGCGCGCACTGCGTCATCCACAGTTTCGCCGGCGGGGCCGTCGGCCCCGACAATCTCCAACTACCCCTGACCCCGGCGGAGGTCGCCGGGCTCGCCCCGCCGCCCGCCGACGACGACCGCCCGGCCGCGGTCGCCGACAGCGACCGGCCGCTCCTCGACGCGCTGTCGCTCGACGGCCGGCTCACCCACGCACAGCTCGCAACCGCCACCGGATGGTCCGAGTCGGCCGTGCGGCGCCGGCTCGACGACCTGATCCGGACCGGCACGCTGTACTTCGACGTGGAGGTCGACCCCGACCGGCTCGGTTTCCACGCGCGGGTGCTGCTGTGGCTGGCCGTCGCGCCGTCGCGGCTGGCTTCCGTCGGTGCGGCGCTGGCCTCGCACGAGGAGATCGTTTTCGCGGCGGCGACCACCGGCGCCACCAACGTCGTCGCGACGGTGATCTGCTCCGACATGGAGGCGCTCTACCGCTACCTCACCGAACGGGTCGGCGTGCTCGACGGCGTCGAGCGGGTGGAGACCGCGCCGCTGCTGCGTCACGTCAAACAGGTCGGCTCGGTGCGCTAGCGTCGGGGCCGTGATGCCGCCGCCGTTCCTCCGTGCCTCGACTCCCGGACCGCCGCCGCCCGCCCCGGTGGTGATCGCCGTGTGCAGCGGCAAGGGTGGGGTGGGCAAGTCGACGGTGGCGCTCAACCTGGCGGTGGCGCTCGGCCTCGACGGGCTGCGGGTGGGGCTGCTCGACGCCGACCTCCACGCACCCGACATCCCGCTGATGGTGGGGCTGCGGCGCAGCGCGCCGTCGCGCGGGTGGACGCTCTCGCGGGCGGGCGCCAAGGCGGCGGTCGAGCCGGTGGAGCGGTACGGCATCACGGTGATGTCGAGCGGCTTCATCGTCGCTGAAGATCAAGCGGTGACGCTCACCGCCGGCCTCGCCGGCGCGCTGCTCGCCCAGCTGATCTTCGCCACCGAGTGGGGCGAGCTCGACTACCTCGTCATCGACCTGCCGCCGGGCACGTCCGACGTGGTGCAGGAGACGTTCCGCCTGCTGCCGGCGGCACGTGCGGTGATCGTGGTGACGCCGCAGGACGTCGCGCACCTCGACAACCGGCGCGTGCTCGCCGCCCTCTCGATGGCCGGCGCCACCCCGCTCGGCGGCATCGAGAACATGGCGGCGCTCACCTGCCCGTGCTGCTCGTCCCGGCTGGAGGTGTTCCCGCCGGTGGCGCCCGAGCGATCGGTGTGGGCGGCCGGCCTCGTGCGGCTGGGGTCGGTTCCGATGGGCGTGGTCGGCGACGGCGGCGGCACCGAGCCGGTGGTGGCGACCGCACCCGAATCACCCAGGGGCGTGGCCCTGCGCGAGGCCGCGACCGCCGTCCGGGCGGCTGTTTAGTACGGGTCGTACGGGCTGTCGTGGCCGAACGCCCGGGCCACCGGGCGGAGCCGCAACCGGAGCAGGACCTTCAGCCCCACGTTGCGGGTGAACCACGGCAGTTGCTTCACGAGCCGGACGCGGTCGGCCGCCGCCGGACGGGTGACGCGGAACCGCGCCAGCGAGCCGGCTCTGTCCACATAGGAGTACCGGCGCGAGGGCAGCACCTTCAGCGCGACCCCGCTCGTGACGCCCACCGACGAGAAGCAGTCGTGCACCAGCACCTCGGCGTCGGGTGCCATGAACTCCGCCCAGCGCAGGTCGTCGGCGAAGGTCCAGTAGTCGTGCTTGCCGTCGATGTAGGTGAGGTCGACCGCGCCGCCGGTCCACTTCGGCCGGGCCTTGGTGCTGTACTCGGCCAGGAGGGTGACGGTGTCGGTGACCCCGGCCCGCACCAGGTTCGCCTCGAACCGGTCGCGGGTCGACGCCCCGCCGAACAGGCGGCCCTCCACGAACGGGTCGATCGCGGTGACCCGCGCACCGATCGCCTGCGCCGCGCGGCCCAGCACCACCGTCGAGCGGCCCTGGTGGCTGCCGATCTCGACGATGTGCGCGGCGGGCCCGAGCCGCCGGACGGCCTGCCAGAGCATCGCGCCCTGTGCCCGGGTGAGCCAGCCCGGGATCTGGTCCGCGATGGTCCACGCGGACTCGAACCCGGCCTGGTCTGCCGGAGTTTCCTGGTCAACGGAGGTCACGAAGGTCTCAGTCCACGCTCGCCGGTCCTATGGGAAAGTGACGACATCCTAGCGTTACTTGCGGGTAACCGCGCTAGTGTCACCTTCGGTAACTAGGTGAGCAGCATGGCGTCGTCGAGGATGAGCGGTGCCCACCCGGATGCGCCGGTTCGTCCGTGTTTCGGGTCGATCGCGATGAACCGGGCGCCGCTGATCCGGGTGGTGGTGTGCCGGGAATCCCAGTCCACTGTGGACCGGGCCCGGATCCGTTCCGGGCACGCCCAGGCCCGGCGCTGGTAGCTGACGATCGTGGAGTGGCCGTGGATCTGCCCGAACGGCGGGCCCACCGGCGCGTCGAGCCACGACCCGTACAGGTGCGGGCCGGCCTCGGCCCACAACGGCCCCTGGTCGTGCCAGAGCAGGGGTTCCGGCCGGGTGTTGAGCAGATCCGCGGCGGTGGTCGCGGTGACGGGCTCGTCGAGGTCGCGCCAGGCGTCGACGGTGAGGCCCGCGTGCGTCACCAGAAACTCCTCGCCGTCGGCGGCGCGCACCGCGCAGGCGACCCGGAGCCGGTCGGTCAGCCACCAGCGCCGCAGCAGGTCGGCGTCGGCGTCGGCGATCCGGTCGGGCCAGAACGGTTCGATGCCGAGGTACTGCGCCTCGTGGTTGCCGATGAGCTGGATCCACCGTCCCGTGGGCAGGTGCTCCCGCACGATCGCCAGCACACCGGCGCTGTCGGGGCCGCGGTCGATCAGGTCGCCGACCTGGATCACGACCGTGTCGGGGTCGTCCAGCGCCGGCAGCACCACGCGTTGTAGCTGGTCGGCGCAGCCACCGACGTCACCGACGATCAGAAGCCGGACCACGGCGGGCCTCCGGCCGGGTGCGGCGCGGGCGCCGGCGGCCGCGGGTTCGCGATCGCGGCGCGCGTCCGCACGGCCTCGGCCACCGCGAACCCGGTGGTCACCAGCCCGGCGATCACCGGAAGCGCGAGAGCGACGGTGGACGGAATGCCGCCGTCGTTGCGCCCGAAGGCGATCGTGTTGATCGCGAGGACCCACGCCATCCACACGGCCATGAGCGGCTGCAGGTACGGGTGCCCGTCGACGGCGTTGAACCAGTACTGGCTGATGAGGTAGGCGCTGCGGAACGCGAAGAACAGGAACCACAGGCCGACGACGCCGCCGGCCACCTTGCTGTTGAGCGGGATGTTGTCGTCGTACCGCATGACCACGTTCGAGCCGCCCGCGTTGAAGGCCAGCAGCGCGGCCATCACCATGGCGAACATGCTCAGCGTCAGCACCGGCCAGCGCAGTTGCCACACGACAGCTCTGCGCCCGCCGCGGCGGGTGGCGGCGACCACGATGCCCATGCAGATCAGCAGGCTCGGGATCGCCAGGAACGCGGTGGACGCCAGGCTGTTGAGCAGCGGCTCGAGGCCGAGGTCGGCGAACGCGCCGTACCAGACGGCGATGCCGAGCGTCATGGCCAGGCCGGCGAACGCCCGTATGCGGCCGAGCATGCTTATCACCGGGTCCTCAGGCAGCAGCCGGTAGCGCGGCGTGAACAGGAGCGCCGCCGCTCTCCAGGGCAGCAGGAGCTCCATACCGATCATCGATCCCCCCGTCGTCCGGCGCCGACGGTACAGCCGGAAATCAACTTTCCGGTCCCGTTGACCCCCTTCCGCCGGGCGACGCAATCTGTATGCATGGATGTCATAGATTTTGATCTATCGGCCCGGGAGTTCTGGGCGCAGCCGCAGACCGAGCGGGCGGCGGCGTTCGAGCGGCTGCGCAGGCTCGACACGCCCGCGTTCTTCACCGAGATCGAGCTTCCATGGGCGCCGCGCGGCCCGGGGTACTACGCGCTCGTCAGGCACGCCGACGTCGTCGCCGCGAGCCGCAACGCCAAGGTCTTCTCCTCCGGCCAGGGCGGCGCCACCACGATCCCGGACCTGCCCGAGGACTTCGTCGAGTACTTCGGCTCGATGATCAACATGGACGACCCGAAGCACGCCCGGCTGCGGCGGATCGTCTCGCGGGCGTTCACGTCCACGACGGTCACCAATTTGAAGGACCAGATCGGCGACGTCTCCACCCGGCTCGTCGACCGCCTCGTCGAGAACGGGCCCGGCGGCGACTTCGTCGATCTGGTCGCTGCCCGCCTCCCGTTGAAAATCATCTGTGACCTCATGGGGCTGCCCGAAAGCGAGCATCAGTACGTGCTCGACCGGTCGAACATCATCCTCAGCGGGTTCGACCCCGAGTACGCCGGCGAGGACCCCACCGAGACCGGCATGAAGCTGCTGAACGCCGGGATGGAACTGCAGCAACTGGTCCAGGACCTCGCCGCCGCCCGCGAGAAGACCCCCACCGGCGACCTGACCTCCGCCCTCGTGCACGGCAACGTCGACGGCGAACGGCTCACCATGCAGGAAATCGGTTCGTTCTTCATCCTGCTGCTCGTCGCCGGCAACGAGACCACCCGCCACTCCATCGCCAGCGCCCTGCACCTGTTGACGGTCAACCCCGACGTGCGCGCCCACCTGCTCGCGGACCTGGACGGTCGGCTTCCGGGTGCGGTCGAGGAGATCGTGCGGTTGACCACGCCCGTCATCTACATGCGCCGCAAGCTAACCTGTGACTTCGAGCTGAACGGCCACCGGTACCGCGAGGGCGACAAGGTGGTGCTGTACTACTGCTCCGCGAACGTCGACGAGGACGTGTTCACCGACCCGTACCGCTTCGACATCACCCGCGATCCCAACCCCCACCTGGGTTTCGGCGCCGCCGGTCCACACTTCTGTCTGGGCGCCCACCTGGCCCGGCTGGAGATCCACGTACTGCTCGGCGAACTGCTGCGCCGCGTGCCACAGATCGAGGCCGGCGACCCGGTGCGGCTGCACTCCAACTTCATCAACGGCGTCAAGCACCTGTCCTACAGTTTCTGAATGCTCCAGGCGACGGCCCTGCTGGACGGTGCCGGCGATCCGTCGGTCGAGGGTAGCGTCCAGCCGTTCCCGATCTACAGCGTGACGAAGACGGTGCTGGCCGTGCAGGTGCTCCAACTCGGCCTGGACCTGTCGACGCCGGTGTCGCGGTGGCTGCCCCGCCTACCCGGCGCGGCCGACATCACCGTGGCCCACCTCCTCGGCCACACGAGTGGCCTACCGTCCTACGCCCCCGAATACGATGTGGCCGTCCGCGCCGGCGAGGCGCCGTGGCCCGACGAGTCCTATGTGGACCTCGCCGCGCGTCGCGGTCTCCTGTTCCGCCCCGGTGCCGGCTGGAACTATTCCAACGTCGGCTACCTGGCGCTGCGCCGGATCGTGGAGGCCGAGCGCGGCCAACCGTGGGCCGCCGCCGTGCGGCAGACCGTGCTGGCACCGGCAGGCCTGGCGGCGACGTTCCCGCTGTCCACAGTGGACGATCTGCGCCGCGTCGCCCCGTCGACGAGCGCCTACCTCGGTGACGCGGCCGTCGCCGACGCGTACCATCCCGGCTGGGTGGCCCACGGCCTGCTCGCCGCCACGGCCGGCGACCTGGCCCGCCTTCTCCGCGCCTGCCTGGCCACCGACACGCTGCTCGCCGCCCCGGCGCGCGAAGCGATGACCCGCCTGCGCCCCTTGGACGTTCCCGGCCGTCCGCTGCACCCGAGCCCCGGGTACGGCCTGGGCGTGATGGGCTCCCGGCAGACCCACGTCGTCGGCCACACCGGCGAGGGCCCCGGCTACGCAGCGGCCGCCTATCTGGTGCCGCGCTACAACCGCGTGGTGGCCGTACTGGTCGCCGTCGAAGACCAGTCGCTGGCCGAGGAACAGATCCTGAACCTCGCGTCCACGGATGCCCGCCATCCGGCGACCCGGCCGCCCAGTCCAGAGATCAACTAGTCCTGGCCGCGGTGGCCGTCGCTGACGTGGCCCCTCGACCGGGCACCCATGAAAGCTGTCAGACGTCCACCAGGAGTAGGGCGTGGTCGTTCAGGCCGACGTCGGGTGCGTTGTCGCCCGGGGCGTAGGGCTCGACGCGCAGCGTGCGTTCGCCGTCGAACCGGAGGTGCTGGCCGGGTTCGAGCAGGTGGCCCTCGGCGAGCATGCGGCCGAGGTGGTTGAGGATCTGCGCGGTGTGCTGGATGTCGTCGACGGGGACGCCGGTGATGAGGTCGGGCCGCCCGACCTTGACCAGGCCCCGGGTGTGCACCGTGTGCCCGAAGCCCGGCGTCGGCTCGGTCTCCGCGGTGAGGCTCACCTCCTGCTGCACGGTGAACGGCCGGTCCGGCGCCAGCGCCGCCACCGCCGGGCCGGCCCACCAGGTGGCGGCGTACACGTCGAGCACCGCGAACGCGCCCTTCCGCGCGAGTGCCGAGGCCACCGCCCAGGCCAGTTGCAGGTGGGTCAGGTCGGCCGGGTCGTCGACCTCGATCGACGCCAGGTAGCAGGACGTCGCGGCATCGAGACGAGCCAGGTCGCCGGGACGAGCCGGATCGCCGAGGTCGCGTTCGGCGACGGTGCGGAGGCCGCCGGTGCGCCAACCGTCGATCCACTCCGCGCTGCCGGACACATGATGACCGCGGAAGTCGAGCGCCGCCACCGGCGCGCCCGCGGGCACGGTGCCCGAGAGGCGGAGGTCGGCGTCGGCGCCGAGAATGTCGTCGTCGGCGAAGGCGACCAGCGCGACGGCCGCGGGCCGTCCGGTGGGCCGGAACGCGGGACGGGCCCAGGGCTCGATCGGAGAACTCATCCGGTACGTACCGTGCTGAACGGGTCCGGTGGCGGGGGTGGCACCGGAAGCAGGCCGCGCAGGCGCACGTTGATGTTGTGCAGCGCCTGCCGGTTGCCCGTCGCGATCGCCATGCGGCCGTCGCTCAGCAGCGAGGTGCCGAGTGCCTGGTCGACGAAGTCGGCGCGGCGCGACTCGAGGTCGTGGAAGATCAGGACGTCGAGCTGGCCGGACCGGTCGAGGATCGCGACGGCGAGTTGCCGGATCTCCTCGGTGTACATGGTGAGCAGCCGGGCGTCGCCGGCCTCGATCGCGGACTTCGAGCCGGCCACCGCCTCGTCGATGCGGCGCTGGTCGTGCTCGTCGCCGACCCGCGCCGCCAGCCGGGTCGCCTCGTCGGCCAGCCCTTCGGCGTCGCGGGCCTGCTCGGGCCACTCCAGCGCGTCTTCGACCTCGTCGATCGCGGCGCGCAGGTCGAGGAGGCGACGGCCGCACGTGGCGGCCGCGTCGGGGTCGCCCTCGGCGGCGGCGAGCAGGCCGGCGAGGTCGGCTTCGAGGTTCTCGCTGTCGATGCGGAACAGCGCGATCTCGGCGACCGGGCTCGACGTCTTCTGCTGCCGCTCACGCACCTGGGCCAGCCGCTGCAGTTCACCGTCGACGGCGGCGCGCAGCTCGGCCACGGTCTCCACGGTCTCCGACCGCAGCGCCACCACCTCCTCGAACTCCTCGTCGAGCAGCGGGACGTAGGCGCGCGCGGTGATCAGGCGAGACGGGTCGATGTCGATCCGGACCTGCACCTCGCTGCCCTCGGGCACGTCGGACGGCAACTGATGGGCGACCAGTTCCAGAATCCCGACCCGCCGGTTGCGGTTGGCGCGCGGGTGCTCGCCCTCCAGCAACGGGATCCGGATCATCCCGCCACCGGTGGCGCGCCGGACCTCGACGGTGGTGCGCAGCCGCACCCGGCCGTGCGCCGGCAACGGCGTCCCCCGGTTGAGCACCCACTCGGTGGTGTTGCCGTCGAGGCCCACGCCGATCGAGTTGGTCAGCAGCGGACTCGTCTCCACCGCGCCGACCGTGTAGTCGAACGAGTCCGGGCTCACCGGTACCGCGGTGCCGTCCGCGGCGACCACCTCGATGCGGTACGTGTTGCGGCGTCCCCGTTCCGCCACCACCTGCAGGCTGAAGATGCCGTCGGCGCCGACCGGTACCTGCCCGCTGCGCCACGCCGGCTGCGCGTCGGGGTTGACCACCTCGACGCGGTAACCCTCGCCGGCCCCCGAGAGCCGGCCCACGATCAGCGGATCGGTGTCGGGCCCGATCGGCGAGTACTCCAGGGCGACCGTCAGCGTGCCCGGCCCGACCGGACCCGCCGCCGACGGCCGGCGCTGGGTGCCGGCGAAGATCGCGGCGCCGCGCGCGACCACCGTGAGCGGATCCTGGCTGTGGTCGACCTCGATGTCGAGGCCGTCCTTCAGGCGCTCGCGGACGTACGGCGACAGCGTGGGCCCGCCGACCAGGAGCACCTTGCCGATATCGCCGGGCGTCAGGTTCGCCTCGGCGAGCGCCTTGCGGCACAGGTTCACCGACCGCACCACGTACGGCTCGGTCAGCCGCTCGACGTCGGCGCGGCGCAGGTCGTAGGAGAACTCCTCGCGCTGGCCGGTGCCGAGGTCGATCTCGACGAAGATCTCCGCGACGTCCACTCTGGACAGTCGGATCTTCGCGGCCTCCGCGGCGAGCTTCAGTTGACCGACGACGGCCGCCCAGCGCGGGTTTCCGCGGCGCACGTCGTCGAGGCCGAACTCGCGCCGGAGCTCCGGCAGCAGCAGCGTCTCGACGATCTGCCAGTCGATGAGCTTGCCGCCGAGGTAGTTGTCGCCGCGGTGGGTGAGCACGGTGAACTCGCCGTCGCGGATCTGCACCACGGCCGCGTCGAACGTGCCGCCGCCGAGGTCGTAGACGAGCCAGCGGGCGTCGTTCTCGCGCTGGAAGCCGTACGCGAACGCCGCCGCCGTCGGCTCCTGCAGCAACGGGGTGCCGGCGAACCCGGCGAGCGTGCCGGCCCGGCCGGTCGCCTCGCAGGCGCTCAGGTCGAACGCGGCGGGCACGGTGATGACGGCCGCGGTGAGGTCGACGCCGTGCCGCTGCTGGACGTCGCCGCGCAGCGACTTGAGCACCTCCGCCGACAACTGCTCGGCCGACAGTTCGCGTCCGCTCGCCGCGAACCGCGTCATCGTGTCGGCGGTGCCCATGCGGAGCTTGAACTCCAGGCTGGTGTTGGCCGGATCGACCTCGGCGCGCTCGCGCGCGACCCGGCCCACGTACAGCCGGTCGCGCCGGTCGATCCACACCGCCGACGGCGTGGTGTCACGGTCGTCGTTGTTCTTGACGACCTCGGTGTCGACGCCACGCAGCACGGCGATCGCGCTGTTGGTGGTGCCCAGGTCGATCCCGTAATCGATGGTGCTCACGCGATCGCCCCGCTTCGCGCGGCGATTAGTTCACACTGCACTCTGCTGATGATTCGCTCGCAAAGCTCGCTCATGTCGTCCCCTCGACAGGCACTCCCACGATGACCCGACCCCGTTGCAGGGTCGCGGTGCCCCGGTAGATCGACGGCCGTTCGGTCTCGATCACCTGCTCCCGGGTGACGCCCTCGGTCGGTTGATAGGCGACCACGTCGATCGCCAGGCCGGGATCGAACGTGACGCCGTGATGGTCGTCGACGCGGATGTCGGCGTCGCCCAGCGTGTCGAAGATCCGCCGCACCTGCCGGGCCTCCGGCGTGCCCGGATCCAGCCGCCGTTGCAGGCGCCACAGCCCGGTCGCCACCTCGACGAGCACGTGCTCCAGCGGCTCGTCACCCATCGAATCCCCACTTCCGGTAGCGGACCTGCACGTTGGTGCCGTGCGCCAGGACGAACTCCACGCCCTGCACGTTCTCGCGCACCGACTGCAGCATCGCCCGGCCGCGCGCGACGTTCTGCGCCCACCGCAGGATCTGCAGCGTCGCCGCCCAGTCGTCGGTGGCGCGGTGGTACTCGAAAGCGAGCTTCAACAACGTGCGCGCGACCTCGTCGTGGATGTTGTCGGCGTCGGGCGCCGACGACAACGACACCATGCGCAACAGCGGCGCGGCCTGGTCGTGCAGACGCTCCGCGGCCGCCGGCGCGGCCCGCGCGTTTTCCCGGGTGACGGCGAGAGCGCGGTCGCCGTGCGTGCGGATCCGGGACAGCAGCGGGTCGGTGGCGGCCCGCAGCGCCCGGGCGCGCAGTTGCGGTGGGAGGTGGTGGTGCGCGGCCATCCGCCAGTGCACCTGGCTCGATTCCTCGTCGCGGCCGCGTTCCATGCTGTCGGCCGCGATCGTCGCGTTGACCGACGACAGCACGAGCGGCAGCCGTTCCCGCAGCGTCGACACGACCCAGTCGCCGAGCCCCGGGTGACCGGCGCGGCGAACCCGGTCGCCGAACACCGCCCAGTGCTCGTCGCTGCGCCACGCGTCGATCCAGTACCGGTACGCCTCGCGCCACCGGCGCGGCGCGCCGACCAGTTTGCGTTGCGGCTGCGCGAGTTCGTCGTCGATGGCGATGACGTGGTTGAGCACGGCGAGGTTGTGCAGCGCGTACGGCGAGCGCGATTCGATTCGCTGCCAACGGTTTTCGGCGTCGTCGACCCGGCCGGCGGTGAGCGCGTCGAGGCCCGGGTCGCCATCCGGCCCGTCCTTCCCGGGCCAGAACCAGAAGAACTCGTCGACGAGCCGGGTGAGCGGGTCGCGCAACCGCGCCAGCGCCTGCAGCACCGCGTCGAGGTCGGGAGCGGGTGACGGCGGCAGCGGGCCGGCCGTGGCCGGTGCGCCACCGAGCGCCTGCACGGCGCGCACCTGCTGGGCGCGGCGACGCAGCTCGCCGGTGGCGGCGTCGACGGACAGTCCCGAGATGCGGAAGGCGTTGCGCAGATAGAGATCTGGCACGCCGATCGAACGGAGCAACGTGTCGAGCGACGCCGCTCCTCCCCCGTTGCCGGACAGCATTGCCGGAGTGTACGCCGCCGTCATCGATGCGCCGTGACCCCGGCGATCGCCGAGCTCATCACCTTGAGCACGGCGTCGGCGTCGGGCGGGTTGCCGCCGGCGAACAGCAGGTGCCCGGATCCGATCAGCGTGAGCGCGACGGTGTCGACGTCGGCGTCGGCCGCGATCCGGCCCAGGTCGCGCTCGGCGAGCAGGTAGGCGGAGATCATCGCGGCCGCCTCGGCCAGCAGCGGCACGCCCGTCGGGTAGGTCTGGCGTAGCCGGACGCGCAGGTCGTCGCGGAAGATGACGAGGCTGATGATCGACGCGGCCACCGACGTGAAGAGGTCGGTGAGCACCACCGTGAGGTTGCCCGCGACGGTGCCGGTTCCGGCGGACGACCGCAGCACCTCGGCCTGCGTGGTGACGCGCGCGGTGCGGTCGCGGATCAGCTCGACGAGGAACTCGTCGAAGTCGACGAAGTGGCGGTGCAGCACGCCCTTCGCGCAGCCGGCCTCGGTGGTGACCGCCCGGCTGGTGAGGGCGCTCGGCCCGCCGCGCAGCAGGACCCGCTCGGCGGCGTCGAACAACTGCTGCCGCACGTCGCGGATCGCCACCCCAGTCGGCACCCGGGCCTTCCCTTCTTCCTCGGCGAACTCTACCGGCTGGCCAAGTGGGCGTCCGCCCACTAAGGTGGGCGCATGCCCACTCAGGAACAACCGCACCGGCTGCGTCACATCGCGGAGTCGTTCGGCGCCGACGCCGAACGCTACGACCGGACCCGGCCGCGCTACCCGACAGCGGTGATCGACGCGATCGTCGAGAACGCACCGGGCCGGCGCGTGCTCGACGTCGGCTGCGGCACCGGCATCTCGTCCCGGCAGTTCCAGGCGGCCGGGTGCACCGTGCTCGGCGTCGACGTCGACGCGCGGATGGCGGAGTGGGCGCGGCGGCGCGGCCTCGACGTCGAGGTGGGCGCGTTCGAGACCTGGGATCCCGCCGGCCGGGTGTTCGACGCGGTCGTCGCCGGGCAGACCTGGCACTGGATCGACCCGGTCGCCGGCGCCGCCAGGGCGGCCGAGGTGCTGCGTCCCGGCGGCCGGCTGGCCGTGTTCTGGAACGCGCACCAGCCGCCGTCCGGGCTCGCCGAGGCGATCGTCGCGGTCTACCGCCGGGTGCTGCCCGACTCCCCCATGGCCGCGGCCGCCCGTGCCGACGCCTCCGACGCGTACGCGGTCATGGCCGGAACGGCGGCCGATGGCATCCGGGCGGCGGGCGGCCTCGGCGAACCGGAGCAGTGGCGGCACGACTGGGAGCACGTCTACACCCGCGACGAGTGGCTCGACCAGGTACCCAGCCACGGCGGCCACAGCCAGCTACCGGCCGGCCAGCTCGACGCGATCCTCGCCGGCATCGGTGCCGCCGTCGACGCGGTCGGCGGCAGCTTCCCGATGCGCTACACGACGGTGACGGTCACCGCCCTACGCGAGTGAGGAGAGCGGGACGTCGGGGTCGGCCAGCCGGTCGAGATCGACGGCGGTGCCGGCCCAGCCGGCCCGCACCAGGGCCTGGATGTCGTCGGTGACGTCCCACACGTTGACGTTCATGCCGGCCAGCACCCGGCCGCCGGCGGTCCAGAACGCGATGAACTCGCGGGTCGCCTTGTCGCCGCGGAAGACCACGCGCTCGACGCCTTTCGGCTCGAACCAGCCGGCGAACTCCATGCCCAGGTCGTACTGGTCGGTGAAGAAGTACGGCACCGGGTCGTAGGTGACGTCCTGGCCGAGCATCGCCTTGGCCGCGGCCGGCCCGCCGTTCAGCGCGTTCGCCCAGTGCTCGACGCGGAGCCGCCGCTTCAGCCCCGGATGGTCCCACGACGCGACGTCGCCGCAGGCGTAGACGTCGGGGTCGTCGGTGCGCAGGCTCGCGTCGACGACCACCCCGTTGTCGACGGTGAGCCCGGCGGCCTCGGCCAGCTCGACCGCCGGCCGGATGCCGACGCCGACGATCGCGAGGTCGGCCGGCACCTCCTCGCCGCTCTCGGTGACCACGTGCGTCAGCCGATCCTCGAGGCCGCCGAACTCCCGCAGGCCGGTGCCGAACCTGAACGTGACGCCGTGCTCGGTGTGCAGGTCACGGAAGACCGTCGCCACCTCGTCGCCGAGCACGCGGCGCAGCGGCAACGTGTCGAGCTCCACCACGGTGACGTCGCAGCCCGCGGCGCGGGCCGCCGCCGCGGTCTCCAGCCCGATCCAGCCAGCGCCGGCGACCACCACCTGCGGCCGCTCCGCGAACGCCGCGCGCAGCGCCTCCGACTCCTCGATCCGCCGCAGGTACCGCACCTGGGGCAGGTCGGAGCCGGCGATGTCGAGCGTGCGCACCCGTGAGCCGGTGGCGAGCAGGAGTTTGTCGTAGCTCAGGGCGGTTCCGTCGGCGAGCGTCACCGTCTTCGCTGTCCGGTCGATCGCGGTCGCGGCCTGGCCGAGCAGCAGTTCGATCTTCTGCTCGTCGTACCAGGCCCGGTCGTGCGGGAAGGCCTGCTCGCGGGGGTCGTTGCCGAGGAGGTAGCCCTTCGACAACGGCGGACGCTCGTACGGCAGGTCGTTCTCCTCGCCGACGAGCACCACCCGCCCGTCGAAGCCCTCGGCCCGGAGCGTCTCGGCCGCTTTCGCACCGGCGAGAGACGCACCCACGATGACGAACACGCGCTCGGACATCGACTGTCCTCCTGACGATAAAAACAATGGCGGTGTTTTTCTCAGACTAGTCCTCGAGTTCGTCGATGTCGGCCCACGAACGGATGTCTTCCGCGGTGAAACGCGGCTCCACCACGACAAACCTGGCCTCGGCCGCGTCGAAAAAAGTCTTGCCGTTCGGTTCGAGCAGGCTGCGGCGCACCACGTTGGCGACGATCACGTCGCGCGGGTCGAGCGGGGGCGGCGCGGCACCGACGGCCGCGAACAGCCGGGCCCACTCGGCCGGCGGCTCGACCGGTGCGTCGAGGTCGTAGTAGTTGCTGGTCGGCGAGTACGGGAACAGCGACCAGGCCACGTAGTCGGCACCGGTCCCGGTGGGCTGCTGCACCCGGGCCAGTTCGGCGACGCGCGGATGGCGGTCGATCCACGTCTGTGCGGCGGCGATCAGGTCGGTGTAGGCCGGCCGCAGCGCCGCCGGCAACGCGCCGTCGAACCGGCGGACGATGATCCGATCGGACGCGGTGAAGTACAGCGTGCCGAGCGGGCTGGCCAGGTACTTCTTCAGCCCGAGGCGCTGTTCCAGGCCGGCGAAATCGGTCATGAGCCTTTCCTACTGCATGTCGATGATCAGTATCTTGCCCTGCTCCGGAGACCAGTGCACATTCGCCGAGTTCCGCCGCAGCTTCTTGAGAATCTCCTTCGCCGTCGCGCTCTGCTCCGTGGCGAGCGCCTCGATGCACCGCTGCCGCGCGGCCGCGACCGCCTCGTCCCCGAGGGCGTTCTTGAGCTCCAGCGACGTGTGGTCGAAGCCCCGCTCGATCCAGTCGCTGCCCTTCTGCGAGATGTCGACGACGGTCATGTCCCGGCTGAGGGCGGGGTTGCCGTCGATCACCTTGCCCGCCTCCTCCAGCTTCTCGACCGACTTCTTCAGGTCGCCGAGCCGCTTCTGGTACCAGCGCTTGAGCGCGCGCGGCTGGTCGGGGTGCGGGAAGAGCTGGCCCTCGCCGCCGCGCAGCTTCGGGTCGGTGGTGAGGTCCTCGGACTTGCGGAACTTCTTCAGCGCCTCCTCGAACTCGGCGTGGTTGGCGGGGTCGAAGTCCTTCCACGTGTCCGGGTACTTCCCACCGCCACCACCCTCCGGATGCGCCTCCATCGCCATCGCGGTACCCACCGGTCCGAAAGGCTGCGGCGGGCCGAGAGCGACGGCACTGCCGGCACCCGCGCGGATCTGCCCGCCGCCGGCGACCGCGAGCGCGGGCGCCATCGGCGGCGCCATCGAGCCCGCGATCTTCACCGCGTTGCCCATGTTGCCCTTCACCCCGAGGTAGGACAGCGCGGCCATCGCGATGCAGACGAGCATCCGCAGGAACTCCTTGCTCGCCCCGGCGACCTTCGCCGCGTCGCCGGACGCCGTCCACGCCTGGGTCAGCCAGGCGTCGGCGTGCTTGATCGCCTCGACGCCCGCCTCCACCATGCCGACCGCGCCGAACGCCGCGAGCCCGAGCTGGATCAGCACCGCCGCGATCTGCCCGACGCCGGTCGGTGTCGCGGCGAGGAACGCCGAGGCCATCTCGGCCATCACGAACCCGGCGACGATCCCGATGATCTCCGGCAGGTGGTCGCGGATCGCCTGCGCGTACTCGCCGGCCACCGCGCCGAGGTACTGCGGCGACCCGGTGACGCTGTCGATGATGTCCTCGAGGTGCACGGCGAACCGCCGCGCCTTCGCGACCGCGCCACCGGTCAGCGACCCGGACGGCACCACGCCCTTCAACGCCTTGGCGTAGGCCGGGCTCACCAGCCAGATCCGGTGCCCGGCGACCAGCTGGACGTTGTTCGCGCCGCCGCCCAGAATGCCCGGGTCCTGGAACTTGCCGGTGACGCCGGCCCGGCCCTTCTGCTGGTTCACGAACAGCAGCACGTTCTCGTAGAAGCGCAGGTCGTGCCCGTCCTCGACGGCTCCGCCGAACTCCTCCGCGGCGAGCTTCTCGGCCGTCTCACCGCTGCGGACCTGGTGCAGGCGCGCGGTCGGCTCGGGCAGGTCGGTGGTGACGCGGAACCCCTGCAGGTAACCGCGGACCATGCCGTCGTCGAGGTACGCGGTGACGTAGTGCCAGTCGGGCGAGCCCGGGTAGGCGCCGCTGAGGAACACCCGCGTGGCCGGCGGCAGCGGTTGCGGATGCACGAGTTTCCCGCCCGCCTCGGCCGGACCGGTGCGCACGTTGGAGCCGTCACTGTGGTCGATGAATCCCGTGCCGGTCGGTCCGGGCCCGGGCGGCACGATCTGGGCCATGTAGTCGGCGCCGACCGGCCCCGCGCCGCTCAGGAAGCCGGCGAGCTGGCTGTTGCTGAGGCCGGGCGCGGCAAGGGGCCCGAACGGCATTGGCCCGGCGGCGGCCCCGCCGAACATCGCCGACATCGCGGTGTTGGGCAACGCGGAGACGGCGCTGTCCGTCGCGGGCGCGGCCGCGACGGTCACGGGTGGACGCGCATCAGCGTGCTCGCCCTCACCCGGCTCTTCGTGGCTGCGACGGTCGGGCATCCCTCGACGTTTCCACGCGCCGCCACCGTCGTCACCGGCACGCGGGCAACCTTTCGGACATGACGTGGACGAACTTCCCCGCCGATGCCGCTTCGATCGCTCCATGATCCAAAGCGGTGCGACGTTTTTGCTGTCCCGAGTCGCTGAAAACAGCAAAAACGTCGCACCGCTAACGATCATGGAGCCAACCCCGAAGGGTGTCCAACCGCGAAAACGCAACAGGTTCTCCGGCGCGAAAACTGAACTCGTAACGGCCGTACCCGCTCGCAGGGCAGAGACATTCACCGATGTCCGGGAGTACGATCCGGCCGTGACCGAGGATGATCCTGATACCTCAGCGCTCGTCCGGGCCGCTCAAGCCGGCGACACGGCTGCGGTTCAGGCGCTGGTCGAGGGTCATCTCGCGCTCGTCTACAACGTGATCGGGCGGGTGCTCAACGGCGACACCGACGTCGACGATCTCGTGCAGGAGACGATGATCCAGGCGATCCGGGGCCTGCCCGCGTTGCGCGACCCGGAGCGGTTCCGGCCGTGGTTGCTGGCGATCGCCCACCGCCAGGTCCACCTGCACCTGCGCGGGCGCCGACGGGCGCAGCTGCGTCGGCACCCGCAGCCCGTCGACGTTCCCGATCCCGGCGGCGATCTCGCCGACCGCACGCTCGCCGAGCTGGAACTCACCGGCCAGCGGGCCGACCTCACCCGGGCCACCCACTGGCTCGACGCCGACGACCGGCAGTTGCTGGGGCTGTGGTGGCAGGAGGTCGCCGGCGACCTCACCCGCGCCGACCTCGCCGCGGCGCTCGGGGTCACGCCGCCGCACGCGGCTGTGCGGGTGCGGCGGATGAAGAGCCGATTGGACGCGGTACGCGCCGTCGTGCGGGCGCTGGGAGCGACGCCGCGCTGCCCCGAACTCGCCGAGGTGACCCGGCGCTGGACCGGTGACCCGGATCCGGTCTGGCGCAAGCGGTTGACGCGCCACGTCCGGGACTGTCCACGGTGCCGGCGGTTCCAGCTGGGCCTGGTGGCGCCGGAGAAGCTGCTGCTCGGCGTCGTCGCCCTGCCGGTGCCGGTGGCCGTGGCGGCCGCGGTGCACGCCGCCCTGCAGGCCGCGCTGCACGCCAAGGCGGTGCGGACCGTGGCGTTCGGGCCGATGGTGCTGTCGCACCTGCCCGCGCTGCTCCAGCGACGGGCCGTGGCCGCGGCGACCACCGCCGCCGCCGTGATCGCGGGCGGTGGGCTGGTGTTCGCGGTGCACTACTCCCCCGCGTCGCCCGACGCCCTGACCGTCGAGCCGCCGGTAGCCGTCGCCCCGTCCGATCCGTCGGCCGGCAGCGCGTCGGCGTCGGAAGGTCCGACCGCCGCGCCGACGTCGCGGCCGCCGGAGGGCGCGGGCGCCGCCGACATCTTCGTGGCGCCGAACGGGTCCGACGCCGGCGACGGCACCGAGCAGCGCCCGTACGCGTCGGTGAACAAGGCCGTGTCGGTGGTGCAACCGGGCCAGACGATCGCGTTGCGCGGCGGCGTCTACCGGCTCACGACGCCGGTCGAGATCCGGACGAGCGGAACCGCCGACCGGCGGATCACGTTGAGCAACTTCCGGTCCGAGCACGCGGTGCTCGACGCGTCGGGGATACCGGCCGACAAGTGGGCGGTCACCCAGCAGACCGCGTACTGGACGGTGCAGGGGCTGGAGATCCGCGCCGCGCCGACCCACGCGTGGGTGTGCCGGGCCTGCCGCGACACCGTCTTCCGGCGGCTCTCCTCGCACCACAATGGACGGTCGGGGCTGATGCTGCGCGACGACGGGACCACCGGCAACCAGGTGCTCGACAGCGACTTCTTCGACAACCACGACGCGACGGGCACCGCCGGGATCGGGCTGGGCGTGCAGTTCGGTGCGGGCGGGGGCAACCTGATCCGCGGCAACCGGGCGTACGGCAACGCGGCCGGCGGCTACGACCTCGGTGCGTTCCGCAGCCCGGTGAGCGTCGAGTACAACTGGGCGTTCGGCAATCGGGCCAACGGGTTCACGTTCGGCGGCGGACCGGATCCGTTGGAGGCCGCGCACAAGGTCCGCCACAACGCGGCATGGGCCAACACCGGGCACGGGTTCAGCAACGACGGCAACCGGGCGGCGCTGGAACTGTCGAACAACACGGCGTTCCGGAACCGGTCGGCCGGCTTCTCGCTGCCCGACATCGCGGCGGTGCTGCGTCTCAACGTCGCGGTCGACAACGCCGACGCCGCGCGCGTCGGCCCGACCGCGCGGGCCGACAACAACAGTTGGCAGGAGGGTGACTCCACCGCCGCGCTGTTCCGGTCGGTCGACGCGTCGACGGCGGAAGGCCCCCGTGCCGCCGACGGGGGCCTTCCAGGAACCGACTACCTCGCCACCCGCAACGGGCGCGGGGCGTCGATGGCGGGCCGCTGAGTCAGACCCCGATGTTCGCTTGCGGACCGCTGTACGTGCGCAACAGCGACGGGACGTTCGCAGCGGGATCGAGCGTGTAGGAGTAGAAGCTCGACGGCGTGAACGCCGACCCGTTGGTCTGCTGCCGGCCCGTGCAGTTGACGACGACGCTGCCGCTCTGGCGCAGTTGCGCGGCCGACGTGTCGTTGTAGTACGGGTTGGCCACCCGCTCGAAGTAGCTGTTCTCCAGCACCATCTTCGTCGCGCCCCGCGACAGGTTGCCGTACGACGCGATGTTCTGCAGGTAGTTGTTGTACAGGTGGGCGTACGCCACGTTGTCGGTGCTGGGGTTGCGCTGGTTGGTGTCGTGGATCCAGTTGTGGTGGATCGTCATCCGGCTGGTGACGTTGGTGGTCCAGCCGATGCCGAACGCCTTGTTGGTGTTGCCCAGGTTGTTCCACGACACGGTCAGGTTCGTGGTGTCCAGCCGGCTGTCGATGAGACCGTCGTTCGTGCGTTGGATCGTGTTGTGGTCGATCCAGATGTGGTCGGCGGTGTCCATCTGGATGCCGTCGTAGTCGAAGTCCTTGTCGTCGGGATCGTCGGAGGCCACCAGCGTGTCGCCGATGGTGAGGTTGCGGATGATGACGTTGCGGGTGCCGGGGTTGAGGTGCAGCCCGCCGTTGAAGATCCGGCCGGACCGTCCGACGCCGATGATGGTCTTGTTCGACGCGATCGGGATCTCGTAGCCGTACGGCGTCACCGTGATCGTGGCGTTGACCCGGATCACGTACGGTGCGCTCGACGCGGCGTACGTCTTGAGGTCGGCCAGATTGTTGACGGTGACGGTCGTTCCGCCGGCGCCACCGGTGGTGCCGGCCGCGAAGCCGTCGGCGGTGTTCGACCAGTTGCCCGGCGTACCCGGATCCGTGCCGCCGCTGATCTGGTTGAACGTCCACTGCATCCGCGCGACGTCGGAGCAGGTCTCCTGGACGACCGGGTTGTTGGCGGCCGTCGAGCCGTCCTTGTTGCTGACGCATTGACCGCTCACCGCGCTCGTGACGCGGAACTTGCCGCTCGCCGCGCTCGACGCGGTGAACGTCCACTGCTGGTTGGGCTTCGTGCCGTCGCCGCACCCCCACTGCTGGAGTTGCGTGCCGGACACCGTGGAGCTCGACGGGAGGTCGGCACACCGGGTGCTACCGACGTTCACCAGGTTGAGGCCCTGCACCTTCCACTGCTGACGGGTCGCGCCGGCGACGCAGGCGGCCTGTTGCAGCAACGCGCCGTTGTCGGCGGAGCCGCCGGCGACCTCAAGGCACTTGCCGGAGGCGCCGTTGGCGAGCGTGTAGACGCCGCCGTTGGCGGGGGTGGCGGCGTCGGCGGGGTGCGCCACGAAAAGCATCGGGGCGACCATTGCCGCGATGACGAGGATCTTCTTCACAGCGGGTTCCATCCGTCCGAGCCGGCGAGGTATCTCTGCGGGGTGTAGTTCGCGGCCTGCGAACTGCTCAACTGCGGGCGGTTGCTGTTCGTCCCGGCACCGGAGCCGGTGTTCTGGTACTCCAGGAACCGTGCGTTCTGCCAGAGGTTGCCGGACATGTCGGTCCACGGCTGGCTCGTCCTGATGGTGGCGCTGAGGCTCGACTCCCGGTACAGCACCTGCGCGTCCGGCCGCCACGGGCGGCCGAGCTGGGTGACGTTGTTCGCCGCGCCGGTGATGGTCGAGCGGTAGAACAACATGCCGTACGTCTTCGTGGCGGCGGTGCTGGCGGCCGTGATCGGCCCGCCGGACGACCGCTTCTCGTAGATCGAGCAGCCCGAGAACACGATCGTGCCGCCGCCGAAGATGAAGTCGACGGTTCCCTCCACATAGGAGTTACGCACCAGCGCGCGGGTGTTGTCGTTGACCAGGAACGTGTCCTGGTCGCCGAGCAGCCGCACGTTGTCGAGGACCGCCCGGTCGGCGTTGAGGTGCAGGGCCACGGCCTGGTGACCGGTGACCGCCGGGTCCTCGTTGAAGTCGTTGGAGATGGTGAGGTTCTGGGCGACGAAGTCGTGCCCGTCGACGAACGCCGACGCGCTGCCCGAGGTGCCCGACCCGTTCCCGGCGTAGTTGTTGAAGACGATCACCGTGTTCGACGGCCCCGAACCCAGCCCCTGCAACGTGATGTACGGCTTGTTCGAGGGGACGCGGATGACACCGCGGTACGTGCCGGCCTTGATCGTGATGACCCGGCGGGTGGTGTTGTTCGCCGGCACCGCGTCGATCGCGGCCTGCACCGTGCGGTAGGTGCCGGTTCCGTCGGCGGCGACGGTCGGCGTGCCCGTCGGCGGCGGGGTGGTGCCACCGGTCTGGTTGAAGAGCCACTGCATGCGGGCGACGTCGGAGCAGGTCTCCTGCACGACCGGGTTGTTGCCCGCGGTCGACCCGTCGCGGTTGCTGATGCAGAGGCCACCGGCGACGCCGGTCACCCGGAACTTGCCGCTCGCGGCGGCCGACGCGGTGAACGTCCACTGCTGGTTGGTCTTCGTGCCGTCGCCACAGCCCCACTGCTGCAGTTGCGTGCCCGAAACGGTGGAGCTGTTCGGCACGTCGGCGCACCGCGTGCTGCCGACGTTGACCAGGTTGAACACGGTGCCGCTGGCCTGGACCTTCCACTGCTGCCGCGCCGAGCCCGACACGCAGGCGGCCTGCTGCAGCAACGCTCCATTGTCGACGGACCCGCCGGCGACCTCCAGGCACTTGCCCGAGGATCCGTTGGCGAGGGTGTAGATGCCGCCGTTGGCAGGCGTGGCTGCCTCGGCGGGTGCGGACATGAACATGACGGCGGCGGCTGGCAGCAGGGCGGTCGCGGCCAGCGTGATTCTGAGACGCATGCCCGATAGATGCGCAGAGCGCGGGAGGATTACCGAAAGACCGAGATTCGACTGTGTTCGAAAGACTGTTCGACGGTTTCGTTCGACGGCTGCGGTCGAACGCGGGCGCGTCTACGGTGAGGGCATGACGAGTCCGTCCGCCGCCGCCTTTGGTGCCGCTCGCGAGTTCCTGCTCGCCCACCGTGACGACTACGACACGACCTACCGCGAGTTCCGCTGGCCCGAACTGGACACCTTCAACTGGGCCATCGACTGGTTCGACGCGGCGGCCGCCGGGCCCGCGGGCGACTCACCCGCCCTGTGGATCGTCGAGGAGGACGGGTCGGAACGGAAGCTCACGTTCGCGGAGCTGTCCGGGCGCTCCAACCGCGTCGCCAATTGGCTGCGCGGGCAGGGCGTGCGCCGCGGCGACCGGGTCATCCTCATGCTCGGCAACCAGGTCGAGCTGTGGGAGTGCCTGCTCGCGGCGATGAAGCTCGGCGCGGTCGTCATCCCGGCGACGCCGTTGCTCGGCCCGGCCGACCTGCGCGACCGGCTCGACCGCGGCAACGCGGCGCACGTCATCGTCGGCTCCGCCAACACGGCCAAGTTCGCCGATGTGTCCGGTGACTACACCCGGATCGCGGTCGGCGCGCCGGTCGAGGGCTGGCTCGACTACGCGGCCGCCTATTCATCTGATCCCGCGTTCACGCCCGACGGCGAGACCCGCGCCAGCGACACGCTGTTGTTGTACTTCACCTCGGGCACCACGGCGCTGCCGAAACTGGTGGAGCACACGCACGCCTCGTACCCCGTCGGCCATCTGTCCACGATGTACTGGATCGGTCTGCGCCCCGGCGACGTCCACCTGAACATCTCCTCGCCGGGCTGGGCGAAGCACGCCTGGAGCAACGTGTTCGCGCCGTGGAACGCGCTCGCGTGCGTGTTCATCTACAACTACACGCGGTTCGACGCGGCGGCGCTGCTCGCCCAGATGGAGCGGTGCGGCGTCACCAGTTTCTGCGCGCCGCCCACGGTGTGGCGCATGCTCGTGCAGGCCGACCTCACCACGCTGCGCACCCCACCGTCCACTGTGGTCGGTGCCGGCGAGCCGCTGAATCCCGAGGTGATAGAGCAGGTTCAGCGGGCGTGGGGCGTCACGGTCCGCGACGGCTTCGGGCAGACCGAGACCACCGTGCAGGTCGCCAACACGCCGGGGCAACCGGTGAAACCCGGATCGATGGGCCGGGCAACGCCCGGGTACACGGTGGTGCTCATCGACCCGGCCACCGGAAAGCCCGCCGACGAGGGTGAGATCTGCCTCGACCTCACCCACCGACCCCTCGGTCTGATGACCGGCTACCACGGCGATCCGGAGCGCAACGCCGAGGCGACGGCCGGCGGCTACTACCACACCGGCGACATCGGTTCCCGCGACGCCGACGGATACATCACCTACGTCGGGCGCATGGACGACGTCTTCAAGGCGTCGGACTACCGGATCTCGCCGTTCGAACTGGAGAGCGTCCTCATCGAGCACGACGCCGTGGCCGAGGCCGCGGTGGTGCCCACGCCCGACCCGGTGCGGCTCGCCGTGCCGAAGGCGTTCGTGGTGCTCGCCGACGGTTGGGCACCCACCGACGAGACGGCGCAGGCCATCTTCCGGCACTGCCGCGAGAACCTGGCCCCGTACAAGCGGATCCGGCGCATCGAGTTCGCCGACCTGCCGAAGACCATCTCCGGCAAGATCCGCCGCATCGAACTCCGCGAGCGCGAGGCGGCCGGCGCGCCGAACCCGAACGAGTTCACGGAAGCGGAGTCGCCTCCTCGGTAACCAGGTCGGCGTTGATCGCCGCACCGGCCAGGGCGCCCGCCGCGGCGGAGGCGCCCACCTGGGCGGTGAGGTCGGTGATGTTGCCGGCCACCCACACGCCCGGAACGTCGGTGCGGCCGGCGGCCTCCGCGGGCACGTACTCGCCGACGCCGCTGGGGTGTTCGATCGGACGCAGGCCCAGCTTCTCCAGGAAACCGGCGCGGGCCACCATCCGCGTGGCGACGGCCACCGCGCCGACGCTGTGCACCGTGCCGTCGGCGAGGCGGATGCCGGCGGTCTCCAGGGCCGCCACCTCACCGTCCACTATGGAGATTCCGCGATGGGCGAGCTTTGCCGCATCCTCGGCCGCCGGTGCCGGACGGGTGTGGGTGAAGAACGTGACGTCGTCGCTCAGCTGGCGGAACAGCAATGCCTGGTGCACCGACATCGGGCCGCTGGAGATGACGCCGATGGGCCGGTCGCGCACCTCCCAGCCGTGGCAGTACGGGCAGTGCACGACGTCTCGGCCCCACCGCTCGCGCAGGCCCGGGATGTCGGGCAGCTCGTCGACCAGGCCGGTGGTCACGAGCAACCGGCGCGCGCCGACCGTGCGGCCGTCGGTGAGGGTCACCGTGAAGCCGGGGCTGACCGTCTCCACCTCCCCCTCGATCACCTCGCCGCCGTAGCTCCGGACCTCGGCCCGGCCCCGCCGCAACAGTTCCGCGGGCGGCAGCCCGTCGTGGCCCAGCAGACCGTGCACGCCGTCGGCGGGCGCGTTGCGGGGCGCACCCGCGTCGATCACCACGACCGACCGCTTCGAGCGGGCCAGCATCAGGGCACCGTTCAACCCGGCCGCACCACCGCCCACAACCACCACGTCGTATGAATCTCTCATGACCCGACGATGCGCGCGGCACCCGCGTCCTCGCAAATCTTGTTGCCAACATGGCAAGCTGGACCCATGGACGAGGACCTGAACACCACCCTCGACGCGGTCGGCCCCCGCCTGCGCGCGTTGCGCCAGCAACGGAAGACCACGCTGGCCGACCTGTCGGCGAACACGGGGATCTCGGTGAGCACGCTGTCGCGCCTGGAGTCCGGCAGCCGCCGCCCGACGCTGGAACTGTTGCTACCGTTGGCGCGCGCGCACGGCGTGACGCTCGACGAGCTCGTCGACGCCCCACCCACCGGCGACCCGCGCATCCACCTGCGCCCGGTCCAGCGCTTCGGCATGACGATGCTGCCGCTGACCCGCCGGGCCGGCGGAATACAGGCGTACAAGCTCGTGATCCCCGCCCGCAGCCGGCGCAGGCAGCCCGACCTCAAGACCCACGACGGCTACGAGTGGGTGTACGTCCTCAATGGACGGTTGCGGGTGGTGCTGGGCGAGCACGATCTGGTGCTCGAACCCGGCGAGGCGGCCGAGTTCGACACCCGCGTCCCGCACTGGTTCGGCGCCGCCGACGCAGGGGCGGTGGAGTTCCTCAGCCTGTTCGGCGCCCAGGGCGAGCGCGCCCACCTGCGGGCGTCCCCCCGGAAGTAGGCAGCCGACCGGCGGCGATCAGCTCCACCATCAGCACCGCGGCGATGGCCTCCGCCAGCAGGAGGCCGACCAGGACGAGGAGTTGCACGGCACCCGCCTGTGCCGGCGAGCCGCCACCCAACAGCACGCCCACGAACGCACCCGGCAACGTGACCAGCCCGACCGTGCGGGTCTGGTCCAGCGCCGGCACCAGCGACTGGGCGGCCACCGGCCGGCACAGTTCCAGCGCCGCGCTGCGGGGGGTGAAGCCCAGGGCCAGGGCCGCCTCGTACTCGCCGTGGCGGTTGCGCAGCTCGTCGACCGAGCGGCGGCCGGCCAGGGACGTGGCGGTCATCGCGCCGCCGATGAGGATTCCGGCGACCGGCAGCACCGCGATCGTCGTCAGCGGGACCGCGCCGGTGGCCAGCACGATCGCCAGCACCGGCAGCGCTCCGACCGCGATCGGGGCCGCTGTCCACCGTCCCCACGAAATACCACCCGCGACCCGGCGGCCCGACGTGGCCGCGGCCACCGTGAGCATCAGGCCGATGAAGGCGGCGGTGGACCAGCCCGACTCCAGCACCGCGGCCAGGATCAGCGACACCGCGGCGAGCTGGCCGACCGCGCGGGCCGAGGCCACCACGACGTCCCGGGTCACCGCGAACGAAAAATAGCGGACGACGGCCGCGGCCGCCGCCACCAGCACGACCACGGCGGCGACCAGCGCCGGCCCCACGGTCACACCCATGAACAGATCTTGCCGTACGGTCTCCGCCTCGGCGGGCGGTGGCCGGGCGCGGGCGTCAACCGGCCGCCGCGGGGTGGCCGGAGGTCAGGGCGGCGCGGACGATCCGGACCGCCTCCTCCACGTCGATGCCGACGCTGGTGACGACCGCCGCGTAGTCGGCCGCCGCCCGCTGGGCCCGCTCGCGTCCCTTCTCGCCGGCCGCCGAGACGAACGAGCCGGCCCGGCCGCGGGTCTCGATCAGCCCCGCCTCCTCCAGTTCCCGGTAGGCGCGACCGACCGTGTTGACCGCGAGACCGAGGTCGGCGGCCAGCTGCCGGACGGTCGGGAGGCGGGTGCCGACCGCCAGCGTGTGGTCGCCGATCTGCCGCGCGACCTGCACGCGCAACTGTTCGTACGGCGGCGTGGGCGAGTTGGCGTCGATGACGATCATCGGACGCCCACCACCTGCCGCGCCGTTGCCGCACTGCCCGGAGTCCTCATCTGCACCACCACCAGTCCGATCAGCCCGGCGAGCATGAACGCGAGCGCCGCGGCGCCCCACCAACCGGGCGCCATACCGAAGAGCAATACCATCGGCAGCGACCACAGGACGGACGGCACGTTCGTGTCGCGCGCATCTTCGATCCGCATGATGACGTCGGCGGTGAGCGACGCCGCGTCGTCGGCCACCACCGGACGGCTGAGCAGGTGCCGCAACTGGACCGCGACCACCGCGCCGACGCCGCACACGCCGGTGAGCAGCACGAGTGCCCCGTACCGCACCACCGGATCGGTGACGGTCAGCGCGCTCACCGCCAACGCCACCGCCCCGAGGAACGACCCGATCCCCAACGCCGCGTGCGACCGCCCCACCACCGAGCGCCAGCCCGGGTGCACCGGGTGGGTCGCCCGCCGCGACAGCGTCGCACCGATCCGCTGGTCGACCCGGCGCACCCACCGGTCCAGCAGGAACTGGGTGACCACCAGCCCGCCGACGAAGACGGCGAGCACCACCAGCAGCGTCGGGCGCAGCGGGCCGTAGTCCTCCGTGGTCAGCTGGAACGTCTGCACCAGCGCGGCCACGATGAACAACAGGGCGAGCATGATGCTGCCCACCAGGCGGGCCCGCCACCGGACGGCCAACCGCGTGGCGAGCACGGACGTCGCCAGTGCGTCGTCCAGTTCGTGCCGGCGCAGCCACGCCGTGACGTGCTTGTCCATGGGGCTCTCCTATGTCGCACTCGTTGTACCAAGAGAGTGCGACATAGAATGAGACAAAGTCAAGCCCCGCCTGCCCGCGCGGTGCTCACACTTGGGGATCTGTCTTTTGTGAATCTTGGACTCGTGCGGGGGTTATGGGCCCTCTGGCAGTCCAGGATCCGGAAACGTCTCGCGAACCGGACAGCGACCGCCTGGCAAAGTTCGCAAATCGCCCCGTTTCCGCCAGGCGTGCCTGCAAGCGTCGACTTGCGCCGGGGGCGCGAATACCCAAACGAGCGTCGTCTACGGATCAGCCGACGGGGCGGACCCGCGTTCGCCACAGCAGCCAGATGAAGTACGGCGTGCCGATCATCGCCGTCGCCAGCCCCGCCGGGATCTGGGCCGGGGCGATCACCGTCCGGCCGACCGTGTCGGCGACGCTCACCAGCAGCGCGCCGAGCAGCGCCGCCGCCGGCAGCACCCGGCTGTGCCGTCCACCGACCAGGGCGCGCGCGGCGTGCGGCGCGATCAGGCCGACGAAGCCGACCACGCCGATCGCCGCGACCGCCGTCGAGGTGAGCAGGGCGGCCGCGGTGAGCGTCAGCAACCGGACGCGTTCCAGGTGGACGCCCAGCACCCGCGGCGTGTCGTCGTCGAGGGCGAGCAGGTCGAGGCGGCGCACCGAGCCGGCCAGCAGGAGGGTCAGGACGACGAGACCGATGGCGACCGGCAGCACCTGCAGCGCCGTGCGCCCGTAGGTGGAGCCGGAGAGCCAGGTGAGCGCCTTGCCGGTGTTCCAGGGGTCGGTCGCGATGATGATGAACGTGATGATCGCAGTGCCCGCGGTGAAGACGCCGAAGCCGATCAGGATCAGCCGGTCGGAGTCGAGGCCGCCGCGCCAGGCCAGGCCGTAGACGATCGCGAACGCGACCAGCGCGCCGGCACCGGCCACGCCGGTCATCGCCCACACGCTCACGGCCGGAACCGTGGTGATCAAGGCCACCGCGCCGACGCCCGCACCCGCGGTGACGCCGAGGATCCCCGGCTCCGCCAGCGGGTTGCGGCACACCGCCTGCACCGTGGTACCGGCGACCGCCAGGGCCGCACCGGCCAGCAGCGCGGCGAGCACGCGCGGGTACCGCTGGTCGAGCACGTACGTCACCGCCGGGCCGGAGCGGCCGGCCAGCCAGTTCACGACGTCACCGCCCAGCAGCCACGCGTCACCCGCAAGCAGACCGACCACGGTGACCACCGGAACCAGAACGACCGCGACGACCAGGACGACCGCGACGAACCGCGCCGACCGCACCCTGGCCAGGTGGGTCGACGACGGCCGCGCCTCGCGGTGGCCGCGCGCCAGCCACACCAGGACGACCGCGCCGAACAACGACGTGACGACGCCGGTGGGCACGTCGACGCCGGCCTGGGCGCCGAGCACCGACCGCAGCAGGATGTCGGAGCCGATCACGATCACGATGCCGGCGACCGCCGAGAACGGCATGAGCAGCCGGTGCCGGTGCAGTCCGGGCACGGCGCGGGCGAGCAGCCGCACGATCACCGGCGCGCACAGCCCGACGAAGCCGACCGGGCCGGCGATGGTGACCGCGGCGGTGGACAGCAGCACGGCGAGCACGGTGCCGATCAGCCGCGTGCGCCGCACGTGCAGGCCGAGGACGGTGGCGGTGTCGTCGCCGAGGGCGAGGATGTCGAGGCGCCGGCCCAGGATCAGGCAGCCGAGCGCGGCGAGCGCGATGACCGGCGCGGTCTGCACGACGGCGTCGTAGTCGCCCTGCACCAGCGTGCCGTTGCCCCACGCGTAGAAGCCGACGGTCTCCCGCTGGAACAGCAGCATCAACAGCACGGTCAGCGCGTTCAGCGCGAACGCGGTCGCGGTGCCGGCGAGGATGAGCCGGGCCGGGCCGGACGCGCCGCCGGCCGAGAGCATGAGCACGAAGACGGCCGCCAGCAGCCCGCCGACGAACGACAGCCCGCCCGACGGCAGGATCGGCAGGGAGAGCCCGAACGCGGCCGCCGCCACCACGGTCAGGTGCGCGCCGGCGTTGACGGCGAGTGTGTCGGGCGAGGCCAGCGGGTTGCGGGCCAGCGACTGCAGCGTGGCGCCGGCGAAGCCCAGCGCGACGCCGACCGCGACGCCGGCGAGCAACCGCGGCAGCCGGGCGGCGACGAGGATCTTCGCCGCATCTTCATCGGAAGCGCCGAAGATCCAGCGGACCAGGTCGAGCGCGCCGAGGTCGCTGGTGCCCTGGGTCAGGTGGATCAGGGCGAGCACCAGCACGACGGTCACCGCGCCGATCGCGAGCCCGGTGACCCGCACCGGTCGAACGGGTGGAAGGGCGACCGGGGTCGCCCTTTCCATGACCTGGCTCAAGGGGCGTAGACCTTGACGAGCTGCTCGATGTACTGCTTGCAGGACGCCGGGCCGCCGAACGTCCAGATCCCGTTCGGCATCTTGTGCAGCTGCTTCTTCTGCACGAACGACAGCGAGTCCCAGATCGCGTTGCCGGCCAGGCCCTGCGCGAACACGTCGTCGCCGTCGGAGGCGTTGTAGAAGAAGTGCAGGTCGGCGTCCTTGAGGACGTTCATGCCCTCGACGTCGGTCTGGCCCAGGCCCCACGCCTCGTCGACCTTGCCGGTCCAGACGTTCTTCAGGCCGAGCCGGATGCCGAGCTGGGAGACGAGCGCACCCTGGCCGAACATCCTGATGTTGACCGTGCTGCCTTCCTTCCAGCCGTCGGCGATCGCGAAGCTCTTCCCCGCGGCTCCGGCGGCGTCGATCTTCTTCTTGCCGTCGGCGAGGGCCCTGTCGAAGTCGTCGAGAACCTTATTCGCCTCGTCGGCCTTGCCGACGGCGGCGGCGATCAGGGCGAAGTCGTCGCGCATGCGGTCGAGGTTGCGGCTCGCGTCGCTGCCCTTGGCGACGAGCACCGGCGCGAACTTCTCCAGTTGATCGATGACCGCGGCGGTCGAGTCCTGCTCCATCACGATGAGGTCGGGCTGGAGGGCGGCGATCGAGTCGACGCTCGGCTCGCCGCGCATGCCCACGTCCTTCACCGACGCGTCGAGCTTCGCGGCCGTGTTCCAGGTGGTGTAGCCCTTGGTGTCGGCGGCGCCGACCGGCTGCACGCCGAGGCTCACCAGCATCTCGGTCTCGCCCCACTCCAGGCTGACCACCTTGGTCGCCGGCGCCTTCAACGTCACCGTCTTGCCGCGGGCGTCGGTGTAGGTGACCGGGCCGCCGGGGTCGGTCGTGGTGTCACCCTTCTTCACCGGCTCCTCGGTGGTGCCGCAGCCGGTCAGCAGTAAAGCGCCGGCCAGGACGGCGGCCAGAACACGTTTCATGTCGCTCTTCCTTTGATCTTGGTGTGCCGGCCGACCGGCCGGGTGGTGACCAGCCCGGTCTCCGGGTCGACCACGACGTCGACCTCGATGCCGTACGCCGTGGTCAGCCGCTCCGGTGTGAGGACGTCGGCCGGGTCACCCGCGGCCATGACTTTCCCGCGGTGCAGCAGCACCACCCGGTCGGCGACGGCCGCGGCCTGGTTCAGGTCGTGCAGGACGATCCCGACGGCGACCCCGTGCTCGTCGGCGAGATCGCGCACCAGGTCGAGGATCTCCACCTGGTACCGGAGGTCGAGGAACGTCGTCGGCTCGTCGAGGAGCAGGACCCCGGTGTCCTGCGCGAGGCACGTGGCCAGCCAGACGCGCTGCAGTTCGCCGCCGGACAACTCGTCGACCGGGCGGTCGGCCATCGACGTGAGGCCGGTGACGTCCATCGCCCAGGCGACGGCGCGCACGCCGTCGGGATCCGGGTTCTCCCGGAAGCCGCGCCAGCGGCCGCGGTAGGGGTGCCGGCCGTAGCCGACCACGTCGTGGACGGTGACCCCGCCGGGCGTCGGCCGGCTCTGCGCCAGCAGCGTGACCCGCTTCGCGAAGTCCCTGGCCGGCAGCGCGAGCGCCGACGACCCGTCGTCGAACCGGACGTCGCCGCCGGCCGGCCGGTGCAGCCGGGCGAGCGCCCGCAGCAGCGTCGACTTGCCGCTGCCGTTCGGGCCGACCAGCGCGGTGACCGCGCCCGCCGGCACGGTGATGGAGGCCTCGTGCACCACCGGCGCGCCGTGGTAGCCGAGCGTCAACCGCTCGCCGCGGAGGCCGTCCCGTCGATCATCGTCCCGCACGGGTGAAGGTTAGCCTAGCCTAACTAGACTTGTAAAAGCCGGTTGTTTACCTTCCGGCCCGCCCACGGCGTTTGACAGGTGTGAGTGCATCGACTCCCGACGACGACTTCGCGGGTTTCGTCGCCAACCGGTCGCCGCACCTCCTGCGCACCGCGTGGCTCCTGACCGGCGACGCCGGTCGGGCCGAGGACCTGCTCCAGACGGCGCTCGCCGTGGTGTGGCCGAAGTGGCGGCGGATCGTCGCGGGCGGCCACCCCGAGGCGTACGTGCGGCGGGTGCTCGTCACGAAGTTCCTGTCCTGGCAACGGCGTCACTGGCGGTTCGAGGTTCCGACGGAGGCGCCGCCCGACCCGACCGCACCGGGTGAACTCGCCGGTCGAACCGCGGACCGCGACGCGATCCGGCGGGCGCTGGCCGGGCTGAGCCGGCAGCAGCGGGCCGTGGTGGTGCTGCGCTACGTCGAGGACCTCT
Source organism: Virgisporangium aurantiacum (assembly GCF_016863635.1). Taxonomy (GTDB): domain Bacteria; phylum Actinomycetota; class Actinomycetes; order Mycobacteriales; family Micromonosporaceae; genus Virgisporangium; species Virgisporangium aurantiacum. The sequence goes on along the minus strand of NZ_BOPG01000033.1, from coordinate 198,488 downwards.
CGGTCGCGGAGACCGCGAGCCTCCTGGGCTGCTCGCCGGCGACGGTGCGGGTGCAGGCCGGCCGGGCCCTCGCCGCACTGCGGCTCGATCCACACGTCGCCGAGGAGGGCGTTCGATGAACGACATCAAGCAGACCCTGCTGGACGTGGTGCCGCCGCTTCCGGCGCCGCCCGACCGGCTGGCCGCGATCCGGGGCCGGGCGGCCGCCCGCCGGCGGATGACCGTGACCGGCACCGCCCTCGCCGCGCTCGCCTCGGTGGTGACGATCGGCACCACGATCGCGGTGCTCACCCCGGCCGACCCGGGACCCTTCGGGGCGGGCCCCGCGTCCTCCGGAACGGGCCCGGTGAGCAACCGGCCGGGGCCGCCCGTGCCGCCGCCACCACACAGTGATCCGCCGAAGGACTTCCCGATGCCCGGCCCGGGCACCTGCCCGCCGGCCGTCGCGTTCCGGCGCCTGCCGTTGGTCGAGGCGTTCGTCGGCGGACGGCTGCCGGAGATCTCCGCGGTGACGCTGTGCCGCTACTCCCAGACCACGTTCGACCTGAGCGAGGGCGGGAACGCGTTGATCGCCGGGCCCGACGTCGCTGACGTGACGACGTTCCGGAACGCCCTCGTCACCACCACCCAGCCGTATCCACCCTGGGCATCGAGCGACGGGCCGCCCTGGGCATCGGGCAGCGCGCCGAGCGTGCCCACGGCCTCCCCGTCGGGCTCCTGCTCGCCCGGGCCAGTGGCGCCGCCGCCGTGGCAGATCGACGTCGTCTTCGTCCACTCTCCGGACGGCACCGCCCGGGCGTTGATCCTCCACCGGCACAAGTGCGTTCCAGCCGTCGCCGACCCGATCACCGCGGTGTTGGCCGCCATCGACGCGAAACTGGGCACGCCGTACCGGTAGCTCAGTCGAACGTCAACGGCTCGGTGCGACGCGGCAGCAGCAGGATCGCGACCAGCCCGACCACCGCGAGCCCGACCAGCCCGAGGAAGACGTGGTGGCTGGCGGCGAACAGGGACTCCCGGACGAACTCGCCCGCCGGGCCGGACCCCGCGTCGAGGATCAGGTTGTCGGCGGACAGGTCCCTCGGCACCTGCCCCGCGACCTCCCCCGGCGGGTCGGCGAACCGGGCGGCCAGCGTCGCGTTGGCGATCGCGCCGAAGATGGCGGCGCCGACCGCGCTGCCCAGCGACCGGGCGAACATGTTGGAGGCGGTCACCACGCCCCGCCGGTCCCAGCCGACCACCGACTGCGCCGCCACGATCGTCGGGCTGGTGGTGAGGCCCAGGCCGAGGCCCATCACGAACGCCGCGCAGGCCGCCACCCAGATCGGTGACCCGGCGGTGAGCAGCGCGGCGAACACCGCCGCGACGATGACGATCGACACGCCGATCAGCGACGTGTTGCGGAAGCCGATCCGCAGGTAGAACCGCCCGCTGAGGCTCGCCGCGATCGGCCAGCCGATGGTCAGGGCGGCCAGCGCGAACCCGGCCACCAGCGGACCCGCGCCCAGCACCCCCTGCGCGTACGTGGGCAGGTACGAACTGAGCCCGATCAGCAGCGCGCCGACCACGAGCGAGGCGAGGTTGGCTCCGCCCAGGACGCGCCGGCTCACCACCCACAGCGGCAGCACCGGTTCCGCCGCCCGGCGCTCGACCAGCACGAACGCCACCAGCAACAGGCCGCCGGCGGTGAGGATCGCCACGCTCGGCACCGAGGCCCACGCCCACCGGACCCCGCCCTCCAGCAGGCCGAGGATGACCAGCGAGAACCCGGCGGTGAGCAGCGCGGCGCCGAGGTAGTCGACGCGGTGCCGGCTGCGGACGACGTTCTCCCGGAACCGGCGGGCCAGCGTCCAGGCGGCGATCGCGCCCAGCGGCAGGTTGACGAAGAAGATCCACCGCCAGGACAGGTACTCGGCGAACACCCCGCCCAGCGTCGGGCCGACGACCGCCGAGATCGCCCAGACGCTGGCGAGGTAGCCCGTCACCCGGGCCCGCTCCGCCACCGAGTAGATGTCGCCGACCATGGTCATGCTCATCGGCTGCACCGCGCCCGCGCCCAGCCCCTGCACGGCGCGCGCCACGATCAGCGCCGGCATGCTCCAGGCGATCCCGCACAGCACCGACCCGGCCAGGAACAGCCCGATGCCGAGGAACATCACCGGCTTGCGCCCGACCGAGTCGGCGAACTTCCCGTACAGCGGCACGGTGACCGCCTGCGTGAGCAGGTAGATCGAGAAGAGCCACGGGAACTGCGAGAATCCGCCCAGGTCGCGGACGATCGACGGCACGGCGGTGGCGATGATCGTCGAGTCCAGCGCCACCAGACCGGTGCAGAGCATGATGGCGGCCAGCACCGGCCCCCGGTCGGACCGGAAGCCGACCCCGGCCGCTTTCGTCGTCGTCACGTCTCCAAGATCGCTCGTCGGGCACCCGGCAACAAGTCGGCGCGAACACTTCCGGCCCCGACGGCGAAGAAGCGTCGGAAGGATGGTGACAGCCGATGGAGACAGACGTCGACGTGAGGATGCGCACCGACGCCGAACTGATCGCCGCCGCCCGCCGGTCACCAGAGCGGTTCGCGGTGGTGTTCGACCGACATTACGCACGGATCTACGCGTACGCGGCCCGGCGGCTCGGTCGCGACCTGGCCGAGGACGTGGCGTCCGAGACGTTCCTCGTCGCGTTCAGCCGGCTCGCCGGCTACGACCCGGCCCGGCCCGACGCCGGGCCGTGGCTGTACGGCATCGCCTCGAACCTGATCGCCCGGCACGGTCGGGCGGAGTCGCGGCGGTACCGGGCGATGTCGAAGGTTCCGCCCGAGCGGCCCGCCGCGGAGATCGACGTCGCCGGCCGGCTCGACGCCGCCACCGCGCGGGGGCTGCTGGCGGCGGCGCTGGCCCGGCTCGCCGGGCCCGATCGCGACGTACTGCTGCTCGTCGCCTGGGCCGGCCTCAGCCAGCCCGAGGTGGCGACGGCGCTCGACGTTCCGGCCGGCACGGTCCGGTCGCGGTTGCACCGGGCGCGGCGGGAGATGCGCACGGCACTGGGAGAGGAAGACGCGCTATGAACGAGATCGATGTCCTTCACGACGTGTTCGGACCCGACGAGCTGCCGTCCGCGACGGCCCACGACCGGGCCCGGTCGGCGCTGCTCGACCGGATCAGCAACCCGGGGCCGGTCCGCCGGCGGTCGCACTGGGCGCTCCGCGCCACCGCGGTGGTCACGGCCGCGGCGGCGGTCGCGGTGGGTGTCGTTGTCATAAGCACGGTGACGGACGATGAGCCGCGCGGCACCGGGCAGGCGACCGGCCGGCCGGCGGCCGACGCCGCCACCCCCGCCGCCGCGCCGCCGTACGCCAGGCCGGCCGGCGCCGCGGAGTTCCTCGAGAACGTGGCCTGGGCGGCGGGCCGGCGGCCGTGGGTCACGCCGCGTCCTGACCAGTTCATGTACGTCGAGGTCATCGCCACCGTGAACCAGCGGGAGATCTCCGACGCCGAGCCGAACGGCGCGCTGGTGCCCGGCAAGACCGAAACCCTGCGCCGGGAGCACTGGAACCGGGTCGACGGCCAGGTCATCAGTGCGCGGGAGAACGGCGGCCGGATCAACACGATCGAGCAGGCACGCCGGATCCAGTACGTCACCTACCCCTGCGCCGCCCTCTTCGGGCTCGACACCCCGGAGAAGTTCGACGCGTGGAAGATCGCGCCGAAGTCGGTCGACGCCAATGTCGAGGCGCTGCTCATGTACTGCGTCCTGCCGCCGGTCGTCGAGGCGGCGATCTACCGGTGGCTGGCCCGCCAACCCGGCGTCCAGATCGACCCGGACGCCGCCAACCTCGACGGGCGCCCGGCGATCGCGCTGACCTTCCACCAGGAGGACTACCTCAGGCAGGACATGCTGTTCGACCCGACGACGTACGCCATGATCGGCGAGCGCCTGGTGGCCTTCGCCGACCACGTCGCCGAGTCGCTCGACGCGACGCGGCACATCAAGGCCGGTGACGTGTTCCGGCTGCAGGTCCGCGGCCGGGGCGGCATCGTCGACAACATCGGCGACCTGCCTTAAAGGCGGTCGTCCAGTTTCTGGAGGCCCACCCGGACCTGTTCGGCGTCCGGGTGGGCCAGGTCGTCGAGGATCGTCAGCGCGTGCTGCCAGTCCGCGCGGGCCGCGTCGGTGTCACCCATCGCGCGGTGCGTCTCGCCGATGCGGGTGAGCAGGGTGGCCTCCCAGTACCGGTCGCCGAGATCGCGGAACAGCTCGAGCGAGTGCCGGTAGCAGTCGAGCGCCCGGTCGTGGTGGCCGAGCCGGTCGTGCACGTACCCGAGGCTGTCCGACGTGGCGGCCTGCCCGTACCGGTCCCCCAGCTCTTCCAGCAGCCGCAGGGCCTGTTCGCACGACTCCAGCGCGGGCCGGTGGTCGCCGAGCTGGGCCTGGTACCAGCCGACGGCGTTCAGCGCCGCCGCCTCCCCGCGCCGGTGACCCAGGCCGCGGTGCAGGTCGAGGGCCATCCGGGCGTGGTCGAGCGCATCCTGGTAGCGGTCCTGGCGCTCACACACGTCGGCGATGCTGTTGTGCGTATGCGCCTGGCCGGCCTCGTCGCCGGCCGCGGTGTAGACGTCGAGGGCGAGCCGGTAGTGGACGTGCGCATCGTCGTAGTCGCCCAGCCGGGTGTGCGCCCGGGCCAGCACCCGGTGCGTCTCGGCCTGCGCCGGCAGGTCACCGAGTCGCCGCGCGGCCGCCAGCGCGACGTGCTGCGTCTCGACCGAGTCGCGCCAGTGCCCGCGCCGGTCGAGGAACTCGGCGGTCCGGCGGGCCAGCTGGCAGGCGTGCGCGTCGAACCCGGACGCGGCGGCGTGCCGCACGGCGTTGTAGAGCACGACCTGCTCGGCGGTGAACCAGGCCAGCGCCTGCTGGTGGTCGGCCAACGGCTCCGGCGTCACCCCGTTCGCGGGTGCCGGCGGTGCGCTGGCGTCGCGGTGCGGGTCGACCAGGCGGTCGGCGGCGTGGGCCGTGTGCACGTAGTGGTCGAACATCCGCAGCGCCGCCGCGTGCCGCTCGACCTCGGACTCCTCGTTCGTCGCCAGTTCCGCGGCGTACGCGCGGAGCAGGTCGTGCAGCGTGTACCGGCCCGGCACGGCCTCGACGACCAGGTGCGCGCGGGTCAGCTCGGCGAGCATCGGCCGTACGTGCCGCTCGCCGGCCAGGCTCGCGGCCGCCGCCGCGGAGATGTCGGGACCCGGGTGCAGCCCCAGCAGCCGGAACATCCGCGCCGCCGCCGGGGTCAGCGTGGCGACCGACCAGGAGAACACCGCCCGGATGTCGCCCGACGGGTCCTCGTCGGCGAGCGCGTCGAGCCCGCGCAGCTCGTCGGCGATGGCCCGCAGCGGGAACTGCGGATTGGTCGCCGCCCGCGCGGCGACGATGGCCAGGGCCAGCGGCAGGCGGGCGCACCGCGTCACGATCTCGGCGACCGCGCCCGGTTCGGCGGCCAGGCGGTCGGCACCGAGCCGGCTCGCCAGCAGTTGCTCCGCCTCACCCTCGGTGAGCAGGTCGAGGGTCAGCGGGTGGGCGCCCTCGACGGCGACCAGGCTGGTCAGCTGGCTGCGACTGGTCACCAGCACGAAGCACCCGGGCGCACCCGGCAGCAAGGGGCGGACCTGCTCGGCGTCGCGGGCGTTGTCGATCACCACGAGCATCCGCCGGTCGGCGAGTTCGCTGCGGTACAGCGCGGCCTGCGCATCGAGGTCGGCCGGTATCCGCGGACGGGGGACGTCGAGCGCCTCCAGCAGCGCCCGGATCGCCTGGGCCGGGTCCATCACGACGCCGCTGGGGTGGAACCCGCGCAGGTTCACGTAGAGCTGGCCGTCCGGAAACCGGTGGCGGACCCGGTGCGCCCAGTGGACCGCGAGCGCCGTCTTGCCGATGCCGGCGGTTCCGGCGATCGCGCTGATCACCACGGCGGCCGGGTGCCGGTCGGCGGCACCTTGGTCGGCGCCGGCCGTGCCGGCCGCTGAGCCTTCGTTGGCGGCGGCCGTGCCGGCCGCCGCTGCGTTGGCGCCGGCCGCTGCGTCGAGCGCGGCGGTGAGCCGGTCGAGCTGGGCCTGCCGGCCGGTGAACCGGGCGACGTCGGCCGGCAGTTGGGCCGGCGTCACCCGCCGGGCCGGCGGGATCCTGGTCGCGGTGGCCGGCGCGCCGGCCGCGGGGGTCGCATCGGCGGTGACGGTGGCGGCGGAGCAGAACCGGTCCCGCTCGTCGCCGGTGAGCCCGAACGCGTCGGCCAGCCGCCGCACGGTGGCCGGCCGGGGGTTCGCGATCCGCCCGGCCTCGATCTTCCCGATGCTGCGCACGCCGATGCCGGTCCGCTCGGCGAGCTCCTCCTGCGACAGGCCGAGCCGCCGCCGCTCCCCCCGGACCACGTCACCAAACACGGCCACCTCCCTCGGCGACGCCGAAGTGCCGACCAAGTGCCGATGAAAACCCTGGGCGGCGACGTCACTGTCCGCCACCGTAGTCGTCGGGGACCGCCCCGGATCGGGCCGTACCCCGGGTCCCGTCGGCGTCGTGCGCAACGGGGGCCTGTTGCCTGGCGGACAATGAGCCGTCGATAACCGGCTCAGCCAGGCAATCGGGCGTTCGCGACGTCGTGCGGGACCCCTGCCTCGCTCTCCCTTGGCGTTCCCGGAACCTTCCGGGAACCTTCTGCCGCTCCCGCGAGTGGGATGTGGTGACGGAGGGAGCGACCGATGGATCCACCGGCTCAGGTGGCCGAGATCTACGCCAGCAGCTACCGGCGGCTCGTCGTGCAGTTGTACGCGGTCACCGGTGATCTCGGCGAAGCCCAGGAAGCGGTGCAGGAGGCGTTCGTCCGGCTCCTGGGCGACCCGCGCCGGGCCGCCGCGCTCGAGAACCCGGAGTCGTGGCTGCGGCGGGTCGCGGTCAACGTGGCCCGGACCCGGCACCGGCGGCGCCGGTTGTTCGACACCGTGCTGCGCCGCCAGGGGCCGCCGGCCGTGGTGCCGGACCTGTCGCCCGACCACGTGATGCTGATGACCGCGCTGCGCCGGCTGCCCCGGGCCCAGCGCGACGCCATCGCGCTGCACTACCTGGCCGACCTGCCCGTGGAGGAGGTGGCCCGCACGCTCGACGTCTCGGTGGGGACGGTCAAGTCGCGCCTGTCGCGGGGGCGGGCCGCGCTCGCGGGTCACCTGAAAGAGAGGGAGCCGGCATGACGCTCACCCCGCTCGATCCCGAGGTCGTGGCCGCGCACCTGCGTCCACCGCCCTTGGCCGACCTGGCCCGGACCGCGCGCCGGCGGAAGCGCCGGCGGTGGGTGACCGGCGCCGCGGCCGTCGCTTCGACGGTGGCCGCCGCGACGCTGGCGCTCCCGTTGGGCTCGGGACATCCGGAGCCGCCGGCCATCACCGACCTTCCCCAGCCGCGCCCGACGCAGACGTACACGAGCCCGCCCCTGCCCAGCCCGCCCCGGTTCCACCGGTTCATGACCGTGCTCGACCGCACAACCGCCGTCTCATTCGGCCAGACCGGTTGCGCCGTCGTGGTTCAACTCACCACCGACTCCGGCCGCACCTGGACCACTCCCGGCGGCCCGCCGCCGCTGGCGGACTGCAATCCCAGCACCGATGTGCCGTTCGAGCAGACGGTCCTCGATGCCGCCACCTACCGGGTCGCGATCGCGGGCCGCGGCTGGTTCACCACCGACGCCGGCCGCACCTGGACCCCCGCGCCCGCCGACCGTGAGGTCGGCGCGTTCCCGCCGGGTCGGCCGGATACGACGCTGGAATGTGAGTCGGGATGCGACCGGCCCCGTGCGGTCGACCCCGACACCGGCGGGTTGCTGACACTCCGCACGGACCCGCCGTTCAAGCAGTACCGCGAGGCGGACTGGGCCGACCCGGACACCATCTGGGTGGTCGAGAAGGAGACGCCGAACTCGGGCCGCAAGCTGCGGGCCGCGCGCAGCAACGACCGGGGGCGCACCTGGTCGGAACCGTTCGACCTGCCCCTGAAGCATGGCGGGAACCTCGTACCCACCGGGCCGCGCAAGGCCTACTTCGAGAGGTTGACGAGCACAGGCATGGACCTCTACCGCACCGACAACGGCGGGCAGGACTGGACCTGGCGCACGCTGCCGATGGAGTCGCCCATCGGCGTCACGCAGACCGCGACGGGAGAACTGATCGTGCTCGCCGGCGTGCTCGCCGGAATGGACGGGTGGGTCAGCACGGACCGCGGCAAGACCTTCACCGGGCCGGCGACGATCCCCCTCTCGAGGCCCTCGTCGGGGGGTCTCGGGCGTGGGCTGGCCTACGGGACCGACAGCGAGAAAACGACGCAGGTGTACGACGGCACCGGCTGGTACGAGATCCCGCCACCCCGCTAGACGCCGGTGCGAGGCCGCCCCGGTTGGGGCGGCCTCGCTCAACGTGCGGCTCAGGCCCGGGCCAGCTCCCACATCCTCGTGTACGCCTCGGCGCCGCTCATCAGCTGCTGCCGCAGCGCCGCACCGTCGCCGCCCGCCTGTCCGACGAGGTCGACGGACCAGTCGGCGTAGAGGCCGTACTGGGCGACGCCGTCGGTGTTCAGGTCGAACGTGCGCGACCCGAACGTCTGCCGGCTCACGGTGGTGCCGTTGAGCGCGGTGAACGGGTACGCCAGCGGGGCGCCGGTGCGCGGTTCCGGCTGGAGGTGGAACCCGTTGACGTCGCTGCCGAAGCCGTAGCCCGTCATCGAACCGCCGTTGGACGACGACCGGTTGGCCCGCCACTCGGCGACGAAGTCACCGGGCTTCTCGGCGATGGTGGCCACGAAGCCGCCGAGCCCGATCATCCGGTTGATGAGCGTCGGGTCCGACCAGGAGTGCGCGGAGGCCAGGCCCGGGTAGTCGGCCGCGTCGGCCATGTCGAGCACGGCCTGCGCCGTCTTCACGCTCATGTGGTCGATGTGGATGACCATGCCGCGGTCCATCATCTTCTGGACCAGGTAGCGGCCGAGGTCGGTGAGGCCGCGGATGTTGCAGATCTTCCCGCTCGGGTAGACCGGGAGGATCGTGCCGGGCGGCAGGTTGATCCCGCCGAGCCCGAGCAGCCGCGCGATGTCGTCACTCGTGATCGGCTGCTCGTTGTCCGACGGCCCGGTGCACGACGTCGCCTGCCACCAGTGCCCGGTGCTCAGCAACTGCCCGACGTTCACCGCGGCGCCCTGCGTACCGGAGTCGAACCTCGTGCCGCCGAACGCGTTGTCGAACTTGTGCACCGGGTAGATGCCCGAGACGCCCATCGCCTGCAGTTCGTTGAGACCCGCGTCGATCGCCGCGGTGGTGCAACCGGACGCGCCTTCGCGGCAGCCGAACAGCTCGGAGTTCTCGACCCCGACGATCACCGCGAGCTTCCCCTGCGCCGCAATGCTTCGAACCTGCGCCGGGGTGGTGGCGATGCGGAACCAGCCCTTGCCGGCGCCGCCGCTCTGCGCGTCGATGTAGTCCTGCATCGAGGTGAGGTACCGGGACTGCGCGCGGAGCTGTTCCATCTCGTCGCACGACGTGTCGCGGTACGGGAACAGCTCGCAGATGACGCGGTTCGCGACCAGCAGCGCGTTCATCACCCGCTGGCCCGACCGCCAGGACCGCTCGATCCCCCGGTAGTACGACTGCTCGTGCAGCAACGAGTTGGGCTGCGGCCAGTCGCCGAACGTCGGCCAGCCGTCTTCGCGCGAGTCGACCGCGTCGGTTCCGCCGACGATCGCCTCGAACAGCGCGCCGAGGTTCAGGCTCTGGTGCGTCGAGCATCCCTTCAGCGCCACCTCGACGCCGCCGGACGCCCACGCGTCGCCGCAGTGCAGCTGGCCACCGAAGGCGGCGCCGGCGGTGATGTGGGCGTGCGCGTCGATCGTCCCCACGAGGCGGCCGGCGCTGTCGACGCCGGGCGCCGCGGTGCCGCTCACGGCGGTGGCGATGTCGGGCTGGGAAAAACAGTTATTGGACGTCGTGAGCTCGACCGAGTTGTTCGAGTTCCCGGAGCCGAGGCGCCACAGGAACGACCCCATGGCCTGGCCGGTGGCCGTGGCGGTGAACTTGTACCGGCTCCCGGACTTGGCGACGGTGTAATCGGCGCGGTCGCCGTACGCTCCGCCGGCCAGGATGAAGCCGACGATGCTCTGGTACAGCGGCTGGCCCCGGTTGTCGAGAAGCTCGTACCGGTTGAGCTGGGTGGCTTCGAGGCGCACCGGCGTGGCGGCGGTGGCCGTCCCGGAGAATTTGTAACCGTCGCCGTCGCGCACGACGTATCCGACGGAGTTGTTGCCGTCGAAGACGCGGAGCGCGACACAGGCGCCGTCGAGCGCCTCGGATGCGGCGGTGATCGGGGCGGCGGCGGCCGGGCTGCTTGCGGCGACGACGGCGGCGACGGGTGCGAGCAGTACGAGGACGGTGGACCTGGCAAGGCGACGACGCATGGGTACCCCCTTGGGCGGCGGGAGGCTTTCTACCGGGCGGCTGCCGGAAGCTACTGGCTGGTAAACAGACTCCGCGCAGACATCGGCGACTGTCAAGATCCTGGATTTTCAGTCAGTTAGCATCCGGACTATGCGCGCACGGTTGTCCGACATCGCCCAGCAGGCCGACGTCAGCGAGGCCACCGTGTCGCGGGTCCTCAACGACCGGCCGGGCGTCTCGCCCGACAAGCGCCAGGCGGTGCTCACCGCGCTCGACGTCCTCGGCTATGAACGGCCGGAGCGGCTGCGCAAGCGCAGCGCCGGACTGGTCGGGCTGGTCGTGCCCGAACTGGAGAACCCGATCTTCCCCGCGTTCGCCCAGACGATCGAGTCGGCGCTGGCCCACCGCGGCTACACGCCGGTGCTGTGCACGCAGACCCCGGGCGGCGTCACCGAGGACGAGTACGTCGAACTGCTGCTCGACCGGCAGGTCTCCGGGATAATCTTCGTGTCGGGCCTGCACGCCGACACCACGTCCGACCCGGCGCGGTACCGCAAGCTGGTCGGCCGCCCGCTGCCGATCGTCCTGATCAACGGCTACATGCCGGGCATCGAGGCCCCGTTCATCTCCTGCGACGACCGGGAGGCCGGCGACCTCGCGGTGTCGCACCTGGTGGCGCTCGGCCATCAGAAGATCGGGCTGGTCACCGGCCCGGAACGGTTCCTCCCCGTGCAACGCAAGATCGCCGGTTACCGCGGCGCGATGCGCCGTCTGCTCGACGCCACCGACCACGAACTCGACGCGATGACCGCCCTCACCCTGTTCGGCGTCGAGGGCGGCGAGGCCGCCGCGGCCCGCCTCCTCGACGACGGCGTCACCGGCATCGTGTGCGGGTCAGACCTCATGGCGCTGGGCGCGATCCGGGCCGCCCGCCAACGAGGTCTGACCGTTCCCGGCGACCTGTCCGTGATCGGCTTCGACGACTCGCCGTTGATCGCGTTCACCGACCCCCCGCTGACCACGGTCCGCCAACCCGTCTCCCCGATGTCGGTCGCCGCGGTCAACACGCTGATCGACGAGATCAACGGCCACGCCGCCCCGCGGTCGGAGTTCGTCTACCGCCCCGACCTGATCGTCCGCTCCTCGACGGCCGCCGCACGCCCGTCCACGCAACGCCCCCGCTCCATCCCCGCATAGACCGCCCCCAGACCCAAGTCGATCTTGCAGTTGTGCCCGCCCTTTCGCGGTATTTTGCCCCGTCTCTGAGCGGACACAACTGCAAGATCGACGCGTGCTGCCTGCGGGCGGGCTGCGAGCGGCTGAGAAGTGACTGAAACCTCTTTCAGGGGGCGCACGGGCATTGGCGTGAATGTGTTCGGCTTTGGGGGTTCACGGCACGTATTTACGTTGCTAGATTCGGCATGGGGTTGAAAGAGGTTGCAGATCTTGCAACAACTTTCTTCGGGGGCCTCCCGCCTTGTCCCGCCTGTCTTCGGAGTCCGCCATGCCGATCCGTAGAAGGGCTGTCGCCTGGGCAGCGGCAGCCGTCACCCTCCTCGTCCTCTCCTATGGTCTTGTCGCCGCCACCACCGCGACGCCCGCGCGGGCCGCGACCGCCAACGGAACGTCGATCGTCCATCTCTTCCAGTGGCGGTGGGCGTCCATCGCGAGCGAGTGCGAAACCACCCTCGGCCCCAACGGCTGGGGCGGCGTGCAGGTGTCGCCGCCGCAGGAGCACGTGGTGCTGCCCAGCGCCGAAGGCGCCACCTACCCGTGGTGGCAGGACTACCAGCCCGTCTCCTACCGCCTCGACCAGACGCGGCGCGGAACCCGCGCCGAGTTCGTCAACATGATCCAGCGCTGCCGGGCCGTCGGGGTCAAGATCTATGTGGACGTCGTGCTGAACCACATGACCGGCACCGCCTCCGCCGGCAACGGCCCGGGTAGCGCGGGTACGCCCTACACCAAGTACGACTACCCGAACCTGTTCAACGACGGCTCCGGCGACCGCTACGTGTACGCCGACTTCGGCCCGTGCTACACGGCGATCAGCAACTGGGGCAACAAGGCCGAGGTGCAGGACTGCGAACTGCTGAACCTCGCCGACCTCAACACCGGCGACCCGGAGGTGCGCCGCAAGATAGCGAAGTACATGAACTCCGTGATCGACCTCGGGGTCGCCGGGTTCCGGGTGGACGCCGCCAAGCACGTGCAGGAGGCGCACCTCGCCGACATCATCTCGCGGCTGCACGACGTGCCCGAGTTCGGTGGGCGTCCCGATATCTTCCACGAGGTGTACGGCGACGGCACCATTCCGTACACCGCGTACGCGCCGCTGGGCAAGGTCACCAACTTCGACTACCAGCGGGCCGTGTCCTCGGGCTTCCAGGGCGGCAACATCGCGCAGTTCGCCAACCTGCAGAACTACGGCGGGCTCACCGGCGGCCAGGCCGTCGTGTTCGTCGACAACCACGACACCCAACGGTCGACGCCGACGCTCACCTACAAGAACGGCGACCGCTACTACCTCGCCGACGCGTTCATGATGGCCCATCCGTACGGCACGCCGCAGCTCATGTCGAGCTATGCGTTCAGCCAGAATGCACAGGGGCCGCCGAGTTCGTCGAACGGCACCACGAACGCCGCCAGTTGCGGCACGCAGTGGATCTGCGAGCACCGCAACGAGCAGGTCGCCGGCATGCCCAGCTTCCGCAACGCCACCGACGGCACCGGAATCGCGAACCAGGTGACCGACGGCAACGGGCGCCTCGCGTTCGCCCGCGGCAGCCGCGGCTACGCCGCCTTCAACGCCACCGACAGCGCGTGGACCCGCACGTTCGCCACGAGCCTTCCGGACGGCAACTACTGCAACGTCGCGCGCGGCACGTTCGTCAACAACACCTGCACCGGCGGCGTGATCGCGGTGTCCGGCGGAAGTTTCACCACGACGATCCCGGCCAACCGCGGCGTCGCGCTCCACGTGAACGCGCGCACCACGGGTGGCCCGTCGAACCCGCCCGGCGGCACGGTCGCCGTCTCGTTCCACGCCACCGTGACGACATGGTTCGGCCAGAACGTGTTCGTGGCCGGATCCACCCCGGAACTCGGTTCGTGGAATCCGGCGAACGCCGTGCCCCTCTCGGCCGCCGACTACCCCGTCTGGAAGGCGACGGTCGCCCTACCGACCGGGCAGCCGATCGAATACAAACTCATCAAGAAGGACCCGAACGGCACCGTCACCTGGGAGGCCGGCGCCAACCGCACCTACACACCCACCACCGCCGTGACGCTGACCAGCACCTGGCGGTAGCCGCCCGGCGGAGGGGCGGCCCTCGTGAACCGAGGGCCGCCCCGACCGATCAGGCGATCGTGTACGCCCGTAGCACCGTCTGCTCGACGCGGTTGCCGGCGGCGTCGACCGCCGTCGCCCGCAGCGAGACCTGACCGGACCTCGGGTGGAAGACCGACGCCGTCCACCGGTCACCGGAGCCGCGCACCGCCGCCCGGTGCCACGTGCGGCCGTCGTCGTAGGAGACGTCGACGGTCACCGTCTTCACCGCCGACGACGTCTGCACCGGGATCGTGAACGGGCAGCCGCCCGGTGCCCGGTTGCGGACGTCGACGTCGGGGGTGAAGCGGGCGGTCAGCAGCGGCAGGGGTTTGCCGTTGCCGGCCGCCGACGAGCGGAACGTCCACGCCGCCGACACCGTCGTCCACTGTGGCCACCAGTCCACCGCGCGGTTGGTCTCCGCCACCAGCCGGTACGTGCCGGGCCCGGGCGGTACCTCGAACCGGGCCTGGTCGGGCGCCGGAACGGTGCCCACCAACGCGCCGTCGCGGTAGAGGCTGATCGAACCGGTGTCGGTCCCGTCCTCGGGGAACGGGACGCGTGGGTGGCCGGCCGCGTCGCCGTAGAGGGGCAGGATCACGTCGATCGCGTCGCTGTCCCGCCACACCCACGGCCGTTCGCCCGCGCGCGTGCGCACGGTGCCGGGGAACACCGGGCCGGCGACCGCCTTGTTCCAGGTGATCCGGTACGTGCGCCGGGCCGCCAGGTCGATCGTCTCGCCCATCGAGTCCCGCGGACCCCAGTACCCGCCCGACGACAGCCGCCACGTTCCGGGGGTGAAGTACTCGACGGTCTCCCGCCCGGCGAGCACCGGCGCAGACCAGCCGCCACCGAGTTGGGTGTCGAGGTAGTCGACGGACGCGACGACGTACCGCACGGCACCGGCCACGTTGTCGTGGTACGCCGTGCGCACCGCGGCGAGATCCTTCGTCCGCGGCCGGTGCTCCTGCGCCGTGGTCAGCTGCCCCCGCACCCCGTACGCGAGTTCGTACCGGAGCGACGACGCCGGCCGGCTCGCGTACCGCACGGTCGTCTGGCCGCTCTTCACCAGGGCCGCCAACCGCGCCGCGGTCCGGCCGAAACCGCGCAGCGTCGGCAGCGCCGGTGCCGGCTCCGGCTCGGCTCCGGCCCGGGTCGCAAAAGACGATTGGACGGTGACGAACGCCAGCCGCGCGCCCGCCGCCCGGATGTTCGCCGTCCGCCGGTACACCTCCTCGTACGTCAGGTCACCGGGCAGCTCGGCGAGCACGATCTTCCCCGTGGCGTCGATACCGGCCAGGTCCTCCGGCCTGGCCTGCCCGCCGTAGACCATCGGCAGGGTCGCGGCCTCCGCCGGTGTCGGCGATCCGCTCAGCCAGCCGGTGGCGACCTCGAACGGTTGGCCGTCGTCGGCGAACAGTTCGAGCTCCGGCTCCAGCGCCCGGCGCGCCTGCCCGAACGTGTAGGTGGGCGAGCCGGTGCCGGGCACCGTCGCCGCGTACACCGTGTCGAACCGCGGATCGAGCGAGAAGCTGACGCCGTGCACGCAGTCGCAGTCGCTGATGCGGCTCGTCACCTGGGTCATGTACGACCCGCCCCGCGCGGCCGGGTTGTCGACGGTGATCGACACCGGGTTGCCGTCGCGGGCGTCGAACGTCTGCGCGACGTTCCGGTCGAGGACCAGCTCCGGGTGGCTGATGAAGCTGAACGACGACTCCTGCCCGGCCCGCGGCGTCTCGATCGTCGTGTGGACGGCGTACCGCCCGGCGGGCAGCCGTACCGTGCCGGACAGGCCCCAGTAGAAGAAGTCTCCGTCGTCGAGGTCGAAGATGGTGACGCTCGGGAAGTCGCCCTCGGCCGCCGCCACGCCGTCCCGGTTGATCAGGCTGACCGTCAGGTCGTACAGCTCCTCCTCCTGGAGCACCGACAGGGCGGTGCGGGTGACCACGCCGCCGCCCGCGTCGCGCGCGACGAGCACCCCGCCGTAGGTGCCGGCCGCACCGTCCACAGCGGACGCCGTGACGTCCACAGTGGACGTTCCGCCCGCGGGCACGGTGACGGTGGTGGCCGAGAGCCGCAGCGTCTCCGCCGGTGCCGGCGCCCCGTCGCGGCGCGTCACCGACGCGGCGAGGGTCAGCGTCACCGGCGCGGATCCGGTGTTCCGCCAGGTGACCGGCTGCGTGCGCGAGGTGCCGAGGTTGGGCCACCTCAGGTACGTCGAGACGCTGCCGGTGGCGGTGACCGGTTGGCCGGTCGCCCGGCCCACGTCCACCCGACCGGTGCCCACCGCGTAGGGACCGGCATCCGCGACCTCGACGGCGGTGCTCATCAACGCGTCCTTCAGCTGGGCGGGTGCCCAGTCGGTGTGCTGTTGGACCAGCAGGGCGGCCGAACCGGCCACGTGCGGCGTCGCCATCGACGTGCCGTCGAGGCGCTGGTACGCGTCGCCGATCGGTTCGCCCAGCGGCGGAACACCCGCCGGCGCGGCCGCCACGATGCCCTCGCCGGGCGCCGCGATCTCCGGCTTGACCGCGCCGTCGCCGATGCGCGGACCGCGGTTGGAGAACCCGCTCAGCACGTCGGTCTTGCTGACGCTACCGACGGCCAGCGCCGACGTGGCGGCGGCCGGGGTGGAGACCCACTCGTCGGCGCCGTCGTTGCCCGCGGCGGCGACGAACAGCGTGCCGTACTGCCGGGTCAACTCGTCGACGGCCGCCGACACCGGGTCGGTGCCGTCGCTGCCGTACCCGCCGAGGCTCAGGTTCACCACGTCGGCGTGCACCTCGGCGGCCGCCCACTGCATACCGGCGATGATCGCGTCGAAGGTTCCGAAGCCGGTGTCGTCGAGCACCTTGCCCACGGCGAGCGACGCGTCGGGCGCCACGCCCCGGTACTTCCCGCCGGACGCGGCGCCCGACCCGGCCACCGTCGACGCGACGTGGGTGCCGTGCCCGTTGCCGTCCTCGACGTTGCCCTTGCCGGAGAAGTCGCGCGACGCGGTGACCCGGCCGGTGAGGTCGGGGTGGTCGGTGTCGATGCCGGTGTCGAGCACCGCGACCGTCACTCCCGTGCCGGTGACGCCCTTCGCCCAGGCCGCCGGTGCGCCGATCCGCGTGACGCTCTCGTCGAGCGTCACCCGGGCCTTGGCGTTCAGCCAGACGCGTTCGACCCCGGAAAGGTCCGTCAGCATCCGTCCGGCGCCGGATTTCTTCGCGTCGACGGCGGCCATCCGCACGCCCGGAAGCGCCCGCCGCACGGCCGCACCGCCCGGCGCCGCTTTGGCGGCACCCGAATACTTGACGAGCAGCGGCACCGTCGGGACCCGCGCGTCGTCGTAGCCCTGCCGCACGAGGCCGGTGACGTTGAACAGTTCCAGGTCGAGCTTGCCGGCGTGCACCAGCAGGCCCGCGTCGGACGGCACGACGTACCGGTCGCCGTGCCGGGTGAACCGCTGGAACTGCGCCGGCCGCGCCCGCCGCACCGGCTCGACGAAGTCAGCGGCGCCGACGAGCACCCGGTCCCCCGTGATGAGCGTGACCCATGACCCCTGCGCGCCGGGCGGAACGGCGGGCGGCCCGGCGCTTCCGGGTGGCGCCGCGGTGGCGACGGCCGCGGTGACGGCCGTGGCGGCCAGCACCGCCGCGGCCGTGGCCCGCGCCACGAACCTACGTCCAATCATCAACTCTCCCCGATATCGGTGATCCTCCATTTCTTATTCACCGACGGGGGCGGATCTGTTCCCGGTTTCAGGACGTCACGCGGAACGTCGCGTCCTCGCGGTCGGTGGCGGTGCTGATCGGGTCGATCCGCAGCACGTAGTTCGAGTGCCGCAGGTAGCGGTCGGCGACGTTGTAGGAGCGGAACGACGACCACGTCGAGTCGCTGAGACCGGCGACGCGGGAGAACGTGGCGTCGGCGCGGAACGCGGCGGTGTTGTCGTTGACGTCGAGGCGGATCTCGTAGTTGTAGTGGCGCAGGTAGCGGGTCGGGTAGTTGACCGACTGGAACGACACGCCGGCCCCGTCGGCCAGGCCGGCCACCATCCGCCACATCTGGTCCTGGTACGGCTCCATCGGGTAGGTGTCGATGCGGCCCAGGTTGTTGGCGTGCCGCACGAACCGGTCCGGGAAGTTCGACGACTTCAGGCGGACCCAGTTCGGCAGGCCCCAGCGCGCGGTGAGGCCGCTGTACTCGGCGCTCGTGATCCCGACGATCGAGCCGTGCTTGGCGTTCATGGGCGGGGTGTAGGTGCGCTGGTTCAACGCCGTCCACGAGTTGGCGCCGACGTTCGACGTCGACCACGCGTAGAAGTCGTTGTTGACGGGGCTGAACGAGTCGCCCCACAACCGCCATCCGCTGCCGCTGTTGTCCTTGATGAGCAGCGGCGCCTCCATCTGGTTGCCCTGCCGCAGGCCGCTCGTGTAGGTGGTGTAGCTGTTCGGCGCGCCGGTGCCGGAGCGGGCCCCGTACAGCAGGCCGGTGGAGAGGTTCTTGTAGTAGAGGTAGAACGTCGAGCCGTCGACCACGACGTCGCCGTCGAGCACCCCGAATCCGGGGCTGAAGTACACCTGGTTGGTGGTGACCGTCCGGAAGTCCGACGTGTAGTTGACCATGAACACGTCGGCGCCGTTGTTGGCCGAGTACACGATGCCGTACTGGCCCCGGGCCTGGTCCCAGAACGCCGTCGGCGCCCAGGTGTGCGTGTTCAGGCCGTGCATCCTGACCCGGCGGTAGCCGGTGAAGCTCGTCAGGTTCGTCGAGTCCCAGACGTGCAGGTACTGGTTGTTCTGGCTGAAGTCGGTGCCGTTGAGGTCGGTGGCCAGGATCACGAACGTGCCGTCCTGCTTGCGCAGGATGAACGGGTCGCGCAGGCCGAGCGTGCCGGCCGTGGGGGTGACCACCGGGTTGTTCTGGTTCAGCGGCTGCCAGTTCAGCCCGTCGGTGCTCACCGCGAGGTGCAGGCCGTAGTTGGCGGCGGTCTGGTTGGGCGACTCGGTGAAGTACGCGAACACGTAGGCGGAGTTGGCCGCCGACGCCTCCCGGGTACCGGCGACGGCGGCGGCGGCGCTGAACGTCGTAGTGAGGCCGGTGAGGACCATGAAGTCTCGTCGCGATAGGGACATCCATCGATGTTATCGCTAACAACCGGCAAGTCAACAAAAGTCTCAGGACGCGGCGGTCGCCGCCGATGTGCCAGCCGAGCAGACGAATACCACCCCTGGAAAGCGGCGATGACCACGATGACCCACCCCGACCCGCATTCGCCGGAGTGGTGGGACGGGCTGCTGCACTACTGCGGCGACTTCGACTCCGCCGTCGCGACGGAGCGGCTGGCCGAGCTGATCCTCCCCCGCATCCCGCAGCGCATGCTGCGTCGCGAGGCCGACCTGGCCCTGACCCGGGTCGTGTCGTCGCTCATCCGGCCCACGCCCGAGCTGCAGGCCGCCGCGCTCAAGGTGACCGAGCGGCTGGAGACCCTGCTGATCAAGCGCCGCGACCTGGGCCAGGACGACGAACCGGGCGTGCGCGAGAGCCGGGCGATCTGCCACCTGATGCGCCAGCGGTACGGCGCCGCGGCGGCGGACGCGGAGGCCAGCGTCGGCATGGACAAGCTGCTGCACGCGATCTTCGCGTCGCTGCGATCGTCGACATTGCACACCGCGTTCACCATCGAGCTCCTCAAGCGCGGCCAGGATCCGGAGCAGGCGGTGCGGGCGGGACGCGCGCTGGGCACCTACCGCTGGTGGCCGGACTGGCTCCGGTCGGTCGCGACCGACCTCGCCCTGCAGGGACGGCTCGACAGCGAGATCATCACGTCGCTCGACCGGTCGGCGTTCGCCGAACTGAACGTGCTCCAGGCCCGCATGGCCCGCAAGCTGATCGACGGCGACACGGAACTCGCCGGCGTCGCCGCGTCCCGGCTCGTCTCGATCGGAAAGCCCGACGTCGCGGCCGCCCTGCTGCGCGGCGACCTGGAAGCCATCGCGATGGCCTCGAAGCTGACCCTGAACGTGGCCGAAACCTCACGACTGCGCGGCTGAGAGCGGTCACCCGCGCTCCCGCGCCGCCGGTCGGGCCGGCATTCGGGTGAACGACCGCCGGTACGCCGTCGGGGTCAGGCCGGTGCGGCGCAGCACGTGCTGCCGCAGCGAGTCGGCGCTGCCGAGCCCGCTACGCCGGGCCACCAGGTCCATCGGCAGGTCGGTCGCCTCCAGCAGTTCGCGGGCGCGGTCGATGCGTTGGTGCAGCAGCCACTGGAGGGGACTCAGGCCCGTTTCGGTGCGGAAGCGCCGGGTCAGCGTCCGCACGCTGGTGCGGGCGTGCCGGGCCAGGTCGGTGAGGGTCAGCGGGTCGTCGAGGTGGCCGAGGACCCAGGCCCGGGTGCCGGCCAGCGACGTGCCGCGTTCGGGCGGCAACGGCGTCTCGATGAACTGGGCCTGGCCGCCCGGCCGCACCGGCGCGACCACCGCGCGGCGCGCGACCGCGTTGGCCACGGCGGCACCGTGGTCGGCGCGGATCATGTGCAGGCACAGGTCGATACCGGCCGCGAGCCCCGCCGACGTCAGGAGCGGGCCGTCCTCGACGAACAGCACGTCGGGTTCGAGCCGCACCGCCGGGTACCGTCGCCGGAAGTCGGCCGACTGCGCCCAGTAGGTGGTCGCCCGGCGACCGTCGAGCAGCCCCGCCGCGGCGAGCACGAACGCGCCGGTGCAGATCGACGCGATCCGCTTTCCGGCGGCGGCGGCGCCGCGGAGCGCGGCCGGCACGCGCGGGTCCAGGCCATCGCGCGCCGAGGTTCCGGTGACCATGACGGTGTCGGCCGCCGATACGACGTCGAGTCCATCGTGGACGATCACCGCGAGGCTGCCGCTGCCCGGAAGCACACCGGGCTCCGCCGTGCAGATGCGCACCTCGTACGCGGGCCGGCCGCCGACCTCGACCGCGCCGAAGATGAGTTCCGGGATCGACAGGTCGAACGTGGTGACCGGCGGCACTGCGACGACCGCGATCCGGTGCATGGCCGGAACCTCCGGATGTCTGGCAATCGGGCCACTACCGTAACCGGTCGGCGGGCGGCACCGTGAGGACCATGTCCTTCGTCGTCGTCACCGGAGCCGGCGCCACCGGCCTCGCCACCGCCCGCCGCTTCGCCGAGAGCGGCGAACGGGTCCGGCAGCTCACCCGCAGCGGCAGCGGGGCCGACCATCCGCTGGTGGAACGGATCGCCGCCGACATCACCGACGCCGACCGGCTCACCGAGCTGACCGCGGGTGCCCGCGCGCTCGTCAACTGCGCCATCCCCGCCTACGACCGGTGGGCGACCGACGTGCCGCCGATGGCCGCCGCCCTGCTCGCCGCCGTCGAGCGCACCGGTGCCGGCTACGTGATGCTCGGCAACGTGTACGGGTACGGCGCGGTCACCGGTCGGCTCACCGAGGAGCTGCCGATGGCCGCGACCACCGTGAAGGGACGCGTGCGCGCCCGCATGTGGCTCGACGCGCTCGGCGCGCACGACGCCGGCCGGGCCCGCGTCACCGAGGTGCGGGCCGGCACGTTCCTGGGCGCCGGCGCGGTGAGCGGCTACACGCTGTTCGTGCCCGGGCCGGTGCTGGCCGGCGACGTCGCGGCCTACCCCGGCGACCTCGACGCGCCGCAGAGCTGGGCGTACACCGAAGACGTCGCCCGGAGCCTGGTCGCCGCGACCCGCGACGACCGGGTATGGGGCCGGGCCTGGCACGCGCCGGTCACCTCGACGCTGTCGGTGCGCGCCCTGACCACCCGGTTGGCGGAGCTGGCCGGCGCGCCCGCGCCGAAGCTGCGCCGCATCCACGCCGACGAGCTCACCGGGCTGGCCGCGGCGACGCCGGTGCTCGGCGAGCTCGTCGAGATGCTGTACAGCACCGAGAACCCGCAGCTCCTCGACACCACCGCCACCGACGCGGTACTCGGCGTCCGCCCGACCCCGCTCGACACCGTGCTGCGTGAGCTGGTCGCGCCGGGCCGGGACAAGTCCTAGTCACATGCGGGCGAGGTCGGCCTTCCGGGCCTGTTCGATGCGCACGGCGAACCGGCGGGTCTCGTCGTCCTTGCCGGCGCGTTGTTCGGAGCCGGCCAGCCGGGCGCCCTGCTCCAGGTGTTCGCGGAGGCATTCGCGGACGGCGTCGTCGAAGGCCGTCCCGGCCGATGCCTCGATGCGGGCCAGGTCGGCCGGTGTGACGATCCCGGGCAGCTCGTGACCCTCGTGTTCGTTGGTGATCAGCACGTTCTGGCGGTTGGCGATGCCGAGCAGCTCCGCCAGCTCGGCGCGGTGCGACGCCACCAGCGTCGTCACGAACGTGGCGAGGTGCGGATCGGTCACGCGGGTCGACGCCCGCTCCAGCAGGATCAGGGTGCTTTCGTTCATGGCGATCATCAACGACAGCCATGCTGCGTCCGTCCCCCGAAGACCCGGCGATGGCGCCGCGCTGGCCGACGCGGCCGCGCGCGGCGACGGCGCCGGCCGCCAGAGGTGGAAGGCGGCCAGCGCCGGTAGCGTCACCGCGGCCGCGACCAGCGCGGCCAGGGTGATCCGGGATCGGGTCACGGATATCCGTTGGCGCCGCACTTGATGACCGGACGGATGCAGTTCTGGACCCGGCGGAGCATCTCGGCCTCGGGCCAGGCGTTGAAGAAGTCGCCGTGCATCGTGTAGCCGGCACCGGACGCCAACCGGAACCGGGCCGGGTTGCCGTTCGCCGGATAGCGCAACACCTGACGCAGCTTAGGCACCGCCACCGGGTGTGTCGACGGGCAGGCCGCGTTCACCGGGTAGGCCATGTGGCTCTTGTGGTCGGCCGAGTCGAGGTCGCGGCCGTTCCAGCACTGCGGGAAGTCCAGATAGGACTCGATCATGCTGCCGGCCGGGCAGGTGAGGAAGTCCTTCGACGCGCCGGCCTCGTTGTGGTGCAGGCACGACCAGCGGGCGATGGACTCGTTCGGGCCGGTGGCCTTGGCGTTGCCGGCGACGATGCGCAGCCCCAGCGGCAGCGGTTGGGTCTGCGCGACGATGTCGTCCCGCACGCCCTCACCGAGGTAGTAGAACGTGGTGATGGTGGGCTCGACCGGGACGTTGTCGACGTAGAACGTCGGCACCCAGTAGCTCGACGTGTCCACCGAGGGGTTGCAGTTGCTCGCACCCACCTGGAGGTCGGCCAGCTCGGTGTACGCGTCGGTGACCCGGCTGCCGAAGAAGCTGTGCATGTGCGACGCGCCGGGCAGGTTCGGGAAGACGATCGGGTCGTCGGGCAGCCGGTGGCTGAACGGGCAGTCGGCGAGGAACTCGGAGACCCGCACGATCGGACCGGACGGCGGCGGAGTGGTCGGCGGCGGTGTCCCGGTGTACGAGCCGAACACCTGGAACTCCCACAGCGAGTAGCCCCACTGGGTGGCCCGCTGGGTCCCGTACACCCGCACGTAGCGCCCGCTGCCGGAGACGGTGAGGGTCTGCACGCCGCCGGTTCCGGCGGTCGTCGTGTGGACGGTGGTCCAACTGCTTCCGTTGGCCGACGTCTGCACGGTGAAGGCGCGGGCGTACGCGCCCTCCCAGGTCAGGACCACCCGGCTGATCGTGGCCGCGGCGGCGAGGTCGACCTGCAGCCACTGCGGATCGGCGAAGGCGCTCGCCCAGCGGGTGCCGGTGTTGCCGTCGACCGCGGCGGAGGCGGGCGTGCCACCGTTCTCCGTCGACGACGCGGTGGCCGTGCGGCCCTGGGAGATGTTGGTGTCCGCCAAAGCAGCCGGCACGGCGGCCACCGGAGCGGCGGTGGTCGTCAGGATGCTGCCGAGCAGGATAAGAGTGAATGCTGCCGCGCGAAGCGGTCTCGGACGGGCGTAGAGCATGGGGGTTAACCCTTCGGCGGAGGGTTGAGAGAGCGCTCTCTCCCGCCTCCAGGGTAGAGATTAAGTGACGTATGTCAATGCGCATCCTCCTCCGCGATCTCCTCGACTATCGACAGGACCGCCGCGGCCACCCGCTCGACGACCCGCGGATCGCCGAGGAGCGTGAGGGCGGTGTCGGCGTCCGCGCCGGCCGCGTTCAGCAGGTCGAGATCGTCGCTGCCGCCGAACGCCACCGTCAGGACGTCGACCACCGCCGCCGGTGCCGGTTCGCCGCCGGCGATGCGCGCGCCGATCGCCTCGACGGCCGAGGCGGCCAGGTCACGCAGCCGCGCGTCTTCGACCTCGTGCCGCTCGACCAGCGCCAGCGGGGCGGGCTCGACACCACGGCCGCCGTCGCCGGGCGGTGCGGAATGGACCGACGGCTGCTTGTGCCCGAGCGGACACTCCACATAGGACGCGTACCAGGCCGGCCGCTGCCGCATGACGCGCAGCACGTACTCCACCTCCGCCGCGACGGTCGCCTGGTCGGCTCCGCGCCAGTCGCCGGTGGTGACCGCACGGCGCTGCGTCCAGGAATCCAACGGCCACAGGCAGGTGCCGGCGGTGGCGGTGACGCCGACCCAGATCAGGATCTCCGTCGCCAGTTCGGTCAGCCAGCGGTCGTGGCCCAGCGCGTCGGCCAGCCAGCGCGGCAACCGGGGACGCTGCAACGCGCCGCGCGCACCACGACGGCGCCGGTGCGCGTCGACGGTGGCCGGTGTGAGCCGGCTGCACGTCCAGGCCTCCAGATCCGAAATCTCCATGGTGGCGTATTTGAGCACATAGAACACGACGGCCTCGACGTCGTCCTCGAACTTGTCCAGACAGTCCGCGGCCATCCGCCGCAACGACGTCGCACACGCCGGATGCCCGCGTTGTATCTCGATGCGCCGGGTCAACTGCTCGAAAACCACCGGCCAGGTCAGCCGATACACCGCCGCGGTCAGGTGGCGGCGATCGTCGTCGGTGGCCGCGGCGGCGGTTGCGGCGAGTTCGCCGGCCCGGGCCAACGCGCGGACGTGCTCCACCGCTCCCCCGCCGGCGGATCCTGCGGGCCACTGCCGCGGAACGACCACCGACCGCGGAGTCCGGTCCGCCGTTGCGACGCGCTTCATCAACCGATCCCCCTCATGTTGTCTGAATTCGCTTCACATCAACAACGATCGCGAGCAACTCCGGTAACACGACGTAGCCTGCCGGATCCACGCCGCTACGGCGAGACGCTCCGCACAAACACAGCGCTTCGGACACCGGAACAGCACCTTTGGTCGGCCATGCACCGGCACGGGTAGATCGACGTGTCGGCGTGGGTCACGGTGTCGCATAACGGACGATGGCTTACCGGCCACTCGGAGGACCGCCGTCACCCGCCGTCCGTCAGTTCCGGGTCATGAACAGCACATCGTGCACAACCACCTGTTCCGGACCGACCGGTCGCGACCAATGGTGCTGAGACTCACCCACCAACAGCACGACCGCCTCGTCCGGCTGCTGCCGTGCGCGTCGGCCGGGCCGGCGTCGCCCGCGCCGGCCTCGCCCGGTTGCGGGGGCGCTGACCTGCGCGGACCCGGCTATCCTCGGCGGATGGGCGAGTCGACCGGTGTGCCGCTGACGCCGGAACAGCGTGAGCGGATGCAGCGCGCCATCCTCGCCGAGCTCCGCCGGATCCGCGACGAGGCGCTCGACGCCGGCGTGCCACCGGCGACCATCAACCGGGTCGTCGAGGAGCGGCGCCGGGCGCTCGACACGTCCGACGAGGCGGGGGATCCCACCTAACCGGCCCCGACCGCGATCGCGCGGAGCGCGCGGTAGTTCGATCGCAGGTCGGCGGGCAGGTCGTCGATGTCGATGGCGGCCAGGGTCGCCACTGCCGGGTCGCACCTCCCGGCCTCGAGGAGCGCGTCGACGTAGGCCAGGCCGAGCGGCGGATGACCCGACCCCTCCCGCCAACCGGCGCCGAGCGTCTCGATCGACCGGTTCCGGTCCGCCGGGTCGGCGGTCATCGTGAACCGGGCCGCGTAGACGTGCCCGAGCCGCAGCCAGATCGACGCCCGCTCGGCGAGGCCCGCACCGGGCGTCGCGAGCGCGGTGCGCAACGTCCGCTCGGCGGCGGCGAAGTCCTCGGCCCGCCCGCGGGCGCGGTAGCGGTCGACGTACCGGTCGCTGATCGGGCCCAACGCCGCGACGTTCACCGGTTCGCCGGCGAGGTGTACCGCCTCCAGGGTGAGGTCGATCGACCGGTCGAGGTCGCCGGCGTTGCCCGTGACGGAGTGCCGGGCGTGCACCGCGTTCGCGTACGTCAGCAGGATCTCCGCCAGCGCCTCCGGATCGACGTACTCGTCGGCGCGCAGCGCCGATACGGCCCGAGCGTAGGCACCAATGCACCGGTCCAGCTCGTCGAGGTACACACACCATCTGACGGACGGGTACCGCGACCGCCGAGGTGTCGGCGGCCGCGGTCTCCCGAACGGTCTACATTCCCTACGCGACACCGGCCCGCAGCTGTCTCAGCGTCGGCAGCGCCTGCTGCGCGACGGCGCGGCTGGTGTTGCGGGTCGCCTCGTTCTCGGCTCCGGCACGGTCCACCGGCACCACCCGGCCGTTGGCGTACCTCACGCCGTACCGGTAGCCGGTGTCACCGTTGTACGCGGTGCAGTTGTAGTCGGTCTGCTCGTAGAGGAACCGGTTTCCACTGTCACTGCGCTCGATGAACCGGGTCTCCACACACGTGGGTGCGAGCTTGACGACCACGGCGTCGTAGCTGCGGATCAGCCTGTCGAGCAGGTCCGTCGTGGGGAAGCCGAGCTTGGCGAAGCCCACCATGGCGATGGAGTAGATGATGCCGAGCAGATTGCCGATCCTGTCGGCCGAGGCCTTGGTCTGCACGGCGTCGAAGAACGCGCTCGACAGCGCGGCGCAGTTGACGGCGTCGTTGGTGAACAGGGCCAGGCTGAACGGATCCAGCAGGTCGACATTGAGAAACTTGGTCGTGGCCGCGTCGGTGCAGGCCCGCACCTCGGCGCTGGCGATGGCGTCGATCTGGCCGATGATCTCAGTACGGGCCGCGTTGATCGCGTCGATGATCTCCCGCTTGGCCCGTTCGATCTGTGCGGCGGTGTCACCACCCCCCGAGAACAGGGCGCCGGCGACGGCGATGGCGATCTGGACGTACGGCACGGCCGCCTTGGCCGGCCGAGCAGGGCCGACCACACCCATCGCGACGGCCATGACGGTGGCGGTCATGCCGGCCAACAGTCTCTTTCTCACGTAGCTCTTTCCTTCCTCGTTGGGACGATCGACCGGCTAGAGGTTGCGTCGCCGAAGTTGTTCGAGGGCGTCCTGCGCCAACTTCCTGGCGGTATCCGCCATCCTCCATTCCGATCGATGTCCGTGCCCCGCCCCATCAAATCGATCCGGACCCGCGATGCCGTCGGTAGATCTACGCAATCGGTCTACGTAAAGCCGCTGGCACGGGTCCAATAGTTTGCTCTTGCGCTAAGTGTTGCCATCGGCAATACTTAGCCCCGTGGCACAGTATTCCGCCGAACTGGACGGCGTCTTCGTGGCCCTCGCCGACCCGACGCGGCGCGGCGTCATCCGCCGTCTCGGTCGCGGGCCGACCAGCGTCGGCGAGCTCGCCCGCGCGTTCCCGATGACGTTGCCGTCGTTCATGAAGCACGTCCGGATGCTCGAATCGGCCGGGCTGATCCGCACGGCCAAGGCCGGCCGGGTGCGTACCTGCGCCCTCAACCGCGAGCGCCTCGCCGTCGTCGACGACTGGCTCGCGGAGGAGCGGCGCATCTGGGAAGAGCGCACCGACCGGCTCGAAAACCTGTTGATGGAGGAGAAATCAGAATGAACCCCGATCTCGACCTTGCCGTACAACGGATCATCCGCGCCCCGCGCGCCGCCGTCTGGCGGGCCTGGACCGACCCGGGACGCTTCGAGAAGTGGTGGGTGCCGGCACCGGCCCGCTGCCGCGTCGAGCGGTTCGAGGCCCGGCCCGGTGGTGCGCTCGTCACCAGCATGAGCGACGACGGCGACCGGTTCGGCCCGCACATGGACGCGACGTTCATCGCCGTCGACGAGCTGGCCCGCATCGTGATCACCAACGCGATCGACAGCGCGCTGCGCCCGGCGAACCCGCAGCCGATCGCCATGACCGCCGAGGTCGTCCTGAGCGACCACCCGGACGGCACCGACTACCGCGTCATCGTCCGGCACGGCGATCCGGCCGCGCGGGCCCTGCACGAGAAGCTCGGTTTCGCCGACGGCTGGGGGTCGGTCACCGCGCAACTCGCGGCCACGGTCGAGGGGGACGCGCGATGAAGATCGTCCTGAGCGAGTTCGTGTCATTGGACGGCGTGAGCCAGGGACCCGGATCGTCCACCGAGGACACCAGCGACGGCTTCGCCCGCGGCGGCTGGCTCGTGCCGCACATCGACGAGGTGTTCGTGCGGCGGACGTCCGAGTGGCTCGACCGGGCCGACGGGCTCCTGCTGGGCCGGCGGACCTACGAGGCGTTCGCCCGCGACTGGCCCGCCATCACCGACGACCCGTACACCGAGCGGATGAACACGCTGCCGAAGTACGTCGTCACCAACACCCTCACCGCGGGATCGTGGCACCCGACGACCGTGCTCGCCGGCGACCCGGTCGACACCGTCGGAGCCCTGAAGGCGCAGCCGGGACGCGAACTGCAGATCCACGGCAGCGCCCGCCTCGGTGGCGCACTGCTGTCGGCCGGCCTCGTCGACACGGTCCGGCTCGCCGTGGCGCCCACGGTGATCGGTTCCGGGCGGCGGCTGCTCGGCCCCGGCGGCCCCGCCGGGCTCCGGCTCACGAACCACGAGGTGACGCCGAAGGGCCTGCTGCTGCTCGAATACGAGTACGTCGGAGCGGCGGCGGTGGCGGAGTACGAGGGGGTCGCCGCCTTCGTCGGGTGAGTGTCGCCGATCTCGACGTGCTGGTGCCGTGGATCGCACAGGCCGAAGCGGCACCGTTGTGGCTTCCATCGACGAAGATCAGTATGCTGCCCTCCGTACGGTAACCGGACATAGGAGGGCGTACAGGTGTTCAACGGGGGCTTTCGGGGACGCGTGCGCGTCATGGTGGTCGGAACGGTACTCATAGGGATCGCCGGTGTCGCGCCGGCGGGTGCGGAGGCGGCGTCGACCACCGTCCGCACGAAGGACGAGTTGATCGCCGCGCTCGGTGCGGCCGCCGCGGGCGACACGGTGTTCGTCGACGGGTCGGTGTCCATCAACCTCACCGGCACCAAGGCGATCCGCATCCCGGCGGGCGTGACGCTGGCGAGCAACCGCGGCGAGAACGGCGCACTCGGAGCGCTGCTCTACAACGACGAACTCGACCTCGGGCAGTCGGAGACCTGGGCGCAGTTCGTGACCACGGGTAGCGGCGCGCGCGTCACCGGGCTCCGACTGCGCGGGCCGGACCGCGAGATCCGCGACAGCGCCTACCAGTACGACAACTCGGACGGCATCAAAGCGACCGACGCGTCGGACCTGCTGGTCGACAACAACGAACTGTACGGCTGGTCGCATGCGGCCGTGTCCCTCACCAACAGCATCGAGGGACTGGTACGCAACAACAACATCCACCACAACCGGCGGACCGGCCTCGGGTACGGGGTGGTGCTCGTGAACGACGCGAGCGCCCTCGTCGAGAACAACACGTTCACGCAGAACCGCCACGCGATCGCCGCCAGCGGCATCCGCAACCAGCGGTACGAGGCCCGGTACAACGTCGTGGTCGACAACGCCGTCGGGCACAGCTTCGACATGCACGGCGAGAACGAGGCGCTGGACGACGGGTCGCCGTACGCCGGCGACGTCATGCACATCAAGCACAACAGCTTCCGGTCGACGGCGTACCCCGGGTTCGTCGTGCGGGGGCGGCCGTTCACCGGCGCGTACGTGGCGGGCAACTGCTTCGCGCACTCCGGTTCGTCGGCGGCCGTGCAGCAGAAGAACTTCACCGGGAACCTGTCCATCGGTTCGAACACCTACGGGACCACGACGGGCAGCTGCCACACGTCCGGGCGCAAGGTCGGGTGGCGGATGTCGTCCGGCGGCACCGCGACCTACGCGCCGCTCGCCGGCTACACGTACGACGCGAGCGAGGTCGGCTTCGGCGACTTCGACGGCGACGGAAAGACCGACGTGTTCCGCGCCACCGGCTACCGCTGGTACTACTCGTCCGGCGGCACCGGCCGCTGGGTGCCGGGTGCGCTCTCCGGGCTGCGGCTGTCGCAGGTGCGCTTCGGCGACTTCGACGACGTCCCCGGCACCGACGTGTTCACGGTGTCCGGCGACCAGTGGCAGTTCTCGTCCGGCGGAACCGGCGCGTGGCAGCCGCTGGCGACGTCGAGCCTGCCGCTGGAATCGTTGCGGCTGGCCGACTTCGACGGTGATGGGAGGACGGACGTCTTCTCGATGTCGGGCAACCAGTGGCGGTACTCGTCCGGCGGCCGGTCGGGCTGGGCCAACCTGAACTCGGCCGCCGTGCCGCTGGCCGATCTCCGGTTCGGCGACTTCGACGGCGACGCGAAGGCCGACATCTTCTCCACGACGGGCAGCCAGTGGCGGTTCTCGTCGGGCGGGGTCGGCGTGTGGTCGCCGCTGGCGACGTCGGGCGCCGCGATCGGGTCGCTGCGGTTCGGCGACTTCGACGGCGACGGAAAGACCGACGTGTTCCAGACCACCGGCGGCCAGTGGCAGTTCTCGTCGGCCGGCCGGACGTCGTGGACGAACCTGACCCGCAGCGCGTGCCCGCTGTCGGCCCTGCACGTCGGCGGCGACTTCGACGGCGACGGCAGGGCCGACATCTTCGACGGCCGCTGCGGCGAGTAGTCCGTGGGGCGGCCGGCCCGGTACCGGGTCGGCCGCCCGTGCCGTTACGTGGTGACGGCGACGGTCACCGTGCCGATCACGATGCGGTGGTCGGAGCACGGTCCGCCGCAGTCGGTCGAGATGGAGAGGGAGTCGCCGTCGTAGGTGCCGACGATGCGGTTCTCGCGGGCGAAGATGAGGTCGATCTTCTTGCCCGGGCCGCACGGGCCGGCCGGGGTGCCCGCGTCCTGGGTGTTCTCGCCGTAGCCGACGCAGCGCGAGTCGGTGTCGTCGAGTTCGCGGTACGCGCCGGTGTTGCCGGCGTTGTTCGGCGTGCTGACGCTCGGGGCGTACCAGTTGTCGAGGCGAACGTAGTTCGGCTGGGCGTTGAAGTCACCGGCGATCACCACGGTGTCGCCCGCGGCGTTCCAGGCTTCGAGCTGAGCGCGGACGGCGTTGAGTTGCTGGACGTTGATCGGCGCGCCGTTGATCGTCGTGTCCAGCGTGGTGATGTGCGTGGTGCAGAAGCGCAGGTGTGGCCGGGCCGACAGCGGCGCGCACAACAGCTTGCGCTTCTCCACCCTGCCGTCGTCGGGCAGGGTGATGCGGTTCGCGGTGCCCATCGGCGCCCTGCTGAACAACGCGATCCCGTACTGCTCGCCGCCGGAGCAACCGGTGGCGTTCGTCGCCTCGAACCGGGAGAAGTTCTCGACGTCCTGCGGCCACCCGGAGTCGCGCAGGTTCTTCTGGATCGCCTTGTACTGGCTCCAGCACAGCTCGTTGACCGCCGCGAGGTCGGTGCCGCGGTTGCGGATCGAGTTTCCCAGCACGGTGATGAGACCGTTGCCGGTGGCGCCGCCGTTCAGCTTCTGGCCGGCGACGTTCCAGGTCCAGACGTGCAGCGTCTGGTTGACGGTGGCGGCCGACGCCGCGGTGGCCGGCAGGAGAACCGCCGGCAGGAGACCGGCGACGGTGACGGCGACCGTCACCAAGGCACGCAAAATACGCATGAACACCCCCGTGTCACGTGAAAGATTGACGATCATCTTTACATATACAGGGGACGCGCGTCAGGCGACGAACCACATCCGCTCGATCCTGGCCGGCCCCACCTCGTACATGGCGACCACCGTGCGGACCTCGCCGCTGGCCGGGCTGGTGATGTTCTCCTGGTCGACCACGACGTTCCCCTTGACCACCCGCGTCACGAGCGTCGCCGTCACGCCGGGACTGTCGGCGAACACTGCCCGGAAGCGCTCCCGGAAGGCCGCGCCGGACCGGTCCGCCAGCTCCTCGCCCGACGGGAACGACAGCACCGGCACGTTCTCGACGAAGTGGTCGAGGAACGCGTCGAGATCTCCGGCGTTGTACGCGGCGAGTTGGCCGTCGACGATTTCTTCGGGGGACATCCATACCTCCTGAGGTCCCCTTCAGCTTGCTGCGCACCGGGTTCGTTGGCCATGGCGGACGGGACGGTTCGGTAGCGCGTTACGTAGTTCTACGGATTTCGGTGCCCGGCCGGCGGACAACACTGCGATGAATGAACGAGGCAACGCTTCGGGCCGTGCTCGGCCTGTTCACCACCGGGGTCACCGTGGTGACGGCGGCGGGCCCGGACGGTCCGATCGGCGTCACCGCCAATTCGTTCGCGTCGGTGTCGCTCGACCCCGCGCTCGTGCTGTTCTGCATCCACCGCGCGTCGCGGATCCGGCCGGTCCTCACCGACGCGGGACCCTTTGCCGTCAACATTCTCGCGGCGCACCAGGAACCGCTGTCGCGCCGGTTCGCCGGACCCGTCGAACGGCGCACGGAGGGCGTCCGGTTCCACGACGGCGTCACGGGTGCGCCCATCCTCACCGACGCCACGGCCTACCTCGACTGCGACCTGTACCGGCGGTTCGACGCCGGCGATCACGTCGTCGTCATCGGCCGGGTCCGCGACCACCGCGTCCAGCACCCCGGCCACCGACCGTTGACGTTCTACCGCGGCGGATACGGGACCGTCGAGGATCCCGACCACGGCCTGATCGCACCGGTCGCCGTTCCGGCCGACCACCGCGTTCCCGACGCGGTGACCGGTCTGGCGACGCCGGCGGAGTACGACCGGTACTTCCGCCTGGTCCGTTCCGACGTCGGCCTGGCCGAGTGGACGCGGTCCTGCCTCGACGTCAACCGGGCGGTCATCGACGAACTGCAGGGCACGAGCCTGTCCGACGACGACCGGCTCTCGATGGTCACCGGGCTCGTCGCGGCGCTGGACATCACGCTGTCGCAGTGGCTGGCGGTCGCGCAACCGGAGGAGTCCGCGGCATGATCGGCGCGACCCAACGAACGGCGGTGCGCCGGTGGAAGCTCGGCCACCACGCGTTCCACCTCTACCTGATCGCGATGAACACCGAGCTGCCGATCGCCCTGCGGCTGACCGAACAGCGCCGCTGGGACGCGCTCCTGCCGTCGCTGCAGCGGCTCACCGTCCTGTACGACGCGGCGACCGCGAGCATGAAGTTCGCCGCCGACTTCGACCCGGATGAATACGACACGCTGATCCGGCCGTCGATGGCGCCACCGTTCCTGAGCCCCGGCTTCTCCGGGCAACAGAACCGCGACCACGCGACGATGCTCGACCTGATGTCCGAGGCGCAGCGGACGCTGAAGGCGCTGCTCCGCAACCTCGACGTCCCGGCCGGTCTGCGGGCCGCCGCCACGGCCCTGTGGGAGGCGCAGGCGCGCAACCGCAGGCACCACATCCTCGTCTGCGCCAAGTTCGTGCCCGACGGCGGATCGCTGCTCAAGGACTATCTGGAGGGGAAGACCCGATGATCACCGTTATCGAACAGTGGTTCCTGCGCGCGGAGTTCGTGTCGCGCGGAACCGAGGTCATGCAGGAGATGGACGACATCGTCGGGCCGGGCGCGCACGACGACCCGGCCTGGTCCGGGCACGCGACGTTCTTCCACAGCCGGGTCATCGGCAACAAGTTCCTCATGATCTACCCGTGGCGCAGCGTCGAGGACCACGAGAAGTTGCGTGCCCGCGAGGAGCCGTTGCTCAAGGACTTCGTCGCGCGGTACTGCGCGCGCGACCGGGAGATCTCCTACTACGACGTGCTCGACGTCGACGTGGACCACGACCATGACGAGTAGGGGCGTCGCCCTCGTCACCGGCGGCGGTCGGGGCATCGGACGGGCGATCAGCGAACGCCTGGCGTCCCTCGGCTACGCGGTGGTCGTCAACTACATGTCCGACGCGGCGGCGGCCGAGGAGGTCGCGAAGTCGTTGGACGCCAAGGGTTTCGTGGCCCACCCCATGCGGGCCGACGTGTGCTCGCCCGACGCCGTCGCCGATCTGTACGCGCGGATCGACCGCGACCTCGGCGAGCGACCGGCCGTCGTGGTCAACAACGTCGGGGAGTTCGGCCTCAGCACGGTCCACGACACCGGCGTCGAGCGGTGGAACCGGATCATCGACAGCAACCTGAACTCCGCGTTCTACGTGACCCGCGAGGCGCTGCCGGAGATGCGCCGCCGCCGGCACGGTCGGATCGTCTTCATCGGCATGGCGGCCACGCTGCGCATCCGCGGCGCCGCCAACGTCGCGGCCTACGCGATCGCCAAGACCGGCGTCGCCGTGCTCGCCCGCACCCTCGCCGCCGAGGAGGCCGCGTACGGCATCCGGACCAACTGCGTGGCGCCCGGCCTGATCGACAACGGGTACCTGCCACCGGAACAGGCCGCGTGGATGGTCGACCGGGTTCCGTCGGGCCGGCTCGGCCGGCCCGAGGAGGTCGCCGACGCGGTCGCGTTCCTGATCTCCGATCAGGCCCGGTACGTGTCCGGCGCGACATTGAGCGTGTCGGGCGGCTGGGACTGGGACAACCGCAAGCCGGACCACGACGCCGGCGTCGAGAGGCTCTTCAATGACTGAAGACCCGATGACCGGGGACTCGATGACCGGGGACCTCGGCGACTGGACGCCCGAGCAGTACGAGGCGAACGGCCGGCTGGCGTTCGCCCGGATCGCCGCGCTGCGCCGCGAGATCCGCACGGTGCCGGTGGCGCCGGCCGCGACGCCGGCACAGGTGCGCGGCGCGCTGGACCCGGTGCTGCCCCGGCAGGGCCGGCCGTTCGCGGAGATTCTCGACGACACGTGGGCCACCGTGGTCCCGCACCTGACGCACTGGCACCACCCGTCGTTCCACGCGTACTTCTCGAACTCGAGCTCCGGTCCGGGCGTCGTCGCCGACGCGGTCGTCTCGGCGCTGAACGTCAACTCCATGTTGTGGACGTCGAGCCCGGCGGCCTCGGCCGTCGAGGAGATCGTGATCCGCTGGGTGTGCCGGATGATCGGCTACCCCGACGACTCCGACGGGGTGATCGTCAACGGGGCGTCGCTGGGCACGTTCTACGCGCTGAACGCGGCCCGGGACGCCGTGCCCGGCCTCGACGCCCGCACGAAGGGTGTCGCCGGCCGGCCCGACGTGACGGCGCTGCGGGTCTACGCCACGTCGCACGCGCACAGCTCGGTCGACAAGGCGGTGATCGCGCTCGGCATCGGCCTGGACAACCTGGTCCGCGTCCCCTGCGACAAGAACTTCGCGATGCTCCCGTCTGCGCTCGCGGACCTGATCGCGGCCGACCGGCGGGCCGGACTGACCCCGGTGGCGGTGGTCGCCACGGACGGCACCACCGCCACCGGCTCGCAGGACCCGCTCGGCGCGATCGCCGAGGTGTGCCGGGACGCGGACGTGTGGCTGCACGTCGACGCCGCGTACGGCGGGCTGTGGCGGCTCGTGCCGGACATCGACGAGGTGTCGCCGGCGCTCGACGTCGCCGACTCGCTCGTGGTCAACCCGCACAAGACGCTCTTCGTGCCGATGGAGTGCGGCCTGCTGCTGTCGCGGCGGCGCGGGGCGCTGGGCGGCGCGTTCCGGCTCGTCCCCGATTATCTGTCCACACAGGACGGTAACGGCACCGTCGACTACATGGACCGGTCGCTTCAGCTCGGCCGGTCGTTCCGGGCGCTGAAACTGTGGTGGGTCATCCGGTCGTTCGGCCTCGACGGCCTGCGCGCCCGCCTCGCCCACCTCGACGAGCTGGCCGACCTGCTGCGCCGGCGGGTCGACGCCGAACCCGGTTGGCAGCGCGTCGGCGACTCCCCGCTGCCGCTGGTCTGCCTGCGTCACGTGCCGCTGGGACACCGCGACGTCGACGGGCTCAACGTGCGGATCCTCGACCGCGTCAACGCGTCCGGAGCGACCTACCTGTCGAAGACCACGCTCGACGACGGCGTGGTGCTGCGGGTGTCGATCGGCAACATCCAGACCCGCCGCGACGACGTCCTGCTCGTGTGGCATCTGCTGCGCCGCGCCGCCGAGGCCGAAAGCGGGGCGTCGTGGAACGGCTGATGATCCCGGGGCCGGCCGAGCTCCATCCGGACGATCTGGCCGTGCTCGCCGAGCAGACCGTGCCGCACTACGGCGACCGGTGGGCGCCGTTCTTCCGCGGCCTGCTCGACGACGTCGCGCACCTGCTCGACGCCGAGACGGCCTACATCCTGCCCGGCTCCGGCACGGCCGGCATCGAGATCGCGATCGCCAACCTGTTCGCGGCCGGCGACCGGGTCGTCGTCCCCGACACCGGCTACTTCGCCACCCGGGTCGCCGAGGTCGCCGAGGCGCTCGGGTTGCGGGTGAAGCTGGTGGCGACCCCGCTCGGCGCGCCGGTCGACCCCGACGGGCTCGACCTGGCCGGCGCCGACGGGCTGCTGGCCGTCCACGTCGACTCCACCACCGGGATCCGGCATCCCGTCGAGGAACTGGCCCGCCGGGCCCGGGCCGCCGGCGTGACGTTCGTGGTCGACGCCGTCGCGTCCGCCGGCGGGGAGCGACTGCGGCTGCGGGAGAGCGGCATCGACGCGGTGGTGACCGCGCCGCAGAAGGGGCTGGCCGCCCCGCCCGGGCTGGCGATCGTCGCGTTCGACCGACGCGGTTCCGAGCAGATCCGGCGACACCGGCCCCGGTCGTGGTTCTTCGACCTGACCCGCTGGCAGGAGGCCCGGGACAAGGACGAGTGGGAGCCGCACCCGGTCACCATGCCGACCGCCGTGGTGCGGGCGCTCGCCGCCTCGGTGGCCCGCATCGCGTCCGTCGGCGTGGATTCGTGGATCGCGGACCGGCACGCGCTGGCCGGGTACCTGCGGTCCCGCCTGCGCGCGGCGGGCTTCGACGTCTTCGCGCCGGACGGCCACGCCGCGAACCTCGTCACGGTCGTGCCGTGCGACGACCCGGACCT
Organism: Virgisporangium aurantiacum; assembly: GCF_016863635.1. Lineage (GTDB taxonomy): Bacteria > Actinomycetota > Actinomycetes > Mycobacteriales > Micromonosporaceae > Virgisporangium > Virgisporangium aurantiacum. The sequence goes on along the minus strand of NZ_BOPG01000033.1, from coordinate 161,651 downwards.
GTACGCGCGCCGGGCGATCCGGCACGGGCTGATGATCGGCCGCGGCCTGCCGCCGCTCGCGGGTGCCGTGCGGATCGGCCTGCTCGGCGAGACGGCAACCACGGCATCAGTCGACCGCATCGTTCGAGCATTGGAGGACCGGACATGACCAGGACCGGCGAGGAATACATCGCGTCGCTCAGGGACGGCCGCGAGGTCTGGTACGACGGAGAGCGGGTGAAGGACGTCACGACGCACCCCGCGTTCGCCGCCAGCATCCGGTCGTTCGCCCACCTCTACGACCTGACGCACGACCCGGCCACCCGCGACGTGCTGACCGTGGAGTCGCCGGAGACCGGTACCCGGATCCTGCGCGCGTTCCAGGTCCCGCGCAGCCACGGCGATCTGGTCGCGAAGCGGCAGGCGTTCAAGGTGTGGTCGGAGGCGTCGTTCGGGTTCCTGGGCCGGTCACCCGACTACATCGCCAACGCGGTGACCGGTTTCGTCACCGCGCCGCACGCGTTCGTGGGCGCCACCTTCGACGGCAGCGCCAACGTGCTGGCGCACCACCGGCGGGTGTCCGAGCAGGATCTCTACCAGGCGCACACGCTGGTCGACCCGCGCTCGGACCGCACCAAGGCGCCGTCGGAGCAGGGCGCCGACGACATCTACGTGCGGGTCGTCGCGGAACGCGACGGCGGGATCGTGGTGAGCGGCGCCAAGATGATCGGGACGGCGGCGGCGTTCTCCGACGAGATCCTGGTCGGCGGCACCTCCCCGCTGGCGCCGCAGGAGGCCGACTACGCGCTGCTGTTCTCGACGCCGGTCAACGCGCCCGGCGTGAAGATCATTTCCCGGGTGTCGTACGAGGCCGGCGCCCGCAGCGTCTTCGACAACCCGCTCGCGTCCCGCTTCGACGAGAACGACGCGCTGATCGTCTACGACAACGTGTTCGTGCCGTGGGAGCGGGTGCTGGTCTACCGCGACGTCGACGTCGCGGCCGGGCAGTGGTGGGGCTCGTCGGCGTTCGTGAACTTCATCCACCACGGCGCCACCCGGCTGTGGACCAAGCTGGAGTTCCTCACCGGGCTCGCGTTGCTGATCACCAAGGCCAACCGCACGTTCGACCTGCCGCCGGTGAAGATGCAGATCGGCCGGATGCTCAGCTGGCTCAACACGGCGAAGTCGCTGGTGATCGCGATGGAGACCGCGTGCCAGCCGGTCGACGGCCCGGTCGGCGCCGTGGAACCCAACCGGGAGATCGGCGTGTCGCACCTCGCGGTCGCGCCCGAGCTGTACCAGAACGCGGTCACCGAGTTGAAGCTGCTCTCCGGCGGCGGCCCGATCATGCTGCCGGCGACCGTGCGCGACCTGCTCAACCCGGAACTCGCACCGGTCATCCGGAAGTTCATGCGGACGCCCGCGAGCACCGCCGAACAGCGCATCAAGCTGTACAAGCTGGCCTGGGACGCGCTCGGCACCGAGTTCGGCGGCCGGCACGAGCAGTACGAGCGCTTCTACCACGGCGCACCGCACAACTACCTGCAGACGATCGTGCGGCGGAGCGACACCGACGCGTGCGAGCGGCTCGCGAACGCCTGCCTCGACGGCTACGGCATCGAGGAGTGAACGCGCTGGTCTACCGCGGGCCGGGCACCGTGTCCTGGGATGCGGTGCCCGATCCGGTCGTCGACGCGCCCGCCGACGTGGTGGTGCGCGTCGACGCGGCCGGCGTGTGCGCGTCCGATCTCCGCATCCTGGCCGGCGGCACCGGCGTGGCGGCGGGTCGGGTGCTCGGCCACGAGGCGGTGGGCACCGTCGTGGCTCGCGGCGCCGCGGTGACCACGCTGGGCGAGGGCGACCGGGTGCTGGTCCCCGCGATGACCGGGCGCGGTTCCGGCCGTTCGGACCGCGGTTCCGGCCGGCCGGGCTGGGTGCTGGGCAACAGCGTCGACGGCGTGCACGCCGGATTCGCCCGGATACCCGACGCCGACACCAGCCTGCACCGGTTGCCGGACGACGTCAGCGACACCGACGCCGTCCTGCTCGCCGACGTGTTCCCGACCGGCTACGAACTCGCCGTCCGGGACCACCTGCGGCCCGGCGGCACGGTCGCGGTGGTCGGGCTCGGCCCGGTCGGCCTCGGCGTCGTCATGACGGCGGCGGCCTGCGGCGCCGGGCGGATCGTCGCCGTCGGCCGGTCCGCGTTCCGCCGCGAGCTCGCGCTGTGCCTCGGTGCGGCCGACGCCGTGGACGCCGCGGGCGATGTCGCGGCCCGGGTCATGGAGCTCACCGGCGGCACCGGCGTCGACCTGGCCGTCGAGGCGGTCGGCACGCCGGAGACGTTCGACGCCTGCGTCCGCATGGCCGCCGTCGGCGGCGTCGTGGCCAACATCGGCGTGCACCGCGCGCCGGTGTCGCTGCCGCTGGACCGGGTGTGGGCCCGCGACCTCACCGTCACCACCGGCCTGCTCACCACCGGATCGGTACCCGACCTGCTGCGGCTCGTGCGGGCGGGCCGGTTGCGACCGGGTCGGCTGGTCACCCACACGTACCCGATGCACGCGGCGGCCGAGGCGTACGAGACGGCCCGGCGCGCGACGGAACACCAGGCGGTGAAGGTGATCCTGCTGCCGAACGCCGAACCTCCGAACTTCGAGGGAGAACCATGGACCCCGTCCTGATCGTGCTGTGCGCGGGCCGGAGCGAGTACCGCGAGCCGATGCTCGCCCGCATCGCCGCGCGCTACCCGCTGGTGCTGGTCTCCCCCGACCCGCCGACGTGGGAACTGCCGTACGTCCGCGACCACGTCGTCGTCGACCAGTCCGACACGGCCGGCTACATCGCCGCCGCCGTGGCGTTCGCCGACCGCTACCCCGTCGCCGGTGTGTTCACCTACTACGAGTGGTGCGTCGAGATGGCGGCGGTCGTGGGCGAGACGCTCGGGGTCCCGCACTGCGCGCCGGCCGCGGCGATGCGGTGCCGCGACAAGTGGGAGACGCGCACCGCGTTGCGCGCCGCCGGCGTCCCCTCGGCGCTCTCCGTCCTCGTCGACGACGTCCGCGAGGCGTCCGACGCGGCGCGGGCGATCGGCTACCCGGTCGTGGTCAAGCCGCGGTCGCTGTCGGCCAGCTTCGGGGTGTCGCTGGTGACCGGCCCCGACCACCTGGCCGCCGCGTTCGACCGGGCCGGCACCAGCGAGTCCAACGGCCCGTGGGAGTTCCGCCCGGGCGTCCTCGTCGAGGAGTGCCTCACCGGCGACGAGGTCAGCGTCGACAGCGCCGTGGCCGGCGGGCGGGTCGAGACCGCCGTCTACGCCCTGAAGGTCCTCGGGTACGCGCCGCACTTCGAGGAGCTCGGCCACATCGTGGCGGCGCCGGAGCTCATCGTCGACGACCCCGCCCTCGTCCACGACATCGTCGCGGCGGCGCATCACGCCCTCGGCGTCGACAACGCCGTCACCCACACCGAGCTCCGGTTGACCCCGGGCGGGCCGCGCATCGTCGAGGTGAACGGCCGCTCCGGCGGCGACTACATCTCCGAACTGGGGCTGCTCGCCACCGGCGTCGACGTCGGCGTGGCCACCGGCGACATCGCCGCCGGCCGGCCGGTGACGCTCGATGCGGGCCGACCGGTGACGCCCGGCGCGGCGCGGAACCGGGTCGCCGGGGTGCGGTTCCTCTACGCCGAGGACGCCGGCACCGTCGACGCCTGCGAGATCGACGCCGCGGTGGCCGGCGCGCCATGGCTGGAGCGGGTGGTGTGGCTGGTCAAGCCCGGCGACCACATGAGCCCCACCCCGGGCCGGCGCTACTTCGCGCGGGCCGGGTTCGCGGTCGTCACCGCCGACTCGGTGGCCGAGTGCGCGGCGCGGATGGAGACGGTGGCCGCGCACACGATGATCCGGACGGCCGTGTACGCGTGACGCCGTTCCTGTCCGCCCGGTTCGGCGGCCTGCCGCGGTCGTTCTGGTTGTTGTGGACCGGCACCGTCGTCAACCGCCTCGGCACCGTGGTGCAGCCGTTCCTCGCCGTCTACCTGCACACCGGGCTGGGGCTCAGCCTCGCCGCGACCGGTCTCCAGATCGCGGTGTTCGGTGCCGGGCAGGCCGCTTCCCAGGTGGTCGGTGGCTGGCTGACCGACCGCGTCGGCCGGCTGGCCACGATGGTGACCAGCCTGCTGGCCAGCGCCGCGGTCATGCTCCTCGTGGGCGCCACCACCGGCCCGCCGGCGTTGACGGTCGCCGTGTTCCTCCTCGGCCTCGCGATCGACGCCTACCGGCCGGCGGCCACCGCGCTCGTCGCCGACGTCGTGGCGCCGCCCGACCGGGCCCGCGCGTACGGACTGCTGTTCTGGGCGGTCAATCTCGGGTTCTCCGGCGCGATGGTGCTCGGCGGCGTCTTCGAGAGCGTGAGCGCCCACTGGCTGTTCTGGACCAACAGCCTGTGCGCCGCGCTGTTCGCCGGCATCCTGCTGCTCGGCCGGGTCGACCGGCCGGCCGCACCGGACCGGACGGCGCGGCCCGCCGGCGGATTCGGGACGCTGCTGCGCGACCGGCTGATGGTGACCTACTGCCTGATCACCCTCGTCTACGGCATCGTCTACGCGCAGGCGTACTCGACGTTGCCGATCGCGATGGTCGACGGCGGGCTCGGCGCGGCCGGGTACGGCGTCGCGGTGGCGATGAACGGCGTCGTCATCGTCGTGCTGCAACCGCTGGTCGGGCCGTGGGCCGCCCGGCGCGACCACAACACCGTGTTCGCGGTCGGGGTCCTGCTCGTCGGCACCGGGTTCGGCCTCTGCGCGGTCGCGACCAACCTCGCCACGTACATCGTCACCGTGCTCATCTGGACCCTCGGCGAGATCGCGATCGTCAGCGTCGGACAGGCCATCGTGATGACGCTCAGCCCGGAGCACCTGCGGGGACGCTACAGCGGCGTGTGGGGCACCGCGTGGGGTGGCGCCGCCGCCGTGGTCGGTCCGGCGCTCGGCACCTGGCTGCTCGGCATCGGCGCGGACGTGCTGTGGTCGACCTGCGCGGTCGCCTGCGCGGTCGCCGCGTTCCTGCAGTGGCGGATCGGTGCCGCGATCCGCCGCCGCGCCGTCAGTGCACCGCGACCGTCCCGTCCAGCCGTTCGCGTGCCCGCTGCACATCCGGGTGACGCAGGCCGGTGAGGATCTCGTCGGCGCGCCGCCACGCGTCGACGGCCGCTCCCGTTTCGCCGAGGTCGTGGTGGGTGTCGCCGAGGCGGATCAGCGTGTCGGCCTCGTTGTACCGGTCACCCGTCTCCAGGAACAGGACGATCGCGGACCGGTAGAGGCGCATCGCGCTCGCGTGGTCGTTCCGCCGGTGCTCGACGTAGCCGAGGCTGTCGTGCGCGTGCCCCAGCCCGCTGCGGTCGCCGGCCTCGTCGAGGAGCCGGATGGCCGCGGTGCAGTAGCGCGCCGCCAGGTCGTACTCGCCGAGGTGCGCGTGCTGCCAGCCCAGCGAGTTCAGGCTCAAGCCCTGCCCGGCCGGGTCACCGGCGGCCAGGTGCAGCCGCACCGCCCGGCGGGCATGGCGCACGGCGGCCCGGCGCTCGCCCTGCCGCCCGAGGAACCAGGCCAGCGTGCGGTGCGCGTGGGCCAGGCCGAACAGGTCGCCCACCTCGTCGTAGCGGTCGATGGCCTGGCGCAGATGGCTGCGGGCGGTGTCCGGGTCGGCGAGCCACACCGCGGCCCGGGCCCGGCTGCGGTGCAGGCAGGCCTGCGCGCCCCGGTCGTCGCGCCGCACCGCGACCGTCAGCGCCCGGCCGGCGATCGCGGCCCAGTCGTGCCAGTGGCCGCGCCGGTCGAACAGCTCGGCCAGGGCACACGCCAGTTCCACCAGGCGGCCGTCCATCGTGCCGTGCCGCACCGCGGCGAGGATCGCGGGTCGCTCCGCGTCGTACCACCGCTGCGCCTCCTCGGCCGAACCCAGGCCAACCACCGTAGAATCCAGTGCGGGCCCGAGGCGGTGACACATCCGGCGGTGCGGTGCGACCAGTTCCCCCGCCCGCCACGCCATGGCCACGTAGTGGTCGATCATCCGGTCCACGGCGCCGCTGCGTTCGGCCCCGGAGTCGTTGTCGCGGACGAGTTCGCCGGCGTACCGGTGGAGCAGTTCGTGCGTGGTGAAGCGGCCGGGCGTGTGCTCGGTGATCAGGTGCGTCCGCGCCAGCGCGGACAGCGTCGACCGGGCCTGTGCCGGCCGCAGGCCCGACATGGCCGCCGCGACCGGTGGCGAGATGTCGGGTCCGTGATGCAGGCCGAGCAGGCGGAACATCCGCGCCTCCGACCCGCTGAGGTGGTGGTACGAGCTGGCGAAGACGGCCCGCACGTCGGTGGTCGCGTCGCCGCTGACGAGCACGTCGAGCCCGTGGTGGACGTGTTCCAGGTCGTCGGCGAGCCCGGCCAGGCTGAACGTGGGATGCGTGACCACGCGGGCCGCGGCGACGCTGATTGCCAGCGGCAGCCGGGCGCACCGGTCGATGATCCGGCGCGCCGCCGCGGGCTCCTTCGACACCCGACGGCGGTCGACGCGGGTGGCCAGCAGCGCGACGGCCTCGTCGTCGGGCAGCAGGTCGACGCTCACGTGCCGGGCGCCCGCGGCGAGCAGGCTGGTGAGCCGGTCGCGGCTGGTCACCACCACGAACGCACCGGGCGAGCCGGGCAGCAGCGGCCGCACCTGGTCGGCGTCGTGCGCGTTGTCCAGCACGATCAGCACCCGACGCCCGGCCAGCGTCGTGCGGTACAGCGCGGCGAGCGCCTGCGGGCCGGCCGGGATCCGATCGGGCGGAACATCGAGCGCGATGAGGAAGTCACGGATCACGTCGGCGGCCGGCAGCGGGGCGACGGACGGGTGGAAACCACGCAGGTCGACATGCAACAACCCGTCGGGAAACCGATCGGCGACGCGGTGCGCCCAGTGCACGGCCAGCGTCGTCTTTCCCACGCCGGCGGTGCCGGTGACGGCACACACGACGGGCCCGTCGTTGCCCGCCGCGGCGAGCAGGTCGTCGAGGCGCCGCAGGTGCTCCGTCCGGCCGACGAAGGTCGGTACCCCGGCGGGAAGCTGCGCCGGCACGCTGCTGCCGCCGCCCGCCGTCCCCTCGACGCTCCGACCGGCGATCATCACGGCCGCCAGCCCGGTCCTGTTGGCCACCGCCAACTTGGCGTAGACACGTCCCAGATGACTGTCGACGGTGCGGGTGCTGAGAAACAACCGGCGCCCGATCTCGGCGCTGGTGAGGCCGCCGGCGGCCAGCTCGGCGATCTCCCGCTCCCGCGCGGTCAGACGCGCCACGACGGTCTCCACCCGAAATCTGCATCGAGGATGAACACACCATCGGTTCGTTCCGCAGACGCCTGCGGACGGGGGCGGATTCCGGCGTGAACCCGACCTTCGCGACGATCAGCACTCCCATCTTCACCTCGTCGCTATTCTAGCGCTAGAATAGTCCGGTGGAGTTGACCCCCGCCGAGCTGACCGTCCTGGGGCTGGTCATCGAGCACCCGCAGCACGGTTACGACCTGGAGCAGGTGATCCAGCAGCGCGGCATCCGGCAGTGGACCGACATCGGCTTCTCCTCGATCTACTACCTGCTCACCAAGCTGGAGCAGCGCGGCCTGCTCCACGTTCCGGAGGCGCCGGCCGCCGCGAAGTCCCGCCGGGTGTTCCACGCCACCGCCGAGGGCCGTCGGGTCGCGGCGGCCACCGCGCTGGCCCTGCTCACGGAGGCCCGCCCGGTTCCCCACCCGATGCTCGTCGGCCTCGCCAACCTGCCCCTGCTCTCCGCGCGGCAGTACGCGCGGGCGCTGCGCACCCGGCTGGCGCAGCTCGACGACCGGATCGCCGCCGTCCGGGCCGCACAGAGAGCACAGCAGGCACACGCTTCCCTCCCGCTCGCGGCGCGTGAGGTGTTCTCGTACTCGCTCAGCCTCATGGAGGCAGAAAGGCAGTGGCTCGCCACCCGAGTCCAGGTTCCCGGTGACAGACAAGATTGACTTCAAGAAGACCCTCGACGCCTACCGCGCGCAGCGGGGCCGGTTCCGGTGGATCGACGTGCCCGACATGCAGTACCTCATGGTCGACGGGCACGGCGACCCCAACTCCTCGCCCGCCTTCACCGCGGCGGTCGAGGCGCTCTACCCGGTGGCGTACAAGCTGAAGTTCGCCAGCAAGCGCGACCTCGGCCGCGACTACGTCGTCCCGCCCCTGGAAGGCCTGTGGTGGGCCGAGGACATGGATTCCTTCACCACCGCGCGCGACAAGTCGCAGTGGGACTGGACGCTGATGCTGATGGTCCCGGACTGGATCGACGAGGCAACGTTCGAGAAGACCGGGGCCGAAGGCGTCCGCCTGCAGACCCTCTCCGAGGGCCGATGCGTGCAGACGCTGCACGTCGGCTCCTTCGACGACGAGGCCGCCGTGCTCGCGCGGCTGCATCACGAGGTCATCCCCGGCAACGGGTTGCGCATGACCGGCACCCACCACGAGATCTACCTCAGCGACTTCCGCAAGGTCGCACCCGACAAGCGGCGCACGATCCTCAGGCAGCCGGTCAGCTCGGATTCCTAGGGGACGACCGTCGCGTCCTGAGCGTGGGCGGGCCGGCCGGCCTTCCACGGCACCACCGCGCCGTAGCGGACCAGTTCGCCGTACAGGGTCGGGTCGACCGTGCCGGCCAGCACGAGGTCCACGATCGGTTCTGCCGCTTCGGCCGGGGTGCGCGCGGCGGAGAAATCGTCGAACCACGGCCGCGACGCGGCCGTGTCGACCAGGCCGGGGCAGACCGCGGCGATCAGGATGTCGTCGGCCAGATCGGGGACGCGGCGAGCGGCGGCCACCGCACGCACGGCGGCCACCTGTGCGACCTTCGACGGGACGTTGATCCACGGTGACCAGCCCGCGCGCGCCGCCGTTCCGTCGTGCACGGCGTCGAGCCAGTCGGCGACCGCCTTCTCCACCTCGTCGAGCGTCACCCCGTCGAAGCGGTGCCGGAGCCGGGGATCGAGGTGGCCGAGCGTTCCGAGCGAACTCGCCACGACGACGAGCCGCCCGCCCGGCCGCAGCACGGGTGCCAGCGTGCGGAGCACCGCATGCGTCCCGCCGTTGGCGACGGCCACGAACGCGTCGGCCTGCGCGGCCTGCGACACCGCCGGGTCGAGGCGGGCGGCCGCGTTCGAGACGACGACGTCCACCGTGCCCAGTTCCGCGGCGAGCGCACCGATCGCGGCGGCGTCGCCGACGTCGAGCACCCGCCCGACCACGCGGGCCCCGCCGGGGGTGGCCCGCGCGACCTCGTCCGCCGCCCGCGCCACCCGGCCCGGGTCGCGGCCCGTGAGCAGGACGAGGTCGGCGGGTGTCAGCCGGGCCGCGAGCCCCTCGACCACCGCGCGGCCGATTCCCTGGTTCGCCCCGGTGACCAGGGCCGTGCGTCCATCCGTCATGCGGTCGACGCTAGGACCCGGAGCCCATGCCGCCAACGACTGTCACGCACATCTGGTATGCGTATTCGTCATGGACCTGTCCGGTGTGTCGATCGTCGGCCTGCGCGCGTTCCGCGAGGTGGCCGAGAAGGGGACGGTCACCGCGGCGGCGGTGGCGCTCGGGTACACGCAGTCGGCGGTGTCGCGTCAGCTCGCCGGTTTGGAACGGGCGGCGGGCACCGCCCTGCTGGAGCGCCACCACGACGGGGTGCGGCTCACCGCCGCCGGCCGCGTGGTGCTGCGCTCGGCGGCGGCCGCCCTCGACCTCCTCGACGCCGCCGCCCGCGAACTGGCCGACCGGCCGGCGAGCGCCGGCCCGGTGCGGCTGGGCTGGTACCCGAGCGCCGGCGCCATTCTCGTTCCGCGGGCGCTGGCCGCGCTGCGCCGCGGTCACCCGGCCATCGCCGTCACCACCCGCGAGGGCAGCAGCACCGCGCTGGTCCGGGCGCTGCGCGCCGGCACGATCGATCTCGCGATCCTCGCGTCGGCACCGCCGTTCCGCCCGCCCGACTCCGAGTCACCACCGTTGAAACGGCGGACGCTGGCCGAACGCGGTCTGTGCGTCGCCGTTCCGGCCGGTGACCCGCTGGCGGCCGGCGACGCGGTGCACGTCACCGAGCTGCGTGGCCGGGCGTGGATCGCCGGGCCGAAATCGGCCGGCGAGAACCCGATGGGCGTGTGGCCCGGCCTCGACGAGCGGCCCCGGATCGCCCACACCGCCCGCGACTGGCTGGCCAAGCTCCACCTGGTGGCGGCCGGTGCGGGAATCACCACGGTGCCCGCGTCGCTGGCACCGCTCGCGCCGCCCGGCGTGCGCGTCCTCCCCGTGCGCGGCGGCCCCGACGAGCGCCGGCGCATCATCCTCGCGTGGCTGCGGACGCCGCTTCCGCCGGCCGCTGCCCGCGTCGCGGAAGCGATCGAGGCGGCCGTCGCCGAACCGGCATAGCTCACCGAGATTTCCCGCCTCCGGTTGTCGGTTCCGTCGCCCGGCCGACACATATCAGCATGTGCAAAAAAGAGCCATTGCACTCATCAGGATCGATGTGTCTCGGTAGTGTCGGCGGGGCTGAGCGACCAAACGGGGGAGTGATCGCTATGGTTTCCGTCGATCGTGGCTCGCGTCGTTTCGCGTGGTTGCCCGTCGTATTGACTCTGGCCCTGGCGGTTTCGCTGCTGCCGGCCGTGGAGATGCCCCAATCATCCAGCCCGCCGGGCACACCGGCCGGCGTGGCGGGGGCGCCGCCGGTGCTGCGTGACCTGCCGGCCGGCACGAGGCCGAATGCCGCGCCCCGGCAGCGAACACCGGTGGTTCCACCGCCGGTGGCCGCCGCGGCCGCGCCACGGGCGTTGTCGGCGGCGGAGTGGTCGGCGATTCCGGCCGCCGCATCATCCGGCCGGGTGGCCACCACCGCCGAGGTGGTGTTCGAGAACGTCGAGCTGCGGCCCGGCTACACCCTCGGTGACACGTCGTTCGTCGCCTACTTCGACCTGCGCGACGACGACCGGTCGTTCACCTCGTGGACGGTGCGGTTGTTCGACGCCGCCGCCGGCACGGAGCAGGCCTCGACGACGTTGGCACCGGCCGACCTCGACCCGGCATGCGAGACGATCCGCAAGTACTGCAAGACGTTCGGTGCGGCGCAGGGCTGGGTGCTCGACCCGGCGCGCGAGTACTTCATCACCATCACCGCCACGTTCGCCGACGGCACGGAGGTGGAGTCGGCCCGCTCGCCGAACGCGAAGCCACGCACGACGATCGTGCCGCCGGCGGTCACCAACGCGCAGGCGGCGGGCTGCAACTGCGGCAACGCGCTCGGGCTGACCGAGGCCGGCCAGGCGGTGCGGGGCATGGGCGTCAACACCGCCAACGGCGCGTACGTCCGGCTGGAGCGCGACCTGTCGATGGCGTCCTTCGGCGTCGAGTTCACCTCCGTGCGCACCTACTCGTCGGCGGTGGCCACGCCCGGCCCGTTCGGCACGGGCTGGTCGTGGTCGTACGGCATGCGTGTCACCACCGGAGACGAGGGTGTCACGGTGCGCGCCCAGGACGGCGCCGAGGCGTTCTACCGCCTCAACGCCGCCGGCGGCTACGACCGGCCGGCCGGGGTGCGGTCGAACCTGCGCCGCGCCGGTGCCGGCTGGGAACTGGTGACCGTCACACAGACCGTGTACGCCTTCGACGCCGAGGGCCGCCTCACCTCGATCCTGAACCCGCGCGGTGCCGGCGTCCGGCTGGCCTACACCGCAACCGGGCTGACCGTCACCGACGCGTCCGGCCGGGTCGCGACGGTGACCGTCACCGACGCGCTCATCCGCAAGGTGCGCCTGCCCGACAACCGCTACGTCGAGTACGGCTACGAGCAGGGCCGGCTGGCCTCGGTGCGCGATGTGCGCGGCAACACCTGGCGCTACAGGTACAACGACGTCGGGCTGCTCACCGAGGTCATCTCCCCGATCAAGACCGGCAAGCCGGCGCGCAACGTCGTCGACGTGCGCAACGAGTACGGCGCCGACGGCCGGGTCGTCAAGCAGTTCGACGCGCTGGGCAACCTGACGACGTTCGAGTGGCACGCCGCCGAAGAGGAGTCCTTCACCACCGACCCCGACGGCGTGGTGACCGTCGACGGCTACCGCGGCAACGTCCTCGTGCACACCCAACGCGGCGGCCGCGACGCCGTCAACCACCGCTACGACGGGCGGCTCAACCGCAACCTCGTGGTCAACGGCAAGCACAACCAGCACGAGTCGACGTTCGACGACAACGGGAACATCACCGAACAGAAGGCTCCGCTGCCGTTCACGTTCAACGAGGTGACGAAGTACGACGCGCGCAACAACCCCATCGAGGTCAAGGACGCGCGCGACAACGTCTGGAAGAACACGTTCAACGAGTTCAACGAGCTCGTGGAGAGCGTCGACGCCGAGGGCAACCGCATCCGGTTCGAGTACGACGACCGGGGCCTGCCCACGATCCGCATCGACCAGCGCAACAAGGTGACCCGCTACGAGTACCTTCCGGTCGGCGACCGCAACAACGGTCTGCTGAAGTCCGTCATCTCGCCGGAGGCACGGCGCACCGAGGTCGCCTACGACGCCACCGGACGGCAGGTGTCGGTGACCGATCCGCGCGGCACGGTGCCGGGTGCGGACCCGGCCGCCTACACGACGCGCTACGTCGTCGACGCGGCCGACCAGGTGACGGCCGTGCAGCAGCCGGGCAAGCGCAACCCGGCGACCACCGTGTTCGACGAGGCCGGCCGGATGATCAAACGGGTCACGCCGACCGGCATCGAGACGCGGTTCAGCTACTACGACGACGGCCTGCTGAAGTCGACCACCGACCCGCGGCGGGAAAGCGTCGTGACGTACACGGCGGCCGGGCGGAAGGCGTCGACGCGCCTCGAACTCGGGGCGGGGCCCGACATCGTCACCACGTTCGGCTACAACGCCAAGGGCCTGCTGGAGAAGACCACCTCGCCGCGCGGCAACGTGCCGGGCGCGAACCCGGCCGACTTCACCACCACCTACTTCTACGACGGCAACGACAACCTCATCCGCATGCGCCGGCCCTACCCCGGCTCCCCCGGCTTCGTCGACAAGGACTTCAAGGCCGACGAACTGGACCGCACGAAGGCGACGGTCGACGAGTTCAACCGCACGTCCTCGTTCGAGCGCGACAACGGCGGCAACGTCACGAAGACGACCGACACGCTCGGCCGCACGACACAGTTGGGCTACGACCGCAACGGGCGGCAGAACTCCATCACCGACTCCGGCGGCAAGCAGACCGGCTTCGCCTACGACGCGGCCGGCAACAAGATCTCGCGCACGATGCCCGAGGGCGGCGTCATCACGTGGGACTTCGACGGTGACGGCAAGATCGTCGCCACCACCGACCCGCGCGGCAACGTGCCGGGCGGCATCAAGGACCGCTACACCACCCGCTACCGCTACGACCGCGCCGGGAACCTCCAGGAGGTCGTCGACCCGCTCGGCCACAGCACCGTCTCGACGTTCGACGCCAACAACCGGGTGACCGCGGTGTCGGACGCCAAGGGCCGCAGCATCACCTACACCTACGACGAGGACGACCGGCCGAAGACCATCCACGCGCCCGACGCGCCGGTCGACCCGCACGACCCCGCGCAGTACTCGACGGTCGTCGACTACCACCCCGACGGCATGCTCAAGTCGGTGCGCGACCCCAACGGTCACGTCCGCAGGTACGACTACGACCAGGCCGGCCGGATGGTCCGGCAGACCGACCCGCTCGGCCGCCGCACCGAGATCTCCTACGACGTCGAGAGCAACGTGCTCACGCAGATCACGCTCGGCGCGAACGAGAACCCGGGCTCGTCGGCCCGCGCGGCCCGCACCATCGTCGACACCTACGACATCGTCGGGCGCCGCACCCAGCGGGCGCTCGGCACCACCGGCCCGATGTACACGTGGGGTTACGACGCCAAGGACCGCACCACGTTCTACGGCGATCCGGCCGGCAGCCGCCGGGTCGACTACAACGACGAGGACGAGATCACCGCGGTCACCCGCACCGAGACCGTCGGCGGGCGGACGGAGGCGTTCTCGTACGGCTACGACGAGCGTGGCAACCTCAAACGCCGCACCAACCCCGACGGCACCGTGATCGGGGCCACGTACGACGACGACGGCCGGGTCACGACCGTCTCGGCGTCGGGCGGATCGGCCGGGCTGAGCACGTCGACGTGGAACTTCGGCTACGACATCGCCGGCCGGCGGACAACGACGACGCTGCCCGCGGCCACCGGACTCGTGGAGACCCGCTCCTACGACGACGCCGGACGGCTGGTCGGCATCGGCACCCGCCGAACCGCCACCCAGGCGGCAACCACGGAACCGGCCACAGAGCCGGCCACAGAACCAACAACCACAGAACCAGCGGCAACAGAACCAGCGGCAACAGAACCGGCCGGCCCCGCGCCGTCCGCATCAGGATCGGGCAGCCCCACCCCGGCACCGTCCACATCGGACAGTGCCAGCCCGGCGCCGGCCGCACCCGACGCGGCCACGACCGACCGCAGTCCGGGCGCACCGACCACCGTCACCGCCAAGGCCGGTGCGGCACAGGCGGCGGTCACGTGGAAGCCGCCGGCCGACGCCGGAAGCTCCCCGCTGACCGGCTTCACCGTCACCGCGTCTCCGGGCGGCCGGTCCGTCACCGTGGCGCCGGGCACCACCACCGCTGTCGTCGACCGGTTGGAGCCCGGAACGGCGTACACGTTCACCGTCACCGCGTCGAACAAGCACGGTGCCGGGCCGGCGTCGGTGCCGTCGCTTCCGGTGGTGCCGGTACCGGTCCCGCAGGATCCGGTCTCCGGGTTCCAGCTGACGCTCGACGAACTCGGCAACCCCACCCGCATCGTGACCACGCGCAACGGCGTCTCCGAGTCGGTGGCCTACGCCTACGATGCCGTCGACCGGGTCACCTCCGCCTGCTACGGCGCGCTCACCTGCACCGGTGCCGCGGCCGGCCGGATCGACTACAAGTACGACCTCGTCGGGAACCGCACCCGGCAGACGTTGTCCGGCTCGGCGGGCTCCGGCGTCACCGATTACGACTACGACGACGCCGATCAGCTGAAGCGGCAGGCCACCCAGGTCGCCGGTCGCACGGCCGCCGTCGACTACGAGTACGACCTCGACGGCAACCAGACCCGCGCCGGCGGCGACACGTTCGCGTACAACCTCGACGGCACCCTGGCCAAGGCGACGGTGTCCGGCCGCCCGACGGCGTTCGGCTACGACGCGTCCGGCCTGCGGTTGACCGGCACCACCGGCACGGGCGACCAGGCCGTGACCCAGCGGTGGTCGTGGGACACCAACGGCACGCTGCCGCAGATCGCCGTCGACACGGTGACCACGGCCAGCGGGCAGACCGCCGAGACGCGCGGGTTCGTGTACGGCCCCGACGACGAGCCGCTCGCGCTGCTCGACGCGCCGACCGGCGCACACTCCTACACGCACGACTGGCTCGGCGGCATTTCCGCGATGCTCTCCCCCGCCGGGGTTCCGGAACAGGCCTACGACTACGACCCGTTCGGCAACCCGCGGATGGGTGAGACGCTGGCCGGAACGCAGAGCAACGCCGGAACGCAGGGCGACGCCGGAACGCAGAGCGTCGTCGGGCCGACGAACCCGCTGCGGTACGCCGGCGCGTACCAGGACAACAGCACCGGCAACGGCAACTACTACCTGCGGGCCCGCAACTACAACCCGGCCACCGGCCGGTTCACCTCGACCGACCCGGTGGCGCGCGGCGGCGCGGCGGTCAGCTCCTACGTCTACGCCGACAACAACCCGCTCGCCTACGCCGACCCCACCGGCCTGGAACCCCAGGCGGGTGACGGCGGTGGCCAACCCGTGCCGCCGGCCACCGGCGAGCAGAACACCGGACCGAGCCCGGAGGACATCGCCCGCGCGAACCAGTTGCAGAACAAGAGCCTGCTCGACGTCGTGCTCGAGGCGGGCGGCCAGATCCTCATGGAGATCCTGGGGATCAACGACATCATCGACTGCCTCAAGGGCGACATCGGCGCCTGCGTGATGACGGTGATCGGTGCGCTGCCGTGGGGCAAGATCTTCAAGGCCAAGAAGATCGGCGAGGCACTGTGGCGGGCCGGCAAGGCCATCTTCAAGTTCTTCGAGGAAGTCAAGTGGGCCAAGGCGATCCTCAAGGGCGCGAAGGAGGCCGCGGAGAGAGCCAAGGCCGCTGCCGCGGCTGCCGCAAAGGCCGCCGCGGACAAGGCGGCAGCGGTGAAGGCGGCCGCCGAACGGGCCGCGAAGAAGGCGGCCGAGGAGGCCGCGGCGCGCGCGAAGGCGGTCGCCGCCAAGGCCAAGGCGAAGACGAAGAAGGGCGCCGGAAAGTCCGACGACCCACCGGGCGCACCCGACTCGTGCCCGGCGCGGCAGCCCGACACCCGCAACAGCTTCGTGGCAGGCACCCCGGTACTGCTGGCCGACGGTTCCACCCGGCCGATCGAACGGGTGGAACCGGGCGACACGGTGGTCGCCACCGATCCGCTCACCGGCGGTGCGGTGGCCCGCCAGGTCACCCACGGCATCCGCACCGACAGCGACAAGGACTTCGTCGACGTCACGGTCGGAGCCGGCAAAGAAAAGAACACGGTGACGGCCACCGCGCACCACCCGTTCTGGTCGGTGACCCAGGGCCGCTGGGTCGACGCCGGCGACCTGCGACCGGGCGAGCTGCTGCGCACGTCGGCCGGCACGTACGTGCAGGTGACCGCCGTACACCGGTACACCGCGCAGCGGGTCACCTACGACCTGACCGTCGCCAGCACCCACACGTACCACGTGCTGGCCGGCACGACGCCGGTGCTCGTCCACAACACCTGCCCGCCCGTCATCGCGCTCGGTCTCACCCAGACCGACGAGAACCCGCTCGAACTCGCCGAGTTCGCGCACGACCGCGGCGCGACACCGTGGACCGACTGGCCCGACCCGGGCAACCCGTGGCCGACGATCAACGAGGCGCTCTCGCCCGACAGCACCGTCCAGATCCACTTCAACCTCAACGGGATCCGCGACCCGCGGGCCTGGGCCCAGTCCGGAAGCGAGTTGACCGCCATGGAGCTGGCCGCGATCCGGGACGCACCGGCCTCGGTTCAGGCCCGGGTCACCTGGTGGCTGAACGGTAGGGTCGACAAGAGTCCGTTCGTCGACTGAAGCACCGACCCGATGTGGAGCGGCAGTTGTGAAGGTTTCCCCGGAGCAGCTGCCGCTCCGCTTTCCGCGGAGCTTCCGGCCGTGGGCGTACACGGTCTCGCACCGCACGCTGACGCTGCGCAGCGACGGCAACGAGGTGGCCGGTGAAACGGTGTACGTGCGATTCCTCGACGTGCTGGCGATGCAGCTACGGCACCGCTTCCAGCACCTCACCATCGCGACGGCGGCCGACCCCGGCGCGATCGACCGGTTCGTCGACATACCGGACCGGCACAGCGCCCGCTACCTACGCCTGACCGTCACCGACGGCGCGCACGAGGGTTTCGTGGTGTGCGCCGTCCTCGACGTCAGCACCGGACCCCCGGAGCCGTAGGCCGGGTGCCGCCGGCCGGACGTCAAGGGTGCTCAGGTTGCGGTCCGGGTGGCCGATGGGTGCCGTATGCAGCTGCGTCACCGGTTGCTCGCACTTGGCGCGGGCGGAGCCGTCATGACAGCGGTGATTCTGTTCGCCGTCGGGGCGGTGCAGACCGCCCGGTTCAGCAGTGATGCCCGGGATCAGGTCGACAAGCTGTCCGCGGCCGATCAGGGGCACGTCGCGGAGGGCGTGAGCCGGCTCGCGGCCGGCGTCGGCGACGGCGTGCAGGCCAGCGTGAACCGGGCGCAGCAGGTGGCGATCAGTGAGCTCGGGCAGCGCGGGGGGCTGCAGTTCTCCGGGCAGCCCGTCACGTGGCAGGCCACGAACCAGCTGACCCAGCAGGTCACCACCGTCACGCTGCCGCGCGCGCTGGTCGGCGGCACGTGGCTCGGGCAGAACCGCGACCTCAAGGTCGCGACCCCGTTCGTCGACGACGTGCGCGCCATGGTCGGCGGCACGGTGACGCTGTTCCAGCGCATCAACGCCGCCGGTGACCTGCTGCGGGTCGCTACGAACGTCCCCAACAAGGCCGGCCTGCGCGGGATCGGCACCTACATTCCGGCGGTCACCGCCGACGGGCAGCCCAACGCCGTGGCGGCCGCGATCCGCGACGGCAAGTCGTACCGGGGTGTCGCGCTGGTGGTCGACACCTGGTACATCGCCGGCTACGACCCGGTGAAGGACGCGTCCGGCACCGTCGTCGGAGCAATCTACTTCGGTGTGCCGCAGGCGGAGGCGATCGCGGGTCTGATCAAGACCATCGCGGAGACGAAGGTGGGCACCAACGGAAGCGTCACCGTCTACTCCACCGCCGCGGCCGACCGGGGCCGGATCATCGCGGCGGGCGCCACGTCGGAGGTCGGCCAGACCCGTCTCGACGCCACCGACGCGAACGGCGCCAAGTACGTCGACCAGATCACCACCGAGGCGCCGAAGCTGGCGACCGGCGCCACCTACCGGGCGACCTACAAGCTCCCGGGCCTCACCGGCGCGACGGCCGCGAAGAGCCCGGTGACCGTCACCTACTACGCCCCGTACAAGTGGGCGATCGTGACCCAGGCCTACGGGCCGGACATCGACGCGCTCACGGCCGCCCTCGACGAGGGCCGCACCGACATGCTGACGACGTTCGCGGTCGCGGCGCTGGTGCTGGCGGTGCTGATCGGCTCGGTGGCCTGGTTCTGGGCCAACCGGTTGTCGGGGCGGCTCGCCGGCCTCACCGGTGCGCTGGCCCGGGTCGCCCACCGGGACCTCACGGCGACCGTGCCGGCCGACGGCAACGACGAGGTCGCCGGTATGGGTGCCGCGCTCAACACCGCCGTTGGTGAGCTGCGCGGGATGCTCGGCGAGATCAGCGCGACCGCCACCGAGGTCTCGACGTCGGCCGAGCAGGTCGCCACGATCGGCCGGGAGCTGGAGACCGCCGCGGCGACGGCGGCGTCGAAGGCCGAGGGCGTCGCGGCGTCCGCGCGGGACGTGTCCCACAACGTGAAGACGGTGTCGACCGGCTCGGGCGAGATGGCCGCCTCGATCCGGGAGATCTCGCAGAACGCCCACGAGGCGGCGAGCGTCGCCCACGACAGCGTCCGGCTCGCGCAGCAGGCGACCCAGGTCATGGGTCGGCTGGGGGAATCGAGCCTGCAGATCGCCGACGTGGTGAAGGTGATCAGCAGCATCGCCGAGCAGACCAACCTGCTCGCCCTCAACGCGACGATCGAGGCCGCCCGGGCCGGCGAGTCCGGCAAGGGGTTCGCGGTGGTCGCGGGCGAGGTCAAGGACCTGGCCCAGCAGACCGCGCGGGCAACCGGCGACGTCACCGACCGCGTCGCCGCCATCCGCACCGACACCGAGAGCGCCGTGCAGGCCATCGGCGCGATCACCGACGCCATCGACCGGGTCAACGACTTCCAGCGCGCGATCGCCGCGGCCGTCGAGGAGCAGACCGCCACCACGGAGGAGATGCGCCGCAACGTGACGAACGCGTCGCACAGCAGCACCGACATCGCCGCGAACATCGACACGGTGACCGAGAGCATGGCCCACGCGCAGCACGCCGTGGAAAGCTCCCGCGCCGCCGCGGACCGGCTCAACACCAACGCCCACACGCTGACCGACCTCGTGGCCCGGTTCCAGCGCTAGGCGCCATCGTTGCGTCAGTGCGTCGCGCCGCCGACGGTGTGCTCGTCGGGCCTGTCGCGGTACCCGACGATCGCGGCCACGCCGGCGGTGAGGGCGGTGGTGATGTCGTCGAGGCTCATGGACGGCACGTTCGCCTTGTCGACGACCTGCTGCGGGAGGTAGGGGACGTGGACGAAGCCGCCCCGCTTGCCGGGGAACTCGCGGTCGATCATGTACAGGATGCTGTACATGATGTGGTTGCAGACGAACGTCCCGGCGGTGTTCGAGACCGCCGCGGGGAACCCGGCCCGCCGCATCGCCGTCACCATCGCCTTGACCGGCAGCGAGCTGAAGTAGGCCGGCGGCCCGTCCTCGCGGACCGGTACGTCGACGGGTTGCACGCCGTCGTTGTCGGCGATGCGCCCGTCGTCGATGTTGATGGCGACCCGCTCCGGGTTCACCGCGTACCGGCCGCCCGCCTGGCCGACACTGACGATCACGTCCGGGTCGTGCTCGACGACGGCGGCGTGGAGCACCTCGACCGACCGGGCGAACGACGTCGGGATCTGCACCTTGATGATCTCGGCACCGTCGACGGTGTCGGGCAGCCGCTTGACCGCCTCCCAGGACGGGTTGATCGACTCCTCCTCGAACGGATCGAATCCGGTCATCAGGATCTTCATCACGCAATCATCCCGCGAGGATGACCCCCTATTGGGCGCCGGCGCTCTTGGCGTCCTGTTCGATCTCGGCGGTGTCGGCCTTGAGCTGCTTGGCCTGGAGCTTCTCCGCCCGCTTCATCTCGCGCTCGACCTTCGACGCCATGTCGGACACGGCGATGACCACCAGCCCGGCCTCGCCCTCGTCGAGGTGCTCGCCGAGTTCCTTGAGGTCGCTGCGGCTCATCCCGGCCGCGGCGTGCCCGGCCAGCGACCCGAGCACGGCGCCGCCGGCGGTGGTCGCCGCCAGCAGGCCGCCACCGATCGCGGCGAACGGGAACAGCGCGACGACCAGACCCGTGGCGAGGCCGACGCCGCCGCCGAACACCCCACCGACCCGCGTCGGCGTCTCGTGCTTCTTGACGATCTTCGTCTTCCCACCGGCCCGCCGCTCGATGACGGCCGCGTCGTACGCGTCGATCAGACCGACCTTGCGGTGCAGGTCCTTGACCAGGTCGTAGTCCGCCTCGGCGGCCTCGACGTTGCGGTACACCCCGACGCAGGCGATGAACGTGTCGTAAGCCATCCCTCATGCCTCCTGTGGTAGCCGGGCCCGGTCGGCCCGAGGGCCACGATCGCGCCGAGGACGCAAGGCCGCCTCATCCCGGGAGGTGAGTTCCGGGGCGGCGTCCGGGAAAGGATCAGCCGCCCTGATCCCGGCTGTCCGGAAGGCGTCGGCGGGCCTCCGTCAGATCGTCGCGTTCCGCGCCGCCGCCACGATGCGGTCGCGTTCGGCGGCCGTCACGACGCCCGTCGCCTTGAGCAGGTTCGCCACGGCGCTCACGTACAGCACCAGCGCGGCCCGGTTCGGCCACGCGGCCTCGTCGAGGATCAGGTCGTCGATCGTGCAGCCGCCCGCGACCACCCGGTTCGGGACGCCGCTGTCGGCGCCGCGCACAGTGACCGTCGCCGACGGGTCCGGGTGTTTGCACGGCCCGTCGGGCAGGTCGTAGCGGAACAGTTCGGTGCCCGACGTGCCCGAGCTCAGGTACACGTCGCCGTTCGGGTGGACGTCGACGTGCGTGCCCGGACCGGTTCGGATCACCGTGCGCTGCCCGGTCGTCGGGTCGATCCGGGAGAAGTCCCGCCCGGCGACGACGCCGTACAGCATCCGGTCGGCCGGGTTGTAGTCGAGGTCGCCGATGGTCGTCGAGCCGGTGCCGTACGAGAACCGCGTGGTGACCCGCCGCGCGGCGACGTCGATCGCGAACACGTCCGACCCAGCCGTGCCCCACAACCGGCCGGCGCCGTCGAACGTCAGCGCCGGGATCGCCGGCCTGCCGGGCGCCGGCACCAGTTCCCAGAGCTTGCGCTTCTCGGCCACCGACCAGGCGAAGACCTTCGCCTCGGGCTGCGTCGGCGGCGTCGCGCTCTGCCCGCCGTAGATGGACGTGGACCCGTAGATCACGCCGTCGCGGTAGGTCAGCGCGACGATGCTCTGGTCGGTGACCACGTTGCGTTCCTTGGTGACGATCTGCCCGGTCGCCGGGTCGTAGACCACGAGGTAGCCGCCGAGCAGGCCGAGGTCGGGCATCGTGCCGACGGCGACGTAGGTGCCGGCCGACGTCAGCCCGCGGCTGCGGATCTGCCCCTCGGCCTTGAGGTCCCACAGCCGTTCCGGGTTCGCGACCGGTGACGGCTGCGGGTTCGGCGAGTACTCCAGGCTGTTCCACGCCTTCGTCGGGTCGTAGGCGTAGAGCCGGGACTCCGGGTAGACGCCGACGTAGAGCCGGTCGCCGTGCCGGGTCATCGCCTCGCTCTGGCCGAACGTGTGGAACTCGGTGGTGGCACCGGTCCGCTGGTCGACCGCGGCGAAGCCGCCGTTGAGGTAACCGCCCACGTAGACGCGGTCGTCGGGCCCGTCGGAGAGCGCGGTGATCTCGATCGGCTCGCCCTGGATCGTGGTCTGCACGAACGAGGACGCGCCGGTGGTCGGGTTGTAGCGGAACATCAGGCCGCGCCAGAGCAGACCGACGACGCTGCGACCCGGGTAGTCGGGCAGGCCCAGCTCGGCCCAGCCGATGCCGCGCGTGTTCGCGACCCGCCCGGCGAACGGCACACCGGTGCCGGTGGTGGTCTTCGCGACCGGGTCGTACCGCACCAGTTCGCCGCCCCTGATCAGGTACACGTTGCCCTGCTCGTCGGCCGGGCCGACCTCGAGACCGTGCGCGGTGTCGAGCCGGTCGGTCCACCGGCCGGCGGCGATGTCGTAGACGAACAGGCTGTTCGGCGCCGCGCCGCCGTACCGCGCGTAGAGCCGGCCGCCGACCTGGTCGAGGTCGTAGACCCACGAGGTCGCGGGGTCCAGCGCGGCCGGCGGCGGCAGCGTGCGCTTGGCGCCGCTGGCGATGTCGACCGCCACGAGGTGACCCGGTGGGTCGGTGCCGGCGAACACCGTGGCACCGGCCACCGCGACGGTGCGCACGTACGCCTGGCCGGGCACGAGCTGCCCGTAGTCGCGGAACTGCCCGGTCGACGGCGTGTAGCTGAACAACCTTCCACTTGGGTAGGTTCCGCCGAAGACCGTGCCGTCGTCGCCGACCGACACGTCCCAGAGGAACGTCTCGGTGGCGATGGGCCGGCCGAGGTCGGTCACGCCGGTGGCGGCGGTCCACCGGAACAGGTGTCCGTCGCCGTAGGTGCCGACGTAGACGCTTCCGTCCGGCGAGCTGTCGATCGCGTACGAGCCGCCGGCCGTCGGCAGGTCGTACCGGGCGACGGCGGTGCCGGTCGCCGGGTCGACGGCGTTGAGACGGGCCGGCGTGCCGGACGAGACGCTCCACAGCACCGGGGTTCCCGACGGGCCGGGCGCGACCGTGCCGCCGATGAGGAGGACGTCGCGGAGCGGGATGCCGAGCGAGGTCAGCCGCTGCTGCTCGGCGGCCGAGGCCGCGACGGATGGCGGTGTGATGGTCGTCGACGACGCGACGGCGGCCGGCGCCGTCACCACACTCAAACCCGACGCGACGAGCAGAGCCGTCGCCGCGGCAGCCAGGGGTCGCCTCATCGCGAGATCCTCTCCGAACAGTTTCGGTCCGGACCTAAATCTAAGCAGCGAAGTTCTTTCGGTCAATAAGTCGACAACTCCCGGCCGCCAGTTGAGTTACGGCCCCGCGCCAAACCCACCCCACCGCGTCGTCTCGGGAGGACGCGTCCGCACTGCGCACAACGCGAGATCAGGCGAGGACTTTTGCCAGGACCGCGACCACGTCGGTGGCCTCGTCGAGGTCGGCCATCAGTAGCCGTTGCTCCAGCCAGAACACCTGGCGCGACGCGGCGTCGGCCCCCGGGCAGTCGGTCACGCGGGCCGGGCCGTTAGCGACGG
Source organism: Virgisporangium aurantiacum (assembly GCF_016863635.1). GTDB lineage: Bacteria > Actinomycetota > Actinomycetes > Mycobacteriales > Micromonosporaceae > Virgisporangium > Virgisporangium aurantiacum. The sequence goes on along the minus strand of NZ_BOPG01000033.1, from coordinate 137,860 downwards.
CGGGCACGGTGCCGAGCGGCGGGTAGCCGCGGCCCAGCGGCAGGCCCTCGGCGGCGGCCGCCGCGATGACCCGTCGGCCCTGGTCAGGATCGAGAGGGGCGGAGAGCCGCAGCATCAGCAGGTGCCGGGTGTCGCGGGTGGTTCCCGGCGGTGGCGGGACCACCTCCACCGGCACGCCGGCCTCCCGCAGCCCGACCGACACGGCGCGCGCGAACGCGTTCCGCCGGTCGATCTCGGCGTCGAGCCGGTCGAGCCACGGCAGCAGCAGGGCCGCCTGCAGCTCGGTGAGCCGGAGGTTCCAGCCCACCTCGGGATGTTCGTACCAGGCGCCGCCGCGGCGCCGGCCGACGTTGCACAGCGTCCACACCCGGTCGTGTACCTCGGGCCGCCGGCACACGACCAGGCCGCCCTCGCCGGCCGTCATCGCCTTGCTGGACTGGAAGCTGAACGTCCCGGCGTCACCGAGACCACCGACCGGGCGACCACGGTATGCCGCGCCGTGCGCCTGCGCGCAGTCCTCGATCACCGCCAGGCCGTGCCGGGCCGCGAGCGCGAGCAACGGATCCAGGTCGGCCGGGCTGCCGGCCAGATGCACCGGCAGCACCGCCGCCGTGCGCGGGCCGATCGCGGCCCGCGCGGCATCCGCGTCCAGATGCAGGTGGACCGGGTCGACGTCGACGATCACCGGGACCGCGCCGGCCAGCAGCACCGACGTGGCGCAGGCGACGAACGTGTACGCGGGGACGACCACCTCATCGCCCGGACCGACCCCGAGCGCCCGCAGCGCGACGAACAACGCCAGCGTGCCGTTGGCCAGCGGCACGCCGTGGGGCGCGTCGCACGCCGCGGCGAATCGGCGGGCGAACTCGTCGGAGTACGGGCCCTGGGTGGCGCCCCACCGTCCACTGTCGACAACCGTGAGCAGGAGGCGGCGCTGTTCGGCGTCGAGCGGCGGCGGCCATGCCGGCCAGGGCCGGTCGCGGACCGGGGTGCCGCCGTCGATGGCGAGCGTCATGACGGTCTCCCCCAGCGGTCGCCGAGTATCCGGTGCAGATTCCCGCCGAGCACCGCGGCGCGGTGGTCGTCGGCCAGCGGGGCGAGCACGACGCGGCCGAGGCCGACGCGCAGGTCGAGGAAGCACGCGTCGGACCCGAACACCACGCGGTCGGCGCCGATCAGGTCGACCAGCCGCGCCACCCAGCGGCCGGTCATCCGCGACCCGCAGGTCTCCAGGAACACCGACGGCACGTCGGCGACGAGCCGCGCCGCGCGGTGGAAGCCCGCGGCGAACAGGCCGGCGTGCCCCATGAGCAGCGGCACGGTCGGATGCCGCCGGCCGACCTCGGCGAAGAGCACGGGGTCGGACCACTCGGTGCCGGTCTGCCCGTGCGCCAGGACCGGGACGCCGAACTCGAACACCCGCTCGTACCGGGGATCGGTGAGCGCGCAGCGGTGCACGTCGGGGTGCAGCTTGATGCCCCAGACGGCCCGGTGGTCGAGCAGGCCGGCGTCGAATGGCTGGTGCGGGTTGGCGACGAGCCAGACCCCGAGCCGGTCCGGGAACGCCTCCGCCGTCGCGAGCGCGCGGCGGTTGCCGGCGGGCGCGTCGACGCCGACCGCGAGCAGGTCGGAGACGCCGATCGCGGTGACGCCCAGCCGGTCGGCCATGGCCACGAGGTCCTCTGCTCCCGGAGCCGGGATGAGGAAGTCGGCCCAGGGACCGATGTGGCCGTGCGCGTCGAGGATCGTCATCCCAGAAGCTCTTCCAGCGCGCCGGACGCGATACGGGCGACCGCCGACGGCGACAGGTCGAGGTGGTCGAGCTGGAAGCGCGGCCCGCAGTCGTCGAGCACCGGCGCACCGGTACCGAACACCAACCGGCCGGCACCGCCGTGCGCGTGGAGCCACTCGACGCCGCCCTGGGTGTTCAGCGTCCCCGTCTCGACGAACAGCCGCGGTGCGGTCGTCAGCAACTCGGCCAGCTCCCGCAGCCGCCGGAAGCCGGGGTTGAGCAGCAGCACGGCGAGCGTCGGATGGGCCGCGGTCACGGCGCGCAGCGCGGCCGGGGTGGTCTCCTCGAGGTCGATCGCGACCGCCAGGCCTTGCCGCGCAAGGGCTTTCAAGCAACGGGACGCGGCGGGGCCGGCCAGGTCGAACCGGTGCCGTTGCGGGCACAGACGAACCATCCGCACCGGGTACATGGGTGTCCCGTCCGGGATCACCACCGGCACGGGGTGCAGCCGCTCGTGCCCGCGCACCGCCGCGAACAGGGCGTCGTTGCCGCCGGCCGGGTCGGCGAACAGGCTGTAGGTTTGCGTGACGCAGGCGGTGCGCACGTCGAGCCGGTCGAGCTCGGCGAGCAGGCCCTCGACCGTCGCCGAGGGCACGTCGTCGAACGGCAGCGGGCCGAGCAGGCGGTGCGCGTCGGTGACGATCATCCTTTGAGACCGGTGGTGGCGATGTTGGTGACCAGGTAGCGCTGGAGCAGCGCGAAGACCAGCAGGCACGGCAGCACCGTCACCGTGGCGCCGGCCATCAGCTGGGCCAGCGGCACGTCTTCGCCGTGCAGCGTCGCGAGGCCGACCGTCAGCGTCCGCATGTCGCCCGACTGCGCGACGACCAGCGGCCACAGGAAGTCGTTCCAGTGCCACAGGAACACGAACACGCCGAGGGTGGCGAGGATCGGACGGGTCAACGGCAGCACGATCTGCCAGAACGTGCGCCACTCCGACGCGCCGTCGACCTTCGCCGCGTCGAACAGCTCGTCGGGCAGTCCCCGGATGAACTGCCGCATCAGGAACACCGCCTGCGAGTTCGCCAGCGTCGGCACGATCAGACCCCAGTACGTGTCCAGGCCGCCCAGCTTCGACACCAGCACGAAGTACGGGATCAGCATCGCCTGGAACGGCACCATGATCGTCGCGAGGAACGACCACATCAGCACGTCGCGCCCGGGGAACCGCTTCTTCGCGAACGCGTAGCCGGCCATCGCCGCCGTCAGCAGGATCACGACCACCGACACCACGGAGTAGACGACCGAGTTCAGCGTCCACTGGAGGAAGCCGGAGCTCGTCACCACCGCGGAGATGTTGTCGAGGGTCAGCGCCTTCGGCCACGCGTACGGCACCGTCGGCTCGTCGGCCGGTGACAGGGCGACGACGAACATCGCCAGGAACGGCGCGACCGTCAGCAGCGACAGCACGGCGATCAGGCCGGTGAGCCACAGTTGCCGCTGCTTCCTCATGTCTGCTCCCGGTCGAGCACGAACCGCTGCACCAGCGAGACCACCAGCACGATCAGGAACAGCACCACGCCCATCGTCGCGGCGTAGCCGAAGTCGAAGAACCGGAAGCCCTGGTCGAACAGTCCGTAGACGAGCGTGTAGCTGGCCCGGGTGGGCCCGCCGCCGGTCATCACGTAGATCGTGTCGAAGACCTGGAACGCGCCGATCGTCTCCACGACGAGCACGAAGAACAGGGCCGGACGCAGCAGCGGCAGCACGATCGAGCGGAACCGTTGCCACGGGCCGGCCCCGTCCATCCGGGCCGCCTCCAGGTACTCGGTGGGTATCGCCTTCAGGCCGGCGACGAAGATCAGCATCGAGTAGCCGAACCCTTTCCAGACCGACACCACGGCCAGCGACGGGAGCACCAGCGCGGTGTCGCCGAGGAAGTCGACCGGCCCGACGTCCACCTTGGCGAGCAGGCCGTTGAGCAGGCCGTCGAGCTGGTACACCCACAGCCAGATCACGCCGGCCAGCACGAAACTGGTGACGTACGGGAGGAACAGCGCGCCGCGGAACAGCCCGATGTTGCGCACCATCGCGTTCAGCAGCAACGCGGTCACGAGCGACAGCACGACCGTCAACGGGACGTACACCGCCGCGTAGACGAGCGTGGCGCGCAGGCTGGCGTGGAAGACCGGATCGTCCATCAGCCGGGTGTAGTTGTCGGCACCGACGAACTCCCACTCACCGCTGATCTTGTAGTCGGTCAGGCTCATCCCGATCGCGCCGAACGCCGGCACGAACCGGAACACCACGAACAGCACCAGCATCGGCAGCACGAACAGCAGCCCGGCCGCCGGCTCCCGCCACCGTTGCCGCCACGGCACGTCCCGCCGCTGGGCCCGGCCCGCCGGCGGCCGAGACCGGCGGGACGGCCGCCGGGCATTCCGACCCGACGACCGTCCGCGCCGTTCCACCACATCCGTCATGAACTCACGACCCCGTCTCAGGTGTTGCCGAGCAGTGCGTTGGCCTCCTTCGCCGCGTCGTCCAGTGCCTGCTTGGCGGTCTTCTTGCCCTGGAGCGCGGCCTGGATCTGCGGGGCGAGCACCGACATCACCTGCCGCGCCTTCGGGTGGCTGTCGCCGGGGTAGAGCAGCGGCAGCGCGTCGGCGAACTGCTTGGCGGCCGGGTCGGTGCCGGTCACCTGCACGTCGGTGCGGGTGGGCATGAAGCCGGACGCCTGCGCCAGCCCGGTGATCACCTCGGGGGTGCCGAGGTACGCGAGCACCTTCTTCGCCGCGGCCGTGTGCTCCGACCGCTTCGAGAGCACCACGCCGCCGGGCAGACCGAACGCGACCCGCTTCTTCCCCTGGATCGGCTGGCCGACCACGACCTTGTCGGCGCCGAGCGCGGTGCGCACCGGCGCGAGCTGGCTGAGCTGTGCCAACGGCATGATCGCGGCCTTGCCGGTGACGATCGGACCACCGTCGAGCGTGCTCTTCTGGGTGGCGGCGCCCGCCGGTAGCCCGCCGGCCTTCTGCACGTCGAGCAGGAACTGCAACGCCTCCACGCCGGCCGGCTGGTTGAACGCGACCGACTTGCCGTCCTTGCTGAAGACGCTGCCCTCGTTCTGCCACAGGAACGGGTAGAAGGTCAGGTTCAGCGTCTCCTCCGGCGCGCCGTTGTAGGACAGCGTCGTCGCGCCCTGCGCGGCGAGCTTCGGCGCGGCGTCCCTGATCTTGTCCCAGGTGTCGGGGACGTCGGTGATGCCGGCCTTGTCGAGCAGCGCCTTGTTGTAGACGGGCAGCGTAGAGGTGTTGTAGATCGGCACACCGTACAGCTTGCCGTCGACGGTCAGCGCGGTGCGGGACGTCTCGACGAACTTGTCCTTGGCGCCACCGAGCGCGCTGTCGACCGGCTCCAGGGTGCCCTGCTGGACGTACTGCGGGATCTGGTCGGGGCCGAGCACGACGAGGTCGAAGCCCTTGCCGGCGGCGAGCGCCGTGGTGACCTTCTCCTGGCGTCCCTCCCACGGCTGGAGTTCGATCTTGAAGTCGATGCCGCTGTTGGCGGCCTCGAAGTCCTTCTCGACCTTGCCCCAGAACTCCTGGCTCTTCGCCTGGTCGGCGATCACCGGGTACATCCAGAGCGTCACCGAGCCGCCCGACCCGCCGCCGCCGTCGTCACCGCCGCATGCCGCCAGGGTGCCGGCCAGTAGGGCGACCAACCCGGCCGCCGCGATCCTTCTCATGATGGTTCCTCCAGCCGATCACGCGAGGCGCCGCCGAATACCGGCCCCGACCGAAACCTAGGCGGTCGTGGAGAGCGGCGTCAAGACCGATCGACGGCTTAGGGTCGACGGGTGCGGATCGCGATTGCCGGGCTGGCCACCAGCCATCCATACACCGACGCGACGACCCTGCGCGAGCACGCCGAGCTGACGGTGTGGGAACCGGACCCCGCCCGACTGAAGACGTTCGTCGACCGGCACCCGGACGCCGCCGTCGCGCCGGACCTCGCCGGGCTGCTCGACACCGAGCCCGACGGCGTCGTGCTGACGGTACCGACGCCGGCGGTGGCCGCCGCCCTCGCCGACGTGCTCGCCCGCGACCTGCCGTGCTTCGTCAACAAGCCGGCGGCCGCGACCGCGGCGCAACTGGCCGCGCTCGACGAGGTGGTCGCCAAGGCGCCCGACCGGGTGCTGTCGAGCTCCGTGCTCCGGTTCGCGCCGGCACTGGCGGGGCTGTCGGTGCCGCGGGCGGAGGTCACCTCGGCGCGGGTCACCGTCCGGCACGACGTGGGGCTCTGGGCCACCGGCTACAACCCCTGGCAGGACGACCCGGCCGAGGGCGGCGGCACGCTGGTGACGATGGGACTGCACGGGGTCGAGCTGCTCGTCGCCGTGCTCGGGCCGGCCGTCGAGCTGGTGTCGGCGGTGCGCGCCGTGCGCCGCTACCCGACGCTGCGCTCGGAGGACACCGGGCTGCTCCTGCTGCGCTGGACCGACGGGGTCACCGGCGTGGTGGAGGTGCTCGGTGCCAGCGACACCGAGTCGTACGAGGTGGTGCTGCACACGGCGGCCGGCGACGAGCGGGTCGAGCTCGCCGGCGGCGAGAGCGCACTCGGCTACGGGGACACCATCGCGGCGTTCCTCACGATGGTCGCGGGCGCGCCGAGCCCGGTGCCGTGGGCGCAGACGCACGCCGTCCTGCGGGCGCTGGTCGACGCCCGGTCGGTCGCGCCGGCCTGACCTTCCTTGACTCCTCCGCCGGCACCCGGTTACGGTCTGGACCGTTAACCGGAAGGGGACGGATGCGATCGCTAGCCGAACTCGACGAGCGACTTTCCCGGCCACGGGAGGCCCTCGTCGCGGACCTCCGTGCGTTGGACGGCGACCTGCTGGTACTCGGGGCCGGCGGCAAGCTCGGCCCCAGCCTCGTCCGGCTGGCCCTGCGGGGCGTGGCCGCCGCCGGCACCGGTGCCCGGGTGATCGCGGTGTCCCGGTTCTCCGAACCCGGGCTGGCCGACGCGCTGCGGGCCGAGGGCGCGCACGTGCACAGCGCCGACGTGACCGACGACGACGCGCTCGCCGGGCTGCCCGACGCCGCCAACGTCGTGTTCCTGGTCGGCTCCAAGTTCGGCAGCACCGGCCGGGAAGCGGCAACCTGGGCCACGAACACGTACCTGCCCGGCCGCGTCGCCGACCGGTTCCGCGGCGCCCGCCTCGTCGCGCTGTCGACCGGCAACGTCTACCCGCTGGTCCCGGTGACCTCCGGCGGCTGCACCGAGGACACCCCGGTCGGCCCGGTGGGCGAGTACGCGATGTCCTGCCTGGGCCGCGAGCGGGTCATCACCCACCTCGCCGGCCGGGCGGGCACGCCCAGCGCGCTGATCCGGCTGAACTACGCCGTCGAGCTGCGGTACGGCGTCCTGATCGACATCGCCTCGGCGGTGCAGGCCGGCAAGCCGGTCGACCTGAGCACCGGACACGTCAACGTGGTGTGGCAGGGCTACGCCAACGAGGTGACGCTGCGGGCGCTGCGGCACGCCGACGTGCCCCCGTTCGTCCTGAACGTCACCGGCCCGGAGACCCTGTCCGTCCGCACGGTCGCGACCGAGTTCGGCCGGCTGCTCGGCCGCGAGCCGGTGTTCACCGGAACCGAGGCGCCGACCGCGTTGCTGTCCAACGCGCTGCGCTGCCACGCGACGTTCGGCTATCCCGACGTGCCGGTGGGACAACTGCTGGAGTGGACCGCCGCGTGGGTCGCCGACGGCGGCCCGTTGCTGGGCAAGCCGACCGGCTTCCAGCGTCGCGACGGGAAGTTCTGATGGCCAGCCCGGCCGTCGACGCGATGCGCGTGCCGGCGGAGTTCGCGCGCGGCTGCGTCATCCCCGCCCACCCCCTCGCCCTCGACGCCGACCGGCGGCTCGACGAGCGGCGGCAGCGGGCGTTGAGCCGCTACTACATCGAGGCCGGCGCCGGTGGGCTGGCGGTCGGCGTCCACACCACCCAGTTCGCCATCCACGACCCGGGTGTGGGCCTGCTGCGTCCGGTGCTCGCGCTGGCCGCCGAGGTCGCCGCCGAGTACGCCGCCGACGATGGGCGCCGGACGGTGCTGGTCGCCGGCGTCTACGGGCCGACGGCGCAGGCCGTCGCCGAGGCCGAACTGGCCGCCTCGCTCGGCTACCACCTCGTGCTGCTGCCGCCCCACCCGGGCCTCGACGAGCACGACCTGCTGGAGCGGGCCCGCGTCGTCGGCGAGGTCCTGCCGGTGGTCGGGTTCTACCTGCAGCCGGCGGTCGGCGGGCGCGAGCTGTCCCGCGACTTCTGGACGCGGCTGGCCGCCACCGAGTCGGTGGTCGGCATCAAGGTCGCCCCGTTCGACCGGTACCGCACGCTCGACGTGCTGCACGGCGTGGTCCGCTCCGGACGCGCCGGCGAACTGGCCCTCTACACCGGCAACGACGACCACATCCTGGCCGACCTCGTGGCCCCCCATCGGGTGGTGGTCGACGGTCGCACGGTGGCGGTGTCCTTCGTCGGCGGCCTGCTCGGCCAGTGGGCCGTGTGGGTGCACCGGGCGGTGGAACTGCTCGCGGAGGCCGGCCGGGCCCGGGCCGGCGACGACGCCGCTCTGCGCCGCCTGCTGACCCTCGACGGGCACCTCACCGACGCCAACGCGGCGATCTTCGACGCCGCCAACCACTTCCACGGCTGCATCCCGGGCATCCACGAGGTACTCCGTCGCCAGGGCCTACTGGCCGGCCGCTGGTGCCTCGACCCCGCCGAGGACCTCTCCCCCGGCCAGCTGACCGAACTCGACCGCGTCCTCGCCGCCTACCCCCACCTGGCCGACGACGCCTTCGTAGCGGACCACCGCGACCGCTGGCTCACCTAGCCCGAGTCGATCTTGCAGTTGTGGTGCCCCATAAAACGGGTCAAGCACGGATGACTCTGGCACCACAACTGCAAGATCAACGGGGGACGGGGGACGGGATTAGAGGGTGATGCGGTAGGCGGTCAGCGGGCGGCCGCTGGTGCCGGAGAGGAGGCTTCCCGTGCGTTCGGCTAGGCCGGCGAGTTCGAGGCGGTGGAGCATTCTTCGGGCGGTGCGTTGTTGGACGCGGAGGCGCGTGGCCACCTCGCGGGTGGTCAGGGGGTCGGTGCCGGCGGCCTGCTGCACGGCGATCAGGCGTTCCAGCGTGGCCACGGAGATGCCGACGCGTTGGGCCAGTACCGGTAGGCGGGTCTCCCCCGCGGCCGATTTGTCGCTGGCCAGCGGCACCGCCGACTCCAGCACCACGTCGGCCTCGCCGCGCAGCGACAGCACCGCCGCCACGTCACCGAGGCGGCGGGCCCGGGCCAGCGCGCGCCGCGCCAGCGTCTCGGCCTCGGCCGAACTGCGACCCAGCCCGAACCCCACCCGGACCACCTCGTGGCGGTCGGCCAGCCGGCGCAGCATCGGCAGCGAGGTGAACCCGCCCGTGACGTCGTGCACCGGGCCGCGGGTGGTGACCAGCAGGTACGTGTCACCGGTGTAGCGGGCCACGCTGCCGGCGAGCGCGTTCGCCTCCTTCGACAGGCCGTCGTCGCCGCCGGGCAGCTCGACGAGGCCGAGCACGACCTGGGCGTCCTCCTGGGCCTGGTTGTCGGCGTGCAGCATGAGCTGCCGCACGGCGACGCGCACCGAGTACGCCGACGGCACCAGCCGGAACGCCGGCATCTCGGCGCACAGCACCTCGTACGCCGACCGGAGGCAGGTCACCGCGACCCCGGTGCCGCGCGCGCCGCGCCGGGCCCGCCGGTGGAACTCGACCACGTCGGTCGACTCCACCCCGCTCTGGTACGACAGGGTCCGCACCCCGGCCGTCGGCACCCCGGCCTCGCGCAGGGTGGTGGACACGTCGGCGGACGGCACCGTGTCGATGGACATGCGACTGACGTCGTGCCCGTCGCGCAACAGCCGCACCATCGCCTGCAGCAGCGTCGCGCCGGTGTAGTCGACGAAGGTGGCCGGCCGGGTGAGGACACCGGCCTCGGCGGCCAGCGTGTAGGGGACGACGCCGGTGAACAGCCACGCCTCCACCGTGCCGGCCCGCGCCTCGACGAGCCCGACGGCCTGTGACTCGTGGTCGTAGTCGAGCCGGTGCGCCACCACGCCCGGCTGCTCCTCGCAGATCGCGGCGACGTCGTCGACCAGATCGTGCGGACCCACCACCCCGATCTCGATACCCACCAGCACAGGTTACGGTCGGGTCCGGTAAAGCTGAACGGCAGGACGGGCACAATGCAACCTGGGACGCTCCACGCGCGGGCCGCGGCGCTCCGCGACCGCCTGCGGTGGCGGCTGGTGCCGGCCGCCGCCACCCCGATGGACCGGGCCGGCCGGGTCGACCCCGCGGTGCTCGACCACTACCTGCGCTCGCTGGTGGCCGACGGCGCGCACGCCCTGGCGGTGCTGGCGCACACCGGGCGCGGGCCGTACCTCGACCCGCCCGTCCGCGACGAGGTGGTCCGCCTTGCCGTGTACACGGGCGTCCCGGTGCTGGTGGGAACGAGCGGCGACGGCCCGGCGGCCGAGCGGCAGGCCGAGCGCGCGGCAGCCCTCGGCGCCGACGGCCTCCTGGTGTTCGCGCCCGACGGCACCGACCCGCTCGCCCACCACGACGCGCTGTGGCGCGCGGCCGGGCTCCCGCTGCTGGCGTTCGACCTCTACACCCGGCCGTACCCGGCCGCGGTGCGGGCCGAACTGCTCGACCACCCGGGCGTCGCCGGGCTGAAGGTCGCGCTGCTGTCCGACGCGATCGCGTGCCAGGAGGCGATCGCGGCGACCAACGCCGCCGGTCGGCTGGCCGTCACCGGCGAGGACCGCATGTTCGGCCCCTCGCTGATGTGGGGCGCGGAGGCGGCGCTGGTCGGGCTCGCCGCCGCGGCCGTTCCGGTGACCGCCGAGGTGCTCGACGCCTACGCGAACGGTGACCACGCCCGGTTCGTGCCGGCGTCGGCGCGGCTCGACCGGCTGGCAAAGGTGACGTTCACCGAGCCGATGGAGGGCTACGTGCAGCGGATGCTGTGGATCGCGGCGGCGGAGGGGCGGATCCCCGACGATCACGCGCACGACCGGCACGGCCCTCCCCTGCCGGACGGCGACCGGGAGACGGTGCTGCGCGTCGTCACCGATCTTTCGTGACCGCGGCCTGGACCTTCGCGACTCCCTCGACCAGATCGGCGACGTCGTCATCGGTGAACCGCTCGTTGCACGCCAGCACCAGCAGGGTCTCGTCGATCATGCGCTCGGCCACCGGGCAGTCGCCGCGCGCGTACCGCATCTCCCGGCTCGCCGGCGGCGACGTGAGCGGGAAGCCGGAGGTGCCGAACGTGCGCCGCTCGGTGAGCGCCGGCACGAGGTGCACGGGACGGTCGAGGTAGCCCGCGGTCACCGGCAGCCCCTCGGCGGCGAGGGCGGCGCCGAAATCCTTGTTGTTGCCGTCCACCAGGAACGGGAAGAGCCAGAAGCTGTGCCGGTCGACGATCCGTGGTTCCGGCAGCCGCAGGCCCGGCAGGTCCCCCAGCTCGTCGACCAGCCGGCGGGCGACCGCTCTGCGGGCGTCCACGACGCCCTTGAGACGCGTGAGCTGGACCCGCGCGACCGCGCCGACCAGCTCGGTCATCCGGTAGTTGAGGCCGAGGAACAGGTGCGTCCGCTGCCCGCCGTCGCGCGGCCAGCCCTTGTCGGCGAAGAGGCGCATCCGCCGGACGAGGCCGGCGTCGGCGGTGACGGTGAGCCCGCCGTCGCCGGCGCTGATGTGCTTGGACTGCTGGAGGCTGAAGCAGCCGATGTCGCCCCGGGTGCCGGCGAACGTGGTGCCGCCGTCGGGAACGGTGAGGTACGCCTGCGCGCAGTCCTCGATCACGCGGATCGCCATCGGCCGGCAGACGCCGACGATCTCGTCGACCGGCGCCGGGCCGCCGAAGAGGTGCACCACGATGACGGCCCGGGTGCGGTCGGTGATCTTCTCGTCGACGGTGGCGGCGGTGAGGCATCCGGTCACCGGGTCGACGTCGGCGAAGACCGGCACCGCGCCGGCCGCGAGCACCGCGATCACCGTGCCGAAGTCGGTGATCGGCGGCACGATGATCTCGTCGCCGGGCTCCGGGTTCACGGCCGCCACCGCGAGGTGCAACGCCGCGGTGCCCGACGTGCTCGCGACCGCGTGCGCGCTGCCCAGGTACGCCGCGAACTCCTCCTCCAGGGCCGCGACCTCGACACCGCCGACCCGCCACAGCGTGCCGCGACCGATGACCTCGGCGAGCGCGGCGGCCTCCTCGGCGCCGAACGTGCGGCCGGAGGCGTCGGCATAGGTCGGGAAGGCGGTGCCGCGCACCGGCGTGCCACCGTCTCGCGCGAGCGTCATGCCACCCCCACCCAATTTAGGTCCGGGCCGAAATTAGCCGCAGCGGCTTTCCCGTGTCAACCCGCCGGAGACCGGTACGCGGCGTCGAAGAAAGCGACCTCCAGCCGCATCGCGCGGCGGTACACGACTGCGGGGCCGTCGCCGTCGGCGTACGTGTCGAGCAGGCGCTCCAACGTCGCGGCCAGCGACTCGAACCCCGGGTCGGCATAGGTGGTGACCCACTCCGCGTACCGCCCGTCGACCGGGCCGGCCGCGAGTTGCCGACCCAGGTACGCGTACAGCTGCATGCACGGTGTCATCGCGGCGCACGTCAGGCCCACACCGCCGAGCGAGGCGGTGGCGAGCAGGAAGTCGGTGTACGCCGACGTCGCCGGGCCCGGCGACACCGTGCCGAGGTCGATCCCCCACTTCTCCGCGTACGACGCGTGCAGCCGCAGCTCGGCCCGCACCCCGTCGAGCAGGTCGGCGAAGGCGTCGAGACCGGCGCGGTCGGGGCTGTGCGCGATCGCCAACGCGTACGCGCGGGCGAAGGACTCGAGGAAGTAGGCGTCCTGCGCGACGTACCCGGCGAACCGGTCGCGGCCCAGGCTCCCGTCGGCGATGCCGCGCACGAACGGATGGGCGAGCGCGGCGGCGGCCAGATCGGCGTTCGCGTGCCAGAGCGACCGGGCGAGGCTCACGCGGTCACTGTAGTCGGCGCGCCAGGCCGGCACGCGTCACTCGGTGAGGAGGGCGAACGGCGCCATCACCCGGGCCGTTTCCTCCGGCGACAGCTCCAGCGTCGTACAGATCCGCCGGGCCTGCTCGCCCGTTCCCATCAGGTCTCCCACCGCGGTCGGGTGCCTGTCGACGACCTTCTGGTACTGCGCCGCCGCCAGGTCGATCTTGCGCTGCAGGAGATACACCTCGCCCAGGGTGCAGGCGGGCCACATGTTGGCGCTGTCGCCCCCGTTCGACACCAGGGGGAACACCTCGTTCGCCAGCGAGTCGGCGAGGTCCGTTTCGCCGAGGAACAGCGACTTCGACGCCGCGTTGATGCCCGTGTAGTAGTCCATGGGATCGCCTTGGAACGCGGTCAGGTACAAGTCGCGCGACTTGCGGAGGTGCAGCGTCTTGCCGGTCTCCCGGTACCGGCCGTCCCAGGCGGCCGCGAGGATGCCGAGGGTCTCGGGGTCGTTGTGGCCGGCGGCCTTGAGTTCCGACATCACGTCGATCGCGTCCTGGTAGCGACCGAGGCGGCGCAGTACCAGGCCCTCCAACTGCCGCGCGCGGAACGACCCCGGAAAGAACGTGCCCGCCCGCGCGAGCACCTGCCGCGCCTTCTCGTAGCTGCCCAGCCGGATCAGACCGTGCGCGGCCGCCAGGATCGGGCCGGGCGACGCCAGCATCGCCGGGCGGTCGGACGTGCCCATCGTCAGGAGCGTGCCCGCGTTTCCGGCCTCGATCGCGCCACGGATCTGCACCATCGCCTGCTTCGCGTCCTCGTCGACCCGCTGCGCCAGCACCACCGCCTCCGGCGCCAGCGTGATCCCCCGCATGCCGCACATCAGCCTCAGCAGGTTGACGCCGCTCGGGCCCTCCGGGTTCTCCTTGAAGTCGACGTACAGGTCCTGCTCGGCGAACAGCGGCAGCGGCTCATGGTCCAGCTTGCTGAAGACGTAGTTGAACCCGCCGGCCCGGTTGCCCAGGTTCCGCATCGCATTGCGTTCGCTCTGGCACCATTTCGAGTCCTTGGTGTGGCTCGACCAGACGATCACGCCGGACGAACTTGCCTCCAGCGCGTTGGCCAGGCTCGCCTCCAGGTTCGCGCCCGGTACCAGGTCGTACTGATCGAGGAAGGCGTTCCAGCCGGCGAGCTTGAGGGCGTCGTACAGCGCCATCGCCCAGGTTCGGTCGGACGACCGGTAGCTGATGAACGCGTCGTAGGTGTTGCCGTCGCGGGGACGGGGTTCTGGGGCGAACTGCAGCCACTGCTGGAACAGTTCCGCCTGATGCCGGGAGTCGTCACCAACCGGTGTGTCGCCCATGGAAGTCTCGCTTTCAGGAATTTCAGGTCACGGCGCGAACGAGCCCAGATGCGCGAGGGTGACGCGCTCGGCCAGCGCGTCTCCGACCTTCTTGAGATCGGGGACGTTGTCGACGTCGTCCATCTTCCGGAGCCTGCGCGGGTCGAGCGCCTTCAGTCGTAGATCCGCCAGTCCCGCCTCGGTCAGTTCGGCGTTGTATCGGACGTAGAGGAAGGCCTTGCCGGTGTCGATGTCGAGCGGAAGCAACGAGTCCGGCACCTGCGGGTCGGTCGGGATCAGATCGTGCAGTTCCCGGTCGATGATTCCGCCGTAGCGGCACCGGCCGACCACGCGGCAGTTCACGTCCTGGTCGACGGCCGCCTGCGACATCAACGCGGAGAGGGTGTTGAGGGCCGCCTCGACGACGTTTGTCGACGGGTCGTCGGTGCCGACGCCCGGCACCGGCGCGCTCCCCGTGCCGACCGACACGACGAGCAGGCGCTTCTCGCCGGTCTGCCAGCCGAGCCGGTAGGCCGGCTCGGTCGCCATCCGGTACATCAGGAACGCGCAGTTGTTGTACGCCGTCGTGCCGCCGTCGACGAACACGAACGCCTTCGCCGGATCGGCCGGATCCCAGGGGATCGTCTCCGGCGGAAAGAACACCGGAGCCGCGGTGCTGGCGCGCACGAGCTTCCAGAGCGGGATCCTGAGGTTGCAGTCCGGGCGGCTCAGATCGTTGTATTTGGCCGCGGGGTTGGAGCTGATCGGCCACGCGGAGTCCGTCGTCGCATTACGGGTGACGACGACGAGAAGACACTTCAGGTTCTGCGGCCGGAGGTCGGCGTCGCCGAACGTCTCCTTGAGGGTCCTGATCAAACCACCGTCGCCGTACAGCGCCTGCCACTTCTGCCAGATCCGCCGCCGCTCGAACGCGACCGAGCCGAACCGCTCGTAGAAGTCCGCGATCTCCGCCACCGACATCCCCGAAGCCAGGCCGGTGGCGATGATCGCGCCGGTGCTGGTGCCACCGATCAGGTCGAAGAACTGGCACAGGCGGTAGTCCGGATCACCGGTTCGCTTGCGCAGTTGGGTCTCCAGCTCGGCAAGGACGCCGAGGGTGATCACCCCGCGGATGCCGCCCCCGTCGAGGGTGAGAATCTTTCGCGGACCCGGCGTCCGGTACCGCTCCGCGAGCGGGCCCCACGCCGTCCAGTCGTCAGCCATGGTGATTCTCTCGATGCCGTGTGCGCGGACGCGTCCAGCTACGCAGCGTAGGACGGCTTGGACAGCGCGTCCACCTTCTACACTCCGTCGGCTGAACGTTGCGTGGCGGTCGCGGGCAGCCGTGCGGCCGCCACCAGACCCACGATGGTGGTCACGGCGAGGACCACCATCGCGAGCGCGTACGAGCGCTCGGGCGTCTTCGTGATTCCGGCGACCAGGATCGTGCCGGCGATCGCGCCGCCGAGCGAGGACCCGAGGTTGGAGACGCTCCGGGACAGTCCGGAGATCTCGCCCTGCAGCTCCTCCGGGAAGCTCGACTGCACCACGTTCACCGACGGGGTCAGCATTCCGCCGAGCCCGAACCCGATCAGGAACAGGCCCGGAATGAACGCCCACGCGCTGTCGGACCTGCTCACCATCGGCAGGAGCAGTGCGACGCCCACGATGCAGATGCCGAACCCGGCCATGATGAGCGTGCGCTGGGCGCGCCGCCGCGCAAAGCGTTCGGCGCCGAGCGAGGACAGCAGCAGACCGAGGGTCGTCGCCGTGTAGATCACGCCGGTCTCGATCGCGTTGTAGCCGCGGACGACCTGCAGATAGGCGGAGACCACGAACGACACGCCCATCAGCAGCAGCCACTGGGTGTTCTGCGTGATCAGGCCCAGGTTCGACGTGCGGTTGCGGAACAGCGACGTCGACAGCAGCGCCTCCCGGCCCACCCGCTCCCGGTGCCGGACCCACGCGAAGAACCCGGCCAGTACGAGGGCACCGGCGACGATCAGGGCGACCATCAGCCAGCCGTTGTTGTCGGCCGCCAGGATGCCCACCACCACGAGGACCAGCCCGAGGGCCGACAGCACGGCGCCGACGAAATCGAACCGTTGGGTCGGGTCGGCCGGCAGTGGCTCCGGGACCCGGCGGGCCAGCACGATGATCACGACGATCACCAGCACCTGGAAGATGAACGCCGCCCGCCAGCTGATCGCCGAGGTGATGAACCCGCCGATCAGCGGTCCGGCGGCCGCGCCGATGCCGCCCAACGCGCTGATCGCGCCGAACGCGCGGGCCCGCGAGACCAGGTCGGGGAAGATCAGCGTCGTGAGGATGTAGACGGGTGGGATCAGCAGCGCCGTGCCGATGCCCTCGAGGATCGAGTTGCCGATGATCAGCACACCCAGGCCCGGCGCGACCGCGCTCAGCAGCGCACCGACGCCGTACACGATCAGGCCGAGGATGAACAGCCGCTTGCGGCCGTAGCGGTCGGTCAGCTTGCCGCCGGGGATCATGAGCGCGGCCATCACGAGCAGGAAGATCGTGATCGCGAGCTGCACGCCCTGGACGGTCGTGTCCAGGTCGGTGCTGATGTCGTTGATCATGACGGTCATGTTCGAACCGGCGAAGCTGCAGATGAACTGGGCGAGGGCGAGCGGGATCAGCGCACGCCGAAGCGCCTTCGACGGAGCTTCCGAAGCCATGTCGGGCAGCGTCCCGTCGATGACCGGCGGAAGCATCACCCGCACGGAATGAGGCGCCGGGACATCGACGCCGGAATCCTGGCGTCATGCCCGGCTACCCGCTCATCGCTGATCACGGCCTGCTCGGTGACCTGCAGACCGCCGCACTCGTGGCCACCGACGGATCGATCGACTGGTTCTGCGCGCCCCGGTTCGACTCGCCGAGCGTGTTCGGCGCGCTGTTGGACCACGACCGGGGCGGTCACTGCCGGGTGCGGCCGACCGTGGAGGTCTTCACCAGCAAGCAGTTGTACCTGCCGGACACCGCCGTCCTCGTCACCCGGTTCCTCACCGAGGCCGGCGTCGGCGAGGTCGTCGACTTCATGCCCGTCACCGGCGCCACGGCCGCCGTGGACCGGCACCACATCGTGCGCATGGTCCGGTGCGTGCGGGGCCGGATGACGTTCGCGCTCGACATCGCCCCCCGGTTCGACTACGGCCGCGAACCGCACGAGACCCACCTGACCGAGAGCGGCGTGGTGTTCCACGGCGCCCGCACGGCCATGACCGTCCACCTGATCAGGGAACCGGACGACGAACGGCTGGCCAGCATCCGGGTCGACGCCGGCGACGTGCACGCCGAGTTCGCGCTGGAAGCGGGGCAGACGCGGGGCATCCTGCTGGAGACCGGCGCGGCCGGTCCGATTCAGGAGGTCCGGGTGGACGCGGCGTGGCGGCTGCACGACGGGACCGTCGCGTTCTGGCGGAACTGGCTGTCCCGGTCGACGTACACCGGACGCTGGCGCGAGATGCTCAACCGCTCCGCGATCACGTTGAAGCTGATGACGTACGCGCCCACCGGCGGGCTGGTGGCCGCGCCGACGGCCGCGCTGCCGGAGCAGATCGGCGGCGAACGCAACTGGGACTACCGCTACACCTGGGTCCGCGACGCGTCGTTCTCCGTGTACTCGTTGCTCGGCATGGGTTTCACCGACGAGGCGGCGGCACTCGGACGCTGGCTGCGCGACCGGGTCGACGAGCAGACCGACGTGAAGAACGGCGGCGGCCCGCTGAACATCATGTACCGGGTCGACGGGTCGACCGATCTCACCGAGGAGGTCCTGGAGCACTGGGAGGGCTACCGGGGGTCGGCGCCGGTCCACATCGGCAACGGCGCGGCCGGCCAGTTGCAGCTGGACATCTACGGCGAGGCGCTCGACAGCATCTACGCCGCCGATCGGCACGGGATCACGGCCGGCCACCACGGGTGGTTGCGGATCCGCGACCTGGTCGACTGGGTCGCCGAGAACTGGGACCAACCGGAGGAGGGGATCTGGGAGACGCGCGGGGGCCGGCAGGACTTCACCTACGGCCGGCTGATGTGCTGGGTCGCCCTGGACCGGGGCATCCGGCTCGCGACGGCGCACGGACGGCCGGCGCCGTTGGAGCGCTGGCACCGGGAACGGGACGCGGTCTACAACCAGATCATGGACCGCGGGTGGAGCCCGACCCGGCGGGCCTTCCGGCAGCACTACGCCTCGGACGTCCTGGACTCCTCGCTGCTGCGGATGTCGACGGTCGGTTTCATCACCCCGACCGACCCGATGTGGACGTCGACGCTCGCGGCGATGGACGGGGAACTGGTGACCGACAGCCTCGTCTACCGGTACGACCCGGAGGCCTCGCCGGACGGGCTGCGCGGGTCGGAGGGGACGTTCTCGTTGTGCACGTTCGCCTACGTCGACTCGCTGGCGCGGGCCGGGCGGCTGGAGAAGGCGCGGGAGACGTTCGAGAAGATGCTGACCTACGCCAACCATCTCGGGCTGTACTCCGAGGAGGTGGCGCTCACCGGCGAGCAGCTCGGCAACTTCCCGCAGGCGTTCACCCACCTGGCCCTCGTCGACGCCGCGATCACCCTGGACAAACGGCTCGACCGCGCCGGCCGGTAAGCCGCGGGTGAAGCCGGTACCGCGCCGGTACCGTGCTGTCCGTGCAGCTGGTGCGGGTGCTCGGTCCGGTCACGGTGCTCGCCGCCGACGGCCGCGAGCTCGATCCCGGCGCCCGCCGGCATGCCGAGGTGCTGGCGCTGCTGGCCGCGCACCACGGCCGTCAGGTGAGCGCGGAGACCCTCGCCGACCTGCTGTGGCGGGGCAGGCCACCGCCGTCGGCGGCCACCACCCTGCAGGGCTACGTCTCCCGGCTGCGCCGACTGCTCGAACCGGGGCGCGCGGCCAACGCCGTGCCGACGTCGATCGTCACGGTCGGCGACGGGTACCGGCTCGACCTGCCCACCGACGCCGACCGGTTCGAAGCGGAGGTGCGCCGGGCCCGCGAGCTGACCGACACCGCACCGGCGGCCGCCGCCGACCTCGTCGCCGCGGCGCTGGCGACATGGCGGGGACCGGCCTACGCCGAGGTCCGCGACATCGACGCCGTGCTCCCGGAGGTGCACCGCATCGAGGAGCTGCGCGTCGTGGCGCGCGAGGAGCACGCCCGGGCGCTGCTGGCCGCCGGAGCGGACGCCGAGGTGGTGCCCGACCTCCGGCGCCTGGTCGCGGAGTACCCGATGCGGGAACGGGGGCCGGCGCTGCTCGCGACCGCCCTGTACCGCAGCGGCCGGCAGGCCGACGCCCTCGCGGCACTGCGCGACCTGCGCGACCGGCTCGTGGCCGAGCTCGGCGTCGACCCGGGCCCGGAGCTCGCGGCGCTGGAGCGGAAGCTGCTCAACCAGGACCCGACCCTGCTGCCCGCACCGGTGGCGACGACCCGGCCGCGCGGCGGGTTCGCCGGCCGCCGCGCCGAACTCGCCGCGCAGCGGCGCGCCTGGGAACAGGCGCGTGCCGACGGCATGTCGACGGCGGTCGTCCGCGGCGAGGCCGGCATCGGCAAGACCCGGCTGGTGGAGGAGCTGGTGGCCGGTTCGGGCGCCGAGGCCCGGTGGGGACGCTGCCCCGCCGCTCCCGGCGCACCCGCCTACTGGCCGTGGGCCCAGGTGCTCGGCGAGCTGCCCCGGATCGACGCGGCGATGGAGGCCGGCCGGTTCGCCTTCGGCCTCGACCTGGCCAACCGGCTGCGCGACCTGGCCGCCGGCCCGCCCGTCATGGTGGTGCTCGACGACGCGCACCTGGCCGACCCGGACTCGCTCACCGTGCTGGAGATCGCGCTCGACACCCTCGGCGACGTGCCGCTGCTGCTCGTCCTCACCGCCCGCGACGATCCGCCCCGCGCGCCGGCCGAACTGGGCCGGGTCCTGGCCGCGATGGCCCGCCGCCGCGGTCACGTCGACGTCCGGCTCGCCGGCCTGACCGTGCCCGAGGCGACCAGCCTCCTGGCCTGGATCGGTGGGCGGCCCGACGACGCCGAGGCGCTCACCGCCCGCAGCGGCGGCAACCCGTACTTCCTGACCTCGCTCGCCGCGCTCGGCCCGGACGCCGAGGCGCCCCGCGACGTCCGCGACACCGTCCGGGCCCGGGTCGACGCCCTGCCCGACGGCGGCGCCGAGCTCATGGCCGCGCTGTCGCTCGCCGGTCGCGATCTCCCGGTCACCGTCGCCGCGGCCGCCGCCGGCCGCACCACCGACGCGATCGAGCAGGCGCTGGCCGCGGCCCTGCGGGCCGGGCTCGTCGCGGAGCCGGCACCCGGCTGGCTGCGCGTCGGCCACGACATCGCCCGGGAGGCGGTCGCCGCCGACCTCGATCCGGTCGGCCGGATCGCGCTGCACACCCGCCTGGCCGACGCCCTCGCCCGCGCCGGCGCCGCCGGGACCGGCGTCAAGCTTTCCGGTGCGGTCGCCGAGCACCGGTTGGCCGCGGCCGCCGGTGCGCCCGACCACCGGGCGGCCGGCGCGGCCCTCGACGCCGCCCGGGACGCCCTGGCCGGAGCCGCCCTCGACGAGGCCGCGACCTGGGCCGAGCGCGGGCTCGCCGTCGCCACCGGAGACGAGGTGCGCGCCGACCTGCACCGGGTCGCGGGGGTCGCGGCGCGGCGGGTCGGACGGCTGGAACGGGCCGAGGACGAGCTGCGCCGGGAGGCGGACATCGCCCGTCGCCGCGGCGACTGGACGCGGCTCGCGGAGGTGGCGCTGGAGTCGGTGCCGGGCGGGATCGGTGGTTACTGGGCCCTGTTCGGCATGCCGCTGCTCGGGCCGGACGCCCTCCTCGCGGAGGCGCTCACGCATGCGGACGCGATGCCGGCGCCGCTGCGCGCCCGCCTGCTCGCCGCCGAGGCGACCCAGCGGACCGGCGCCGACCGGCCCGGTGGTGCCGACCTGGCCGCTCGCGCGCTGGCGGAGGCCGGCGACGACCGCGACGCGCGGGCCCGCGCGGTGGTGGCCTCGATCCTGGCGGCCTGGACCCCGGACACCGCGCCGCGGCGCCTGGCCCGGGTCGAGGAGCTGCTCGGGCTCTGCACCCACGACGCGGGACTGGAGGCCACCGCCACCCACCTGCACCGCTGCGTGCTGCTCGAACTCGGCCGGCTGAGCGAGTCGGCCCGGGCCGACCGCCGGTTCACCGCGATCGCCGGGCGCACCGGTGACCCCGACCTCGCGCTGCTGGACGCGTGGTGGCGGGCCGGCCTGCACCTGGTGCGCGGGGAGTCGGACGCGGCCCGCGCGATGGCGGCGTCGGCGGCCGGCACCGCGGCGCTGGCCTCGCCCGCGGCGGCGACCCTCGACCGCATCTCCCGTGCGACGGTCGAGGGCATCGCCGCGTGGCACGACGGCCGGCTGATCGACCTCGTCGGCGACGCGGCCGACCTCGCCGCCGACGCCGACCCGGCGTTCCTGCTCGTGGTCGCGCTCGGCCACGCCGAGGCGGGACACCGCGACGTCGCGCTGCCCGTCATCGACCGGCTCCTCGCCGCGCCGCCCGCCGGGCAGCGCCGCACCTCCTGGGCGGTCATGCTCGCCGCGGCCCTCATCGCGCTCGGCGACGCCGATCGCCTCGCGGGGCTGCTGCCCGACCTGCGGTCCTACGGCGAGCAGACCGTCGTGCTCTGGCCGGGCATGGTCGTGCTGGGCCCGGCCCGGCTCTACCTCGGCGGCGCGCTCGCCGCGCTCGGTGAGGTCGCCGCGGCCCGGCAGGCCTTGACGGCGGCCCTGGACCAGGCACGGGCGCTGCGGGCCCGCCCGTTCGTCGAGCGGGCCGAAGCCCTGCTGGCCGGCCTGCCCACCTGATCCCCGCCGCCCGAGGCGAGGCGGCCCTCTTCCTCGTCCCACAGGCGACTGCGGCCGGACACCAGCCGGGCACCAGCGCCGCCGGCGACGCTGCTTCGCACATCCCACACCTCAAGGAGACATCGTGAACGCGTTCACCCTGCGCCGGCTCAGCGGCATGGCCGCCGTCGCCGCCGGTCCGCTGTGCCTCATCGGCGGACTGACCCACCCCATCGAGGACGGGCACGCCCACAGCCCCGAGGCGCTCGCCCAGCCGCACACGCTCGGCTCGGCGGCCCTCCTGACCGGCACGGTCCTGCTCCTGCTCGGCCTGCCCGGCGTGTACGGCTGGATCGGGCCGCGGGCGGGCCGGCTCGGGCTCGTCGGCTACCTCCTCTACTTCCTCGGCAACCTGCTCAGCGCCGTGCCGCACCTCGTCCTGATGACCTTCGCCTCGTCCGACCTGGCGCACCACCACCCCGGCATGGTCTCGACGAAGGACGCGGTGATCGCCGCGCCGGCGTTCGAGGCCGAACAGCTCGTCAGCGGCATCGGGCTCGTGGCCGGCCTGCTCGTCTTCGCCATCGCCCTGGTCCGGACCGCCGGCCTGCCCCGGTGGGTGGGCTGGACCGGCATCGCGGGCGCCGTGGTCGCCCTCGCGCCGCTGCCGGTGCTGCCCGTGGTCACCGGTCTGCAGTTCGAACTGCTGCGCGGTGCGATGCTCGTCGGGCTCGGCGTGCTCGCGATCCGCTCCACCCGCGTGGCCGTCGCCGCGATGCCGAGTCCGGCGCTCGTGGCGTGACTTACCCGGCGGGGGCTTCCTCCTCGGGAGGCTCCGCATCCGGTTCGGCTCTCTCCTTGGCGAAGATGCGATCCTCGTCGAGCGCCGACGTCTGCACGACGAGCACGTCGCAGACGGCGTTCCGGACGACGCCGGCGGGAACCGATCCCAGCAGCTGCCCCTCGCTCGCGCCCAACCCGCGGTTTCCCACGACGATGAGGTTCGCGGGGTTGACGCCGACCGTGTCGAGCAGGGCCTGTGCCGGGTCGCCCGGGACGAGCCGCTGCTCGATGTGCCTGGCCCGCTCCCGGGTGAGCTCGGTGACCGACTTTTCCAGGGCCTCCCGGGCGGCGTCGACCCCGTACAGGTCGCGGTGCACCCCTTCCGCGGGGGTCGATGCCGGGTCGCCGTCGCGGTACGCGGTGACGACGACCAGCCTGGCCTGCGCGGCCTGGGCCACCTCCGCGGCCCGGTCGACGGCGTACAGGCTGGTCGCGGTGCCGTCCGAACCGACCACGACCCGTTCGTACACGCTGATGCTGCGCTTGCCGCCGAGCGGCACGATCGGGGACTCGTCGGCCTCGTCGGGCGGGTTCACCCAGAGCATCGCCACGGCGCCGATGCCCAGGAGCACACCGGCGAGGATGATCGCGTTGCTGCCCTTGCCGTCGAGGAGATGCGTGAAGATCCAGCCGAACGTCACCGTCTGGATCAGCATCGGCACCACGATCATCATGTTCAGGATGCCCATGTAGACGCCGGTCCGCTTGGCCGGGACCATGCTGGCGACCATCAGGTAGGGCACGCCCACCGCGCTGGCCCAGAAGACGCCCAGGCCGATCATCGGAACCAGGGCGACGTACTGGTTGGAGATGTGCGCCAGCCAGACCAGGGACACCGCGGCCAGGCCGAGCGTGATCGCGTGGACCCGCTTGGCCCCGATCCGCTGCGCGAAGCCCACGAGGAACAGCGCGGAGACCATGGTGACGAAGTTGTAGGTGGCGTTCTCCAGGCCGCTCCAGGCGATCGCCTGGTCCCAGGCCGTTCCGCCCTCCTCCGGCGTGGCGTCGAACACCGTCTCGCCGAGGCTGACCGCGACGAACTGCCAGTAGATGAACATCGCGTACCACTGGAAGAGGAACACCACGCCGATCTTGTGCATGGCGACCGGCATCACCCGGACGGCGTCCGCGATCTCGCGAACCGCGTGGTGGAGCCCCTTCGGCGCCGCGCGCATCTCCTCGAGATCCTCCGGCGACGGAGTGATCTCCTTGGTGCGCGCCATCGCCGTCAGCACGGTCAGCAGGATGCAGAACGTGCCGATCATGAAGCAGACGTACATCCAGTACGGGACGCCGTTGCCGGCCGTCGTCTCCAGCGACGACACCTTCTGCAGAAGGAACAGCGACAGGTTGGCGAGCACCGCGCCCGCACCGGTGAACATGCTCTGGGTCAGGAACCCGCGCGCGAGTTGCGATTTGGGCAACCGGTCGGAGATGAACGCCCGGTACGGCTCCATCGAGGTGTTGTTTCCGGCGTCGAGCAACCAGAAGCACACCACGGCCAGCCACAGCACACCGACGAACGGGAACAGGAACAGGATGATCGAGCACAGGATCGCGCCGGCCGTGATGAACGGGCGGCGCCGGCCCCAGCGCGGGTGCCAGGTCCGGTCGCTGATCGCTCCGATCAGCGGTTGGATCAACAGCCCGGTGACGGGTCCGGCGAGATTCAGGATCGGAAGCTGCTCGGGGCTCGCACCGATCAGGAGGAAGAGCGGGTTCACCGCCGACTGGGTGAGGCCGAAACTGAACTGAACCCCGAAGAACCCGAGATTCATCATCAGAATGGCGCGGCCCGACATCAGGGGCTTGCGCTCGACCTGCCCGGATTCCGTGGGGACGGCTTCTGATGTCGCGGTGGTCATGGCGACCCCCTTTTCCCGACGTGATGCGGGTCCGGCCTGTGAATGCGACGCTAAGCCCGGCGCGGGTAGCCTGCAACTTATCGATCAGCGCCGCTGTTCCATCCGGAGAGGAGGCAGCGATGCCCGAGCGGAAGACCCCGGAGCGGAAGACGATCGTGGTCGGCGTCGACGGATCGCCCGGCAGTCGAAAGGCGTTGACGTGGGCCGCCGCCGAAGCCGCGGTTCACGGCGCCGAGTTGGTGGTGGTCAACGTGTGGGAGCACACGCTGATGCCGCCGGCGGGCAGCGTCAGCGTGTCGGAGCACTTCGTGCCCGATTCGAGCCAGCGAACCGCCGACGATCTTGTCCAGGTCATCAAGGACGAACTCGGTGACGACCCGCCGGTGCTCGTCCGGCCGGAGGTCAAGCAGGGCCGGCCGGCGAAGGTGCTCATCGAGGAGTCGGCCGACGCCGACCTGCTCGTGGTCGGCAAGCGCGGCCACGGCGGGTTCGTGGGGCTGGTGCTGGGCTCGGTCAGCCAGCACGTCGCCGCCTACGCGAAGTGCCCGGTGACCGTCGTCCACTGAGTCCCCGTGACCCCGGTCACCGAAGTTCACGCCCGGTGTGGGCGGCGCCGTCCCGTGGTCGTCGCACCCACCGGAAGGAACCACCCATGCACACGCTCGCCATCGTCGTCACCGTCGTCGCCGCTCTCTGGGTCGGCTTCTCGGCGTTCTCGCTCCTCCGCCGCGCCGCGTGGGTCGTCGAGCCGCTCACCGAGTACGGGGTCCCGCGCTCGTGGTGGCCCCGGCTCGGCGTCGCGAAGGCGGCCGGCGCGGTCGGGCTGCTCGTCGGCCTGGCCGTGCCGGTGGTCGGGGTGCTGGCCGCTGTCGGCCTCGTGCTCTACTTCACCGGCGCCGTGATCACGGTGCTGCGGGCCCGGGCGTACGGGCACGTGGTGTTCCCGACGCTCTACCTGGTGCCGGTGGTGGCCGCGCTGACGCTCGGCCTCGTCGGCTGATCACGACGGCTGCCGGGATATCCGGATTCGTCAATATGTGGGTAGTATCTGCCCGCCGCGGGATGATCCACGGCACGGCAGAAAGGGAGAACCCATGCGAGAGAAGGTGGGATCGATCGGCGACCGCATGCTGGCCGTCTTCGTTCCCAGAGAGCGGGCCGGCGCCTGCCCCTGCAGGCCCGGGGGCGACGGGCACTACCAGTACCGGTGCAACGGGCTCGACTATCAGCGCCGCTGGTGCGTCGACACCTGTAACTGCTCGTTCAACTGCGGCTCCTGGGTGCACTACGGCTACTGCACCTAGTCAGGTCCCCGGCCGGCGTGGTGCGGATGCAGCGGAGGTCGCTCCACGCCGGGCGGGTCAGCCCCGGGACCCGATCAGGTGGGCCACGGTCGCCTGCTCGGCCCGTTCGCACGCGGCGCGCACGTCGGCTGCCGGCACCGGGTGGCTCAGGCCGAAGCCCTGGGCGTAGTCACAGCCGAACCGGCGCAGCAGGTCCAGCGCCGCACCGTGCTCGACGCCCTCCGCCACCACCGACAGGCCCAGGTTGTGCGCCAGGTCGATCGCGCTGCGCACCAGGACGGCGTCCTCCGAGTCGTGTGTCAGGCCCATGATGAACGTGCGGTCGATCTTCAGCTCGTCCACCGGCAGCCGCTTGAGCTGGACCAGCGAGCTGAACCCGGTACCGAAGTCGTCGATCGAGACCTTGATCCCCCGGTCGTGCAGCACGCGCAGGGCCGCCACCGCACGCTCGGGCTCGGTCATCACGCTGTTCTCGGTCAACTCCAATCGGAGCAGGTGCGGCGGGAGACCGGCGTCGTCCACCGACGCGCAGACCCGCGCGACGAACCGGTCGTCGAGCAGGCAGCGCGGGGACACGTTCACGGCGACGACGAACGGTCTGCCCTCGTCGTTCCAGCGGGCGGCCTGGGCCACCGCGGCGCCGAGCAGGTGGTAGGTCAACGGGACCTCGAGGCCCCGCGACTCCGCGATCGGCAGGAACTCCTGCGGGTGGAGCAACCCGCGCTGCGGGTGCTCCCAGCGGGCCAGCGCCTCGACGGCGGTGACCACGCCGTCGGCGATGTGCACCTGGGGCTGGTAGTGCAGGGTCAACCGGGCCTGCGGGTCGCCGGCGTCGAGCAGCGCGCGCAGTTCGCCGTAGAGCGTCATCCGGTCGGCCGCCTCGGCGTCGTCGAGGCCGGGGTCGTAGACGGCCACGCCGCCACCGGCACCCTTGGCCCGGTACATCGCCGCGTCGGCCCGGCGCATCAGGTGGTCACCGGCGCCGTGCATGGGTCCGAGCACGATGCCGATGCTGCCGCTGACGGCGGCCAGGCCGGCTTCGAGCGAGAAGTCGCGCCGCAACGCGTCGGCCACCTCCGCGGCCACATCCTGCGCGCCCGCCACATCGCGCACGGTGGACAGCATGATCGCGAACTCGTCGCCACCGAGTCGCGCCACGACGTCGCCGGTCCCGACGATCCGACGCAAACGACGCCCGACCTCGATGAGCAACTCGTCGCCGGCGTGGTGGCCGAGGGTGTCGTTGACGCCCTTGAACCCGTTGAGGTCCATGAGCATCAGCGCGACCTGGTGGTCGCCGTCCTGCTTCGCCGAGGCCAACGCGGCGTCGAGGTGGGAGTGGAACAGGATCCGGTTCGGCAGGCCGGTGAGCGGGTCGTGCAGCGCGGAGTGCCGGCTGGCGTCGGCGTGCTCGGTCAGGCGGCGCTGGTCGCCGAGCACCATCCGCCAGATCACCGCCACGAGCGCGAGGCCGACGGCGAAGCCGATCGACGCGCCGACCAGCATCCGCCGCTGGGTCTGGTGTAGCCGCGCGGCGGCGCTCTCGGCCTCGGCGTGGAAGTCGCGCGCGACCCGGTCGATGTCGCCCTGCAGCGTGTAGTACGCCGGCGTGGCCTCGAGCCGGTCCAGCGCCATCCGCGCCGGGTCGCGGTCGGCGACCATGACGATCAGCCGTTCGGCAAGCTTCCGGTAGCGGTCCTGCGCGGTCAGGAGGCGTCTGGCGTGGGCGCCGGCCTTGCCGGCGTCGGCGGCGACCACCCGGGACAGGACGTCGACGGCGGCGTCGGCCGCCTTGTCGAACCGCTCGCGCACTGCCGCCGACGGTTCCACCTGGTAGTGACGCAGGTGGACCTCTTCCATCGCGACCACGTTACGCGCCTCGGCGAACATCGCGTCGACCGCGAGCGCGGCGCGCTGCTGCCCGGTGGCCCGCGTGGTGTCGACGTTGCCCCAGATGATGTAGCCGCACAGCGCCATGAGGACGCTCGCCAGGGCGGCGGTGGTGCCCATCCGCCGGCCACGACGGAAGACCGGCGGCCCGTAGACCGCCCGCGCGTCCGCGTCGACAGGCATCGGCACTCCTCCGTCTGGTCGGTCCTCGACCCCCGGCCATCGGCACGCCCGGACCCGACTTGAGCGATGTGACCTTCTCAGGCCACGGCCGGTGCTGCCGATGGTCCGGCATGCGCATCCCCACCGCTCTCGTCGCCGTGCTGGCAGCCGTCACCGTGGCGGCAGGTGGTTGCACCGCCGACCCGGCCGAACCCGCCGGGCCGGGCGTGATCAGGCTCGGTGCGCTGGTGCCCCTGTCCGGCCGCAACTCGCCGTCGGGCGAAGCGATGGTGGACGCCGCACAAATGGCGGTGCGCGAGGCCAACGAGGCGGGTGGGGTGCTCGGCCGGCAGGTCGAACTGATCGTCGGTGACGACGCGTGCGACCCGGGCACGGCCGTCGCCGCGGCCAACGACATGGTCGCCCGCGACATCGTCGTCTCCGTCGGCGGCTACTGCAGCAGCGCGACGGTGCCGACGCTGCGGGTCTTCCGGGACGCCAACGTCCCCATGATCATTCCGCTGTCGAACTCCACGGACCTGCTCGAACCCGGCTACGACAGCATCTTCCTGCTACCGGGCACGGTCGAGGACGAGGCGGTCTTCGCGGTGCAGTCGATGCCCCGCCTCGGCGGGCACCGCCTCGCCGTGGTCCACGACGGCACCAGCTTTCCGCTGACGCTGGCGCAGTCCACCGCCGCGGTCGCCCGCCGCCCGGGCAGTCCGGTGACCCTCGCCGCGGAACTGGAACTCAGCCAGGGCGCGCCGGACTACACCCGGGTGGCCGAGGCCGTCGTGGGTGCCGGCGCGGACGTCGTCTACTTCACCGGTTACTACGCCGAGGGCAACCGCCTCATCGTCGACCTGCGCCGGCTGGGGTTCTCCGGACCGATCCTGGTGGGCGACGGCGCCGCCGACGGGCCGCTGCTGGAGAACCTGACCCCGGCGCAACACGTCGACGTGTACGGCACCCAGCTACTGGTGCCCGACTTCATGCCCGAGATCGCCGACTGGGCGAAGCGGTTCGAGGCCATGGTCGGTTCGCCGCCGGGGCTGTGCACCGTCGAGGCCTACGACGCCGTCACGCTCGCACTCGACGCCATCCGCCGCGCCGGCACGGTCGACCGCGGCGCGGTGCGGGCGGCCATCGCCGGAACCACCCAGTTGGACCTGCTATCCGGACCCGCGCGGTTCAACGCCAACGGCACCCGGACGAACCCGAAGTTCCTGCTGCTGCGCGTGCGCGAGGGCGGATTCGACGCGGTCAGTCCTGCGCCGTCTCGGTGAAGAACTCCGGTGGCGCCTGGAGGTCGTGGGCGCGGAACAGGACGGCGTGTTCGACACCCACTGCCTTGCCGCCCATCGCGGCGAACATCGGGATGATGTCGGCGGGAGCCGGGTGACCCGGAAGCGCGGCCAGGTACGCGCCGTGCGCCTCCAACGAGGCGACGCCGCGCCGCAGCGGCTCCCCCGTGACGTCGACGCCGTGGGTGGCGCCTGAGCCGGGGAGCCCGGGTACGAGGTACCACCGCACCGAGTGCGGTTCGAGGCCGTCGTCGTCGACCTGCTCCGGGAAGACCCACCGGTTGCCCGCGTCACGGATCGCGTCGAGCGTCGCGAGCCCGGCCGCGCGGTGGTCGGCCTGGTCGAAGCCGAACGGCGTCTCGACCTGGAAGCCGCTGCCGAGAACGACGTCGGGCTTGAACCGACGGATCTCCCGGCAGATGTCCCGGCGCAGATCGAGACCGTAGACCAGGACGCCGTCCGGATGTTCGAGGACGGTCAACTGCTTGACGCCGACGATGGAGCAGGCTGCCTGCTGCTCGGCGACGCGCAGGCGGGCCGTCTCCGCGGGCGGGTTCGGCATGCCGGCCTCGCCGCGGGTGAGCAGGAGATAGCCGACCTCGATGCCCCGCGCGGTCCAGCGGGCGACCGCCGCGGACGTGCCGTACTCCATGTCGTCGGGATGCGCGACGACACACAACACCCGACGGAAGGACTCCTCGGGGAGGGCAGGCAGGGTCATGCCGGCCATCCTTTCACGACGGCTGTTGCTTGACTTATATAGGACAACAGGTCGCCTCCATCGACGAATATCCTGCTCCCGGATCTCGCAGGATCCATCTATGCGTGGAGGCGTCATGTCCATGAACCACGGGGGCGTCCGGCAGCGGGTCATCAGTGTGCTCACTGCCGCTTTCGTCGTCGCCGCTCTCATCACCGTCCCGGCCCCGCCGGCCGCAGCCGGCGTCTACAAGTACCTACAGCCCACCACCTGGGCCTACACCGACTCGCGCACGCCCCTGAAGTCCTACGTCAACACCACCGCCGACGCGCCGGTCGGCGCCTGGCTCGACGACCGGGGGCGGCGGCACCGGTCCCGCTCGTACTTCAGCTTCGACATCTCCTCCTATCGCGGCACGCGGCTCATGTCCGCGACGTTCTCCGTGCGCGAAACCGAGGTGAACGACTGCTCGGCCACCCGCACCTGGGAACTGTGGCGCACCGACCGCATCCGGCCCACGACGTCCTGGCTGAACCCGCCGCGCGCCCGCGAAAAGGTGGCCGACATCGGCGGCGAAGGGTGCGGCAGCTACGTCGGTGCCGACCTCACCGAGGCCGTCCGGGCCGCGTTGGCGCGCAACGAAACCACCCTGACGGTGGAGCTCCGGGTGCCGGGCAGGCTGGAGGGCAACGTCCGGTTCGGTCGCCGCGTCGAGCCCGACCCGGCCGTCTACACCGAGTACAACACCCCGCCCGGCGCACCCACCGGCCTCAAGATAGACGGGAAGAGCTGCTCCGACAGCGGAGAACTCTTCATCGCGAACACCACCCCCTACCTGAACGCGACGCTGACCGACCCCGACGCGGCCTCCGGCGGCGGCAGCTCGGTATACGGCAAGTTCGCGATCTGGCCGGTGGACCGGCCGGCCGAGCGGGTCGAGACCCCCGAGAGCTGGGCCGGATACGCGCCCACCACGGCATGGGGGTACACACCGGCGGGGCTGCTGCAGAACGGGGTCACCTACGCCCTCGCGGCCCGGTCGCGCGACCAGGACGACGTGTCGCCGTGGAGCGCGGAGTGCCGGTTCACCGTCGACACGGTCCGGCCGTCGCACGCGCCGACGGTCACCTCCACCGACTATCCCGACGACGGAGGAAGCCACGGCGGCCCGGGCATCGCCGGCGCCTTCACCTTCAGCGCCAACGGTGACCCCGACGTGGTCGGTTACCGGTACGGCTTCTGGAGCCCGTCGGAGTTCGTCGCGGCCGAGACGCCCGGTGGTTCCGTGACGGTCGACATCACCCCGACGAGCCCCTGGAGTCAGTACCTGTACGTGCAGAGCGTCGACCGGGCCGGAAACGTCTCCGAATCGGCCGCCTACGAGTTCAACGTGCGGCAGACCGCGCCGAGCATCGAAGACACCAACCGCGACGCCTGGCTGGGCGATCCCCGGACGCTCGTCTTCCGTCCCGGGATGGAGAACACTGTCAGCTACACCTACCAGCTCGACGACGACGCCGAGCAGACCATCCCGGCCGGCACCGACGGCACCGCCCGGATCACGGTGACGCCGGCGGCCGACGGCACCACCGTCCACCTCTTCAGCACGAACGCGGCGGGGCAGCGTTCGCAGCAGACGTGGATCCAGTTGACACCCCGAACCGCGCCGGTCGTCGAGACCACCGACTTCAGGAACGGCCCCGACTCCGTACCGGTCGGCACACCGGGCACGTTCACCCTGAAGCCGCACATGTACGGCGTGGTCGAGTACGTGTACCAGTTCGACTGGTACGACGGCACCCCGCTCCAGACCGTGGCGGCCGGTCCCGACGGCACGGCGACCGTCCAGTTCACGGCGGCCGACATCGGGCAGCACTCGCTCCGGGTGTTCACGCGCACCGCGGCCGGCGTCGAGTCCGACCCGACGGAGATCGCGTTCAACGCGTCGTCGATCGCGCCCCGGATCACGTCGGCGGAGTATCCGGAGTGGAACACGCGCGGTGGCCCGGGCATCGAGGGAACCTTCACCCTCACCCCGACCGCCGCCGACGTGGTCGAGTACGAGTACCAGTTCAGCCGGCAGCCCGTCCGCACCGTGGCGGCCGGCGCTCCGACGACGATCCGCTGGACCCCGCTCGACTACAACACCGACACCTACGACGGTTCCGTCATGCTGCAGGTCCGCAGCCGCAGCGCCAACGGCCTGGTCTCCGACTGGTACTACTACCGGTTCTGGATCAACGCCCTGGCACCGACGGCCACCCACGACAAGGAATGGCCCGAAACCGCCCACGTCGGTGAACCCGTGACCTTCACGTTCACCGCGCAGTTGCCCGGCTCCACCGAGTTCCTCTACACGATCGGCGACGGCCCCGAAGAGGTCGTGGCCGTCGGGCCGAACGGCATCACCACGGTCCAGTGGACGCCGACCGGGTCGAACTTCTACCACGTGAACGTCTACAGCCGAACCGCAGCCGGCGCCAAGTCGGGCCGCGGGCACACCTCGATCTCCGTCCAGGAGTAACAGGAGCAACGGGAGTAACCCGTTCGGCGGGTGACCCGGGGAAATCCGGGTCACCCGCCGATCCGCTCGCCGTCTCCGGTTGGATGGCGTCATGACGCTGCGCTGGGGAATCATCGGGCCGGGCCGCATCGCCCGGAAGCTCGCCGCCGACTTCGCGGTGGTCGACGGCTGCGAACTGGTCGCCGTGGGTTCCCGCGATCCGGCCCGGGCCAAGGCGTTCGTCGCCGGCCTGCCACCGGCGCTGGCCGCACCGGTCCGGTCGTACGGCGGCTACGCCGACCTCCTCGCCGACCCGGCCGTCGACGTCGTCTACATCGCCACCCCGCACCGGCAGCACGCGGCGATCGCCGTCGCCGCGCTGAACGCCGGCCGGGCGGTTCTGGTCGAAAAGGCGTTCACCTGCACCGTGGCCGGCGCGCAGACCGTGATCGACACGGCGAAGGCGCACCGTCTGTTCGCCATGGAGGCGATGTGGACCCGCTTCGTGCCGCTGGTCGTCCGGCTCCGGGAACTGCTGGCCGACGGGGTCATCGGTGAGGTCCGGGCGGTGCACGCCGATCTGGGCGTCATTCGCGAGTTCGACCCGGCCGACCGGTTGTGGGACCCGGCGCAGGGTGGCGGCGCGCTGCTCGACCTGGGCGTGTATCCGGTGGCGTTCGCGCAGATGATCCTGGGCGAACCCGGATCGGTGGAGGTGCACGGCAACCTCGGTCGAACCGGCGTCGACGAGGACGTCGCACTGCTGCTCGGGTACGACTCCGGCGCCTGGGCGGTGCTCGACTGCTCGCTCCGGCTGCCGCTGGCCGGCGCGGCCAGCGTGATAGGCAGCGCCGGCCGGATCGACGTGCTGCCCCGCTTCCACCACCCGGTCGACATGGTGCTGCACCGCGTCGGCCACGACCCCACACCGATCCGGCTGCCGATGCTGGCGGGCGGCTACGCGCACCAACTGATCGAGGTGCGGGACCGGATCGCCGCCGGGCACCTGGAGAGCACGGTGATGCCACTGCGCGACACGCTGTCCGTGCTCCGCACTTTGGAAACCGCGCTGCAGCGGCTCGGCCTCCACCTGACCGAAGACGCCGACGCCATGCGTTAGCCCAGTCCGAGGCGTTGCAGGGCCAGGGCGACGTACCCGCGTTGCGCCCGCTGATGCCAGCCGGGCGGGAAGTCCGGCAGCTCCTCCTGCTCCTTGGCGTCGACCAGAACGGAGAGGGCGCGGTCGGGCAACCGCTGGCCGACGCGATACGCCAGGGCGACCGCGGCCGTGATCCGCACCAGGAACGAGGCATGGTCGAGCAGGGCCGTCATCCGCTCGACGACGACGGCGTCGGACCCGTCAAGGTGCGCGAGGGCGAGGTTGGCGCTCGCCCGCACGGCGTCGTCCCGATCCGCCGACAGCAGCGCCGCCACCGTGGACTCGGCCGCCGGGAACCAGGCCAGCAACTCCGCCGCCTGCGCCGCGATCTCCGAGTCGTCGTCGGCCAGCCAGCGCCGGTACGCGTCGACGTGCGCGGCGGCGGCCCGGTACGCGTCGGCGTCCCACTTCTCGGCACACGCGTCGGCAATGTCGACCCAGTCGTCGGTGAACTGCTCCTCGAGGTGGTACACCCGCTCGACGACCATGGCCTCCTGCTCCGCGGTCACCGCTTGGCCGGCGAAGGCGGTATCCGGATCGAACGGCAGGTCGCCGTCGTCCCGAGGGCCGATACCCACATGCCGCAACAACGTCGTCAGGGCCGCCCGGTCGGCCGTCGCCGGCTCGTCGACCAACCAGACGAGGAAGGGCACCACGTGTGCGCTCACCTGCCGTCGAGACCGGGGATTCGCACATCCGGCTCCCGTTACGTGGTCAGGCTTCTGAGCCGCTTGACCTCGGCGCTGAGTCGCAGAACGTCGGCAGCGGCATGACCGACGAAGTCGATGACCAGGTCGAGCCGCGGGTCGGGCGACGTGAGACGCTCGGAGCCCACCTGCACGCGGACATACATCTCGTTGTCGCTGTCCGGATCGCCACCCAGTCGAACGAAGCTCTCACCGCCGGTGCCCCCGCGCGTCTCCAACCACGTCGTCCACGGTGCCGGTGCGACGTCCAGCGCCTTGACCGCCCGTTCCTCGATCGCGGCGATGTCGGCGTCCGATAGTGACTCACTCATGTGATCCATTGTCCGAGCGCACCGCCACCCCTGCCCACTGCCCCGCCACCGCGTCGAGTCGAATCGTCGTTCGAGGGCGGCGCGGGACAGAGGAGTTGATCTCTGGACTGGGCAGCGAGGCACGTGTGCGTCGAGGTGGAACGTGCCTGAATGCCCAGTCCAGAGATCAACTTGTCGACCGCCACCCGAGCCGCCGGATCGTGGAGGATGATCAGGCCCCCAACACTGATCATCCTCCACGATCTCGCGTCGCTTGCCTGATCGGCTTCGAGGCATCGGGCCTGGCCCGCGCAGCGCGCGACCGCGGACGCCGACGCGGATAGGGACGCGGACGCAGGACCACCGGGCGGGCGGACGGCCGTCGACCGGGTCGACGTCCGCCCGGTACGGCGCAGGTCTGCACCGGGCGCACACCATCCGGGTCGGCGGCGGAGGAGGTGCGGCCACGGGCGAAGACGTACAGGCGTAGCACCAGGAACCGCCCGGTTCCGGCGAGTCCGGAGGCGCTCAGGTAGACGGCCTGCTCCCAGCGCATGCCGGCCGCCGGCTGCACCAGGTGCAGGACGGCGATGGCGGCCGAGGTGACCAGGTAGGCGACGGTCGCCGAGCCGGCCGACTGCACATGCTGACGCCAGTGCGCGCGCCGGCCGGCACCGAAGACGAACCGTGCGTGCAGCTCCGTTCCCAGCAGCGTCGACGCGACGGTGATCAGCGCGTTCGCGACCACCCACGGCATCAGCGTGGCTACCAGCGGCACCGCGGCACTGGACGCGAGCCCGACGCCACCGCCGAACAGAACGAACCTCGCAAAAGAGGCGAATGCGCTCCCGCCAGCCGGCCGGGCCTGCGACGGCTTCGACGGAGCGTGACTGTCGAGCATCAGACCCTCCATCGGCGTTCGTCATCCGGCATGTCCTCCGTGCACATTGGCCGCCGCCGCTGACAGCGCTCCCACAAACCGCTGACACGCCCGGTCAGCGCGCGTCAACGAGATGGCAGCGGCCGTCAACGAGATGGCAGCGGGCGTGAAAAGGCCGGGAATCCGGGACGGCGTGCAACCCTGCCCGGGCACGGCGCGGTCGTACGGGCTGACACCCCCAGCCGTTGGAGGTCCGCTTGTCCAGATCCGACGACGAGTTCCACGCGTTCGTCGCCGAACGCCTCGACCGATGGCGACGAAGCGCCTACCTGCTGTGCGGCGACTGGCACCTCGCCGACGACCTCGTTTCGCAGGCGCTGGTCAAACTGCACCGGAACTGGTCGAAGGTGCGCGGCGCCGACAACGTCGACGCGTACGCGCAGAAGGTGCTGACCCGGTGCTGGCTGACCGAGCGGGGACGCCGCTGGCGTCACCGGGAACAGACCCACTCCGACCCGCCGCACCGGGAGTCGCTGCCCGACGACCGGGTGGTCGACCGGCTGCCGTTGGCCGACCTGCTCCGCTCGCTCGGGCCACGCCAGCGGGCGGTGCTGATCCTGCGTTTCTACCTCGACCACTCGGTCGAGGAGACCGCCGAGATCCTCGGCGTGTCCCCCGGAACCGTCAAGAGCCAGTCGGCGCGCGCTCTGGGGCAGCTCCGCATCCAAACACCCCGATGAGACCGGAAGGAATCCCGATGCACCAGTTGTTCGACGAAGTGATCGGCACGCCGCCACCCACGACCATCGACTCGCGGGCGATCGTGCGCCACGACCGCCGGGTGCGCGCCACGCTGTGGAGCACGCTCGGCGCCACCGCGATGGCGGCCGGGCTGGCGGTGATCGTGCTCGCCACGGGCGGCGGACCCGCCGGCACGCCGCCCGTGGGCGCGCCACCGGCCGACCCCATGGTCCGCCCCGACAACCGTCTCGAACTGCGGTCGGCGACCCGCGAGGAGGCGCAGGTCAGCGCCGCCCGGCTCAAGGCGGCGCTCGACGCGGCCGTACGGGCGGCGGTTCCGTCGGCACAGTGGGACCCGAAGGGCTTCGACATCACCGTCATCGACTACGTGTCGCCGTTGGGATGGATCGGCCCGGCCGGGGTCACGAACGGCGGGGTGACGGGCAGCGTCAACGTCATGCTGCACGGCTTCCCCACGTCCATCAAGATCGATCCGCTGACCTGCGCGACGCTCGCGGCCGTTCCCGACAAGAAGGCGGACGGGCAGCGGGGCGACAACCCGGCCAGTGCTCCGCCGTGCGTCGACGCGACCACGGCGTCCGGCAAGCCGGTCGTCACGTACACGATGAACACCAAGGACACGAAGAGGTTCGAGGTCCGGATCGGACTCGCGGACAACCGGGTGATGACCATCACGAGCGGCGGTGACGAGAACACGCCCGCCCTGACCCTCGACCACCTCGTCCGGATCGCGCAGGAGGCGACCGACCGGATCAAATGATCACTACGAGGGGACGGGTTGCGCGCGCAACCCGTCCCTGACGGGTGAACCGTGTGGCGGTCTCCGGATGCTTTCGGGCACGGTTTAGGCTCCCGGGCATTGCCGGTGGAGGGAGACCGTGTGGAGTCTCAACCGGGTGTCCTGCAGGCGACGTTCTGGCCTGGTGGGCGGGTTCCGTCCGACGGGCATCTCGCGCTGTGGGGCGTCGACGATCTGGTCGAAGCGGCGGCGATGGTGATGCTGCCGGCGGGCGAACCCGCGCGGCTGCCGACCGTTCTCCCGGCGAGTGCCCGGGCCCGGCGGCGGGTCGTGCCGGCCGAGGTGCCCGCGCGGGTCGTCCCGGTGGGTACGGCGGTGCGCGCGCTGGCGGCGCTGCCGCTGGACTGGCCGGCGTGGCTTCGGCCGGGCGACTCGGTGCTGGCGTGGAGTGTGGCGGCCAAGCTGGCGTTGGAGTTCGTGGCGGGCGGGCAGCTCGTGCCGACGCTGCGCCCCGGCGGTCCCGGCAACGCCATCGCCGAATGGCGCATCGCGAATACCGGAGACGGCCGTATCGCCGCGCTGGCGGCGGCCCTCCCGCCGGCCGCTCACGCCCTCCGCCGGGACGAGGACGACTCGACGGTCTGGTCGGGCCCGGATCTGCTCACGGCCTTCTTCGACGCGGTCGCCGACAGTTGCGCCCGAAGCCCCGCATCCGGGCGGAGCAGTGCGAAGCGGCAGGAGTGGCTGGTGGCGTTGACCGGCGCCGACCCGGTCGTCGACGCCGCGACCGATTCGCGGATCGAGGACGTCGCGCGGTGGGCGGCACCGCTCGTCGACGCCGCCGGCGGTGGCGACGCGCGTCTGTGCGTACGGCTGGCGACCCCGCCGGCCGCCGTGGCGGCGAATGATCCGCAGACGCCGTGGCCGCTGAAGTACCACCTGACGACCGCGGACGATCCCAGTCTCATGGTGCCTGCGCTTCAGGTGTGGGAGGGCCAGACCGCGCTCCGGCGGTCCTCCGGAGATCCGCAGGAGACCCTGGTCCGCGGGCTCGCCGAGGCCGCGCGGCTGTTCCCTCCGCTCGATGCGAGCCTGTCGGAGCGGCGGCCGGTGGGCCTCGACCTGACGCCGGAGCAGGCCGCCGAATTTCTCACGCACGGCGCGTCCGCGCTCAGCGCCGCGGGTCTGGGCGTGGTGTTGCCGGCCGAACTGACGGCGGCGGGAGCGCGTCGGCTGCGGGCCCGGCTGCGGGTCGGGCAGCCGGTCTCCGATCCGGGCGCCGGGATCGTCGAGGGCGGTCTGTCGAGCGACGGGCTGCGGCAGTTCCGGTGGGAAGCGGCGATCGGTGACGACGCGCTGTCGCCCGAGGAGTTCGCCGAGATCGTCGCCCTGAAGCAGCCGCTGGTGCTGTGGAAGGGCCAGTGGGTCCGGCTGGACGCCGACGACCTGCCGAAACTGGTCGACCTGGTCGGCCGGTCGGGTGAACTCACCGGCGTCGAGGCCCTGTCGGTCGCCCTGGCCGGTGAACATCACACCGCCGAGTTCGGGCCCGTCGACGTGGTCACCGACGGCCCGCTGCGTGACCTCGTCGACCGGCTCCGTGGCGCGGGACAGGTGACCGAGCCGTACCTCCGCGACATCCACGCCACGCTGCGTGACTACCAGCACCGCGGCGTCGCCTGGTTGCAGTCGATGGCGGCTCTCGGGTTCGGTGCGGTGCTCGCCGACGACATGGGGCTGGGCAAGACCCTGCAGACCATTGCCCTGCTCGCCGGCCGGGACGGTGACCGGCCCCACCTCGTCGTGTGTCCGACGTCCGTCGTCGGCAACTGGGAGCGCGAGTTGGCGCGGTTCGCGCCGTACCTGCCGGTCATCCGTCACCACGGCCCGGACCGGCCGGCCACCATCGAGGAGTTCAAGCCGGGCGACGTCACGGTCACCAGCTACGGGCTGCTCCGGCGGGACGCCGCTCTCCTCACCGCGGTCGACTGGGACGTCGTGGCGCTCGACGAGGCGCAACAGATCAAGAACCAGGCCGCCCAGACGGCCCGGCTGGCCCGGCAACTTCCGGCCCGGGCCCGGGTCGCGCTGACCGGTACACCGGTGGAGAACCGGCTCTCCGAACTGTGGTCCATCATGGACTTCGCCAATCCCGGCCTGCTGGGGCCGTTCACCCGCTTCCGCGAGCGGTACGCCGTCCCGGTCGAACGGTGGCGCGATCCGGATGCCACCGCCCGGCTGCGTCGCACCGTGGCGCCGTTCATGCTGCGACGCGTCAAGAGCGACCCGGCGATCGCCGCGGACCTGCCGCCGAAGATCGAGTCGGTCATCGCCTGCAGCCTGACCCGGGAACAGGCGACGCTGTACCAGGCGGCCGTCACGGCGCTGCTCGACGAGCAGAACCTCGGCCAGGGCATCGCCCGGCAGGGACGGGTGCTCAAGCTGCTCACCGCGCTCAAGCAGATCTGCAACCACCCGGCCCAGTACCTCGGACAGTCCGGTCCGGTTCTCGGCCGGTCCGGCAAGCTCGCCCGGGCCACCGAGATGCTGGCCGAGGTGGTCGACTCCGGTGAACGGGCGATCGTGTTCACCCAGTACCGGGAGATGGGCGACCTGCTGGCCAAGCACCTGGGCACGGCGCTGCGGCTGCCGAAGGTCCCGTTCCTGCACGGCGGCGTGAACCGCGCCGCCCGCGACGCGATGGTCGCGGCGTTCCAGACCGACGACAGCGCGCCTCCGCTGCTTCTGATCAGCCTCAAGGCCGGTGGAACCGGGCTCAACCTGACCCGCGCCACGCACGTCCTGCACTACGACCGGTGGTGGAACCCGGCCGTGGAGGACCAGGCCACCGACCGGGCCTACCGGATCGGGCAGACCCGCACCGTCAACGTCCACAAGCTCGTCACCGCCGGCACGCTGGAGGAACGGATCTCCACCCTGCTGGAACAGAAGCGCTCACTCGCCGACGCCGTGGTCGGCGCGGGCGAAACGTGGCTCGCCACTCTCGACGACGCCGACCTGCGCGCCCTGGTGTCGCTGTCCACCGAGAACGTGGAGGACTGATGGTCGCCACACGGTTCGGGTTGACCTGGTGGGGGCAGCGGTGGATCGCGGCCCTGGAGACGCTCGGCCGGGCCTACGCCAACCGGCTGCCGCGCGGACGCACCTACGCCCGCAACGGATCGGTCACCGACCTGACCGTCGCGCCCGGCGTGGTGACCGCACGCGTCCACGGCAGCCGACGCACGCCGTACCGGGTCAGCCTGCGCATCCCGGCCTTCACCGATCCACAGTGGACGGCCGCCACCCACGCCCTCGCCCGTCAACTGCGACACGCCGCCGCGCTCCTCGACGGCCGCATGCCCGAGGACGTCGACGAGACCCTCGACGCCGTCGGCCTGTCCCTGTTCCCCACCGCCCGCGACCTGACCACGACCTGCTCGTGCCCGGACGAGGCGAACCCGTGCAAGCACGTCGCCGCCGTCCACTACACGCTCGCGCACACCTTCGACGCCGACCCGTTCCTGCTGCCGGCGCTGCGCGGCCGCGACCGCACCGCGCTGCTCGCGGCGATCCGGGCCGCCCGGACCGGCACCGCCACCGGCCCCGACGAACCCACCGACAACAGCGCCGGTGTACCGATCTCGACGCTGTCGGCGGCCACCCTGTTCAGCGCCGCCGGCGACCTGACCACGATCGCCCTCCGGCCCGACCACACCACCGACCCGCACACCACCCTGCGCCGGCTCGGACCACCACCCGGCTTCGACTCGCTCGACTTGCTGGCCGACGCGGTCGAACGCGCCGCCGGCCGCGCCCGCGTACTGCTCCACGACGACACCGACGATCCTGTCCTCAGCGTGCTGCGTCAGATCGGACCCGCGACAACGGCCGACCTCGCCACGGCCCTCGACCAGCCCGCACCCGACATCCGGGCGGCGCTGCGCACCCTCGTCGCCGCCGGGCTCGTGTCCCGCACCGGCCATGCCAGAACCACGAAGTACCACGCCTGATCGCGCGATCCGACAGTGCCTTGCGATGATCGTCCAATGACGGAGTTCCATGCCGCGACGGCCCGGTTGACCGACGCGGCGCCGGGCCTGCGGCCGGCGGCGGTGGAGGGCCTGATCGCGCTTGGCGTGGCCGATCCCGACGCGCGGCAGCCGGTGACGAACGCGGTCTGCGCGTGGTTGCGGACCCCGGCCGACGCGAGCGAGACCGGCGAGCGTCGCGCGGCGCTGCGCCTGCTCACCCACCACCTCCGCACCTGGGACGGCGTCTTCGTCGACCTGTCCGGCGCGACGCTGTTCGACGCCGACTTCCACGGCTGCCGGCTCGACGATCCCGACTTCGCCGACACCCGGTTCCACGGCACCACGACGTTCGACCGCGCCGTCGTCGACAACGAGGCCGCGTTCCACCGCGCGGTCTTCTACGGTGACGCCAGCTTCGTCGGCGCCCGGTTCACCGGCGACGCCGAGTTCGGCCGGGCCCGGTTCCGCGGCCGCGCCGACTTCACCGGCACGGCGTTCGGCGGCATGGCCTGGTTCGGCCGGGGCGCCCACACGTGGTGGGACGACGACGAGCGGTGGGACACCGTCGAGGAGATCGACCCGGCGCCGTGGGACGAGCCGAACGAGGACGACCCCGACTGGCCGGTCGCCGTGCTCGTCGAGGACTACCAGGACTTCGAGGAGGGCGGCGTCGGTGCCCTGTTCGCCGGCGAGGCGTCCTTCCGCGACGCCCGGTTCCTCGGGCCGACCTGGTTCTACCACGCCCGGTTCGGCGCCACGGCGACGTTCACCGGTGCGCACTTCGCCGGACGGGTCCACCTCGACCAGCCGACCGTCGACCTCACCGGCGCGCGGTGGGGCGGCGGCACCGCCGACGGCGGGTCCGTGTGGCCGCTCGGCTGGACGGTCGGTCCGGCCGGTTCCGCGGGGTGCGCGGTGATCCCGGACGAGGCCGTGGCACCGTACGCGCGTCACCTCGCCGACCGCGACCCCGCGACACGCGCCGAGGGCCTGCGGATCCTCGACCGCCTCGGCGACGACCGGCCGGAACTGCGGCAAAAGATTTTTGTGACGCTGTGCGCACTGCTTCGCGAGCCCGTCCCGTTCGGTCTGCGCGCGACCGACCGCACCCCCGCGCAGACCGCGCTCCTGCATACCCGGCAGCAGGCGCAGCGCGTTCTCGCCGAGCGGCTACGACCCGGGCCGGGGCAGTGGAAGGACG
Source organism: Virgisporangium aurantiacum (assembly GCF_016863635.1). Classification (GTDB taxonomy): domain Bacteria; phylum Actinomycetota; class Actinomycetes; order Mycobacteriales; family Micromonosporaceae; genus Virgisporangium; species Virgisporangium aurantiacum. The sequence goes on along the minus strand of NZ_BOPG01000033.1, from coordinate 95,533 downwards.
TCGACGTGTTCCTCTGCGGCGCCACGCTCGTCGACCTCGACCTCAGCGACTGCGAGGCCGGATACGTCGATTTCGCCGGCGCCCAGTTCCACGGCACGACCCGCTTCGACGGCAGCCGGTTCGACCGGACCGCGTACACCCTGGACGGCCCGTCCGGCCACGCCACCGTCCACGGCGACGTCACGTTCGCCGCCGACCCACCGGCCGACGTGGTCGTGCACGGCACCATCCGCTGATCACGTTCTGGCGCTGTGGACCTTCGCTGACCGGAGCCGGTACTGCGAGGGTGGCACGTCGTACCGGTCGAGGAACGCGTGCCGGAGCGACTGTGTGCCGCGGCCTCCGTTCGGACCCGGCGCACGTACTGTCCCGGGGTCTCGCCGACGGAGGTGAGGAACAGCCGCGACAGGTGCCGTTCGCTGACACCGGCCAGGCGAGCCAGTGTCGGGGTGCTCAGGTACGGACCGCCGAGCTCATGGACCACTGGGGTGGGGTACGTCTACGTCCAGGGCGGCTACACCGCCCAGCAGGCGTTGGCGGCCGGGGTGCTCGACGAGATCCAGGTCCATCTCATCCCGGTGCTGCTCGGCGGTGGCCGGCGGTGACCGCGCCTCCCGCGTGGGGAATCCGGTCGTGCGCCGGTCGGCGTCTCGGTACTGTTCCGCGGATGCGGGTCCGGGTGTTCGCCGATGCCGACTGGCCACAGGTGTGGCAGATCGTCCACGAGGTGGTGCGGGCTCAGGAGACGTTCCCGTACGACCCGGCGATGACCGACGGGCAGGCGCGGGATGCGTGGATCGAGGCACCGCCGGGGTTGACGGTTGTCGCTGTCGACCGCGATCGGGTGGTCGGGACGGCGAAGATGGGGCCGAACCGGTCCGGCCCCGGAGCACACGTGTCCACCGCGAGCTTCATGGTCGCCGCGGCGGACCGCGGCCGGGGTGTCGGCACGGCGCTGCTCGACTTCGCGGTCGGCTGGGCCAAGGCCGAGGGATACGCCGCGATGCAGTTCAACGCGGTCGTCGAGACCAACCGCTCCGCCGTCGAGCTCTACCGCCGGCACGGCTTCGAGGTGGTGGGGACGGTGCCCCGTTCGTTCGCCCATCCCACGCTGGGCCGGGTCGGACTCCACGTCATGTACCGCGAGTTCTGACGACCGTATCCGGCCTGTGACCTCGGTCAGCACGTCGGCCACCCCGTGCCGCGGGTCACTATATATAGATGACCCTCAATGCACGGTGGAAAGCAAGGTGGACGCTGTCCGTGATCGCCGCCGTCGCCGCGGCCGGCGGTGCGGCGGTCGCCCTCGCCCCGGCCGCGGACGCCGCCCCGGCGTGCCAGGTGGCCTACCAAGGTAACCCCTGGGCGGGCGGTTTCACCGCCAACGTGCGGATCACCGCCGGCGCGCAGGCGATCAACGGCTGGACGTTGACGTGGACCTACACCGGCGACCAGCGGGTCACGAACGGCTGGAACGCCACCGTCAGACAGTCCGACCAGACGGTCACCGCCACGAATCTGTCCTGGAACGGCAGCCTCGCACCGGGCGGATCGACCGAGTTCGGCGTGCAGGGCACCTGGACCAGCGCCAACCCGACCCCGACCGCGTTCACGCTCAACGGTCTCTCGTGCAACGAGCCCGGCCCGACCCCCTCGTCCCCGCCGCCGTCGCCATCCGGCCCGGTGAGCCCGTCCGGTTCCGTGAGCCCGTCCGGCCCGGTGAGCCCGTCGGCATCCGGTTCGACCGGCCCCGGCGGCGGCTGCGGATCGGCGGCCCTCTGCGACGGGTTCGAGAACCAGCCGGGCGGCACCCCGTCCGGCAGCTGGAGCGTCGTATACCCCAACTGCTCCGGGACCGGCACCGCGACCATCGACACGTCGGTCGCCCGCAGCGGTCGCAGGTCCGTCCGCGTCGCCGGCGGCGCCGGCTACTGCAACCACGTCTTCGTCAGGTCCACAGTGGACCTTTCGTCGATCAGGCCGGTCTGGTACGGGCGGTTCTACGTCCGCCATACCACGACCCTGCCGGCCACCCACGTCACGTTCGCCGCGATGCGCGACGCCGCCGACAACGGCAAGGACCTCCGCATCGGCGGCCAGAACGGCGCCCTGCAGTGGAACCGCGAGTCCGACGACGCGACCCTGCCCGAGCAGAGCCCGACCGGCGTCTCCCTCAGCCGCCCGTTGGCGACCGCCTCGTGGACCTGCGTGGAGTACCGCGTCGACGGCACCGCCGGCCACCTACAGACCTGGATCGACGGCGCCCCGGTCACCGGCCTGGTCATCGACGGCGTCGCCACCCGCGACATCGACTCGCAGTGGCTCAACCGGGCGAACTGGCGCCCGAACCTCACCGATCTGCGACTCGGCTGGGAAAGCTACGGCAACGACGCCGACACCCTCTGGTTCGACGACGTCGCCCTCGGCGCCTCCCGCATCGGCTGCTGATCCGAGCCCGCCTGCCGCCCGGCCGGACACCCTCCAGCCGGGCGGTCAGCGGTCAGTAGGACCCGACCGTCGTCGCGTCAGCGGTGAGGTTCGACGTCGTCGGCTTCTCCATCGCCGGACACGACAGGCCCGCCTTGGGCACCGTCAGGTTGAGCAGGTACGCCTCCACCGCACCGTTGATGCACTGGCTCGGCTTGGTCGGGCCGTATGCCGTGTGGTACCAGCCTTCGTAGGTGATGAGGTGCGACCCGCTCTGGGCGGCCGCGGTCCTGTTCCACTTGTACACCGTGGCGTAGTCGTGAATGTTGCCGATCATGACGAGCGGCGGCGCTCCGGTGATCTTGAGGGGACGTTGCGGGTTCGTCGTCGGCAGCGGCTCGCCGATACAGGTCATCACGTTGTCGACGTAGGGACTCCACTGCATGTTGGGGAACCGCCGCGCGAGTTCGGTGCGCATGGAGTTGTACTCGACGAAGTCCTTGATCGGGTAGTTCCAGTCGCTGCACCAGACCCCGGTGAAGATGTCGTTGACCAGTTCGACCGGCGCCCGCATCGACGCGGTGACCGCGCCGTTGCCGTCCCGCAGCGCTTTCAAACTGTTGGCGACGTTGTGCCACTCCGGTGGCCGGCCCGAGTTGAACGCGAGGTTGGCCAGGGCGTAGAAGTCGACCGGCTGGCCGGTGGCCGGATCGGTGAGGGTGCCGGCCTTGGCCCGCTCCCGCAACGTCCCGTAGGTCTTCCTGGTGTCCTGGCCGTAGAGCGCGCAGGCCGGGGTGGTGTCGCACCACTGGGCGAACTCCAGGAAGTTCTGCTCGACCGGCGCGGTCTGGTCGATCATGAAGTCGAAGGCCGAGGGCAGGCTGTGGTCCATGTTGCCGTCGTTGACCATCGCGCGGATGCGGGTCGGGAACATCTCCGCGTACTGCTGGCCCATGAGCGTGCCGTAGGAGAAACCGAGGTAGTTCAGCTTCGCCTCACCCAGCGCGGCGCGGACAGCGTCGATGTCGCGCGCGGTGGTGCGGGTGTCGAGGTGGTCGACCAGCGAACCGCTGTGGTCGCGGCAGGTCTTGATGAACTGCCGGTTGAGCCCGGCCAGCTTGTCGAACTCGGCCTGGCTGGTCGGCCGCTTGGCGGCGCGCATGTCGTTGTACACCGTGTTGTCGCACAGCAGTTTCTGGCTGGTGTTGACGCCGCGCGGGTCGAACCCGATGACGTCGAACCGTTGGGCGACCGGCGCGGTGATCCGGTTGCCGTTCAGGACGTAGTCGACCCCGGAGCCGCCGGGCCCACCCGGGTCGAATACCAGTGCGCCCAGCCGGTTCGCCGGGTCCTTCGCCTTGATCCGGGCGATGCCGACGTAGGTCTTCGCGCCCCTCGGCGCGGACCAGTCCAGCGGTACCGCGACCGTGCCGCACTCGACCTCCGGCCTGGTCGGACAGGGCTGCCAGTTGACCGCGGGCACTTCGTAGCCGGACACTCCGGCCACGTCCGCGACCTCCGCCGCGCTGGCCGAGACCGGCATGATGACGGCACCCGTCACCACGACCATCCCGACCAGCAACGACCACTTAGGTTTGCGCATCCCGATTGGATTCCTTTCCGCGGGGGCGAACAGACCGCGGCCACGCTAGCGATCACCCCTGCCAGGAAGCTCACACGAGCCGCCAACGCGTGAAAGGTCCAAGACAGCGCCCGGTTACCAGGCCCGGATGACTTCTCCGGTACGCCACCCCTCCACGCTTCGTTCGAAGGCGGCGGCGATTACCGACATGGGCACGGGGGTGCGGCCCGGGTTGAAGCGGCCGAACTGCTCGGCGCTGTCCTGGGCCATGCCCGGGCTGACGGCGTTGATCCGGACCTCGCGGCCGAGGCTGAGGGCGGCGGACCGGACGAAGCCTTCGACGCCGCCGTTCGCGACGGCGAAACTCACCGCGTCGGGAATCGGGTCGTCGAAGATGTAACCGGAGACGAGGGTGAACGAGCCGCCGGCGGAGATCTGCGACCTGCCGAGCAGAACGAGGCGGATCTGCCCGAGGAGCTTGCTGTGCACACCGAGGGCGAGCTCTTCCTCGGTCGCTGTCCCGAACGGGCCGAAGTGCGCCTCGCCGGCCGTGCAGACGAGCGCGTCGAAGCGTCCGACCTGTTCGTACATGAGTCGCACCGAGTCCGGCGAGCCGATGTCGACCCGGACGTCGCCGGAGCTGCGCCCCGCCACGACGACGTCATGTCGAGCCGACAGGAGCTCGACGACGGCCTTACCGATGGTGCCGCCGCCACCGACCACGATGATGCGCACGAGCGTTTCCTCCGTTGCGATGACCCGGGCGCTGCGGCAGGTCGCCGCCGGGCCCGGGTGAGGATCGATCGCTCGATGATGGGTGACCGCGGAGCCGTCGGCCAAGGACCGTTCGCTACAGCCGAACGGTGCGGGCCACGCGCTTCCGGGTCGCGGCGACGGCACGGGCGTACACGTCGCGCCGCGCGGCGAACCGCTCGCTCGTGGCGCAGACGCCGAGCGATCCGGCGGGTTCGTCGCCCACGCGCAGCGCCGCGGCGGCGCACTCCACGCCGTCGAGCGCACGCTGTGGTCCGACGAGCACTCCGCGGTGCTCGGTGCCCAGAACCTGGCCGAGGGGCGTCGACTCCGCCGCGACGGGGACGGTCGGAGCGGCAACTCCCCCGGCCGGGACGACACTGGCGACGTACAGGACCCGGTCGCGGTCAAGGGCGGCGACGTGGACCGTCTCGCCCAGCTCCCGGGCGAGTTCGCGCGCGGCGGGGATGACGGTGGTGCCGTGCCCGTGAGACTGCAACATCGTGCGAGCCAGCCCGACCAGCCGCCAACCGAGCCGGTACTTCCCGCACGCCATGCGCTCCACCAGGCCGGCATGGGCCAGCTCCCGGAGCAGCTCGTGCGCGCTCGACTTCGCGACGCCTACCTCGGCAGCCACCTCGGTAGGACCCCAGTAGGGCCGCTCGACGGAGAAAAGCTCAAGGACCTCGGCGGCCCGGCGAACGCCACGCACTCCCGAACCCTAGCTCGCGCTCTCTACGCGTCCCCTGACAGCGATCCGATCCCGGGGAAACAAACGTGGAGGCTCACGCCCGTAGGCGTGAGCCTCCACACGTTGCGCTGCGGCTCGGATCAGGCAGAGACCACGGTGTGGAGCTTCTGCGCGATCGCCGACTTGCGGTTCGCGGCCTGGTTCTTGTGAATGACGCCCTTGCTGGCCGCCTTGTCGAGCTTCTTGCTGGCGTCCTGCATGAGGGCGTTCGCCGTCTCGTTGTCGCCGGCGGCGGCCGCCTCGTGGAACTTGCGGATCGCCGTCTTCAGCGAGGACTTGACGGACTTGTTGCGCAGGCGGCGCTTCTCGTTCTGCTTGTTCCGCTTGATCTGCGACTTAATGTTCGCCACGCGTCAGCCTCGTTTGATCGTTCGGGTGTACTTCGGAGGTTGCATGGGACATCGATCGCATCACCATGCGCAAGGAGCCAGCCTACCAGCCGACCCCGGAGCGGCCAAAACGGCGCCCGCCACGGCTCAGTTCGTCGATGCCGAGGGCGACGCCGAGCCGCTGGTGGACGGACCCGCGGACGGGGCGACCGCCGGCGGCACGTACGGGATGGCGCTGCCCTTCACGTACTCCGTCCAGGTGATGTCCCAGTCGGTCCAGCCGTTCTGCCACTTCACGTGCTCCTCGGTGCCCTTGATGATCACCGGGTCGCCGATCTGGGTGACCCCGTAGAGCCACTGGGCGTTCGCGGCCGAGATGTTGGTGCAGCCGTGTGACACGTTGCGCCTGCCCTGGTCGCCTTCCGACCACGGCGCCGAGTGGATGTACTCGCCGTCCCACGTGATGCGCTGGGGGTAGTACACCTTCGTGCGGTAGCCGTCGGCCGAGTCGTTCGGGACGCCGAAGCTCGCCGAGTCGAACCACTCCCACTCGTTCTTGATCATGATGACGAAGTTGCCGCTGGCGCTCGGCGTCGCCTTCTTGCCGAAGCTCACCGGGATCGTGCGCAGCAGCTGGCCGTCCTTCGTGACGGTCATCTGCTTCGTGGCGTTGTCGGCCTCCATGATGATGCGGGAGCCGACCTTGGTGTTGATGGTGAGGTCCTGCGAGCCGTACCGGTTGTTGCCCATGAGCAGCCCGCCGATCGCGGCGCGCACCGACAGCGTGGTGCCGGCCTGCCAGTACTCCTTCGGGCGGAAGTGCACCTCTTTGTTGTTCCACCAGTACCAGATGCCCTCCTGGGGAGGGTTACTGGTGACGAACAACCGCTTCTGGACGTTGGCCCGCTGGTCCTTGGCGATGTCGTTGCTGAAGCTGACGATGATCGGCATGCCGACGCCCAGCGTCTGGTTGTCGCCGATCACCGTGGACGCCTTACCGGTGCTGCCGGGCTTCGCCATCGTGGTGAACGTGACCGTCTTCGACTCGGACTTGCCGCTCGCCGACGTACCGGTGATCTTCGCGGTGTACTGGGTGCCCCAGGTGAGCATCTTCCCCGGGACCCAGGACGACTTGTCGGCGCGCAGCGCGCCGTCGATCTTGTTACCGGCGGCGTCGGTGAGCTCGACGGTGCTGGTGGCGCCGTCGGTGGTGTAGGCGATCTCGGTGGCCGCCGGGACGTTCGTGGCACCCTCGGCCGGCGCGGTGACCGCGACGTTGACCGGTGCCTCGGCGGGCGTCTCCGTGTTGGGCTTGCCGTCGGCGCCGTACCACTTCGGCTTGTCGCCGCCGCAGCCGGCCGCGGTGAGCAGGACCGCGGTGGCCAGGGCGGCCGCCCCGAGGGTCACACGGAATCGCCGTGGGGCCGAAGGGCTCGTTCGCATCGTCGTCTCCAAGGTCACCAACGTGCCGCCGGGCGAAGTGGTCCGGCGTAGCAGTACCGATCACATAAACGCGATCTCCGTACTTCTAGACGCCGTACTTCTCCCATGGAACGTCCCATGCCGTCCAACCGTTACCGGCTTGTAATACGCGCTCGGTGCCCCGAACGATCACCGCATCGCCGACCATCGTCTGCTCGAAGAGCCAGCGCGCCTGGTCAGGGGCAACATTAACGCAGCCGTGTGACACATTCCGGACGCCTTGATCCTTCACTGACCACGACGCGGAGTGGACGTACTCTCCGCCCCAGGTCAGTCGCTGTGCGTACTCGATGTCGACCCGATACCCATTCGGGCCGTCGGTGGCACGGGTGTCGAAGACGGTCTGCTCGGCCTTCTCCATGATCACCATCTGCCCACTCGACGACGGTGTCGACGGCTTGCCGAGGCTCACCGGCAACTCCCGGATGACCTGCCCGTTCAGCAGCACCCGCATCTTCTTGGTGGCATTGTCGACGTCGAGCACCAGCGACCGGTCAGCGATCTTGACCGTGGCCGAGCGGTCGGTGTCGCCCCACTTGCTGCCGATCGGCAGACCGGTCAACCCGCTACGAACGGTGATCGTGGTGCCCGGCTTCCAGTACTGCTCGGGCCGGAAGAGCACCATCCGGGCCGAGTGCCAGTGCCAGCGCCCCACCTGCGGCGGGTCGGACTTCACGAACAGGCGCCGGGCCACCGCCGCCCGCGAGGCCTCCGGGATGTCCGACTCGAACTCGACCGCCACCGGCATCGCCGTGCCGTAGGTGTTCCCGTTGAACAGGTACAGACCCGAGCCCACCTTGCCGCCACCGGGTCGGGCCATCGTCGAAAAGCTGGTCGTCTTCGTCTCCGGCGCCGCCCCGTTGGTCGCGGCCGCGGTGACCGACGCTGTGTACGTCCGGTTGTATTCGAGGGGTTGGCCGGGCACCCACGTCGTGCCGTCCGCGCGGAGCTCGCCCCCGATGGCCTTGCCCTTGTCGTCGACCAGCGTGACCGTCGTGACCTTGCCGCCGCTGACGCGGGTCTCGACCTCGGCCGTGATCGGCAGGTTCTTCGTGCCGGCCGCCGGACCGACCTCGAACACGAAGGGCACCGGCGGCGGCGAGGAACTGGCGGGGGCCGTCGCCGCGGGCTCGGCCGCGCCCTTGTCCGGCTCGTCGTTCCCGCAGGCGGCAACCCCCAACGGAACAAGCAGGGCTATTGCGATCAGCACTCGCCGGACTACCATCTGTACTCCTAGCTCCCCCAAGCCCCGCGGCGGGGACGCAGACATGGTGCCGCATGTCCGCACGCTTGCGCGACCACCCTTATCCGGTTGGGAGGGGGCGCGGAGTGCGTGTTATGGTTTTGGCCGTTCCAGTGAGCGCCGCTAGCTCAACTGGCAGAGCAGCGGACTCTTAATCCGCGGGTTCGGGGTTCGAGTCCCTGGCGGCGCACAGCTTTCGAGCAGACCGTATAGCCGAGTGGCTATGCGGTCTCGATCTTTGTGGGGCCGGGGTAAGGCCCGGTGCGCTCCGCCATCGCCGTGCGATGACCTGCGGGTTCGGATCAACTGTCTACGAGTGAGCGGATCGTCGTCCCGTCCGAGGCTCGATCACGCGGCCGTTCGCCCAGATCACGGCGATTGTGTTGCCGTTCCGCCGCGTCGTAGTGGTGTCCCGGCTCGTGGCAGGTGTCGATCGGCCGGGTGAATGCCGAGGTTCTCCGGTATTCGCTCCCACGATTGGGTGTCCTCCAGGTAACGCCGCCGCCGTGCGGCGGATCCTTCCGAAGGGAGCCCATCATGGCCGCTCAATCATCCTCCGAGCCGTCCGCGGGTGTCTTCAAACGGTGTGGCTGCCGCAACCCGGGCACCGGGCGACGGCTGGGCCCAGGCTGCCCATTGCTGGACCGCCCAGAGCACGGTAGTTGGTACTTCGCCGCTGAGCTTCCTCGGGAGGCTGGCCGGCGGGTACGGCTGCGCCGCGGCGGTTATGCCAGTTGCGTGCTGGCCCGCGTGGCGCGGGAGAACCTGCTCGCCGCACCCCGCGGCCTCGTAGCAGGGCGGGTATGGACGGTCGAGCGGTGGCTGCGGCAGTGGCTGGACCTGGTCGATGTGTACCTGCGTCCGACGACGCTGCGCGGCTATCGCGAACACGTGCACCGCTACCTGATTCCGTACCTCGGCCACCACACCGTGGCCGAACTGGGCACCCGGGACGTGCAGCAGATGCTGCGCGGTCTGGCCGCTCACCGCACCCCGACCGGGCGGCTGATGGCCCCGGCCACCATCGCCCGCATCCTGGCGACCCTGCGCACGGCACTGGCGGCGGCAGTGCGGGAAGGACTCATCGCGGTCAACCCGGCCGCGGCGTCCCGCGCACCCCGCCCCACCGGATGCCACCCGGTGGTGTGGACCAGCAAACGCGAGCAGGCGTGGCGGGCAGGTGGGCAGCGCCCGCCGGTGGCGGTGTGGGACACCCATCACCTGGTCGCGTTTCTGCGCGGCTGCCGCGATGATCGGTTCTTCGCGCTGTGGTGGTTGGCGGCCTTGTGCGGGCTGCGCCGCGGCGAACTGTGCGGCTTGACCTGGCCCACTGTGGACCTCGACGAGCAGACGTTGACGGTGGCGGAGCAGGTCGTCTGCGTCGACGGCAAGACTCACGTCGGTCCGCCGAAGAGTCTGGCCAGCCGCCGCACCATCGCCCTCGACGACGCCACCGTCGCCGTGCTCCGCCATCACCGACGATTGCAGCGGGCGGAAGCCGAGGGGTGGACCGCCGACGCCAGGGGGCATGTGTTCACACTGCCCGACGGCCGGCCCGTCCTCCCGTCGGTGGCCAGCCACACGTTCACCCGCCGGATCCGCGCTGTGGGCCTGCCGCCGGTGCGGCTGCATGACCTGCGGCATGGTGCGGCCAGCCTGAACTTCGCCGCCCACGACGATCTGAAAGCCGTCCAGGCCCTGCTCGGGCACAGCAGCCCGGTCACCACAGCCAAGATTTACATCAGCGTCTTACCCGAGCTTGCTCACCGGCGTGCTCAAGCCACTGCTCACATGTTGCTGACCGCCGCTCGCGTCAAACCCGACGCCGGAAACTCGCAAGCATGACCGCCTCCGCACGGCCGCTGGTGCAACCGCGTCGGCGGTCGTGCTGAGTCGAATCCGTACACGGCTTGCCGTACGCCGCGATTCTCGGGCTTGGTGTCACCTTCACGCCGGCGGGTCGTCCGATCGGCGCAATGACGAGGTCGGTTCGGAGCGACGACATAGCCTCCACTTCATGCAGGCGCGCCGTCACCGCATACGTCAGCGGCAACGCCTCGACTCCGCACGGGACTGGATTCGGTCAGGTGCCAAGATCACGGCAGGGAGTTACGCCAGGCGCTACGGCGTCGACCGGTACACCGCCTTCGACGACCTGGCCGCCCTCGGGTACCGCATACCGGAACCGGCGCGTCGGTGGGCACAGCGCCCACCGGCTACACCGCGCCGCCGAGCCGGGCGACGCGACACAGAACCGCTCGACGACGACTCATGGATCATGCTGGACGGCCGCCCGTTCTTCGTCGCCGGCTACACCGCCGATGGCGCTCCCTTCGGGATCTTCGCCGACGAGATGCCGGCCGCCGGTGATCAATAACCAAGCGGAAACGTACCGACCCATGACGGACAGCGGGAGCTGCACGGCGGTCGCGCATCGCCTACGGAGCCGCTATCCGCGCGCCTCGGGAACGTACGGGATGAGGCCCTTCTGCCATGCCTGCATCTGCAACTCCTCCGGCAGGCTGCGGGCGTCGACGACGAAGCCGTCGACCTGGATCAGCCAGGCCATCGGGTTGCGGTCGAGCATGTCGCGGCGGGTGTACTCCGGATCCATCAGGCCGATGCGCAGGGTCTCCATGATGAGGCGTCCCTTGTCGGCGATCGTCGTCTGCTTGACGCCGATCAGGTCTGCCAGGTCGTCGGTGCGTAGGTGCGGGTGTTGGGCCGGGTCGGCGAGAAAGTTGATCCGACCGGCCGCGTAGACGATTCCGGCTGCCGAGATCCGCCGGTCTCCGCGGGCGAGCGGGGACGGGCGTTTGCGGGCCAGTTTCGCGGCCACCTTGATGCACAGTTCGGCGTACTCCGCGTCCAAGTGTTGGTCGCAGAAGGCGTCGGTCACCGCGACTATCTCCTCGAAGACCGGCTGGATCGCTGCTGGCACCCGCGGCGGCGCTGGTTCCGGCATGCCCGCGTCCCTTCGGTGTCGGCGCTGATCCGGGTGGGATGCTACCGCCGCCGGGCCAGTTCCTGCGCCGCACGGAGTTGAAGCTCGTCGGGCTGCTGCCCGAGCGCGGTCTGACAGGCGGCGCGGAGCGGGACAAGCTGGTCCAGTGCGGATTCGGGGTCTCCGGTGCGTATCGCCAACTCGACTCCCGGCGTCAGCCAGGACATGGCGGTGGCGTGGTCGCCAAGGTCGTGGTACTCGCTGCCGGCTTGGACGAAAACCCAGACGTCGTCGGGGAAGTCGGTGCGGGCGGTGTCCCAGAGCCCGCGGGCGGTGGGCTCGTGCCCACTGCGCATGAGCTTCTCGGCCAGGTCGCACAGCAGCTCGCCGGCCTCGCTGTGGCCGTGCCGTGATGCTTTGGTCGCGGCCGTCACGGCTTCGTCGATTCGGCCGAGGGCGAGGTAGGCGTCGACGAGTTCCTCGGTCCACGCAGCCACATCCATAAGGCCGTCGTCGTGGGCGTATGCGAACCGCAGGTATTTTTCCAACGCCGCGGCGCGCTTCGACGGGTCGTCACCGGCCCGGGTGACCTGGTCCATCAACTTGTCGATGCGCCGCTCCAGCGGATCCTTCAGGTACACGGCCAGATTTTACCGCCGCGGCCACCGGTCAGGGCCGGCGGCGGCTGCGTCGCACCTGGCGGTGCAGAACTGATGGCCTCGCGGCCCGGCGGGTCGGGGCGGGGGTTGCGGCGGGGCTGTGGTGTTCCCCCGTCAGGTCCAGATCGACGATCTTTCTTACCGACCACGGTGGGACCGGGCGGGCCGGTGTTCGACCGCGACGTCGACAGGGGTCCAGGTGATGCCGGGGATGTGATGCAGCGGTGTGTACGGTTCGGCGGCCCATCGCCAGGCGGCGGCGAGGCTGGTGGTGATCTCGGCTCGTGCGGCGGCATTGTCCGGCGGGCAGACGTCGAGGGCGATTTGACGCAACGCGGCGACGTCACCGAGCTTGACGGTAACTGTCCACTGTAGACGGCAGCCGGTTGGTCCGGATGGGTGGACGCTGATGTCGGCGGTGGGTAGGCGTACTGCGTCGGCTTCGAAGAGTGGCCGGAGCCCGGCGGTCGGGTCGAGGAGCCAGTTGAGTGCGGCCAGCCAATCGCGGCGCAGAAGCCGCCGGGTTCGCTGGTCGTCGTCGGTGTCGTCGGCCTCGCCGATCACGATGGTCGGAGCGTGGTCGAAGACGCGGACGGCCCACGTGCACAGGGATTCGCGCCGGCGTAGGTGAATGTCGGCGGTGACGGTGCGGGCGTAGGTCATGCCCGTTCGGCCCTGTTCGCTGCGGGAAACCGAAGGCTGCCGCTCGGGTTGTGGCACGTCGAACAGGGCCGGCTGGTCAGGCATCTCTACCGTCCGGGGTGGGTGTTGTGGTGGGTGGCCCAGATGTCGGGGTGTAGCCGCCCGTGGGACGACACGTCGAGTCCGGCGCCTTGGGCCCTGGGCAATACGTTCATGCATATTGTCACCGTCGAAACCCACCCGCCAAGTGGGGCCTGTGCACGGCGGCGACGATCAGGTCCGGTGGCCGTCGTACCATCGTGCCGGCGGTCACGGTCCCGGAAGCGTGTCCGCGCTCGCAAGATGCGGAGGATTCGGATGGCGCGTCTGTCGGCCTGCATCGGCCGGTGGCGGATCGTGTCGATGGAGCTGTGGGACTCCGACGCGATCGACCTGGTAGGGCCCGGCTTCATCGAGTTCCGCCGCGACGGGACAGGGCGCTTCGGGTTCATCGCCGTCACAGGGTGGATGGACTGCCGCGAGGACACCCGCGACGGGCGAGTTCGTGTCGAGTTCACCTGGGAAGGCAGCGACGAAGGCGACCAGGTCAGCGGACGAGGGTGGGCGGCGTTGACCGACGACGGCAGCCTCGACGGGCGTATCGTCTTCCACCTCGGTGACGACTCGGGCTTCCACGCGGTACCTGCCGATCCCGGACCGGCAGCCAAGCGCACGGCCCAGAGGCGCCGCCGAGCGACGTGAGCGAACGGCTGTCCATCGTCGTTTTGGTTGAGCCCGCAGCCGGTTCTGTGATCGGCGCACCGTAATGTCGGATGGGTGGATGCTGCGAGCGTAGTTGTCGCCGCTGGGTCGGTTGATGTCGGGCGTGCCGCCGCTTTGGTGCGGGGCTGTCGCGTTGTGGCGCAGGCGGTCCGGTTGGCGGGTTGGGCGGGTGCGGCTCCGCGGTCGGTGACGGCCGGTGGGGTGTTGCGCCGTCCGGACGTGGGCGCGGCCGGTGCGGTGCTGGGGGTGGCGGTGCCGTCGAAGGTCCGTACCGCTGCGGACGTGCCGGCGCTGCATCGGCCATGGTGTGTGGCGGTGGGCATGGGGCTGCTCAACGTCGATGCGGGCAAGGCCGGGGCCGGGCCGGAACTGTCGCGGTGGGAGGCGTTGGACGAGAAGGCGGTGCTCGACGGGTGGCTGGCCGGCCTGCGGGCGGTGTGTGCCGCCGAGTCGGACCGCCGTTTCCCGGACAGTGTGTCGATCCTGGTGTCGGCGGCGCTCGGTGTCCTCGCGGTGGACACGGTGTCCGCCGGAGACGACCTGTTCGGCTTGGTCCACGCGGTGCTGCACAGCAGACCCGAACTGTACGACCGGTTCTCCTACACCACCGTCGACCGGTACATCGACGCGGACACCGGACGCCTGGGCGGGTTGCTCGACCTGCTCGCGATGTTCGGCGCGGTGACCGGCGGTCCGGGTGAGGAACGGATCACCGAGTTGGGCCGGTGGGCCCTTTCCCGTCTGAAGGATGAGGAACCGGTGAGCATCGACGCCGATGCTGCAGCCGGTCAGGTGGTAGCCACGCTGGCCGATGTCGCGGGCGACCAGGGCAAGTGGGTGGCGGTGCAATCATGGCTGGCGACCCGCCGGCCCGCAGCGGCTGCGGACGAACTCCTCGCCGCCGCCACAGGCACCTGCGCGGCCCTGCGGCTGGCCGCCGTCTCCGTGGTGATCGGTCTCGGCGAGGCCGCGTTGCCAGCCTGGCGACGTGCGGCGACGTCACCGGATCTCGGCCCACACGCCCGCGCGGTCCTCGCCGCCTGGGAGGACTCGGACCCCCCACCCGCCGACGGACGGTGGTTGGCTGTCGAGTTCGCCGCCGGTGCCCTGACCGGCGCCGGTCCGGACGAGGCGCTCAGTTGTGTCTACGACGCCTTTCCCGGCCCGGAGCTGGACTCGCGGCTGGTCGCCGTGAATGCCAGCGGCCACCCGGAGGGAACGGCTCTGGCCGAGGCTCTGGCGGCGTTCGTCGCCTCCGGAGCGCCACGCGCCGTCGACCAGGCACTCCAGCTCAAGGTCACCCTGGCCCGGTGGCGGCCACCGATCTGGCGACGGGTCCTGCTACCGGCCACCGCCACCCTCGCCGATCTGCACCGGGTAATCCAGGTGCTGTTCGGCTGGGACGGCGATCACCTGCACGTCTTCACCGTCGGCCGCAACCGTTACAGCGACCCGTTTCACGACCTCGACGAGACCGACGACGAGTACCAGGTACGGCTGAATACGGCGTTTGCCGCGGACACGACGATCGGCTACGAGTACGATTTCGGCGCGGGCTGGCGCCACGAGATCGCATTGGAGAAGATCCTCGCCTGCGACCCCGCCCGCACCTACCCGGTCTGCACCGCGTTCAAGAGTGACTCCCCGGTGGAGTACTGGTCCGAAGACGACCCAACCGACCCGGAACCGTTCGACCTGACCGAGATCAACCACCGCCTGCGGACGTCGGAAGAGAACGCCCCGGTGTCCGCCATTACGACACCGCACGGTCCGCGAACTGGCTGATCAGCCGACCACGAGTCACGTCGAGCGGTGGCCATCAGTGTTCTCGCGCCTGAGGCTGTCGAGGGTCACCACCAGGCCCGCGACGACAACGTGGCGCCGACGCGGACGACCTGCGGTGCGTTGACGGCAGCGAACGGCCAGGCGGGTGCCGCGTGGGTGATCGATGGGTGATCCATGGTTTTGGAACTGGGCGACAGGTCTCAGCACGGCGTGACCTTCGGATGCCACGCTGCCGGTCATCGAGCAGCAAAAAGCAGCACCGACTGGTGCTGCGAAGTGGCCAGTGATAGCGGCCGATTTATGCTCTTACTTCGCTGGTTCGTGTCACCGAGGGTCCGCAAGTGCCGCAGGGTGTCCGGACCTGTCGTCGAGTGCTGGCTGTACACCTCGGTTCTGAGCACTCGTCCAGGCCACGCCGTACGTCGCGGGGAGATCATCCGGCGAAGCCGCTGTTCAGAGCGCTGGTGGCCGCGTGGCCGACTAGTGACGCCAGCGGATTCGATGTCCGCTACCCCGGGCTGGGCCGTACCTGAAGCGTGGTCGGACGCCCATGAACCCGCAAGGATGGACGTCCGGCCACGATCCGTTCTGAGACCGCCGATATCGATGAGTCCGCCGACATGGTTGTGCGGCTCGTACGACCGGCCGCGCGATTCTCCGGGTCCCCATGGTCCGCGAATAGGGCTGCGACCCCGCGCACCACCTGCGGGCGAGGTGCGCGCGCCGACCTGGGGTGGCCGGTGGGGCACCGCAGTGCGGGTTCAGGTTGTGTCGTCGTCATCGCACCGGCCGCAATTCCGCGAGGTTCCGTACTGATCTAACATCCATCCCCATTTAGGTCGGCGAGATCGGTGGCCACGGCGTCGGCCGCCACCGCGCCGAGCCTGCGCAGGATGTCGAGGGCGTCGGTCAGGTGTCGGCGGGCGAGGTCGGTGCGGCCGTCCGTGGCGGCCGCTGTTCCGAGACGGTGCAGGGCGCGCGCTCGCTCGTGGTCACTGCCTGCGCGGGTGGCGTAGTCGAGGGCGTTGTGCGCGGCCTTCTCCGCTGCGGCGATGTCGCCGGCGCTTTGGTGGATTCCGGCGAGGGTGTTCAGCGTCTGGGCGATGTCCATGTCCAGGTCGAGGTTGACGAACCGGTCGAGCGCCTCGGTAGCGTGGGTCGCTGCCTCGTCGAGTCGGCCTTGGGCCGCTTCTGTCCGGGCGATGCTGCGTAGGGCGATTGCGGCCCTGCGGGGCAGTCCGTGGCGCTCGTAAACCGCGAACGCCGTGCGCTGATCGGCGAGTGCGGCGGTGTACTCGCCCCGGTGGCGCAGCAGCGAGGCCAGGTTGATCAGGCAGTCGGCGATTCCGGGCTCGTCATCAACGTCCTCGAACAGGTGGCGGGCGCGGGTGTACTGGAGTTCACCTTCTTGCGCCCGTCCGGATTCGAGCAGTGCGCGGCCGAGGTTGTTGCGGGTGATCGCCTCTGCGGTCCGGTCACCGAGGCGGCGGCAGCCGACGAGGGCGAGCCGGTGGCTGTCGATCCACCCGTCCCAGTACTTGCTGAGGAAGAAGTAGTCGCGCAGGGTGAACGCGAGCAGCCATCGTCGCCGATCGAGGTCCGGGTCCGGGATCCGGCCGATGTCGACGAGGTTGGTGTGTTCGAGGTCGAACCAGCGCAGTGCCGCCCGCCGATCGGTGAACCCGGGTGCGGGCGGTGCTGTGCCGTCGAGCGGGAAACGGACCCGGTACGGCAGGAGGATCCGCCCGGCGGCGTCAGCGGTATGCAGGTAGACGTCGAACATGCGGTGGACGGCCGCCGACCGGTCCGCCTCCGGGTCGGTGAGCGCCGCCAGGTCCCGGGCATATGCGCGCAGGAGGTCGTGTATCTCCCACCGGTTTGGGCCTGACTCGATGAGCAGATGCGCGGTGGTCAGCGCGCGGAGGGTCGCCCGCGTGTCCCGGTGTGGGGTGTCGAGCAGTGCGGCGGCGGCCGGCAGCCCGAACGCGTTGCCGGGGTGCAGCCCGAGCCTGCGGAACGCGGTCGCGGTGGCCGGGGCGAGCGCTGTATATGACCAGGAGAAGACGGTGCGAACGGCGGAGTGCGGGTCGTCGCCGGTGTCGAGGGCCTCAACCGGGTCGGTGGTGTCGGTGAGGTCGGTGACCAGGGCTGCGAGGTCGTGAGTTGGGCGCGAGGTGACCATCTCCGCCGCGATCCGCAGCGCCAGCGGCAGGCCAGCGCACCGTGCGGCGAGCCGGGTGACGTGGTCGGGATCGGCAGCGGCGCGGGCGCCGATGGTCGCGGACAGCAGCTTCTCCGCCTGGTCCGTCGAGAGCCGATCGACGTCCAGGATCCGTGCGCCGTGGCGGACGGCGAGGCCACCGAGCCGGTTTCGGCTGGTGATGAGGACCGCGCACTCGGGTGTGCCGGGCAGCAGCGGCCGGACCTGTTCTATCGACGCGGCGTTGTCGACGACGACGAGCATGCGGCGTCCGCTGAGCGTGGTGCGCAGCAGAGCCGACCGTTCGTCGACGGATCCGCGCTCTGCGGCGCGTTCGCGGCCCAGGGCGCGGAGGAATCGGGCCAGGATGTCCTTGGCGGTCAGGGGCGGATCGGGACCGAAGCCGCGGGCGGCGACGTGCAGCACTCCGTCCGGGAACTGTGCGGCGGCCCGGTGTGCCCAGGTGAGCGCGAGCGCGGTCTTGCCGACGCCGGCCATCCCGGTCAGCACGGCCACCTTCGGCCGGTCGCTGTCGGTGAGCAGGACCTCGTCGAGCCAGGTCAGGTGCGTCGATCGCCCGACGAACAGGCCGCCGGACATCGGTAGCCCGTGGGAAACAGGAACGGCCGACGACCCGGTTGTGGTCCGGCCGACCTCGGCGGCGACGGCCAACGCGAACGCGGCTGCGTGGCGGGCGGCGCGGGGTTGCCATCCCGCGTCGTCGGCGGCGGCCTTGGCGCCGTCGGTGCGATCGCTGATCCCGCGGACGACCAGCACCGGCGTGGCGTCGTTGAGGTGCGCTGCCTGGGCGACACCTGCGCCCTCCATCTCGATCGCCACCGCGTCGCCGTAGGTCTCGCGCAGGTGGCGGTAGAGGGGATCGGTTCGGCTATTGAGGACGACCTCGCCGGCGGCGATCGGGCGGAAATGGACCCGCGGCGGCGCCGGGAAACCGGTCGCCCACCCACCGGTGTGGTAGACGTGCCGGGCCAGCTGGTCCAAGTGGTGGGGAATCTCCCAGCTGCGCGGACGGCTGCGGAAGCCGTCCGGCTGCGCGGAGCCGCCGTGGTACGCGTAGACCTTGGTGGCAACGACGACATCTCCGAGCCCGATGTCGTCGCGGAGCGCGCCGGCGACGCCGACGAGAAACACCGCCCGGGGACTGAACATCGCGATGGCCCGGTCCGCGACGACCGCCGCGCCGGTATTGCCCTCACCCGTGAACCCGAGCGCGATCCGGCCCGATCCGTCGGGCAGCCGGCCGACCTCGAAGACGGTTCCGGCGGGGTGATCGTGGCGCCGCCGGTCGGTCAGCCGTTCGCGTACCGCCGCATACTCAAGGTCGAGCGCCGTCAGGACCACCACGTCGGCATCCATTATTCGCCCCACAGCCTCTTGCGCCAGGCCTCGACCGTGTTCAGCGCTTTGATGGCCGCCGTGGGTGTGAACGGCAGCATCCGCTTCGCCGTGGCGGTGCGACCGTAGAGGTCGTTCTTGCGGCCGATCTCGCCGGGCAGTTGGTTCCAGACGCCGTCGAGCAGGTCCGCCCAGTCCGGTGATCCGGTGAACTTGGCGGCGACGGCGTACTCCAGTTGGGTGTTGAGGGTGTCCGGGTGCAAGGGTCCGACGACCTCGCGCTGGACCCGCCACACCTCGGCGAGCAGCCCGACGGCGGTGGTGTAGTCGTTGAGCTGCAGGTACGTCAGCGCGAGCGCGTACCGGCCGCGCAGGTGCAACGGGTGCCGGTCGGACAGCAGGGCCGCGATCTCGTGCAGCGCCGGGGTGAGGACGGCGCGGGCGTCGGCCTGTTTACCGAGGTGGGCGAGGACGAGCCCGCGTTGCACGGAGGCGGCCGGTCCGAAGACGCTGCCGGGGCCGGCGGCGGCGCGGAAGCGCTGTTCGGTCTCGGCGAGCAGCCGTTCGGCCTCCCGCCACCGGCTGGTGTCGGGGCGAAGCTCGAAGAAGGCGAGTGCGACCGCGGCCTCGGCCCACACCAGCTCGGCCTCCATGCAGCGGGTGTGCCGGGTGGCGTCGCGGTCGCGGTAGTAGGTGACCACCGACTCGACCGTGTCGCGGCCCTGCCGTTCGGAGCTGGTGAGCAGTAGCAGGCGCGCGGTTTCGATCCGGGCGGCGTTGACCTGGTCGGGGTCGGCGCCCGGTGCGTCCGGGTCGAGCCGGGCAAGGGGTTCGAGCAGCGTCATGGCCGACCGCAGCCGGCCGCGTGCGGTGAACGCCCGGGCGCGGGCCACCGCGAACACGACGCGCCGGTCCGGGCCGGGCTGCCACCCGGCCTCGTCGAGGCGCGCCCACACGGGGTCGGCGTCGGGGTAGCGGCCGAGACCGTCGAGGGCCGCCGCGAGCGCCCACCGCGCCTGCTGTCCCGCGTCCGTGTCGCCGGCCAGGTCGATCGCCCGCCGGGCCGGGTCGACGGCCACGGCGAACTCGCCGTTGGCGACGTACGCGAGCGCGGCGCCGGCGTAGTCATCGGCCGAGCCAGGGTTCCCGGCCGCGATCGACCGCCAGACCGCGGCCGACCGGGCCGGGTCACCAACGCGTTCGTAGTACCGGGCGACCGGTCGGCGTAGCCCGTCTGAGAGGCCGGTGCCGGCGAGTTCGGGCAGGCTGGCCAGCGCATCGGCGTGCCGGATCAGCAACGGCGTCTCCGCGGCGTGCGGGTCGACGCCGTCCAGCCGCTCGACGAGCACCGTCGCGGCGGCTGCGCCGATCCGCGCGGACGGGACCGGTGGCGGACCGAGGGCAACGGCAGCCTCGACGACGAGCGGGTGGACCTGCCACAGGTCGTCGTCCCCGCTCGCGAAGCCGTGCCGGCGCAACCCGTCGAGGCCGGCGCCGACGGCCAGCACCGGCACCGGGTCGAGGGTCGCGATGACGTCGGCGAAGAACCGTGCCGGCGCGGGTGCCGGCGCGAGTACGGCTGCCAGGCAGATGAGCACCTGCTCTACCACTGGAAGCGATCCGACCGATTCGCTGATCGTGGCGCGGACCGGATCGGTCACCCCGGTACCGTCTAGCCGGGCCGCGAGCTGCGCGTACGACAGCAGACCCGACGTCTGCCGGAGTCGTTCGGCGACGCCGCGCAGTGCCAGTGGGTGCCCGCCCAGGCGTTCGACCAGCGAGATGGCGGCGCTCCGGTCAGCGTCCCCGATGGGCCGGGCCTCGTGCAGGAGAGCGAGCCCCTCGGCCTCCCCGAGACCGACGACCGCCACCGTCGCCAGGCCGGCACCGGGCGAGCCCCGGCGGCTGAGGAACACGTGCCGGGACCGCGCTCCCGGCACGATGAACCGGTCCAGGTCCTCCCGGCCGAGGTCCTCCGGAAGATCGTCGACCACCCACAGATAGGGCCGCTGCGCATTGTCGAGGTGTTCGGCGACGAGTACCGCGACGCGTCCGTCCGGCTCGCCGGCGGTCGGTACCCCCAAGCTGTCGGCCAGCTGGCGCAATTGGAGGTGGAACCGGGCGACGGCGGCGTCGGCGTCCCCGTCGCCGCCGACGCTCGTCCAGTGGACCCCGCCTCGGTGCGACGCGTCGAACATCCACGCGAACGCCCGCACGAGCGATGTCTTCCCGATGCCGGCCATGCCACTGACCAGGACGGCCGGGCCCGACCACGCCTTGACCTTCAACGGCCGGTCGACACCGGTGAGAGCGTTGTGCAGGTGCCACAGGTCCGGGAATCGTCCGACGTATCCGAACGCGCCCGGGATCGTGGGCGGCAACCACCGGGTCTCGGCGAGCCGGCGGATCCCCGACATCGGGGCGTCGAGGCGGTCGAGCTTGCGCCGTGCCAGGTCCGGCAACCGCGCGAGTTCGGTGGACCGCAGGAACATCATGTCGGCGGCTGCGAACGGCACGATGTGATCGTCGCCCTGCTCCGGATTGACGATCAGGAGCCGACGGGTCGCGTCGCCCTCGGCGGCACCGGCGAGGTATGCCTGGATGAACTCCCACTGGCAGGCCCATCGCTGGTTGTACGCCGCCGAATACACCACGACGACCAGTCTGCTCGCCCGCAGCGCCTTCACGATCTCATCGGAGATGCTGTCACCGGGGTCATTGGACGTGTCCCGGTAGACCTCGAATGCCGCCGCTGTCAGGCCGTTGTAGATCTTCTCGGCCACGTCTGGGTGACCCTTGCGGGTGGAACTGAGGAACACGTCGTACATCGACTCCGCCCTTCACCCCGACGCGACTAACCAATACTCGGCAGTCTCAAGCCGTTCGCAATCGATGCGCAACTTAACCCTGGTCGCGGCCTTTGCGGTGCCGACCCCGGTTGGTGGTCCGGTGCTTTCGCCCTGATAGGACCGCGATGCCCGCGATGCCGACCGCCATTCCCGCCATCAGCATGGGGAGGGGGCCGAACCAGGTCGGTGTCTCCGGATCGTGGATCGACTGGTGGTGTATTGATCGTTTTGGTGAATTCATGCTTCGGCACTCCTCATTGTCTCGATGGCGGTAGCATCGCGTCGCCCGATTCCCGGGACCGACCGATGCCATGAGCCGAGGCCATGAGTCGACCAGGTTCGACGGGTCCAGGCCCGAAATACTGGAAACCTCTGGAAACCTCTGGAGTCACCTCACGACGAAGATCAGGGGAGTGCGTGACACAAAGCGGGGGTATCACGTCGGTCGGTACCCGCGAGGAGCTGGGTGCGGCGCTGAAGCGTCTTCTCCGGCAGGCCGAACGTCGTACTGGCCGGGACATCAGCAAGGTAGCCCTGGCCCGACAAATTAAGGTCTCTCAACAGAGCCTCTATGCGTACCTGGCTGGAACCACCCTGCCGCCGCGAGACGTTCTTGACCGGCTGCTCCTCGAACTCGGCGTCGTTGGTGTGGACCTCGCAGGGGATCGCTGATCTCCGCGATGAACTTGAGGAACGCTCACGAACCCGCCGCCGTCCCGATGCACTGGTGACCGCTCACGCCAGCGGTCCGCCGCCAGCCTGTCCACGTGAGCTTCCGATGGATGTTCCTGGCTTTACCGGACGCACCGCGGAGATGGCTGAACTCGACGATCTGCTAGCGGCGCGAGACGATTCGCTAGCGGTGGTGATCTCAGCGGTCCTCGGCACCGCAGGCGTCGGCAAGACCGCGTTAGCTGTCCACTGGGCGCACGGCGTACGTGATCAATTCCCCGATGGACAAATATA
Organism: Virgisporangium aurantiacum; assembly: GCF_016863635.1. Taxonomy (GTDB): domain Bacteria; phylum Actinomycetota; class Actinomycetes; order Mycobacteriales; family Micromonosporaceae; genus Virgisporangium; species Virgisporangium aurantiacum. The sequence continues at coordinate 72,803 of NZ_BOPG01000033.1, read as the reverse complement.
TCTGGATCTTCGTGGGTACGACAGAGAACAGCCGCTGCAGTCTGGCGAGGCGCTGGCCACCCTGCTGCGGAGCCTGGGCAGTCGCGACGACGACATCCCGCCGCGGCTGGAAGACCGGATGGCGCGGTACCGGTCGCTGGTGGACGGCCGTCGGATTCTGCTGCTCCTGGACAACGCCTCCTCGGCCGATCAGGTACGGCCGCTATTGCCTGGTACACCGTCCTGTTTCGTCGTGCTTACCAGCCGTGACGCCCTCGGTGGCCTCGTCGTTCGACACGGCGCCCGCCGCGTGGATCTCGACGTTCTTTCACCGACCGAGGCAACCAATCTGCTCCGCTCAGTATTGAGTCGGAGGCGGGTCGACGCTGATCCGACCGCGGCGGCGGCCCTCGCCCAACAGTGCGCGCGTCTTCCGCTCGCGCTACGGATCGCCGCAGAATACTTGGCCGCCCATCCCAGCCTGTCGCTAGCCGATCTCGTCGTGGAATTGAACCGGCACCACCTGGACCTGTTCGACGCAGGCGGCGACGAACGAACCGCCGTCCGATCGGTGTTCTCCTGGTCGTACCAGCATCTGCCGCCGCCGGCCGCACGGGTCTTTCGCCTTCTCGGACTCCAACCGGCACACGACAGCGGCGTCAACGAGATCGCCGCGCTCGCCGATGTCGAGCTGTCAGACGCTCGACGGCAAATCGATGTGCTGCTGCGCGCGCACTTGATAGCCGAGCCTGGCCTCGGCCGCACACCATGCATGACCTGCTCAAGGCGTACGCCGCGGAACGTCTCGCTGTGGAGGAGGAACGGCACGATCGGCGGGGCGCCGTCGCCCGTCTCCTCGATCATTACCGGGACTCCGCCCTTATTGCGGCACGCTGTGGCTACCCGAGGAGCCAGTTGCACTATGTCCTGGCCGAGCCGTCGCGATGGACTCCCCAGTTCGGCGCGGCGGAAGAGGCAATCGCCTGGTTGAACGCGCAGGCCTCCAACCTCGTCGCAGTCGCGGGCTTCGCCCTGCAACACGCGTCAGGACTTCACGCCAGTGACCTGTCCGACATCATGGCGCGCCACTTCCTCGTCGATGGCCCCTTCGACGAAGCGGTTGCCCTCCACCAGCACGCGGCGGACGCGACCGCGGACGGCGATGCGTCCCGGCACGCCCGAGCACTGCTAAATGCTGGGCGCGCATCCTGGCGACGCAACGACCGAGAGGAGGCCGAACAATACCTCCAACAAGCACTGCTGAACTTTCAAGCTGCAGACGATCCGATCGGTGAAGCATCAGCCCTAGCATCACTGGGGCAGCTGCGGGTCTGGACCTGTCGCTACAGCGAAGGCATCGAACTTGCGCAGCAGGCCTTGGCCCTCCTCGAAACCAGCGACGACTACTCAGGACACTACGTAGCACTCAACACGCTGGCAGCTGGCTACTTGAAGACCGGCCGCGCCGACCGCGCCGCACGGCTTTGGAAGCACGCCCACGAAACTGCGGATGCCCCGGAGACCGCGAGCGCGTCGCCGGACTGGTCCACAACCTCGGTATCGCCTACCAGCACCTCGGCCGCTACGACGACGCCCTCCGCTGCCTGCTCACCGGCTTCGAATCGATGTGCAACACCGGCGTGCGCCGCGGCGAGTGCCGCTCTCACTACCACCTGGGCGCCGTATACCGGCTCACCGGCCGGCTGATCGAAGCCGAGGAACACACGCGCGAAGGCCTGCAGATCAGCTGCGACATCGGCGACCGACAACTGGAAGCCGAAAGCCTCAACGGCCTAGGCGACATCTGCCACGACGCCGGACGATCCGAAGAGGCGATCACCTACTACACCTCGGCGCTACCGTTGGCATCCGCGTGCGGCGACCACCACCAGTACGCTCGCGCCCACGACGGCCTTGGCTACACCCACCTGGCCAACGGCAATCCCGACGCGGCCCGCGACCACTGGACCGAAGCACTGACGGTCTACGAAAAGATCGGCGTCCCGGAAGCGGAACGGGTTCGCGTGTGCCTCACTGAGCTCGAAGTAGCGGACGACCCGCAACCTACCGTTGACCCGGCATCAGGTCCTGAGATCAGTCCTTATACACGAGATGCCCGATAAACGGCCTTACCGTGCGCTCCAACGAGGCGGCATGGGCTAGACGCATTGCGTCGCTGTAGCGACGGGTAGACCCAGTTTCGGGCCTCAGCCGAATCGACCACGGCAGTGCCCGGAACGGGGTCGACCGTTAGGGTCGACTGCGGTGACGATCAACGCAGATTGCGGTGCTTTCATTGCCATGGTCGATAGTGCTCGGAATGATGACGGCCTGATCCCTGGTTACGACTGCCGTTGGTCGGTGCAGGTCGCCGCCCATTCCTTGGAGTGCCCATGAAGCGATCGTTGGTAGTGGGCGTCACGTTGGCCGTCGGTATCGGCTTGCTGGTGGCGCCCCCGGCTGCCCAGGCCAAGGGCATCGACGCGAGCTGCTCAGACGTGGAATCTGTTTTCGCTCGGGGTTCCGGGCAAGGCATGGATGCCGGCGAGGCGCGCAGATTCCGAACCGAACTCGACACTCGGCTCAAGGACGGCGTGACGCTGCATGCCTACGAGCTGAATGACGATCGCAGCGCTGGAGGATACGGTGGGCACAGTTATGACGCCGTTGACGTAGACAAGCCATGGAACGGTAATGCCGTCGGCGCGAAGTTCTCGGCCGGGTATTCCAACGACTACGGCCGTAGCGTCGACAGTGGCGTGGGCGAGCTATTCAACTACCTCAAAGAGCGTCAAGCGAAATGTGGTACAGCCCGATTCGTCCTCGGCGGTTACTCACAGGGTGCTCAGGTCATCGGTCAGACGATGGTAAAGATGTCCTCCGAAACACCGGAACTGCTGACCCGCATCGACTTCGCCGCCATGTTCGGCGATCCGAAACTGCACCTCCCCGAAGGCGAAGGAATCTGGCCGCCAGCCTGCCGAGGACAGAATTTGTCGGTCTGGCGGCGAACCGTTCCGGACTGCGACACCGACAACGGCTCGCTCGGTGCGCGCAAGCCGTACGTTCCGACCGTGGTGACGGAGCGATCTGGTCTGTGGTGCAACGACGACGACTTCGTCTGCGGTTCCGACCCCCGGTTCTGGATGACGTCGGGGCACGGCCAATACGCCCAGGCTGGAGGCGCGATCGACGACGCCGCTCGCGAGATCGCCATCCGACTGTCGCGCACCCTACCGCCGGGCAAGGCGGAGCAGGTCGACACCCAAGTTATCGTCATCGGTGCGGGCACGACCGGGCTCGACGTCGCGTTCGTCATCGATACGACCGGATCGATGGGCGGGTACATCGATCAGGTGAAGGCGTTCACCCGCACCGCGGCCGGTAGCATCCGCGACCTTCGTGGCCGCGTCGCGCTGGTCGCATACAAGGACGCGGGCGACGAGTACACCGCGAAGGTGTTCTCCGGCTTCCAAGGCGACTTCACAGCGTTCGAGGCGCAGTTGGACGCGCTGGCCGCCAGCGGAGGCGGCGACACGCCAGAGGCGCTCCTGCACGGACTCATGACCACGCTCAACGGGCTGGACTGGCGACCCGGTGCGACGAAAGCTGCCGTCGTGCTGACAGACGCCGGATTCCACGAGCCCGATCTGGTTGACGGCTCGACAGTCGATCAAGTCGCCGCGCGAGCGTTGCAGATCGACCCTGTCAACGTGTACCCAGTGATCCCCAGCTACCTGACCGCCGAGTACCAGCGGCTGGCCGACGTCACCACCGGCCAGGTCATCCCGAACGAGGGCGACGTTGCAGCCGCGATGACCACCGCGTTGACTCGGCTACGCAACCGCCCGGTGCCGTTATTGGCGATGACCGGCTATGTCGGCAGGCCCAACGACACGTTCACGTTCGACGCGTCGGCCTCGTACGTCATCGCCTCCACCATCACCACGTACGCATGGGACTTCGACGGCGACGGCGTGACGGACCAGACCACCTCGGAACCGGTCGTGAACCACACGTACACGGCGGCCTTCGACGGCGTCATGCAAGTGCGGCTCACCGCAGCGGACGGCGGCGTCGCGAGCGGCTCCGCGACGGTCAAGGTCAGCCCCACGGCGCCGCCCACCGGAAGACCGGCGACGCCGAAGGATCTGAAGATCGAGCCCTTGACGGGCAACACGGCAAGGTTGTCGTGGACCCCAGGCGACGACACCGCCGCAACGTGGGGCGTCTCGGTCGATGGCGTGCCCGTCGGCCAGGCAGCGAAGACGACCACGACGGTCGAACTCATCGACCTGGACCGCACCAAGGACCTAACTCTCGGCGTGACGCCATTGACCTCCGACAAACTGACCGGCTCCACTGCGACCGTCGTGCTGGCCAAGGGCGCCGGAACCATCCCGGTGAACGCGTGCGAAGGTAAGGTGCCAACACCAGCCAAGAGCGGCGTGTACCAGGGGCGCCAGGCCATCATCGGCACATCCGGCAACGACATCATCGTCGGCACACCCGGCAACGACGTCATCCTCGGCTACCAAGGCGACGACATCATCTGCGGCCTCGGCGGCGACGACATCATCGTTGGGAGCCAAGGTGCCGACACATTGGATGGTGGTGACGGACGGGACACGCTATCCGGCGATGTAGGCGTCGACACACTCCTCGGCGGAGCCGGTGACGACCTGCTAGCCGGTGCCAATGGCAACGATATCGTCGACGGCGGCGCAGGCGCAGACGTCATGACCGGTGACAATGGCAACGACATCATGCGCGGTGGCGCCGGCAACGACACTATCAACGGCGGAGCCGGGGACGACACCGTGGATGGCGGTGCCGATGTCGACCGGTGCGTCGGTGGAACAGGTCGCAACGCGATTGCCGCCTGCGAAGCGTCAACGGGTCGTTAGTGCCACACGGCTTCGGGCGACGGATGAGTGCCCTCGCCCGAAGCCGCCTTGATCGATGAAGGGCGCCGGAAACGGGGGCACCGAATGGTCCTCAGCTTATTGCTCGAAGACCCCATCACAGCGGTTGACAACGCGTGGCGAGCACCGGCAATGGCTACTCGGGGGTGGGCGGGATGCAACTCGATGCTGTCGCACGTCATCTCACGTGTGGAAGCGCTGATTTCAGACACGGTGAACGGAATTCATGGTTCGCATTTAGCCATTTCGGAGTTCGGAGGTCTTATCCGCACCCGGTCGATCAGGTCAATCCACGTACCGTATCGGGTGAGGTGCAGTGCGTAGCCTGTAGATAGGCTAGGCACCGTTCTGTGGTTGCCGTCGCCAGAATCGAGGCGCCCGTGGAGTCCGTAATAGAACGGAGAGTTCTGGACTCCAGCGGGGTGCCTATCCAACGCACGACGGCCCGGATCTCGGTGGGAATGAAGGTCGCCGTCGTGCTGGCGTCGATCGCCCTCACGCCGTTGGCCGTCCTCCCGCCGGTGACCTGGCGGTCCCTGCTGATCAGCCTTGCCGCGTTGGCGGGATGGACGGCCGTTTACAGCCGGGTGGCCTTGCGCCGTGGGTTGACCCCGTGGCTCGTGGGTGGCGACCTGGCATTCACGGCAGGCGTGTGCCTACTGATCGGAAAGCTTGTGCCGGTCCATCAGATCACCGCGGGATCGAGCTGGGTGGCCGTTCTGCTCTCGGTGTGCATAATCTCGGTCGGCTTGGCGTGGCCGTGGTGGGCGTCCGTGCCCGCCGGCTTCGCTGTCGTGATGACGTATGTGATCGGTTCCGGGGTGTCCCGCGCTCCAGATGGGGGCGCGGCGCATGGCGTGGTAGGCGCCACCCAGGTCGTCGCCGTCGCGGCCGTGATGGTTCTGGTCCGTCGCGCCCGACGTACCGCGGACGCGGCGTTCCGCGCTGAGTGCGACCTCCGGCGCGGGGCGACCCTGGAGACGGAGCGGCGGGCGGACGAACGCCGTCAGTTGCGACTGCTGCACGACACTGCCCTGTCCACGCTGACGATGGTCGCCGCGGGTGCGATCGACCGGTCGTCCACGCGGCTGCGGACGTGGGCGTCGTGTGACCTCGAGACACTGCGGGGCTTCGTGGAGGAGTGGCCGGACGGTGCCGTGAGCCTGGACGACCAGTTGCGCGACATGATCGAGGCGTTGCCGGCCGGCATCCGGGTCCGCCAGTGCATGGAGCGCTGTGTCGTGCCCGGACCCGTGTGCGCCGCATTCGTCTTCGCGGGCAGGGAAGCGCTGATCAACGCGGCCCGGCACGCCGGAGTGGATGACGCTGACCTGACGTTGATCCACGTGGACGGGCTCGTTCGGCTGGTGGTCGAGGATCGGGGTGCCGGCTTCGACCCGCTGGCGGTACCAGCCCACCGGCATGGGATCCGCAGTTCCATCACCGAGCGGCTTCTCGATGTCGGCGGCACCGCAACCCTCACCGGGGGACCAGGAAAGGGAACCCGGTGGACTCTGGAGTGGGAAGATGGTTAGCTCGCCGGCCGCGGTCGTGGCTGGCCGCTACTCCGTCGCCAGCGCCATGGCGGCGATATCTGTCGCCGGTCTGTGGCATCTGGCCAATGACTTGCTCGGGATCATCGCGTACTGGGACAACTACCGGTCGCCGGCGGCGGCGTACCGTTCCCTCGCCGTGTGGTTGGCGTACACCGCCGTCGGCGTGATCGCAGCGGTCCTTATGCTGCGCCGCACGCGCTCCGTCGCCGTAAGCGCGACGGGCATCATCGTGATCCTCGCCGGTACGTTCGTAGTGGCACAGGCATGCGGGCCGAACGCGTACTTCACGACCGCCAACTGGACCTGGGGGACGTTCGGCTGGTTCGCGCTACTGCTGCTGTGGCAGCGGCCGCTCACCGTCTTGATCGCCGCCTTGACGGCCAACAGCGCCGTGGTGCTGGCAGCGATGGCTGCGGCGGGACAGATCCATCGCGTCGAACTTGCCCAGTGGGGCATGGTGCTGGTCGGCACGGCACTTATCCAGGTGATTCTGGCCGTCGGCGCGCGCCTGCTCGAGCACGACGCCCACCGGACCGCCGAGGCCGCCGCTGCTGCCGACGACGTCGCGACCAGGGCGCTCGCCGCCCGAATCGCACACCGGGAACGGCGCCGGCGGTACCACGACACGGCGCGCGCCGCGATGGAACTGATTGCCGGCCTGGCGTCGGGGACCCTGGACCCGTCGTCCGCCGCCTTGCGGCGCCGGGCCGGCCTGGAGGCGGCCCGGCTGCGGCGGCTGCTCGCAGAGCACGACGACGTGCCCGACCCGCTCCTGCACGAACTCCGCGCGGCCGCGGACCTCGCGACCCGGCGGGGGGTCGCGGTGGACTTCGTCTCGGTCGGCACGATGCCCGACCTTCCCCCGTCGGTCCGCCGCGATCTGGGCGAAGTGCCGCTGCGCCTCCTTGCGATGACCGCCAACGATGCCCGCGTCACGGTCGCGGCGACTCCGGAGGAGGTCAGCGTCGGCGTTGTGGTCGAACTCGACTCCGACGCGGAGGTGGATGTGGACGGCGCGGCGCTGCACTCGGGCATCGTCGCGAACTCTCACCGGGAAGGAACTCGGGTGTGGGCGAACCTGGTGTGGCACGGGTGACCGTGGCCATTGTGGATGATCATCCGGTCGTCCTCGAAGGTGTCCAGGCGTGGCTGGACCGTGATCCGGATCGTCGCGTCGAGCTGGTCGCCAGCGGTCCGACCGTTGCCGACGTGTGCGTCGGCGCCGGCGCCGACGCTGACGTTCTGGTGGTGGACCTGAACCTCGGCGGCGCCTCGGCAATCGACCAGATTGCCGACCTCGCCGCGCGGCGACGGGTGGTCGTGTTCTCCCAGGAGATGGACGAGACGGTCATTCTGACCGTCCTGGAGAGCGGTGCGAGCGCCTACCTGACGAAGAACGAGGGTGGCGACTACTTCGTCGACACTGTCGTGGCCGCCGCCCAGGATCGCGCCTATGTCACGCCGTCCAGTGCGGGTGCGATGTGGGCCGACACCCGACCGGCCCGACCGGATCTGTCCAAACAAGAACGAACCGCATTGCGTTTGTGGTTCGAGGGAATGTCCAAGGCGTCCGTGGCGATGCGAATGAACATCTCGGTACACACGGCCAATCAATACATCAACCGAGCGAGGATCAAGTACTCGAAGGCCGGGCGCCCGGGTCACACCAAGGCGGCCTTGCTCGCCCGAGCCATCGAGGACGGGTTGATCAGGCCGGAGGAGGTTCGTGAATATCATTCCATGGCGCGGTTGAATCGCGAGGAGGAGTAGCGCTGGCAGTCGCTTCGCCGCGGTCGTCGCCGCACACAACCACGCGGGCGACGCTCGAACGCGCGTCATGACAGTCCGCGTCGCCGGCGGCAGGCTGATCGCGCGGGCCGGCACCGGGCCGGACGCGACGAAATGAGGCCATCATGGACGAGACGACGTCAGCCCCACGCACCGCACGACAACAGGTGCGCCGGCGCCGGTCGTGGCTTGTCGGCGCCCTGGTGGCCGCGGCAACAGCCACGGCCGCTCTCCAGGGTGTCGGTATCGCACCGGCCGACGCCGGAATCTCCGGCTATCGGATCACCGGTACTGGCGGTGTCGGGCTCAAGGTGCGCACCGATCCCTACAACGTCAACGCCGGGGTAGTCGCGGTCCTGGCCGACGGCACGGCGTTCACCGCCGAGTGCGCGGTACGCGGCCGCAACGTTTCTGGAAACACGGTGTGGCACCGCATCAGCGCACCGGCAAGCGGGTGGATCAGCGACTTCTACACGACCACACCGGGCTTCAACCAGTACATCCCCGGAGAGCCCGACTGTGCCAACATCACCACCCGGGAAACCCGCGCCCTCAACTGGGCCGTTTCGGTGCTCGGCCAGGCAAACACCAACGGTGACCTCGGTGACTCCAACCACCCGTGGAACGGATGGTGCGACAACTTCGTCGCCCATGCCTACGGACGGGCGGCCAGTGGGTACGCCACCGCGATCGCGCACTTCAACGACCTTCGAAATCGCGGACTCATCCACAGCGACGCCAATCCACCGGCGGGTGCCCTGGTGTTCTACGCCGCCGCGTCGGTCAACGGTGGAGCCGGCCATGTGATGCTCTCGGAGGGCAACGGGAGCTACATCTCCACAGCTGCCACCGTGCGACGGGTGTCATTTACCTGGCCTGGCGCACCTTACATCGGCTGGGCTTACGCCAATCCCGAGTGGTCGGGCCGCTGACCGACTGCACCTGTCCGTGGGCCGGCGGCCGAGGAGAGCACCGCCGGTCCACGGGCTGCCTGGGGTGAGCCACCCCGAGAGTATTGGAGCCTCCCCGGGTGGCTCAGTAGAGGCGTTAGAGGCGGCGAGCGAGGCGGAGAACGCTGCTGACCACGTTGGTCGGTCGATCGCTGCGTGGAAGCCATTGGATGTAGGCGCTCAAGGTGTGCTGAAGGTTGGCATGCCGGAGGGCTCGTTGGACGTGTTGAGGGTCAACGCCGTTGGTCAGCATGGTGGTGGCGCAGAGGTGGCGGAGGGCGTGGAAGGTGCCGTGCCTGACCGGCCATCGGGCGGCGTCGCGCCACCGGGTCCAGTGTTCGGACCAGCGGCGGTCGTGGAACGGTCTCCCACGTTCATCGGTGAACAGCAGCTTCGCTGTCCGTCGGCGCGGTTCGCGGTTTGTGGGTCGACGAGGTTGACTTCGCAAATGCCGTGATCGGACAAGTGCTGCGCGAGAGCCGAGCCAGCAGCAGTCTCGAGTGTGACGGTGCCGGCGGAGCCGCCTTTGGGCTCTTTGAGGAAGAGTCCGCCGTGGTCGCGAGAGTCGTACTGCAACAGTTGCCGGACGTGGAGTTCTCCGCGGTGAAGGTCGATGCAGGCAGGCGAGTCTTCGATGGCGAGGACTTCGCCGATGCGGCAGCCCTGGCCGGCACCGAGCCATAGGGCGGCGTGATATCGGTTGGGCACCACGTCGAACAGGTCCAGTACTTGGGCTTCGGCCGGTATCCATCGTGGTGCGCTGGTCAGGCCACGGAAGGCGGCTGCGGTCTTGATCGCCCGGCACGGGTTGGCGCGGAGGAGGCCGTCGATCTCGGGGCTGTTCATGACCGTGCGAAAGAGGTCGTAGTACAGCTTCATCGACGACCGCGGCGTCGCCGGAGTTCCGGTGATCCGTCTGGAGATCCATTCGAGGACGTCAGTGGTGGTGATGGCTCGGATCGGGCCAGGGAAGGCCGGGTTGAGATGGTGGGTGATGTTGCCGGGGATGCGGCGGCGGGTCTCGATCCAAGGTGAACTCCCGTGATGCCCGCCATCGCGCGGCGTACTCCGGGAAAGTGACCCGGCTGCGCCGGGCCATCATCGGACAGCCGCCGGTCAGCAACAGGGTGAGTCCTGCGCCAGACGGCGGGCTGCGCGATCCGGCTGGATGGCGCGGATGGGCGGTCGGGCGTGACCCGGGTGCTGTTCCATGGGTGATCCGTGCGTGATCGATGGTTCTGGTACGGGCCGACACGGTACGGCAGAACCCGGCCCGGACCTGCGCCAGGCACCACCACAACCGGGCATCAACTAGCCTGAACTGGCACCAAATAACCCTGGTTGATTTGCCCCGAAGTGGACTCTTAATCCGCGGGTTCGGGGTTCGAGTCCCTGGCGGCGCACTTTGATCATGGCTCTGACCTGGCATTTCCTCCAGGATCAGGGCCATTATTGTGTCCACTGTGGACACTTGGGTGATCGATGGGTGATCTGTAGCTTTCGGTAGCCCCTGTCGCCTGCCGACACCGCCCGTCACCCGGTGGCACCGCCCGTCACGGAAGTCTTCTGGAGTCCGTTGGAATTTGAACGCCGCGCTGGTGCGCGTGCCCGAGGCATCCCATGATCAACAGGCAGCTGGCGCGCAGACCGCACCGGGGCCTGGCGTCACGGTTCGTTGGGCTGGGCGGCTTCGGACGGGCCGGGTGGCGCGGTGGCGACTTCGGGGTCCCATTCGGCGAGGACTCTCTCGACGAGGTGATCGACGATGGGCTGCATGGCTTCGGGCGGCGCGTCGAGGTCGACCTGCGCAAGCAGGGGTGGTCCAGGTCGCGTACGCGCCGTTCGCATTCGGCAGTCACCCACGTCCGTGTCCGGCTGGGTGCGAGCCAGGTACCCGCGCAGGTCCCGAGCCTGCTCAGCGTGTGGACGAGGTCGGTAATACTGACCGTGCGCGCCCATCCCTGCCGATGGTGGCCAGCCGGAGCAGCAGCACCCGCCCGGCATGAGTAGACCGACGCAGGCTCGTGAACTCGTGGGTTCGCCGGGCGCCGGTCCGGCTGGGCGAAGCCTGGCTGTGCGCGTTTGGCCCCAACGCCGGGACGGCCCGGTCGATCTTCACGGTGCTGCCGGTGCAGTCCGACCCGTTGACCGGCCCGCTGGCTGTTCGTTCGAGCCTGCTCGCAGATGCCGTCAAGGTGGTCGAGCAGGTATCACAGTCGAAGGTTCGGCCCGTCGATCCACGCGGCAGGGATCAGAGCCTCGTTTCGCCAGTTGTGGCGTACGGCGCTTTGGAACCATGACTCCGACAGATTGGCGTGGTCGCAGACGATGATCTGCAATTGAGGGGTAAGTTCGGCGACGACGTCGCGCATGAGTTCGAACAGCTGGCGTACGGCGCGGTCGTCGCTGGATATGTCCTGATCTTGGGTGGCGACTCCGGACGGGAAAAGGCTTGGGTCGGATGGTCGAGCATGAGCAGGTGCGGCACAGGTCGGCGTTGGCGGACGAAGTATCGGTGAAGCGCCAAGTGGGCGATGACGTGATAGCCGATCCAGTTTCCGGCACCGCCCATGTCGGACAGCGGCACCGGGCCGTTGTCGGTATCTCTCCGACGACTGCGATCGTCGCCGCATGCAGCAGTTCCGCGACGTCCGGGCCGACGAGCGTGAAGCCGACGATCACCTGCCGGTCCTCATCGACGACCATCCGGGCGTGCCCTTGATATCCCTTGGCGTGCAGGGCGGATCTCGCGACGGCGGCCAGGTCGTGGTCGACCACCCGGATCCGCAGCCCGGCAGCCTCGGCGGCGGCCGCGGTCTGGCCCACCGACGCGACCTCCGGGTCGGTGAAGATGACTTGCGGCCCGGCATGCTCGTCGGCCGTGGCGACGTGCCGGCCCCACCGGCCGTCGTCGATCGCTTCACCCTTGGCACGCGCCACGATGACGTCGCCCACCGCGCGAGCCTGGTACTTGCCCTGGTGGGTCAGTAGCACGCGGCGGTTGACGTCGCCGGCCGCGTACAGCCACCCGTCGCCGAGCAGCGCCCCGTCCTCGCCGACGACCCGCAACGTGTCGTCGACCGCGAGCCAGGCACCAGGCTTCAGGCCGATCCTGTCCAGGCCGATGTCCTGCGTGTTCGGCGTACGGCCGATCGTGACCAGGAGTTCGTCGGCTTCGACCTGTTCGCCGTCGGTGAGCGTGATGTGCACCGTGCCGTCGCCGTTCCGGTTCACCGTCGCGGCCTCGGCACCGTCGCGTACCGCCACGCCGAATTCCAGCAACGACTTCGTGACCCGCTCGCCTACGAAGGGCTCCGCCAGCGGCAGCACTCCGTCACGGGCGAGCACCGTCACCACGGATCCGAGATTCGCGAACGCGGTCGCCATCTCAGAGGCCACCACGCCGCCGCCGATGACGGCGAGCCGACCGGGAACCTCGCTCGCGGCGGCCGCCTCCCGGCTGGTCCACGGTGCCGCCTCGCGCAGGCCGGTGACGTCTGGGAGCAGGGCGCTGCTTCCGATCGCGACGACGACCGCGTGCCGGGCGGTGAGCGAGGTCGTGGTGCCGTGCCCAGGCCCAGTAGGAGCACTCACCACCGACCAGTTCCCGCTCGACGATGGCGGCGGTCATGCCACCCTGCACGGCCCGATCGGCGACGTTCTCCCCGACCGGTCCCGCGCCGATGACGATGACGTCGTACGTGGTGTTTTCCATGTCAGTTTCCCTTCGCCGCGCGGCCGAGGCGGATGGCCGAGATGAGGAAGAAGATGGCGCCGGGGATGGCGTAGCCGATCGCGTTGGTCAGCGCAGGGTTGTCGGCGGAGGCACCGGCGATGAACGACCCGCCGGCGAGTATGGAGAGGCCACCGCTGATGATCATCGGCCACTGCCCGCCCATGTTCCGGCGAGTGACCGCCACGATCAGCTGAACCAGCCCGGCCGCGACCGCCCAGGCACCCCACACGCGCAGGACCGCCGGGATGCCCGATGCATCGGCGAAGGCCAGGCCGACCGCGGCGAGCAGGCTGACCACGACGTTCACGTACAGCAGGGTGGGTGATCCGGTGGCGCGCGACGCGCGGGCGTCGATAACGGCGGCGGCCACGTCGAACAGCGGGTAGAGCACGAGCAGCGTCATGGCGAGCGGGCCGAGGTGCTTGGCGGTCGTGAACATCACGAATGCCCAGACGATCGCGAACCCGAAGCGGACGAAGTACAGCCTGCGCAGGGTGGACGCCGTCGTCGAGATGCCGGGTGCGGCAACGGTGGTCATGGCGATCCTTTCGGTGGTACGGAGGGAATGCGGCCGACGTGCGCCGGGCCGGAAGCTCAGCAGGTAGAACGAACGTTCTGTCCCGCAAGACTCTGACGGCTCTTTCCCGAGTTGTCAAGACGGAACGTTCTGTCGCTACCATGGGCTCATGGCGCGGAGCGAAACCGAGACACGGCCCTCCGAGGCGCGAGACCGGCTCCTTGCGACGGCGACCAGGATCTTCTACGCGGAGGGCATCCATTCCGTCGGCGTCGATCGGATCATCGCCGAGGCGAAAGTGACCCGGGCCACGTTCTATCGGCACTTCCCCGGTAAGGAGGATCTCGTCCTGGCTTACCTACGGGCGGCCGACCAAGCCATCCGCAGGCAGGTGGACGCCGCCATCGCCGCCGGTCTACCGGCGCCTGACACCCTCCGGGCGGTTGCCGAGTCGATCGCCATGGGCATTCAGTCCGCTGGCTTCCGCGGCTGCGCCTTCCTCAACGCCGTGGCCGAGTATCCCGATCCCGACCACCCCGTGCACCAAGCCGTCCTCGCGCATCGGCAATGGTTCCTCGACACGATCAACACCTTGATCGCGAGCATCCAGGAAATCGAGGCAGAGCCCGCCGCGCAGCACTTCGTCATGCTCCGCGACGGCGCCATGGCGGCCGGCTGCCTTTTCGACCGGGCACAGATCTGCGAGACCTTCCTCCGTGGCGTCGATGGGCTCATCCGGACTCACGCCGCACGCCTGCCATCCTGAGCTGCCTTTGAGGCTGCGCTGGGCGCGCCGAACCAAGGGCCGTCGAAGGGGATCGTCTCGACTTTCGGACTTTGGTTGATCTAGGCGGCTGCTTCTGCCCAGGCCAGTTGGACGGTGAGGGTTTCTTCGGGGGTAGGCGTTCGGGTGAGGGGTGCCACTTCAGGGTGACGGCTCTGACCTGGGGCAACGTCGGCTGGCACGCTGGGTGTGTGGTGGTCCGGACGGTGGCGTTGATGGCCCTGCGGCGGCTGCTGGGCGTGCTCGGTCTCGGTCCGACGCCGGATGCGAACGAGGTCGAGATCGTGGTGTTGCGCCATCAGCTCGCGGTGTTGCAGCGGCAGTTGGTCCGCCCGCAGTACACATCGGGGACCGAATGCTGCTGGCCACGCTGGCCAGGATGCTGCCACGTAGCCGGTGGCCGGTGTTCCTGGTGACCCCGGCGACACTGCTGCGCTGGCACCGCGAGCTGGTCGCCCGCCGCTGGACTTTCCCACACACCGGCCGCCATCGCCGTGGCCTCGACGACCGAGTCGTGGAGCTCGTGTCCGGCTGGCCACCGAAAACCCTCGCTGGGGATATGTGCGCATCGTCGGCGAGTGCCGATCGCTCGGCGTACAAGTGTCGGCGTCGTCGGTGCGGCGGATCCTGCGCCGGCACCGCCTCGACCCGGCTCCACGCCGCGGCGGCCCCAGCTGGACGCAGTTCCTGCGCGCGCAGGCGGGTGGGTTGTTGGCCACGGACTTCTTCACCGTCGAGACGGTCGGCCTGACCCGCCTGTACGTCCTGTTCGTCGTCGAAATCGAACGGCGGACGGTGCACCTGGCCGGGATCACCGCCCACCCCACCGGCGCCTGGGTCACCCAGCAGGCCCGCAACCTCCTCATGGATCTCGACGACCGCGTCCACAGGTTTCGGTTTCTGATCCGGGACCGGGACACGAAGTTCACCGCTGCGTTCGACGCAGTGTTCGCCGCCGCTGGCATGGAGGTGGTCAAGATCCCGCCGCGGGCGCCGAAGGCCAACGCCTACGCCGAACGGTGGGCACGCACCGTCCGCCACGAGTGCCTGGACTGGACGTTGATCTGGAACAAACAGCAACTCCACCGAGTGCTGACCGATTATCTCGAGCACTACACCGGGCACGGCCACACCGGTCGCTGAACCTACACCCACCCGACCCGGCCCGGCCGGTCGTTGTCACCGGGCCGGCTCCCGCGCCCGCGGACGTACGTCGGGTCGACGTGCTCGGTGGCCTGATCCACGAGTACCAGCGCGCCGCGTGACCCCCCGTCCGTGCTGAACGATTCGCCGGCCGTCGCATATCCACTTCCAACCTCGCAAGCGCCGGCATCCGCCGGCGCCAGGGCGGGCAGCAGACACGATCCGCACACCGCAGTACAGGAACCAGCCGATGCCACGGAACGAAGGGCCTGGCTACCACCGGCCACGCCACCAGACGATCGATCCACGAACTGGCACCCCTCACGCCAGCGCGGCGATCCTGGCGACCGGCCAGGTGCACCAGACGTTCACCTCGGCGTTGACGGTGTCGAACGGGATCGAGCTGGTGGACGGGAACCAGTAGGGGTTCCTCGCCGTGATGAAGCAGTAGATGACCGGCGGTTGGTAGGGGTCGGCCTGCGTGCCGGCCCGGTCCGAAGGCGCGCGGAAGCTGACGATCTGCGCCTTGCCGGGTGAGACCGCGAGCTTCGACAGCGCGGCGGTCTCACCACCCGCGGGTGCCGTCGGCTCCGCGCCGGCGGGCACCGCGGACGTCGCCGCGATCGTCATCACGGCGGCGAGGCACGCGATGCTGTGGCAGATCCAGTTGACCCTGCGGCCCATTTTCGCTCTCCTTTCGTCGCTTCGGGCGACGCACCGGGCGTCTCCACCCGGCAGGATCGCGGGGCCGACTGGTCCGGCACTGGCCCGTGACCGGACCGGAGCTTCGCCCGCACCTGGTCGGCGTCGCCGTGGTGCAGGTCGTCGAGAATGTCCAGGGCGTCGCGCCACGCGTCGCGGGCCGCGTCGTGTCCGTCCGCGGCGGCGTGCGTGTCGCCGAGGCGGACCAGCGTGGCCGCCTCGTAGTAGCGGTCACCGAGATCGCGCCGCAGGTCGAGGGCGTGCCGGTAGCAGCGGACCGCGTCCTCGAAGCGGTCCAGCCGGTGATTGGCGAAGCCGAGACTGTCCCAGGTGGCCGCCTCGCCGTCGCGGTCGCCCATCTCCCGCTGCAGCGCGAGGGCCTGCTCGCAGTACGCCAGCGCCCGTTCGTGGTTGCCGAGTTGGGCGTGGCACCACCCGAGGTTGTTCAGCGCGTTCGCCTGTCCCACCCGGTGGCCCGCGGCCCGGTACAGGCGCAGCGCCTCCTCGGCGTGGCCGAGCGCGTCGTCGCGTCGGCCCTGCCGCTCGAACACGATCCCGAACCCGACGTGGGTGTGCGCCTGCCGGGCCGCGTCGCCGAGCTGGCCGTAGAGGTCCAGGGCGTGGCGGTAGTGCGCGAGCGCCGAACTGTGCCGGCCGAGCACGCCGTACGCCCGCGCCAGGTGGCGGTGCGCGTGCGCCTGCCCGGCCGGATCCGCCGCGCGGTTCGCGGCCGCAAGACCCACGCGGTGGTTGTCCGCCTGGTGCTGCCAGTGCCCGCGCCAGTGGAGGTAGGTGTCCAGGCTCCACGAGAGCTGCCACGCGTGCGTGTCGAAGCCGGTGGCGGCGGCGTGCCGGATCGCCGCGAGAAGCGTCGCGCGTTCCGCGGCGAACCACGACTTCGCCGCCGCGCTGTCGGTGAGGTCCACGATGGCGACCGCGTCGCGCGGCGGGGCCGGGGTGATCCGGTCGCGGTGCGGGAAGAGCAGCTTGTCCGCGCCGAGCGAGGTGAGCAGATAGTGGTCGAGCACGCGACCGAGGGCCGCGGTGCGTTCCTCGTCGGTGTCGTGCGTGGCGCTCAGCTCGGCGGCGTAGGCACGCAGCAGGTCGTGCATGGTGTGCCGGCCGGCCGCGTCCGCCACCACCAGGTGGGCGCGGTTCAGCTCGGCCAGCGCGTCGGTGATCTCCGCGACCGGCACGCCGACCAGGCTCGCGGCCGCGGGCGCGGCCACGTCGGGGCCGGGGTGAAGACCCAAAAAACGAAAAAGCCTTGCGGTGGACGGGCGAAGCGTCCGATAGGACCACGAGAACACGGCCCGCACGTCGGTTCCCGGGTCGTGTTCGGCGAGCGCGTCGAGCCTGCCGTGCGCGTCCCGCAGCCCGCCCGCGAGCGTCGACAGCGACGTCGCCGGCCGTTCCGCCGCCTGGGCGGCCACGACGGCCAGCGCCAGCGGCAGCCGCGCGCACCGGGTGACGATCTCGTCCACGGCGGCGGGCTCCGCCGCCACCCGCGCCCGCCCGAGGCGGCGTGCCAGCAGTTCGCGCGCCTCGTCGCGGGACAGCAGGTCGAGCATGAGCGGGTGGGCGCCCTCGCTGGCGACCAGCCCGGTGAGCCGGTTGCGGCTGGTCACCACCGCCAGGCAGCCCGGCGCACCGGGCAGCAGCGGCCGGACCTGTTCGGCGTCGCGGGCGTTGTCCAGCAGGATGAGGACCCGCATGCCGGCCAGCAGGCTGCGGTACAGCCCGATCTGCGCCTCGAGGCCGGCCGGAACCCGGTCCGGCGGCACCGCGAACGCCTCCAGGAAGCCGCGCACCGTCTCGGCCGTCGTGCGCGGCGACCCGGCGGGGTCGAAGCCGCGCAGGTTCGTGTAGAGCTGGCCGTCGGGGAACCGGTCGACGATGCGGTGCGCCCAGTGCACCGCCAGGGCGGTCTTGCCCACGCCGGCCGTGCCGGACAAGGCGGAGATGACCACCGCGGGCGGCCGCGTGCCGTCGTCCCGGGGCAGGAGGCCGTCAAGGTGCCGCAGGTGCGCCACCCGGCCGGCGAACGCGGCGATGTCGGACGGGAGCTGGGCCGGCACCGGATGCCGAAGCGGCTGCGGCCGCTCCGGGGCGGCGCCGGTGCCGGTCCCCGCGAGCAGGACGCGGTACGCCTCGGCCAGCTCGGGCCCGGGGTCGACCCCGAGTTCCTGGGCCAGGCGGCCACGCGTGGTGTGGAACGCGGCGAACGCCTGTGCCCGCCGCCCGGCCGACCGGTACGCCAGGATCAACCGGGCCTGGGCCGCCTCGTCCAACGGTTGCTCGGCCGCGGCCTCCTCCAGCGCCGGGAGCGCCTCGGCGGCGGCGCCGACGGCGACCATCGCCTCGCCGTAGCGGGCCAGTGCGGACCGTCGCTCGCCGAGCAACGCGACGACCTTGGGATGGGTGGCCAGAAGCGGGACGTCCGACAGGGGCGCGCCCTGCCACAGGGCCAGCGCCCGGCCCAGCAGCGCGGCGGTACGGTCGAGATCGCCGTCGTCGTGCGCCGTCCCGGCGGCGACGACCAGCTCGCGGAAGCGGACCAGGTCTACGCCGCCGCTCCGGATGTTGAGGGCGTATCCGTCGCCGATGGTAGGCAGGACCGTGCTGGACGCCCGCGGCGGCCGGTCCGGGTCGACGAGGCGGCGCAGGTGCTTCACGTGGGTCTGGATGATGTTCGTGGCGCTGGGCGGCGAATGCTCGCCCCACAGCGAGTCGATAAGGTCGGCCCGGGTGATGGGACGGCCGGCAGCCAACGCCAGCAACGCGAAGACCGCCCGGCGACGGGCCGGACCGAGGTCCAGCTCGACGTCCCCGTGCCACCCGCGCACCCGGCCGAGAACCTGGATCCGTAACTCAACGGCAACCACGGATGTCAATCTCGCAGGCCGACTTACCGTCCGTCCATCGACCGATCAGCGTCAACCCCGCCATTCCTCCACCGGACGACATTCAGGGGACGCTCATGAATGACGACGGCGACATCCGCGTCCTCGCGGACGGTCCGGATCCGCCGCGCGCGCCCGACCGCCGCGCGCGGCGCCGGCGTGGCGCGGCCCTGGCCGCCGTGCTGACGATCAGTCTCCTCGCGGTCGTGGGCGTGGCCATCCGGGACCGAGGAGAGCGTCAGGCCGCCACCCCGGCCACGTCCTCGGCACGCCGCTGGCCGAACGCCACACCGAACTGCCGCCACGCCTGGACCCGGACGCGCCCACGACGAAACCGTTGAGCGGCAACCCGATCCGGCGCGCCCGCCTGCTCCTGCAGCGCTACGCCGGCCTGCGCGGCGAACAGCCGATCTACGCGCTCAGCGACGACAACGCGTGGCGCCGCATCGACGTCGTCCGCATCAATGTGCGTCGAGATGCGACGGGTGGTGGTGTACGACCTCGCCACCGGCGAACCGGCACAGGTCACCACGATCGCCGGCGAACGATCGTGGCTGTCGGTCGCGGCCTTGCCCTGACACCGGCGTCAACGCCTACGGTCGCGCGATGAGGTTCGCCGTCAGCTACAGCACCCCGTACTACGGCGTCGATCCCGACCGGATCGTCGCCTTCGCACAGCATGCCGAAGAATGCGGCTTCGAAGGGCTCTATATGCCCGAGCACATCGTGCTGTACCCCGGCGCGACCATCGGCCCCGTCGAGCTGCCCCCGACGCTGCCCTACGTCGACCCGTTGAGCTGCCTGGCCTTCATCGCCGCGGCGACGAACCGGATTCTCCTCGGAACGGGCGTGCTCCTGCTGCCCTACCGGCACCCCGTCGTCCTCGCCAAGCAGTTGGCCACGATCGACGTCCTGTCCAAGGGCCGGATGCGGCTGCTCACCATCGGTCTGGGTGGCCTGCCGGGTGAGGCGGCCGCGGTCGGAGTGGACTATGCCGGTCGCGGCCGTCGGGCCGACGAGGCCATCGACGTCATGCGACTGCTCTGGGCCGGCGACGCCGACGGCGTCAGCTTCCACGGGGAGTTCTTCGACTTCGACGACCTCGTCAGCTTCCCGAAGCCGCACGGTCGCGCCGACATCCCCATCCACGTCGGCGGGTCGAGCCGGGCGGCGGCCCGCCGCGCCGGCCGACGCGGTGACGGATACTTCCCCGGCGGCATGCTCACACCGGACGAGCGCCGCACACAACTGGACCTCGCCCGAACAGCGGCAGCCGACGCCGGCCGGGACCCGCGGGCGCTCGAATACACCAGATGGGCGTCGACCGAGATCACACCCGACCGGGTCGAGGCCTTCGCCGCGCAGGGCGTGACCCGCCTCGTCGTCAACGTGGCCGCCACCGACCCCGTCGAACAACGCGACGAGATGTCTGCCTTCGCCGACCGGTTCCGGCTCGCCGACGACGCCGACGACGACGCCGGGTAGGCGTCCGCGATCACCAGTTTCGGACGCCGTCGGCGCCGGCGGTCAGGTGCTGGCGGGCGGCGTCGAAGGTGCGGCCGTGCTGTGCCTGGGCATGGTCGACGATGGCGTCGAGTGCTCCGAACAGTTCCTCCCGTTCCTCGGTCTCGATGAACGGGTCGGCCGTGCCGTCGAGTTGGTTGAAGGCCTCGCCGAACTGCCTGCCCAGTTCGGCGAGGCGGGCCGCGTCCGTCCCGTCGTCGAGTGCCGCGAGGACGGCTCGCCGGGTGGCCTTGTACTGGGCCACGGACTTCCGGTATCGCGCGGCGCTGATGTGTTCGCGGCCGTCCCAGTCGCGGAGCGGGTTGTCGCGGTTCTCGGTGACCCAGTCGGGCTTTCGCGGGCTGGTGATCTCGACGAAGGTGCCGTTCGGGATCTCGGCTCTCCAGGTCTTCCTCATGGCTGTGGCGTATTCGGCCGGCACGCTGTGCAGGCCGAGCATCTCCAGGCCCGGTACCGCCGTGCTCGACAGGCAGTCCGCCG
Organism: Virgisporangium aurantiacum; assembly: GCF_016863635.1. Classification (GTDB taxonomy): domain Bacteria; phylum Actinomycetota; class Actinomycetes; order Mycobacteriales; family Micromonosporaceae; genus Virgisporangium; species Virgisporangium aurantiacum. The sequence continues at coordinate 51,816 of NZ_BOPG01000033.1, read as the reverse complement.
CCGACATTCCGAACAGGTCGGTGATGAACAGCGTCTTCAGGCTGGGGAGCCGGTTCAGGCCGGCCGCACCGCTGAGGGTGCCGAGGTTTCCGGACAACGACAGGCGGGTCAGCTTCGGGAAGAGGGCGGCGATGTCGTCGCCGTCGAGGGAGTCGATCTCGGTGACGGAGATGCTCCAGATGTCGGTGAACGGTTCGGACCGGGCCACCAGGTCGGCGATTTCGGCGCCGAGGAACGATCGTTCGCCCGGGTGGTGTGCACTTCGTTCGCCGCGATCCCACCGCCGCTGCATCGCGAGTTGACCACCGATGGACCAGCCCGACGAGTAGCTGCTCGACCTGCGGTCGTGCAGGAGCGGCACATTCCCGAGCACCTTGTAGCTGCGCGGGAGGAGCCACTCGTAGTTGCAGTGCGAAAGCCTGCCGGTGTGTGCGTGGTGGGTCAGTCGGAGCGCGGCGGGCTCGTCGAGATCGTCCACCGAGGAGGGTTCAGCTCCGGACCAGTCCAGCTCGAGCACGCCGGCTGTGCGCCACGCCGGGTCCAGGTCGGTCACCTGAGCCGCCGTCCACTCGCTCAGTTCCTCGGAATAGGCCGCAACCACGTCACCCGGCGCCAGCGGCCGCGGCGGTGATGTCTCCATCCGCGCAACGGTACCGGCGCCTCTCCAAGCCGATCATGCGACGGCCAGTGCCTCGGCGAGCAGCGGCAGCAACGTGGCGTGTGTCGCCTCGTCGGCGGCCACGAGCAGCCCGGGCCGATCGCCCACGGGCCCGCCGTGCAGGTCCGTGACGATGCATCCGGCGGCCCGGCACACCGCGATTCCGGCCGCGAAATGGACGTTGTCCACCACGTCGCCGTCGAAGACGTACGCCGCACGCCGACCGGAGGCCACCCACACGAGGGCCAGCGTCGACGAGATGACCCGCGGGTCGAACCGGGCCAGGAACGCCCGGTCGGTGAGCAGCCGCGGTACCACGAACCGGGCCGCGTCGGCGGCCGGCAGGTCCACGTCGACCAGACCCGACACCGCGGACGGCGCCAGCGGCAGCACCGCGCCGTCACGGCGCAGCCCGGCTCCGCCACCGGTCACCCAGTACAGTTCGCCCGCGAACGGATCGGCCACCGCCGCGGCGGTGATACCGGACGGGGTGCGCAACGCGACGTTGACCGCGACGAGCGGCGTACGGGCCGCGAAGTTCAACGTGCCGCACAACGGGTCCACCAACCACGTCCGCTCGCTCGACCCGACCGACCCGAACTCCTCCCCGACAAACGCATCATCGGGCCGAGCCGCTCTGATGACGGCGAGAATGGCCTGCTCGGCCTCCAGATCAGCGGCGGTGGCGAAGTCGTTGCCCTCCTTGGCAAAGCGCTCGAGCGGCGCGCCGTACCCGGCCCGCACGACGGCCGCACCCGCCGTAGCAGCCTCGACGGCCAGGTCCTCGTCGGTGATCGTCATAACGGCAACCGTACGACCCGGACGGACAGGTCCGGCCTGGGAAGCTCAGCGCTGGAACGTGCGGAACGCGGCGAGCAGTCGGTCGCGGGCCTGACCGGTCAGAGTCTCGTCGGGCATCGAGGCGAGAGTGTGCACGGTGTGGCGGATCTGCTCAAGGTAGCGGGCGCAGCCGTCGCATGCGGCCAGGTGCTCGACGAACCGCCGCTCGGTGGCGTCGTCGAGGCTGCCGTCCAGGTGGGCGGTGACCAGTTCGACGAACTCGTCGCAGTTCATGGCGTCATCATCTCCGCGGTGAGGTAGTGCGCCAACCGGGCCCGGACCGCGGCACGGGCGCGATGCAGCAGCACCCGTTGGTTCGCCGCGCTGAGGTCCAGGATCTCGCACACCTCGTCGGAGCTGTACCCGTCGATGTCCCGCAGGGTGATGACGACGCGTTGGCGGTGCGGCAGTTCCGCCACCGCCGCCTCGACGGTTCGACGCACCTCCTCGCCGACAGCGGCGGATTCGGCGGACGGCCAGGGTTCCGGCGCGTGCCGCCAGTGGCCGGGATACCGCTCGCCCGGGCCCTGGAACCGGTCCGGGTCCACCGTCGGTCCGGCGTCCTCCCCCACAAGATCGGACCAGGTGACGGTGCGGTTGTCGGCGACCCCGCGGGTCTTCGCGATGTTGATCAGGATCCGGTACACCCAGGTCCGCAGCGACGAGCGTCCCTCGAACCGGTGCAATCCACGGATCACGGCCAGCCAGGTTTCCTGGACCACGTCCTCGGCCGCCTCGGCGGTGCCCACGTAGGCGCGGGCGGTGCGCAACATCCCCCGCGACCAGGCGTCCACCACCGCGACGAAGGTCGCCTCGTCGCCCGACCGCAACCGGGTCACGGGGTCGTCGTCCGCGGCCATCGCCTCGCTCCCGTCACCCGAGTTCCCGCCGGATCACGATAGTCCGCCCCAGGTCGCTGCCCCGGCGTCCTGCGGTCCTGTCACCCGCGGGGGGCGGATCTTACGAACCGGTGACGGCGTCCGGTCGCTCCGTAACCGTCTGGCCCCGCCGGCCACTGACCGTGTGTCAGCACATCGCCAGGAGGTTCACATGAGCACCAGACCGCTACGCCGCACAGCCGCCGTCGTGGCGGCACTTGCCGCCGGGTTCGCCGCGTCCGCCTGTGATCCGGTCCCGCTGAACGCGGGCCAGCTCGGCATCGACGGGGTCGAGACGATCCAGAGTGTCCAGTTCCCCGGATCCGCGGTCATCCCGATGATCGCCTACAAGGAGACGTACGTCCGGGTGTACGCCCGCGTCGGCGGCACCAGGGCCGCGGCCGGGGTCGCCGCGACCTTGACGGTCGGTGGCACCACGGTGACGGTGACCGGGACGACCGCGTCCGTCGCACCTTTGCCGGCCCGCGTCCTGCAACCGGTGAACGGGCTCACCCGCACCGTCGGCACCACCGTCGCCGACCCCACGCAGATCGATACCACCTTCGTGTTCAAACTCGACCCGACGCAGGTGCAACCGGGCACCCGGACGCTCACCGCGAAACTGCGATACCCGTCCGGTTGGACCGCCCCGCCCGGAGACGACCTGACCACCCGGACCGTCACCGTCGCCTTCGGGCCGTTGCCGGCCAGCGACCACAACATCATCACCGGACGACGGATCTATCCCCTCCGCTACACCTACACCAACGTGCCGAAGACCTTGCAGCAACAGGACGGGCTGACCGGGGACACGTACCCGGCCCGGTCCCGCGCGGACGTGGAACGGCAACGGCTCGGCGCCCGGAACGTCCTCCCACTCGCGTCGCTGGTCACCGACTGGTCGTTCGAGGACCGGATCGGCATCCCCGCCTTCGACTGCAGGGCGACCACGTCCAGCAGCGGCCACATCACGTGTGCCGGCTTCGAGGACGCCCGGATCTGGGCGGCGAAGAAGTTCGACGAACTGTTCCCGGGCGGCGACCAGTGGCTCGTGGTCATCCAGCCGGAGAACCCGACCGGATACTTCGGCGCCTACACCCGCAGCGACAAGAACAACATCAGGCTCAACGTGCAGCTGGAACCCGCCGACGGCGAGGGCCTGACCCTGGCCCACGAGATGGGCCACGCCCTCGGCCTGCACCACACCCCCGACGTGACGCAGGACCCGGACCCGAACTACCCGCGTCCCGACGGCTCCATGGGTGCCTGGGTCGGGCTGCGGACCACACCGCAACTCCGCGTCATCGCCGGGCTCGACGCCGCCGGGAAGGTCACCGCCTACGACCTGATGGCGTACCACTCCCCGCAATGGATCTCCGCGTACTCCTACTGCCGGGCCATGGACGCACTCACCCAGCATGCGACCACCTGCCCGACCGGCCTGGACGGCTGGGACTGAGGTCATACGCAATAGCCGGCGCATATGCGCCGGCTATTGGACGTACGACTGTTACATCGTGGCGAATTTGAACTTCTGGTAGTCGGTGGTGTTGCAGGTGTTGATCACCATGTACGCGTTGACCGCCGTCGAGTTACCTTCAAGCTGGAGACACGCACCGCTTGCCGCCACACTGGCCAGGCGTTCGCTTGGGTAGCGCATCCACTGCTGCGTGGTACTGCCGGTGCAGGGAGCAAGAATCACCCGGGTGTTGTTGGCGGTGCTTCCACCGTTCAGATCCAGGCAACGTGCGTCGCTCGCGTTGCCGGTGTGGGTGTAAACCTTGTAATAGCCAGAGGTGCCGCCGGCGCTGGACGGAACGAATACCAGTCGCTGACCGTTGTTGTAGTTGCACGTGCGGTCCTGCAGGTAGCTGGTGGTGGCTGGAATGGTGCCGTCGGTCGAAGAACCCAGGCAGTAGTTGATGGCAGTGGTCGTACTGCCCTTGCTCTGCATGATATCCAGTGGACGAACGTTCCAGTTCTGCGAAGCCGCAGCGCTGTTGCACGTCACGACCTGAAGTCGTGTGTTGTTGGCGGTACTACCGCCCTGAGGCTGCAAGCAGAGATTCGAGTTCACGTTGCGGATGAGACCGTTGGTCTGGAAGTACCACTGCATGCCGGTGCTGCCAGGGTCGCAGTTGTAGATTACGACCGCGGTGCCGCTGGTTGTACCGTTGCCCTGCGGGTAGAGGCAACGCTCGCTACCGTCCCGGAGCGGGTTACCGGCCAGCGCCTGCCCCACGTTTGTTCGAATGGTGCCGTAGGTGCTGGTGCTGCTGATCGGCGTAAACGTCCACCATTGTGCGATGTTGCCCGTGCAGCTGACGATCTGAACAGGATTGTTGTCCGAGTCGGTGTAGTTCAGTACATCGGCACAGGAGTTGGTCGAGCCGTTCTTGAAAGTCAGGATCGAGCTGACCTTCTTGCCGGTCATGTTGTTCCACGCCTCACCCAGCGTGGTGTAGCCGTTCGCATTGCCGGTCTGCGACCTGATGAACGTGTTGAGGTCGCTGCTCGCAAGCTGGTTGGCGTAGAGGTCCCTGGCGAAGTTCGGCTTGTTGAACGTGGTCGAGATGTAGTTGAAGAAGTAGCCGGCGTGCTCATAGCCATGCAGGTACGTGAACGTTGCAGGGTTCGCTATCGCCATGCCGCTGCTGTACACCCAGTAGCGCACATAGTCCGCAAAGCCCTCGGTGATCCAGCTGGGATTGAACGTCCAGTTGATGCCGGAGGTCGCAATGTGCGTCACCTCATGGATGGCGATCGCCATATCCGGGTCGTTGAGATGTGCATTGAGGAACGGCACTCCGATGTAGATGTTGTTGCCACTTACGTATGCACCACCGAAGGACGGGTCGGTGTTGAGCGTGATGGTTGCCGGAGCATTCGCCTGCGCACCAAGCTTGGTGACAATCTTCGGATACCATTTCTGGAGCAGGGCCTTGACTGCCGTCATGTACGGAACGTACGTCGACGACACGCTCGACGAGATGGTGATCGTCGGCACTCCGAATGGACTTGCCGGCTGTGTTGCGGAGACCGTGGAACTCGGTGACGAGGCCTCGTTCGCGGCATTCTTCGAGACGACCTTGTACGAGTACGTCGTACCATTGGCGACACTCGTGTCGAACCAGCGCTGGGTAAAATCATCAGACCGGTTGTCACTTGCCGGTGCAATAGTGCCGACCAACACGTTGTTTCGGTAGATGTCGTATTGCGTCGGCACCTGATCAGAAGCATAATTCCACGTCAGGGCGATGCTGTTCCCACCGACATAGGCCTTCAGGTTGACCGGCGCATTTGGCGCGGCAGCGAATGCATTCTCGGACAGAAGAACCAGTGGCGATATCAATCCAACTACAACGGCAATAGTTGCCAACGTTGCTTGCCTGGCTCTCCGTCTTACGTTTGTAATTAGGTTTTCTAGCATAGCTTAGTGCCCTCCCCGTGACGCAATACGCTAGTAGGCACATGATCGCGTACGGCAGCGGTTCGCGTCAATGTCTCGCGGAACGGCATTCCACGTCACGGGGAACGTGTGGAGCCAGCACTGGGGCTCTGGCACCGCCGGCTCCTCGGCTGACACAGGTGGGCCAAACATGCCGTTCGCGCGCACGCCAACGGCACCAACACGTATACGGCCGCAACCGGGCCGGCGGGTATCCGTACACCTACCCGCCGGCACCTACGCGGTGGACCCGAGCACCAACGCCGGCCGCAAAGACATCAGCGCGCCGGTCGATCCCGCGTCGGAGCACCGACGCGCCTCAAGCCACCCGGCCGCGCCTCAGGCGTCCCGGAGGCGACCGAACCCGCGGTCGTTGAACCGGATGCCCGGCCGTGAAGTCCCACTACCGTTCCCGTCACCGCGTGAGTGACGTCCGGTCTCGTTGGAGGCGCCACGCGGACTGCGGGTACTGGCCCCCCGAGTGGTCCCACCGAGGGCATTCACCCCGAGCTGCTGAGCCTGCGCCGCCATCGACCGACGGACCGCCGCCCCGAACAACTGTGCGCGCCGGGGCGCCGCCGCACCGGGCAGGTTCGGCGGTCCACTTTCCGGCTGCGCGGCCGGGGTCGTGGCCGCACCGGGCTGGCCCCCGCCCGCCACGCGACTCCAGTAGCTCGCCGCGTGGCTGGCGGCCCGGGCCTGGTGGCTCTGTTCGTCGGACGTGCCCCGGGCCGCGGTGCGGCTCTCGGCGCCGGTGCGGACAGCCGGCCGGGTCTCGACCCTGTCCTGGCCGCCCGGCCGTCCCTCGCCCCCGGTCCGGACGCCCGGCCTCTCGGTCGCGCCCTGGACGCCCGGCCGGCCTTCGACCGGGTTCCCGACCGGCGCGCGGCGGTCGGTCGAGTTCCGGGCCGAGCCACGGTTGTCGACCGCACCCCGCGCCGCCACCCGACGATCCGACGCGTTGCGGGTCGCGGCGTTCCCCGCCACCGAACGACCATCGGTCGCGTTGCGGGCAGCGGCCTGCACCTCGGCGGTGTTCCAGGCGACCGGTCGCCCGTCGCCGCGGCCGCGGTCCTCGGCCGGAACCCAGGCGGTGTCCCGGCTCTCGGTCGTGTTCCACGCCGTGTCCCGGGCCTCGTCTGCCCATGCCGCCTGCCGGCGCTCCGACGTGCCCGAGCCTGCGTTGTCGCTCCCGGCGGAGTTCCAGGCCTGGTTCCGGTCTTCGGCTGTGTTCCACGCGGCGTGATCGGCCTCAGCCGTGTTCCAGGCCGTGTTGCCGCCGGCATTCCAGGCCGTGTCGCCGCCCGACCGTCCACTCTCGGCCGCGTTCCAGGCGGAGTTCCCACCCTCGGCCGCCGTGCTCCAGGCCGCATTGCGGCCCTCGGCCGTATCCCAGGCAGCGTGACCGCCGCCCTCGGCCATGTTGCCGCCCTCGGCCGTGTTCCAGCCGTCGGCCGTGTTCCAGCCGTCGGCCGTGTTCCAGCCCTCGGCTCCGCTGCGATCGTCGGCCGTCCACGCCGCCTGCCGGCCCTCGGCCGCCACTTCCTGCCGGCTCCGCGCCGCTGCCGCCTGCCGGCTCCCGACCGCGCTCCACACGGCATTGCCGCCCTCGGCGGAGTCCCGTGGCTGACTGTTCCGGCCCTCGCTCCATCCGGCGTTCCCGGCCCCGGCCGCATTCCACGACGCATGATCGGCCTCGGCCGCATTCCACACCGCGTGATCGGCCCCGTTGCCGGCCTCCGCCGTGTTCCACGCCGCGTGATCGGCCGCATTGCCGGCCTCGGTCGTGTTCCAGGCCGCGTTGCCGGCCTCTGCCGCGCTGTGTGCGGGCTGCCGGACCTCGTCGTGGCCTGAGCGTCCGCGGGCGGCGAGAGCGCTGCCCGCTGCCGCCAACGATCCCCCGGACATCGATCGCGCAACCGGCACGGCCTGCGCCGGGAACGCGGCACCCGACGGACCCGCCTGCGTGGCCGAGACCACCGGCATCGCGGGAAGGGTCTCCGCCATCGACCCGGGGAACCCCGCGGCGGTCGGAGCGGATCGCGCGACGGGAACCGACGGCGGGGCAGGGAGGACCGCGGCATGGCGTCCGGAGTTCGCCTCATGTGCCGACGTCTCGTAGACGGCCTGCCCGTACTCGGCGTACTCCTGGTACCCGCGTTCCTCGTACCCGGAATGCTGGTACGACTCCTGCTGCGCGTACGCGTGTGCGGGCCTGTCGTCGGGGTCGCGGACCGCCTGGAACTCGTGCGTCTCGTAGACCTCGCGCGCGTAGGGGTTCGGGGACTCGTACGCCCGGGGCTCCGGGACGTGATCGTCGGTGATCATCTGGAACTCGGTGGTCACGGCCGGGTCGTAATGCTCGGCCGGGGCCGCCTGGCGTTGCCGCGGACGGCCGGTGAGTTCCACCGGAAGCATGATCTCCTCGGTGGGCCGGTCGACGGTCCGCTCGCCGCTGGCACTGGCGCTGGCCTGGGCGTTCCAGTCGCGCGCCGCGTCCCACTCCGGCTCTTCGTCCCAGTCCCGATGCTCGTCGGGGGCGCGGTGATCGGTGGGCTCACCCACGTCGTCACGTTGCTTTGTGACGCGCACAGAGCGCGCCTCGGCCACGGCCGGGACCGACGACTTGGCCGGCCCGCCGACCATGTCGTTGACCTTCACCATGACCGCCACGAGAATCGGCAGCAGCGGGACGGCCCACCAACTGACCAGCTCAGCGAGCGCGAGCAGGATCGCGACCGCGACCGTGCACTCGAGGAGCAGGAAACTCATCAACCCAGTGATCTTGAGCCGGCGCAGCCGCAACAACCTGGCGTAGATCGGGGCGCGCCCAACACTCCGCTCAACGGTACTCACCGAGCACCACCACCTCCCTGACGCGCCGCCGCGACGGCGAACACCGCACGTTCCAGGGCGTACTCCCGGTCGTCGGATCCGCCCTTGACGGCCGCGTTGCATTCAGCGGCCACTCGCATGGCATCAACGAGCGCATCGGCCGTCCAGCCACGGGCCTGACGCTGGGCACGCTCGACCTTCCATGCCGGCATGCCCAAATTTCCCGCTATCTGGTACGAATTGCCCCTTCCGGCTGACGCGACACGCGCGACCGTGCGGATGCCGTCGGCCAGCGCGTCGGCGATCGGAACCGGGTCGACCCCGATGTGCAGCGCCCACCGGAGGGCCTCCAGGGCCGCCGCGACGTCGCCGACCATCGCGGCGTCGGCGACCTGAAAGCCGCTCACCTCGGCCTTCCCCCGGTAGTAACGGGCGATCGTCTTGCGGTCGATCGCGCCACCGCCGGTGTCGGCGACGAGCTGCGAACAGGCCGACACCAGGTCACGCAAATCCGTGCCCACGGCCGCGATCAGCGCCTCCGCGGCGTCCTCGCTGGCCCGGCCGCCGAGCCGGCGAACCTCCCCGGTGACGAACTCGACGCGCTCCCGCGCCCGCCCGATCTTCGGGACGGCCACCATGTTGGCCTTGGCCGCCTTGAGCCCGTCGATCAGCGCCTTGCCCTTCGCGCCCCCGTTGTGCTGGAGCACCAACGTCACGTCGGGCTCCGGCGACTTCGCGTACGCGACCAGCGCCGCGATCACGTCCTTCTTGGCGTCCTGCGCGCTGCGGACGACGAGCACCCGATTCCCCCCGAAGAGGGACGGGCTGAGCATCTCCGCCAGCTCCCCGGGCACGAGAGCGCCGGCCTCGTACTGCCGCACCTCGGCATCCGCATCGGCCGCCTTGGCAGCCGCGACGATCCCGGCCACCGCCCGGGACGCGAGAAGTTCTTCCTCACCAAACACCACGTGGACGGTCACAGCGTCGGCCATCCCGCCATGCTGCCACGCTCCCGCGGGTCGCCTGGGGGGCCCGCCCCCCTCCCCCAACCTCCGGCGTCGATCATTTTCGGCGGCCCGGGTCTACGCCGCGGGCGACCACCGCGAGACGGCCACCGGCGGCCACGACCACGGCGATGTCACCGTCGCGGTCGGTGCGCATGACGCGGGCGCCGCCGGCGGCGATGCGGGCCAGCACACCCGGGTTCGGGTGGCCGTAGTCGTTCCTGGCGGCGACCGACACCAGGGCCGCCGAGGGGTCGACCGCACCGAGGAAGTCGGGCTCCTGGAAGGCGCTGCCGTGGTGCGCGACCTTGAGCACGTCGGCGCGTAGGGCTGCCGGGCCGTAACGCGCCAGGAGGGCGTGCTGCTGCTCGGTTTCGGCGTCGCCGGCGAGCAGGAACACGTACCCGGCAGACTCGACCCGCAGGATCAGCGAGTTGTTGTTCGCATCGGACCGGGTACCGCGTAACGGCTCGGCCAGGGTGAGGGCCAGCAGCCGCAGGCGACCGGCCGAGGCGGCCCAGCCGGGACCGGCGGCCGTGATCGGAGTGCCGGCCGCGGCCGTTGCGACCGCTGCCCGGCCCGTGGCCGGTTCGGCGTGCTCGGGCGTCACCACGGAGCCGACCGCGCGGCCCCGGAACACGCCGGTGACCCCGCCCATGTGGTCGGCGTGGAAGTGGCTGATCACCAGCATCGGAACCGACCGGATGCCGAGCCGGCGCAGGCAACGGTCGACGGCCGCGGGGTCGGGACCGGCGTCGACCACCACACCGGAGTCTCGCCCCGCCGCCAGGACCAGCGCGTCGCCCTGCCCGACGTCGCACGCCACGGCCAGCCAGGCGGGCGGCGGCCAACCCGTGGTCAGCACCCGCACCGGCAGAGCCGCGACGACCGCCGCGAGCCCGACCACCACCGACAACCGCCGGACCACCGGCCACCGCCCGAGCAGGAACAGCCCGACGGTGACCGCGCCGAGCAGCAGCCCGCCGTACGCCCCGTCGGGCCACGGCACCGCACCCGAGGGCACCTCGGCCCCGTGCCGGGCCACCAGCACCAGCCACCGCGCCGGCCAGGACCCGAGCCACGCGAGGAACTCGGCACCGCCGGGCCAGACCGGCGAGACGACGGCCGCGAACACCCCGAGCACGGTTGCCGGAGCCACCGCCGGCCCGGTGAGCAGGTTGGCGGGGACGGCCACGATGCTCACGGTTCCCGACAGGCCGGCCACCAGCGGTCCGCACGCCACCTGGGCCGCGGCCGGCACCGCGAGCGCCTCGGCCACCCCGGCGGGCACCCCACGGCGGCGCAGGGCGTCGCGCCAGCGCGGCGCCAGGAGCAGGAGACCGGACGTGGCCAGCGCCGACAGCGCGAACCCGGGCGACCCGGCCAGCTCCGGATCGACGACCACCAGCACCACGACGGCCGCACCGAGCGCGGGCAGCGCGGCGCGTGGCCGTCCCGACGCCAGCGCGATCAACGCCACCGCACCCATCGCGGCCGCGCGCAGCACGCTCGGCGACGGCCGGGCCAGGACGACGAAACCGGCAAGCGCCAGCACCGACAGCACCGCGGCCGTCCGCGGACCGGCCCGCGCCGCCCGGACGAGGAGCAGAATCGCCCCGACGACGATCGCGCAGTTCGCCCCGGACACGGCGGTCAGGTGGGTCAGGCCGGTGGTACGGAAGTCGGCCTCGACCGCGGGATCGAGCCGGCTGGTGTCGCCGACGACGAGCCCGGGCAGCAGGCCACCCGCCGCGTCGGGCAGCGGCTCGCAGGCCTTCTGCAGCCCGGCCCGCAGCCAGCCGGCCATCCGCTGCGCCACCGGCGGCCGGCCGAGCGGCCGGGGCGCGTCATTGACCGACAGCACCGCCGCCCGCAGATCGCCGCCGCGCGACGGCTGGAGGCGTCCGCGCGTCTCCACCACCTGGCCCGGCAGGAGACCGCGCCAGCCGGCATGCCCGGCCAGGACGAGCACCCGCGCCCCCGCCCGTACCCGGACCTCGTCTGTCCACATGAGACGGAGGCGGGCGGGGAACAGGTAGGTGGCCGGCCGCCCGGGCAGGCCGTTGATCGCGCGCGGGTCGTCGCTCACGACGAGGCGGACCCGCACCGTGGTGCGGGCGGTGGCGAGGTCGCGGATCGGATCGGCGTCGCGCTCGGCGAGCCGGGCGGCGGTGACGGCCGCCCCGAGGCCACCACCGAGCAGCACGGCCACGGCAATCCGGCCGACCGCCCCGGCCCCGAACGCCGGCACGACGCCGCGCCGGCTCGACGAGGGACGCGAAAGCGAGGCGCCGCGCCCGCCCGGCAGCGCACGCAACCACGCGCCGCGACGACCCGGCGACGGACGCGAACGCCAACCGGACCCGGGCCACCAGCACAGAGCGGCTGCGGCAACGGCACCGGCGCCCACCGCTACTCCCACCGCAACCGGCGCGGACAGCTGCAACGCCAGCAGGGCGAACAGCCACACGCCAAGGGAGAAGGCGGTCAGCCGCAGGTCGGGCGCCGGCTTGCCGGACGGTGGGCTCACACCGTCACCAGATCTTTGAGCTGTTCGAACCGGGCGTCGCCGACGCCGTCGACCTTGCGCAGTTCCTCGACCGACTTGAAGCCGCCGGTGCGGTTGCGGTGGTCGATGATGCGCTGGGCGAGCACCGGGCCGACGCCGGGCAGCGTGTCGAGTTCGGCCACGGTGGCGGTGTTCAGGTTGACGAGGCCGCCCGGAGCACCCGGCCCGGCGCCGGTGCCGCCGCCCGGCGGGGCCGGTGGTGGGCTGACGCCGATGGCGATCAGTTCGCCGTCGACCACCTTGCGGGCCAGGTTGAGGTATCCGAGGTCGGTGCCGGGCAGGACGCCGCCGGCGGCCTCGATCGCGTCGGCGACCCGGGCGCCGTGCGGCAACCGGACGAGGCCCGGCCGGTTCACCCGACCGACCACCGACACCACGATGGAGGCCACCGGTGACGACACGGGAACCGCCGCCACCGTGGCGGCACCGGGATCGGCCGCCACCGGCTCGGCCTTCGGCCGGGCCCGCCACACCACGAACCCGACGACCACCGCCACCACGAGCGCCAGTACCGCGAGCGCCCGCACCGCCCGCCGGCCCGGGTCGAACGCCGCCAGCGCCCGCCGGCCGGCCGCCGGGTCGACGGAATCGTCCGCTTCAGGAGGAGGAACCAGTTGGAAGACGCCGTCTTCCGGGCCCACGACACGAGCGAGGCGAGCGGCGACAACGGGATCGGTCTCGGGGACCTCGGCGGAACGGCGACGGAACGGCATGCGGGGCAACGTATTCGCGCGCCACCCGGTCGCGCACCGGTCAATCGCGTTCTGTGGATATCGAGGTTGGCCTGTGGAAAAGCTTGCGAACCGGAGAAGCGACCGCTAAGGCGCGACGCGGTACAGCACCGCACACACCAGGCCCGGGCCGGAGTGCGCGGCCAGCACCGCGCCGATCTCGCCCACGTACCGGTCCCGCACGGCCAACCGTGCCGACAACGCCGACGCCAGCGCGTCGGCCCGCTCCGGCGCGGCGGCGTGCTGCACGACCACGTCGACGGCGTGCGAGCCGACCGCCTCGAAGGCCCGCTCGACCACCCGCGCGATCGCCCGGCTGCTCGTCCGCACCTTCTCCAACGGCACCACCGCGCCGTCCCGCATGCCGAGGATCGGTTTGACGGCGAGCGCCGTCCCCACCGCCGCGGAAGCGGCGCCGATCCGGCCGCCACGGCGCATGAATTCGAGGGTGTCGACGTAGAACAGCGTCGTCGTCCGCTCGATCGCCGACATCGCGGCGGCCCGGACGTCCGCGAGGTCGGCGCCCGCCGACGCGGCGCCCGCGGCCGCGACGGCCGGGAAGCCAAGCCCCATGCCGGCGCCGCCGGAATCGATCACCTCGACGCGGCCGGCGAAGTCCTTTGCGGCCAGCGCGGCCGACTCCCAGGTGCCGGAGAGCTTGGCCGACAGATGCACCGACAGGACCGCCTCGTGGCCCGCACCGAGAAGCCGCTCGTACTCCTCCGCGAACGCCGCCGGCGTGGGACGCGACGTGCTCACCGACTTGCCGGCGGCCAACGCCTCGGCGACCGCGCCGGGTGCGACGCCGACGCCCTCCTGGGCACCGACCCCGTCGATGACCACCGTCAGCGGCACCACGGTGAGACCGGCAAGGAGCGGCGCGGGCAACGCAGCCGTGGAATCGGTGACCACAGCGACGCTCATGCCCGGCACGCTAGCCGACCGGACCGCCAGAACCTAGGCCGGCTTGACCTCGGTGACCCGGAACGGCGTCCCCTGCTGGCAGGTGGTCATCAGGCCCGGGTCGGGTACGCCCCGCACGACCACCGGCTGGCCCGACATGAGGACCGACCGGTCGCCGCCGAGCAGCAGGTACAGCGTGGCGCCCGACTGCATGACGATGCAGCCGTTCTCCACGCCCTCGGTCGGCGTGCCGGTAATGGTGATCCCGGGCGATGACTTTCCGGACGGATCAGTGGAAGACACGCTCGGCCCTCCCGGCTCCGAAGACGACGAACTGCTGCCATAGTCGCTGCTGCCGGAACCGCCGTCGGAACCGCTGTCGGTTCCTCCGCACCCGGTCAGAAGCAGCCCGGCCAGCAGACTGGCCAGGAGGGCGACGGACAGCGACAGTCGATTGCGCATACCCCTCGGACGTTAGCGCGCCGGACCGGGTTCCGCCGCGCCCACCCCCACGTTGTGCGAGTGCAACCGCCACCCGCGCGACGGGTGATGGCGCAGTTCGCTCCAGTGGCAGTTGTACAGCGGCGCCACCGAGTAGACGACGCCGTGCGGCCACTTGAGCAGCGCCTCGATCACATGCCGCACGGCACCGCCGTGGGTGGTGACCACCGCCGTCCTCCCCGGGTGCGCCTCGACGATCTCGATCAGGGCCGCCGCCACCCGCTCGCCGACCGACTCGGTGCTCTCCACGTCGGCGTCGTCGATCGGTTCGCCGTTGACCCAGCGGGCGAACGCCTCCGGCCACCGCTCCCGCACCTCGGCCCGGGTGAGCGTCTGCCAGTCGCCGAACCCGCGCTCGCGCAGCCGCACGTCGTAGGTGGGCGTGAGACCGGTGAGCGCGGCCAGTTCGGCGGCGGTGTCGGAGCACCGGGAGAGGTCGCTCGACACGATGAGGTCGGGCTTACGCAGCGCCAACTCGCGTGCGGCGACCTTGGCCTGCGCCCGGCCGGTGTCGTCGAGCTTGGCGTCGTGCTGGCCCTGGATGCGGCCCTCGGCGTTCCAGGCCGTCTGGCCGTGCCGCCACAGAACGAGGCGGGTCGACGTCACTCGCCGGACTCCGCCGGCTGCAGGTCACGGTCGTGGAACGGGATCGTCGGGCAGTCCTTCCACAGCCGGTCGAGTGCGTAGAACTCGCGCTCCTCGGTGTGCTGGATGTGCACCACGATGTCGATGTAGTCGAGGAGGACCCACCGGCCGGCCCGCTCCCCTTCCCGGCGAACAGGTTTCGCCTTCTCGGGCAGGGCGAGCAGGCTCTCCTGGATCGCGTCGGAGATGGCGAGCACCTGCCGCTCGTTGGGGGCGGACGCCAACAGGAACGCGTCGGTGATGACGAGCTGGTCGGCCACGTCGAGAATGACGACGCCTTCGGCCTTCTTGTCGGCCGCCGCCTGGGCCGCGGTCTGTGCCATCTCGATGGCACGCTGGGTAGCGGGCACCTGACTCCTCTCTCCGCCAATCCGGACCGCTCAAGCCTCTCACGCGCGGCGCAGGAGTCGCCTCTCGGTTACTCGCCAACCGAATTCATGCGCTCGTTTCACTCGCTGGAGGACAAGCGGTACAAACCACGCTTCGCTATGTACTGAACCACACCGTCGGGGACCAGGTACCAGACCGGTTTGCCGCCGGCGACCCGCGCCCGGCACGCCGTCGACGAGATCGCCATCGCCGGCACCTCGATCAGGCTGACCGTGTCGGCCGGCAGGTGCTCGTCGCTCAGCTCGAACCCCGGCCGGGTGACGCCGACGAAGTGCGCCAACTTGAACATCTCGTCGGCGTCCTTCCAGGACAGGATGCGTTCGAGCGCGTCGGCACCGGTGATGAAGTAGAACCCGGTATCGGGTCCGTACGTCTTCTTCAGATCACGGAGCGTGTCGATGGTGTATGTCGGCCCGGTGCGGTCGACGTCGACCCGGCTCACCGTGAACCGCGGGTTCGACGCGGTGGCGATCACCGTCATCAGGTAGCGGTCCTCGGCCGGGCTCACCGGCACGTCGGCCTTCTGCCAGGGATGACCGGTGGGAACGAACACCACCTCGTCGAGCGCGAACCGGTCGGCGACCTCGCTGGCCGCCACCAGGTGGCCGTGATGGATCGGGTCGAACGTGCCACCCATGATGCCGACCCGCCGCACGACGTTCATTCGGGGCATCGTAGATCATCACGACCCCAGCAGGTCGCGGACGGCCGCGACCAGGCCCGGATCGGCCCGGATGAGCCGGCGCAGCCGCAGCGCCAGGTTCAGCGCCGCGAACACCGGCGGCCAGGCCGGAGCCGGTTCCCGTGCCGCCGGGCCCGGCGCGGACCGCAGCCACGCCACGACGTCGCTCCACCGGAACACCCGGAACCCGCCGCACTCGACCGCCGGCACGGCACCATCGAACACCGGGCCATCACCTACCGCGCCGGGCGAAAGGCCCAGGCGCGGCGCGATCACATCGAGGGTCACGAGGTCGTCGTCGGGCCCGACCGCGAGACAGTCCAGGCCACTGTCCTCCAGGTCGAGAACCGAGGTGACGACCGCAGCAGGCAACGATGTCGCTTCCCGGTCGAAGTAGACCAGCACCCGACGGGTGGCCGGACCGCTCTCGACCACCGCATCGGTGCAGGTTCCCCGCACCAGCGGGGCCACCAGCGCGTCCCTGGGCCGGGACGCGGCCACCCGCACCCCGTACTGGAACACGGTCATCGCCCGGCCCTCCCCGCCCTCCGCGACCCGCTGGGCGGATGACGGTGCCGGACGGCGAACGCGCACACCCGGCGCAGCCACCACGTCGCCTCGGGCGGCCGCGCCGGCAGCGCCAGCCACCCACGGCAGCGCTGGCACACCAGCCGCCACCCGGGCCGTTCCACCCCGGGGCCGGCCGGGAGGCCCACCACCAGCAGCCCCTGTTCCGCCGCGATCCGCAATAGGTCGAAAGCCATGCCGATTCCCCCCGTCGGCTTGTCCGCCCCCGCATTGAACCCGCCACAACGAACGATCGGAGGGGCCACCAGAGGGGCCATTCACCGCCCTGTGGGCCGGCGATGTGGGCCAGCTTCCCACCATGCGGACCGGTCTACGGGTCGACCGCCTGCTGCCGCAGCACCGTGACCAGTGGCGGACCGACGTCGGGCACCGTCCGGTACCGCACCGGCCGGTACTCCACCGCCTCCGCGCACAACCCCTCGCCCGTCACCGCCGGCCACGGAACGAAGAACGGCTCGGCGCCGTCGACCACCAGCCCCACGTAGTCGGCCCGGGGCAGCAGCGTCGGCAGCGACGTCGTCCACGCGGTCACGGTGAACACGGAGCCGTCGTCGCGGGCGAACAGTTCCAGCTTCGCCACGAACTCGGGCAGGTCGGCCTCGGCGAGAAGTTCCCGCTGGGCGGCGTACTCGTGGGTGGCGAGCAGCCGCTCGGCCCGGCCGAGCATCGCGCTCACAGAGTGGCCCGACGGCGCCGCGTACGGCACGACCCGGCCCACCGCGTCGACGGTGTAGCCGACCGGCGACAGCCGCCGCGGCGCCTCCAGGTACTCGTCGGCGATCAGTTCCAGCAACGGCGCCAGCCCGTCGGGGTCGGCGGCGGTGACCATCAACGTGTTCACGTCGGGCACGAACGCGATCGGCGGCCCGCCGACCCGGCCGGCGAGGCTCGCCAGCCACCCGTCGAGGAGAAGATGGGACGGCCAGTAGGCGTCGCCGTCGTCGACGAAGCGCAGCAGCACCGGCCCCTCGGCCGGTTCCGCGTCGGGCAGCACGCCGCCGGCCGCCAGGTTCCCCCGCGCCGTGGCGAACACCTCCTCGTCGCCGACGCCCCAGTTGGCGGCCATCGCGGCCGTCACGTACGACATCGAGGTCGGGCGGTCGACCACGACGAGCTCGTCGAGAAACGGTTGGGCGGGCCGGCGCAGCACCGCCGGCCGGTTGGACTCGTTGCTGCGGCCGAACATCGCGCCGCGCAGCACCGGACGCAGCAGCGGCCGGACGGACGCCCAGTCCGCCGGCGGCTCCTGCGTACCCAGCAAGGTGGTGACGTAGCGGCGGATCCGGTCGGTGCGCGTCTCGGGCTCGCGTTCGCACTCCGCGAACAGCGTCGCCAGGTACATCCAGACCGGTTGTGTCGCGTCGGCGTCGCGTTGGTACGCCACGGCAAAGCGCTCCTCGTCGAAGCGGGCGTCGGAGGCTCCCTGGGCCCGCATCTCCGAGAGCACCTCGGCGACGAAGTTCTCCCTGGCGTCCACGTCGGGAGACTACACGCAGGTGGGCACGGGTGTTGGCGCCGAACTCAGTCGGTCCATTCGTCGTCAACCTCCGTGTGGACGCGGCGCGCATTGCGTGCCGCGAGCCGCTCCGCGGCGGCTGCGCGAACCTCGTCGACGTCGAGCCGCCGGTCGGTGCCGCGGGGACCTGGAACGAAGTTGTCGCCGACCGGCACCGTGGGGTGCCAGTCGAATTCACGCATGCCGATGCGCACCGGGGAGCCGGGTTCGGCGCCGGCCTTCGCCAACGCGTCCTCGACGCCGAGCCGGGCCAGCCGGTCAGCCAGATATCCGACCGCTTCGTCGTTGTCGAACATGGTCTGGCGCACCCACCGCTCGGGCTTCGTGCCGTGCACCACGTAGACGCCCTCGTCGTCCTGCTCGATGGTGAACCCGGAGTCGTTCACCGCCGTCGGCCGCAACACGATGCGGGTCCGCTCCAGCGGCGGCGCCGACTTGCGGTGCTCCTCGACGGCCTGCGCCATCGCGAACATGAGTTCCCGCAACCCTTCCCGGGTCGCCGCGCTGACCTCGTAGGCCGCCAGCCCGCGCGCCTCCAGGTCGGGCCGCACCATCTCGGCCAGGTCGCGCCCGTCGGGCACGTCGATCTTGTTCAGCGCCACCAGCCGCGGCCGGTCCTCCAGGCCGCCGTAGGCGGCCAGTTCGGCCTCGATCGCGTCGATGTCCGCGAGCGGGTCGCGCTCCGTCTCCAATGCGGCCGTGTCGACCACGTGGACGAGCACCGCGCACCGCTCGATGTGCCGCAGGAACTCCAGCCCCAGCCCCCGACCGTCGGCCGCACCGGGAATGAGCCCGGGAACGTCGGCCACCGTGAACGTGTGGTCGTCGACGCGCACCACCCCGAGGTTCGGGGTCAGCGTGGTGAACGGGTAGTCGGCGATCTTCGGCCGGGCCGCCGACATCACCGCGATCAGCGACGACTTCCCCGCCGACGGGAAGCCGACCAGCCCCACGTCGGCGACGCTCTTGAGCTCCAGCACCACGTCGAACTGCTCGCCGGGCTCGCCCAGTTCGGCGAAGCCGGGCGCCTTGCGCCGGGTGTTCGCCAGCGCCGCGTTCCCGCGCCCGCCCCGGCCGCCCATCGCGATCACGTGGGACGTGCCCTCGCCGATCAGGTCGACCAGCAGCTCGCCGCTCTCGGAGTACACGACGGTGCCGTCGGGCACCGGCAGCACCAGTTCCTCACCGTTGGCGCCGTCGCGGTCGCCACCCTGGCCGCCCTTGCCGTTGCCGGCCCGCACGTGCGGGCGGAAGCGGAAGTCGAGCAGGGTGTGCACCTGCGGGTCGACGACGAGCGTCACGTTGCCGCCATGCCCGCCGTCACCGCCGTCGGGGCCGCCGAACGGCTTGAACTTCTCCCGGTGGACGGAGACGCATCCGTGGCCACCGTCGCCGGCGCGCACATGCAAAACCACCCGGTCGACAAAACTGGCCACGATGATCCTCTCAACAAGCATCAACGGCGGGCCCGGGCGTTCGAGCCCGGAACCCGCCGTTGACGAAAAGCTGTGTGTGTTACGCCTCGACCGGCACGATGCTGACGGTCTTGCGGCCGCGCCGGTTGGCGAACAGCACCGAGCCGCGAGCAAGGGCGAACAGCGTGTCGTCGCCGCCGCGACCGACGAGCTCGCCCGGGTGGAACTTGGTACCACGCTGGCGGATGATGATCGTTCCGGCGTTGACCAACTGGCCGCCGAACCGCTTCACGCCGAGCCGCTGAGCCTTCGAGTCGCGACCGTTGCGCGAGCTGGAGGCACCCTTTTTATGAGCCATCGCCTGCCTACTTTCCGGACTTGATGCCGGTCACCTTGACCTGCGTCAACGGCTGACGGTGACCCTGACGCTTGTGGTACCCGGTCTTGTTCTTGAACTTGTGGATCCGGATCTTCGGACCCTTGGTGTGGGCGACGAGCTCGGCGGTGACCGCGACGCTGGCCAGCTTCGCCGCGTCGGTGACCAGGTTGTCGCCATCGACCAGGAGAACCGCGGCCAGCGACAGCGAGTCGCCCGGCGCACCGGCGAGCTTCTCGACCTCGATCACGTCGCCCTCAGCGACCTTGTACTGCTTGCCGCCGGTCTTGACGATCGCGTACATCGACGCGGACTCCTGTCGTAGCTGGTGGACCTTGATGGTTGCCGGACCCCCGGATAACCTCGGGCACACAGCAACGGGGCGCATAGAAATGCGCCGCAGGCAAGCGTACGCCATGGAGCCCCGACGACCCAAATCCCGGGGATCAGCCGCAGATGCGCAGCACCTTGTCGGTGGCCGACTCGATCTCGGCCGTGTTCAGGTCGCCCAGTTTGTCCAGGTCCTGCACGCCGTTGATCTGGCTGTTGACCTTCTCGAGGCCCTGGGCGTACTCGGTGAGCGCCTGCTTCAGCTCCGGGCTCGTCGCCTTGCCGGCCTGGGTGCGCATGCCGGCCGCCCACTCCGAGAACAGCGTCTTCACCGCGTTGACGGCCGCCTGCTCGCCACCCTCGCCCGAGGCCGCCTGCACGACCGCCTCGCCGAACCTGCGGGTCGAGTCGGCGACGAGCTTCTCCTGGTCGGCGCAGACCTGCTTGTCGGAGCCGGTCGCGGTGCCGCCGTCACCGGCGACGCCCGGGTCACCGGGAGCACCCGGAGCACCGGACCCGCCCGAGGCCGAGGGGTCGACCCCGGCCGGTGCCGATCCGGACGCGGAGGCCGACGCGGACGCGTTCGGCGCGCCGGACCCGGAGCGCTTCGGCTTGTCGTTACCGCATCCGGCGAGTCCGACGGCGAGCGCGACGGACGCGAACAGAACCAGCCCGGTTCGAGCAAGCATCAGGGGGAACTCCTCGGTCGACGTACGGCGGTGCCGCGGCACACAGTACGTCGCTTACCCGAACCGGTACCGCTCGATGCGACCGTATTCGATGAACCTGGCAGCCAGGTCACAGCTGACTGCCAGGTCACGACCTAAGGACGGGTGCGCCGCCTCGTGCCGCGCCGGGTGCGGCGACGCAGCCCGTCACCCGTGTCGTCGGCGTCACCGTCGGTGTCCTCGACCACAGCGGCCTCGTCGGCCTCGACGGTCGGGTCCTCGATGTCCTCGGTCTCCGCCTCCTCGACGTCGACCGGTTCGACCTCCGGCGCCTCGACCTCCGGCGCCTCCGCCACCGCGGCGGCCGATCCGCGCCGGCTGCGGCGCCGGCTGGCCCGCGTCGTCGTCCCCTCGCCGCCGGAGCCGTTCGTGGCCGCCGGCGCCGAGGACGCGGCCGCGACCTTCGCGAGCGCCGACCGGTCGCCGCCGTGGCCGTTGCCGCCGCCACCCCCGCCGCCGCGCTTGTCGCCGACCGGCTCCGGGTGGATGATCAGGCCCCGCCCGCGGCAGTGCTCGCAGGTCTCGCTGAACGCCTCCAGCAGGCCCTGGCCCACCCGCTTGCGGGTCATCTGCACCAGGCCGAGCGACGTGATCTCGGTGACCTGGTGCTTGGTGCGGTCGCGGCCGAGGCACTCGGTGAGGCGGCGCAGCACCAGGTCGCGGTTCGACTCGAGCACCATGTCGATGAAGTCGATCACGATGATGCCGCCGATGTCGCGCAGCCGCAGCTGGCGCACGATCTCCTCGGCCGCCTCCAGGTTGTTGCGGGTGACCGTCTCCTCGAGGTTGCCGCCGGCTCCGGTGTACTTCCCGGTGTTGACGTCGATGACGGTCATCGCCTCGGTACGGTCGATCACCAGCGAGCCGCCGGACGGAAGGAAGACCTTCCGGTCGAGCGCCTTCATCAACTGCTCGTCGATGCGCATGTCGTGGAAGACGTCGCCGGTGCCGGTGTAGCGGCGCAGCCGCGGCACCAGGTCGGGCGAGACGTGCTGCAGGTAGGGCTCGACCATCTCGTACGCGTCGGTGCCCTGGATCACGAGATCCTTGAAGTCCTCGTTGAACAGGTCACGGACGACCCGGATCACCAGGTCGGGCTCCTCGTCGAGGATGGCCGGCGCGTTCACCGAGGTCGACCGCTTCTGGATCGCCTCCCACTGCGCCTGCAGCCGGGCGACGTCCCGGCTCAGCTCGTCTTCGCTGGCCCCCTCGGCGGCGGTGCGCACGATCACGCCGGCGCCCTCGGGCACCAGGTTCTTGAGGATGTCGCGCAGGCGCTTGCGCTCGACGTCGGGCAGCTTGCGGCTGATCCCGGACGCGTTCCCGTTCGGCACGTACACGAGGTGCCGGCCGCTCAACGCGATGTGGCTGGTGAGCCGCGCGCCCTTGGTCCCGATCGGGTCCTTGGTCACCTGCACGAGCACGGAGTCGCCCGACTTCAGCGCCTGCTCGATCGTGCGGGTGCGGCCCTCGAGCCCGGTGGCGTCCCAGTTGACCTCGCCGGCGTAGAGGACGGCGTTGCGCCCCCGCCCGACGTCGACGAACGCCGCCTCCATGCTGGGCAGCACGTTCTGCACCCGGCCGAGGAACACGCTGCCGACCAGCGTCTGCGACGTGCTCCGGGTCACGTAGTGCTCGACCAGGATGTCGTCTTCGAGCACGGCGATCTGGGTTCGTTCGCCGCGCTGCCGCACGACCATCACCCGGTCGACCGCCTCCCGGCGGGCCAGGAACTCGGCCTCGCTCAGGATCGGCGGACGGGTCCGCCGCTGCTCACGACCGTCGCGCCGGCGCTGCCGCTTGGCTTCCAGGCGCGTGGACCCGGAGACGCCCTGCACCTCGTCGCGCGCCGGCCGCGGCTCGCGGATCTTGACGACCACGTTCGGGTCGTCGCTCGCGTCGGAGTCGGCCGCGCCCTTCCGGCGCCGCCGGCGCCGGCGGCGCGTGGTCGAGCCCTCGTCGTCGTCCTCGTCCTCGGCGACGGCCTCGGTGTCGTCGACCGCGTCGGGTTCGGTCTCGCCGTCGCCCTCGTCGTCGGCTCCGCCCCGGCCCCGGCCGCGTCCCCGGCGCCCACGCCGGCGGCGGCGACCGGCGGCGGTCGAGTCGTCGTCCTCGTCGTCGTCCTCGGTGTCGGCGTCGGTGACGTCCTCGGGCTCCTCAGCGGTCTCTTCCGGCACCGCCGGCTCGGCGTCGGCCCCGCGCCGGCCGCGCCGCCGCCTGGTCCGCGCCGGCGGCTCACCCGCCGCCTCGGTTTCGCTGTCTTCGGTGACGTCGTGAGCGTCGCCGTCGGCGCGGTCTGCCCGCCGCACCGGCTCCTCGGCGGCCGGGATGGCCGGGACCACGGGTGCGGCGGCCGCCCGGGACCGTCGGGTCCGGGTGGGTGGCGCCTCTTCCTCGGTGGTCTCGGCCGCCATGAACAGCACGACGGCCGGCGCCGGCCGCCGCCGGGACCGGGTCGGCGCCGCGGCCTCCTCGGGCGCGGCCGAGGCCTCCGCGGCATCGGGGGCGCCCGGCTCGATGAGCACCGGTGGCGCGGCCGCACTCGACCGCCGCCGCGTCCGGCGCGCCGGCTCCGGCGCCGTTTCGGTAGACACGCCGATGGTGTCAGGTTCGGGAAGATTGTCGTTTTCCACGGACGGGGTCTCCCCCGCCGCGTCCGGCTCAGCGGCCGGAACTGCCTCGGCCGCCGGAGCGTCTGCCGCCGGAGCCGCGGCCTTGGTGGCCCGCCGGCGACGGGTACGCGGGGCCGGCTCCGCCGCGGGCTCGACCGCTTCGACGGCCGCCTCGGCCTCGATCGCCGCACCCGGTTCGACGGCCGCCCCGGCCGAGACCTCCGGGGCCGCGGCCGCCGGGGTGCTCTTGGTGGCCCGCCGCCGGCTCCGCCGGGCCGGCGCCGCCGGCTCCTCGGTGACCTCGGCCGGCACCTCGGCAGCCGGCGCCACGGCAGCCGGCGCCACGGCAGCCGGCGCCACGGCAGCCGGCGCCACGGCAGCCGGCGCCACGGCAGCCGGCGCCTCGGCGACCGGCACCGCGGCCGGCACTTCGGCGACCGGCACCGCGGCCGGCGCCTCGGCGACAGGCACCGCGGCCGGCACCTCGGCAACCACTGCCGGCGCCTGAACGGGCTCAGCCGGCAGCTCAGCCGCCACACCGGACGGCGCGTCGGCCTCCTCGGCCAACGGCTCGGAAGCCTCCTCGGCCTCGTCGGTCAGCTCATCGGCCGCCACCAGGGGCGGCAGCTGTTCCCACTTGCTCGGAGCAGGGGTCGTAGGGATGTCGGACGTATCGGCGGCTGAGGCAACGTCGGGGTGCGTCTGCGCCCCACCCGTCTCGCCGCTCGGCTCGTTGTCGAGCATTCGGGACGTTCTCCAGTTCTGGCGCTCCCGGGCGCGTGCCAACGCAGCCACGCAGGAGCACCGTTGTGGTGCCGACGGCCCGCCACCCCGCTCCAAGATCTAAAGCGCGGGCGGCTGGCCACCGAAGTCTGCCCACCCCGTCAGGCCGACGGGGCGCCGATGGCCTCCTGTGCGCGGTCAGCCGCGAACGGATCGACGATCTCGCCCTCCGTGGTGAGCAATCCCTGGGCCAGCCGGGTCGCCCTCGGCGGGCTCGGCGGCTCCAGGCCAGCGACCACGCGCAGGCCGGACAGAACGTCATCGGGTCGCACGGTCGGGGTGACCTGCCGTACGACAAGGTCGAGTATCGCACACGGTGCGCCGTCGACCCCGGAAGGTACGTCATCCCGCACGGCGAGCGACGCGACGGCGACCCGCGCGTCGAACGTCCGGCGGCCCTGCTTGGTCATCCGTTCGACCGGCACCTCGGCCGCCGCCAGGAAGGCCTCGACCGCGGCGGACGCCACCGCGGAGGGCACGCCGGGCAGTTCGATCGTCCACGATCCGGCGTCGATCCGGTCGGCGAGCGACCCGCCACCGGCGAGCGGAGCCTCCATCGCGTCGACGACGTCGAGACCGGGCGACAGGGCCGCGTCGACGGCCCGGGCCAGCAGGCCGACGTCGACCACCTCGCGCAGCCCGATCTCCAGGTACTCGGCCTCGCTGGCGACCCCGGTCGGCGCCGCCGACGCGTAGGACACCTTCGGGTGCGGCGAGAAGCCCTGCGAGTACGCGATCGGCACGCCGGCGCGGTGGATGGCCCGCTCGAACGCCCGGGCGAAGTCGCGATGTGAGGTAAATCTCAGCGGCCCGCGCTTGGCGTACCGCAGGCGCACCCGCTGCACGATCGGCGCCTGCCCGCCCGGCGGCTGGTTCTTAGCCATTGGCGGGCACCCTCAGCGTGCTGTTCAGCGTCAGCGGCACGAGCTTCTTACCGGTCGGGCCGATCTGGATCTCGGTGTCCTGGCTGGGGCACACGCCGCAGTCGAAGCACGGGGTCCAGCGGCAGTCGTCCTGCTCGTAGCCGGAGACCGAGTCCTGCCAGTCCTGCCAGAGCCAGGTCTTGTCGAGGCCGGAGTCGAGGTGGTCCCAGGGCAGCACCTCGGCCTCGCCGCGCTCGCGGGTGGTGTACCAGTCCAGGTCAAGGCCAAAATCGGGCAGGACGGAAGCCGCGGCATTCACCCACCGGTCGAACGAGAAGTGCTCCGACCAGCCGTCGAAGCGTCCCCCGTCCGCCCAGACCTGGCGGATCACCGCGCCGACCCGGCGGTCGCCGCGCGACAGCAGGCCCTCGATCAGCGACGGCTGCCCGTCGTGGTACCGGTAGCCGATCGCCCGCCCGAGCGACCGGTCGGCGTTGATGGCCTGCTTCAGCAGCCGCAGCCGGTTGTCGATCACTTCCGGCGACGCCATCGACGCCCACTGGAACGGCGTGTGCGGCTTCGGCACGAACCCGCCGATCGACACGGTGCACCGGATGTCCTTGGTCCCGGTCGCCGCCCGCCCGGCCTTGATCACCTCGTGCGCCAGCCGCGCGATCTGCACCACGTCGTCGTCGGTCTCGGTCGGGAGGCCGCACATGAAGTACAGCTTCACCTGCCGCCAGCCGTTCGTGTAGGCGGTGACCACGGTCCGGATCAGGTCTTCCTCGGACACCATCTTGTTGATCACCCGCCGGATGCGCTCGGAGCCGCCCTCCGGCGCGAACGTCAGGCCGGTCCGCCGCCCGTTCTTCGACAGCTCCTCGGCCAGCGTGATGTTGAACGCGTCGACGCGGGTCGACGGCAGCGACAGCGACACGTTCGTGCCCGCGTACTGCTCGGCCAGCCCGGAGCACATGTCGCCGATCTCGGAGTGGTCGGCCGACGACAGCGACAACAGACCCACTTCGGTGAACCCGGAGTACTCCAGCCCGTCGCGGACCATCTGCGCCACGGTGGTGATCGACCGCTCCCGCACCGGCCGCGTGATCATGCCCGCCTGGCAGAACCGGCAGCCGCGGGTGCAGCCCCGGAAGATCTCCACCGCGTACCGCTCGTGCACGGTCTCGGCGAGCGGCACGATCGGCTTCTTCGGGTAGGGCCACTCGTCGAGGTTCATCGTGGTGCGCTTGTGCACCCGGAACGGCACGTCTGCCCGGTTCGGCACGATCCGCTGAATGCGACCGTCGGGCAGGTAGTCGACGTCGTAGAAGCGCGGCACGTAGATGCTCTCGGTGCGGGCGAGCCGCAGCAGGATCTCGTCGCGCCCACCCGGCGACCCCGCCGCCTTCCAGTCACGAACGATGTTCGTGATTTCGAGGACGGCCTCCTCGCCGTCGCCCAGCACCGCGGCGTCGATGAAGTCGGCGATCGGCTCCGGGTTGAAGGCCGCGTGCCCGCCGGCGATCACCAGCGGATGATCGGTGCGGTCGGCGGAAGAGAACGGAATCCCCGCGAGATCCAGCGCCGTGAGCAGGTTCGTGTAGCCGAGCTCGGTCGCGAACGAGATGCCGAAGAGGTCGAACGCGCCGACCGGACGGTGGCTGTCGACCGTGAACTGAGGCACGCCGTGGGTGCGCATCAGCTCCTCGAGGTCGGGCCAGACGGCGTACGTGCGCTCGGCCAGCACGTCGTCGCGCTCGTTCAGCACCTCGTACAGGATCTGGACGCCCTGGTTCGGCTGGCCGACCTCGTACGCGTCGGGGTACATGAGCACCCACCGCACGGCGGCCGCCTCCCACGGCTTGACCACGGCACCCAACTCGCCACCCACGTACTGGATCGGCTTGCTGACCTGCGGCAGCAGGTGCTCGAGCTGCGGGAAAACGCTCGTAACGGTCACGGGAACCCAGCGTACGTGAACCACCGCCGTACTCTCGAATTACAAAACGTGAGAGCGACCGGGGGGTGGGGTCATGTCGGATCGGGACGATCCGAAGTTGCCGGGCGCTCAGGTGACCCCGGCGCTCCCCGACCCCAGCGACGACGAGTCCCCGACGATCCGCATTTCCGGCGAAGCCGCCCAAGGCGAGACACAAGATCCCGAGCCGCGCTGGTCGGGCTCGGCCACCGTCCCCCCGCCGGGCACTCCGCGCCGCCGGAGCGGCCTGCGCGACGACGACGAAGACACCTACGATCTGCCCGCCGACGACGACTACGGCCCCACGCTGCGGGAACGCTTCCGCGTCTGGCGGTCCGGCCGCCGCCGGGTCGCCCAGGTCGCCCCGCCGCCGGCGCAGCCACCGACCCGCTCGATGCCACCGCAACTGCCGCCGGGTCACACCCGGCCGGCGCAACCGCCGCCGGGCTATTACGGGCCGCCGGCGGGCCCACCCACGTCATGGGCCGGCCAGCGCGGTGGTTACGGCCCACCGGCCGGTCGCCCGCCACGTCCGCAAGATCAGAGGAGACGGGCACAGCCCGCTCGCCCACCCGTGAATCCGTACCCGTACGCGGCCCCACCGCCCGCGCCCCGACGGCGGCGCCGCCGCTGGCCGTGGTGGCTGCTGTTCTGGTTCCTGGCGGCGGTCGCCTGCTGCGGCGGCGCCACCCTGTGGGCCAAGCCGTACACCGAGGAGTACCCGGCGAGCATCGCGGCCGAGGCCGACGTGCCGGGCCTGACCCGCTCGAAGGACGCCACCCGCCAGAAGACCGCCGACGCGCTCCTCGGCAAGGTGGAGTCGGAGCAGTGGGACGAGGGCTCGCTGTCGGTCCTCTACAGCGACAGCCGCCAGCGCGGCGCGACGCTGCTGGCGACCACCCGGTTCATCTGGAACCCGGAGAAGGACCTCACCGCGCGCTTCGCCGACCTCACCGGCGACCTGAAGATCACCGGTGACGCCGAGGTCGACGCCGGCCCGCTGGGCGGCTACAAGCGCTGCGGCACCGGCTCGCTGAACGGTCGCACGGTGGCGGTCTGCGGCTGGGCCGACCACGGGTCGCTGGCCGTGGGGGTGTTCGGCAACCGCTCGGTCGACGAGTCGTCGACGCTGCTCGACACGATCCGCGGCGCCGTCCTCAAGCGAGGGTGACCAGCGAGTCCTCCTGCTCCCCGGCCCGGACGAACCGCGCGACAACGGTGGCGAGCCGCGCCGCGACCAGCCCGATGAACGGCAGGTGCTCGCCGTCGACGCAGGTGGCAGTTCGCCCGGGCTCGGCCGCGTCATCAGGGTCGTCGGGCTCGAACCGCTCGCCCCACCGCACCAGCCCGAACGTGCCGTCGGCGGCGAGCCCGGCGTGCACCGACGGCACTCCGGCCGTGGCCGCGAACGTGCGCACCACCAGCCGCGAGGCGGCGTTGTCGAAGCAGTCGACGAGCAGGTCGGCACCGGCGGCCACGGTGGCGACGTTGTCGGCCGTGAGTCGCACCGGATACGCCGTCGCGTCGACACCGTAGAACGTGCGCAGTTGCAACTTCAGCGCCTCGGCCTTGTTCCGGCCGACCGCCTGGCGCGTGAACGCCTGTGACAGCAGGTTCTTCGACTCCACCCGGTCGAAGTCCACAATGGACAGTTTCGCCGGCAGCGTGCGGCACAGGGTGACGGCGGTGGAGCCGAGCGCGCCCGCGCCGCAGAAGAGAATCAACACCCGAACGGCACCTTCGGCCGCAGGTAGAGCCGCAGCACCCCGTCGGGACCGTGGATCCGGTCGACGACGAAGTTGGCGAACAGGCCCGGCTGCGCGGTGTCGGTATGCAGCGCGCGCCGCATCGCCCGCTCGCGCATCGCCTCGGCCGCGACGCGCTTCACCTCGGCGTCGCTGAGCTTGTCGTCGACGTCCCACGGGACGTCGGCCGAGCGGCCGCTGTACGTCACGTTCAGAATCGCCATGCCCTATCCCCCCAGTCCGGATGCCCGGCGCAGGTCGAGAACCCACGCCGGTTCGACGTCCTCGATCAGGGTGGTGCCATCGGGCCGTCGGCGCAGCAGGTTTTCCGGTGTCACCACGGCGTATCCGAGCGGGCGGCCGAGGGCTGCGTCGACGGCGTCCATAGTGGACAGATCGGTGGCGGAGAACGCCAACGGGCCGCGGGGATGCGAGTGGGCCACCTCGGCGAGCGCGTCGCGACAGGCCCAGATCGCGGACCACCGCTCCCGCGAGTCGGGCAACGCCGACGGGTCGCCGGAGGAGTCGCGCCACAGCACCGTGCCCTCGGCGTCCAATAAAAAGCACACCTCGGTGACTAACAAGACGCAGTCACCACGCGGTGATCTCCAACTGGAACGTGCGGATCGCCTCGGCGATCACGCCCGGCAGGCTCTCCAGTGTGACCCGGCGGTCGGCGCCGGCCAGGCAGATCCCGGCGTCGACCACCCGCAGCGACTCACCGTCGACCACCGAGACGAACCGGTCGTCCATGAAGTCGTACCGCACCTCGAGCAGGTCGCCGCTGAGCCACCGGCTGTCGCGCAGCACCGCGCCGGCGCCGTACAGGGCGGCCTCGGCCCGCTCCAGCACCCGCTCCCGCGACGAGGTGGGCCGCAGCCGCGCGTCGGTGCGCTGCGCCCGCCACTCCTCGACGTGGTTCGGCTCGGCGTAGCGCCGCTCCTGCGCGGCCGTGAGGATCCGGCGGGCCGCGACGTCGCCCACCGCGACGAGTTCACCGATGTGCCACCGCAACTGCACCGGCCGCATCGGCACACCCAGCGCGGTGGCCACCCGCAGCATGACGGCGTACCCGAACGCCGCCCGCAACGGCGCCGGCACGCCGGAGATCGCCGTCAGCGAGCCGTTCACGCCCTGCTCGGTACCCTGCTCGAACACGGCCCGCACCCGGTCTTCGACACCGGTCTCGAAGTCCTCCGTGTCGTACAGCAACGCCCCGCCCGGCCACCGCCGCGCGATCACCGGCGCGAACCGCATCGGATCGGTGTCCGGCCCCATCGCGAGGCGGTACGCGACGGCCCGCTCACCGACCAGATAGCCGGCCACCCAGTAGCCGCGCACCGCGGGCAGGTCGCTCAGGTCGGGCGGGTCGGCGGGTTCGACCGCCGTCGCGGTGCGCCCGCTGACCTCGAACCGCCAGTACCCGGTGGAGGTGGCGCCGGACGCCCGCAGCCGCCGGTCGCGGGTGTCGACGTAGGGGCCGCCGAGGTACGGCAGCACCATCGTCTCGGCCTCGTGCTTCAGGAATCGCCTGTAATCCGTCATGGCCGCAGCTCGCTCCGCGACCTGCGGCCATGCCGCCGAGGCGGTCGCTCCGCGCCCTCCTCGGCTCCACTGAGCCAAATGATGACCTCGCTCCGCTCGGTCATGTCGCCGTGAGGAGGGGAGTTGCCAACACCTTGTCGAGCCACGGGTACGAGGCAGCCGGGCGCGACCGATCGGCCACCGGCGCGTCGAGCAGCGTCTTGAGCACCCGCGTCACCTGGTACGGATCGTCGAACTGGCCCACCTCGACCTCGCTGAACGGCACGCCGAGATCGTGCGACGCGTCGCGCACCGTGCTGCCGCGCTGCCAACTGCTGTCGACATTGACGATCAACGCGATCGCCGACGGCCGGTAGCCGTAGCTCCGGAACGCCTCGGCGAATCCCGATCCGCTCTCGCCGGCCTCGTCGCCGACCACGATCACGATCAGCGCCGCGCCGGCCGGGATCTCGACCTCGGCCACGCGAAGCGCGCGCAGCGCGGCGCCGTGCAGCGTGCCGCCGCCGGCGTTGACCGACGACAGCAGGTGCGTGACACCGGCCCGGCTGGTCACCTTCGGCCGCAGCACCCGGCCCATGGTGTCGAACGTCGCGATGTGCAGCCGCTCCGGCGGGAAGCCGGCGAGGATGCGGACCAGCGTCTCCTTCGACTTCGCGATCGCGCCCTCCATCGAGCCCGACTTGTCGACCAGGAAGAACACGTGCACGTCTTCGTCGGCGACGGCGTCGCTGACCGCGCTGGCGACCGCGGCCTCGGCGGCGACCTCCAGCGACTCGCGCACGTCGGCACCGCGCACGTTGCGGGCGACGTTCAACGACCGCTGGTCGGTGGCCGAGAGCAGGGCCTTCTCCCAGCGGGCACGGATCTCGGCGTCGGCGAGCAGGCCGAGGCTCTCCAGCGTGGGCGTCAGGATGCGGACGTCCCGGTCGCTCAGCGACGGCAGCAGTGTCACCATGATCGCCGGCGTGAGGCCGACGCCGGCCGGCAGCCGGCCGACCGTCTCCTTGAACGACAGCTTCTCCGCGACGATGCGCTCGCAGATCTCGGCCTCGCCGAGCCCGTCGAACCGCTCGCGGCGCTGGAGCACCAGGTCGCCGCCGACGCCCACGGTGCGGTGCCCGCCGGCGGCCTGCTTCTGCGCCCAGCCGAGCACGCTGAAGAACCGGTCGGTGGCCGGCTTGTAGCCGCACTTGCGGGCCAGCGCCTTGATCGTCTCCTTGTAACCGGCCTTGACCAGGCCGTCGAGCAGCGGGGCGTTGCGCTCGCGGTGCGCGAGCCAACGCCGGGCGGCGGCGGGCCACCGCCCGAGCGGCGGCTTGCGGCCCGCCGGGTCGGCAAATCCGGCAGACCGGTTGAGCGCGGCGATCTCGGGCGTCTCCAGCAGGTGGGCGACCCGGAGCACCTGCTTGGGCGTCATCGACCGGTCGCCGAGGCGCAGCATCATCGCGACGCCCACCCCGCGATAGTCGTCGTCGTGAAAGGCGACCGAACCGTCGTCGTCGTGCACCGGCGCGCCGGTGCGGTGCTGCACCAGCATCAGCGCGGCCAGGCACACCTGCAGGTCACGCCAGTCGCTCTCGGTGGCGGCGTAGCTGGCGAACCGGGCGGCGAGTTCGGGGTCGAGACGGTAGATGTCGAGCAGTGTGCCGTAGAGGTGCACCGCCGCGGGCGCGAACAGCCCAGGTGCCACCCGCTTGGCCCCGGGGCCGGCGGCGTCTGTACTGAGGAGCGCAGGGAGCGCAGCGACCGGAGCGACGAGGGAAGACGTCGCCTCCTCGGGCCCCGGGGCCCGCGCGAGCGGAGCGAGCGCCGACAACGCAGCGCCGGGTTGCCGGCGGCCGCGCGTGGCCGGGAGCCATTGACCGTTGCTGTCGATGCCCGGCCGGTTGTGCCACAGGTGGGC
This sequence comes from Virgisporangium aurantiacum, assembly GCF_016863635.1. Lineage (GTDB taxonomy): Bacteria > Actinomycetota > Actinomycetes > Mycobacteriales > Micromonosporaceae > Virgisporangium > Virgisporangium aurantiacum. The sequence continues at coordinate 19,350 of NZ_BOPG01000033.1, read as the reverse complement.
GCCGGAGTTCAGCACCAGGTGGAGCAGGCGGTCGGCGGCGCCGCGGTCTTCGGCTGGCAGGTTCATGGCGACGTTGAATCCCCGTGTAATGACAAAAGAAATGCCACCCGAGTGACGAAGCCTGAATAAACCAGAATCTCAATCTGGCCCATTATTATGGGCTGCGTGTAAGGCCTCGTCGGCCGGGTGGCCGTTAACAACTATGAGTCACGCTAACAGCCGCGGTCAACGGCTTATCCCCGCCCGATCTTCCATACCTGGAAATCGGTCGCGGTGGCGCAGGCCAGGCGGCTGGCGGCAACGTCGCAGCTGGCCCGGCGGATGGTCACCTGGCCCAGTGTCTTCCGGTTGTCCCCGTCGAGGTCGAGGCCGGTCACCGTCAACGACTGCGGGATCGCATCCCAGTCGGCTGCCGCGCCGAAGGGATGGGTGGGCAGCATCAGGGCGTCGATGTCACCGCCGTTCAGGTCGTCGGCGAGCAGCAGCACCTCGCTGTCATAGATGTGGTTCAACCCCCGCGTCGGCTCGACCACGATCGAGCTGAACTTGTCCTGTTGCAATGCCGGGACGATCATGAAGTTGTCCGTGCCGTACGACAGGCCGGGCACCCGGTAGGACACCGCCGCGTACGGCACCGGGGTGCGCTGCTCGGAGCCGGTTTCGATCTGCACGAACTCGCGGCTGACCGGCGAGTTCGGGCTCTCGTCGATCACGCAGACGTCGTCGTCGGCACCGCAGAAACCCATCCACACCGGCTGGCGGTCGGTCGGACCCTGGTAGATCGGGGATCCCGACCGGAGCACCTGGTAGCCCAGCTTGCTCTCGGCGAGGAGGAGGGCGCTGCGGTCGTAGTCGTACTCGATCAACGTGGTCGGATGCCCCGGCGGCACCTTCGCCTGCGTCGCCTGCAACCCCGCCGACGAGAACCGGTAGACCTTGCCGGCGCCGTCGATGAAGAACGTTCCGTTCTCGCTGTACAGCGGCCGGGAGCCGCCCGGCAGCCCGATCGGTGTGCCCGGCACGTTGCTCTTGCTGTCGACGGTGCCGTACCGCGCGGTGTTGGCGGCCGCCGAGTGGGTGACGTATTCGAGGGCGGTTCCCCCGCCGCCTTTCGTGCCCTGCAGCGTCACCAGTTCGCCGTTGCCGAGCGTGGCCGTCGCCGACTCGTCGGTGACGGGGTTGGCCACGAACATCTGCCGGCTTCCGTCCGCGGCGGGCACGGACACCACCGCCACCCAGTCGCCGAGCTGAACGGCGACGGTCCACCCACCGGCCGGCGCCGACCTGTACGAGTGCTTCGCCTCCGTGGCGAGGTTGACCGTCGACACCTCGACGGAGCCGTCGGTGTGCTGGCCGATCGCGTACGCCGTCGAGGCGGTGACGACCATCTGGTGCAGACCGGTCGGCGCCAGGTCGGCGATGGTGATCGTGTGTTCCTTCGCGAACGGCTCGACCGTCTGGGCCTGGTAGACCAGATAACCGCCGTAGCACAGGCCGCCCACGACGAGCGCGATCGTGAGCAGCCACGGCCAGGCCCGGTAGCGGCGCGGCGGGCGCGGCGGCGGCCCGGTCGTCACCCACATCGGCCCGGCGGGCATGGGACGGGGCGGGGGTGGACCCACGTTGGTGTACGGCCTCGGGACCGGTCGCGGCGGAACCTGGGTCGGCATTCCCGACGGCATTCCCGAGGACGGCATTCCCGACGACGGCATTCCCGAGGAGGGTGACCCCGAGATCGGCGTTCCCGACACCGGCAGCCCGGACACCGGCGTTCCCGACACCGGCACGGCCGGGGACGCCGACACCGGTGCCTGCGTCGGCGTGGACGCGGCGGCCACCCCACCCGCGACGGCGCCCTCGGCCACCGGAAGTTCCGGCTGCTCCAGCACCGTCGGTGCGACGTTGTTCTCGGCGTGCAGGATCCGGCTCAGCAACGGGACCCGGCTCGTGCCGCCCACCAGGAAGATCCCGCTGAGCTGAGCGGGTGTGAGGTTGGCCTGGCGCAGGGCGCGGGTCAGTTCACCGGTGGCCCGGCGCAGCAGCGGCGTGGCCAGCTGCTCCAGCTCGTCGCGGGTCAGGTGCAGCGACGCGCTCACGCCGGGCACCGGGATCGGCGCGTTGTTCGAGCGGGACAGCATCTCCTTGGCGGCGCGGACGTCGTCCCAGAACATCCGCCGGTTCCGCCGGGCCAGTTCGTCGGTCGGCTGGCTGATCTGGGCCCACACCTGCGGGTGCTGCACGGCCAGCAACTGCCCCAGGTGGGCGACGATGGCCGCGTCGATGTCGAGGCCGCCGAGGTCCTCCGCGCCGCCGGTGCCGACGACGGTGAAGGTGGCCCCGTCGTTGCGCACCAGGGCGACGTCGAGGGTGCCGCCGCCGAAGTCGAAGATCGCCAGCGTGCTGCCCGGCGGGATCGGCCGGCGCAGCGTCTCGGTGAAGTACCGGGCCGCCGCGATCGGCTCGGGCACCACGGTCACCGGCGGCCAGCCGGCACGGGAAGCGGCCTGCTGAAGCCGGCCCTTGCGGGCGCTGCCCCACGCCACCGGGCAGGTGATCACCGCCGGCGGCAGGTGGCCAACGGTGTCGGTGACGGCCCGGGCGACCGCCCGCAGCGGCGCCGCGAGCACGTCGACGATCGGCAGCTCCCGGTCACCGAGGAACAGCGCGTCGTCGTCGATGCTCCGCTTGGGGTTGGGTTCGTACCGGGCCGGGTCGAGCTGGGCCATCCGCTGGGCGTCGCGACCCACGCGCAGGGTGCCGTCCTGGTCGAGGAAGACGGCGCTGGGCAGCACCGGTTGCCCGTCGAACAGCACCGGACGGGTACGACCGTCGGGCCACCGGACGATCGCCACGGTGTTCGACGTGCCCAGATCGATGCCGACCGCATACCCGCTGGCCATTGGTCCCCCCGGCCTACATTGACGGCCGCGATCCTACGGGGTCGGCGCACGTCCGGGCGCCTCGGTTCGCCACCCGGTGGGAAGCCACAGGCCGTCGCCGAACGTGAAGTCGCAGCGCCAGTCGGAGACGGCCGGACCGCCCGCGGCGTGCCATCGGCCGACCAGCGATCGGACATGATCCACCAACTCCGGCGTCGCGCCCACCGGGTACAGCGCGTCGAGGGCGACCACCACCGACCCGTCGGCGGGATCCACCACGGTGCACGCCGTCGCCGGGCCCGGCCACACGCCCTCGACCAGCCCCTCCGCGTACCGGCGCTCGACGCGGGCGTCCCAGGCCGCGAGCGCGAACCACAGCTCGTAGTAGTGACGGGTCGCCACCGGTGGCACCGGCACCGTGACCGACGGCTCGGGCATCGTGATCGTCGCCGGTGGCGTGGCCCGCGGGTGCAGCGCGCCGGCCGCCAGCATGAACCCCGACCGCAGCGCGCCCCGGCCGGCCAGGCCGTCCGGTGAGACCGTGGCCGACACGCACGGCTGGATTCCGCCGTGCTCGATCGGGGCCAGGATCAGCCCGTCGGGGGCGAGTTGTTCCAGCCACGACGGCGGCACCCCACCGACGCCGACCGTGGCGACGATCCGGTCGAACGGCCCGTATCCGGGCGCGCCGAGGTACCCGTCGGCCAGCAGCGCGGTCACGGTGGAGACGCCGACCCGGGCGAGCGCCGCGGTGGCTTCGGCGATCACGTCGGGCTGCACGTCGACGGTGACCACCGGGGCGCCGGTGATCGTGGCGATCAGCGCCGCGTTGTAGCCGGTGCCGGTCCCCACCTCGAGCACCCGGTGGCCCGGCCGCAGCCGCAGTTCGGCGAGCATCTGGGCCATCAGCGACGGTTGCGAGCTGGAACTGCTCGGCCGCCCGTCGTGGACCCTGGTCACCAGCGCCTCGTCGGAGTAGACCTGTTCCAGGGTGACCGGCACCGGCCGGCCGTCCTCATCGACGACGGCGTGCACGAAGTGTTCGCGCGGCACTCGCGCGAACGCGTCGACCACCGCGGGGTCACGGACGTCGGCGGTGACGTTTGTCGCATACCGGTGCAGCCGATCGTCGGTCACACTGCCCACGATCGCACGACGAAGGGGTACCGGGTTGTCCGCGCTGTACACGTTCGGGAAGCTCACGGTTTCACCGGTTCTGCGTATGGTGTGGCGTCCCAGGGTCCGGGGGATCTCGAACATCCCCACCGACGGCGGGGTCATCCTGGCGGCGAACCACCTGTCGGTGGTCGACTCGATCGTGGTGCCGATGGTGTGCCCACGGCCGGTGTACTACCTCGCCAAGGCCGAGTACTTCCAGCACCGGATCCTCGGCCCGCTGCTCACCGGGCTCAACAACATCCCGGTCAACCGCACCGGCGGCCGGGAGGCGCTGCTCGCCATCGACGCCGCGGTGCCCGTCCTGAAGGCCGGCAACGTCCTCGGCATCCACCCGGAGGGCACCCGCTCCCCCGACGGACGCCTGCACCGCGGCCGGCCCGGCACCGTCAAGCTGGCCCTCGACACCGGCGCCAGGATCGTGCCGGTCGGGCTGATCGGCACCGACCGCATCCAGCCGATCGGGGCGCGGCTGCCGAAGCTGGCCCGCTGCGAGGTCGTCTTCGGCGAGCCGATGGACCTCTCCCCGTACGAGAAGGAAGCCGCGAACGCCAAGCTGATGCGCGAGGTCACGGCGAAGCTGATGCACGAGATCGCGAAGCTGACCGGGCAGGAGTACGTCGCGCGTTACGCCCGCCGACCGCAATAGAAGTTCCGGCCCGTATGCTCGCGCGGGTTCTGTGCTGCGCGGGGGAGGCGCCATGAGCAGTGGCTATGCCGTGGGAATCGACCTTGGCACGTCCAACACGGTGGCGATCGTCCGGTGGCCCGACGGCCGCACCCGGCCCGTGCTCTTCGACGGCCAACCGGTGCTGCCCAGCGCGGTCTTCCTCGACCACGACGGCTCCCTGCACGTCGGTCGCGACGCCCAACGCATGGCCCAGCTCGACCCGGCCCGCTACGAACCCAACCCCAAGCGGCGCATCGACGAGGACGCACTGTTCCTCGGCGACCGGGAACTGCCGATCGTCGAGGTCCTCGCCGCACCGCTGCGGGCCGTCGCGCGGGCGGTGCAGGACACCCTCGGGCACCTGCCGCCCGCGGTGATCACCTGCCCGGCCGCCTGGGGCGCCCACCGCCGCCAACGGCTGCAGCAGGCCGCCGCCGCGGCCGGCTGGCCACCGGTCACCCTGATGTCGGAACCGATCGCCGCCGCCCGGTACTTCACCGAGACGCTGCGGCAGCCGGTGCCGCCCGGCCACGTCCTGGCGATCTTCGACTTCGGCGGCGGCACGCTCGACGTCGCGCTGGTCCGCAACGACGGCGCCACGTTCACCGTGGTCGGCGCCGGTGGCGCCGAAGATCTGGGCGGCCTCGACATCGACGCGGCCATCGTCAACCACCTGGGACAGCTCCTCGCGGCCCAGCATCCGCAGGTGTGGGCCCAGATCAGCCGGCCGACCGACGAACTGGCCCGGCGGAACCGGCGGATGTTCTGGGACGACGTGCGCGCGGCCAAGGAGATGCTGTCCCGGGCCACCACCGCGCCCATCGCGGTGCCCGGCGTGAGCGCGTCGCTGCACCTGACCCGCGACGAACTGGAACAGCTCGCCACGCCCCTGCTCAACCGGGCCACCGGCGAGCTCACCACCGCCCTGCACCGCAGCGGTCTCACCCCCGACCGGCTCACCGGCATCTTCCTGGTCGGCGGCACGAGCCGGGTGCCGCTGGTCAGCCGGCTCCTGCACACGTACACGGGCATCGCGCCGACGGTGCTGGAGCAGCCGGAACTGCCGGTGGCCGAGGGCGCCGTCGCCGGGGCAGCCGCGCCGACGGTCCCGGCCCAGCGGCCCGCGCCCGCGTCCGTCACCGCGACGTCGTTGTCCGGCGGCATGCCGGTGTCGGCCGTCCCGTCGTCCGGGCCGCCCACCGCGATGCCCGTCTCAGCGCTGCCCGTCTCGACCCTTCCGGGCGGACCCCCTGGCGGTCCACCCGGGGTCCCGCCCGGGTTTTCGCCGCCGCGCGGCCCCGGCTACCCCGGGCCGGGTCATCCTGCGCCGCCGCGGCCCCGCCGGGCCCGGCGCGGCCGGAAGTGGCTCTGGGCGGCCCTTCTCCTGGTACCGGTGCTGGTGCTCAGCTTCGTGGCCGCCGGCTACTACGTCTACGACCACTACTTCACCACGCCCACCCTCGCGGATCCCCGGACGACGACGATCCCGGACCTCGCCCCGAACGGGTTCCGGCAGGCGTTCGCCGCCGAGACCAAGGCCTACGCGATCGGCCAGCGCACCGACGGGACGGTCGAGGTGGTCACCGTCGACCTGGCCACCGGCGCGGAACGGCGGCACCGGTCGACGGTCAAGGGCGAGTGGGCGAGCGCCCGGATGCTCGACAACTGGATCGCGGTCATCTCGAAGCCGACCGCCGACGGGAAGAAGTACGTCGAGCTCACCAACGGCGTCGACGACCTGCACACGACGCTGACGCTCGGCAAGGACGACGACGTCATGCTCCACCGGTTCGACCGGTTCACGCAGAACCTCGACTACGTGGTCTACGCGCCGAGCGCTGGCAAGATCAAATCGGGTGTCGCCGGCAAGACCCCCAAGGAGAACGCTCCGCAGAACCTGCCGCCCGGCGCCCGGCTGCTCTCCGACCTGCGCCACTCCACCGACAAGGTCGGCGTCCTCAACAACGAGGGCGTGCTGTACCTCTACGACATCGCGAAGAACGAGATCAAGTACGCCGTCGAGAAGGTGCCGCCGGCCACGCCGCCGAACCTGGTCCACCTCCACCCCGAGGACAACCTCCTCTACTACGTGGAGAACAAGCTGGAGTACCAGGTCTTCAACGGCACCGGCGTCCCGCAGCTGACCCGCGGCCCGGCGAACCGCAAGCCGCTGTGGATCGGCAGCTGCAACCAGAACCGCGGCATCAGCTGCGTGATCGACCAGGTCGGCGACGACGCGTCGACCCGCGAGATCGCCACGTTCGCCGGCGCCGACAAGACCTTCCGCGCCAAGGTGCCGTTCGCGAACATCCCGGGCGCCGTGGCCGACGAGAAGAGCAGCCCGTTCGGCTGGATCCTGGTGACCTCGACCGAGGGCGACGCCGCGTTCACCACCACCGTCGAGACCGCCGACGGCACGGCGAAGAAGTACGGCGGGCAGCTCTGGGCGCTCGGCAACGGTCACGTGGTGTTCGTCCCCGGATCGGACCTCGCTCCGCACACGGTCGAGATCGTCTCGATCTACATGGGCGACGACGGGAAGACCGAGGCCAGCGAGGAAACCGTGCGGCCGGGCACCTGCCACGGCGACTACTTCCACCTCGCCTGCGCCACCGACGGCAACGCGTTCACCGTCTGGAACGTCAACAAGAGCTGAGGGAGACGGCCCGGGGGCCGTCTCCCTTGCGCTCACACCTTCTGGACCCGCACCCGCACGGCCACGCCGTCGCCGGCTTCGCCCTCGAACCCTGACTCCACCGGTGCTGTTTCCACCCGCTCCGCCAGCGTCTCCGCCGCCACGAACGCGCTGTGCGCCCGCACCGCGTCGCCGACCTCGCCGGGTGCCTCCACGCTCAGCGTGATCCGGTCCGACACCGCCAGCCCGGCATCGCGGCGGGCCATCTGCACGACGCGCACCACGTCGCGCGCCAGCCCCTCCGCGGCCAGTTCCGGGGTGACCGCGGTGTCGAGCACCACCACCCCCTCGCCGCCCGGCAACGGGGCCGAGTGGTCGGCGTCGGCCGCCACGAGCTTCAGCTCGTACTCGCCCTCGGCCAGCGTGACCCCGGCGGCCACCGGCTGACCGTCGACGAGTTCCCAGTCGCCGGCCTTGACCGCCTTGATCACCACCTGCACCTGCTTGCCGACGCGCGGCCCGAGCACCCGCGGCACGAGCGTCAGCACCTGTTCGCAGTGCCCGGCGAGGTCGGCCGTGAGGTCGACGGTCTTGACGTTGACCTCGTCGGCGATCAGATCCTTGAACGGCCGCAGTTCCTCGGCGCGCGGCGTGGCCACGGTGAGCGCCGGCAACGGCAACCGCACCCGGAGCCCCTTCGCCTTGCGCAGCGACAGGGCCGCCGAGCAGACGTCGCGGACGGCGTCCATGCTCCTGACGAGTTCGGCGTCTTTTGGCATGGCGTCCGCGGTCGGCCAGTCCCGCAGGTGCACCGACCGTTCGCCGGTGAGCCCGCGCCACACCTCCTCCGCGGTCAGCGGCGCCAGCGGCGCGACCACCCGGCACAGGGTTTCGAGCACCGTGTACAGCGTGTCGAACGCGTCGCGGTCGCCGGCCCAGAACCGGTCGCGCGACCGTCGCACGTACCAGTTCGTCAGCGCGTCCAGGTAGGACCGCACCGACGCGCACGCACCGGAGATGTCGTACGCGTCCATCTGCGCGGTGACGGTTTCCACGAGGTCGGCCGTCTTCGCCAGCGCGTACCGGTCGAGCAGGTGCGTGGAGTCGGTTCGCGCGACGGCGTCGTAGTTCTCCGCGTTGGCGTACAACGAGAAGAACGACCACACGTTCCACAGTGGAAGGAGCACCTGACGCACCGAGTCGCGCACGCCGCTGTCCTTCACCGGCATGTCGCCGCCGCGCAACACGGGTGACGACAACAGGTACCAGCGCATCGCGTCGGAGCCGTACGTGTCGAACACACCCTGCACGTCCGGATAGTTCTTCAGGCTCTTCGACATCTTCCGGCCGTCTTCGCCGAGCAGGATGCCGTGCGCCATGCACGTGCGGAACGCCGGCCGGTCGAACAGCGCCGTCGCCAACACGTGCAGGGTGTAGAACCAGCCGCGGGTCTGCCCGATGTACTCGACGATGAAGTCGCCCGGGTAGTGGTGCTCGAACCAGTCGCGGTTCTCGAACGGGTAGTGCACCTGGGCGAACGGCATCGACCCCGACTCGAACCAGCAGTCGAGCACTTCCGGAACCCGCCGCATGGTGGAGCGACCGGTCGGGTCGTCCGGGTTGGGCCGGGTCAGCTCGTCGATGCCGGGCCGGTGCAGGTCGTCGGGGCGAACCCCGAAGTCGGCCTCGAGCTGGTCGAGCGAGCCGTAGACGTCGACGCGCGGGTACTGCGGGTCGTCGCTCTTCCACACCGGGATCGGCGAGCCCCAGAACCGGTTCCGGCTGATCGACCAGTCGCGGGCGTTGGCCAGCCACTTGCCGAACGAGCCGTCCTTGACGTGCCCGGGCACCCAGGTGACCTGCTCGTTGAGCTCCACCATCCGGTCGCGGAACGTGCTTACCGCGACGAACCAGCTCGACACCGCCTTGTAGACCAACGGTGTGGCGCACCGCCAGCAGTGCGGGTACGAGTGGGTGTAGGTGTCGTGGCGCACCACGAGACCGCGGGCCTTCAGGTCGCGCGTCACCGGCTTGTTCGCGTCGAACACCTGCAGGCCCTCGTACGGCGGCACCAGCGACGTGAACCGGGTGTGGTCGTCGACCGTCACCACCGTCGGGATTCCGGCGGCGTTGCAGGCGGTCTGGTCGTCTTCGCCGAACGCGGGTGCCATGTGCACCACGCCGGTACCGTCCTCTGTGGACACGAAGTCGGCGCCGAGCACCTGGAAGGCGTTCGGGCCGGCCGGTTCCACGAGGAAGTCGAACAGCGGCGTGTACCTGCGGCCGACGAGTTCGCTGCCGAGCACCGTTCCCGTCTTCGTGGCGTTGGCGAGTTCCTTCTCGTACGCGCCCGCGCGGGCGGCACCGAGGATGTACTTCTGCCCGTTCTCCTCGTACACGGCGTACTCGATGTCGGGGCCCACCGCGAGCGCCAGGTTCGACGGCAGCGTCCAGGGCGTGGTGGTCCAGGCGAGCAGGTTCTCGCCCGTCTCCAGCTTGAAGGCGACGGTGAGGGCCGGGTCCTGCCGGTCCTGGTACACGTCGTCCATGCGGGTCTCGGTGTTCGACAGCGGGGTTTCGCAGCGCCAGCAGTAGGCGAGCACGCGGAAGCCCTCGTACACCAGACCCTTGTCGTGCAGGGTCTTGAACGCCCACATGACGCTCTCCATGTACGGCAGGTCGAGCGTCTTGTAGTCGTTGTCGAAGTCGACCCAGCGGGCCTGCCGGTTGACGTAGCGCTCCCACTCGTTGGTGTAGCGCAGCACCGACTCCTTGCAGGCGGCGTTGAACTTGTCGACGCCGAGCGCCAGGATCTCCGCCTTGGAGGTTATTCCGAGCTGCTTCTCCGCCTCGACCTCTGCCGGCAGGCCGTGGGTGTCCCACCCGAACCGGCGCTCGACGTGCTTGCCGCGCATCGTCTGGTAGCGCGGCACGACGTCTTTGACGTAGCCGGTGAAGAGGTGGCCGTAGTGGGGCAGGCCGTTGGCGAACGGCGGGCCGTCGTAGAAGACAAATTCATTGGACCCGTTGGTGCCGGCCGGGCGCGCTTCGACGCTCGCCTCGAACGTGCCGTCGGCGTTCCAGTGTTCCAGCACGCCCCGCTCGACGGCGGGCAGGTCGGGGCTGGCGGGTACGCCCGCCTTCTCGACGTGCTTCGGATATGACATCGGTGGCTCCTCGCGTTGCTACTACTCAACGTGCGAGGACGAGCCCATTGTCTGGCCCGCGGTACCACCCCGCTTGCCATCCGCTTGGCGCGGATGGCCGCTCATCGGCCGGCTGTGACGGGCCGCCCCGTCCGGTTCTAATAGGACCCGTGTGCACCGAACTGCCAACAGGGCCCGTTCTTCCGGAGGCTCGCCGGTGATGGCCGGGTCGACGCCTGTCCGTCCAGCGTACCCGAGCCGTCCGCGGCGCCTCATCCCCATTACCGGTGAACGGGGTTTCGCAAAATACGTGCAAGTGAACGCGGCGTCGGCTTTCGCGGTGCGCGCCAGGGGCCTAGCCTCAATCTGAGCCCGTGGGAGGTCACATTGGCTAACGGCAATCGGCTGAGCATGTCGTACGGGCGCCGGTTCATGGCGATCGCGCTCGGCGCACTCGGTCTGTTCGTCGTGTCCTACGGCATCGGCTTCGGCAATCCCGGCATCATGGCGGTGGGTGTGGCCGTCGGCGTGCTGGGTCCGGCGTTGCTGATCCTCACCGCCGTGCGGTCCGCCGGTCGCCAGTACATCTTCGGCACCGCGCACGTCTACAGCGCCTCGCCGCCGCCCTCGTCGGGCATGGTCGGCCGGTGCGAGTTGCACCTGTCGGTGTTCGCCGCGGGAATCGACGGCGTCGCCGTGCGGGTGCTCGACCCGGCCGTCCCGGTGAGCAAATGGCCCGACGACGGTGCCACCCTCCCGGTCGAGGTGGTCGCGAACAATCCTCGGAAAGTACGCGTGCTCTGGGACAAGGTCGTCACCCACGCCCAGGCCGCCGGCGAGGACCTCTACCCCCAGTACGTCGAGGACCTCCCCGCCGACCTCGACGACGAGTTCGAAGACGACCTCCCCGCCGACGAGTTCCTCGACGACCTCCCCCCGCTGCCGGTAGGCCCGCCGCCCACGCCGCCACCGAACCTGCCGACCAGTTCCGGCACCATCGCCGCCGCGGGCATGGACTTCGCCCCGGTCTCCGCCCCGATGCTCGTCGAGCCGGCCGCCCCGCCACCACCCGGCGCCCCCAAGACCAAGATCGTCTCGAATTCGGCCGCCGCACCCCCACTCCCACGCGACGAAACGCCCGATTTCGACGAACCCGACCCCGCGCCGTTCACCCCCGCGCCGAACCCCCTCGGCCGAAACATCCGAGCCGACCGCGACCGCCAGAACCGCGCCTTCGTCACCGAGACCTACGACCCCGACGACGAAGAACTCCACGAATACTGGCGCAACCCCGACGAACCCGACGAACCCGAAGCCCAGCACCCCCCGGCCACCGCCGCTCCCCCGGTTTCCAGTGAGCCCGACGACACCGAAGACAGCGACCTTCCGGACACCGCCGCCGGTCCCGTCCGCAGCACCCCCGTCGCCAACCGCTCCGCCCCGCCCACACCCGTCGACGACCCAACCGACCCGACCGACGACGACCCACCGGCCACGGAGCAAGGAGCCCACGACCGCAACCGCCCCCTCTGGGCCGGCACCACCACCGACGATCGCCCACTGAGCACCACCACCACCACCGACGACCCGCACGGCACCGCCGACGACCGCCCACACGACCCCGGCGACGACCGCCCACGCGGCACCGGCTGGGCCAGCCGGCGCGGCGGCCCGGACGACCTCGACGACGACGATCGCGACGGTCCCGGCGGCGACGGTCCCGGGGGCCAGGGTCCCGGCGGGTCCTCGCTTCCGGGTGGCGCCAGCTGGGGCGGTCGCCGTGGCGGGTCCGACGCTCCCGACCCGGGCACCCCGCTCGCGGCCGAAGCCGGTGGCCCGCCCGTCTCCCTGCCGCTGCCCCGCCGCCGGCCCAGCCCGCACCTGCGCCGGCCCAGCCCGCGGCAACGCAAGTCGGCCGACACCGAAACCGGCGAACCCCGCGCCTCCTCCGGCATCAACCCCGTCTACGTGGCCGAGGCGCCCTCCGAGCCACCGCCCGACTGGCCACTCGCCCCACAGCCCGACGCCCAGCCGGCGGCCACGCCGATCCGGCCCGAGTCACGGCCCGAGCCCGACCACACCGAAGTGGTCTCGGGCACCGTCGAGGGCGGGTACGGCGAGGTGCTCACCGGCTCGATCGTCGACGACCACGCCTACTCCGACCGCAGCGAAACCGACCGCATGACGTTCGACCGGAGCAGTTACCACGCGCTCGAGATCGACGTGCCGGACACCGGTCCCAACGGCTACGGCACTGCTCGCCCAGCCCCCCGGGCCGAACCCGCACGAGGCGGAACCGCCCGGCCGGCGGCCACCCGCGACGAGGACCCCGGCGACCCGTTCAACGTCGTCCCGTTGCGGATCGACCGCGACCGCGCCGGTGCGGCGTCCAACGGCAGTGCGTCGCGGACCGAAGCCCGCGACCGCCCCGCGCCTCCCGAGGATGCCGGCAGCGACGACCCCGAGACCGACGACCCCGAGACCGACGAGGACCTGTCCGGCGACGCGTTCCTGGCGGCGCCGTCGATGAGCCTGTCGAACCTCGGCGCGAGCGGCGTCAACGTGACGCTGCTCGTCCGCGACCTGAGCCGGTCGGTGGCGTTCTACCGCGACGTCCTCGACCTGTCCGAGATCGAGACCGGCAAGAACTCGGCGCGGCTGGCCCGGGGCCAGTCCCGGTTGCTGCTGAAGCTTTCCGCCGACCCGGGGCCGGCCGATCCGGGCGTGGTGTACCTGACCCTGGAGGTGCCCGACGTGCAGGCGTCCTACCGGGAACTCGGCGACAAGGGTCTCGACTTCGTGCACCCGCCGCGGGTGGTGAGCCACGGGGAGCAGTTGGAGCTGTGGGCCGCCACGTTCCACGACCCCGACGGTCACACCCTGGCGGTGACGAACTGGGAGATCCACGGCTGAGTCAGCGCAACACGGTGCGCCGTACGTGGAGCATGTACGCCCACAGCAGGGCGAACATCACGCCGAGCACGGCGAGCGCCACGTGCAGGAAGCCCGCCACGATCAGCACCGACGGCACCAGGATCGCCGCGTACCAGGCCCACTCGTGCTTGAGCAGTCCGCACAGGACGATCGCCACCACGGCCAGCACCGCGATCACGACGATCGCCGCACCGGGCGCGTCGAGCCTGATCAGCGGCACGATGCCCATGAGCAGCACGAGCGCCATCGTGGCCAGCGCACCCGCGCCGGCACCCCGCACCGCGGCCGGCGGATTACGCAACCCGGACGGCCGCTCCGGCCCGGCCGCTTCAGGCCGCACCGCGCCCGAGCCGGCCGATCCAGGCCCGGCCGCGCCCGATCCGGTCCCGTCTGATCCGGCCCTTTCAGGCCCGCGGGCCGGCTCCGTCACCGCACCAGCAGCTTCCGTGCGTCGGCCACCGTGACCACCGACCCCGTCACCAGCACACCGACGCCGCCGAGGCCGAGTTCGAGGTCCTCCTCGGCCAGCGCCACCGCCAGCTCGATCGCGTCGGGCAGGTTCGACACCGCGCGCACCCGGTCCTCGCCGAACATGTCCACGGCCAGGTCGTTCAGTTCGGTGACCGGCATCGCCCGCGGCGACGTGTTCTTCGTGACGACCACCGCGTCGACGGCCGACTCGAGCAGATCGAGCATGCCCCGCACGTCCTTGTCACCGAGCGTCGCGACCACCGCGATCAGCCGGCGGAAGTCGAACTCCTCGGTCAGCGCCGTCACCAGAGCCTTCATGCCGGCCGGGTTGTGCGCCGCGTCGAGCAGCAGCGTCGGCGCGCTGCGGACCCGCTCCAGCCGGCCCGGCGACGTCACGTCCGCGAAGCCCTCCTGTACCACCGACGCGTCGAGCGACCGCACCGTCCCCGCACCGAGGAACGCCTCGACGGTGGCCAGTGCCACGGCCGCGTTCTGCGCCTGGTGCGCACCGTGCAGCGGCAGGTAGATGCCTTCGTAGACGCCCGAGAGTCCCTGCAGCGCCAGCATCTGCCCGCCGACGGCGAGCGAGCGGGCGAGCACCGCGAACTCCGTGCCCTCGCGGGCGATCGTCGCCTCGACCTCGGCGCAGTGCCGCAGGATCGGCTCCATCGCCTCGTCCGGCTGGGCGGCGCAGATCAGCGTCGCTCCCTTGTGGACGATGCCCACCTTCGCCAACGCGATGTCTTCGAGCGTGTCGCCGAGCCACTCGGTGTGGTCCAGCCCGATCGGCGTGATGACGCACGTGCGCGCCTGGATCACGTTCGTCGAGTCGTCGACGCCGCCGAGTCCGACCTCGATCACCCCGACGTCCACCGGGGCGTCCGCGAACGCCGCGAAGGCGAGCGCCGTGGTCATGTCGAAGTACGTCAACGGCTCGTCGGCCTCACCGTCCACATAGGACGCGACGGGCTCCACCTCGCGGTAAATGTCGACGAACCGCTCCTCGCCGACCGGCTCGCCCTCGATGCTGATGCGCTCGCGCACGCTCGACATGTGCGGGCTCGTGTAGCGACCGACGCGCAACCCGTGCGCACGGAGCAGCGAGTCGATCATCCGCGCCGTCGACGTCTTGCCGTTGGTCCCGGTCAGGTGGACGGACGGGTACGCCCGCTGCGGGTTGCCGAGCAGGTCGAGCAGCGCCTCGATCCGCCCGAGGTCGAACACCATGCGGGTGTAGCCGCGCTTCATCAGCTCGGCGTCGACCCGCCGGAACTCTTCGTTCATGCCGGCAACGCCGCCAACTGGGCGTTGATCCGGGCGATGTCGGCTTCCGCCGTCGCCAGCCGGTCCTTGATCTTCGCCACGACCGGAGCCGGCGCCTTCTCGACGAACGCCGCGTTGCCCAGCTTGCCCCGGGTCTGCGCGACCTCCTTCTCGGCCGCGGCCAGGTCCTTCGCGAGGCGCGCCCGCTCGGCGGCGACGTCGATGGAGCCCCGCGTGTCCAGCGCGACGGTGACCCCGCCCGCCACGGCGAGCGTCGCGGTGGCCGCGAACTCGGCCTCGGGAAGATCAAGACGGGCCAGCGACCGGATCAGCGACTCGTGCGGCGCCAGCCCGGCACCGGCGAGGCCGTCGAGCCGCGCGACGACCCGCTGGCCCGGCTTCAGGCCCTGGTCGGCGCGGAACCGCCGGACCTCGGTGACCACCCGCTGCAGCGCGTCCATCTCCGCCTCGGCGGTGCCGTCGTGGTACCGCTTCTCCGCCTCCGGCCACGCCGCGACGACGACCGACCCCCCGCCGGGGTTCAGCGCGGAGCGCAGTTCCTCGGTGACGAACGGGATCACCGGGTGCAACAGCCGCAGCAGGGTGTCGAGCACGTGGCCGAGGACGCGCCGGGTGCTTTCGCTGCCCTGTGCCAGGACCGGCTTCGACAGCTCCACGTACCAGTCGCAGACGTCGTCCCAGGCGAAGTGGTACAGCGTGTCGCACGCCTTGGCGAGTTCGAACGTCTCGAAGTACTGGTCGACCTGGGCGGTGACGTGCTGCAGCCGGCTCAGGATCCACCGGTCCACGGTGTTCAGCTCTGTGGGCATGTCGCCCTCGACGGTCGCGCCGTTCATGAGCGCGAACCGCGTGGCGTTCCACAGCTTGTTGCAGAAGTTCCGCGAGCCCTGGCACCACTCCTCGCTCACCGGCACGTCGGCGCCGGGGTTGGCGCCGCGGGCGAGCGTGAACCGGGTGGCGTCGGCGCCGAAACGCTCGATCCAGTCGAGCGGGTCGACGACGTTGCCGAACGACTTGCTCATCTTCTTGCCGTACTGGTCGCGCACCATGCCGTGCAGCGCCACGACGTCGAACGGCTGCCGGCCGTCCATGGCGTACAGGCCGAACATCATCATCCGGGCGACCCAGAAGAACAGGATGTCGTAGCCGGTCACCAGAACGCTGGTCGGGTAGTACTTCTTCAGATCCTCGGTCTGCTCCGGCCAGCCGAGCGTCGAGAACGGCCACAGCCCACTCGAGAACCAGGTGTCGAGGACGTCCTGGTCCTGCTCCCAGCCCTCGCCGGTGGGCGGCTCCTCGTCGGGGCCGACGCACACGATCTCGCCGTTGGGCCCGTACCAGACCGGGATGCGGTGGCCCCACCACAGCTGGCGCGAGATGCACCAGTCGTGCATGTTGTCGACCCACGCGAAGTAGCGCTTGGCCAGCTCGGGCGGCTCGATGCGCGTGCGGCCGTCGCGCACCGCGTCACCGGCGGCCTTCGCGAGCGGACCCGTGTTGACGAACCATTGCAGCGACAGCCGCGGCTCGACGATCGTGGAGCACCGCGAGCAGTGGCCGACCGCGTGCTGGTAGGGCCGCTTCTCGGCGATGATCCGGCCCTGTTCGCGCAGCGCGGCCACGACCGCCGGTCGCGCTTCGAACCGGTCCAGGCCCTGGAAGGGACCCGGCGCGGTGATCACGCCACGCTCGTCCATGATCGTGACGCTGGGCAGGGAGTGCCGTTGCCCGATCTCGAAGTCGTTCGGGTCGTGCGCCGGCGTGACCTTCACCGCACCGGTGCCGAACGCCGGGTCGACGTGCGGGTCGGCCACGATCGGGATCCGCCGCCCGGTGAGCGGCAGCTCGACCTCCGTGCCGATGAGGTGCTTGTACCGCTCGTCGTCGGGGTGCACGGCCACGGCGGTGTCGCCGAGCATCGTCTCGGCCCGGGTGGTCGCCACGACGATCTCTCCGTACTGGATGGAGACCAGCTCGCCGTCTTCTTCGTAGTGCTCGACCTCGATGTCGCTGAGCGCGGTGAGGCAGCGCGGGCACCAGTTGATGATGCGGTTGGCGCGGTAGATCAGGCCGTCTTCGAAGAGCTTTTTGAAGATCGTGAGGACCGCGCGGGAAAGGCCCTCGTCCATCGTGAACCGCTCGCGGGACCAGTCGACCGAGTCGCCCAGCCGCTTCATCTGGCCGAGGATCTTGCCGCCGCTCTCGGCTTTCCACTGCCAGACCCGCTCGACGAACTTCTCCCGGCCCAGGTCGTGCCGCGAGACGCCCTCGCCGGCGAGCTGGCGCTCGACGACGTTCTGGGTGGCGATGCCGGCGTGGTCCATGCCCGGCAGCCACAGCGTCGAGTACCCCTGCATTCGCCGGCGGCGGATCAGGGTGTCCTGGATCGTGTGGTCGAGCGCGTGCCCGACGTGCAGCGACCCGGTGACGTTCGGTGGCGGAATGACGATGCTGAACGGCTCGCCGTCGCCCTGCGGCTGGAATACGCCGGCCTCTACCCAACCCTGGTACAGCCGCTCCTCTACTTCGGCGGGCTGGTACTGCGCGGAGAGTTCGCGTCGCTGGGTGGTCGAGGTATCGGTCACAATGCGAGTCTACGGAGCGGGCCGTGCCCGCCGTCGCCAGGTGCGTGCCCGCTACCTGGTCATGTGTCAGCCCACCGGCGCGGCGGATGTCGCCACCCGATCGACCCGCACCGGGGCACAGTCGGCCGAGGTCGGAAGCGTGCCGATCCGCGACAATAGGTGAATTAACGTCCTGTTCGACGCGTTGCGCGGGCAGGCTGCCCTGATCGGCTGAACCGGGGCACGGGTGTGCCGACCAGCTACGTTCGAACAAAGACCTTGCACCAAGCCTCGTGGAGGACCCCCGTGACCTATCCCCCATCCGGCCAGCCCTGGAACGGCCAGCCGGAACAGCAGCAGCCCCAGTACGGGGGTTACGGCGGTACCCCGAACCCTCCGCTCAGCGGCCCGCCCTACAGCGGCTACGAAACCGGGGGCTACTCGCAGGAGTCGTACACCACCGAGCCGCCGATGTCCGGCCAGCCCTACCAGGGTCAGCAGCCCTACGACCCGAACTACGGCGCCGTACCGCAGCAGCCCGCCGGGTACCCCCAGCCGGGCTACCCCCCCATGCAGCAACCCGGCTACCAGGGCTACGCCCCGCCCCAGCAGCCCCCGTCGTTCGTCACACCGGCCGCCCCCCGCACCAACCGCGGCGGCATGCTGGCACTGGTGATCGGCGGCATCGTCATCCTGCTGATCCTCGTCGGCGTCGGCACCGCGATGGTCTTCACCTCCGGTGACGACGACGAACCGACGGCCGGCCCGACCGCCAGCGCTTCCGCCGAGCCCAGCGCCTCCGCGGAGGCCGCCGAGTACCCCGCGCGGATCGACCTTCCCGCAACCGTCGCCGGCCTCACCAAGGTCGACAACGCCACGCTGAACAAGACCGCCAACGACACCGCCCAGAAGATCAAGACCGCCACCAACGCCGACAGCGCCGTGGCCGCCTACTACGCCCCGAGCGGCGACCTCACCAAGGCCGTGGGCCTGGTCGGCGCCACCGGCCGGATCACCGACCCCGAGGGCGAACTCGACGACGCCTTCAGCAGCGAACTCGCGGCCTCGGGCGTCGAAGACGTCGACCCGGGCCCGCTGGGCGGCAAGATGCGCTGCGGCACCACGGCAAGCAGCGGCCAGGCCCTGTCCGTCTGCGGCTGGGCCGACGGTGGCAGCCTCATGCTGGGGATCTTCGTCAACCGCTCGTCCACCGACAGCGCCGACCTGTTCCGCCAGATCCGCGCCGAGGTCCTCAAGCGCGGCTGATCCAGACGCCACTGTGGGCTCCCTGCGTAAGCGGGGAGCCCACAGTCATACGTCCGCCCGGTTCGCGGATCTTGGAATCTTGCGGTCGCTATGACAACCATAGAATTCCAAGATCGCGGCAGAGAGAGCCGGCGAGTTGCCGCTCCGCTCGCGCAGATGGTGGCCGACAAGTGCGCCGAGTCGGTCACCGTGCCCGGCCTGCGTCCCCCGGGGCCGGGAATGACAGCTCCGCCGGCCCGCCGCGGGTACGGGATCGGCCGCTGGCTGATGGCAAATCTGCCCCAAAAGCAGATTGAGCCGCCCCTTGCGGGGCGGCTCAATCTGT